>NZ_CP102480.1:902500-2102500 GCF_024662015.1 Nisaea acidiphila | reverse complement strand
TTTTATGCTGCAATGCGGTAAAGTGTTGAGCGTGCTATGATAAATCGAAAGCGATTTGCGTAACGGCAGATTGGCCGATATCTTCGGTTTTCCGGAGAGGCGTCGTCTTGTCTCAATTAAGTATTCACAGATTCACTGCTCAGGCGGGGTTTCAACGCAGGTGGTCCCTCACGACAACGCAGGATTGCAGCGCGCTTACGGCTATCCCTATGCGGCGCCGCCTCACGATTACGTCTTTACGGAAGGCCGCGCGGAAACGTTCCGTGGCGAGGTCGACCTTTCGGAGCGGCATCCGGTTATTGCCGTCGGCTCGAATCGCGCGCCGGAGCAACTGCGCCGGAAATTCGGTATCGGACCGGGTTGCGAGATCCCGGTAACCTGGGCCTGGATGCATGGGTATGACGTGGTCTATTGCGCCCATCTGGCGGGTTATGGCTCGGTCCCCGCGACGCTCCATTCAAGTCCGGGCACCGAGGTCCGAGTGGCGGTGACATGGCTGACCGAGTCTCAGCTCGCGCGCATGCACGAGACGGAGAATGTCGGCGAGAGCTATGTCTACGGAACCTTCGAAGAGGAGGTGATCGATCTCGGCGACGGCCGGCCCGTCCGGCGGGCCGGATGCTACATCACGAGGCGAGGGGCGCTCGCGCTTGAAGGCAGTCCTGTCGCTCTGGCCGAGGTCGAGGCGCGGAACCGGCGTTTCGTAAGCCTTGGGCAGCGGGCGAAGCTGGCGGCGGTTCACCGGTATTTCGGGGATCGGCCGGACCTGGAGGAGTGGATACTCTCCATGCTCGGGGAAGAGAACCGCGAGCGCCGTGCGGCACTCGCGGTCGCGCTTGGCGAAAACGTTGCTGCCTTCGAGGATCCGCGCTTCACGATCGTTTTGGGATAAGCCCCGCGTCTTCGGCTAGTTGCCAGATCGAGGTTTCCTTTACTTCCCTGTCCTCAAGTTCGGCCGGAACCGGAACCTGGTAGCGACCGCAATGGACCATGCCGCCTTTCGGCAGATAGGCGCGGCCGGGATCTCCGACCAGGACAAGAGCGCCGGCCGCCGCGTGGCGCCGTAGCCAGGCGAGCGCCCGTTCCGCCATGCCGCGTTCGTAGAAGACATCACCGGCCAGCACGGTATCGAAGAGCGGGCCGCCGTCATCGGCCAGAGCCGGTTCGTCGAGCATGTCGCGGCAGGCGATATCCAACCCTGCGGAAAGGCCGTTCTCCTCGGCGTTCAGCCTGACCGCAAGGGCGGAGACAGGATCGATATCGTTGGCAACGACTGTCGCAGCCGACACCCATAACGAGGCGAGGCTCACGATACCTGAGCCAGCGCCGACATCCAGGACTCGGCGTCCGGCGACGGTCGCTGGATGATCGATGACATATCGCGCCAGTGCCTGACCGCCGGCCCAGGCGAAAGCCCAGTAGGGTGGGGGCAGCCCGTGTCGTTGCAGCTCCTCCTCGGTGGCCTCCCAGAGCGGGCTGATGTCCGTCGCAAGGTGCAGCCGGATTTCGGGAACCAGGGGGGCGGTAACAAGCTCGGTGTTGCGGAGGACGAATTCCGCTGGAATCGAAAGCCCGCCGCCGGGCGTCATCCGAGGAGGATCGCCAGGGTGACGATCCAGCCGAAATACCGGTTGGAGCGGAAGCGGAGAAGGCAGCCTTTCGGATCGTCTATGTCGATCGTGCGGATCTGCCAGAGAAGCTGCGCGCCGGCGGCGCCGAGGAGAAGATAGAACGGCCATCCGAGACCGACCAGGGCGCCGCTCATCGCGATCCCGGCAAGGGTCAGCGGATAGACCGCCCAGAGGAACGGCACCGTGCGCTCCCCGAGAGCCAGCGCGGAGGATTTCACGCCGATCAGCACGTCGTCCTCCTTGTCCTGATGGGCGTAGATCGTGTCGTACCCGAGCGTCCAGACGATGCCGGCGACATAGAGCACGCTGTTGGCAAGCTGGATGTCGCCTGTCACGGCGGCCCAGCCCATCAGCGCGCCCCAGTTGAAGGTGAGACCGAGGACGAATTGCGGCCAGTAGGTCACCCGCTTGAAAAGCGGGTAGGTGACGACCAGCACCAGCACGAGCACGCCGAGCAGCCAGCAGGTCCGGTTGAGCTGCAATAGGATGAGCAGCCCGGCGCCGAGTTGCAGAACGAGAAAGGCAAGGGCCTGACGGACGGACAGGTCGCCGTTTGCGATCGGCCGCTCGACCGTGCGCGCGACCTGGCGGTCGAAATCCCGGTCCCAGAGATCGTTGATCGTGCAGCCGGCGCCGCGCATGATCGTCGCGCCCAGGCTGAACAGTATATAGAGCCAGATCAGGTCGAGGACGGGCAGCGCCTTGTCCGTCGCCTGCCAGCCGAGCGCAAGTCCCCACCAGCAGGGTAGAAGCAGAAGCCAGGTGCCGATCGGCCGGTCCAGCCGCATCAGGCGGGCATAGGGGCGGAGGCCGGTGGGAAGCAGCCGGTCGACCCAGTCGTTGCGTGCGATATCGCTTGCGGTCATGGTGGCTTCTGCATAAACCGGGCGGCACTTCCCGGCAAGGACCGGGAGGAGAGTGATCGGGCGGTCGCAGTATCGCATCTCCCGGGCGTGAGGCTGGATGAGTGACAAGATCGAGACCCGGCTCTTCGTGAGCACCGACCTCGCCGCGGGCGCAACCGTTGGCCTTGAGACCGGTCAGACCCATTATCTGAAGCATGTGCTCCGGCTTGGGCCGGGCGCCCGCGTTGCGCTGTTCAACGGCCGCGACGGGGAGTGGATCGCGGAGATCGACGGGATCGGCAAGGGCTGGACCTCGCTCACGTTGAAAGCGCAGCGCCGTCCGCAGCGCGCCGAACCGGATATCTGGCTCGTATTTGCTCCGATCAAGCGCGCGCGCATCGATTTCACTGCTCAAAAGGCGACCGAGCTCGGAGCTTCCGTGCTCTGGCCGGTCTTTACCGAGCGTACCATGGTCGAGCGCGTGAACACCGACCGCCTGCTCGCAAATGCGACCGAGGCGGCCGAGCAGACCGCGCGGCTCAGCGTTCCGGAAATACGCGATCCGATGCGGTTCGAGGCTCTGCTCGAGGCCTGGCCCACGGAGCGTCCGCTGATCGTCTGCGACGAGACCGGCGCCGGAACGCCGATTGCCCATGTGTTGTCCGAGCCTCCTTTCAAGGGGGGAACCCCTTGCGGATTGTTGATTGGTCCAGAAGGAGGTTTTGCCGATCGTGAACTTGACCGGCTGCGCCAAAGTTCCTTTGTTACACCCGTTAGTCTAGGACCGCGTTTGCTGCGTTCCGACACGGCAGCGCTCGCGGCGCTGGCCTGTTGGCAGGCGGTAGCCGGGGATTGGACCATGGAACGTCCTGACGGACTTGATCTGTAACCTGAGAGCGGTGCCCGAGGGCACGCATCCCGTCTGATCCCACCGGAGGAAACATGTCCCGTCCCCCTGGCGCCAAGGGCGATCCCATCGTCGGCAAGGCGCAGCTCGTCGAGGATCTGGAATCCGCCTGTACGCCGCGCGCAGACTGGCGTATCGGCACGGAGCACGAGAAATTTCCCTTCCGTCTCAGCGACCACAAACGGCTGCCCTATTTCGGCCGTGACGGCATCGGCGCCATCCTGCAGGGCCTGGTCGACAAGTTCGGCTGGGAACCGATCTATGAGGGCGAGAACGTCATCGCGCTGAGCCATAGCGGATGCGCGATCACGCTTGAGCCGGGCGGGCAGTTCGAGCTTTCCGGCGCGCCGCTGGAGAACCTGCACCAGACCTGCGACGAGGTGCACACCCACCTGGCGCAGATCAAGGAAGTCAACGATCCGCTCGGCGTCGGCATGCTCGGCGCCGGCTTCGATCCGACCTCGACTCGCGAGGAGATCGAGTTCATGCCGAAAGGGCGCTACGTCGTGATGAGCGCCTACATGCAGAAGGTCGGCACGCTCGGTCTCGACATGATGAAGCGCACCTGCACTGTGCAGGCGAACTACGATTTCGAGAGCGAAGCCGACATGGTGCAGAAATTTCGCATCAGCGTCGCCCTGCAGCCGGTTGCAACCGCGCTCTTCGCCAATTCGCCCTTCACCGAGGGCAAGCCGAACGGGTTCAAGAGCTACCGTTCGCATGTCTGGACCGATACCGATCCGGACCGTTGCGGTATGTTGCCTTTCGTTTTCGAGGACGGCTTCGGGTTCGAGCGCTATGTCGACTACATGCTCGACGTGCCGATGTACTTCCTCTACCGCGACGGGGAGTATCAGGACGTTTCCGGAAAGAGCTTCCGCAAGTTCATGGCGGGCGAGCTTGAGGGCTATGAAGGCGAGGAGGCCTTCATGGGCGACTGGACGGATCACATGACGACCAGTTTCCCCGAGGTCCGGCTGAAGAAATATATCGAGATGCGCGGCGCTGATACCGGGCCGTGGCGCAATATCTGCGCGCTGCCTGCGCTCTGGACGGGCATTCTCTACGATTCGGATGCACAGCAGGCGGCCGCGGATCTGATCGCCGGCTGGAGCGTTGAAGAGATGTCCCAGATGCGTGACGCCGTGCCAAAGACCGGCTTGCAGACCGGGTTCCGGGACGGTACCGTTCAGGATCTCGCAAAACAGATGATCGAAATCTCGCGTCATGGCCTGAAGCGCCGCGCCCGGACCGACTCTGCCGGAAACGACGAGAGCGGTTTCCTCAACTGGCTTCAGGAAGTGGCCGATTCCGGAAAATCGCCCGCCGACCGCCTGCTCGATCTCTATCACGGTGAATGGCAGGGGCAGATCGATCCTCTGTACGAATATCAACGGTATTGAGCCGTCGCCGGATCTGTCCGGAGATGGCGGCATCTCCGGAAGATCTGAACGATGCACGGACGAATTGACGACAGCACGGCTGCCGGCCGCGGAATAGCCCTGATGATCGCCGGCGTCTTCACCGTTTCCGTAATGGATGCGGTGATCAAATGGCTGTCCGCCGGTTTTCCGAGCATCCAGATCATATTTTTCCGTGCCGGGTTCGGACTCATCCCCCTGTTGGTCATCGTTGCTCTTACCGGCGGTCTCACCGTCCTGCGGACGAGGCGATGGCGCGCGCATCTGGCGCGCGCGACGGTTGGCACCGGGGCGATGCTCTGTTTCTTCTTCGCGCTTGCCAAGCTGGAATTGGCCGAAGTGGTGACCCTGGCTTTTGCCTCGCCGTTGTTCGCCGCGGCGCTTTCCGTGCCGATACTGGGCGAGAAAGTCGGCATAAGGCGGCTGTCGGCGATACTGGTCGGGTTCGTCGGCGTGGTGATCATCGTCCGGCCTGGAAGCGACGTCTTCTCGCCCTACGCGATCCTGCCGATCGCCGCCTCCTTCTGCTTCGCGCTCGGCATGGTGCTGGCGCGGCGGATGTCCGATACGGAGAGCAGCGTTTCCATCGTGTTCTATACCAGCGTTGCCGCGCTCATCGTCGGTGCCATCGGCTCCACGGGCGTCTGGATCACGCCGCAGCCGGGCGATTGGCCGGTGCTCGTCGCACTCGGTGTGCTCGGCGGCGTGGGGCAGTTTCTCATGACCTCGGCATTCCGTTTCGCGGCGGCCGCGATCATCGCGCCATTCGAGTACTCGGCGATGCTCTGGGCGGTTTTGTTCGGTGCCCTGTTCTGGGGCGAGATGCCGGATGCGATGACCTTCGCGGGCGGCGCGCTGGTCGCCGCCGCGGGGCTTTATATCGGCTACCGGGAAACCCGTCCCAAAGCAAAAGAGGGTTCCGGCAAGGCGCCGGAACCCTCTTCGGTCTGACAGTCGGGATAAGGCCTAGGAGGCCTTGATCCGGCTGAGAAAGCCGTCGATCTCCGAGCGCAGGCGGCTGGTGTCCTGCGCGAGTTGCTCCGAGGCGCTCAGCATCGACTGGGCCGCTTCGCCGCTGCGCGTGCTTTCCGCATTCAGGGCGCTCATGCCCTCGGAGGCACTGCTGCTGCGTTCGCTGGCCTGGGTGACCTGATTGGAGATCTCGTTCGTGGCGGCGACCTGCTCTTCGATCGCGGCGGCGATCCCGGCCGAGATGCCGTCGACCTTGGAGACGGTTTCGAGGATCGTCGAGATCGCGGTGACGGCCCGGTTCGACTCTTCCTGGATTGCCTGGATCTGGGCGGAAATGGTTTCCGTCGCTTCCGCCGTCTGCGAGGCGAGGTTCTTCACCTCGGTCGCGACCACCGCGAAGCCCTTGCCGGCTTCGCCGGCACGCGCCGCCTCGATGGTCGCGTTGAGGGCAAGCAGGTTGGTTTGCTCGGCGATGTCGTTGATCAGTTTCAGAAACTCGCCGATCTTGTCGACCGCATTGGCAAGTCCGGAAACCGTCTCGTTGGTCTGGCTTGCCTGATCGACGGCCTCCCGGGTAACCGCGCTGGCCTCGGCGACGCGCTCGCCGATTTCGGAGAAGGAGCGCGCGAGTTCCTCGGTGACCTGGGCCGCCGTCCGGACATTGTCGGCGGCGGAGGCCGTGTTCTCGTTGGCGGCCTGCGACTGGGAGGCGAGAGAGCCCGCGACCGAGTTCATCTCGCTCGCATTGCGGCCGAGTTCCGTGGTCGCGCTTGCGACCGTGACGGCGATCGAGCCGACAGTGGAGGAGAAGGTATCTGCGAGAGCCGACATTTCCTCCGCCTTCCGCGCCTGCATCTGGCGTTCCTGCTCCATCTGCTCGCGCCCGAGGCGCTCTGCTTCGGCCTTCGCTTCCTCAGCCTCGTGCAAGGCCGAGTCCGAGGTCATGAAGGATTGTGCGACCGTGTAGGAAAGCCAACCGACGATAACCGCTTCGAGTACGACGATGACTGCATGTACGACGACGCGGCCGAAATCGGCGCCGTCCGGAAAGATCGCGGCCGGGAAGAGGAAGTTGAGCGACAGGTGATGCACGGCGACGGCAGCCGTCGCGGCAATCACGGCCCGGATGTCGCAGAGCGTGGTCAGAATCGCCAAGCATGCGAAGTAGTACATGTGGATGTCGATCTGCCAGGGGTGACCTTCGAACTGGAACACGACCAGGGACACCATCACCATCAGCGCGATCGACAGCGTGATCCGGGTCAGGCTTTGGTTCGGTGCCTTCCAGGCGGCGAGTCCGCAGAGAACGGCGAATGCTGCGGCTCCTGCGGTGGGCGCGATCAGGTGGGTGTCGAGCAGGAATCCCAATGCCCCAATCAACAGGACGTGCGCGGCGATGAATATTGCAAGGAAGTTGACCGCTTTCGCGCGGATCAGGCCCAACGTGCCCATCTTCAGATCTCCTTCAGGAAAACAGGCGCCGCGCTACCTTTGACGCCTGCGCAACCGAATAACCCGGTGGGATCGACCACGGCCCAGGCTCCGGAATTCTTAAGCTGTTCGACCGCGTCGGGCCGGTTGAGCCGAACAAGTGCGACCGTTTCAAGTCCTCCATGACGCAGCATCATGCCGCCGGATTCCGAAACGGCTCCGAGTACGGTCGTCCGGTCAAACCATGGCGGGAAAATCGCGGCGAGCGTCCGGTCGGTCTGCACCGGTCCGGTAAGCATCATGCCTGCGATCAAAAAAGTGCTGATGAGCAAAAGCGCAATGGCGCCGAGCACGTCACGCACGATTTGTCTCCCGTGAAGCCGAACAACCACCGGCTGTCCCGAGTGGCTACGCGGGGAAGTAAATAGAATTTAGGCTAATATTAGGTTAACGACCGGCCATGAGACGTTAATCCATGCCTACATGGCGGTGCCGCCGACAGTCACGCCCGTCATCTTGAGGGTCGGCTGGCCGACCCCGACCGGCACACCCTGACCGCTCTTGCCGCAGGTACCGATTCCGTCGTCCAGGGCGAGGTCGTTGCCGATCATGGCGATCTGGTTCATCGCGTCCGGGCCGTTACCGATGAGCGTCGCGCCTTTGACCGGGGCGCCGATCTTTCCGTCCTCGATCAGATAGGCCTCGCTGGCGGAGAACACGAACTTGCCGGAAGTGATGTCGACCTGGCCGCCGGCGAAATTCACCGCGTAGAGCCCCTTCTTCACCGAGGCGAGGATTTCGCCCGGATCCTTGTCGCCGGCCTCCATGAAGGTATTCGTCATGCGGGGCATCGGGTTGTGTGCAAAGCTCTGACGCCTGCCGTTGCCGGTCGGCTCCATGCCCATTAGGCGCGCGTTCTGCCGGTCCTGCATGTAGCCGACGAGGATCCCGTCCTCGATGAGAACGTTGCGCTGGCTGCGCGTGCCCTCGTCATCGATGCTGATCGAGCCGCGGCGGTCGTGGATGGTGCCGTCATCGACAACGGTGACACCCGGAGACGCAACCCGTTGGCCGATCATCCCCGAGAAGGTGGAGGTTTTCTTGCGGTTGAAGTCGCCCTCAAGGCCGTGACCGACCGCTTCGTGAAGCATCACGCCGGGCCAGCCGTTGCCGAGCACCACTTCCATTTCGCCCGCCGGCGCCGCGATCGAGGTGAGATTAACCTCGGCGATCCGCATCGCCTCGTCGACCTGCGCTTTCCATTGCTCCGGTGTCAGGTAGATGTCGTAGGCGACCCGGCCGCCCGCGCCGCAGCTGCCGCTTTCCATCCGGTCGCCTTCCGCCATGACGACGGAGACATTCAACCGGACGAGCGGACGGATGTCAGCGACCCTGTGTCCTCCGGCGCGGAGGATCTGCACGGCCTGCCAGGAGCCGGCAAGGGAGGCACTGACCTGTTTGACCCGGGGATCCCGGGCGCGAGCATAGGCGTCAATTTCCTTCAGAAGGTCGACCTTGTCGCCGAAGGGGGTCAGGGCAAGCGGATTGGCGTCGGTATAGAGCGCCGCGTTGCTGGCGGCCGGCGGTGCTGCGAGCGTACCGCCGTAACCGTGCTGCACGCTGGAAACAGTGTCGGCCGCGCGCTTGATTGCGGCTTCCGAAAGATCGGAAGCATGGGCGTAACCATGCGCTTCGCCCGCGATGGACCGGAGACCGAAGCCCTGGGTGGAATCGAAGGAAGCGGTCTTCAGGCGGCCATCATCGAACGCGAGACTCTCGCTTTGCCGGTACTCTAGGAACAGTTCGCCGTCATCGGCACCGTGCAGCGCCTCGTCGACGATGCGTCCGACGCGATCAAGATCCATCCCGCTGCGCTCGAAGAAGAGTTCGTCCGTCTTGCTGAGGTCGCTCATTCAGTCCGCTCCTGATTCGGCAGCATCTGTCGCGTGCCGTCTTTGTCCGCGTTTTGGATACCATATGGTCCCGCTATTCATAAAGTCACGGCGCGGAACGGGGTTAGCTGCAATCTGGCAAGCCAAACCCCGCGGGCGCGTCACTTCGTCGCGGATCGCTTGCCGATCGGCGGGGGCCAGTCGAATTGTCTTCACGCAATGAGGCGGACGGTGTATTGCGATACCCTTGTGAAGGGCCGCGCCTGACGTTAAAAACGGCCCGAGAATGAATAACGCGGAGAGAGCGGACACCATGAGGTTCTATAACCGGGCAATCTCCAGCCTCGCGCAACTCGCGGCGCTGCCCCTTCTGTTGATCGCGGCACTATCGCTGCCGGCAGGTGCGGAGGAAGTCCGCACGTCGCAGCCTTACCAGCTTGGTCTCCAGGACCCGGTCTCCCCGGTCGGGGTCCGGATCGGCGAGTTCCACGATTATCTCCTGGTGCTGATCACGGCGATCACGGTCTTCGTTCTCGCACTCCTCATCTATGTCTGCATCCGCTACCGGGCGTCGGCCAATCCGAACCCGTCCCGGACGTCGCACAACACGCTGATCGAGATCCTCTGGACGGCAGTGCCGGTCATTATACTTGTGGTGGTCGCGGTCCCGTCATTCAAGAACCTCTATTATCTCGACAAAACCTACGAGCCGGACATGACCGTCAAGGTCATCGGCAACCAGTGGTACTGGTCATACGAGTATCCGGACGAAGAGATCGTGTTCGACAGCTATCTGCTCGAAGGCGAGGATCTGCAGAAGGCAAATGGCCGGCGCCTGCTCGATGTCGACAATCCGCTGGTTGTTCCGGTCGGCAAGAAGATCCAGGTTCTGGTCACCAGTAACGACGTGTTCCATTCCTTCTTCGTGCCGTCCGCGGTGGTTCAGATCTACGCCATCGGCGGCCGGACCAACGAGACCTGGATGCAGTTCGACAAGGAAGGCACTTTCTACGGACAGTGCAACCAGATCTGCGGTATCCGCCACGCCTATATGCCGATCGTCGTGAAGGCCCTCAACGAGGCCGACTACGCCGAATGGCTCAAGGGTGCGAAGGAACAATTTGCGATGAACAGCGACGCGCCGGTCCGTGTCGCGGTCAACGCTAACTAACAACCACGCTACTGGGAGAGACCGATATGAGTGGCGCGCACGCTCACGCTGATGACCATGGGGTGCCGACGGGTATCCGGCGCTGGTTGTATTCGACCAACCACAAAGACATCGGCACGATGTATCTGATCTTCGCGATCATCGCCGGCTTGATCGGCGGCGCGATGTCCATCTACATGCGGATGGAGCTTCAGAATCCGGGCGTCCAGTTCATGGAAAACGGCCATGTCTGGAACGTCTTCACCACGGCCCACGGCCTGATCATGGTGTTCTTCCTGGTCATGCCGGCGCTGATCGGCGGCTTCGGCAACTGGTTCGTGCCGCTGATGATCGGCGCGCCGGACATGGCTTTCCCACGGATGAACAACATCAGCTTCTGGCTGCTGATTCCGGCCTTTGTCCTGCTCTTCCTTTCGGTCTTCGCCGATGGCGGCGCGGGCGTCGGATGGACGATCTACCCGCCGATGTCGAGCAAGCTCGGCACGCCTGGCCCGTCCATGGACATGGCGATCCTGTCGCTGCACCTTGCCGGCGCGTCCTCGATCCTCGGTGCCAGTAACTTCATCACCACGATCTTCAACATGCGCGCACCGGGCATGACGCTGCACAAGATGCCGCTCTTCGTCTGGTCGATCCTGATCACGGCGTTCCTGCTGCTGCTGGCGCTGCCGGTTCTGGCGGGCGCGATCACCATGCTGCTGACCGACCGCAATTTCGGCACGGCCTTCTTCGAGCCGTCCGGCGGCGGTGACCCGATCCTGTTCCTGCACCTCTTCTGGTTCTTCGGCCACCCTGAGGTGTACATCATGATCCTGCCGGCCTTCGGCATCATCAGCCACGTGGTCTCGACCTTCTCGCGCAAGCCGGTCTTCGGCTATCTCGGCATGGCCTACGCGATGGTCTCCATCGGCTTCGTCGGATTCATCGTCTGGGCGCACCACATGTACACGGTGGGGCTCGATGTCGACACGCGGGCCTATTTCACGGCGGCGACCATGGTCATCGCGGTGCCGACGGGTGTGAAGATCTTCTCCTGGATCGCGACCATGTGGGGCGGCTCGATCTCGTTCCGCGTCCCGATGATCTGGGCGATCGGCTTCATCTTCCTCTTCACGGTCGGTGGCGTCACCGGCGTCGTGCTGGCGAATGCCGGTGTCGACGTGGTGCTGCACAACACCTACTACGTGATCGCGCACTTCCATTACGTGCTGTCGCTGGGTGCGGTCTTCGCGCTGTTCTGCGGGTTCTATTACTGGTTCCCGAAGATGACCGGCTACCACTACAACGGTTTCCTTGCCCGCGTGCATTTCTGGATCATGTTCATCGGGGCCAATGTGACCTTCTTCCCGATGCACTTCCTCGGGCTGGCGGGCATGCCGCGGCGCTATATCGACTATCCGGATGCGCTGCACGGCTGGAACTACGTTGCTTCGATCGGCGCTTATATGGGCGGCATCGCGACCCTTCTCTTCCTCTACATCATCGTGGAGGCCTTCATGAAGAAGCGGGTCGCGGGCGATAATCCGTGGGGCGAGAGCGCGGACACCCTTGAGTGGACCGTATCTTCCCCGCCGCCGTTCCACACCTTTGACGAGCTGCCGCGGATCAAGTGATCCGCGGCGCCTCGGCGCCGGTACCGGATGGACAGGAGCGAGAAAGGTTCTCTTGCGTGTCTGACACTTCCATCGAGCTCAAAGCGGCGGACGCGTCCGCCGCTTCGGCGTCTGAAGCGATCCGTGATTACGTGTCGCTACTGAAGCCGCGCGTGATGTCGCTCGTCGTCTTCACGGGGTTCGTCGGCCTCTATCTCGCCCCGGGCGAGCTCAATCCCGGCCTCGCGGCCGTCGCAGTGCTGTGCATTGCGATCGGTGCGGGCGCGTCGGGTGCGATCAATATGTGGTACGACCGCGATATCGATGCCGTGATGTCGCGGACCTGCGGCCGTCCGATCCCGATGGGGAAGGTCGGCGCCGACGAGGCCCTGGCGTTCGGCGTCATTCTTTCTGGCATGTCGGTGATGGTGATGGGGCTCGCGACCAACTGGGTCGCGGCCGCTTTGCTGGCCGCCACGATCGGCTTCTACGTCTTCATCTACACCATGTGGCTGAAGCGCCGCACGCCGCAGAACATCGTGATCGGCGGCGCCTCGGGCGCGCTGCCTCCGGTGATCGGCTGGGCCGCGGTGACGGGCGACGTTACCGCGCTGCCGCTGGTCATGTTCCTGATCATCTTCATGTGGACCCCGCCGCATTTCTGGGCCCTTTCGCTATATCGTTCCGGCGATTATGAGGCCGCGGGCGTGCCGATGCTGCCGGTGGTTTCCGGCCGGCGCGAGACACAGAAGCAGATCCTGCTCTACACGCTGGTTTTGGTGCCCATCACGCTGCTTCCGGCGCTGTTCGAGACCGTCGGGTTACTGACCTACGGGCTCCCTGCGGCGGTCTTCGGCGCGGTCTTCACGATATCGGCCTGGCGCGTTTTCCGGGATGCGAGCGAGAAGAATTGCCGCCGCCTGTTCGGCTACTCAATCCTCTATCTTTTCGTCATCTTCACGCTGCTTATCATCGACCGGGCGGCGGGGGCATGAGTGCGATGAGCGACGACCGGAAACCGGAAACCCGCGAGCAATTCTATGCCCGCAAGCGTGGCAAGAACCTCGCCATTCTCGCCTGCATCATCGCCTTCTTCGTGCTGTTCTACGTCATCACCATCCTGAAGATGAGCTGAGACATGGCTGGGCAGGCGGAACGCAAGCGGAGCAACGCACGGGTCGGACTGATCCTTGCCGGCGTGGTCGTCGGCATGGTCGGTGTCTCCTTTGCGTCCGTGCCGCTCTACGATCTGTTCTGCCGGGTGACCGGCTTCGGCGGGACCACGCAGGTCGCCGACGGCGCCGCTGCCGAAGTCCTGGATCGCCGGGTCACCGTGCGCTTCGACGCGAGCGTGCAGCCGGACCTCGCCTGGACCTTCCGGCCGGTGCAGAAGACGGTCGACATCAAGGTCGGCGAGACCAAGCTTGCCTTCTACGAGGCGGTAAACAACAGCAGCGAGCCGATCGTCGGCACGGCGACCTTCAACGTCACGCCGGAGAAAGCTGGACTCTATTTCGACAAGATCGACTGTTTCTGCTTCACCGAGCAGGTGCTGCAGCCGGGCGAGCGGGTCGACATGCCGGTCTCGTTTTATGTCGATCCGGAGATGGACAAGGACATCAAGATGGACGGGGTTACGACGATCACGCTGTCCTACACCTTCTACAAAGCACAGGATCAGTCCGGCGCAAAGACCGCTCGCACCCAGGCTTCTCTGAAGGAGACCGGTGCGGGGACTGGCGACGCAGCGGACGTTAAGGGATAATCAAGGAGAGGAAGGCGCGTAAAACGCCGGACTAAAGGGGAAAGATAATGAGCGGACATCCACAGCATTCCTACCATTTGGTCGAGCCGAGCCCGTGGCCCTTTGTCGGGTCCATGTCAGGCTTCATCGCCGCGATCGGCGCCGTCATGTACATGCATGAATACGCGTTCGGCGGGACGATCCTGATCCTCGGCCTGCTTTCGATCTTGATGACCATGTTCTTCTGGTGGCGCGACGTCGTGCGCGAGGCCGAGTATCAGGGCCATCACAACGCGGTCGTGCAGCTCGGCATGCGCTACGGCATGATCCTCTTCATCGCTTCCGAGGTCATGTTCTTTGCCGCTTTCTTCTGGGCTTTCTTCGACGCCTCGCTCTATCCGGATACCGGTGTCTGGCCGCCGGAAGGCATTGTGACCTTCAATGCCTGGGATCTGCCGCTGATCAACACCATGATCCTGCTGCTCTCGGGCTGCACCGTGACCTGGGCACACCATGCCCTGATCGAGAACAAGCGGGACCAGTTCCAGCTCGGCCTTGGCATCACTATCCTGCTCGGCGCCGCCTTCACCGCGCTGCAGGCCTACGAGTACAGCCACGCTGCCTTCGGCTTCACCGACGGCATCTATGCCTCGACCTTCTACCTCGCGACCGGCTTCCACGGCTTCCACGTGATCATCGGCACCACCTTCCTGGCGGTCTGCTGGTTCCGCGGCCGCGCGGGTCATTTCAAGCCGGACCACCATTTCGGCTTTGAGGCGGCGGCCTGGTACTGGCATTTCGTCGACGTCGTCTGGCTGTTCCTGTTCGTCTGCGTCTACTGGTGGGGCGGCTGATCGGCCTGACGGGAACGAAGCGGGGGAGATCTGCGTGAGCGCACCCTACTATCCCCCGCTCTCCCCGTTATCGACCGGGCTCTCCTGCAGCTGTCCGCGCTGCGGTAAGGGGCGCCTGTTCGAGGGGTTCCTCACCGTCCGCGAGACATGTCCGTCCTGCGGACTGGATCTCAAGAACGAGGACAGCGGGGACGGTCCCGCTGTCTTCATCATTTTCGTGCTGGGCGGCACCGTGGTGCCCCTCGCACTCTGGTTCGAGACGTTGTTCGAACCGCCGCTCTGGGTACATGCCGTGCTCTGGGGCGCGGCCGTCATCGGCGGCACCATGGCGCTGCTACGCCCCCTGAAGGCGTACACGATCGCGCTGCAATACAAGCACAAGACGCCGCACCGCCCGCCGGGGGTCTGACCCGCGGTCCGGGGCGGGAGCTCCGCTCCCGCCGGTGCGCACAGCCCGGGAAAGCACATGCTCGGCAATCGCAGGTTCCGGCCCACCTTCTGGGCCAGTTTCTTTACCGTCCTCGCCGTCGCCTTCATGCTCGGCCTCTGCTACTGGCAGATCGAGCGGCTGGTCTGGAAGACCAACCTCATCGAGCAGTTCGAGAGCCGCGTCGCCGAGGATCCCGTCGCGGCGCCCGACGCGCTCGGCGAAATCGAGGACTGGCGATACCGCCGGGTCCGGCTCGAAGGCACGTTTCTGCACGACAAGGAGCTGCTCGTTACCGGCAAGCCGTTCGAAGGCAATGCCGGTTTTCACCTGATCACGCCGATGCGCCTGACCGACGGGCGCACCGTGCTGGTGAACCGGGGCTGGATCCAGCTGAAGCCGCGCGGTCCGGTCGATACCGGACCGATGCATGTCGAAGGCTTGCAGACGGTCGAGGGGCTGATCCGCCAGGACCGGCTCAAGGGCTATTTCGTGCCGGAGAACGAGCCGCAAAACGAGGTCTGGCTCTATGTCGATACCGCCCAGATGGCGGTGCATCGCGGGGTAGGCCCGGTTCTGCCCTACTATGTCGATCAGCTTCGCGCGCCGGGGCCGCTGAAGATGCCGATCGGCGCCGACACCAGGATCCATGTCCGCAACGAGCATCTGAGCTACGCGATGACCTGGGCGCTCCTTGCGCTGACCCTGATCGTTATCTACGTGATCTATCATCTGAAGCCCGAGGACGACGCCTCCGACGAAGGAACCGGCCGTGAGCAATAATCCCTATACCGCGCTGGAGACCCGCTTCCGGCGCTATTCCGCACTCAGCGGCGCGAGTGCCATTCTCGGCTGGGATCAGGAGACCATGATGCCGTCGGGCGGCGCCGAGGCGCGGGCCGAACAGCTGGCGACCCTCGACGTGCTGCAGCATGAGCTGCTTTCCGCACCGGCGGTCGGCGAGGAACTCGCGGAGGCAGAGGCGGCAACCGCGACATTGACCCCCTGGCAGCAGGCCAATCTGCGCGAGATGCGCCGGGTCCATACCAACGAGACCGTGGCCCCGGCCGATCTCGTCGAAGCCCGCTCTCGGGCGACCTCGGCCTGCGTCAATGCCTGGCGCGAAGCGCGCAGGCAGGACGATTTCTCCGCCGTTTCCGACAAGCTCGCCAAGGTTCTCGACCTGACCCGCCAATATGGGGAGATCAAGGCCGAGAAACTCGGCTGCTCGCTCTATGACGCGCTGATCGATAGCTACGAGCCGGGCGGTACCATGGCCTGGATCGATCCGATCTTCGCAACCCTCAAAACCGAATTGCCCGCGCTGATGGACGGCATCCTGGCGCATCAGGCCGCCGGTCCGGCACCGCTAGCGCCGGAAGGCCCGTTTCCGGCGGCGAAGCAGAAGGCGCTCGGCGAAAAGGTCATGGCCGCGCTCGGCTTCGATTTCACCCATGGCCGCCTCGACGAGAGCGCGCATCCCTTCACCGGCGGGATCCCGGAGGATATCCGGATCACGACGCGCTATTCCGAGGAGGATTTCACCCGCGCCCTGATGGGGGTGATCCACGAGACCGGCCATGCGCTCTACGAGAGCGGCCTGCCGCAGGACTGGCGCGGCCAGCCGGTCGGCTCCTCGCGCGGCATGGTGATGCACGAGAGCCAGTCCCTGCTGATGGAGATGCAGGCCTGCCGGGCGCCCGCTTTCTACCGCTTCCTCGCGCCGCTCGCCGCCGAGACCCTCGGGGCGGACGGTCCGGCCGTCACGCCGGAGAACCTGAACAGGCTCGGTCACCGGGTCTCGCGCGGGCTGATCCGGGTCGATGCGGACGAGGTCACCTACCCGCTGCATGTCATGTTGCGCTACGATTTCGAAAAGGCGCTGCTGTCAGGTGATTTGCAGGTGAAAGACCTTCCGGGCGCTTGGCGCGACGGCATGAAGACCGCGCTTGGCGTCGCGCCTGAGGACGACCGCGACGGCTGCCTGCAGGACATTCACTGGTATCACGGCTCGTTCGGCTATTTCCCGACCTACACGCTCGGGGCGCTGGCGGCGGCGCAACTCTTCAAGGCGGCGAAGGACGCCCTGCCGGAGCTGGACGCACAGATCGCCGAAGGCGATTTCGCGCCGCTGCTCGGCTGGCTGAGAGCGAACGTGCACGAGAAGGCGAGTTCCAGGCTCACCGACGAGATCCTGACCGAGGCGACTGGTGCCGAACTCGGCGCCGACGCCTTCCTCGCGCATCTGCGGACGCGTTATCTCGGCTGAGTAATCCTCATTCCGCCGGCTGCTGCCCCAGCTCGGCATGGTTGGCCGCCATCACCTTGTGACGGGCGCCAGCGGACATGCGTTCGTAGAGCCGGGCGATAGTCTTGCTGCCGGTCCGGGTGAAGAGGAACGGGAACAGGCCGTGCGCGATGCAGGCGAGCCCGCCGAGCATCATCGCCGCGCCGGTCGAAGTCGCGAAGCCGAAATGCTGCCAGTAACTCTCGCCGACCGACTGGGGATGGCTGGTGAAGAGTTTGAGAATCATGGCGGCGCTCCGGTTTTAGGGGTGAAGAGACCGGTATTGTCCGCCCAATTCGGCGCAAATGGTTTGCTATTTTTCGCGATGTCCCGGAGAATTGTAGAATAATTTTCTCACAAACTGGGTAATTATAGAATGCCGATGGATGACGTGGACCGCCGCATCCTGGCCCTGCTGCAGGAGGATGCCGCCCTCTCGGTCGCGGAGATCGGCGGCCGCGTCGGGCTTTCCTCGACGCCGTGCTGGCGGCGCATCCAGAACCTCGAGAAGCAGGGTATTATCCGCAAGCGCGTGGCCCTGCTGGACCGCCGTGCGGTCGAGGTACCGCTGACCGTCTTCGTCATGATCCGGACCAGCCAGCACAATGACGAGTGGCTGGAGACCTTCGCCAAAGGGGTGGCGGATATCCCGGAGGTGCTCGAATTCTACCGGATGAGCGGCACCGTCGATTATCTGCTGCGCATCGTGGTGCCGAGCGTCGAGGCCTATGACGCGGTCTATAAGCGCCTGATCTCCATCGCCGACCTCGCCGAGGTCAGTTCCAGCTTCGCGATGGAGGAAATCAAGTACACGACGGCTCTGCCGCTGACTTATGCTGGATAGGCTTGTTCTATCGAGAGAGAAAATGACAGAGACGTCCGAAACCGCCGCGCCCGTGACGCCAGCGCTCGAAACCGAGCGGCTCTTGCTTCGCCCGTTGGAGTTGGCCGATGCGGACGTGCTTCAGAAGCTCTTCCCGCAATGGGAAATCGTCAGATATCTCGGCAGCCATGTTCCGTGGCCGTATCCGCATGACGGTGCGCTGTTTTATGTCCGCGATATCGCCTTGCCCGCGATGCGTGCCGGTACGGAGTGGAACTGGACGCTCCGTCCGAAATCCGAGCCCGGTACGCTGATCGGGGTGATCGGCCTGATGAGCCAGCCCGACAACAACCGGGGCTTCTGGCTGCTTCCGGAATGGCGGGGTCGGGGGATGATGTCCGAGGCGGTGGAGGCTGTGACGGAGTTCTGGTTCGAGACCCTGAAGCAGCCGGTCCTGCGAGTGCCGAAAGCGATTGCCAATAAAGGCTCCCGGCGGATCTCCGAGCGCACCGGCATGCGCGTGATCGCCACCGGCGAGAAAGATTACGTTTCTGGGCGTTTGCCGATGGAGCTCTGGGAGATCACGCGCGAGGAGTGGCAGGCAAGGCGAGGCACGGCTAACCCGCCCGCTCCCTGAGCGCGTCCGCGAGCCGTGCGACCAGATCCTCAAGATCGGTCCCCATGGTGCGTTTCTCGACGACCTCCTTACCGAGCGGCGTGCCCTCGACGAAACGGTAGATATCGGCGGCGCCTTCGAAGGTCTTCGGAGTGAGGCCGGCATCGCCGAAGGTCTTGGCGATCTCCTCCATCTCGCCGACCCAGCGATAGGCCTTCGGCGGCATGCCGGGCAGGCTGTTGGTAAGGCTCTTCAGCAAATTGGCCTGTGCGCCCTCCATCTCCGTGCGGAGCGCGGGCCCGACCCCTTCCAGCTCCGCCGTGACGAAACTCTGGATCGCGAGCGCCTGCACGCCCTTGGTCAGCGTGGCGAAGCACATCTTCAGCGCGGAGGCGGCGCCGACTTCCCCTTCGACGACACGAATGTCGAGCGCCGGGCGGAGCGCCTCGAAAGCCTCGGCGCCGGGGCCGTTGACATAGATACGGGGACTCGGCCGGCCCGGATAGGGCGGCCCGCCGATGATGCCGCCGTCGAGAAAGCGGATGCCTGCAGCCTCGGCCTTGTCGCGCAGCGTGCGGGCGGTCGAGGGGGCGATGGCGTTGAGGTCGACAAGCGCGGCGCGTGGTTTTTCCGAAAGGCCGCCTGCGGCCTTCGCCATCCTGTCGACGAAGCCGCTCGCCTGGTCCGGCGGCATGATGGAAAAGATGGCATCGCATTCGGTCAGGAGCCGGGCATCGGAGGCGAGATCCTCAATCCCCGCTTTCGCCGCGAGAGTGCGGCTGCGTTCGGAGCGGCCCTCGAGGTTGGTCACCACTTTGGCCCCGGCCTCGGCGAGGCGCTGGCCGATGGCGTGGCCCATGTCCCCCGGTGTCATGATCGCGATGCAGTCGAGTGTCATTCCGCCGGTCCCCGTTGCCGTTTCAGCCCGTGCGGGCATTGTTGCAAGAACCCTTGCCCGCCGCTAGGTTGCGCTCTTTCGGACAGCGAAAAGAGACGGCGGACGTGCGCTATATCAGTACCCGGGGAAAAGCCCCCGAACTCGGCTTCGAAGACGTGCTCCTGACGGGCCTTGCCCGCGACGGCGGACTCTATGTCCCGAAGACCTGGCCGCAGCTTACCGCAGCGGACCTGAAGCGCCTGTCCGGGCTCACCTACGCCGAGACCGCCTTTGAGATCTGCCGCCTCTTCACCGGCGACGCGTTCGACGATGCGACGCTGAAAACCATCATGGACGAGGTCTATGGTTCCTTCGATCACACGGCCGTGGCGCCGCTGAAACAGCTCGACGCCAATCTCTGGATGATGGAGCTGTTCCACGGCCCGACGCTCGCTTTCAAGGACTACGCGATGCAGGTGCTCGGGCGCATGTTCGACCATGTGCTCGCCAAGCGCGGCGAGAAGGTGACCATCGTCGGAGCGACCTCGGGCGATACCGGCTCCGCCGCGATCGAGGCCTGCCGCGACCGCGACAATATCGAGATCTTCATTTTCTTCCCGGAGGGCCGGGTCTCGCCGGTGCAGCAGCACCAGATGACCACGGTGCTGGCGCCGAACGTCCATGCCATCGCGCTCGAAGGCACTTTCGACGACTGCCAGGACATGGTGAAGGCGCTCTTCAACGACGCGGATTTCCGCGACCGGCATAATCTCTCCGCCGTGAACTCGATCAACTGGGCGCGGATCCTGCCGCAGGTGGTCTATTACGTGACCTCGGCGCTGGCGGTCGGCGCGACGGCCGAGCGGCCGGTCTCGTTTGTCGTACCGACGGGTAATTTCGGCAATATCTTCGCCGCCTATGCCGCCAAGCAGATGGGCCTGCCGATCGACCGGCTGGTGGTGGCGACCAATCAGAACGACATTCTCTCGCGCTTCCTCTCCTCAGGCGAGATGAAGCTCGAAGGCGTAAAACCCTCGATCAGCCCGAGCATGGATATCCAGGTCTCGAGCAATTTCGAGCGCTTCCTGTTCGATCTCTACGACCGCGACGGCGCCGCCGTGACAGAGGTGCTGACCTCTTTCCGCGAGAGCGGCAGTTTCGCCATCTCGCAGGGCATGCTGGAGAAGGCGCGCGCCGTGTTCGACGGCTACCGCACGGACGAGGCGGGGACGAAAGCGACCATCAAGGCTGTCTATGAGGAGACCGGCGAGATCACCGATCCGCATTCCGCCGTCTCTCTCGGAGCCGCACGCCAGGCCCGCGCGTCGGGAGAAATCGGGACCGAAATGCCGCTGATCTCGCTCGCCTGTGCCCACGCTGCAAAGTTCCCGGATGCGGTCGAGGCCGCGACCGGCATCCGTCCGCCGCTTCCGGCGCGGCTCGCCGACCTGCTGGAGCGCGAGGAGCGGATGACGGTGCTCGCCAATGATTTCGGCATCGTCAGTTCCCATATTGCCGGGATCGTGGCCGGCAAGGAGAATGCTGCATGAGTAACGCCAAGGACGGCGTGCGTATCACTGAGCTTTCGAACGGCGTCCGGGTCGTGACCGACCGGATGGCCAGCGTCGAGAGCGTCTCGCTCGGGGCCTGGCTCAATGTCGGGACCCGGCACGAGGTGGCGGCCGAGAACGGCGTCGCGCATCTCCTGGAGCACATGGTGTTCAAAGGTACGCGGCGGCGCAACGCGCTGCAGATCGCCGAGGAGATCGAGGCGGTCGGCGGCCACATGAACGCCTATACCGCGCGCGAGCAGACCGCCTATTACGTGAAGGTGCTGAAGGAGGACGTCCCGCTCGGCGTCGACATTCTCTCCGACATTCTCACCAACTCGACCTTCGACGAGACCGAGCTCACCCGCGAGCGCCATGTGATCCTGCAGGAGATCGGCCAGGCGGCGGATACGCCGGACGATATCGTCTTCGACTATTTCCAGGAGACCGCTTATCCGGACCAGGCGATGGGCCGGCCGGTTCTGGGACGTTCGGAGATCGTTCGTGACATGAGCCGTGACGGTGTCATGTCCTTCATCGGCGGGAACTACGCGGGCGACATTCTCGTCTTCTCCGCCGCGGGCAATGTCGAGCACGACAAGGTCGTCGAAGAAGTCGAGCGCGGGTTCGGCAAGCTCGCACCAAAGACCGGCGCGAAGACCGAGGCGGCCGTCTACAAGGGAGGCGAGAGCCGGGTCGAGAAGGATCTTGAGCAGCTTCACCTGCTGCTCGGTTTCGAGGGCATGGGCTTCCATGACGAGGATTTCTACGCCCAGCAGGTGCTGTCCATGCTGTTCGGCGGCGGCATGTCCTCGCGCCTGTTCCAGGAAGTGCGCGAGAAGCGCGGCCTCGTCTATTCGGTCTATTCCTTCAGCGCCGCCTATCACGACGGTGGCATGTTCTCGATCTATGCGGGGACCGGCGAGAAGGATGTGGCAGAACTCGTACCTGTGGTCTGCGACGAGTTGAAGGACGTGGCCGGGAACGTCACCGAGCAGGAGGTCGAACGGGCGCGCACGCAGCTCCGCTCCGGCCTGCTGATGAGCCGCGAGAGCACCTCCAACCGCTGCGAGCAGCTGGCCCAGCACATGCTGGTCTACGGCCGTCCGGTGCCGGTCGAGGAACTGGTGGCCAAGGTCGACGCGGTGGACACAGCGGCAATTCGCCGGACGGCAAAGCGGTTGCTCGCTTCTGCTCCGACCCTGGCGGCTCTGGGTCCGACCTCGCAGCTCGAATCCTACGACAGCATCCGGGCGCGGCTGAACTGACGGGTACTTCCGCTTGCCTTCCGCACGGTTAACAGGAAAAATGCTATCCGGCATAGGACTCCATGGGGGATCGCCGAGTGGTCCTGACGTTTTTCCCGCCGTCGAAGATCGAACCGCGCGTCACGCTGCCGCGTCTCTATCTGAGGCAACCGAACAAGAATGACTGGCGTGAGTGGGCCGAATTGCGCGCGCTCAGCCGGGATTTTCTTGTCGAGTGGGAACCGCGCTGGCCGGACGACGCGCTGACCCGGGCCGCCTTCCGCCGCCGTCTCTCGCGCTATGCGGAGGATTGGGCACGCGACCAGGGTTATTCCTTCTTCATCTACCGGCGCAGCGACGACTCGCTGGTCGGCGGCATCACCATCGCCAATGTCCGCCGCGGCGTGTCCCAGTCCTGCACCATCGGCTACTGGATGGGCCGGCCCTATGCCCGTCGCGGCTACATGACCGAGGCGGTGCACGGCGCTTGCTCCTTCGGCTTCGACCAGCTCGCTCTGCACCGGATCGAGGCGGCCTGCCTGCCGCGCAACTATCCGAGCCAGGGTGTCCTGAGAAAAGCCGGCTTCACCGAGGAAGGGTTGGCGCGCAAGTATCTGAAGATCGACGGCCGCTGGCAGGACCATATTCTCTTCGCGCTGTTGCGCGACGAGTTCTATCCGAACTTCGCGGACGAGCTGAAGAAGTTCTGAGCCGCGCCGGCCCGGATCCGGAACGGACCTTATCCTGCCGAAATCGCCAGATAGAGCGACAGCGAGGCGACCGAGAGCACGGTCGTCATCAGCACGACGCGGCTCGTGATCACCGCCTCGCGCTGGTAGAACTCGGCCAGCATGAAAGGCCCGGTGCCTGTCGGCAGCGCCGCCAGAAGCACTGCCAGATGGGCGACGCCTGACGGAAGGGCCAGGATCGGCACCGCGACCACCCAGGTAATGGCCGGCTGCACCACCAGCTTCAGCGCGATCAGTACCGCCTGCAGCCGGCTGCTCGTCGCGGGCCCGTCGTTCCGCACGGCATTGTCGGCGAGAAACAGGCCGAGCGCGACGAGGGCACAGGGAGAGGCCGCCCCGCCCAGCAGCGCAAGGTAGCGGTCGAAGGTCTCGGGGAGCGTGAGACCCGACGCCATGAAAAGCGCACCGAGGGCGGGAGCGGCAAGGAGGGGATTCTTCACCAGCGCGACAAGTGTCTTGCGGAGGATGTCACGGCGGCGGGCACCGGTCTGGAGTGCGCATTCGATCAGCACGATGGCGACGGCGAAGAGGATGCAGGCGGTCAGGATCGTCGCGATCATCGTCGCGGCCATGGCCGACTGGCCGATCACCGCGAGCACGAGCGGGAAGCCCATGAAGCCGGTATTCGGATAGCTCGCGTTCAGTCCGTCGATGGCGGCGTCGGCGACGTGGCAGCCTTGGCGGACGCGGATCCAGAGCGTGGCGCCGAAGACCAGCGCGCAGCCGGCCGTGAAGGCGATGATGAAGTCCGGCTGCCAGATTTCCGCCGGATCCGCCTTTGCCATGATGCTGAACAGCATGGCCGGCAGGGCCAGAAAGACGACGAAGCGGTTCACTTCGCGGGTCGCGGTCGGGCCAAGCGTGCCGGTTCGTCGGGTGACGAACCCGGTCAGGATCAGTGCGAAGATCGGCAGGACGACGAACAGGTTCGAGAGCATGAGCGGACGGTTTCGTTGCGGAACGACTTTTCTCTACGCTCTCCTGTCGATACAATCCAATCCAGATCAAGGCGCTCATTGAGTTAAAAAAGGTATCAATGGATACGCGGCAGATGCGCTATTTCGTGGCCCTGGCCGAGACGCTGCATTTCGGCCGGGCGGCGGAGTGTATGAACATGACCCAGCCGCCATTCAGCCGGCAGATCGCCAATCTGGAGCGTGATCTTGGCGTCCGGTTAGTTGAGCGGAACTCGCGCCAGGTCTCGCTGACCCCGGCGGGGCAGCGCTTTCTGAAGGATTCTCGAGCGGTGCTGGCGCAGTTCGAGGCCGCCTGCCGCGATGCCCGTCTGGTCGCCGAAGGGCAGAAAGGCGAGGTGCAACTCGGCTTCATGATGCATGCGGCGCATCGGATCGTGCCGCGCATCGTCAGCGGCTACACGGCGCTCCGCCCCGATGTCCGCGTCTCGCTCTCGGAGACAACACCGGCGGAGATCGAAGCCAAGCTCCTGAACCGGGAACTCGACGCCGGGATTACCTTCTCCGGGCGCACCTTGCCGCAGCTCGAGAGCGTACCGGTCGTCACCGACCGCCTCTGCCTGGTAACACCGCTGTCACATCCGCTGGCTGAACTCGAGATGGTCGGTCCGCGGGACCTGAGGGACGCCGACCTGATCGCGACGCCGTCCGGCATCTCAGAGACCTTGCGTCGGGCGGTTTCCGACTACTTCGCCGCGGACGGCATCGTGCCGCGGTTTCGTTTCGAACCGCAGCTGCAGAACACCATCCTTCGCCTCGTCGCCGCCGGGCTCGGGGTGGCGCTGGTTCCGGAATCGATCTGCGACGGGCAGCTCTCCGACATCGTCGCCCGGCCGCTCCGGAACGCGCCCAGGCTTGAGGTCGTGCTGAAGGTGCGGCGGGAGTCGGATAACCCGGCCGTCGTCCCGCTTGTGGAGCTGATCCGCAGAGAGTCTTTCTCAGGCGCTCCCGAATGACGATTTGAAACCGGCGCCCGTGCGAGTCATCCTGCGGCCTTGGCCCTGAGAATGGGCTTTCCGCCCGACAACTCCCGGATGTCCCATGACTGACCTGCCCGCGATTTCCTCCCGCCATCACAACCGCATCTCGGCCCTGCACGAGGAAGTCACCGCGTGGCGCCGCGATTTGCATGCTCACCCCGAGACCGGCTTCGAAGAGGTACGGACCGCGGGCATCGTGGCGGGCAAGCTGAAGGAGTTCGGCGTCGATGAGGTGCTGACGGGGATCGCGACCACCGGGGTGGTGGGCATCGTCCGCGGCCGCGAGCCGGGCCCCACGATCGGGCTGCGCGCCGACATGGATGCGCTGCCTATGCAGGAGACGGGCGACGTCTCTTACAAGTCGACCGTGCCGGGGAAAATGCACGCCTGCGGCCATGACGGGCACACGGCGATGCTGCTCGGCACCGCGAAACTGCTGGCGGAGAGCCGCGATTTCGCCGGTTCCGTCGCGCTGATCTTCCAGCCGGCCGAGGAGGGCGGTGGCGGCGGCCGGGTGATGGTCGAGGAGGGGCTGTTCGAGAAGGCCGACTGCAAGAGCGTCTGGGGCCTGCACAACTGGCCGGATCTGCCGCTCGGCACCTTCTGCCCGCTCGCCGGACCGGCCATGGCCGGGATCGACTATTTCGACATCGCCGTACGCGGCCAGGGGACCCATGCGGGCATGCCCCACGACGGCGTCGACACGGTACTGGCGGCGGCCCACCTCGTCACCGCGATCCAGAGCGTGCCGGGCCGCAACGTCTCGCCGCACGAGACCGCGACCATCGGCGTCTCCATGTTCAAGGGCTCCGACGCCTATGTCGTGATGCCGGACGAGGCAGTGATCGGCGGCTCCGTGCGCTACTTCAACCCGGCGGTCCGCGACCTCGCCGAGGCGCGTATACGATCATTGGCGGAAGGCATCGCCAAGGGCTTCGGCTGCGAGGCGGTGATCGACTACCGTAAGAACTATCCGCCCGCGATCAACCCGCCCGCCGAGGCGGATGTCGCCGCCGGGATCGCCGGGAGCGTCGTCGGCACGGCGAATGTCATTCGCGAGCACGAACCCTGCATGGCGGGCGAGGATTTCTCCTTCATGCTGAACGAGCGGCCGGGGAATTACATCTGGATGGGCACCGCGGCGCCGGATCACAGGTCGGGCAAGCTGCATTACCCGGACTACAACTTCAACGATGCCTCGATCCCGCTCGGCATCGGTTACTGGATGGCGCTGGTGGACGAGCTGCTGCCGGCGGCGTGAGCCGCCGGCGCACAGTTTCGGTCAGGCGTGGATCGATAGCCGGATTTCCGTTCCAGTCGCACGCGCGACGCGGCGGACGGTTTCGAGGGAGGGGAGCGTTTTTCCTCCCTCAAGGCGCGCGATGGTACTGCGGGACGTGTTCATCCTCTCCGCGAGGGCTTGCTGGGTAAGGCCGGCTTTCGTGCGAGCAGCGATGATCTTGCGCGCAACTTCGAATTCCAGCTCAAGCGTCTCGTATTTGGATCGGGTTTCCGGATCCTGAAGCAGCTCCTCGCGCAGGTCCGCGAATGCGACTTTTTCAGCCATGGTCCAACATCCGTTTTATGGCCTTTGCTGTCTCCCGGTCAGGCGCTTTCCGAGTCTTTTTGATGAAGACGCTCAGGATGACGATGCGGCGTCCCTCTGTGATGAAATAAAGAGCACGCCCGATCCCGTCTCTTCCCGAAGCCCGAATTTCCCAGAGCTTGTCTTTCAGGTGCCTCACATGGGGCTGGCCGACATTCTCTGGCCCAAACTCCGTCAGAAGCTCTCCTATCCGTAGAATACGTGCCTTGATGTCGGCCGGGAAAGTCCGAAGCTCCTTCGCGGCACGCGCATCAATCTCAAGGCGCCATTTCATTCAACATCCGTAACGTATCAAAAATGAGACAATTCAGCAATCGTGCTTTGTCTCGATAATGCGACGTTGTGGAGTGTTTTTCTCGTTGGGGGACGGAAGTTTACGCCCGGCCCGCTTCCGTCGAGAGCAGCGCCGAACTGATCCCAAGTTTCGCCAACGCCCGGTCCCATTTGCTGTCGAGATCGGTGTCGAAGACCAGTGCATTGTCGGCATCGACATTGAGCCAGGCGTTTTCCTGGATCTCGCCGTCGAGCTGGCCCGGGCCCCAGCCGGCATAGCCGAGCGCGAGCAGGTGGTTCTTCGGGCCGTCGCCCGAGGCGATGGTGCGGACAATATCGACGGTGGCGGTGAGACCGACCTCCTTGTCGATATCCAGCGTCTCCTCGCTCTGGTAGTCGGCGCTGTGCAGCACGAAGCCGCGCTCGGTATCGACCGGGCCGCCGAAATGCACCGGCGGGTTGGCGACGATGTCCGCCTCCATCAGATTCATGTCGAGCTGCTCGACCAGGTCGTGGAATTCGATCGAGCCGACCAGACGGTTCAGCACCAGGCCGATCGCACCCTCGGCATTGTGGACGCAGACATAGATCACCGTCCGCGCGAAACGCGGGTCGCGCATCGCCGGCATCGCCACCAGGAGCTGGCCGGTGAGATAGCCTTCTTCGGTTTCGTCGGCGACCGTGGTCGGCATGTCGGAAGTTCCGGTGTTCGTTAACCCTTCGCACCCGGGAGAACGTCCGGGTTCCTGAAAATGTGACCGACGCCCGACCGGAGGTCCACTATATATGGCGGACGGAATTGTTAAAGTTCCCGCGCAACACAGTCGGACTGCTCTTAATGATCTGGACCCTGCGTCCCGCTTTTCCAACTCTGCTTCTGCTTCTGGGCCTCTTCGCGGCGGGAGCCGGTGCCGTGCGTGACGCTAGTGCTGCGCCCGGTGCCTCGGACTGGGTCAGTACCGACTTTGCAGATGTGCGTCTGGTATCCGCCGTCTCCGGAACGGAAGGACGCGAGACGGTGCCGTTGGGTCTGCAGTTCCGTCTCGCCGAGGGCTGGAAGGTCTATTGGCGGGCGCCCGGAGACGCGGGCTTTCCGCCTGAGATCGCGTGGCAGGGATCGGAAAACCTCTCTGCCGCCGAATGGCAATGGCCGGTGCCGGAACGCTTCAGCCTCTTCGGGCTCGAGACTTACGGCTATCACGACGAGGTGGTGATCCCCATCGGCGCCGTGCTCTCGAAGCCGGGGGCAGCGCTTTCGCTGAAGGCGGACATGAACGCGCTCGCCTGCAGCGATATCTGCGTGCCGCTGAACGCGAAGCTGGCGCTCGATCTCGAGGGCGGCGCGGCGGAGCCGACGGCCTTCGCGCAGCTGATCGACCGCTATCGTGCCCGCGTGCCGCGGGACATGAGCGGCCTCGGGCTAGATATCGCCTCGGTGTCGGCAGTCGGGGCGCCGGAACCCCATTCGCTCCGCATCGAGGTGCGTTCCTCGGTTCCGCTGGAGGCGCTGGACGTCTTTCCGGAGGCGCGCGCCGGTTTCTCATTCGGAAAGCCGGAAGTCGAGCTCTCGCCGGACAGATTGTCCGCTGTCCTTATCGTCCCCGCCGGCGTGCCGGAAGGCGGACGGCTCAGCGGAGAAGCGGTGACGCTGACGCTGGTGGACGGGGATCGCTTTCTCGAACGCGCACTGATCGTCAGTGAGGCCGACGGCAATGCGGATGCCGGACGGTGGGCGGCACTCTCTGCCATCCTGAGTATTGCCTTTCTCGGCGGGCTGATCCTGAACCTGATGCCCTGTGTGTTGCCGGTGCTTTCTTTGAAAGTCGTCGGCGCGATTAAATACGGCGGCGCCGACAAGGGCGCGATCCGGACCGGCTTCCTCGCCTCGGCGGCCGGGATTGTCGCCTCGTTTCTCCTGCTTGCCGGGGGCGCCATTGCTCTGAAGGAGGCCGGTCTCGCGGTCGGCTGGGGGATCCAGTTCCAGCAGCCGCTCTTTCTCGCCGTGATGATTGCGATCCTGGTGCTGTTCGCGGGCAATCTCGCAGGCCTGTTCGAGATCGCCCTGCCGCGGCGCCTGGCCGATCTCGGTCTTGCCGGCGGCGATGCCGGACGGGGCCGCCTGACCAGCCATTTCCTGACCGGCGCCTTCGCGACCCTGCTCGCAACGCCATGTTCCGCGCCGTTTCTCGGCACGGCGGTCGGCTTCGCGCTCTCGCGGGGGGCGGCCGAGATACTCACGGTCTTCGCCGTCATGGGGCTGGGATTGGCGGCTCCCTACCTGCTGGTCGCCGCGATACCCGGACTGGCGCGGGCGTTGCCGAAGCCGGGACCCTGGATGGTCTGGTTGCGCCGGATACTGGCACTGGCTCTGCTTGCCACGGCCCTATGGCTCTTCTCCGTCTTTGCTGCGAGTGCTGAGCCGGTTCGCGCACTCCTTCTTGCAGTCCTCGCCTTGGTCCTGACCGGAGCGCTCGTTTGGCGTGCCCGCCGAGGTGGAGCACAGCATCGTGCCGCCGGGCTGTTGGCGGCGTTTTCGATGCTCGCCGTGATCGGGGTTGGGTTGCAGGCGACGGCGCGGGACGGAGGTGCCGCTCCCGAAACGGAGAGCGCGGTCAACTGGCAGACATTCGACCGGCGGGAGATCGCCCGGCTGGTCGCGGCAGAGAAAACGGTGCTGATCGATGTAACCGCGGACTGGTGCCTCACCTGCAAGGTCAACAAGTCCCTGGTACTGGACGGCAGCGAGATCACGGCGCGGATCGCCTCCGGCGATATCGTCGCGATGCGTGCGGACTGGACCACGCCGGATCCCGCCATCGCGGAATATCTCGCATCCTTCGGGCGCTATGGTATTCCCTTCAATGCAGTCTACGGTCCCGCCGCGCCCTCCGGTGTGGTGTTGCCGGAACTTCTCAGCCTGGAAGCGGTCGAGGCCGCGATCCGGGAAGCACGCGGATAGCAATGCTGGCATTCCCGCCGGCGGGCCCTATCTCTTGTAGGAATTCATCAGCGGCCGTTTCGGCCGGACACTCGTCACAGGGGGAGACCAGACATGACGATCAAGGTTGGGGACAAGATCCCGGCGCTCACACTTAAGACCAACACTTCGGACGGGATCGACGATCTCGAGACGGGCGCGTTCTTCAAGGGCCGGAAGGTCGTGCTCTTCGCCGTTCCGGGCGCCTTCACGCCGACCTGCTCGGTCAAGCACCTGCCGGGCTTCGTCGAGAAGGCGGGCGACCTGAAGGCGCGCGGCGTGGACGCCATCGCCTGCACGTCGGTGAACGACGCATTCGTAATGGGCGCCTGGGCGAAGGACCAGAAGGCCGGCGATGCAGTCACCATGATCGCCGACGGCAATGCGGAGCTGGCGAAGGCGCTCGGTCTCGAGATGGATGTCTCGGTCGCCGGTATGGGTACCCGCTCGCAGCGCTACGCGATGGTGGTCGAGGACGGCACCGTCACCAAGCTCTTCGTCGAAGAGCCGCGGGCCTTCGAGGTCTCCAGCGCCGAATATGTGCTGGCCAATCTCTGATCGGAAAGATCCGGGCTCGGGGCGGCGGATGACCGCCCCGGTTCCGTCAGCAATCCGCTAGCGCAGGAAATCGCCAAGATGGGCCGAGACCTGCGGCCGGACGGCGGTATCGAAATCGTCCAGCAGCTTTTCCGTCAACCCGTACCAGAGCGTTTCCCGATCGTTCAGCGAGGCGTCCTCCGGAATGGTCGTGCTGCGCGTTGCGAAGGCCTCGGCGACGGCACGGCGCTTGTTGAGCGCGGTGCGGATCTCGAGGCGGACGGCGATGCGTCCGTCGTAGCGTTCGGTCTGCTCGTTGGTGAAGGCGCCTTCCAGCCCCTTCTTGCGTTTCAGCGGTGTCTCGGTGACCGAAGCGTCGGTGATGACCATTACCAGCTTGTCCGGTCCGCCTGCGGCTTGCAGAACGTCCTGACCCCAGCGCTCCGCCGCCGGGCCCGGCGCAACAGGCATCTTGTGCTCGACGTTCGGTGGCGCGAAAGGCATCCGGAACTCGTTGTAGATCTCTATCGAGCCGACGGCGAGCCGGATCGGCTGCTTGTGGCGGAAGGTCAGTTCCGGAAAGGTTGTGGCGGGCGGCGCAGTCTCGCAGGCGGAGAGAACTGGCACCATCAGAACGAGCAGGAACAGCGCGGCACGCAGGCGCATCGGGACCCCCTTGAATATGAACCGGTCAGCAACCCCATCCTAACGCAAGAGATGGGGCAGCAATGTGATCAATTTGGTGCGGTGTCCTCGCGCATCCGCGCCAGTGTGGGCTCGTCGTACTCCCAGTGGGACTTGCAGAACTCGCAGGTGACGGAGACCAGCCCGTCGACCGTCATCTCCTTCACTTCCTCGGGGCTGAGGGACTTGAGCACTGTCTCGACCCGGTCCTGAGAACAGCGGCACTGCTCGACCACCGGCTGCGCCGGATAGGCGACGATGCCGGACTCGTGGAACAGGCGGAAGAGCAGCCGGTCGGGAGCGACGCGGGTGCCGGCGAGTTCGTCCGCGCTGGCGCTGCTCAACATGACCATGGCCGTGCGCCAGGCGTCCTCGTAGGCATCCAGATCGTGCACCGGGCGTGCCTTGCCCGGCTCCGGCGCGTCACCGCCATCGAGCGGCATACGCTGCAGCATCAGGGCGCCGGCCCGCCAGACATCGAACTCGTCCTTGCGCACGGCGATATTGAGGCCTGTCTCGAGCTGCTCGGACTGGCGGAAATAGGCGTGGGTGCATTCCGCGAGGGTGTGCCCGGAGAGCGGGACGATGCCCTGGTAGCGCTCCGTATCCTCGCCCTGATCGACCGTGAAGGCGATATAGCCGCCGCCGATCAACCGGGGCACGGTAACCTCGCCGTCCTCCGCGGCTGCGGTCGCGGCCTCGGCGTCGAAGGCGGCATAGCCCCGCAGATGGCCCTCGCTCGTGATGTCGGCGACCATGCTGCGGATCGGGCCGTCGCCTTTGATCTGCAGGGAGAAGACGCCTTCGTATTTGAGCGCACCCGCAAGGCAGACCGCGATGGTCATCACCTCGCCGAGCAGGAGAGAGACCGGCTCCGGGTAATCGTGGCGCGAGAGGATCGTATTGACCGCGGAGTTCAGCCGCACCATTCGCCCGCGCAGGCCGAACGGATTGACTTGGAACGGCAGCAGCAGGTCGTCATGGCCGGATTCGGCGAAGATGTCGGCGAGGCTCATATCGCGTCCCCAGTGTTCAGGCGGAAGGTGCTCAGGCGAGACACCAGTGCAGGATCGCCTTCTGCGAATGCAGGCGGTTCTCCGCCTCATCGAAGACGATCGATTGCGGCCCGTCGATCACCGCCGAGGTGACTTCCTCCTCGCGGTGCGCCGGCAGGCAATGCATGAAGACCGCGTCGGGCTTCGCCTTCGCCATCAGGGTCTCGGTGACCTGGAAGGGTGCCAGCTGGTTGTGTGCATTCGAGGTGTCGTCGCCCATGGAGACCCATGTATCCGTGACGACGCAGTCCGCGCCCGCGACGGCCGCTTCCGGATCGTGCGTCAGGGTCACCTTGCCGCCATTCTGTTCGGCCCAGGCGAACAGCGCCGGGTCGGGGCTGCGCTCCGGCGGGCAGGCGATGCGGAGCTCGAAGCCGAACTTGGCGGCGGCGTGGATCCAGGAGGAGGCCATGTTGTTGCCGTCGCCGCTCCAGGCCACGACCTTACCGCGGATCGGGCCGCGATGCTCCTCGAAGGCCATCACGTCGGCCATCAGCTGGCAGGGATGGGAGGCGTCGGTCAGGCCGTTGATGACCGGGACCGTGGCGTGCTCGGACATCTCGCGGATATTCTCGGCGCTGAAGGTCCGCATCATGATGCAGTCGACATAGCGCGAGAGCACGCGAGCGGTATCCGCCACGGTCTCGCCGCGGCCGAGCTGCAGGTCTCCGGCGTTCAGCACCACCACATCGCCGCCGAGCTGCTTCATGCCGACTTCGAACGAGACGCGGGTCCGGGTCGAGGGCTTCTCGAAGATCATGGCAAGCGTCTTGCCGGCCAGCGGTTTGTCGGTGCCGGCGTCGCCGCGCTTCATCGCCAGGCCTTCATCCACGATGGCCCGAAGGGTGAGGGAATCGATCTGGTCGAGATCGAGGAAATGGTTGAGGTCGCTCATTTTTGATTTCCGTCGTCGATGGCGGAAGCGGCCGGCTCTCCCGCGAGAGAGCCGGCGGGGCGCCTATCCGGCGTCCATACCCGCGCAGACTTTTTCGATGATGTCGCAGGCTTCCGCGACATGGCTTTCGTCGATGATCAGCGGCGGCAGGATGCGGAGCACATTGCCGGCCGCGCCGACGGTCAGGAGACCGGCCTCGCGCAGCTTGCCCTGAAGGTCCGCATTCGTGACCACGCAGGACAGCCCGATCATCAGGCCCTTGCCTTTCACCTCGGCGATGACCTTCGGATGACGCGCCGCGATCTCTACGAGGCGGGTCCGGAAGATATCACCGAGTTTCGCCACGCGGTCGAGCAGGCCGGGCTCGAGAAGCACGTCAAGCACCGCGTTCGCGACCGCCATTGCCAGCGGGTTGCCGCCGAAGGTCGAGCCGTGGGTCCCCGGCGCCATGCCGGAGGCGGCCTTCTCGGAGGCGAGGATGGCGCCGACGGGGAAACCTCCGCCGAGGCCCTTGGCCAGCGTCATGATGTCCGGCTCCACCCCGGCCCATTCATAGGCCCAGAGCTTGCCGGTCCGGCCCATGCCGCACTGGATCTCGTCGAAGATCAGCAGCGCGTCGAACTCGTCCGCCGCTTGGCGCAGCGCCTTCAGATACTCGACATCGGCTGTGTTGATGCCGCCCTCGCCCTGGATCGGCTCGACCAGGATCGCCGCGGTCTTGGGGCCCATCGCCTCGCGCATCTCGTTCATGTTGCCGAAGGCGACATGGCGGAAGCCTTCCGGACGCGGGCCGAAGCCGGTCCGGTAGGTTTCGTTATCGCCGGCCGAGAGCGTGGTCAGCGTGCGGCCGTGGAAGGCCGAGGTGCAGCAGACGATCTCCTGCCGCTCCTTCGCGCCGCGCTCCCACTGGTACTTGCGGGCGATCTTCAGCGCGCCTTCGTTGGCCTCCGCGCCGGAATTGGCGAAGAAGACCGTGTCGGCGAAGGAGTTCGCGACCAGCCGGTCGGCGAGCCGCTTCTGTTCCGGCACCTCGTAGAGGTTGGAAACGTGCCAGAGCTTTTCCGACTGCTGCTTCAGGGTCTCGACGAGATGGGGATGCGCATGGCCCAGCGAGTTGGTCGCGATCCCCGAGGCGAAATCGAGGAATCGTCGGCCTTCGGTGCTGTACAGATAAGGACCTTCCCCCCGCTCGAAAGCGATATCTATACGCCCGTAAGTGGGCATCACCGTGGTAACCAACGTTCCTCTCCTGAGAAAAAGAAATGGCGGCACCGAACCCCGGCGCCGCCGGAAAGCGAAAAAAGCACGGAATCCGGGGAACGCCAAGGGGAATGTGGGGCGTCAGCGGCATAGCGGAGTCGAAGCCGGGATTTTGACGCGCCAATTCTTAGCGAGGTTCGGACAATTCTGTGGGAAAGCCCATAAAATCCAATACGATCCTTCATGACTCCTTAAGCCGGAGCCCCTATATTCCCGGTGTTGGAAAAGCGGAAGTGCCAGAAAGGAGTCCGCCCATGACATCACCGGTAGGTAACTCGCTCGCGATCTTCGCGTTCCGCGCGGACAAGCAGCAGCAGATTGTTCAGGCCCAGGTTGTCAGCAGTGCCGTCGAAACGGCAAAGCAGATCGCCCAGTCGAATGGCGCGCAGGCCGCGTCCTCCGGCGGGGTAAACATCACGGTCTGACCGGTAGGGTCCGAAGCCGAGGCTTCCGGCCGATAATCAAATTTGCAACACGGCGCGACAATGGCATTGCAACATATGCGGATGTCGCGCCGTGTTTGCTTATGGTGTCGGTCTGAGAACAGGGTTCAGGAGATGTGGCCGACCAGCCCCAGATGCTCTTTCTTGCCGACGCTACCCGCCTCGGCGACGAGGCGGTGGCGGACCCCTTTCAAGGCTTTAGGCCGGTAGTCGACGACTTTCTTGATCCGATCAACGACAGATTGGTGCAGCAGGACCGAAGTTTCCGCCCCCTCCTGAGGCGCTTCGGGGAACACCACGCGTGGGCTCCTTGTTTCGAGAGTCATTTCTTCGATCGGCCCCCATCTGTCCTGCTGATGGGACTGCCCATGGACATTCGGCTTCAGGTCCAGATCCTCGAAATCGATCTTGTATTCATCTTCGTGCTTCAGTCCGTCGAAATCCACCTTGTCGGGAGTGGTGAAAACGGCGTCGGTGCGCTGGGAAATCTCCGTCATCATGTGGGAAAGCGCTATATCGGATAAACCGTCTCTCCAGAATCCGCCGCCGACGTCCGAATGAGCGCCCGCGAACCAGACCTCCGTGACCCGCGGCTCACGGGCCATCAAGACCGGATGGAAGGCAATACGACTGTCATCGAGAGACACCAGATGCACCGCTTCCTTAATGTAGGGGGAAATGACGCTGTCTTCGAAGACGACGTCCGATACCGGCTTTTCCAAATCGTCTAGATTTGGCACGCCGATGGATGCGACTGTGTCGAATACTGCCATCAACGTGATGCAGTTTTTGGTGGCGGCCGGCAGAAATCGGGGTAGACGCGAGGCGAATTTCCGTGCAATCGCCGCCCCACGGCTGAAGCCGACGATGATCAGCTCGTCACCTTTCTTATAGGCTTGTCTCAGATCCTCTCCGGCATGGAACATGATCGTTGCTACGTCCATGTTCGAAGGGGCGAATCCGGCATTGAACATGCGCTGGAGCCGATTGCCGTACGTCCCTACGCCGGAATAGTAGAAGCTCCGCTGGTTTGCCATGCCGGGCAGGTTCGATGGCTTGTTCTTCAGGTTTCCGCCGAATAATGCATGCAGCTTGAGGACGTTGGTGATTCCGTTGTCGCGAATTTCGCCCCGGCCGAACCATTTGCGTTCCTGCCTGGCGTCGCGCGGGTGGTTCGAGGTGCCGTCGAAACAGAGGATGATCGTCTTTTTCTTCGCCATTCTTGCCTCCATTGAATCCGAGTGAAGTCGGGTTATGAGCTTGTATGGTTTAATTTCGCCATACGGTAATTATTGGATAATAATATAATTATAGGTAGTGGAGTTTGTTGAAGGTTATTCAACGCTGGCGTCCCTTCAGCTCGTTGATTTCCCGGAGCTGCACCTCGAAGGCCTCGATGGCATGCCGTTCTTCCGTCGTCAGCGTGGAGCGGTCCAGCCTGTCGACCAGCACCTGCATCGCTTCGCCGATCCGGCCGAGCTGGCGGCCGTAGGAGCCGACCTCCTCCAGGATCTCCTGTTCCAGCTCGGGGTTCGCCGAGCGGCCGAGATTGACGTTGATCAGGCTGAAGGTGCTTCCGGCCCAGTCGAACACCCATTTCCAGGGATTGATCGCCTGGGTGACGTCGCCCGAGAGAGGCAGGTTTACCTTGGGCAGGTTAACGGTGGTGGGGGCGGTCAGGTTCGGCATGCGGCATTCCTCCAACGAGGCGGTTCCGGATGCACGCGATGATAGCGGAAAAACGGCAGAAATTCAGCCGTTGCGGAAATGTTTTCCGAGCTTCAGGCCCTGGCCCTGATAGTTCGAGCCGATGCCGCCGGCGCCGTAGATCTTGTCCGGGACCTCGGTCAGCGGCTCATAGACCAGGCGGCAGACCACCTGTCCGTCGGTGATGACGAAAGGCACGTCGTGGGAACGTACTTCTAGCACGCCGCGTGTCGCCTCGCCGCCGGCCTCCGGCATGCCGAAGCCGGGATCGAAGAAGCCCGCGTAATGCACCCGGAACTCGCCAACCCGCGTGTCGTAGGCGCGCATTTCGGCGGCATAGTCGAGCGGAACCGAGACATATTCCTTCGAGGCGAGGATGTAGAACTCGTCCGGGTCCAGCACCAGCTCCGCCGGGCGGTCCTTCTGGCGATAGAGCGGCTCCCAGAAATCGGCGATCTCGTAGCCGCCCGGCCGGTCGATATCGATCAGGCCGGTATGCTGCTTCGCCTTGTAGCCGATGAGCCCGGTCTCCGGGTCGCCGGTGAGGTCGACGCTGACCGCGACGCCCTCCTTGATGTCGGCTTCCTGGCCGTGCACCAGCTTGACGCTGTCCTGCAGGCGGCGCATCGCAGCGTCGCTCGCAACAGGATTGCCGCGGCGGAAACGGAGCTGGTTGAGGCGCGAGCCGGTGCGGGCCAGCACGCTGAAGGTGCGCGGGCTGATCTCCGAATAGAGCGGGCCCTCGTAGCCCTCGGGCACGCTCTCGAACTCGGTGCCGTAGTCGGTGATCAGGCGGGTGAAGATGTCGAGCCGCCCGGTCGAGCTTTTCGGGTTCGCCGTGCCGGAGACCTTGGCCGGAAGCGAGACGCTTTCCAGCAGCGGCGCGATATAGACGCAGCCCTTCTCCAGCACCGCACCCTCGGTCAGGTCGATCTCGTGCATGGAGAGCGTGTCGAGCCGCTGCTTCACCGTCGCGCCGCGCCCCGGCAGGAAGCTGGCGCGCACCCGATAGGCTTTCTTGCCGAGCCGCAGGTCGATGCTGGAGGGCTGGATCTGTCCGTCGATCACCGGGATCGTGGTCGCGATCTCGCCCTTCGCGATCATCTCGCGGATCGTCTGGCTCGGCAGAATCCCGGTGCTGCGCTTTTCGCGCGGGGACGCGGCGCCGCTCTCGGGCGCCTGTGCTGTCGCGTCTGCGGGCATGGTCTCTTCCGCCAAATGAACCGTAATCGGCGCAAAATAGCAGACGGCGCCGCAGGGACCAGCGGTTTTGTGCCCGTCGGGCAACAGGGGCAAGCCAATCGGGCCCGCCGGTGGAGGTCGGGGCTGTGTACCTGGGCCAGGGATGTTCTATTCGCGGAACCGAAGTCATCCCGCAAGGCCGCACAATGACCTACCAGTCCCTCGTTCTCTGCTCGGCTCCGCGCTCCGGCAGCACGCTGTTCTGCGACCTCCTCGCCGGGACTGGCGTCGCGGGGAATCCGCACTCCTTCTTCCGGCGCGAAGACCTCGCCGGATATGCGGAGGAATTCGGACTTCCGTCGCCCGAGATCGACGGGGCCTATCTCGAGGCCGTGATCCGCCAGGGTACCGGAGATACCGGTATCTTCGCCGTGCGCATCATGTGGGAGACGCTGGGCGAACTCGATTCCGCGCTCGAGTGTATCCATCCGGGGCTTCCCGGCGCACCGGAGCGACTTGAGCGAGCCTTCGGGCGCGTCCTCTACGTGCACCTGACGCGGTCGGACAAGGTGGCGCAGGCGATCTCCTATCTGAAGGCGCAGCAGACGGGTCTCTGGCACCGCTATGCCGACGGCTCGGAGAGGGAGCGGATGGCACCACCGAAACCGGCCGAATACGATTCCGCGCAACTCGCGGATCTCGTCGCCCGTCTGACGGCGGCGGATGCCGGCTGGACGGACTGGCTGGCGACGCACGGAATCGCGCCGGTGCGCGTCGATTACGACGACCTCAGCCGCGACCCGAGGGCGGAACTGGCGAAGGTGCTGCGCGCGCTCGGACGCGATTCCGCGATTGCGGATAGGGTGGAAATCCGGGCCGGAAAGCTCGCTGACGCGGAAAGCGCCGTCTGGGCCGAGCGCTACCGCCGCGAGCTCAGCTCTTGATCTTGTAGCCGCGCTTCAACAGCAGGTAGCAGAGCCCGATCAGGGCCGCGTTCATCGCCGTCAGCACCGCGGCGCCGATCAGCGGGCTCGTGTCGGACCAGCCGATCAGCCCGTAGCGCACGCCGTCGATCATGTAGAAGAACGGGTTCAGGTGCGCGAGCTGGTTCCAGATCCCGGGCAGCCGGTCGATCGAATAGAAGGTGCCGGAGAGGAAGGCGAGCGGCTGGATGACGAAGTTGGTCACCGAGGAGAGGTGATCGAACTTCCCCGACCACATGCCGGCAGCGATGCCGATCAGGGACATGGCGAGCGAAGCGGAGAGCGCGAAGAAGATCGCGACCGGCCAGTGCGCGGCGTGGAAGCCGACCGCGAACGCCATGGTTATGACGGTCGACGTGCCGACGATCAGGCCGCGGGTGACGCCGCCGAGCGCAAAGGCGGCGAGCAGTTCTCCCGGCCCGAGCGGCGGCATCAGCACGTCGACGATATTGCCCTGGACCTTGGAGATCATGATCGAGGAGGAGGTGTTCGCGAAGGCGTTCTGCATCATCGCCATGACCACGAGTCCCGGTGCGAGAAACTCGGAATAGCTGATGCCGTTTCCGAGATCGATCGAGCGCTGCAGGGCGAGCGTGAAGATCGCGAGAAAGAGCAGGGAGGTCACAACCGGGGCGAACACGGTCTGCGTGATCACCTTGAGGAAACGGCGGACCTCCTTCTCGTAAAGCGTCCAGACCCCGATCCAGTTCACCGGTCCGACTCGGCGGACGGTCGGGACGGGGGCGAAATCCTCGTTGGCATTCGGAACGAACGGGCGGTCGGTCATGAAGAGGGCCGTTGGCGATTGGGCGGTCGGCGCGCACAATAGGCGCGGCAGAATGTGTCAGCAACCAGATGGGGTGTCGATGGCGGGAAGCAACCCGCCGCATCCCGGAGCATCGATGAGCGAGCTTTCCGAGAGCGGCAAGACCGGGCCGCGTCGCACAAGGAAGATCCCGAAACGGATCACCGAGAGCTATCTGAAGAATGTCGCGCTCTGGTATCTGGAGCGCTATGCGAGCTCGGCGGCCAATCTGCGCAACGTGCTGATGCGGCGGGTCCGGGAGTCCGCCGCCTATCACGATACGGACCCGGCGGACGGCGCGGCGATGGTCGAGGAGCTGATCCGGCGCTATGCAGAGGCGGGAATCCTGAACGACCGCCTGTTCGCCGAGACCCGCGCCCGTTCGCTCGCCGCGCGCGGCAGCTCGGAGAAGATGATCCGGCGCAAGCTGATGGAGAAGGGAGTGCCCCCCGGGGATATCGACGGTGCGCTCGAGACGGTGCGGGAGGAGGGGGGCAGCGAGCTCGACGCGGCCTGCCGCTACGCAAGGCGCCGGCGGATCGGCCCCTTTCGCAGCGCGGAAAAACGCGCCGAGACCCGCGACCGGGATCTCGCCGCCCTCGCGCGTCAGGGCTTCTCGTTCGATATCGCGGCGACAGTGGTGGATGCCGAGAGTCCGGGCGTACTCGATGCGGAATTGAATTTCGCTGATCGATACTGACGCCTGCTTCAATGCAGCGCACAAAAATCGCTTAACCGTACCGAAACGATTGCTATAGTTGCGCCCAACGAAGCACGACCGAAAGGGTGCCAAAGGCGCCCGTAGCTCAGAGGGGGAAGCAATGTGGGAAGTCCATGATTTTCCGGTGCCGGCTGACTTGGCAAAGACGGCACATCTGGACGCGGCCGGTTACGAGAAGATGTACCGGGAGTCGATCGAGAACCCGGAGGCATTCTGGGCCGAGCACGGCAAGCGCATCGACTGGATCAAGCCCTACAGCAAGGTGAAGGACGTCTCCTACGACGCCTCGGACCTGCATATCAAATGGTTCCATGACGGCACGCTGAACGCGGCGGCGAACTGCCTCGACCGGCATCTCGCGGAGCGCGGCGATCAGGTGGCGATCATCTGGGAGGGCGACGACCCGAAGGACGACAAGAAGATCACCTATCGCGAGCTGCATCGCGACGTCTGCAAGTTCTCCAACGCCCTGAAGGATCTCGGCGTCAAGAAGGGCGACCGGGTTACGATCTACCTTCCGATGATCCCCGAGGCCGCGGTCGCCATGCTGGCCTGTGCCCGGGTCGGTGCGGTTCATTCCATCGTCTTCGGCGGCTTTTCTCCGGACGCGCTGGCCGGCCGGATCCAGGATTGCGACAGCAACATCGTCATCACCGCGGACGAGGGGTTGCGCGGCGGACGCACGGTGCCGCTCAAGGTCAATACCGACAAGGCGCTGGAGGATTGCCCGGACTGCAAGACCGTGGTCGTCGTCAAGCGTACCGGCGGTAGCGTCAATTTCGTCGAGGGCCGGGACCACTGGTATCACGAGATCTGCGATGCGGCCTCGGACGACTGCCCGCCGACCGAAATGGGCGCCGAGGACCCGCTCTTCATCCTCTATACCTCGGGCTCGACCGGAAAGCCGAAAGGCGTGCTGCACACGACCGGCGGCTACATGGTCTATGCCTCGATGACGCATCAATACGTCTTCGACTACCGCGACGGCGAGATCTACTGGTGTACGGCCGATGTCGGCTGGGTCACCGGGCACAGCTACATCATCTACGGCCCGCTGGCGAACGGCGCGACGACGCTGATGTTCGAGGGCGTGCCGAACTATCCGGACTTCAGCCGTTTCTGGCAGGTCTGCGACAAGCACAATGTGTCGATCTTCTACACCGCGCCGACGGCGATCCGCGCGCTGATGCGCGAGGGCGACGGGCCGGTGAAATCGACCAGCCGCAAGAGCCTGCGCATCCTCGGCTCGGTCGGCGAGCCGATCAATCCGGAAGCCTGGATGTGGTATCACGAGGTGGTCGGCGACAAACGCTGCCCGATCGTCGACACCTGGTGGCAGACCGAGACCGGCGGCATCCTGATCACGCCGCTGCCGGGCGTGACCAATCTGAAGCCGGGGTCGGCGACATTGCCCTTCTTCGGCGTCGAACCGATCATCGTTGACGGCGATAACAAGGTTCTGGAAGGTGCGACCGAGGGAAATCTCTGCATCCAGGACAGCTGGCCGGGGCAGATGCGCACGGTCTACGGCGACCACGAGCGTTTCATCCAGACCTACTTCACCACCTTCCCGGGGCGCTATTTCTCCGGCGACGGCTGCCGCCGCGACGAGGACGGCTATTACTGGATCACCGGCCGGGTCGACGACGTGATCAACGTTTCCGGCCACCGCATGGGGACGGCCGAGGTCGAGAGCGCGCTGGTCGCCCACGACAAGGTCGCGGAAGCGGCGGTCGTCGGCTATCCGCACGACATCAAGGGGCAGGGCATCTACGCCTATGTCACGCTGAATGCCGGGCTTGAGCCGACCGAGGAGCTGCGCAAGGAGCTGGTGACCTGGGTGCGCAAGGAGATCGGCCCGATCGCCTCGCCGGACCTGATCCAGTGGGCGCCGGGCCTGCCGAAGACCCGCTCCGGCAAGATCATGCGCCGTATCCTGCGCAAGATCGCCGCGAACGAGCATGACGCGCTCGGCGACACCTCGACGCTGGCCGAGCCGGCGGTCGTGGACGATCTGGTCGAGAACCGGATGAACAAGTAGGGCCGGTTCCGTTTCCGGTTAGATGCAGAAAAGCCCGGCGATGCCGGGCTTTTCGTTTGTGCGGTTCAGCGTCGCAATCAGGCGGCGACGTCGCGCTTCAGAACGGTCTCGACATTCTCGAGGATGTTCTGCGGCGAGGAGGCGCCGTAGGGGTCGGTGCCGCAATTGTCCTCGAAACCGTCTTCCTCGAACCAGCCGATCACGGTGCCGTCGTCGATCACCGCTCCGTAGCGCCATGAACGCATACCGAAGCCGAGATTGTCCTTGTTGACCAGCATGCCCATCTTGCGGGTGAATTCGCCCGAGCCGTCCGGGATCAGCTTGACGTTCTCGACGCCCTGGGACTTGCCCCAGGCATTCATGACGAAGGCGTCGTTGACGGAGATGCAGTAGATCTCGTCGATGCCCTTGGCCTGGAAATCTGCATAGAGCTTCTCGAAGTCCGGCAGCTGGAAGGTCGAGCAGGTCGGGGTGAAGGCGCCCGGGAGCGAGAAGAGAACGACCTTCTTGCCTTTGAAATAGTCGTCGGAGGTCTTGTCTTCCCACTTGTAGGGGTTCGGGCCTTCGATGGACTCGTCGCGGACGCGGGTGCGGAAGGTTACGAGAGGGACTTTTCTGCCAAGCATCTGTCTATCCGGATTTATTGCGTTTCAAACGGCGGCACCGCACCGGCGGAGGGGCCGGTTTATCCGGTGCGTGACTGTTTCCTCGGTTTTATCGCTGTCGGGCGCATCGGCAAGGAACGTTCGCGGCGACCCGTTGAATGAAATCTTACACCAGAATGCTGCGGCGCGGTAGGTCTCGATTGTATTGATTCTAAGATGAAAAAATGAGCTTTCGCAAAAAATCTTGTGCGTTGCGCTCCCGGATTCTCGACCCGGCCAAAGAAAACCCGGCACAGGCCGGGTTATTGATCTCCGATGGGGCGGTTCTCAGGCCGGGCTGCGCTGAACGAGCTGCTTGGCAATGATCAGGCGCTGCATTTCGTTGGTGCCTTCTGCGATGGCGAGCAGCGGCGCGTCCCTGTAATAGCGCTCGATATTGTATTCCTTGGCATAGCCGTAAGCGCCGTGCAGGCGCATTGCTTCGAGGCTGTTATGCAACGCCGCTTCGGTGGCGAACAGCTTCGCCATGCCTGCTTCCATGTCGCAGCGTTCATGGCGGTCGTAGGCTGCGGCGGCCTGTTCCACCAGCAAACGCGCAGCCTCCACCTGGGTCGCCATGTCGGCCAGCTTGAGCTGGATGGCCTGATGCTCGGCGATAGGCTTGCCGAAGGTCTTGCGGATCTGTGCGTAGTGCACCGACTCCTCAAGACAGGCGCGGGCTATGCCGACGCCGCGTGCCGCGACATTGATCCGGCCGAGCTCGAGGCCGCCGAGGATCTGCTGCATGCCCCGGCCCTCGATATTGCCGACCAGGTTGGCCTCGGGCACGAAACAGTCGTCGAGGGTGAAGCCGGCGGAATCGATCCCTTTATAGCCGAGCTTTTCCAGTTTCTTTGAGACGTTGAAGCCGTCGCCCTTCTCGACCAGGAAGAGGCTCATCCCTTTGTGGCGCGGGGTAGCGTCCGGGTCCGTCTTCGCGAGCACCGCGAGGATATGTCCGTGATAGGCGTTGCTGATCCACATCTTGGTGCCGTTCAGCTTGTAGCCACTGTCGCATTTCGTCGCGCGCAGGCGGATCGCCTGCAGGTCGGTGCCGGCATCCGGCTCGGTGAGGGCGATCCCGCCCCGGAGTTCTCCCGTGGCGAAGCGCGGCAGCCAGGCGGCCTTCTGTGCCTCGGTTCCGGAACGCTCGACCGCGGCGGCCATGATCAGGTGCGAGTTGAAAATGCCGGAAATCGACATCCAGACCCGGCTGACCCGCTCGACAATCTTGGTGTAGGTGGTGGCGGAGAGGCCGAGCCCGCCCCATTCTTCGCCGATGGTTGCGCCGAAGAGGCCGAGTTCGCACATCTTGCCGACGATTTCCTCCGGCCAGGCATCATCCGCTTCGAGCGTGTGCGCGTAGGGGGCGACGTCCCGTTCAAGGAAGCGTTCGACGGCGTCGAGCACCATGCGCTCCTGCTCGGCGCGTTCCTCCAGATCGAGGGCTGTGTCGTTTGCAGCGGCAATCGCGCTCATGGAATTTTCCTCCCGGAGAGACCGGAGTGATCTGCTGGTCGTGACGCCAGCTTGGATGGAAAGTGATAAACCTAGGATACAGAATAACTAGATGGTGTGGACTCAGAATGTAGTGGATGCCGGAGCCGACTGAGAGCGGCGTGACCGGTCGGGACCCGAAAGGATTTAGAACTCATCCTCTCTATGGTGTGTTTTGAACAGTTTCCCAAACCATTTCGAGATGCCCCCGGCATGATCGTCATCGTCCTCGTCGGGGTCGAGATCCTCCATCATTTCGTTCTGCGCCCGTATGGCCGCTGAGGTCCGGTCGAAGTAATCCCGCCTGATCTGGGCGACATCCTCGTCGACGCCCCAGCCCTGCATCACCCTGAACCCGGCATCGAGCCCCGCCTTGACGGCGTCTAGATTGCCGCAATGGATCAGCACGCAGCGGTTTTTGCCCAGCCGCTCCAGCTGCTCGAGGATTTGCAGTCGGCCTTCGTCATCGATTTCCGAAAGCTGATCATGCCACTCCACTTTGATGAAACGGACCGAAGAGGGCGGTTTGACGATCGATTTCAGGGAGGTCCAGGCCACCCCGTCGATCGCGACCTTGAGTTTGTTCTGCGCGAGCCGGTCGAGGGCGCGCTGGAAGCGGTCGGGATCGGCCAGGAACTCCATATAGGGAAGTTCGAAAACCAGGTTACTCAGCTGATGCTGGCTGATCCGCTGCACGAACCGGCGGAACCCGTCGGACAGGATTGTCTCGCTGTGCAGGTTGATCGAGATCACCCGGTCGGCCTGATTGTGGTCATGCGTCAGGTGCGCCAGCATCCGCTCGTCGAGCAGGGCGGTCACATGGTCGAACAGCCAGGGGTTCTGCTTGATCGAAGTGCTGTAAAGGTCTTCGACATCCGAGATCGAGCAGAAGATCTCGTAGGCGACGATCTGCGGTTTCTGATCGTCGGTGAAATCGTAGATCGCCTGTTCGCGCAGCAGGCTGGAGATGTCGGCGGAATGCAGCGTCTCTTCGATCGAAAGGAAGCGGGAGAGATTCTCCTGCTCGTCCGATAGTGCCTCCTCGATGGAATCGTGCACTTGATTGCGGGCCAGATCGACCAGCAGGCGCGCTTGTTCGAAAAAGGCATCGAGTTTGGCCGGAATGTCGAAGCGGATGATCTCGATCTCGGCCTTTCCGTGACTGAGCAGCAGTTCCGAGAGTTGCGTTATGGCCCGTTCCAGTTCCGCCGCCGCGCTTGCCTCCACGACAAAGCTGAGGCGATGGCCGACGAGATTGAACCGGTCCGCCTTGAGCATTCCTGCCCGCTTTTCCAGGCTGGTAACGAGGATACGGAAGAAAACCGGGTCCTCGATATGTGGAATGCCGGCGAGATTGAGGATCAGGATGCTGCACGGCGTGTCGGTTTCGGCCGCCGACTGCGCGCGCCGGATCAGTTCGGTTTCCTGCGTTTTCATCCGCTTGCCGTCATCTCCAATGGTCGCCCGGGTTCCGATTCTACCTGATTCGCTCTTCCAGACGTGGGGTAATAATCAGCGTCACGCGGCGGTTGCGGGCGCGGCCCTCCGGTGTGGCGTTGTCGGCCTCCGGTTCTGTTTCGGCGCGGCCGACAGCGCGCAGCTTCTTCGGGTCGACCCCGCTGGCGACCAGACGGCGCACGACGCTTGCGGCGCGGGCGCTGGATAACTCCCAGTTCGACGGGTAAATCCCGGAGCTGATCGGCACATTATCGGTATGCCCCTCGACGATGATCGGTGTGGTGATCCCCCGAAGGATATCCGCAAGGGCGTCGATCGCCTGCCGGCCGCGTGCCTCGAGCGCCGCGCTTCCGGAGGGAAACAGGATCTTGTTGCGCAGGACCACGATGATGCGGAAATCCATCACGCGGACCTGCACGCCGTCCAGGGCGTCGTTGCTGTCGAGGAAACTCTGCAGCACCGAGGTCACACGCTGGCTCCAGTTTTCCAGGGCATCCAGACGTGCCATTTCCTCGTCGGTCACGTCGACTTCCTGCGGGCGCGGCTGGGTCTCCGGTGCCAGGGCGTTGAAAATCGACTCGAACGGGTTTTCCGGTTCTTCGACGGCGGGAACCTCGGCTTCGAGCTCGATCCCGGGCTTCTCGAAGGTGGACATGGAGATCAGGATGACGAACACGGTTAGCAGCAGCGTGACCATGTCGGTATAGGTGGTCATCCAGCTCTCTTCGTCGCTGTCGGCATCGGCTCCCTTGGTCCGGGCGCCGCCCGCGCGGCGCATGCCGGCAGCATAGGAACGCCGGTCGTCGCCCTCTGAGGCTGTGCGGGGGGTGTTCTCCGGTCCCATGGGATCAGTCCTGAATTTCGTCGCGATAATTGCGCACCAGCGTTTGCATCTGGTCTGCGATCGTGCCGGGACCGCGTCCCATGCGTAGCAGGATCACTCCTTCGAGCAGCACGTTCATCATTGCCACCCGTTGGGCCGTGCGCTGTTCGAGTTTGATGGCGACGGGCTTGAAGACCATGTTCGCGAGCATCAGGCCGTAAACCGTAGTGATGAGGGCGATCGACATGTTCTGTCCGATCAGGTTCAGGTCGCCGGATCCGAGATTGGCGAGCATACCGATCAGACCGACCAGCGTGCCGAGCATGCCGAAGGCGGGAGAGAAGGAGGCCAGCATCCGGAACAGTTTCGCCTCCGCGGTCTCGCGCTCGATGAGCTTCTGGATGCGCCAGTTCATCACATGCATCAGGTCGTCGATCGGCGTGCCGTCGATGGCGAATTGCAGGCCGAGGCGCAGGAACGGATTGGTCAGCTTGTTGATGGCTTCCTGAGTTTGCGGAATATCCCCACCCCGGTAGAGCCGTGCGATCTGCACCAGGTGCTTGATATCGGCATTGATCGAGCGTTCGTCGCGGAAGATTGCGCCGATTGCGCCGGTAATCGCGGCAAGCTGGTTGGATCTGAAGGCGATGAAAGTGGCGGCGACAGTGCCGCCGAGCACGATGGTGATCCCGGCCGGGTTCCAGAAATTCCCGATGGATTCTCCCGCCGTGAAGGCGACGAACCAGGTCAGCGCTGCGATGCCGATCAGGCCGATGATCGTCGAACTCATGGTGTGCCGGAGGAACATCGCCGAAATCCCCGTGTTTTTCCGCTATTTCAGGTCTAAACCATCTTCCACGCTGCATCGGGGGAAACATTGATGCAGATCAACTGGCGGTCGGTCGGTGTATGGCCGGCGGTTAGGTCCATGGGCTGAGGACATAACGGAAGATCAGTCCGGAAAGTCCGATGACGAGGAAGATCCGGACGATGTGGAAAGCCGCGATGAGCGGCACGCCGAGTTCCAGAACCGCCGCCGTGATGCTCATCTCGGCCATGCCGCCCGGCGAGACGGACAGCACCATGGTCGAGGCCGGCAACCCGGTGATACCGGCAATCCCGATCCCGAAGGCGACATTGAGACCGACCAGTACGATTGTGCTGACGACTGCGTGCGGCAGGAAGCCGCGCAGCGAGAGTACGAGTTCGCGGCGATAGCGCAAGCCGATAAAGCAGCCGATCAGGACCTGCGAAAGATTGAGCAGTTCGCGCGGCATGCCGGACAGATCGAGCTTGAGCACCGTGATGAACGCGGCGGCGATCAGCGGGCCGAGGATCCAGGCATTGGTGATCCGGCGCCAGGCCATGAGCCCGCCGACGAGGATCGAGGCGGCGATCAGAAATGGAAACCCGGCCGGCTCGAACGGCAGTTTCGCCGCCTCGAAGGGAGAATGCCCGGTCGCGCCGATCAGGATGAGGGTTGTGGGGATCGTTGTGACGACACAGAGAATGCGGAGCGATTGGGCGAGGGAGACCGGTGCCATTTCGCCGCCCCAGCGGGTCGCCTGCAGGGCCATTTCCACCACACCGCCCGGCAGACTCGAGAAAAAGGCGGTCGCGATGTCGACCTTGGCGACTTTGCGGAGATACAGCGCCGAGATCAGCCCGAAGCCGATCGAGGTGAGGGCACAGATCACCATGACGACGATATGCTGCGCGACGAAGGCAGCGACCTCCGGCGTGAAGTTGAGCCCGATCCCGGTCCCTAGCAGAAGCTGCCCCACTTGCCGCGCGCCTTTCGGCATCGAGAGCGTGTAGCCGCTCATACTGATCGCCGCGATCGCGAGCATCGGACCGAGCAGCCAGGGCAGCGGCACGTGCAGCAGGGCGAAAAGCCACCCGCCGGCGGCGGCGATGGCGAGGCTGAGAGCGTGGCGCGCGAGCGTTGCAGCGGGCATCCGGCGATGGTCCTTGAGCCGGCCAGAGGACGGCCAGGGGAAATAGAGACGTAGATTTCTTAAGGAGCGCCAGTGGATGTCGTCAATCGCTTGACCGCCGATTCGCGCCCGTGTTTGGGATGTATTTCACATAGCCGAAAAGTTGGGGGACCTGAGAATGGGCGAGGCGGCATTGCGGGAGCGGTTTGTTGCGCTCGTTCATGAGAATCCGGTCAACCGCGAACTCCTCCAGCGGCTGCCGGAGCTTGGCGTCGAGGATTGCTGGGTCGTTGCGGGCTGTCTTTTCGGCACGGTCTGGAATGCCCTCTCGGATCGCCCTCTGACCGAGAATATCCGCGATTACGACATTTTCTATTTCGACCCGGAGACCAGCTACGAAGCAGAGGACGCGGTGATCCGGCGGGGAGAGGCGCTGTTCGGCGATCTTGAGGTGGAGATCGAGATCCGCAACCAGGCGCGGGTTCCGCTCTGGTATGAACAGCGGTTCGGCGTGCCCTACCCGCCGATTTCCGAATCGCGTACCGGGATCGAGCGTTTCGTCGTCGCGGGGACCTGCTGCGGGATCTCGTCGGAAGGCGAGGTCCATGCGCCTTACGGTTTCGCCGACATGTTCGACGGCATTCTGCGCTGGAACCCGATGAACCCGACGCCGCATCAGTTCGACTATAAATGCGAGACTTACCGGGCGCGCTGGCCATGGCTGCGTGTCGAAAAGGAGCCCGCCGCCACGCCCGCCTCTTGAAGCGGCGGCGCGGCGTCCGACATTTCAGGTGACGTTGGGAGGGGATCCTGATGAGCGGTGATGCAGAGAGTGCGGCCAAGAAGGACACGGCGGGAGTCATCCTGCCGCCCCCGGTTATTCTGCTGATTGCGATCCTTGCCGGATTTGGCCTGGATTACCTCTGGCCGCGGGCGTTCGCCCCGGACTGGGCGCGGTTCTATCTCGGTCCGGCGCTCATCGCCGGCGCCATTGCCCTTGCCGTCGCGGGAGAGCGCCAGTTCAAGCGAGCGGGAACCAGTGTGAAACCGTGGGTGCCGTCGACGGCGATCGTTACCTCCGGCATCTTCGCCCATACCCGCAATCCGATGTATCTCGCCATGGCGATCCTGCTTGCCGGCGTCGGCCTGCTTGGCGATTCGTTCTGGTTCCTTGCGGTCATCATCGGCTTTGTCGGCGTGATGAAGTATGGCGTCATCCTGCGCGAGGAAGCCTATCTAGAGCGCAAGTTCGGTACGCCCTATACCGACTACAAGGCCCGGGTTCGGCGCTGGATCTAGAACACAGTCTTTCCGGCCGCGCACCCCTTTTGCAGTACGGTGCTGCGTGCAAAAGTGCGGGCTCTTTTCGATGCGGGGGAGCCATGACGGCGAGGACCATTCTGGTGACGGGGGCGGCGACGGGAATCGGCGCCGCGACGGCGCGGCGGCTGCTCCGGCCGGGGGACCGTTTCCTTCTACATACGCGATCTAACGCGGCTGCCCTGGCGGCGGTCGCGGACGAGATTCGCGGCGCCGGCTGCGCGGTGGAGACAGTGCTGTCCGATCTCGGCGATCCTGGGGCGGGACGGCAGCTCGTGGCGCGCTGCACCGAACTCTTCGGCGGCCTCGACATTCTCGTCGCCAATGCTGGCTATGCCGACCGGGCCCCGCTCGGCGAGGCGGGAACGGAGACCTTCGAAGCGGCGCACGACGCCATCGCGCGTTCCTTCTTCGAAATGGCCGAAGCGGCGCTGACCTCTCTCGAAGCCGCACCATGCGGGCGCGTAGTCGCTGTCAGCGCTTTCGGCCCGCATGTCTGGCGCACGGACCTGCCGTCCTTCCCGGCGACCGCCGGCGCGAAGGCCTCGCTCGAGGCGACGGCCAGGGCGCTCGCCCTGAAGCTGGCGCCGTCGGGCGCGACCGCGAATGTCGTCGCACCGGGCTTCATCGAGAAGGAGGCGGGCACGCCTTCGGCGCTGAAACCGGGCGCGGTCGATGCCTTCGTGCCGTCGATCCCGATGGGGCGCCGTGGCAGGCCGGGCGAGGTCGCCGCACTGATCGCCTTTCTTGCCTCGGAAGAAGCGAGCTACATAACGGGCCAGGTCATCCATGTGAATGGCGGGCTGATCTAGGGAGAAGACGATGACGAGTGGGAAGATTGCCGGGGTGATCGGCCTCGGCTCCATGGGCATGGGCGCGGCGAAGTCGCTGGTGGCGGCCGGTGTCGAGACTTGGGGCACGGACGTGCGCGCGGAGTCGGTGGCGGATTTCGCTGCGAACGACGGCAAGGGTGCGGCGAGCCCGGCGGAACTCGCGCCGCACGTGGATGCTTTGCTTGTCCTCGTTGTGAATGCGGACCAGACGGAGAGCGTGCTCTTCGGCGAGACCGGTGCCGTGCCGCACATGAAGAAAGGCGCGGTCGTCGTCGCCAGCAGCACGGTACCGGCGGCCTATGCCCGCGATCTCGAGGCACGGCTTGCCGAATACGGCATCCTGATGGTCGATGCGCCGGTCAGCGGCGGCGCCGCGAAGGCGGCCACGGGCGAGATGACGGTGATGGGATCGGCCAAGCCCGAAGCCTTCGAGGCTGCGGGCTTCCTGCTCGACGGTATCGCGTCCAAGGTCTACCGGCTCGGCGATCAAGCCGGACCGGGTTCCACGGTGAAGACGATCAACCAGCTCCTCGCCGGCGTGCATATCGCCGCCGCGGCGGAAGCGATGGCGCTCGGTATCCGGGCCGGGGTGGCGCCGGAAGATCTCTTCGAGGTGATCTCCAATTCCGCCGGCGCCTCCTGGATGTTCAACAACCGGGTGCCGCATATCCTCGAAGGCGATTACGCCCCGCTCAGCGCGGTGAACATCTTCGTCAAGGATCTCGGGATCGTGCTGGAGACCGGCAAGCAGCTCACCTTCCCGCTGCCGCTCTCTGCGGCGGCGCACCAGCAGTTCCTCGGCGCGGCGGCGGCCGGGCTCGGCACAGAGGACGATTCCGCCGTCATCAAAGTGTTCCAGAAACTCGCCGGGATCGATTTACCCGAAGGCAAGTCCTGATCAGAAGAAGCAGAGCAGGCCGTAGCAGGAGGCGCCGAACAGCTTGACTGCTACAAAGTAGCCGACAAGGTCGAGGGCCAGCGTGACGGCGAGAATCGGCAGCGCCACGAAACCGATAAAATACAGCGCGGCCCAGCGCGTGAAACGGCGGCCCGGGATCCGGTGCCCGTGGATCAGCGGCGGCTTTTTGAATTGTGCGAACAGGGACATGGGCTAAGACTAGCCGCGTAGGCGGGCGAGGGGAAACGGCAATGGCGTCAGGCGCCGGCAGCGACAGGCGCGGGGAGGAACTGGACGGGATCGTCGCGCTCTGGGACGCGGTCGACCAGCGCCAGTGGGACGAGCTGACGGCTGCGGCCGAACGCCTGCCGCTCGAACAATGCTCGGCCTATGGCGCGGCCATGGCACGGGCCTCCGGCTACCGGCCGATGCCGGTCGTCTTCATGCGCGGGCCAGACCGGGTGGCGGCGGCGCTGCTGCTCGAATGGCGTTTTCCCGGCGGTTTCCGCATGGCCAAACTGACCCGCGGCCCGGTCTTTCTCGCCGCGGTCAGCGATGTCGAGCGTGGGGCGGTCTTCCGTCTTATCAAGCGCCGCTATCCGGTGGCGAAGCTCAACCTCTTCTTCCTGACGCCGGAACTGCCCGCCGGCGCGGAGAGCGATGCGCAGATGGGGGCGGTCGGGATGCGCCCTATGGTGACCGGGTACAGCACCGTCTGGCTCGACCTGCGGCCCGATCTCGACGCGCTTCGGGCGGGGCTGCACGTGAAATGGCGCAATCAGCTGACGGCCGCCGAGGGCGCGAAACTTCGGGTCCGCAGCGGCTACGGGGGAGCGCCGATGGAATGGCTGCTCTCCCGCCACGATCAGCACAGGAAGCGGCGCAAGTTCCGCGCCCCTGCCGGCGCCTTCGTCGCGGCGCTCGCCGACAGCGGGCGGGACAAGCGCGCTGTTCAGGTTTTTACAGCCTATTCCGGAAGCGAGCCGATCGCCGCGATCCTGACCGTCCGCCACGGCAAGGCGGCGACTTACTACGTCGGCTGGACCGGGCTCGAAGGCCGGGAAGAACACGCCCACAATCTGCTGCTCTGGGCTGCCATCGAAAAGCTGAAGGGGCTCGGCGTCGAGTGGCTCGATCTCGGCGGCGTCGACGGGCTGCATATGCCCGGCGTCTCCCGCTTCAAACTCGGCCTCGGCGGCAAGCTGGTGACGCTGGCCGGGACGTATCTCTAGCTACTGCCCTGTCTTCGCTTTTGCCGCCGCCTTGAAGCGCGCCTTGGCGAAGGCGACCAGCCGGTCCTCGACCAGCCGGTTGATGCTGCCGGAAGGATATTTGCCGTCCGCGCCGCGCGCGCCCGCCTTCTTGCCGGTGAGGGTTTCGATGCCTTCCTCGATGGTCCGGATCGGCAGGATACGGAACTTCTTTTCCTTACAGGCTTGCACCACATCGTCGCGCAGCATCAGATGTTTCACGTTGGAGGCGGGGATCAGCACGCCCTGCCTGCCGGTCAGGCCGCGCGCGGCGCAGACGTCGAAGAAACCCTCGATCTTCTCGTTCGCCCCGCCGATGGCCTGGACCTCGCCCATCTGGTTCACCGATCCGGTGACCGCGAGCGACTGGTCGACCGGCACCTCGGAGAGGGCGGAGAGCAAGGCATAGAGTTCGGCCGAGGAGGCGCTGTCTCCGTCGACCCCGCCATAGGATTGCTCGAAGGTCAGGGTCGCCGCGAGCGACATCGGCGCGTCCGGCGCATAGGTCCGGGCGAGATAGCCGGAGAGGATCATCACGCCCTTGGAATGGAGCGGGCCGCCGAGCTCGACCTCGCGCTCGATATCGACGACCTTTCCGGCGCCGGTGCGGACGGTGGCGGAGATCCGGCTCGGCTTGCCGAAAGCGAAACTGCCGATCTGCAGCACGGAAAGCCCGTTCACCTGCCCGACCTTCGCGCCGTCGGTATCGATCAGCACCGTTCCACGCGTGATTTGCTCTATCGAGCGTTCGCGGACCCGGTCGGCGCGGTGGATCTGGGCGTCGATCGCCTCCTGCACATGCGTGCGCGCAACGCTCTTGGCCTTGACCTCTCCCGCCCAGTGATCCGCCTCGCGCATCAGGTCGGCGATCAGCCCGACGCGGGTCGACACGCGTTCGGCGTCCCCGGCGATCCGGGCGGCATGTTCCATGACCCGCTCGATCGCGTCGCGGGCGAAGGGGCGCAGCTTGTTGTTGCGGGCGATGGTGGCGACGAGGCGGGCGAAGAGCTGGTCGTTTTCCGGCGTCCGCTCCAGGACTTCCTCGAAATCCGCGGCGACCTTGAAGAGATCCTGAAAGTCGGGATCGAGGGAGGAGAGCAGGAGATAGAGACGGTAGTCGCCGAATAGGACGATCTTCAGGTCGAGCGGAACCGGATCCGGCTGCAGCGAGACCACGGTCGCTGTCGCGGAAGTCATATACGGCGATTCGATGGTGATCTGCCCGGCGTAGAGCGCGCGTTTCAGGGCTTCCCAGCTCATCGGGTTCAGCAGCAATTTGTCGGCGTTAATCAGCAAGAAACCGCCATTGGCCTGGTGCAGCGCGCCGGGCTTGATCAGGGTGAAGTCGGTGATCAGCGTACCCATGCGGGCATAGTGTTCGATCCGCCCGACCAGTTTGCTGAGTGCCGGGTGGTCCTCGATGATGACGGGTGCGCCGTCCGTCGGACGGTTGGCGACCAGGACATTGACCTGATATCGGGTCGAGGGATCGCTCTCGACCGCGCTTTCGCCGCCGCCGTTCGGCAGGGCGAGCGGTCCTTCCTCCTCCGAATGCATGAAAAGGCCGATATGCTCGACCATGTCGTCGGCGACGGTCTTCAGATAGGACAGTACCGCATCGCAGGAGGTCATCACCTTCTCGACGTCGGAAATTTCCTGGTCGATCACGTGCCGGGCGGTCTCGCGGGCGATCTTGCGGAGTGCGCGCAGCCGGTCGCGCTCGATCATCGGCAGGCCGTGGAGGACCTTCTGCAGCTCCTCCATCATCGACTTTGTGGCGTCCTGATAGCGCTTCTTCGCTTCTTCCGGGAGTTGCTGGAATGTCTCCGGCGCCATCGGCTTTTTGCCGGAGAGCGGCGCGAAGGCGAAGCCCTGCGGCGTGCGGATCAGGGTGAGGCCGTGTTTGCGCGCTTCCTTGTCGACGCCCTCAAGCGCGTGTTGCTGCTTCTCGGCCGCCGTCTTGTTCACGGCATCTGTTCGCAGCCGGTAATCCTCGCTCTCGAAGAGCGTCGGAATGACCGCTTTCAGATCCGAGACCAGTTCCAGCATGGCCCGTCGGAACGGTTCCCCTCGCCCTGCCGGAACGGCTATCGCTTTCGGCGAATAAGGCTTGTCGAAGTTATGGACATAGACCCAATCAGGCGGGGCATCGAGTTCGCCGCCCCGTTCTTCCAGGAAACGTTTGACCGCCATGTGGCGGCCGGAGCCTTTCGGGCCGATGACAAACAGATTGTAGCCGCGCTGCTGCATACTGGCGGCGAACCGGACCGCCCCGAGCGCGCGCTGCTGGCCGATAAGGGCCTCTATGTCTTCCAGGTCGTCCGTGCTCTGAATGTCCCGGGACGTCAGATCGGTCCGGGTGAAGAGAGACTTCGCGGCGAGGGGCTTCACGGTCATAACGCGTCCTTTCGAAAGCGCAGGATCGTTTTATCGCCGGAGAGCGCCGTCCGGAAGACGGATTTTCCCTTACATAAATCCGGTCTTGCGGTTGAGACGGATGTCAGTCCGAGGGGTCGCCGGCGGCGGATCTGATTTCCGAAACCCGGTCGCGCAAGCGCGTCAGGCCGCGGTCGGGGATGCCGAGTTCGTCCAAATGCTCGACCGTGTTGAAGAGATACTCGGCGCAGGGGCCGAGAAAACCGTGGGCCCGCTCGATGGTGCGGGCCATTTCCTCTTCCGGAAGCTGACCGACATAGCGCTCGTGATCGCGGTTCATCACGAAGCCGATGGCGCGGATCGGCCCCTCCTCGCTCGAAAGGGTCAGCCAGCGCGGGATGTAGGCGTCGCTCACCATCTCCCGCCGCCAGACGATCTCCAGTTCCTCCAGAGCCGTCTCTCGCGGAATGCGAAAGGCGACCCCGCGGCAGCAGCCGCCGCGGTCGAGCCCCAGCGTCAATCCCGGGGTCTCCGGCGAACCGCGTCCGAGATGGGTCTGCAGGCAGAAACGGCGATGATATCCATGGGCCGTCGCGCAGCGCGATTCGGCGAAATGGATGGTAGGGTTCCAGATCAGCGAGCCGTACCCGAACAGCCAGGCGTCACCCTGCGGCCCGTCTTCCGGAAACATCGAGGTCAGGGATGCATGCAGCTCTTCGTCCGTGAGGACGCGATAGCTGGTGGCATGCGCGCGGATCAGGGACCGGATATGGCCCGACCGGATGGTGTCCCGGTTCAGATCGATTTTCGTGGGTATCGACATCGCGAGAATCTAACATTTCCACGATATGCGCGATATGCGGCAATCCCGAACAGACTGTTGCCGGAGCCGCTCTTTCACCTTCCGGAAAATCGTTCTTCGAGCGGCCTTCTCACGAAGTCGAGCAGGACGAGAAGACGGGACACGCGCTCGTCCGCCTCCATCAGCGGAAGGATGAGCTCGTCGCTTTTCAGGAAATCCTTCTGCGGTCCGATATAAGGCGTGTCGGAAAGCAGCGGGCTCCGGTTGCGGACGGCTTTCGCCAGATTGCTGTGAATGGTGCTCGGCGCCGCCTGATGCGGGATCGAGGAGATCCAACGTCCGGTATAATTGCCGAGCAAGTGCTGACGGACGACGCCGCCGATCACGCGGTAGCGGAAATCGATCGGGTTTTCGGTCACTTCCAGCAGGATCAAATGCGGCAGAAGATCGGGAACATCCGCCGGCTCGAAAGCCTCGCGCAATGGAAGAGAGGCGGAACCGGCAATGGAGCGCCAGTAGTCGAAGCCCCGCAGATGGATATCCGATGTCAGAGCCTTTCGCGGATCATCCGGACCGTCGAGCGATGCAGAAGAAATCTTCATTCTGGCCGTTTTTTGTTCCCGTCCGAGAGAAGCAGGACAGCACGAAATGGAGCGGGCGGACAGCGTTTCAACGTTGTGAGGATTAATAGCCTAACGTTGGGTTGACGATGTTTTTCAAATCTTCTCTTTTCAGTAGCCGGCGGCAGTTTTCCATCACGAGATCGAGCGTCGCCGGCGTGTAGGACGTATCGTCGTCCGACGTGACATGCGGCGTCAGGATCAGGTTCGGCACATCCCAAAGCGGGGAGTCTCCCGGTAAAGGCTCCCGGTCGTGCACATCGAGGAACGCGCCGCCGAGATGGCCGTCCCTGAGCGCTTCGGCGAGCGCCGCGTGATCGAGCACCAGGGCGCGGCCGAAATTGATCAGGCCGGCCCCCGCCTTCATTGCCCGAATGGCGGCTTTGTCAATCAGGCCTCTCGTTTCGGGGGTGTGCGGCAGCGTGATATGGACGAAATCCGCTTCCGCGAGAACCCGGTGCAGCCCCTCCGGAGCGTACATGCGATCGACAGCGGGGTGCGGGACGCCGCCGCGCCTGATTCCGAGCACGCGGAGCCCGAGCGCCTTGAAACTCCTCGCGGCAGCCCCGCCCATCTCTCCGACTCCGATCACGGCAACCGTCTTGCCACTGACCGGAGGAACAAAGACCGGATTCCATCGTGCGGCACGCTGGTCCGTTACATAGGCAGGAATGCGGTTGTGCAGCATCAGCACCGCCATTGCCGCGGATTCAGCCGTCTTCTCCGCATGGATGCCGCGGTTGTTCGTCAGGACGGTCCGCTCCGGGAGCCAGGTCAGCGGACAAAGATGTTCGACCCCGGCGCCGATGATATGGATCCAGCGCAGTGCCGGCGCGCGCTCCGCCAGGTTTTCCGTCGGAAGATCCCAAGTCACCAGGGCGTCGGCGTCGCGCATAGATTTTTCGAAATTATCGAGATCCCAATCGACGCGGATTTCGATGCGATCCGAGATATCTTTGTGACGCTCGATCGCCGTTGAAATCCGCTCGTCCGTGAAGCGGAAAACGTCTTCGCCTGCGCGGTTGTTTTTGAAATGGAGGATCAGTCGCTCTGTGCTGTTCATGTCCGACATTGGTTTATGCGGTCGATTTCGTTAGATTTTCACGCGGTTTGTCGATCTTACCTTATGGAACCACAGGAGCCTGCTTCAGGCGACCTTCCGTCCGACAGAAAGAGTACGTGGTACGATTTGTGCTCCGGCGTGCGGGAAGCGCGCGACAAGCCGGCATTTTGGGGAAGCGGCCGTCGGTTTGAATGAGGTATGGATCATGGCGAAGTTTAAGGGACCGATCCGTTCATGACGGAAAAAGTCGATTTCAGTAACGTTCATTTCCTGATCGTGGACAGCAATCAGCTCTCTGCGGACCTTGCGCGCGACCTGCTTCTCACGATGGGTGCCACGACCGTGTTCGTCGCGCATGGTTACGACGAGGCCGTTGCGGCTCTCAAGTCGAACATCGTTGACGTTCTTTTGACCGAATTGCATCTGCCGCCGAAAAGTGGGCTCGAACTGATCCGTGAGGTCCGGACCGGGAAAACGGGAGCGCCGCGCCAGATACCGATCCTTGTGATGTCCGCCTTGTCGGCCAAGGACCATGTCTTCGATGCCCGCGATGCCGGGGTGACCGAGTTCATCGCAAAACCCTATGGCGTCGAGGGTTTTTACCGTCGTATGGTCGGAATTATTGCGCATCCGCGCGCTTTCGTTGACAGTGACAAATATTTCGGACCCGATCGTCGGCGGCGCCAGCTGCCGTATGACGGGCCTGATCGTCGCCAATAGGCAGGCTGGGAACCGTTTTGACCGCTGCGAAAGCCATACTTCTCCCTCCGGTCGAAGAGCTGAGAACGCGTGCTGTCAACAGCACCACGGGTATGGACCTTCGGTTGAGCCCGGCTGTCCTGCGGCGCCTTGAAGCCGTCGTGAACGAATCCCGGGAGCGGTTCGTGGTCGATTTGGCGGGTCGGCTCCGGACTTTGCGTGCCGCGGTGCAGGAACTCATCGATGGCAACATGGAGCAGCGGGACCTCCTTTCACTGGTATTCGACGAGAGTCTGCAGATCAAAGGCATGGGCGGTACCATCGGCTACAACGTGCTCAGTCTGATCGCGACGACGCTCAACGATTTCGTCACGGGACGAACCAAGATCGGCCGTATTCAATTCGAAATCCTGCAACTGCATATCGACGCCATGTATGTCGTCATCGCTGACCGCATTACCGACAATGGCGGGATCCTTGAGGATCAGGTGCTGAGCGGTCTGCGAACCGCGGTCCGCAAGTTCGGATAACTCACGAAGCCGATGACAGAGTGCGTCCGTATGCTTATCTTGTCTCCGTCCAGTCACCCGGAGCGCTAGATGGCGAGCTTTGAGACCACCGATCGCAGAGCCCTTGGCATTCTTTCCGATACCGTTGCCGAAAAGCTCGGCCCGTCCGATAAGGTGACGCGCGAGATCCGCCGCGCCTATACGTCCGGCAAGCAGATCGACCGGTTCATGGCGCGTGCGGCATTCGATGCCCTGCCGGGCTGGCAGCGCGGCGATATCGGTATGGCCGCCGAACATCTGGCTCACGCGATCATTCGTGAGGCGTTGCAGGGGCAACCGTTCGAGACCGAACGTGACTGGCGCGACATGGATGCGCCGCGGCGTCAGGTTCGTCCGGCCCGTAAACCGGACGTTGGGAGCGACATGCAGGCTCCTCCGCGATTTCTGACCCGGGCCCCGCGCTGATCGCCCAAGACGTGCGCTTCCGCACTCCGCAGGTCTTTTTCCGTGTCAATTCGGAACGATGCCATTGTTTTTTAATGTATGTATCGGCTAGAGTTTGCGCGGATTTTAGATTTATTTCCGGTCGGTAGGCCATCGTCCGGCACCATCGGGGCTTGAGAATTGGTTCGCGGCGCGGCCGCGGCGAAGAACGGCCAGGTTTTGGAGTTTGCGATGCGCGGCAGAGAGCCGGTGCAGGAATTTTCCGTCGTCGAGCACGTTGCGAAGGAATTCGCGCGGTTCCTGAATCGTGTGCAGAACGATCAGGTCGACATTCTCGGATCCTTCCTGATCGAAAACGAGTGGGAGCAGTACAAGAAGGATGCCGAAGGTGTCGTTCAGTCACTGGAGCTCGCCGGTTTCGCCATCGTTCCGAAGCAGCCGACCGATCAGATGGTCGGTGCGGCCGACCGGACCCTTGCGGGCGGTCTGATGGGGCAGCGCGGTGCACGGGTCTATGTCGAGGCCGTGTTCGGTGCCATGCTTGACGGCTGGATCGAGACTTACAATCCGAACTTGATCCTCGATATCTTCTCCATGGCCTTGTCTCGGGCTTCGAATCCGCGCTCCAAGCGGGATAGCGGTAGCATGGACTCGTCGTTCCAGCGATTCCGCAAGCACTCCCAGGACATGCTGGCCGGCCTCATCAAGAACGGTCAGGTTATCGTTCCGGACGAGCCGACTCCGGAGATGGTTGCTGCCGGCGTGGCTGAGACGGCTGAAATCCGCAACCGGACGAATCAGCAGGTCAGCATCGGCGCGGACCCGACCTATCTCGCCAATCTCTACGAGAACATGGTGGAGGCGCGGCCGAAGTAAGCGCCGCCGGTAGATTTTTCTGCTTCAGGACTTCGAGTTTGTCGGCTTGAAGGCGGATGCGAGAAGCGTGACCGCCTGACGGTGCCGCGCGCTGCTTGCCGGTGGCGGCGGTGCGGAGCTGCGGGAACTGGACATTGTCTGGGCCCCGCCTCCGCTGATGGCTTCAAGCAAGGACGCAGCCTGGTCCGCCGGACGTGCGCGCCGCGTTCCCGGTTTCCGCCGTGCGGCAAGTCCCGCCGCGGCACTCTGCACCGTGAGCGCACAGATATTGTTGAGGAAAGGCGCGACCAGCTCCGATTTCAACTTCTCGTCGGCCTCGGCCCAGACCCTGAGGAGCAGGCCCGCCTCCCGGCGGTTGTTGCCGGTCGCTTCCAGCGCCTCCAGCGCTTTTTTCTTCGCGTGGTCTCTCGCCATTCATCACCTGCCAGGTCGAGGATCGAATTCGTTCGCGAACAATAACATAGATCCATGCTTCGCGCGCAGCCCCATCGCACGCCATCGCGGTGCGGCCCTTTGCTCTTGGCCGGCACCGATGACGCCATATATCGGTTGGAGCGGTATCCGATCCCCGGCACCGCCGAATGGAGGGGAGGGCGATGCAGATGCGGCATAAAGCGCGAGCCGGGCCGCGGCTGCTGTTTCTGGTTCTGTGCGCGGTACTGCTCGCCACGTTCTCCGGGCGCGCGGAGGCCGAACCGACCAATCCGCTGCTCAGCGTCGTTCGGATCGAAGCCCATGTACCGGGCGATTCACGAACGGCGTCGCGCCTCGGCACCGAGCGGGCGGGCGCAGGTGTGGTCATCGCCGGAGACGGCCTTATCCTGACCATCGGGTACCTGATCCTCGAAGCTGACGAGGTCGCCGTCACCGACCGTGACGGGCGTCGTTTTCCGGCCGAGATCGTCGCCTATGACCACGCGACCGGTTTCGGTCTGCTGCGCGCCCACGAAGGCCTGGACGTGCCGGCCGTCGCGCTCGGCGTATCCGGCGAGATCGAACATCTGCAGACACTGCTCGCCGCCAGTGTCGGGCCTGTGCCGGCCCATCCCGTCCAGGTGCGGGCGGTGAAGCCTTTCGCGGGCGGTTGGGAATACCTTATCGAGGGGGCGGTCTTCACCGTTCCGCCAATCTCCGAATTCGGCGGTGCGGCTCTGTTCGGCGAGGATGGGCGTCTGCTCGGCATTGGCTCTCTGATCCTCGGCGACGCGGGCGGAAGTGGCGAGGCCGGCAACATGTTCGTGCCGATCGATCTTCTGAAGCCTGTGCTTGGCGATCTGCTCGCCTTCGGCCGCTCTACCGAGCCGGCGCGGCCCTGGGTCGGGATCTATCCCGCGGAGATCAGAGGCTACCTGGTGGTCTCGGGCCTCGCCGAGGGCGGGCCCGGTGCGTCGGCCGGTCTTGAGAGGGGCGATCTGCTGATCGCGGTCGGGGAGGAGCCGGTGAAGGACATGGAAGGTTTTTTCCGCGCGATCTGGGCGCTCGGTCCGGCGGGAACCCGCGTTCCGCTGACCGTATTGCGTGACGGTTCGGTCTTCTCGATCGAGATCGAAAGCCGGGACCGTCACGACTGGCTGAAGCTCGGCCGTACCTACTGAGCGCGCGGCCTATTGCGGGTTCTTGATCTCGACCACGCGCTGCGGGAACGGAATCTCGACGCCGTTCGCGTCCAGCGTTTCCTTCACTGCCTTGTTGAAATCGAAGAGGGTCGGCCAGTAATCCACCGAATTGACCCAGAAGCGCAGCCCCACATTGACCGAACTGTCGGCCAGTTCCCGGACGCTGACCTGCGGCTCCGGGTCGGCCAGAACGCGTCCGTCCTCTTCCGCAAGTTTCATCAGCGCGGCGAAGGCGGTGTCGATATTGCTGCTGTATCCGATGCCGACGACGATATCGATGCGCCGGGTCGAGTGCCGCGAGAAGTTCGAGATCGCACCGCCGATGATCTGGCTGTTCGGCACGGAGATATAGACATTGTCCGGGGTGGTGAGTTCGGTGGTGAAGAGCCCGACTTCGGCGACGGTCCCGCCGTTGCCGCCTGCAGTGACATAATCTCCGACCTTGAACGGGCGCAGGAAGAGGATCATCACCCCTGCGGCAACGTTGCTGAGCGTGCCTTGCAGCGCCAGGCCGACGGCGAGGCCGGCGGCGCCGAGTACGGCGATGATGCTTGTCGTCTGGACCCCGAAGCGGTTCAGTACCGCGACGACGGTGATGACGATGACGAGATAGCGGACGATGGAGGCGATCAGCGGCTTGACCGTGCCGTCCATCCAGGCAATCCGCTCGACGGCGCTGCGCGTTGCGCTGCTCGCCCAGCCGGCGATAATCCAGCCAAGCAGCAGAATCAAAATCGCGCCCAAAACGTCGAACCCGTAGGTCGCGAGGATGAGTTGGGCTTCTTCCCAGAGAACGTTCACTTCACCGGCGACGTCGATATTCACGGTTGCAACCCTCCGTTGGTCGGAAATCACTATAGATTGGCGACCAAGTCGCGGTGCTCTGTCAAGCGTGCGAAGCCCATATCAATCCGCGGCGGCGGCAAGATTGCGCAGCGCCTCGCCCGATACCGAATAGCGCAGCCATTCCTCTTCATGCTCGAAACCGAGCCGGTGATAGACTTCGCGGGCCGGATTCCAGTGCAGCACGGAGAGGGCGATGCGACCGTGTCCCGCCGCCACGGCCTCGGCCGCGACGGCGGCCATCAGTCGCTTGCCGAGGCCTTTGCCGCGGGCCGCCTCGGAAACGAAGAAATCGTCGATGTAGCAGACCGAACGGCCGATCCAGGTCGAGTAATTGGCAGAATAGATGACGTTGCCGAGCAGCGTTCCGTCGCCGTCATCGGCAACGATTGCCTTGAAGCGGGGCTCGGGTCCGAAGCCGTCGCGCAGCAGGTCGGCCTCGGTGGCTTTCAGCAGGTGGGTTTCCTTGACATACTCCGCGAGCCCCTGCACCAGCTTGAACAGTTGCGGAACGTCCTCCCGGGTTGCCGGACGGATCTTAATGTCATCGCTCATCGTCTCTTGCGTCACGCCTCGGAGGCGCGGCCCTTGATGTCTTCGTAAAGTGCGTTGGGGATATCGACGCCATCCTTAGCCGCCTGCTCGCGCAGGACAATCCGGCGGTCTCCCGGCAAACGTGCGCCCTCCTGGGCGATGATTTCCGCGAACATCTCCTCGCCTCGGCCGGCGAAATTTTCCGCGCCTCCGAATGCCGCAGGATCGAACAGCAGGATCATGTGTCCGATCGAGGGCGGTGCCCCTGTCGGCTCGAAGAAGGATGTGCCCTGGTAGCCGAAATTGGATCCGGTCAGCGCGCCGCAGAGCAGCTCGACCATAAGCGCCAGCGCGGCCCCTTTCGCACCGGCGCCAGCGCCTCCGAGCGGCGCCATCGACCCGGCCAATGCCGCGTTTGCGTCGGTTGTCGCATTGCCGTCGGCGTCGAATGCCCAGTCCTCGGGGATCGGTTTGCCGGCCTTGGCGGCCAGTGTGACCTTGCCTCGGGCGACGGTGGAGACGGAGAGGTCGATCACCATCGGGACCTTCCCGGTGCGCGGCCAGGCGAAGGCAATCGGATTGGTGCCGTACAGCGCCTTGTTGCCGCCCCATGGCGCGATCGCCGAAGGCGTATTGGAAAAGGCGAGGGCGACCAGTCCTGCGTCGGCGGCGTCTTCCACGTGATGACCCGCAACGCCGAAATGGTGCGAATGGGAGATCCCGATGGCGGCAATACCGGTCTCGCGAGCAGCCTTTATCCCGTCTGCAAGGCCGAGCGCGATGGCCGGGAAGGCAAAACCGATGTGGCTGTCGACATTGACGACTCCGGGGCGCGGACGGCTGGCGGACGGTTTCGCGAAACCGTCGACCTTCCCGCATTTGGCCTGTTCGGCATAGGGCGGGACGCGCGCCACTCCATGGGAGGATATACCGTCTGCTTCCGCACGAACGAGAGCGCGCGCCACAATTTCAGCCGTGTCGGGCGCGACCTTGCTGTTGGCAAACGCGGCGGTGATGGTTTTCTCAAGCTCGTCGAGCGAAATCCGCATTCCAGGATCTCCGGTGGCAGGCTGTGACGGTAGGGCGCCGGAAGGAGCCAGACCTTGCGACGGGCCTTGCCTCATGTCAACGCGGCACCCTCTCCGTTCCGGCAACAGTCCATTGTCCGGCGGTTCCGATTGCGGTCGCTCCGCTTTTCATTAATCTGTCGCCTCCTGCCTTTCGAGTTTCCGCCGCCCGGCGTCTGGAGTCCTGACATGAGCGATACCTCCCTTATCTGGAAAAATGCGACCGAAATCCGCGATCTGCTGGTGAAGGACGAGGTGACTCCGCTCGATCTTCTGGATGCGCTGGAGGCCCGCGTCACGGAGGTTGAACCGAAAATCAATGCCCTGCCGACCCTCTGCTTCGAGCGGGCCCGAGACAACGCGAAGGCGCTGATGGAGAAGCCTGCCGGGGATCGCGGGTTGCTTATGGGGATGCCGGTCGCGATCAAGGATCTGGAAGAGGTGAAGGGTGTGCGGACCACCTTCGGCTCGCCGATTTTCGCGGACCATATTCCGGACAAATCAGACATCGTCGTCGAGACGCTGGAGAAGAATGGCGGCGTCGTCTACGCGAAGGCGAATACGCCGGAGTTCGGCGCGGGCGGGAATACCTTCAACGAAGTGCTGGGCACAACGCTCAATCCCTGGAATCAGGAACGCAGCGTCGCGGGCTCGTCGGGCGGATCCGCCGCCGCATTGGCCAGCGGCACGGCTTGGCTCGCGCAGGGCTCCGACACCGGAGGATCGCTGCGCAATCCCGCGAGCTTCTGCTCAATCGTCGGAATGCGCCCGAGCCCGGGACGGGTCGCACGGGGGCCTTCCGGCACGCCGTTCGCGAACCTGCCCGTGGCCGGCCCGATGGCGCGAACAGTGTCCGACGTGGCGCTGATGCTGGACGCGATGGTGGGCGAACACCCGCGCGACCCGATCTCCCTCGCGCGGCCTTCGGAAAGCTTTGTCGACGCGGTGAAAGCCGCGCGTCTGCCGAAGCGCGTCGCCTTTTCGCGCGATCTGGGCTGTACGCCGGTCGATCCGGAAGTCGCGAAGATCTGCGAGACGGCGGCGCTCAAATTCGAATCCCTCGGCGTCAAGGTCGAGGAGGCGCATCCCGATTTCCACGACGTGCAGGACATATTCCAGGCCCTGCGCGCCGAGGCCTTCTATATGACGAAGCATAAGTTGCTGGCGGAGCACCGGGACAAGCTGAAGCCGGAAGTGGTCTGGAACATCGAGAAGGCGCTCGACTACAGCATCAAGGATTTCACCCGGGTCGAACTGGCAAGGGGCGCTTATATCCAGCGCGCGGTCGACTTCTTCGAGACCTACGACCTGCTGCTCTCGCCGGCGACCTGCGTCGGGCCTTATCCGGTCGAGCAGCGCTATGTCGAGCAATGCGACGGGCACAAGTTCGACAATTACGTCGAATGGCTGACCATGGCCTATGCGATTACGCTGACGACGTTTCCGGCACTCTCCATGCCGGCCGGTTTCACGTCCGAGGGACTGCCGGTCGGTCTGCAGGTCGTAGGCGGTCCGCGCGGCGAGGCGGCGCTGCTTTCGGCGGCGGCCCTGCTGGAGCCGGAAATCGGTCACGCTGGTGCGGTGCCGATCGATCCGATTTGATCGCTGTTACCATCTGGTGACAAGGCGTACGATATCCCTCCGGCGAGGTGATCGGAGACGTCGTGAACAAGAGAGCCTGGAAGCCTTTCGTCGCACCGAAGTCTGATCATGATCGGCAATTCGGTCTGCATCCTCTGGACGCGCCTGATGAGATCTTCGGACCGCTGGCTGGTTTCGTCGCGATCTGGCGCGGAAAATGCCAAGGGGCGAGTCTTCCGGCTTGGTCCGCGTTCGATTTCTATGATTTCGGGGGCTGGCACGGCTGGATCCATGTTGACGAGATGGTCTCCGACGACCCTTTCGAGATGCGCTGCCGTCTCTGGGGCACCGAGCTTACGGACCGGCTCGGTATCGACGAGACCGGCAAGCCGCTCAGCCTTTCCCCGGCGATCGTCGAACGCGACCTGATCCGGTTCTACAGCAATATCCTCCGCTTGCCCGTCATCGGAACGAATGTCGGCATGGTATCCAGCTACGGCCGCGTGTCGGAATGGACCGTCGTCAAGCTCCCCTGCCCGGGCAACGGCAGGGAGCCCGACGTGATCCTGTCCTGCAGTTTGCAGGGCGAGGCGCTGTCCTTCGGGCCGGAATATCTCCTCACCGGAAGGTAAGGCCGGAAGGTAAGGATAGCGACCGTTTCGCTCAGACGACTTCCACCCTCACATGCCCGAACGGCCCGAATTGGGCTTCGATCGTTTCCCCGCGTTCGGCGGGATGCACATTCGTGGTCGTGCCGGTACTGACATAACTCCCGGCCTCGAGCGGAATCCGGTTCGCCATCCAGGCCAGCACCTCGAACGGCCCACCATCGACATTGGCGGCGCTGCCGGAGGCGACTTCGGTGCCATCGACGCTGAGAGCGACTGGCGCGGCCATCACATCCTCCACGGTCCAGTCGGTCACCGGTTCTCCGCGTACCCAGCCGTAGGACGAGCCGTTGTCCGCGATGAGCAGAGCCGGTCCCGCGGCGGTCCATTCGTCGTGGCAGGAAGACACGATCTCGATCGCTGGAACGATCGCATCGACGGCGGAAACCACGCTCTTCGCCGTGTGCGGAGTTGCGCCGGGCTGTAACGCCGTTCCGATCCGGAGTGCGAACTCCGGCTCCAGAATGATGAACGGATAATCTTCCCGGGCGATCCGCGCCGGACTTTGTTTCTCCGTACCGGAGAGAAGGGCGCCATGGAACGGTCCGTCGAGTCCGAGCAGGTCCCGGGCCGACTGGTTCGTGCATCCGGCCTTGCGTCCGATGATCTGTCCGCCGCGCCGGCGCAGGATTTCCGCCAGAACGTTGTCCTGCACCTCATAGGCGTTCTCGATATCCGTGCTGCCGTACCATTGCCGGGTCGGCGCGGGCAGCTTGCTCTCAAGCCGGGCGGCCAGAATGGCGTCGCCCAGCTGGCTCATATCCGTCATGGATTCGGTTTCCTCCGGTTTTCCGCGTTTTTCTTATCTAATCAGTTGAGCGGCTCCGGCTCTACGGCTATATTTGTTTTGTTGCACTGCACAATCGAATATTGGAGCCGAGATGTCCCCAGATGGAGGATTGACGTCTCCGGTTGTGTCTCACGCACCGGAGAAAATCGGACGCTACTATCTGGAGGATCTCGCCCCGGGCATGCGCGCGGAGTTCTCCCGGAAAGTGACAGGGCCGATGGTCGACGAATTCGCCGATGTGTCCGGCGACCGCAACCCCCTGCATTTCGACGAGGACTATGCGCGCGGAACCATTTTCCGCGAGCGGATTGTTCACGGAATGCTGTCCGCAGGGTTCTTTTCCACCCTGTTCGGTACGGTGATGCCGGGGCAGGGCAGTATTTATCTGAAGCAGAACCTCAAATTCACCGCCCCGGTCCGTTACGGCGATCTCGTCAAGGCGGTGGTGGAAGTGCTTGAGATCCAGGAAGAGAAAAGCCGGGTCCATTTCGCCACCCGCTGCCTTGTGAACGAGCAGTTGGTGATCGACGGCGACGCATTGATCATGGTACCCAGCCGTCCGCAATAGGATGGCTGGAACATGCGGATAATTCGAAGTCTCGAGGAGGTGACCTCGGACGACCGCGGCGCTATTGCCGCTGTCGGCAATTTTGACGGGGTTCACCTTGGCCACAGGGCGGTGATCGGGCAGGCTTTGCACGCGGCGCAGCTCGCCGGTGCGCCGGCGTCGGTACTGACCTTCGAGCCCCATCCGCGCATGCTGTTCCAGCCCGACGCGGCGGTTTTCCGGCTGACGACCGCGGCGCTGCGTGCCGAGGCGATCGCCGGTCTCGGCATCAACATCCTGTTCGAGCTCGGCTTTGACACGGAATTCTCGCATCTCTCCGCCGAGGACTTCATTACCGGGATCCTGCATCGAGGGCTCGGCCTCCGACATGTTATCATCGGGCACGATTTCTTCTTCGGGCACCGCCGCCGCGGGACACCCGAGATGCTTCAGGAATTCGGCATAAGGCTGGGGTTCGGCGTCTCGGTCATCGATGCGGTGACCGAGCGGGACGGCGCGGTCTATTCCTCGAGCCGGGTGCGCCAGTGCCTGCAGGAAGGCGATCCGCGCGGCGCCGCCGCGCTGCTCGGCCGCCCCTGGGAAGTCGAGGCCGAGGTAGTGCATGGTGACCGGCGCGGCCGTACCATCGGCTTTCCGACCGCGAACCTTCAGCTTGAGCATGTCCTGCATCCGGCCCACGGGGTCTATGCGGTGCGCGCACGCGATACTGCAAGCGGCACATGGTGGAACGGGGTCGCGAATTTCGGGCGCCGACCGACCGTGAACGACAGGGGGCCGCTGCTGGAGGTCAATCTGTTCGATGTGGCGCCGGATCTTTACGGGCGGAAACTCCGCGTGCAATTCATTGACTTTATCCGCCCGGAAATGAAATTTAGCGGCCTCGACGAATTGAAGGCGCAAATCGCGCGCGACGTGGAAGTCGCGCGGGAGAAACTGTCCGACTGAGAGGACGCGGGCCGGAGTGGCCCGCCAAGAGAGAAAACCGATGAGCGTGGACTATAAGACGACCGTCTTTCTGCCGAAGACCGATTTCCCGATGCGCGGCAATCTGCCGACCCGCGAGCCAGAGATTCTGGCGCACTGGGAGAAGATTGGTCTGCGCAAGAAACTGCGCGAAAGCCGCGCCGGCGCCGAGAAGTTCATCCTCCACGACGGCCCGCCCTACGCCAACGGCAACCTGCATATGGGCCATGCGCTCAACAAGGTGCTGAAGGACGTCATCAACCGCTCGCAGCAGATGCTCGGCAAGGACGCCAACTACGTCCCCGGCTGGGACTGCCACGGCCTGCCGATCGAGTGGAAGATCGAGGAACAGTACCGCGAGAAGGGTCTCGACAAGGACAATGTCCCGGTCATCGAGTTCCGGCGGGAATGCCGGGAGTTCGCCCAGAAATGGGTCGACATCCAGACCGAGGAGTTCAAGCGTCTCGGGGTCTCGGGCAACTGGGAAGATCCGTATCTTACGATGACCTTCCCGGCGGAGGCCCAGATCGCCCGCGAAATCGGCAAGTTCGTGATGAATGGCGGTCTCTACAAGGGCGCCAAGCCGGTCATGTGGTCGGTGGTCGAAAAGACCGCGCTCGCCGATGCCGAGGTCGAGTACCACGACCACAAGTCGACCACGATCCATGTCCGTTTCAAGGTGGTCGAGGCGAAACATCCGGCGCTGGAAGGCGCGTCCGTGGTGATCTGGACGACCACCCCCTGGACCATGGCGGGCAACCGTGCGGTCGCTGGCGGCGAGGAGTTCGAATATGTCGTGATCGAGGTGACCGATGTCGCCGAGAACAGCCTCGCCCAGGTCGGCGAGAAGCTGGTCGTTGCCGCCGATCTGCTCGACTCGGTCAAGCAGGCGGGCAAGATCGAGGCGGTGAAGGAACTGGCACGGGTCACGGGCGCCGAGATCGCCGGCTCGATCCTCGCGCATCCGCTGCGCGGACAGGGCTATGATTACGACGTGCCGCTGTTGCTCGGCGATTTCGTCACCACCGAGGCCGGTACCGGATTCGTGCATATCGCGCCGGGTCACGGCGCGGACGACTTCGTGCTCGGCCAGGCGAACGGCCTCGAGATCCCGCAGACGGTGGGCGACGACGGGGTGTTCTACGATCACGTCCCGCTCTTCGCCGGCATGCATGTGCTGGAGGACAATCTGAAGATCTCCGCCATCATCCGCGATGCCGGCGGGTTGCTTGCGCGGGGCAGCATCACCCACTCCTATCCGCATTCCTGGCGCTCCAAGGCGCCGCTGATCTTCCGCAATACGCCGCAATGGTTCATCTCCATGGAGACGAACGATCTCCGGCTGAACGCGCTGAAGGCGATCGACGAGACCCGGTTTGTGCCGCAGGCGGGGCAAACGCGCCTGCGCTCGATGATCGAGCAGCGGCCGGACTGGTGCATCAGCCGCCAGCGCGCCTGGGGCGTGCCGATCCCTGTCTTCGTCGAGAAGAAGACAGGCGAGATGCTGCGCGACCAGGAAGTTATCGATCGGATCGGAAACATCTTCGAGGAGGAAGGCTCGGACGCCTGGTTCACCAGCGATCCGTCCCGTTTCCTCGGCAATAAGTACAACGCCGACGATTACGAGCAGAACAAGGACATCGTCGAGGTCTGGTTCGAGAGCGGCTCGACCCATTCCTTCGTGCTTGAGGCGCGCCCGGAACTGAAATGGCCGGCCGATCTCTATCTCGAGGGCTCCGACCAGCACCGCGGCTGGTTCCATTCCTCGCTGCTGGAAAGCTGCGGTACGCGCGGCCGCGCGCCCTATGACGCGGTGCTGACGCACGGCTTCGTGCTCGACGAAAACGGTCGCAAGATGTCTAAATCGCTCGGCAATATCACCGCGCCGCAGGACATCATCGACCAGAGCGGCGCCGACATCCTGCGCCTCTGGGTGGTGAACTCGGACTATTCCGAGGATCTGCGCGTCGGCAAGGAGATCCTCAAGCATCAGGCCGACCAGTATCGCCGCCTGCGCAATACGTTGCGCTACCTGCTTGGCAATCTCGACGGTTTCACGGAGGCGGAGCGTCTGCCGGTCGCCGAGATGCCGGAACTGGAACGCTGGGTGCTGCACCGGCTCTGGGAGCTGGATGCGATGATCCGCGACCGGGTCGGCGCGTTCGACTTCCATACGCTCTTCACCCAGCTGCACAATTTCTGCGCCGTCGATCTCTCGGCCTTCTATTTCGACATCCGCAAGGACAGCTTCTATTGCGACCGGCCGGACTCGGTCCGCCGCCGCGCCGCGCGGACCGTGCTGGACGAGATCTTCAACCGGCTGACCGCTTGGCTTGCCCCGGTGCTCTGCTTCACCGCGGAAGAGGCCTGGACGACGCGCGGGACCGGTCCGGAAGAGTCGGTTCATCTGCGGACCTTCCCGGAAACTCCGGTGGAATGGCGCGACGAGGCCGTCGCCGCGCGCTGGGCCGAGATCCGCGATGTGCGCCGGGTCGTCACCGGCGCGCTGGAGATCGAGCGCAACCAGAAGCGTATCGGCTCCTCGCTGCAGGCAGCCCCGAAGGTCTATGTCGGCGAGGCGGCTCTAAAGGCGTTCGACGGTCTGGATGCCGCCGAACTTTTCATTACCTCCGATGCGGAGCTGATCGTCGGCGAAGCGCCCGCGGATGCCTTCCGCCTCGACGATGTCGACGGTGTCGGGGTGGTTCCCGCGCTGGCCGAAGGCGGCAAGTGCGAGCGCTGCTGGAAGGTGCTGCCGGAAGTGCAGGACCCCCCGGTCTGCGGGCGCTGCGCCGATGCGGTGGGCTCTCTCGACACCGCTGCCGAATAGTCCGGTGACGGAGTCCGCGAAACACAGTCTGAAGCTCGGCGGGGTACTTGCCCTGATCGTGATCGTCCTCGATCAGGTCACCAAGCTCTGGGCGCTTTCCACCCTGTTCCTCGACGGACGTGTCGTCGAGGTCACGCCGTTCTTCAATCTGGTGGCGGTCTGGAACCGGGGCGTGAGCTTTGGCCTGCTGGCGAGCGACGATCCGATGACTCCTTACTATCTCTCGGCCTTTGCAATCGCGGTGGTCGCCGGTCTCGCGGTCTGGCTGTCCCGTGCGACGAGCCCGCTGATGCGGATTTCCCTGGGGCTGATTATCGGGGGGGCGCTCGGCAATGTGATCGACCGGATACGCTACAACGCGGTCGTCGATTTTATCGACTGGCATATCGCGGGCTATCATTGGCCCGCTTTCAATATCGCCGATAGTGCGATATCCATCGGCGTGGTGTTTCTGTTATTTGACAGCTTTCTGGGTGACTCGCAGAGGTCCGATCCCCAAATATCGAAAGGGCCCGGCGCGTGACGCGGAAGACGAGGAACCGGAGTGAGATTGGTATGATGAGGCTCGGCAGGGTTGCAGGACTTGCCCTTTGCGTCGGTGCGCTCGGGTTGCAGGCTTGCAGCGATATCAGCTCGGCGCTCGGCAACAAGAAACAGTCCCCGGACGAATTCGCCGTCGTGGCCCGGCCGCCGCTCAGCCTGCCGCCGAATTTCGCTCTGCGTCCGCCGACTCCGGGCGAGCCGCGCCCGCAGGAGCGCGATGTGACGAAATCCGCCGAACGCCTTGTGCTTGGCGCGGGGGCCCAGAGCACGGTCTCGGGGCGCGCCGGCTCCGTGCCGTCTTCCGCTCCGAGCACCCCGGTTTCCAGAGAAACGCCTGGCGAATCGAAAATGCGTCAGTTGCTGCGGACCGCGGAGGCGGAGCCGGGTATCCGGAATACCGTCAATCAGGAGACCAAGAACTTCGTCTATGACGAACAGTACCTGATCGACAATCTGCTGTTCTGGAAAGAGGAGGCGCCCAAAGGCGTCGTTGTCGACGCCAAGGCGGAGCAGAAACGCCTGCAGGAAAACGCCGCGCTCGGAAATGCCCCGACGACCGGCGAGACGCCGACGATCGAGCGCAAGCGCAAAGGTCTCTTCAACTAGACCTCGGGCTGGTTTGCGGCCTGCCCGCGCCTCCCGCTTTACCTAGACCGTCCGCTTCCAGAGCGGGTTCCGGGCGCCAGGATTTCTCCGAGCTGCGCGTCCGTCAGCTCGACATGATAATATTGGCGGTAGAAATCCCGGGCTTCCGGTTCCAGTTCGTCGTCGAAACGGTCGGGATACAGCACGGCAAGAAGCCATCTCAGGCCGATCAGCCTGTTCGCGGAATGGGGATGGTCGAACCAGCCGAAAGGCAGCGCGGGCGATAGATAGACCCGGCCCGTCTTAACCGCCCTCATTCCGGACCACCGCTCGTCGTCCCAGACCCGGTCATAGAAGCCAGGATCGTTTGTCAGAACCACGTCGGGGTCCCATGCAGCGACCTGATCGAGGGATACCGGCGCCACACCCGTGCCGCTCTCGACATCCTCGGCGACATTCACGGCAGCCGCGTATTTGAGCAGCTCGACATGGAGCGAGTCTTTACCGCCGGTCTGCAGACCGTCCGCGCCGCGCGCGTAGTACACTTTGGGCGCAGTCTCGGTAATGGAGAGTGTCTGCCGGATCGCGGCGAGGTCCGCAAGGAGGAGGGCGGCTTTGCGTGCTCTCGTCTCGGCTTCTAGGGGCCGCCCGATCAGGCTGCCCGCGATGCGGAAAGCGTCCGGAATGCCTTCGAGGCTCGAGTCAATCAGTGCATAGGGGATCCTGGTCTGCTGCTGGACCTGATCCGCGAGGGTCACGTGATGAGGTTCGATCAGGCCATAATCGAGGATGATCTGAGGGTTGCTGTCGAGTGCGGCTTTCAGGTCACCGCCATTGGCCAAGCGCTCGAAGTCTGGCATCTCGGTGAAGGCTGTCGGCACAAGATCGCGCGTGCCGGATTCTGCAGAAGCGTTCCATCCGCTCATAAGATCCGGCGCGAGCATATAAAGGAATATACCGGCCTCCGGGCCGGCGGGGTGGATCTGCGTAATCCTGGACGGACGCGGCATCGCCCGTCCGGCGGAATCCGTCAGCAACTGCGCCTTAGAGGCGGTTGCGGGGAGCCACAACGCAACCATAGCGCAGAAACAGACCAAATATTTCCGAGCGGACGCGACCGCGAGCATCAGACCCTCCATTGGCCCCTATTCTCGTGTCGCCCGGGCGAGGCGCCGTCCGCTCGGTTCTTGCCTTAAGTGCATCCGCGGAACCAGTCGCAGGCTCTTTCGAGGCCGCGTCATAGCATCGTACACGCAATCGATTCTCTGGCAAGGAACTCGGCTGTCAGGCGACTGCAACCGGCGCGTCGGCCTTGTTCCTGCCGCAAACCTGTCCATATCTCGAAGGATCGGAGGCCGGGTTTCCGGCCATGCCATTTTTGGAGATTGCCCCGTGATACGCCCGGCATTCGGGCGAGGCCCGGTCCCGATCCTCGCCGCCTTCTGTTTCCTGATCGCCGCCGGCGTTGCCGATGCAGATGCTAAGGTCTACGAGCCCGAAAGCATCATGCTGGACAATGGTATGCAGGTGGTGGCGATCACTGACCAGCGGGTACCGGTGGTGACCCACATGGTCTGGTACAGGGTCGGCGGGGCCGATGAGGCGCCGGGTGAGACGGGCCTTGCGCATTTTCTCGAGCATCTGTTGTTCAAAGGCACCGACAAGGTGCCGTCGGGCGCCTTCTCCCGTGCCGTCTCGCGTAATGGCGGGCAGGACAACGCTTTCACCGGCTACGACTACACCGCCTATTTCCAGACCATCGCCTCGGACAAGTTGCCGATGGTGATGGAGATGGAAGCAGACCGGATGGTCAATCTGACGCTGGATCCGGACGAGGTCGCGGCGGAGCGGCAGGTGGTGCTGGAGGAGCGGCGCTCGCGGGTGGACAATAGCCCAGCGGCCCTCCTGGGAGAGCGTACAGACGCGGCGCTCTACCTCAATTATCCCTACCGACGGCCGCTGATCGGCTGGGCGCACGAGATCGAGGCGCTGACCCGGGAGAACGCGCTCGCCTTCTATCGCAAATGGTACGCTCCGAATAACGCGATCCTGGTCGTCGCGGGGGATATCACCATGGAGCGGCTGAAACCGCTCGCGGAGAAGTACTATGGCGCGATTCCCGCCCGTTCGGTTCCGGAGCGTATTCGTCCGGCGGAACCCGAACAGATCAGCGCCCGCCGTGTGGAATTGACCCATCCGCTCGCCGGTCAGGTGAGCTGGGCCCGGCGCTGGCTTGCGCCGAGCCGGTTCTGGGGCGAGAGCCGGCATGTCATGCCGCTTTCCGTACTCGCGGAGGTCATTGGCGGCGGTTCCACCAGCAGGCTCTACAAAGAACTGGTGATTGAGCAAAAGGTGGCGCTTTCGGTCGGCGCATTCTATGGCGGTGGAACCATCGGTCCGGCGACGTTCGGGTTCTATGGCCAGCCCGCGGACGGCCACACGGTTCAGGATCTGGAGAGGGCAGTCGAGAGCGAGCTTGAGGCGATCCTGCGTGACGGCGTCGATCCGGCGGAGGTCGCTCGCGCGGTGAAGGCGATGGAGGCGAGCGCGGTCTACGCGCGGGACAGCGTGACGGCGCCTGCCCATTCCGTCGGTCGGTCGCTCGCCGTCGGCCGCACAATCGACGAGATCGAAAGCTGGCCCGAGGAGGTCGGTGCGGTCACCGTCGAACAGGTGATGGAGGCGGCGCGTGCGGTGCTGAGAAAGCCGGGCCATGTCACCAGCGTCCTGCGGCCGAAACCCGCAAGCTGAGGAAAGCATCATGACCACCATTTTCTTGCGGGCGGTAAGCATCGCGCTCGGCGTCTTTCTGATCCTCGGGCGTCCCGGCGGCGCCGAGGCGATCGAGATCCAGCGGGTCGTCAGCCCCGGCGGTATTGAGGCTTGGCTGGTCGAGGATCACAAGAACCCGATCATCACCTTCTCTGTCTCCTTCGAGGGCGGTGCAGCGGTTGAGCCCGAGGGTAAGGAAGGCTTGGCGAATATGGTCGCGGCCCTGCTCGACGAGGGCGCGGGCCCATATGACAGCGAGGCCTTCCGGAGACGTCTGGAGGACCGGGTCATCGGGCTCGGCTTCAATGCCGGGCGCGACGGGTTCGGCGCGCGTCTGCGCACCCTGACAGAGTATTCCGACGAGGCATTCGACCTGCTCCGCCTCGCCATGACCGAACCGCGCTTCGATACCGAACCAGTCGAACGCATTCGCGCCCAAATCGTCTCCGGCCTCAAGCGGAGCGCCACGCGGCCGCAGACCATCGCGTCGAGAACCTGGTGGCAGGCGGCTTTCCCGGATCATCCCTATGGCCGGCCCAGCGCTGGCACTGTCGAGAGTATCGGCCGGATCACGGTTGCGGACATGAAAGCCTTTGCAGACAAGGTGCTCACCCGCGACGCGATGGAAGTCGGCGTGGTCGGCGATATCGACCCGGAGCGTCTCGGTGTCCTTCTGGACCGGACCTTCGGGGCCCTGCCCGACACGCCCGCACCGGAAGCGCCGGACGCGGCGACGCTGAGCGCAGTCGGCGAGACCTTCGTGATCGAGGAGCCGGTGCCGCAATCCGTCGTCGTTTTCGGACACCGGGGCATTCCGCGCGACGACCCGGATCGCTTCGCCGCCGCGATCCTGATGGAGATCATGGCCGGCGGATTCGGTTCGCGCCTGACCGAGGAGATCCGCGAGAAGCGCGGCCTGACCTACGGCATCTATGCCTACAGCCTGCCGCTCAACGGAGCGCAGATGATCATGGGCGGGGTCTCGACGCGCAACGATAAGGTTGCCGAGACGGTGCGGCTAGTGCGCGAGATCTGGGCCGGGATGGCGGAGGACGGGCCGACCGAGGCGGAGGTCCGGGACGCCAAGACATATATCAACGGTTCCTTCCCGATGCAGCTCACCAGCTCAGCGCCAATCGCCGGGATGCTGGTCTCGATGCAGCGGAACAAGCGGCCGATCGATTATCTCGACCGCCGTCCGGAGCGGATCGATTCGGTCACCATGGAGGATCTGAAGCGGGTTGCGAAAAGGCTCTTCCTTGCGGATGAGCTGACCTTCGTCGTGGTCGGTCAGCCGAAGGACTTGAAGCCCACGGCGCCGGTACCGGAGCCGCGCTCCTGAGGGAGACGGCGAACAGCGCCCGCCCGTTAGAATCTGGCGTTCGCGGAGTGGTCCCTTCCCGCCGGCCATGCTAGATTCGCCTATCATGCAAGCGTTTCAGTTGGCGGCCGGGCCGCTCCGGCACGATCTCTCCGCGACATTCGAGGACAAACTCGGGGACGGAGGCCTTTCGGGGGCCGCCTTCGCTGCGCTTTCGGGCGCTGCCGGAGCCTCTCTCGAAGGGCTTCGCCGAAAAAAGGAGAATGGCGAACTTCCGCTGCTTTCCCTGCCTTGGCGCATGGAGGACCTGGAACTCGCCGAAACGCTTTCGGACGATATCCGACGCCGCGCGGCGGACGTAATCGTGCTCGGGATCGGGGGATCCAGTCTCGGCGGGGCAACGATCTGCCGATTGGCGGAGAAAGGCACGGCGTTCTCGCCTTCTGCGCCGCGGCTGCATTTTCTCGACAATATCGATCCGGCAACCTTCACCGCGATCTTCCAGCGGGTGGAGCTCGAACGGACTGTGGTCATTACGATCTCGAAGTCCGGCGGCACGGCGGAAACGCTCTGCCAGACCTTGATCCTGCACGATGCGTTCAAGCAGGCGGGACTCGATCCGGCGCGGCACTTCATCGCTGTCACGGAACCGGGCGCGCGGCCGCTCAGGCAGTTCGCGGAGGCGGTCGGCTGTCCCTGCCTCGACCACGATCCGGATATCGGCGGGCGCTATTCCGGGCTGACGCTCAACGGTCTGCTGCCGGCAATGATCGTCGGGCTCGACGCGAAAGCGATCCGGCGCGGCGCGGCTGCGGTGACCGGGGCGGCGCTGGACGCAAGCAGTCCGGAGGAGAGCGCACCGGCGGCCGGCGCGATGGTGAATATCGGCCTGCAGCGCGAGCGCGGGATTACCCAGAGCGTGCTGATGCCATATAGCGACCGGCTGGACCGGATCGGCGACTGGTACACCCAGCTCTGGGCGGAGAGCCTCGGCAAGGGCGGGAACGGGACGACTCCCATCGGTGCCCTCGGAGCGGTCGACCAGCACAGCGCCCTGCAGCTTTTCCTCGACGGACCGCGGGACAAGCTGGTCACCATCGTGCAGAGCGATGTTGCCGATACCGGCGGCCGGGTGGGTGGCAACGCGACGGAACTGATGGGCGAGGGGCTGTCCTATCTCGAAGGCCGCACCATGGGCGACCTGCTTGACGCGGAGCAGCGGGCGACGGCGGAAACGCTGATCGCGAACGGCCGCCCCACACGCATCATCCGCGCCTCCGCCGTGGACGAGGAAAGCGTCGGCGCGCTGATGATGCATTTCTTCCTGGAGACCATGGTCGCCGCCGACTTGCTCGAGGTCGACGCTTTCAACCAGCCGGCGGTGGAAGAGGGCAAGGTGCTGGCGCGGCGCTATCTCGCGGAGATGGCCGGGTGAGCGCGGTCGCGGAACGGGTCGACGAGCGCATCGGGCGGATCCGCCGCCTTCCTGACGGGCTGGTCAACAGGATCGCCGCCGGCGAGGTGGTCGAGCGGCCGGCGAGCGCGGTGAAGGAACTGGTCGAGAACGCGCTCGACGCCGAGGCGACCCGGATCGACATCGTTATGCGCGACGGGGGCCGGACGGCGATCAGCGTCGTGGACAACGGCGTCGGCATGAGCCGGGAGGAACTGGAGGTCGCGGTCGAGCGGCACGCCACCTCCAAGCTGAAAGGCGAGGATCTCACCCATATCACCAGCCTCGGGTTCCGCGGCGAGGCCCTGCCCTCAATCGGTGCTGTGAGCCGGATGACGATCACCACGCGTTCGGCCGCGGCAGGTCCGGAGGAAAGCGCCTGGAGCCTCGATATCGAAGGCGGCAGGGTCGGTGCGGCGGAACCCGCGGCGCTCGGTCAGGGAACGCGCATCGAGGTGCGCGATCTCTTCTACGCCACACCGGCGCGGCTCAAGTTCCTGAAGGCGGCGCGCACGGAATACAGCCACGCCGTCGATGTGATCGAGCGGCTGGCGATGGCGCATCCCCATGTCGCCTTTACCCTCGGCGACGGCAATCGGACGAGCGTGCGGCTCAACGAAGTGTCCGGCGACCTCTTCGAGGCCCGCTTGGCGCGGCTCGGCGCGGTCATGGGGCGCGATTTCGAGGACAATGCGCTGCCGATCGAAGCGGAGCGAGAGGGCATCCGGCTTTCGGGCTATGCCGGTCTGCCGACGATCAACAAGCGCACGACGAGCCACCAGTTCCTCTTCGTCAACGGCCGGCCGGTGCGGGACAAGCTGCTCTACGGCGCGGTGCGCGGCGCCTATATGGATTTCATATCGCATGACCGGCATCCGATGCTGGCGCTCTTTCTCGAGGTGCCGCCGGAAGCGGTGGATGTGAACGTGCATCCGGCCAAAACCGAGGTGCGGTTCCGCGAGCCGGGTCTCGTGCGCGGGCTCATTGTCGGCGCGCTGAAACATGCGCTGACCGCCGCCGGTCACCGGGCCTCGACGACGGTCTCCAATGCCGCGCTCGGCGCGCTCGGGCGCTCGACGGATTTTGGAACCGGCGCCGCGCCCCGCTACCAGTGGCAACCGCCGTCCTATGCGCAGCCGCAGGTCCCGCGCGATGCGGCTGCCGCCGCGATGGCGTTCCAGGCGCCGATCGGCGGCATGATGGAAGATGTCGCGCCGCAGGCCCGGGCCGAGGCGCCGCTGCCGGAAAGCGCGGCCCTGCAGAGCCATCCGCTCGGCGCGGCCCGGGCGCAGCTGCATGAGAATTACATCGTCGCCCAGACCGGCGAGGGCATCGTGCTGGTCGACCAGCACGCGGCGCATGAGCGGCTGGTTTACGAGCGCATGAAGAAGGCGCTGGAGGCGGACGGCATCAAGCGGCAGATGCTGCTGATCCCGGAAGTGGTCGAGCTGGACGAGGGCGCGGTTGACCGTCTCGGCGCCAGGGCGGAGGAATTCGCCGAACTCGGCCTCATGCTGGAGCCGTTCGGCGCCGGCGCGGTGGTGGTGCGGGAGGTGCCTGCCCTGATGGGCGAGGCGGACGTGCAGGGGCTGGTGCGCGATCTCGCCGAGGAACTGACGGAGTTCGGCGAGGCGATGGCCCTGAAGGACCGGCTCGCGCATATCTGCGGCACGATCGCCTGTCACGGTTCGGTCCGGTCCGGCCGAAGGCTGACGGTCGAGGAGATGAACGCGCTGCTGCGCGAGATGGAGGCGACGCCCCATTCCGGCCAGTGCAATCACGGCCGCCCGACCTATGTCTCGCTCTCCCTGAACGATATCGAAAAACTCTTCGGCCGGCGCTGAACATGTCTGTTCGCCTCAGAACCTACCGGAAGGGCGACCTTCCGGCGCTCTATCATGTCTCGGTGATGACCGGCCACGGCGGAGGGGATGCGCGGCATCTCTACCGGGACCCGGATCTCATCGGCCATGTCTATGTCGGCCCCTACGCCAACTTGCTGCCGGAGCTATGCATCGTCGCGGAGGACGAGGAGGGCGTTGCCGGGTATGTGGTCGGAGCCGTTGACACACGGGCCTTCGAAGTCCGGCAGGAGGCCGAATGGTGGCCGGAACTGCGCAAGCGCTATCCGGATCCCGGCCGAGATGTGGATCCCGGATGGGATGCGGATACGAAACGGGCGCACCGCATCCATCATCCGGCGGGCGTCATTCCCGACGCCGTCGTGGCCGGTCATCCCGGGCATCTGCATATGAACCTCTTGCCGCGCCTGCAGCGCCGCGGGATCGGCACGCGGCTGCTTGAGGCCTGGTATTCCCGGGCGAGGGCGGCCGGTGCCTCCTCGGTTCATGTCGGGGTCAATCCCGGTAACGCGGGCGGTCTCGCGTTCTGGCAGCGCGCGGGCTTCCGGCCGATTGCGCTTCCGCCTGAACAGGAAACCGGACGGGCGGTATGGCTCGGCCGCGAACTGGACTGACGCAGGGCGTCAGGCCAGCATCAGGCGCAGGGGTTCGTTGGCCCGCACCAAATCCTCGAGCGTACAGGCATCGAGTTCCGCCAAAAACGCTTCCACAGCGCGGTTCAGGACGCCTTTCAGGCGGCAGGCGGGCGTGATCAGGCACTCGCCGCGGCCAGCCTGGAAACATTCGACCACGGCAAAGTCGTTCTCCATCCGCCGCACCACGTCTCCGACCCGGATTTCGCCTGCCGGCCGGGCAAGACGAAGTCCACCGGAGCGGCCGCGCACGGCCTGGATGAAGCCTTCATGGCTCATCGCATTCGCGAGTTTCATCAGATGTGTTTTGGAGACGGAAAACCGGTCCGCAGCCTCCCGAATGGTTATTAGCCGATCCGGATTGACCGCCAGATGCATCAGCAGGCGCAGGGCATAGTCGGTCTGGACATTGAGCCGCATGACACCGTTACTCCCGGTAGAACTCGACAAGAAAAACTACGGGCCCGTCCACCGCGACACGATGGGGGCGCTCCGGCGCGATGACCTCGACCTCTCCGGCGGCGAGGCGGTCCGTATATTCCGCCGGTCCGGGCTCGATGAAGGTAAGCGCACCCTCCTCCACCACGAGGCGGCCCCAGACCCCCGGCTTGGTGCGGTGCAGCCCGGTCAGTTTGGCCGGCACAGTGACCTCGGTGAAGCGCGGCGAGCTGCTGTAATGCTGGGCACCTGGCGGCAATGCCGGGCGGGCGCCCGTTCCGGTGCTCATCGGAGCCCGCAGGCAAGCGCGATCCCGGCCCAGAGATAGAGCGGGAACGGGGCAGCGATCCAGAGCAGCAGGGCCGGTCCGAAGCGGCGCCAGAAGGGGAGGCGATTTTTCATTGTCCGTTCCTTTCAGCCGACCGCGTCGAAGAGGGTCAGCAGGACGAGGAACCCGATCCAGGCGAAGAAGGCGGAGCGGGCGGCGACGGTGAGCGCGCTTCCGGTCTCGTCGAGGAAGGAGGCGCGGCCGAGACGGCGATCCTCCCGGCTGCCGGTTTCGAGCGCCGTCAGATAGATCAGGAAAAAGCCGGCAGCGCCGGCAAGCGCGAGCATGGTGACGGTTTTCAGGAGGATCATTGCGGCTCTCCCCTGTCGCCGCGCAGCTCCGGAACGCCGAACATGGCGAGCTGCAGGCTGGTGGCGATCCGCTGGGCGCGTTCCATGAAATAGGCGACCGCGCCGGGGGTTGGCGCCGTGTCCTCCAGGGTCGCCTGGAAGAGGGCGAGCCAGCGTTCGAAATGGGCGCTGCGCACTTCCTTCAGCGCCAGATGGGCGGGGACGGGCTTGCCGGAATATTGCCCGCTGTTAAGGGCGACCGAGCCCCAGAAGCTCTTCATTCGGGCGAGATGCGGGCTCCAGTCGGAAATCCGGCGGGCGAAGACCGGGCCCAAAACCTCGTCCTGGCGGATCCGCCGGTAGAAGACCTCGACCAGCAGGTCGATATAGGCCTCGTTCACGCCGAGTGCCTCGGCCTGCGCACGGATCTCCGCCCGTCTCCCGGGCGCACTGCGTATGGCTTCGGTATTCATGCGAGGTCTCCCTTCGCTTAAAGGTGAATATAAAATATATCTTTTAGAAGGCAACACAAGGAGGTCTGTGTGCCTGCGACAATCCGCCCGGTGAAAGGTCAGTCTGCGCCGGCTTCGATCGCTTCCATGTCGGCGTCGGAGAACCCGAAATGATGGCCGATTTCGTGCACCAGGACATGGCGCACGATGGACTGCAGGTCCTCGCCGGTTTCGCACCAGTAATCGAGGATCGGTCGGCGGTAGAGGAAGATCCGGTTGAGGTCGGAGGGGCTGGCCATGGTCGAGGCCTCGCCGAACGGCACGCCGGCATAGAGGCCGAGGATTTCGAACGGGCTCTCGGCACCGAGCTCGTCCAGAACGTCCTCTTCCGCGAACTCCGTGACCAGGAAGGTGACGTCGCCGGTTTGCACCCGCAGACCGTCCGGGATCGTCGCGAACGCCTCGCGGGCGAGCCGTTCGATATCGTCCAGCGTCGGCGGTTCGGTCATCGGAGCCATGCCATGGCTATAACCGGCGCGCGGGAAATGCGCTAGCATGGAAGCGTAACGTTGGGGGACGCCGACATGATGGAGAAACTCACCGGCCCGGATCGGGACCGGGCTCTCGCTGGCCTGCCCGACTGGAGCCTTGCTGAGGGCCGGGACGCGATCACGCGGAAATACCGTTTCGCCGATTTCAAAACGGCCTTCGCCTTCATGACGGCGGTCGCGGAAATCGCCGATGAGATGGATCACCATCCCGAATGGTTCAATGTCTACAACCGGATCGACGTGACCCTCAGCACCCATGATGCGGGTGGGCTGACGATGCTCGACATAGATCTCGCGGTGCAGATGGACGAGTTGGCGGCCGGGGAACCGGAAACGGCCTGACCGGCGTCAGACCTCGCCCGCGAGCCAGTCCTCGATTAATCGCCGGGCGATGGAGTCCTTGCTTGGCAGGCCCTTGCCGAGCGCGCGGAAATTCAGGAGCTCCTCCCGGCTGAACCATTGCGCGTCCTCGAGCTCGTCGTCGCGCCGGAAGATCTCGCTCGTCTTCGCCTCGGCATGGAAACCGAGCATGATCGAGGCCGGGAAGGGCCAGGGCTGGGACGAGTGGTAGCGCACATCGCGCACCTCGACGCCGGTCTCCTCGTAGACCTCGCGCGCGACCGCTTCCTCCAGGGTCTCGCCCGGCTCGACGAAGCCCGCGAGCGTCGAGTACCGCCCTTCCGGCCAGACCGCCTGGCGGCCGAGCAGGGCTTTCTCTCCGGCCGCGTCATGCACCAGCATGATCACCGCGGGGTCGGTGCGCGGAAAAGTCGGCGCGCGGCAGCTCTCGTTGCTGCAATTGCGCTGGTGACCGCCTTTCGAAATTCGGGTCGAGGCGCCGCAGACGCCGCAGTAGCGATGCCTCTGGTGCCAGTGCATCAGGCCGCGGGCATAGGCGAGGATCGAGCCGTCGAACCGTTCCAGCACCGGTCCGACCTGCCGCAGGTCCATGAACTCGCCGGCGCCGCTGACCAGGTCCGCCGCCTCTTTCTCTTCGAGCGCGGAGAGGTCGACCGCGACATGCGCTTCGCCGTCCTTGTTGCCGAGGAAGATCACGGTCTCCGAACGCTCGACGAGGACTGTGAACTCCCGCGCGCTCAGCAGCGAGGCCGCGGGGGATTCGCTGTCCGCGCCGGCCACGAGAGAGCGGCTGCGCCAGACCGGGACCAGACGGGTGCTCTCTTCGCCCACGAGGCGTTCGAGCCAGCCCTCCTCCTCGCGGAGATGGGCGCTGCGGTCGAGGCCGCTGAAGCCGTAGATATTCGGCTTGCGGCGAGTGAGATCGAGGGGATATCGGGACATCATGGCGCCGGAGTTTACACCCTCCGGCGCCAGCGGCAATCACGGCTTGGCAGCGAGGCGATCGCGCCTGTTCGAGAATACGGTTTGCCCGTCCTACTTTTGCTTGACCTTGTACCCCATGGCCTCAAGACGTTCCACGATCCTTGGCATGGCGTCCTGCATGACGTCTTTCGAGAGAGTCTGACCGATTTGCACAGCGTCCTGCATGAGCAGAGGCATCACCTTGAGCGATTTCTTTCCGGTGGGTGTTCTGTAGAAAACCCGAAGATCATCGATCTCGTCCGCCTCGAAATAGCGGTCGTAGATCAGAACGTACTGATCGATCAGGCCGGACTGCGCTTTCTCAACCGAAAAAAGCGTCTCTTCCACCACCACGTCGAGAGCTTCGTCCGTGATGTTCGGTACGGCTTTCTTGAATACGGGTTTTATGCCGTTGATCAGCTGCTTTCCTATCTCCGCTCCAAGCTTGAGTGCGTCTGTTTCGACAAGGAGAGCCTCGATCGCAGCGCGCTTTTCCGCGCCCGGTTCTGCCTCTGCTCTGTGGGAGAGCAGCGTACTGCAGAGGAGGGAGAAGCAGATCAGAAGACTTGTCGCGAGGAAGCGCTTGCAAATTGTGGCCATGTGCCATGTCCTGGAAATTATTGGTATCGAAGGTTCGTGGCGAAAGTCTCCTCTGAGATCGCCTATTCGCTCGCATGTACGCATTCGAAGGTTCCGACGGGGACCTGATGGACGGCGAGCCCCGTCTCTTCCTGCCAGTGCAGCAGTTGGACCTGCGGCGGTTCCATATAGACCTTGAAGCCCGGTTCGTGCGCGAGGTTCAGGCCGACCTGATGCGCGGTCGAGGAGCAGATATTCGCGGTCGTACCGGCCCAGCGGCGATGCACCGAGCGGTGGAAGTGACCGGACAGAACGATCTCGACATTGTCGAACTGCTCGATCACGGCAGCGATGCTGTCGCCGTCGCGGCAGCCGATCTCGTCCATCTTGGTGCCGGTAATGAAAGGAGGGTGGTGCAGCATCACGATCGTCGGGCGCCCCTCTGTCCCATGGAGGGCGTTCTCCAGCCAGACGCGGCGTTCCGGCTCCACGACACCGAAGACCTCTCCCTCGACCAGAGTGTCGAGAGCGACGAGGGATAGAGGACCGATCTCGGCGACGTAATCGAGATGCCCGTCGGCGGGCAGGTAACCGTCAGCGGCAAAGGCGGAGCGCATGTTCTCCCGGGCATCGTGGTTTCCCGGTATGACATAGGTCGGAAGGCCGAGCCGGCCGACGATGTCCCGAAAAACCCGGTACGAGCCCGAGGTCCCGTCGTCCGAAACGTCGCCTGCGACAAGCAGGGCATCGGGTCTCGGCGTCAAACCCGACAATGTTTCGACCGCGGCCTCCAGAAACGCCTTCGTGTCGATATTGTCGTAGGCCGGGAGCCCGCCATCCATCAGATGCGTGTCGGTTATCTCGGCAAGCAGCATTCCCGGTATCCCCCGATTTTTGACCCTATTGCATGGGTCCGTCCCCTGTTTGTCCAGTTTTCTTCCCTTTGCATTTCGGCGAATGTGAATTAAGTCACGTTCACGAGGGATCTGGCGCACATCGGCGAAAAATTAACGGCTTTCACCTTTGGCCTGCCGGATCCCGGCGGAATCACATTCGAGAACAGGAGAGCGAAATGGCCCTCGAACTGCCTGCCCTTCCCTACGATTACGAAGCGCTTCAGCCGTACATGTCGAAGGAAACGCTTGAGTTTCACCACGACAAGCATCACCAGGCCTATGTGACCAACGGCAATAAGCTGCTGGAAGGCACCGGTCTCGAGGACAAGTCCCTCGAGGAGATCGTGCAGACCGCCTACAAGGAAAAGATGGCCGGTCTGTTCAACAATGCCAGCCAGCATTGGAACCATGTGCAGTTCTGGCAGATGATGAAGAAGGATGGCGGCGGCGCCATTCCGGGCGAGCTGGAAAAGAAGATCATCGAGGATCTGGGTTCGGTCGCCGACTTCCAGGCCGCCTTTATCGAGGCCGGCGTTACCCAGTTCGGCTCCGGCTGGTGCTGGCTCGCGATGGGCAGCGACGGCAAGCTGAAAGTCACCAAGACGCCGAACGGTGAAAGCCCGATGGCCTATGGCGAGACCGCGCTGCTTGGTTGCGACGTGTGGGAGCATTCCTACTACATCGATTACCGCAACCGTCGCCCGGACTATGTGAAGGCCTTCATCGAGAACATGGTGAACTGGGAATATGTCGCGGAGCTCTTCGCCAAGGCGAGCTGAGCGATCTGACATAACAAGACTTCTTGCACGGGCCCGCTTCTGGCGGGCCCGTTTGCGTTCCGGAACACTCTTGCTTTCCATATTTGAATGGGCACATTTACGGGCACCGTGGATACCGAGAGGATGGGTCATGGCACTTGCGTCGGCAGTCTTGAGCCGAAACCTTGAACAGGGCGATATCGCCCCGCCGGTCGCCTTACCGAGGCTTGGCGGCGGCGAATTCAATCTCATCGACGACTCGGTGGCGGGTGACTTCAACGTTTTCGTGCTGCTGGGCCACGATCCGGAAGCCAACAGTGCGGCGGCCGCAGAATTCGTCGCGGCGAAGGAGCGGCTGGAGAAGCACGGGGCTCGCGCATACTTCGTCGCGGCCGGAAAGAAACCGCCTAAGCTGGAAGCGGATGCCGGTTCGGTCTTGCTCGATCCCGAAGGCAAGGCATTTGCGGCCTTTGGGCAGCAGGCGCCCTTCGGCCGTCCGATTAGCGCAGGCCCAAAGACGGTTCTTGTCTCACCGAACCGTCATGTTCTGCGTTTGCTCAATGCGGACAGGCCTGGCCATGCCGGGATCGTTTTGGACGTGCTCGCCGCGCAGTCGGCTTTGCGCGCTGAACAGCCCTACCGCATGCATCCGCCGGTTCTGCTCGTCCCGGATGTCTTCAGCCCGGCGGACTGCACCCATTTGATGAGCGTCTATGCCATGCAGGGTCAGGAATTCGTCGAGCCGGGGCACAACAAACTTCAGAACCGGACAACCGACTGCAAGATGCGGATTCCGGACTATGGCCGCGGCGACCGGATCGATCATTGGGTCATCAATCCCGAAACCCAGAACTATATCGACGAGCGGATTTCAAAACGGCTGCTGCCGGAGATCCACAAGGCCTTCCATTACAAGGTGACCAAGCACGAACGCTATCGGATCGCCTGTTACGAAGGTGAGCGCGGTGGAAAAGCACACGGTCACCGGGACAATTCCAGCCCGCAATCGGCCTATCGCCGGTTCGCGGTGACGATCAATCTGAACTCTGATCAGTATGAGGGCGGCGAGATTTGGTTCCCGGAATTCAGCGAGCAGTCCTACAAACCCCCGGCAGGCGCCGCGATCGTGTTCTCGTGCTCTCTGCTGCACGAGGTTCTGCACATGCGCAAAGGACGCCGGTTCGCTCTTCTGGGCTTTTTGTTCGGCGAGATCTGAGAGCTCTCCCCAAGTCTTTTTTCGGGTCCAAACTGTGTCACTTACGGTCTCTGTCTACATCCCGTGCTTCAATGCCGAGCGAACGATCGGCGCGTGCATCGCTTCATTGATCTCCCAGCAACGCAAACCGGACGAGATCATTCTCGTCGACGATGGAAGCACCGACCGCTCGGTCGAGATCGCGACGCGGTATCCGGGTGTGAAACTCGTTAAGTTTCCGGGAAATAAAGGGCTCGCGACGGCCCGGAATGCGGGCGTCAGGTTCAGCAAAGGCGAGCTCATCGCGTCCATAGATTCCGACTGTGCGGCCGACCCTCGCTGGTTGCGAATTCTCGTCGAGGAAATGGAACGGGACCCGGATTTGTGCGGTGTCGCCGGAGGCGTTCAGGAAACGGAACTCGGTACGATCGCGGATCGTTGGCGAACCTATCATATGGCTCAGCATTACGGGCAGAACCGGGTCGACAATCCGCGCTTCCTTTACGGAGCGAACACTCTCTTTCGCCGCCATGTTTTGGTGCGGGCCGGAAGCTACCCGGCATATCTCCGTACCAATGCGGAGGATTTCCAGATCTGCAAGCAGATCTACAAGAACGTTCCCAATGCCAAGCTCAGGTATATTCCGTCGGCCTATGTCAATCATCTGCGGCGCGATACACTTCGGTCGCTCGCAAACACTTATTGGAAGTATCAGACCTACCTGCACTGGAGGCGCGCCGTCACGTATGGCACTCCACGCACGTTTCTTGACGTGAACTATCAGGTTTTTGTTCTGGTGAGCCTGGCTTGGGGGCGACAACTTGTTTGGGACCTCAAGCGTGGCCGGCTTGAGAGCGTCCTCGTTGCTATGTATCTCACGTGCAAGTTGCCGTGGCTTCAGATTCGGGAATATTTCCGTCACCTAACCGCTTTGAAACGTGTCGATGGCGCGTCGTCCGGGACGGTCTCGCGAGATTCGTGAGTTTCCGTTCATCTGATAAGGTAGCACCGTCCGGGAGAGGGGCGTTTCCCACTCGGTGCTGAGGGGCAGCAACGATGTTCATGGTCGCAATCCTCGTTTGCTGCACGAATATTGCTTTGCTCGCTGTGCTCGTAGCGGTGGCGAGCGGCGATGGGCCGGTTTCCGGTGGGATGCTGATCGTTCCGGTCTGCCTCGCGGCGGGCGCCGTCGTCGGCACGATCGGGTTGGCAATTCGAACGCGACAGGCTGAACGTGAGCTGAGACGGCGTGTGGAGGCGGCACTGGATGCCGAGCGTGCGCGAGCGACTCGTCTGGAAGAAATTCTTCGTGAGGCGATCATGGCAATGCCGGCCGCCTTCGCTGTTTTCGACGAGTCGGACAGGCTGGTTCTCTGCAACGAGGAATACGTCAAGTACACGTCGACATTCCGAGGGGACCCGGACCGGGCTGTCGGGGTCAGTTTCCGGCAGATTTTCTCGGAGGTGGTCGGAAGCGGGATGGTTGCGGGTGTCGGACCGGACGAACGCGAGCGCTTCATAGAGGATCGCATGAGGATCCACGAGGAAGCCACCGGAACTGCGCACGAGCAGTTCCTGGGGGATAGCGTCTGCGTAACCTACGAGACCAGGATACCGCAGGGCGGCATCATTCTTCTGCGGCAGGATGTGACGGAGCAGCGCCGATTGGAACGGCGGCATCAGGAAGCCGAAGATCTGCTGCGCAACCTGTTCGACAATTTCACTCATGGGATCATGATACGCGACCGGGAGACCCGGCTTGTCCGGGCCAATCAGGTGGCGCTTGAGCAGATCGGCATGACCGAAGAAGAGGTGGTCGGGTGCAGCACGGCCGAGATGTTCGAGATGATGGGCATCGAGGATTTTACCGGCGATGTAACGGCGCAGGAGCTTCGCCTCATGGCGCAGCGCCAGCGAGATGACGCCTTGATTTCCCGCGCCGGCCCTGATGGGACGCCGGCGCACTTGCTTATCTCGCGCTTTCCGATCGTCGACCGCGATGACGTCGTTCAGGGCCTTGGAGTGCTGCGATACGACGTATCGGACCTGATAGAGGCGCAACGCGCTCTGGAGATCGCGAAAGCGAGCCTTGAGAAGACCGTACTTGAGCGGACCGAAGAATTGCGGGTAAGCGAGCGCCGTTTCCGTATTCTTGCCCATGCTTCTGCGGACTGGTTCTGGGAGTGCGACGCGGATTTGCGCTTCACCTATCTGTCGGAGAATTTCCCCAATCCCGTCGATCTCCCGGCAGCGGATCTGATTGGCATGTCGCTGCAGGAATATCACGAAAAGGTCGGCGATTCCGAAGAGGCGAGCCGGGATTTGTTGAGCGCTTACGCCAATCGCGAACAGATCCGGGACTATGAAATCGCGCGCAAAGTCACAGGGGCCCCGGGGCATTACCGCCTGAACGCCATCCCGTTATGGAAGAACGGAGTTTTCGAGGGGTATGTCGGTGCGACGACCGACATCTCGGAACTTTACGAGGCCCGGAAGAGCCTGATCGAGTCGGAACGGCTTGCATCTTTGGGAGCCATGGTCGCCGGGATCGCACATGAGGTGAATACGCCGATCGGCATCTGCGTCACAGCAAGCACCACCGTCTCGAGCTCGGCGAGTTCGCTGATCGATGGTCTCGCGACGGGAAATCTGAAGAGGAGCGCGTTCGAAGCCGCGCTCTCGAGGATCACCGAGGGAATGAAACTCGTCGATGCAAATCTTGCCCGCGCCGCGAAGCTGATCTCCAGCTTCAAGAGCATTGCGGTGGATCAGACCAGCGAGGAGGAACGGGTCTTCAATCTGATCGAGTACCTTCAGGACATCGTCGACAGTCTTAGCCCACAGCTTCGGCATGAGGATGTTACCGTCTCGATCGACGGGCCGGACGACCTTGTCCTCCGAAGTTATCCCGGCGCGATAGCCCAGATTCTGACCAATCTCATAATGAACTCGGTCATTCACGGGTTTTCGGACCGCGACCATGGCGCCATTTCCATCACGATTGCACGGTCCGGTCGCTTGCTGGAGTTTACTTATGCGGACGACGGTCAGGGCATGTCGGGTGAGGTCGTGAAGCAGGTGTTCGATCCGTTTTTCACGACGAAACGCGGCCAGGGCGGCAGCGGACTCGGAATGCATATCCTGTTCAATCTTGTGACACAGGTCCTCAAGGGAACGGTCCGGTGCGAGAGTACGCCCGGACACGGCGTCACTGTTACGATCCGGTTCCCGATGATCGAAGCGGGCGGATGATCGTGCGTCGCCGGCGCCAGACAGTGTTTTAGAATTTTCCAAAAAAAATCTTCAAACCGCGTTGCGCATACCATTAGGTGCATTTAATCTGATAAAAAAAACATGGATTTTACCGTGATCCAGACGAGGCGTATCGTCCATAAGAGCCTTGTATTCCTGAAGATTGACATTCAGGAAGCACTCACCGGTGAAGCCGTCGAAAAAGGCATCGAAGTCCTGGATCGCTACCCGGAATACGGTAGCGGAGGTCCTGTTCTCTGGGACCTTAGGGAAGCTGACCTCTCGCGCTACTCGACGCGGGAGATGGTCGTGACCAACTTTGTGCTTCAGCGTTATCCCGGGCGCCTGAGCGCGAAATCCGCGAGTCTTGTCGCGGACCGGAGCGCCATGCTTCTCGCACGCCTCTGGTCGGTCTATCGGATTGAACAGTTCCCGCAGGAACGCCGGGCATTTCTGGATTTCGAAGATGCGGTTGCCTGGCTTGCCGAAGGCATACCTGCCGCGGCCGAAACAACCTGATCCGGGCAAAACGATGGCTGTAGCGGTGAAGCCGGGCTATTGTCCGTGACCGGCTCCGATGGAGAGTGCCATTGACTGCCCGGGTCGAAGCAGGGCTGGAAAAGATTTTTCCGGAGGCTGCGCCGCCGCTTTTGGCCGATTTCGCACGCTACTGGCTTTGCAAGTTTCACGAGCGCGGTTTGCCTCGCTGGCGGGACATGGATCCGGTCGATTTTCCGTGGGCGCTGTCTCGTATTTTCATACTTTCCCGAGTGGAATCCGGCCGGTTTGCCTATCATCTGGTCGGTGAGGATCTGGACCGCATGCTCGGAGGACATCTCAAAGGCAAGACTGCGGACCAGGTCTTCGAGCCGGGTTACGCGGAGTATACAGAGCGGCGTTGGGAGCGTGCCGCGGCGGAAAGGCTCGTCTGCTATAACGGTTCCTTTCATCTGACCGTCGACAATGTTCCACGCATCGCAAGGCGGGTCCTGTTTCCGCTGTCGGAGGACGGCGAGCTCGTCGACCGGCTGATCGGCGTCGTGCATTTCGATCGCCGGGGACCGGATCGGAAGGAACAATTCGGTCCGTCATACAGTTTCCTCTATTGGACGGAGGTGTCCGAGCTCATTTGAAGCGGCCGTCCCTTGCGTGTGCTTTTTTTCAATGTAAAGTAGCGGTGTCCGAGCCGCGCTTCCGGAGGCCAATTCATGAGATTCTTTCGCCTTGGCGTGGTTACGCCGCTTCTTGCTCTGCTGGCAATTGCCGGTACGGCGTCCCGTGCCGACGCGGGTGCTGTCCTCGACAAGATCATGATGGCGAAGACCATCTCGCTCGGTGTGCGTACCGATGCGCCGCCCTTCGCGGTCAAGGAGGGCTCGACCCTGAAGGGATTCAGCGTCGATCTTTGCGGTCTGATCGCCAACGTCGTGGTAGATGCGCTGGGCGTGGCCGAACTGAAGGGCCGGGTGGTTCAGGTCGATGCCTCGAACCGGTTCGAGAAACTCGCATCGGGGGATATCGACGTCCTTTGCGGCGCGACGACGATAACCCTGGCGCGACGGGAGAAAGTGGCATTCTCGATCCCGACCTTTATCACCGGTGTCGGCGTGGCCGTGCGGAAGGATGCCCCGGACCTGCTGAAGGAAGTCTTGCTGACAAACAGCCCGGCGAACGCCTCGCGGACCGTCGTTGCGAGTGCGTTGCAGGGCCGGACATTCGCCGTCCGAGAGGGAACGACGTCGGAGGCATGGCTGAGCCGCAGCCCGATCGCCGGCATCGAGGGGGTGAAAATCGAGACGGTCGCCAGCCATGACGAAGGCATGGGGCGGCTGTCGGCCGGTACCGTCGATGCCTATTTCGCCGACCGCGCAATCCTCGCCGGACTGATCCGCAAGCGGGAACTGGGCCAGTTCGAGTTTTCCCAGAAGAGTTACACGCTGGAGCCCTACGCGCTGGCGATCCGGCGCGGCGACGAGGATTTCCGCCTGCTGATCGACCGGGCGCTCAGCAAGCTTTACCGCTCGGGCCAGATCTTCGACGTGTTCGAGGCGCATTTCGGCAAGCCGAGCCAGGAAGTCCGGTTCTTCTACGGCGCGGTTTCGCAGCCCGACTGAGCGGGGCGGCCGGCTTTCTGCTCAGCGCATCAGCTGGTAGGGAATATAGAGCGCGAGGTCCTTCCAGAACCAAAGCAGCGCCGCCGTTGCCAGCATGAAACCGGCAAAGGGAATGGCGCCGCGGGCGACATCCTCCAGCCGTGCTTTGCCGACCGCCTGGATCACGAAGAGGTTCATGCCGACCGGCGGCGTGATCAGCGCGGTTTCGATCAGCACCACGAAGAAGATGCCGAACCAGACCGGGTCGATATTCATGTTGAGCACGGCCGGCAGCATCACGGGAACCATGATCAGCAGCATCGAAAGGCTCTCGAGGAAGAAGCCCATGACCAGCAGCACCGCGCCGACCGCGAGCATGAAGAGCGCGGGCGTGGAAATGCTCTCCGTCAGCAGCGAGGAGATGGTCTGGGGGATCAGGTAAAGCGCGATGGCGTAGGAGAAGACCTTTGCGCCGGCGATGATGATCAGCACCATGACGGAAGTCTTCAGCGAGGCCTCGACCGCCTCCTTCAGCATCGGCCAGTCCATCCGCCCCATGGCGAAGGTGATCATGAGCGCGGCGACGAAGCCGAGCCCGGCGCTTTCCGAGGGCGTCGCGATGCCGAGATAGATCGAGCCGACGACCGCGGTTGCCAGCAGGATCGTTGGCAGCGCTCCGAGCGTGGCCTGTCCGCGCTCCCGCCATGGCGCGGCCGCAACCGGCTGATAGTGGCCGGAGAGGCGGGCATAGGCCATGCCGTAGAGCGTGAAGATCCCGGCGAGAAACAGGCCCGGGCCGATGCCGGCGAGGAACAGGGTCGGGATCGAGGTCTCGGAAACCACGCCGTAGATGATCAACGGGATCGAGGGCGGGATCAGGATCCCGAGCGTGCCGCCGGCGGCGAGCATGCCGAAGACGAAGCGCCGGTCGTAACCGCGGTTCATCATCTCCGGGATTGCGACGGTCCCGATGGTGGCAGCGGTGGCGACGGAGGAGCCGGAGATTGCCGAGAAGAGGGTGCAGGAGAGGATCGTCGCCACCCCGAGCCCGCCGGGCCAGTGTCCGACCCAGCTCTGCACCGCGGCATAGAGATCGCGGCCGACACCGCCTTTCAGAAGCACGTTGGACATCAGCAGGAACATCGGCACGGCAAGCAGCTCGAAACTGTCCATCGAGCCGTGCAGGCGCTGCGGCACCGCGACCATCGGCAGGCCCTTCAGGGCGAGCAGGATGACGCCGAGCCCGCCAAGCGCGAAGGCGACCGGGGTGCGCAGCAGCAGCAGCGCGACCAGTGCCGCGAGGATCAGGAAGGCTTCCATCAGTGCGCGCCTTCCAGGATGTCGTCCTCCGGCAGTTCCTCGGTCCAGACCCGCACGAGCTGGGCCAGGCCCTGCAGCACCAGCAGCGCATTGCCGACCCAGACCGGGGCATGGGTGAACCATTTCGGCGGGGCGAGGTAGGTGTCGGTGGTGTGTCCCGCGAGCGTGTCGTGCAGCCAGAGCGCGAAGCCGAAATAGATCGCCGCGCCGGCGAACAGGAACATGACCAGGATGGCGAGGCTTTCGGCGAGCTTGCGCCAGAGGCTGCGCGGATTGCGCAGGATCAGCTCGATGGTCACCATCTCCCGGTGTTTCAGCACGTAGGCGGCGGCGAGATAGACCACCCAGACCTGCAGGATGCGGCTGACCTCGTCGACCCAGATCGTCGGCGCGTTGAAGACGTAGCGCATGACGATCTCGAAGGTGATGAAGAAGCCGACGGCGACGAGGCACCAGGCGCAGAGCTTGCCGGTGAACTCGGATATCGCGTCGATGCACTTCAGGATCATGACGGGTCTCTTCGCCTGAATTCGCAAGAGGGCGGGAGGCGGGTCGCCCCGCCCCCGCGCATCGTTTCGGTGCTTACTGCGCCGCGGCCCGGGCCGCGGCGACGGCGGCCTTTCCTGCGCCGCCGTTTTCCTTGACGAAACGGTCGACGATGCCGGCGGTCGCCTTCTTCCAGGCGGCGCGCTGGGCGTCGGTCAGCTCGACCACGTTCATCTTGCCGCGGGCTTCCTCGACGGCTTCGGCCTGCTGGGCGAAGATCTGGTCGCGCAGCTGCTGCTCGACCTCGCGGGCGGCCTCGTTGACGATCTTCTTGTTGGCGTCCGAGAGACCCTCGTAGACGTCATTGTTCATCACCGCGACGAACTCGATGGCGCTGTCATAGGTCAGCGTCAGGTGATCCATCACCTCGTAGAGCTTGCGGGACTTCACGCCGGAGACGCCGGTCATGCCGACATCGACCGCGCCCTGCTGGTAGGCGAGGAACTGCTTGGAGCCGGACATCAGGGTCGGTGCGCCGCCGAGAGCCTCGACGGTCCAGCCCTGGATCTTGCCGTAGGTCCGGACCTTCTTGCCCTTGAGGTCGCCCGGCTCGACGATCGCCGCGTCCTTGCCGAGATAGACGTTGAGCCCGTAGGCCTGCCACCAGAGGATCCGGTTGTTGGTTTCCTTCAGGATGGCGCTGTCGAGCTCCTTGCGCATCGCGCTGTCCGGCGCGACCGCGGCGCGGACATGGGCCTCGCTGTCGAAGATGAAGGGGATCGCGACCACGTCGACGGTCGGTACGGAACCGGCGAAGCGGCCGATGAAGGCGGAGCCCGCTTCGATCGCACCGGAGCCGACGGCGCCCGGCACTTCCTTGTCCTTGAAGAGCTGCGCCGACGGGAAGAGCTGCACCTGCAGGTCGCCGCCGGACTTCTCCTCGACGATCTTCTTGAATGCGAGCCAGTTCTGCCCGAGGGAGTGCTTCTCCGGGAGCTGCAGGGTGACCCGGATTGTGGTCTCGGCAACGGCCTGCACAGGCTGAGCCAGCAGAGCGGCCGCGGCAACGGCGCCCAGGATCCAACGCTTCATGGTTTCCTCCTTTAAGGATCGGTCTTCTGCGTCTGTCGAAAGGTTCGTTCGATAAGCGGACCCGTTGAGCAACGGACATATATCGAAGAAGAGGATTTCGGACGTTTTCATATCGGAAATCGCGCGCGGGTCAACCCGAAGTGACGAGGGCTCAATATGAGCGAGACGCCGGATCTCGCAATGCGCTGCCGGTGACCGGCATTATTCAAGTGTCCATTGTGGAGTGTGCGACAATTGATCCGGCGCAGAATATTCGCGCGCTAATTATAGTCGGTTTCGTAGATCTCGATTGGCGCATGTCGATGGCTGAAATGCTGAACCGGATGGGGCAGGCGACATGAACGGTGAGCCGATATCCGCCGGCGTTTCGGTGGTCTATGACGGCGCATGTCCGCTATGCCGGTCAGTCGCTCAGGCGATGGCGCTCAGAACGGAGCACGGCACGCTTGCGCTTGTTGACGCAAGGACGATGCAGGCGCACCGGCTTTGCCGAACAGCGGAAGAGCAAGGCCTCGATCTTGACAAGGGGATGCTGATCGAGGCGGACGGGCGTCTCTATTACGGAGCCGAAGCGACGCTCTTTCTCGCGCGCTACGGCGATCCCGGCCAGGTGCTGACGAAGCTTGCCCGATTGCTGCACCGCTCCCGCAAGGCCTCGGAGATGGCCTATGCCATCCTGCGCGGCGCTCGAAAAGCCCTGCTGTTTTTGCGGGACGTTGACGGGTTGGGAAAGCCCAGCGATGCCAGTCGGCCGATCTTCGCTTCGGTTTTCGGTGACGACTGGGAGCGCCTTCCTCCGGTCATCCGAAGGCATTATCCGAACCGCCCGTTTTCCGATGATGCCACCCGGGTCGAAGGTGCGCTCGACGTCGTCAGTGCCGGTCCGGTTCGTTTGCTGGCGCCGCTGCTTTCCGCTCTCGGGCAGATACCGGCCCGCAATGATCACGGTGTGCCGGTGTCGGTGACATTCAGAAGCGATCCCGGCAGCGCGGCCTTCGTCTTCGACCGACGGTTCCGCTTCGACGACGGCGACTATCATTTCCGCTCGCGCATGCTCCATCTCGGCGGCGGTGAGGTCGTGGAAGTCATGCGTTACGGGTTTTTCTGGCGCTGCCGCTACGCCTGGCGCAACGGAAAGGTGATCCTTGCCCACCGCTGCTACGGGATCCGGCTCTTCGGGTGCCACGTTCCGCTGCCGCTCGGCCTGCTGCTGGGGCGGAACGAGGCCGAGGAGGTTCCTGTGGATACGGACAGTTTCGAAATGATGACGCAGATCACCCATCCGCTCTGGGGCCGGGTCTATGAATATCGTGGCCGCTTCAGTTTCGTGGAGGATGGGTAATGCCACTCGATTCTGTTGCGCTTAGATCGGAAGGTGAGCTTTTTCGGGAGGTCATGGGGGACAAGTGGTCGAACCTCCACCCGGATATCCAGAAGCGTTTCGAGAAGAATCCCGAACCGGGAGCACCGCTTCGTTATCGCGGCATTCTCGATGAACTCTCCTGCTCGTTCGCTGGAAAGCTGCTCGGCTTCCTGACGAGGCCATTGATCAGGGGCGCGCTGATCCCCCATAGCGCCACGAACGTGCCGGTCGACATCCAAGTTTATGCGGAGCCCGGCGACCCCGCGATCTATAAACACCGCATCTATCACCTTCCGGGCAGAGAGCTGGTCGAGTTCACCTCCTTCATGCGCAGGAGCACGCGGGGGGAGGTCCTGGAATATGTCGGTTTCGGCCTCGGCATGAAGCTGCTCGTCTTCGAGAAGGAAGGGAACCTGCATTTCCAGAGCGACGGCTATTTCTGGGATCTTGGTTTCGTGCGCATTCCGGTGCCGGGACTGCTTTCCCCCGGCAAAACCTATCTCATGCATATCAACGAGGGCGCGGGGCGCTTCCGCATCCGCATCGATATTGATCATGTCCTCCTCGGTCCGATGTTCGTGCAGGCGGGCGTCTTCGAGGAGATACAGGAGTGAGTACGCGCGTTCTTGTTCTCGGCGGTTACGGGACCTTCGGCAGTTTCATCTGCCGCAACCTCTCCGAAGATGAGGGGCTGACCGTAATCGTCGCCGGCCGGTCGCTCGAAAAGGCTCGGGACCTGGCCGAAAGCCTACCCGCCGCCGAAGCGGAACAGATCGATGTGACGGAACCTCTCGGCCCGGTGCTGGCGCGGATCCGGCCGGATATCGTTATCCACACCTCGGGGCCATTTCAGGGGCAGAGTTATGCGGTGGCCGAAGCCTGTATCGAGGCCGGTTGTCACTACATTGACCTCGCCGACGGCCGCGATTTCGTTACCGGGATCGGCAGGTTGGACGGGGTGGCGAAAGCGAAGGGTGTCACCGTCGTCAGCGGGGCGAGTTCGGTTCCCTGCCTGACCTCCACCATTGCCGACCATTACCGGTCCCGGTTTTCCTGCCTCACCAGATTGGACTACGCGATCGCGACGGCGCAGCGCACCGGGCGCGGTCTGGCGACGACGACTGCGATCCTCGGTTATGTCGGGCGCCCCTTCACCACGCTGATCGACGGGTCCCGGCGGACTGTCCATGGCTGGCAGGGACTGACGGCCCGCCGTTATGGCGATCTCGGGACCCGGCTTCTCGGCTATTGCGACATCCCCGATCTTGAGCTCTTTCCGGAACGCTATCCGGACCTTCGGACGATACGGTTCCGCGCCGGGCTCGAAGTGCCGTTTTCCCATCTCGGGCTCTGGGGACTTTCCTGGCTGGTGCGGTTCGGACTCGTCCGCAGCCTGGTCCCGCTCGCGCCCTTGTTGCTCAAAGCTTCGAACCTGTTCGACCGTTTCGGTTCCGACGCCTCCGCCTTCCATATGACGATGAGCGGCACCGATGAGGCGGGCGCAGAAACCTCGCTCACCTTGGAGTTGGTCGCCCGCTCCGGCGATGGCCCGAACATACCCTGTATTCCGTCGATCCTGCTGGCGCGGAAATTGGCGGTGAAATCGCTTGGAGCTTCGGGCGCGATGCCATGCGTCGGTCTGATCGCTCTCGAGGAGTATCTCGCCGCGCTGGCGCCTCTCGATATCTCGTGGAAGGAGACGGAGCAGAGGCCGGCCTGAAGTATGGAGAAAACGCAAAACGGCCCGGAAGTCGCTACCCGGGCCGTCTCGTTTTTCGTTCAGACGCGAGCGCTTACTTCTGCAGCTCGGTCCAGATCGCGGTGTAGAGATCGCGCGAGGCCGGCGGGCAGGTCGGCAGGAACTTGCCGGCGGCCTGCAGTTCCTTCGGCGTCACGATTTCCGGCGCGGTCTTCATCTCTTCCGGCAGGAATTCCGCCGAGCCCTCGACGCCGTTGGCGTAGCGCGCAAAGGCGGAGATCAGCGCGGCGTTCTCCGGCTCCATGATGAAGTTCTGGAACAGCTTGGCGTTCTCAACGTTCTTGGCGTCCTTCAGGATCGCGACCGCGTCCATCCAGAGCGGGTAGCCTTCCTTCGGATAGCCGTAGGCGACCTTCGGGTTGTTCAGGCGGGCGCGGAAGGTCGAGCCGTTCCAGTTCACGGTCGCCTTGTACTCGCCGCTGGAGAGCTTGTCGGTGGTGCCGTAATCCATCGAGAGCCATTTCGGCTTCGCCGCGACGAGCGTGTCGCGCACCTTCTTCAGCACCGTCTTGTCGGTCGTGCAGGGCTCGCCGCCGACATAAAAGAGGGTCATGTTGATGATGTCGTTCATTTCCGGAACGACGTTCACCTTGCCGACCAGTTCCGCCGGCGGGTCGAGGAAAATGGCGGAGGTATTGATATCGCCGCCATAGACGGAGGTGTCGACCGCGACTCCGGTGGTGCCCCACTGCCACGGAACGGTGTAGTGCCGCTTCGGATCCCAGGGAACGTCTTTCCACTGTTCGGAGAGGTTCTTGAAGTTCTCCATCTGGTCCGGACGGCTCTCGAGCAGGAGGCCCTTCTCGACATAGATCGGCACGTAGTTGCCGGTCGGCACCACGATGTCGAAGCCGTGGCCGCCGGCCTCGATCTTGGTCAGCGCGGTGGTGTTCGAGTCATAGTCGGTCAGCGTGACTTTGACGTCGTAGGTCTTTTCGAATTTCTCGATCAGCTTGGGGTTGGTGTAGTTGCCCCAGTTGTAGATGTTCAGTTCGCCGGCGGCGAAGGCCTGCGAGCCGAGGGCCAGCGTCGCGGCGGTGGTCAGTGCAAGCAAGGACGTGCGCATGGGACTCTCCTTTTGTGCGCCTCTGGTCTGTTCTTTTCCGTTTAGGGTTTCTTGTCGTTGTTCCTCCCGGTGAGGAGGAAGAAGGCGGTGAGCAGCAAAATCGTCAGCCCGAGCAAAGCCGTGGAGATGGCATTGACCTCGGGCGTGATCGCCCGCCGCAGTTGACCGAGCATGTAGGTCGGCAGGGTATCCTGTCCCGCCGATTTCACGAACTCGGTAATGATGACGTCGTCCAGCGAGATCACGAAGGCGAGCATGGCGCCGGCGACGATGCCCGGCGCGACCAGCGGCAGGGTCACCCTGCGGAAGGTCTGCCAGGGCGTGGCATAGAGGTCCGCCGCCGCGATCTCCAGCGTGCGGTCCATACCTTCCAGGCGGGCCCGGATCGGCAGGTAGGCGAAGGGCACGCAGAAGGCGGAATGGGCGAGGATCAGATAGGCGAGGCCGGAATAGCCGGTCGCCACCTTGATCGCGGCGAAGAAGATCAGCAGCGCTACGGCGGTGACGATTTCCGGCACCATCAGCGGCTGGTTGATCATCACGTAGATGAAGGTGCTGCCCGGGAACTTCGCCGTCCGCGTGGTGCCCAGCGCCGCCATGGTCGCCAGCACTGTCGAGATTCCGGAGGCCCAGAGCGCGATCACCAGCGAGCGGATTGTCGCTTCCTGCACCAGTTCGTTCTCGGCGGCGATGGCGTACCAGCGGAACGAGAAGCCCTGCCAGAGCGCGACCGAATCCCCCGCATTGAAGGAATAGATCACGATGATCACGATCGGCGCGTAGAGCGCGGCGAAGCAGGCCAGGGTGATCGGCGTCACTCCCGGCAGCTGCCGGACGGAGAAGGACTTCCGCGCGCGCTCAGCCATGCGGCTCCTCCCGCGAGGAGACCCGGACATAGAGCAGCAGCGCGGCCATCACGATGAACAGCAGCAGGATCGAGAGCGAGGCGCCCAGCGGCCAGTTCCGGCCCTGGCCGAATTGCAGCTCGATGAAGTTCCCGATCATCATGTTCTTGCCGCCGCCGAGCACCCGCGGCGTCACATAGGCGCCGAGCGAGGGGACGAAGACCAGGATCGAGCCGGCGATGATGCCCGGCTTGATGATCGGCAGGATGATGCGGCGGAACACCTGTACCCGGTTCGCATAGAGGTCGTAACCGGCCTCGACGAGGCGGAAGTCGAGGCGCTCGATCGCGGCATAGAGCGGCAGCACCATCAGCGGCAGGTAGACGTAGGACATGCCGATCAGCACGGCGGTGTCGGTATAGAGGATCTGCAGCGGTTCCGCGATCAGCCCGAGGTCGACCAGGGCGTTGTTCACGATGCCCTCGTTGCGCAGCATCTCGAGGATGGCGAAGGTCCGGATCAGCAGGTTGGTCCAGAACGGGATGGTGATCAGGAACAGCCAGAACATGCGCTGGCGGCCGGAGCGGGTGGCGATGAAATAGGCGGTCGGCAGGCCGAGCAGGAGGGTGATCAGCGTGGTCGAGAGCGACAGCCGGACCGAGCGCCAGAAGATCGTGAGGTGCGCATCGGCGAGGCCGACCGTGTCGTCGAAAATGTCCCGCGAGAACAGGATCTGGAACCAGGCATTGAAGCTCGGCTCCCAGATCACGCCGCTGAAATCGCCGGGCTTCAGGAAGGAATAGACCAGCACGATCAGCAGCGGGCCGGAGGCGCCGACCAGAAGGAGTGCGAGCGCCGGCGCGGACAGCAGCCAGTTGCGCCGGATGCGCCGGGCGGCCGCGTCCCTCTCGAGGGACCGGAGGCTGGCGCTCTCGCCGCTCATGCATCGTCCTCGACGACGCGCAGCGCGCCGGGGGCGAAGCGGATGCCGGTCCGTCCGCCTTTTTCGAGGGCGGCCTCGGAGCGGGCCGTCACCCGGGCAACGACGGTCTCGCCGTCGCCGAGCGTGAGATGGGCATGCATGTCCGTGCCGAAATAGACCAGCTCCGCGACGGTGCCGGCGAGCAGGCCGTCCGCTTCCGCGCAGACGTCGATCTGTTCAGGGCGGATCGCGACCGTCACGCGGGTTCCGGCCTCGAGGCCGGCGGGCATTACCGCTGGCGCGGTATTGCCGTTGCCGAGCGTTACGCTGCCGGCGTCCGCCACCGTCGCCGGCAGAAAATTCGACTCGCCGATAAAGTCCGCCACGAAACGGTTGGCCGGCGCGTTGTAGATGTCGCGCGGGGCGCCGATCTGCAGGATCCGTCCGGCGCTCATCACCGCGATCCGGTCCGACATGGTGAGCGCTTCTTCCTGATCGTGGGTGACGAAGACGAAGGTGATGCCGGTCTCGAGCTGCATGCGCTTCAGCTCAATCTGCATCTGCTTGCGCAATTTCAGATCGAGGGCGGAGAGCGGCTCGTCGAGCAGAAGGACGGACGGCCGAGGCGCAAGCGCACGGGCCAGCGCGACGCGCTGTTGCTGACCGCCGGAAAGCTGCGACGGATAACGCCCGGCCATCTGCTCCATACGCACCAGCGCCAAGACCTCCTCGACCGTGCCGGCGATTTCCTTCTTCTGCCGGCCGCGCATCTCCAGCCCGAAGCCGACATTCTCGGCCACGGTGAGATGCGGGAAGAGGGCGTAACTCTGGAACACGGTGTTGACCGGCCGCTTGAAAGGCGGCTCGGTCGTGATGTCCACGCCGTCGAGGATGATGTTGCCGTAGGTCGGCGTCTCGAAGCCGGCGATCATCCGGAGCAGGGTGGTCTTGCCGCAGCCGGACGGGCCCAGCAGCGTGAAGAACTCGTTGGCGCGGATGTCGACCGAAACGTCGTCGAGCGCGCGCAGGCCGCCGTCGGTCGGACCGAAGATCTTGGTGATCGATTGGGCCGAAACCGCGGCGTCGCTCATTTCCGGACTTCCTTTGCCATGGCCGGACGCTTCTTGAACCAGGGAGCTGCCCGTTCGAGTTCCGCGCAGACGCTCATTAGAAGCTCGTCCGCGCCGAAAGCTGCGGCGAGGTGGACGCCGATCGGAAGGCCCTCGCTCGACCAGGCCAGCGGGAGCGAGGCCGCCGGCTGGCCCGACGCATTGAAGCAGGCGGTATAGGGCGAATAGGCGAAGACACCGTCCGGACCGAGGCGGTAATCGAGATAGCTCTGCCGGTTATGCGAGAAACGCCCGACCTTGGCCGGCGGTTCCGCCAGCGTCGGGCTGACCAGCAGATCGTAGCGGTCGAGGAAGCGGGCCATCTGCCGGCCGTAATCGTGCACCTCTTCCAGCGCTTCCAGATAATCGGCGCCGGAGATCTCCGCCGCATATTCGACCGCGCTGCGGGACACGGGTTCCAGGTCGTCGGGTCCGAGGTCCCGTCCGAGCCGTGCCAGCTTGCTCCGGACCCCGAGGGCCGTGCCGCAGGCGACGATCTTGGTCCAGGCCCGCATCATGCCCTGGTTGTCGGCCTCCGGCCGGGCGATTTCGACATGATGGCCCATATCTTCGAGCAGCTTCGCCGCTGTCTCGGCCGCCGCCGCGCATTCCGGATGTACCGCATCGCCGTCGAAGGTCGTTGTGCAGAGTGCCACCCGCAATCCCTTGGCAGGGTTATCCATCGCGGCGCGGAAACCGGCTTCGAGCGGCGGCGCGACATAAGGTGCGCCGAGATCGGAACCGGAGCCGATATCCAGCAGCAACGCGCTGTCGCGTACGGATCGGGTGAGGAAGCCCTCGATTGCCATGCCGCCCCAGCCCTCGCCGGAGGCGGGACCGTCGGGCAGCCGGGCACGGGTCGGTTTGAAGCCGAACAGGCCGCAGCTCGAGGCCGGGATGCGGACCGATCCGCCGCCGTCCGAGCCATGGGCGGCGGGCACGATGCCGGCCGCGACCGCGGCGCCGGACCCGCCGGAAGATCCTCCCGGCGTATGGGCCGGGTTCCACGGATTGCGCGTCGGGCCGCCATAGACGGCGGCCTCGGTGGCGCAGCCGATACCGCCTTCGGGAGAGGTCGTGCGACCGAAGATCACCAGGCCCGCGGCGATCAGGCGCTCGACCAGGTTCGAATTGAAGGAATAGGCGGTGTTTCGAAGCAGCCGCGAGCCGTTGTTCCCGGGGAAGCCGACAGCCTCGGCACCGAGATCCTTCAACAAGAAGGGCACACCGCTGAGCGGTCCGTCCGGCAGACCCGCCGCGATGTTCGCACGGGCGCGATCGGCCTGCACCTGAGTCACGGCATTGAGCGCGGGATTGAGCGCGTCCACCCGTTCCAGAGCGGCGGAGAGCAGCTCGTCCGGGCTGAACCTGCCCTTCGCAACACCATCGGCCAGTCCGGTTGCATCGAAGTCGTCGTAGTCCGAAAGGCCGTGCATTCTTTATGATTTTCGCATGGATTGGAGACAGGAACAGCGGCTGATCTGGCTCAAACAGTAGCCAATACGCGCTGGCGTACAACGATTATTCTGTTGCTCCGTGTCCTGCCGGAATCGCAATCGGCTCCGGCGGGTGATCGATCAGTCGCCGGCATTCACCAGTGAAAGCTCACCGCCGCTCAATTGTTCGACGAAGGCTTCAACGATGAATCCGATCGCTCGCTCTGAAATGTGGATTGTGGATCCGTCATCCTCCCCGTACATGCCCGGGGCATATGCGCCAAGCCAACGAACGACCTCGAACGACGGCCAGTAGAGCAGTTTATCGAATTGACCGCGCATGACCTGGTCCACGGACACGCGTAGCGTCGATTTGGAGACGCAATCTGCGACAATGGCCGAGTCGTATTCGAATGTTGCGTTCAGGGGCACAGGAGAAATCGTGATCACCATTGTTGCCTCAGAATTAATCTTTCTGATCTGCCTGACGATGAAACGAATATTCTCGGCGTTTTCGTCGACCGTCGTCATCCGGGACTCGCAATCGCGGAGCAGCGCCCGGAGATTGAAGTTCGACTGTCGCGGCATCACCAGTTCGCCCGTGTCGCGGCGGAAGAAACAAGGGGCGACACCGACGGTCATGATGATGATGTCGCTCTCGGCCAGTGTCTTGAGGTGATCCTCCCTGTTTGCAGAAAACGTTAGGTCTCCGGCATGGAAGTCGACGATGCCGCGCGTCACCTCGTTGTCCGCCCCGTTCACGGCCCAATCGATGTAGTGGCGATTGGCGAAGGTGGAATTCACATACTCGCCCATTGTCGTATTGCCCGCCTTGACGCCAAGGCTACGCAGCGTCCGCGCAATATTTGCGGCGAAGCAAGAGCCGAATGTTGCGACTTTCGTCGAGCTGTTGAGGATCTTCGGATAGGAGGGCGAAAGGATGTGCTTCCGGAGAGCGGCCCTGGCATCCTGCATATCATCCAGATTGTTTGGAAATCTGATGCCGCGTTGTCGAATGCGGGCATTGCGCAGAACCTCTTCCAGGTCCTCGAGGTCTTTTCGAGCGGACGGGTGTCCCGGTTCCAGAACCAGTGTGCGCCGGAGGTTGTTTTTCGACGCGGTCAGATCTTCCGCGAGAAACTGGGAGCGGGCGAGTTCGTATGCGGCGACCGTGAGTTCGGGAACGAGCAGGAGTGTGCGCTTGTAGTGCGGAATACCTTCGACCTGCCAAGTCTGTCTCTTCAGCGCCAGGCCGCGGTGCAGGTGCGCCGCAACCATCCCGGGGTCTGCGGCGATCGCTTTCTCGAAATAATGATCGGCTTCATTGGCTTTCGAAAGCTGTTGCGGATCGGTTCCGAGAGCGACCAATCCCCGACGATACAGCAGATGAGCGTTGTGTTGCGCGCGGGATAGCAGATTGTCGAGGAGTTCGGCGGCCTCGTCCTTGTCCTTCAGGCGGTCCGAAACCTCTACCAGCAGCAGAATTGAGCGAACGTCGTCCGGGCTCGTCCGGACGATATTCCGCAGTTGCTCCTGGGCCAGATCCAAATGACCGCTGTTGATGAATTCGATGGCCTTCTGCAGTTCTGCGGAAGGAGCCGGAGCATTCCCTTCAGGCGGCGTTTCGGCGGACATCCTATCCACGATACAGATGTTGCGGGTTCTTGATGCTCTGTCCGGTGCGATCGCGCGGGAAGTAGGTTTCGAAGTCCATATCGTCCGACCGGTCAGGCGCGAAACGGGCGGGATGCAGGTAGTCGTGGTTGAGGATCGGGGGCCAAGTCACGGTTCTCATCGTCTTCCGCCGGCCGTCCCCTGTCACTCCGCCGCCCTGGTGGATCAGAAAGGTGTCGAAAACAACCACCGAACCCGGGCCAACCACAAAGGTTGTCCGTTCCGGCGCCGCTTTGAATTTCACGTAATTATCGACGAAGAGAGGATCCGGGTTTTTTTCAAGCTGGCGATGGGCGCGTTCCCGGGTTTGGAAATGCGTTTTCGGGACAACGGAAAACGGACCGCAGTTTGGGCCGATATCGTTGAAGAACACGGCACATTTGAGGCTCGGAGACCGGTCGAAATGCCAGTCACTGTTGCTGGTCGAGCCCGCGCGGACATTTTCTTCCAGATCGAGCTGTTGATGGAAGATCGGAGCGGGAAGTTGTTCCGGCTGGCTGTAGAAAGACAGGAAATATGCCGTCATCAGCTGGTGCAGGGACGGATCCGACAGGAATGCGCTCAACTGCGGCAGTTCTTGCGCTCGGGCTTGGACGTAGGCCCCGGCGACAGATACGCAATATCCGTTTTCGAAACGTTGATCGCTCAGGAACGATCCCTCTGAGACCAGCCGGTCGAATTCCCGTTCCATTCCTTCGAGTTCCGATGGCGGGATTACTCCATCGAAGCAGACGAAGCCATTTACGACGAACTGGGAGAGCAATGCGCCGTCGAGTTTGATTTGCATCTCTTTACCGATGCTAGCTGTTGGCGATCACCTGAATCGTAGGCGCGGAAAGGACTCGCATCAAGTCTTAAAGGTCCGCGCGTGTGCCGTTGGGAAGCCTGCGGCGGTGTGATTGCTGCGGTCTCATCTCTTGCGCAACGTCTGTCACCACCGGGATGCTGTCCACGATCGGCGAGCGGATGGCCGAAGCGATAGGTGATTGCCGGTTTCTGCCGGAGACGCCGGCGCACGGCTGCCGCCGGCAAGCCGGGGCTGTTAATCGCAAGCCGTGCAGGAAGGACGCGTCACGCCTCCGCCATGTCGGCGGGGCGGAAACTGTCGACCCGGGCGAGGCTCCACGGGTCGGCGAAAGCCACCGGACAATCCTTTTCGAAGAGATGCCCGGGCTTCAGGCGGTGATGCAGGATGCTGGTCGGATCTGTGGCGCGGATATGCAGCGTGTCGGGGCGGATCTGGCTCGGATCGTCGAGCCCCATGGCGCCGAGCATCTCGGCGAAGCCGTGCAGGGTGTTGCGGTGGAAATTGGCGACCCGCTTGTACTTGTCTTCCACGACGAGACCGCGCTGGCGCGCCGCGTCCTGGGTCGCCACGCCGGTCGGGCAGCGGTTGGTATGGCAGGCGCGGGCCTGGATACAGCCGACGGCGAACATGAAGCCGCGCGCGGCGTTGCACCAGTCGGCGCCCAGAGCCAGAGCGGTCGCGATATCGGCGCCGGAGATGATCTTGCCGCTGGCGCCGAGGCGGATCCGGTCCCGGATCCCGGCGCCGATAAGCGTCATATGGACGAAATGCAGCCCTTCGCGCAGCGGCATGCCGAGACTGTTGGTGAATTCCACCGGCGCCGCGCCGGTGCCGCCTTCCTTAACCGCTGCGATCTTTGTTACACTCAATCGCTGAATCAAGAGGCTGGATAACCGGCCCTTTCAGGGAGGAACCTGCGGGTGGCGGCGAAATGATCGTTTCTTACGATCCGCTTCTGGTTGTGGCGTCCGTGGCGGTGGCCGCGATGGCGTCCTTTACCGGTCTCCGGCTGCTGACGGGGTTGCGCTATGTAGACGGTCGCACCCGCAAGGCGCAGCTCGCGAAAGCGGCGATGGCAATCGGAGGCGGGATCTGGTCGATGCATTTCGTTGGCATGCTGGCGCTGCGCCTGCCGGTGCCCGTCGCCTACGATCTGCTCTTCACGCTGGGCTCCGTATTGATCGCGATCCTCATCACGGGGGCCGGTCTCGCGCTCATGCATATGGGCGTGCGTTCGATCGCGAAGACTGTCGCAGCGGGCACGCTGATCGGCTGCGGTATCGTTGCGATGCATTATGTGGGCATGCAGGCCCTGCAGGGCAGTTGCATCGTCGAGTTCAGCCCGCTCGGTTTTGTGTTGCCGACCGTGATTGCCATCCTGTCCTCGACCTGCGCGCTGGCGCTCGCCTACAAGAAGCGGACATTGGTCCAGCTCAGTCTCGGGGCGGTGGTGCTGGGAGTCACGATATCATCGATGCACTATTCGGCGATGGCGTTCACTGCCTTCAGCCGTGTCGAGATGGCTCTTCCCGTTGAAGGGCCGGTGCTCCCCGACACCTATCTGGCGCTGGTCGTCGCGGTTGCCGCCTTCTTGGTCTGCGGCCTGTTCCTGCTCTCCGCCCTGCCGATGGAAGATCCGCGCCCGCTCCGCGAGGATCCGGCTCCGGGGCCGCTTCCGGAAGCGACCGCGTCCGTCGCTGGAACGGTTCCCGCCGGCGAGCGAACCGCCCCGGAGGTCCGGCACGTTGCCGCCGCACCGAATGGCCGGATCCGTATTCCCTATGAGCGCAACAACACGACCTTTTTCCTGGCTCCGCAGGAGATTCGCTCCATCAGGGCAGACGGCCACTATACGGAGATCTACGACGGTGCTGCGCATGTCTTCTGTCCCTGGTCGCTTTCCAAGCTGGAAGGGGTTCTGAAAGGCACCCCCTTTCTCCGCACCCACCGCAGCTTCCTGCTCAATATGGAACATGCGACCGGATTCGAGCGGCAGAAGGACAAGGCCTTCGTTCTGGTTGCCGGGCAGAGCCGAGAGGCGGTGCCTGTCAGCCGTTCCCACATGGGCGATGTGCGCAAGGCGCTGGGCCTGTAGATCGCGCGGGCCCGCCCCGGCGCAACTCGTGCAGATATAACGTCATTCGTGCAATCCAGGCGCCCCAAGCGCATCGCCGCCTGTGCATCCGGCGGCGCCGCTTCATCCTCCTTCGCAAGTGCCGGCGAACCGGCAACGAGGCCTTTAGAGCCGCAGTCCTTGAGGGAGGGTACCAACAATGATCCCAGGATCATTCGAATATCATCGCCCGGAATCCGTCGACGGTGCCGTCGCCCTGCTGAACGAGCACGGCGATGAAGCACGTCTGCTCGCGGGCGGGCACAGCCTGATACCGATGATGAAGCTGCGTATGGCGGTGCCGTCGCACATTGTCGACCTGCAAGCCATCGAAAGCCTGCACGGCATCTCGGAAGAGGGCGGCGAGATCGTCATCGGCGCGCTGACCACGCAGCATGAGGTGCTGGCCTCGGCCCTGCTCGCGGAGAAATGCCCGATCCTCCTTGAGGCGGCCGCTCTGATCGCCGATCCGCAAGTGCGTTATTGCGGGACGATCGGCGGAAATGTCGCGAACGGGGATCCGGGCAACGACATGCCGGCGATCATGCAGGCTCTCGGGGCGCGCTACCGGGCGGTCGGTCCGAACGGCAGCCGCGACATCGCGGCGCGCGACTATTACGAGGCGGCCTATTTTACGGCCCTCGAGGAAAACGAGGTGCTGACCCAGATCCGTATCCCGACGCCGGCCCCGGGGCACGGTTCCGCCTATGAGAAGCAGAAACGCAAGATCGGCGATTACGCGACGGCGGCGGCCGCGGTGATCCTGACCCTGGACGGCGGGCGCTGTACGTCCGCGTCCATCGCGCTGACCAATGTGGCAGACACGCCGCTTTTCGCCGAAGCGGCGGCCGAAGCGCTTGTCGGGAGCGACCTCGGGCAGGCTGCGGTCGACACGGCGGTGAAACAGGCGGAGGCCATCACCGAGCCGACGAGCGACGGTCGGGGGCCGGCCGATTTCCGGACCCATGTCGCCGGGGTCATGGTGCGCCGCGCCATCGCCCGCGCCCAGAAGAACGCCGGTTGAGGGGGAGCCGACCGATGGCAAAGATGCATGTCAAACTGAACGTGAACGGCACCGAGGTCGAAGGCCTCGCCGAGCCGCGTACCTTGTTGATCCATTTCCTGCGCGAGCAGCTCAGCCTGACCGGGCCGCATATCGGCTGCGAGACCAGCCATTGCGGAGCCTGCACCGTCGATCTCAACGGAAAATCCGTGAAGTCCTGCACCGTATTTGTCGCCCAGGCGAACGGTGCCGATGTGACGACGATCGAGGGAGTCGCGAATGCCGACGGCACCCTGCATGCCCTGCAGGAGGCCTTCCGCGAGCATCACGGACTGCAATGCGGCTTCTGCACGCCGGGCATGATCACGCGCGCCTACCGGCTGCTGCAGGAGAATCCCGATCCGAGCGAAACGGAAATCCGCTACGGCATCTCCGGCAATCTCTGTCGCTGCACCGGTTACCAGAACATCGTCAAGGCCATCCGAGCCGCGGCGGACGAGTTGAACGCGACCAGGGAGGCAGCCCAATGAACGCCGAAGTCGCAAGCGTCGAGGAACGCAAACAGAACCTGAAAGGTATGGGCACCGCCCGCCGCCGGGTCGAGGATGTCCGCTTCGTGCAGGGCAAGGGCAATTATGTCGACGATATCAAACTGCCGGGCATGCTGTTCGGCGACTTCGTCCGTTCGCCCTATGCCCATGCCCGTATCAAGTCGGTGAACAAGGAGGCGGCGCTGGCCGTGCCGGGGGTCAAGGCTGTGCTCACCGCCGACGACCTGAAGCCGGTCAATCTCGCCTGGATGCCGACGCTGGCCGGCGACGTCCAGATGGTGCTTGCCGACGGCAAGGTGCTGTTCCAGGGCCAGGAGGTCGCCTTCGTCGTCGCCGAGGACCGCTATGCGGCTTCCGACGCGGCCGAACTGGTCGAGGTCGATTACGAGGAACTGCCGGTTCTGGTCGATCCCTTCAAAGCCATGGATCCGGGGGCGCCGGTACTGCGCGAGGATCTCGACGGCAAGACCGAGGGTGCCCACGGACCGCGCCGCCACCACAATCACATCTTCACCTGGGAGGTGGGCGACAAGGACGCGACCGACAGGGCGCTCTCCGAGGCCGAGGTGGTTGCGAAGGAGCTGATCACCTACCAGCGCGTCCATCCCTGTCCGCTGGAGACTGCGGGTTGCGTTGCCAGCATGGACAAGGTGAACGGCCAGCTCACGCTTTGGGGCACTTTTCAGGCTCCCCACGCGGTGCGCACCGTGGCCTCGCTGATCTCCACCATTCCGGAGCACAAGATCCGCGTCATCTCGCCGGATATCGGCGGCGGTTTCGGCAACAAGGTGGGTGTCTATCCCGGTTATATCTGCGCCGTCGTCGCCTCGATCGTGCTCGGCGTGCCGGTGAAATGGATCGAGGACCGGATCGAGAACCTGCAATCGACGGCCTTCGCCCGTGACTACCACATGACGGGCGAGATCTCCGCGACACGCGACGGGCGTATCACCGGGCTCAAGTGCCACGTGCTTGCCGACCATGGCGGCTTCGACGCCTGCGCCGACCCGACCAAGTTCCCGGCCGGGTTCTTCAACATCTGCACCGGGTCCTACGATATCCCGGTCGCGCATGTGAGCGTCGACGGCGTCTATACCAACAAGGCGCCGGGCGGCGTCGCCTACCGCTGTTCCTTCCGGGTGACGGAGGCCTCCTATTTCATCGAGCGGATGATCGACGTGCTCGCCCGCAAGCTTGAGATGGATCCGGCGGAACTCCGGATGAAGAACTTCATCGGCAAGGAGCAGTTCCCCTACACTTCGGCGCTCGGCTGGGAATACGACAGCGGCGACTATCACACGGCGATGGAAAAGGCGCTGGAGACGGTCAGCTACAAGGCGCTCCGGGACGAACAGAAAGCCAACCGAGAGGCCTTCGCGCGCAGCGAGACCCGGTCGCTGATGGGGGTCGGAATCGGGTTCTTCACCGAAATTGTCGGGGCCGGACCGATCAAGAATTGCGATATTCTCGGGCTCGGCATGTTCGACAGCTGCGAGATCCGCGTGCATCCGACGGGCAGCGCCATCGCCCGGCTCGGCACGATCAGCCAGGGGCAGGGGCACGCCACCACCTTCGCCCAGATCCTGGCCTCGGAAATCGGCATTCCGGCGGACCAGATCACGGTCGAGGAAGGCGATACCGACACCGCGCCCTACGGTCTCGGGACCTACGGTTCCCGCTCCACTCCCGTTGCCGGTGCGGCGACGGCGATGGCCGGCCGGAAGATCAAGGCCAAGGCGCAGATGATCGCGGCCTACCTGCTTGAGGTGCATGACGACGATGTCGAGTTCGAGGTCGACCGGTTCGTGGTCAAGGGAGCGCCGGAGCGTTTCAAGACCATGGCCGAGGTGGCTTTCGCCGCCTACAACAATGTCCCGCCGGGCATGGAGCCGGGGCTGGAGGCAGTCAGCTACTACGATCCGCCGAACATGACCTATCCGTTCGGGGCCTATATCTGCGTCGTCGATATCGACGTCGATACCGGGGTGACCGATATCCGGCGTTTCTATGCGCTGGACGATTGCGGCACCCGGATCAACCCGATGATCATCGAGGGGCAGGTCCATGGCGGCCTGACCGAAGCGCTGGCCATCGCGATGGGGCAGGAGATCTCCTACGACGAGATGGGGAACGTGAAAGGCGCGAGCCTGATGGACTTCTTCCTGCCGACGGCGGTGGAGACCCCGGTCTGGGAGACCGACTTCACCGTGACCCCCTCACCGCATCATCCGATCGGCGCCAAGGGGGTCGGCGAGTCGCCGAATGTCGGCGGCGTCTCGGCCTTCTCCAACGCCGTCAACGATGCCTTCGCCCATCTCGGCCTGACCCACACCCAGATGCCGCACGATCACTGGCGGGTGTGGAAGACGGCCGAGCGGCTCGGCGTCACGGCGTAGGAACCCACCTTGCGGGCCGGGCGGCGGAACATGCGTCGTCCGGCCCGGGTTTTCGGCTCATGAGAGATTACAGAGAGCTTCAGGCGGAACTTGCACAGACCGGCTACATTGCCGAGGACAGCCTCGTGATGGCGCTGACGCTGGCGACGGAGATCCACAGGCCGCTGCTCCTGGAGGGCGAGGCCGGTGTCGGCAAGACCGACATCGCGCGGGCTTTGGCGAAGCTGCTCGGTACCCGGCTCATCCGGCTGCAGTGCTACGAGGGACTGGACGCGAACGCGACGCTCTACGAGTGGAACTATCAGCGCCAGTTGCTGGCGATCCGGGCGCGCGAGGCAAGCGAGGGCGCGGACTCCGCCGAGAGCCTGGAGAAGCACATCTTCTCCGAGGATTATCTCCTCCGCCGGCCGCTGCTGGAAGCGATCAGTCAGCTCGAGCCGCCGGTCCTCCTGATCGACGAGATCGACCGCGCCGACGAGGAATTCGAAGCGTTCTTGCTCGAACTGCTCGCCGACTATCAGGTGACCGTCCCGGAACTCGGTACCATGGAGGCGGTTTCGATCCCGCATGTGGTCCTGACCTCGAACGGCACACGCGCGCTTTCCGACGCGCTCCGCCGGCGCTGCCTTTATTCCTGGGTCGATTACCCCGATGCGGAAAAGGAGCGGGCGATCCTCGCCGCGCGCATGCCGGAGATCGACGGGGAGCTTGCCCGGCGGATCGTCGGCTTCGTGCAGCAGCTTCGCCGCGAGGATCTGGAAAAAGTCCCCGGGATCGCGGAGACGCTCGACTGGGCGACAGCCCTCGTCGGCCTCAAGGTGGAGAAGCTGGAGGACAATCTCGATCTGCTTCAGGCGAGCCTGATCTGTCTCCTGAAGACCGAGGCGGACCAGCGGGCGATCGTGCCCGAGGTGACGCAACGCTTGCTGGGTAAGGTTGCGTGAGCATGACGGAGCCCGGCGAGATCGATGGCCTGCCGGCGCTCCCGGGACCGCGTGAGCGGATGCGGGGCTTCATCGCCCATCTCCGGCTGAACGGTTTCACTCTCGGGCCCTCGGAAACGGCCCTCGCGCTCGATATCGTCGGACGCCTTGAGAGGCCGGCACCGGAAGGCGTCCGGGCGGCCCTCAAGGTCGCGCTCTGCGGCTGCCGGGAGGACTGGGAGCGCTTCGACGACCTGTTCCCGGCCTACTGGTTCGGCGAAGGCGTGAAACGCGCCACGGTCCTGCGCGGGGAGAATACCAGCACACCGAAGCGGGCGCGTCCCGCGCTCTGGGACAAGGTCCTGCCGCCCGAAGAGCGGGCGGGCCGGCCGATCGGCGCGGCGGCACAGGCAGCAGGCAGCAGCGATGCCGAGGAGGATGCGGGCGGGACCTCGGCGCCGCATCGTATCGCCGCCGACAGCCGCGACAGCCTGTTCAAGACCGACTTGCGCGAGATCGCCGCGAAAGAGGATATCGCCGAGGCCGAACGGGTGGCCGAACGTCTGGCAAAGGCAATGCGGTACCGGCTCAGCCGCCGCCGCAAGCCGTCCGCGCGGGGGCGGAGCCTTGACCTCCGCCGCACCATCCGCCGCAACATCGCCCATGGCGGCGAGCCGGTCGACCTTCTGCGGCGGACCCGGCCGGACCGCCCCGTTCGGGTCGTGGTGCTGCTCGACGTCTCCGGCTCGATGAAGCTCTACAGCCGCTATTTCCTGCTCTTCGTGCGCGGCCTGCTCTCGCGCTGGATGCGGGCCGACGCCTATCTCTTCCATACCCGTCTCGTCCGGGTGACGGAGGCGCTGACCGACAAGGATCCATTCCGGGCGCTGGCGAAGCTTTCGCTCATGGTCGAGGGCTTTGGCGGCGGCACCCGGATCGCCGGCGCGCTCGCCGATTTCAACGCCCGCTATGCCAGGGAAGCGATCGACAGCCGGACCGTCGTCGTGATCCTGAGCGACGGGTACGACACCGAGGCGCCGGAAGATCTGGCGCGGGAGCTCAGGCGGCTCCGGACGAGGGCCCGCCGCATTGTCTGGCTGAACCCGCTGCTCGGCTGGAAGGACTACGAACCGGTGGCGCGGGGCATGGCGGCGGCGCTGCCCCATATCGACCATTTCGCCGCGGCGAACAGCCTGCAGGCGCTGGCGGATCTCGAACCCGAGCTCGCGGCCATATAGGGAGGCGAAAGCATGGAACGGCAGCATGACGATGTCTTCTCCGCGATCGCGGCGCTGATGGAGGGGGAAGCGGAATTCTGCGTCGCCACCGTGGTGCGGACCCAGAACGCCACCAGCGCCAAGGCAGGCGCCAAGGCGGTGGTGCTCTCCGACGGGACGATCAAGGGCTTCCTCGGCGGTGGCTGCGTCCAGGGCGCCGTGCGCCGCTCGGCGGCGGAAGTGCTTGCGGCCGGGGAGCCCCGCCTGATCCGTGTGAAGCCCGGCGACGAAGTGGTCGAGCGGCTGGATCGGGACGGGGTCGAGCTGCACAAGAGCGGCTGTCCGAGCGGCGGCACCGTCGACATCTTCATCGAACCGATGCGTCAGGCGCCGCGCGTGGTGATCTGCGGCGGCTCGCCGGTCGCGACGGTGCTGGCGCGGCTTGCAGCGACGCTCGGCTACCGGGTGACGGCGGCGGCCCTCGCGGAGGATCTCGACGGCTTCGCTGCCGACGCGACAAGGCACGAGGGTTTCGCGCTCGACGGGCTCGATCTCCGGCAGCGCGATTTCGTCGTCGTCGCGACCCAGGGCAAGCGCGACCGCGAAGCGCTCGCCGCCGCGCTCGGAAGCGATGCCGGCTTCGTCTCCTTCGTCGGCAGCCGCCGCAAGGCGCAGGCGCTGCGTGGGCAGCTCGCGGAACGCGGCGTGTCGGAGACCCGGCGCGACGCGCTGAAGGCGCCTGCCGGGCTCGACATCAACGCCATAGAGCCGGAGGAAATCGCCCTCTCCATCATGGCAGAACTGGTGGCGGTCCGGCGGCAAAAGGCAAGGGACGGCGCCGAGACTGGCGGGCGGGCGACGGCATGAGACGCCGCTTGGGGACGGGATTGCGCCGCGTCAGAGCGCTGTTGCGACGTCTTCTGGATCGGGCTGTGGACACGACTCCGATCTGCTGCTGATCCGCGTGGTTGCTTCCCTTCCGGCTATGGCACGAGGGAAGAGGTATTGGCTAGGAGCGGTTTGAGGTCCTGGAGTCCGGATCGTTGCGCCATGCACGATAGGAGACGATCACGCTGGCGATCGTGCTGACGGCAAGCCCGACAAGTAGGACCAGTGTCGGCACCGCAGGAGAGGATATCAGTGCCGACAACGCTGTCGCAGTTCCAGTTGCGACAAAACCCCAGCCGGCAATCCGATTTGCCGTTACCCAAGCATGGTCGCTCGCGAGCGTCCAGGGCGTTCGGATTCCGGCAAGGACGTTCGCCCTCGACTTAGCCAGATAGTTCCCCAAGACGGTCATCAACAGACCGGCGGAAATGAATATAAGGTCAAAAGCCGGTGGGGATCCGGTCACCGCAACGCGCAGAATAGCAAGATGCGCAAGTGTGGTGACGACAATACCTCCGATCCAACCCGTCAGATATAGAGGCCGGCTCCGAAGCAGGTTTCGCCTGCGCCGTTCGAACCGCGGGGCTATCGTAAAGACTAAAGTGGCCACGATAGCCACTAAGGGCAGGATCAAGAGCAGCTCGATCTTTCCCGCGTATCTGTCAGGGGTGCCGTCAAGACTCCAGTGGACGGGGAACTCCGTTTCCTTAGGCAGCGCGATCCATCCATAAACTGAGGCCGCGCACATGATAGCGAGCAAACTGGCACTCCACTTGAGGCCGTGTTTTATCATGTTGTTTTGCTTTCTTTTTCAAAGGCTGAGGAGCCGGTGTCGATCCGGAGCAATTGCATCAGGCTCGCCAAGGCCTCTTCGACGACTGAGAGATTGATCCTGTAAAGGCGAACCGCTCCGAGCCGTTCGACGGTGACGAGGTCTGCCCCTTTGAGGATGTTCAGATGTCCAGAGAGCGTCGGTTTGCTGACCGATACTTCATCCGCGAGTTCACCGGCGCTCATTGCGCGTTCCCGCAACAGGCCAAGGACCTGGCGACGAACAGGACTTGAGAGGGCGGAATACACATCTTCGCTCGAGGCTTTCATTTCGTTATTTAGCAAAATAACGAAATTATTGTCAACCGATGTGTCGCTCGCTCTCGCCGTCGGATTCATTTCAACCGTCCCTCGCGTCCGACGGGCGAAAGCTGTCGATCCGGGCGAGGCTCCATGGATCGGAGAAAGCCACCGGGCATTCCTTCTCGAAGAGCTGACCGGGCCTCAGGCGATGATGCAGGATACTCGTCGGGTCGGTCGAGCGGATGTGCATGGTCTCGGGCCGGATTTGGCCCGGATCGTCCAGTCCCATGGCGCCCAGCATCTCGGCGAAACCGCGCAACGTGTTGCGGTGGAAGTTCGCCACCCGTTTGTATTTGTCTTCCACCACCAGTCCGCGCTGGCGGCTCTCGTCCTGCGTCGCGACGCCGGTCGGGCAGCGGTTGGTGTGGCAGGCGCGGGCCTGAATGCAGCCGATGGCGAACATGAAGCCGCGGGCGGCATTGCACCAGTCGGCGCCCAGAGCCAGAGCGGTCGCGATATCGGCGCCGGAGATGATCTTGCCGCTGGCGCCGAGGCGGACCCGGTCCCGGATCCCGGCGCCGGTAAGCGTCATATGGACGAAATGCAGCCCTTCGCGCAGCGGCATGCCGAGACTGTTGGTGAATTCCACCGGCGCGGCGCCGGTGCCGCCTTCCTTGCCGTCGACGACGATGAAATCCGGATAGCTGCCTCGGGCGATCATCGCCTTGCAGATCGCCATGAATTCGTATGGATGGCCGACGCAGAGCTTGAAACCGACCGGCTTGCCGCCCGAGAGGCGGCGCAGTTCGGCAATGAAATCGACCAGTCCCTCCGGTGTCGAGAATGCCGGATGCGCCGCCGGCGATACGCAATCCCGGTCACTCGGGATGCCGCGCGTTTCCGCGATCTCGGCCGAGATCTTGGAGGCGGGCAGTACGCCGCCATGGCCGGGTTTCGCGCCCTGGGAGAGCTTGAGTTCCACCATCTTCACCTGCGGATCGGATGCGGTGGCGGCGAATTTTTCCGGATCGAACTGCCCGTCGGCGGTGCGGCAGCCGAAATAGCCGGATGCGATCTGCCAGATCAGGTCGCCGCCATGGCGCCGGTGATGCGGCGAGATCGAGCCCTCGCCCGTATCGTGCGCGAAGCCGCCGGCCGCGGCCCCCTTGTTGAGTGCGGCGATCGCGTTGCCGCTGAGCGCTCCGAAGCTCATGCCCGAAATGTTGAAGAGGGAGATGTCGTAGGGCTGCGCGCAATCCGGCCCACCGACGCGGCGGCGAAAATCGTGACTGGCGGGATGCACCGGGGCGAGGGAATGGGTGAAATAGCCGTAGCCCGCCTTGTAGACATCCATCTGGGTGCCGAACGGCACCGTCTCCTGCTCCTGCTTGGCGCGCTGATAGACGAGCGAGCGCTGTTCCCGGTTGAACGGGAAGGCGTCGGCATCGCTCTCGATCAGATATTGCCGGATCTCAGGCCGGATCCCCTCGAAGAGCCAGCGCATGTGGGCGAGCACCGGATAGTTCCGCAACAGGCTGTGGCGGCCCTGAACAAGATCCCAGATGCCGAGCAGAGCCAGCGGCGCGGCGACGGCGAAGACAAACCATGCCCACCAGAAACCGGCGAGCCCGAGCCCGGCCGAAATGAAAACGGCCGCGACAACCGCAGCGAAGAACGCGAAACGCACCAGGACCTCCCCCGACATGACGCCGATCCTGCTCTCAAGCGTAAACGCCGGGAGTCGGGCCGGGAAGATGGAAGTGATATGTCCGGGAAAGATTGGCGCACCCGAGAGGATTAGCCAAACACAGTGCCTCGACGAATGCCGATCTTCCAGTAACTTTCTGAATTTCAACGCATTTCAGGACTGGTGCTACCCTACGGGAAATTGCGTTGTATGTCGATCTTGTACTGTTGCTCTGTACCGCCGGGGTGTCTGAAAAGTAGCCGGAGGGCCAACGGGACGATGGCTAAGATTGCGGCGTCAATGCGTACGCAATCCTTCCCAGAACTGTCTGGTCCGGACCCAAATGTTCCTTCGTCGATACGGTCAGAACTTTCCCATCGCGAACGATGTATCGCTCTGCCGGAAGCTTCTCACGCACCGACGTGTCGAACAGCACCAGAGTGCCTTTTTTCAAACCACCCGAGGTGCTTTCGTCGATTACTGTCGTGGTTGCTAATTCTGCATCTTCGCGTCCCAGAATTGCATAATCGATGCTGTAAGCCGTCAGCCTCGATGGGGTGATGGAGAGTACGCTATCCGGCTTGTCTGGATCGAAGCTGTCTGGATCAAATGGGTCATAATGGGGGATTTGGACCACTCTTCGGCTCCGGATGCGAAAGTTACGGCCTTTGATCGGAGCCGATGATTTTCTGGCTTTCGGCTCTGATTCTTTGGTCCCGTCGCTGATCCGTTTTCCGGTCAGCAGCCAATTCACATCTACATTGTGCTGTGCGTAAGCCGCCAAGACCCTTGCTCCAGGCGTGGAGTGGCCAAGCTCGCCATCCTGGACGGTTCTGTAGGGTATGCCGAATCTTTCCGCGAGCTTCGCTTGAGTGAGGCCGAGTTGTTGCCTCGCTTCTCTCAGTCGCCCGGCCAAGCCTTCCATGAGGACACACCTCGTCCAGCCCAGAGCATGGACATAGTACGAAATTTCGTGTATATGAGCGAATTATCTCATTGATGCTCAATATACGGGGAAACGTGCACGAATGGATGTTCTTCGTCAAGAACAAACTGACGATGCTTGGGATTCGATCCGGATCAAAGGCGAGCTTCAGCGTCGTGGGTTGTCTCTGGCCGAGTTGTCGCGTCGTCATGGCTATCACGCGAACTCCGCTGCACGGGCGTTGCGGGTCTCCTGGCCGGAGATGGAACGCATCATCGCCGACGCTCTGGACGAGAAGCCGGAGACGCTGTGGCCGGATCGCTATGTCGATGGCGTCCCCCGCAAATATCTGCCTCGCAAGCAGGCTGGAGGCTGAGCCTTCTTCTGATTCCGGTGTCAGCTCGATGCCGGTTCTTCCCTTCCATCATCAACCAAACGGGCCTCACCAACGTGCTCTGGCGAGGCCGAACAGTCGTCATGACCACAGGAGGAAATGCATGAACGGAATATCGTTGAGATTGAGATTCGGTATGGGTGTCGTCGCCGTCGGAATGCTGGCGTTGGCAGGATGTCAGACCACCGGGACAAGCGGATCGACTGCGTCTTCGACGGTCCCGGCTGAGCAGACCGCGAAGGCCGAGCTGCCGTATACGAAGACCGATGTTTCGTATGTCGGCTACGACATGGACTTCATGCGTGACGTGTACCAGGGCACCTGGAAGAAGACCTCGCACAATCTGTCCGGCACCCTCTACCTGCCGAAGGCAGACGGCCGTCATCCGGTCGTGGTGGTGCAGCATGGCTCGGGCCAACCGGATCATCCGAACTATCAGCCCTGGAAGGACGATCTTCGCGACGCACTCCTGGCGAAGGGTATCGGCAGCTTCTTCGCCGATAGCTATTCCGGTCGCGGCATCAACGAGACCACCCGGAATCAGGGTCAGCTTTCCCGTGCCTCGCGTGTCGTCGATGCTCTCATGGCTCTCGATGCTCTCGCCAAACGTCCGGATGTCGATCCGGCGAAGATCGGCGTCACCGGATTCTCGTTCGGCGGCACGGTATCCAATCTGACGGCAAATGAAGCCTTCGTCTCGAAGGTGCTGCCGGGCGAGCCGAGATTCGCGGCACATGTCCCGATCTATCCGGGATGCGGATCGAAATTCGAGAATCATGTGGCGACCGGTGCTCCGGTGCTGATGCTGGTCGGTGCCGCTGACGACTACACCGATCCCGCATTTTGCGACATCAACGCCGAGGGCATGCGGAACCACGGAGCCTCGGTCGAGATCGTGAAGTACGAGGGTGCCCGTCACGGATTCATCAGCGACCGGGATGTGTGGTGGTACGCCCAGGCATGGCAGTTCAACGAGTGCCCACAGCAGGTGATCGGCGACGACGGCGAGGAACGGGCCGGTGAGTACGTCTCTGTCGGCAAGTCCTGGACCGAGTTCGTCGGCTCGATGGTGAAGGGCTGTGCCAAGCGTGGAGCTCATATCGGCCGCAACGGGCATGCGGCGACGGATGGCCTGACCCGGACGGTCGAGTTCTTCGCCACCCATATCGGGTCCTGACATCGACCACGGCGGGCACCGGCAACGGTGCTTTGTCGTCCGATAAAGGGGGTGATGCCGCGTGGCGTCACCCCTTTTCAGTTCTCATGACTGTAGGGAGGCGAGATTGAGTACGATCACCGGGGAAATTCTGATCGGACGCGGGCATCCGAACGACGACGGTATGATGGCGTTCTCGATCCTCGGTCGTCTTCAATTGATTGAAGGCGATCGGGCGTCATGGGCCATCGAGACGGCTCAAGAGGATTGGTTGCGAGACTACCGGTTCACCATCGCACCGCGTCCGGGTCAGATCACCATGTGCGGATTGGATTCTGTCATGGATGATCATCGCGGCGACGGAAGAGGAACGCGAGCCGACGCTGACCCGGTTCTGTGACGCTCATGCCGAGTTGCGTGGTGATCTCACCAAGATGGACAAGAAGGAGTTCCGCTCGTTCTGGGATCACTTCCGGACCTGGGTCGAGGTCGACCGCAGAAGGTCATCGCCACGTCGTTCGAGTACAGCGCGCTTGCACATCAGTGCGGCGTGTTCGAGGAGCAGTCGCTGGATTTCGAAATCCTCTCGACGAAGCGGTCCAGGCTCCATTCGCAGTGGCTGGGGAGGAAGGTCGACCTTGGCGAGTGTTCACCGATGTCGACGCGAGGGATGGCCTTCTAGGCGGCTTGGGGTTGATCCAGTTCCCCTAGCTTCGAGAACAGCAGGTTGATGTTCTCTTCAACTCTTGTGAGGCGTTTATCGAATTTCTCGTACCATTTCTCTCGTACATCGTTCGCCAGTTTGGCCAATTCGGATTGCGTCTGTCGCACCGCCACGATGAGGTCCTTGTACTCCATGCGATCCTGTGTTGCTTCATTCTGCATGGCTGCGAGGGCTCGAAAATATGGCTCGGCGACCTCCTCGAACGCCTCATTCAACGCACCTGGCATCGGATTCGGGACGGTGGTTTCGTTGAAGCCGAGAGCTTCCAATGATTTCTGATAGAGATGGAGGCAGAATTCGCGACGGGCGTTGTAGAACGCGACGCGATCATCCTTCGGCTTTGGTGCCCACTGACTTCCGTTTTCATCACCAATCTCGAACGCGACGAGCGAACGCTCTCCCTTGTTGGAGGAATCACGTTTGAGGTACCGGGTCTCGATTTCGAGCGTCTCACAATTCTTCAGAAAGTATTAGAGGGTGTCCCGGCTCGGATTCTTTCCTCGAACGAGAACTGCCTTTTGCATGAGTTGGAGATTACGGCTGGTTCGGTCGTCGAGGTCATCTATCGATGCCATCTCCGCCATGGCGGAGATGATTGCCTTCAGCTCGGTTTTCGTCATTGAAACGTAGTGCTTGTCTTTGTGGGTGATCGTTCGGGACATACTCGATATTCTCCATTTAGTCGTGTTTCTCGATATGTATGGAGATATCAGGGAAAGTCCAATAAAGGTCCGGGCGAAGTCTCCACCAAGGGAATGCCCGACGCTCTCTGGACGTATTTTGACTATCAAAATGACTAAAAATCAATGAGTTGAGTGGGGATCGCTCTCGCGAATGGAGCCGAGATGCTCCAGTAGGTAGGTACTATGCTAGTGGTTCCTGCCTTTCTCCATGTCGAGGTAGAGTATTCGCTCCCGACGCAAGCGTCTCACGCAAACACTCTACCTCAATATGGATAAAATCATCGTCGCGAGAAACTTCGTTTCACCCGCCGATGGTTTCTAAATGATGTCTCTCTCGAAAGGGCTTCGCGAGAAACTCGGCCTCGAACCAGGTCCTCGTTACGAGCTCGTGCCGCCTGATCCCATTCGATTAGCAGGTCAACCATCCGTGGATTCGCGGCGGGTAGCCGCGAAGCCGACTGTTCGTCAATGATCACGTCGTTCTAGGGATTGATGCCGACGTCCAGGTTCTCGATGACCTTATGGGGACCCGAATCGGTTTCTTGTTCGTTGTAGACGCCCTCCGGGTATTCCCAAACGGACCACGTGAGCGTGCCGAGTGCGTCGTGCTCTACGGTGAACTCGTAGTGGTTTTCCGATCCCATCTCTCGTGGTGTCGACGATACATGCTGCCAGACGCTATCGTTGGGAGAGATCGTAAAGACTTGCTTGGTCGTATTGTGCTCTATCTTGGCTTGCCCGCGACAGTATGGCGATCCCATGGATATCCTCCGCTTCTATCTCTCTTTGGTTGTGCTTATGGCTTAATCAGTCGACTAATGCTGCACGCCCGCCGGGAACATGTCTATAGAGTGTGGGCACGCTGACACCCATGCGACCGGCTACCTCGGCGACTGTAAGGTTGTCTTCGTTGAGCATCGCCTTTGCGGCCAGGACATCGCGTTCGGAGAGTGCCTTGGGTCGCCCACCGGTTCGACCTCGACGACGTGCTGCGTCCAGCCCGGCAAGAGTGCGTTCGCGAATCAGATTTCGTTCGAACTCGCCGATGGCACCGAAGATCGAGAAGATCAACCGACCGCCACTGCTCGACGTATCGATGGATTCGGTGAGGGAGCGGAGCCCGACACCGCGTTCTTCAAGGTCGGCAACGATTTCGAGGAGGTCTTTGAGGGATCGACCCAGGCGGTCGAGCCGCCAAACCGTGATCGTGTCCCCTGGACGGGCAAACGCGAGAGCTTCGGTCAGGCCTGGTCGATCCTTCTTGGTGCCGGTCATGCGGTCTTCGAACAACCGTTCACAACCTGCTTTGCTTAGAGTGTCTCGCTGAAGATTTGGATTCTGATCAATGGTAGAAACACGACAGTATCCGATCTGCATATCGACATCCTATACTTATCTATGCAGCGTATATTATTGCATAATTTTCAGTTAAAGTCAATAATTTGATGATTTATACATTCAAAATGCTTCTAATAAATAGTCATGTAAATCGATTATAGGGATTTTTATTTGAATAATGGATCAGAGGATAATTTTATCAATTGCTCACCGTTAGTAAAATCAAATACGCTTCGCTTTACTAGCGGAGAGTGATTGGTAAAATGGCCAGCATGAGCAGCGACGATCAACCCGGCTCACGCCTGGGCAAATACATGGAAACGCCGGTGGGGGGCGAGATCGTTCGGTCGTTCATTCCGCCGTCTCTCCCTCCGGAGCCACCGCTCACGCTTACCCCGGCTATCGTGACCCGACTTGCTGAGGCGGAGAGGGCGTTGGGTCGCCTCGACGGCGTTGCGGCCAGACTGCCTGATCAGCCGCTGTTCCTGTACATGTATGTTCGCAAAGAGGCGGTTCTCTCCTCGCAGATCGAAGGCACCCAATCGACCCTCGACGATCTGCTTCTGTTCGAGATGAATGCCGAGGCGGGCCAGCCGGTCGACGATATCCGAGAAGTGTCGAACTACGTGGACGCGATGATGTACGGGCTCGACCGGCTGTCTTCATTGCCGCTCTCCCTTCGGCTGATTCGGGAGATGCACGAACGGCTGCTACGTGAGGGGCGTGGCGGATCGAAGATGCCTGGAGAATTCCGAACCACTCAGAACTGGATCGGTGGAACACGTCCCGGAAACGCCATCTATGTCCCGCCGCCGGTGGCAGAGATGATTCTGTGCCTCGATCAGTTCGAACGCTTCATGCATGACGAGACGCCGAATCTTCCGGCACTGATCAAAGCCGGGCTCCTGCATGTCCAATTCGAGAGCATCCATCCCTTCCTGGACGGCAATGGACGCATCGGTCGCTTGCTCGTGACCCTGTTCCTCATCGTGACGGGTGTGATCCGTCAACCACTGCTGTATCTCAGCCTCTACCTGAAGACCCACCGAGCTGACTACTATCGCCTCCTCCAGGAGGTACGGGAACGAGGGGCATGGGAGGCTTGGATCGAGTTCTTCCTGGATGGTGTGATCGAGATAGCGAATCAGGCATTCGAGACCGCTACGGGTATCGACGAGCTCTTTCGGACGGATCGGGACCGCATCTCATTGGAGAGTGTTCGAGCCGGGTCGGTCCTGCGAGTGCATGAGGCGATGCAGACCCGTCCGTTTATCTCCGGCCCCGCCACAAGAGCAGCCACCGGTCTGACGACACCAACGGTGAACGCCGCGTTGGCTGACCTGGAGAAGATGGGCATCGTCGAGGAGATCACCGGTAAACGACGAGGCCGGGTTTATGCCTACCGCCGATACCTGGACCTGCTGCATGAAGGGGCATAGCGATTCTCGAAAACGTCAAACGGCATGAGATTGAGAGACTGAGTTTCGAGATACAGTTATGAGAACTGTAGACCGGCCGTCTCGAGCTCGCAGTCGGGGCACGATGAGATGTCTCAGAAACGTTCGATTCTGGGAAACAACGCAAGTTATTGTGCTTGAGCTTTACGATGCGAAGGTTATTGAGCCAGTTGATCGAGAGGCTGATAGCAGTGAGCATCCGACGATCAGGTGTGGATTTCTCGTCGATGCGTCAGGGTGGTTTCGATAAGGGTCACGACGCTTGTAAGAGAGTGTTCGATCTCATGCTCCCAGACGCGGATGACGTGCCACCCCATATTCTCCAGGAGAAAGTTTACGTGTCTGTCTCTCTCCATATTGCGGGCGATCTTGCTGATCCAGAATGTGGTGTTTGTCTTTGGAATTGATCCGTGTTCGGGGCAGCCGTGCCAAAAACAGCCGTCTACGAAAATGGCGACCCGGCCTCTACCAAACGAGACATCAGGTTTCCCCGGGAGCATCTTTCCCAACCGGTATCGGTGCCCCCGCTTCCAGAGTGCGTTCCGCAGCATAAGCTCAGGTTTGGTATTCTTTGATCGCACTCTGGACATAAGCCGCGACCGTTGGGGCTGTGATAGCGTATCCATAGTCTCTATTGGGCGTCCAACTAAGGTCCAGTCAGGCGAGACACGTCCCGTAAACCACGGCTTTGTGATCGTCAGCCCGAATTCTTCCGCACCTTAATATTCGGATTTCCCCTTTCCAGCTAGTCGATGGTATTCGGAATCGAGGATGCCAAATCGCATCCATTGTTTTGTCATTTCAGAAAGATGGTTCTGTGCTCTAGGGCCGCGAACCTCTCCCATCCACTCGAACTCCTCACCAGATTTGGCGGTGAAAAGAAAACGGTTATCGGCAGCCCTGTAAGAAAGCACTCGTCCTAGTTTTTCGTTTCCGACGAAATTCCAGATTCGGACCGACGCGGATTCAAATTTAGATGTAGATAGTTTTATTTGATTGCCATCTGTGTCTTTTAATATTATCCCGGTTTTTTCTGGAGACTCGCGAAGTAATATAAACATAAATGGGCGTCCGTCTTTATTCAGGCGTACGGTGTCGCAGGCTGGGGTTAGGCAATATATGTATTCTTCGTCAGAATTTTCGTGATTTATTCTTAAAATAGATCCAAGAGTTAAACTTGGTGTCCAATTGTCGTCCTGGGAGAATATTTTTGTATTTCCAAATGCTTCTCTTTTCATGGTGACAAGTCGGGAAAATTCTGCTTCTCTAATTTTTGATTCTTCTTCGCTTTCGTAAAGAAAATGAGATATTAATTTTCTTTTGTGTTCTTGAAATTTAACTGACGCTCCGTTGTGCAGTAACTCATCTTTGGAGGAGTCAAACCCATTAGAGATCAGGTTTTGAATTAAGCTAATATCAATATTTAATCCTTTGCCCCCGTTAACAGGTTTTGTAAGGTTTCCGGAAGATTCACGATGTTCTAGCCATAGTAGCATCGCGTCATTTTCCAAATATTTGTCCGCAACTCTTTCTAATCCGACAGCGGTATCGCACTCCGAAACAAATAGCTCGCGGATTAGTTCGGAGACATCACCTGGCGGATCGGTGATAAGCCGATTTGCTACATATGCATAGTCAAGGTGTTTCGGAAATCTAGTTATCAGATGATGTACGTTTGTTCTCAACGCCGATATGGCACTGAGAACAAATGAAGGCAAGATACCATCTGCAATACAGAAAAAACGGTTCACTAATTCTTTTGGCAGATTGGAAATTGAAATATTTTGCTTGTTTAATACGACAAGGCAGAAATTATCTGAATATATTAAGGAATTACTCTTGTCTATTTTCAAATTACTTAAATGACTTCGACACAGTGAGTTGAGCTGAGTGAGTATATCATCTGTATCCGGTTGTCCGGTATAGATGCAAAAAAGCCTTAATCTTCCATTTTGTTTTTTGTCATCTTGTAGTATTTCCTCGATAGCTCTTTTTGTTAAGTCGGATTTTTTTTCCCGGAGATACCAATCAATAATAATAATATCTGCGGACCGAGCCATGTTCTTTGCTCGTTCGAATATGATATCCGGCGTATCGGTGTCGGAGGGAAAGAGGAAAGAGCATCCCATGCCCTCGTCTGTGAATGCATCCGTTCCTTGTCGCACATCGAGATCATGGAGCGAATCCCCGTGATCAATATCAGTCTTTTCGCCAGATAGGGGGGGCGGTTCGTTGTTAATCGAGGGCTCTTCGGAAGGGAGCTGAGCCGGTGCTTCCGTGCTGCCGAAGTCATCTAGGGCCGGACTGATGCTTGCAACCTTCGGGGTTTGTTCGAGTTTTGATTCTAAATATGGCTGGTCGTCTATAATGACTGCATTGAGTAAGAACTCTCTCAATGCAGTCTTGCAATGTTCCTTCCAACGGGTTTCCGTCGACTGTCCTACCGTATCATCCGTCGTCATGATCGTCGTCATCATTATCCTGCTCAGTAACAATTCGGAATATAGGCTGCTTGTCCCGCCCCCATTGGGCTAGCTCAAGCCTGAAATCGTCCCGGGCTAGAACATCTCTGGCTATCGCCAGGCCCATGCCTCTGCCTCCGGGTCTCGTGCTCTCGCCAAAGTCGAAGATGCGGTCCTTGACCTTTTCTTCGATCCCAGGGCCTGTATTGGATATTAAGAACCCTTTATCATCCGCCGAAAGAGTAATTTTCCTTTCGCCGTCCGCACCATTTGATACCCAATAGATCGCATTATCCAGAACGTTCACAAATGCACCGAGCAATGTCGGAGCGTGGCATTTTACAACCCTGCCGTTGAATTGACTTGTCGCTATGAGTTCAATGTCGTCTTCGTTGAGGCGGCGGTCGAAGATTCGGTGGAGGTAGATACGAATGTCATCGCCTCTCAAGTCGACCTTGCGTCGCACCATTCGTCGGCCCAACGGATCAAGAGTCTTGAGGTAATCATCCAGATAGTCGAACGACTGCCGCATTCGGTTGTAGATTACTCTCAAATCTGGGGTTCCGTCTGCCCAGGGCTTTAGGTCCCTCATCGCCCGACGTAGATCGTGAGCACTTTTCTCGAACTCGTGTTGGAGAATGCCGACGGACATACCGACTTGTGCGAAGTCGCTAAGGAACTCGACCTTAGCCTCCAGATGGATCATTTCTTGTTCGATTGCCCCCAGCCGATCCTCCGTAGTTTGGCCTTCACGGAGGTCTTCGGCCAAATCTTCCATATTCCTTCGAATTGAATTGAAGAACTCGGTCTCCGTATTTCGTATCTCCAGAAGTCGACTTTCGATTTCCCCGCGAAGTTGATCGATAATTTCCGGGTCTTTTGCGGAACGAGAAGTGAAGTCCGAAATAAGCTCTTCGACTGCGGCACGGAATTTTGAGAATTCCTCTTTGATCATTGCTCGAAGAGATGCTCGCATACTCTCGGTGGCCGCATAGGATTGGTTTCTCAAGTCCGTCAACGACCTTACGAGGTCTGTTCGTTCGGCCGCGAGGGCGGCTATAGAGCGTTCGCGGGTTCTGGCTGGGTCGACTCGCGATTTTCGGAGGTCGGCAAGTCGTGCGGACAGCTTATTTCGAATTTGATCGACTAGCTCAATCTTGAGTTTCTCTGCGATCCTTAGATACGCGTTCCAATCTTTCTCAAGTCGGCCGCGAAGCGAGAGGTTTCGCGGTTTTGAAATGACAATTTGGGCCTCTAAACCTCGAATTTTTCCAATGAAATCCTCTTCAACATCATCCAGGTATAATGCGAGTTCAGTATTGCTTGAAAGGTTCGATAATGAATCGAGTCGCCGTTCTGCTTCTGTAATTATCTCGTCAGATGTATTTTTATAATTGTCAGACTCATATTTTTCGAAAAATTCCTTTAAGGAGTTATCTAGGTATTTTCTTCTTTTTGATGCGTTTTTTCTTTGCCGTTCTAATGCTCGAAATTCTCTGTTTAATTCTTTGTTTTTGTCCCAGTACTGGTCGGACTGCGGAGAAGAAGTGCGGAAAAATTCCAATGCCAATCGGACAAATAAGTTTGTAAGAATATCGCGAAAATCACGATAGGCGATGTTCTGCCGAAAGCCCTCTCGGCCTGCTTTTTCACTTAAAGAGCTGTTGTGATCTTGGTCTATTGATACAAATCCAATGAACCGTCTGTATGCAAAAAACCAATCTTGGGCACTTTTCCCTCGCCTTGTCTCGATTCCGAGAAAGTCATAATCCGAGCTTCCGTAGGGAAGAATCCTAATTCCATTTCGATATATATAAAGGCCGCCAATAAGGTCGAGCTTTGACTTGATTTCTTTATGTTCCTCTGGGGAGAGAAGGCTGGACTTGGCGTCGCCATTTACATAGGCAAATTTTATGCTGAATGGCCCGCATTTAGCCGGGCGTCCTTTGCCATCCGGCCAATTGCACACAAATTCAATTGGCTCCTGATGGTATATGGATATTTTTCCTCGAAACTGCCCGTATTCGTCGAAGCTTCCGTCTAGCCAATGATCACCTTTCCTGAAATCATCTGGGCCGAGAAATTCTCTTTCCGAGATGCGTTCGATTACCTCGCCATCAAGGGCGTGATCGCGAAAGGCGGTGGCAAGAACTGGTTCCCTCCCATCAATTGTATTTGAAAAACCTAAGAGAACCTTCTCTAACTGCGAAGCTTCATCACTATTTTTTCTACGAATGTCATCTTCAAGCTCTGCTCCCGTGGGGAGCATTACAAAATGCGTCCCATAAGAGTTTTCCTTAAGGCTTAAGGAGTTTTTTGATTGATTAGAGAAGAATTTATCCATCTTCTCTGGGTCAAATCGGAAGTTCGCTATTGTAGATTTTAAGTGGTTGGCTGAGCTTGCTCCGATGTCGCCGCTGAGGCGGTCTATATTATCAATTACTTGTCTGTTTAGATTTTCTATGTCCGACGAGTCCGGCAAAGTCCCGTCGGGAAATTCTTCGATAGGAACATCAATCTGGCTGATATCGAGGCCCGGTTGCTCGAACAGGCCCCAATGGACTAAAGCTACAACGAGATTATTCAGGCCCGTATCGGGACGTATAGCCCGAGTCATCAATAGGGTGACGGGAGCAATGACCGCTATCGCCAACCGACCAATCCCCTTTTCTCCCATTAATGCACGCCTGGGGAGATTCTTTGGGCCCGTCCAGCTGTCTTTAAGCTTATTTGCACCGACCCGACTTTCCGTCCCGATCGTCAGCCAGCGGTTCTCGACATCCTCTCTGGTCATCCCATATCCGTCATCACGTAGGACCAGCATTCTGTTCCGACGGATGAAGTCGATTTCGGCCCGCTCAGCGTACGCGTCGTGGGCATTTTTTAGCAGTTCATGAAGTGCGGTCGGGATACCGGCAATTTGTTGCCGTCCCAACATGTCGACTGCTCTGGCTCTAACTCTTAGCTTCGCCACCCGTGCATCCAGTCTCGCCGCCGAAGAGTCCCGGCCGGAGCGATTTGTTTATGGTTTTAGAAGGCACGAAGCAAATCGCCCTGCAATCGATTTCATCATCTTGGGAGGGACTGCGTTCCCGATTTGCGATGCAATTTGAGCAGCATTGCCAGCGAAAATATAAGTGTCAGGGAAAGTTTGTAACCTGGCTGCTTCTCGCAAGGTAATCGCCCGATCTTCTTCCGGATGAGCGTATCTGCCTCTGGTAAGGTCCGTGCATCCGGTTGTTAGGGTGGGGGCAACGTCATCCCACCTCATGCGTCCGTAGCTATCCGGGAATTGGTTCGGCTTTAGATTTCGATGACATGCGAGAACTAAGTAGTCTGGGAGGGCATCTCTACTGCCGCCATCTTTGGGGATGTGCTTCAGTCTTTTCATCGTGATTGGATGATGTTGGCGGGAGACGTGCATTGGGTCCGATGGCGGAGTCTCTGATTTTATAGATGGCGGGGTGCCTAGGTCGCCTATGGCGTCACGGACCGTCGCATATGGTTCCTTGTCGATTCCGGAAATTTTTTCTAACAGACCCCGGTCTTTCGCCGCGACTAAGGTCATTCTGGGGCGTCGTTGAGGCACACCAACGTCGGCCGCGTCGAGCGTATGGGGATGGCCAACGGAGTACCCGAGGCTTATCAATTCTAGGGAAAACCGCTCAAAAACCATATTGCGTTCCAGCCCGGGTACGTTCTCTACAAACACAACACGAGGCTTGAAATGCTTGATAAACTTCAGTGCTTCCAGGACAAGAGCGACCCGACTATCTGATTCGGAGCGTGCACGGTTCCGATTGCTAAAAGGCTGACACGGTGCACATACTGCAATGACATCTACTCCGGATGGAAATTTGGTTGGCAAGTCCACATTCAAGTCCACATCGCAAATATCTTTGCGGATCAGATGAACTTCTGGGTGGTTCGCTCGGTAAGTTTCTGATGCGATGAGGTCGATTTCTACGGCAGCTGCAACCGAAAATCCGGCATTTTTCAAGCCGAGTGTGACAGCACCCGAGCCACAAAAGAGGTCAATTGCGGTCAGTTGGTCTTGCTGTACCTTGTTGTAGGAGGCTGGTTGATTTGCCGTCATGATATTGTTCAAGCAACTTAACTGTGGTCAATCGCATCTATCCCCTATTCCCGAAAGGGAAATTTTCACCCTGAGGAGATAATGTCTAGCCTTATGATTCTGATGCACTTTAACGATTTTGACGCATCCTGAACAGCACTGTTAGAGCAATTGTCGAGCTAATTTTCAATCGAGCGGTTCAGAGGTGCTTGCAGCCTATGGTCGCTAGTGCGGCTGTAGGGCCCAATGGATGGTATTGGGGCGGGCTGGTTATCAAGGGAACAGATCACGGCATCTATTTCCGATTCTGATTGATGTATCTGGTCCCGAATCATTGGAAGAATTGACGTCAGAACCGCTTATTCATGATCCCTTATATTTTCATGAGGAGGCTCAGCTCGTGGAGGGGGAATACAGATGCCCCAAATCCAAACCCGGATATTCGATCCGGTCCACAAACTCCCTTAACACCGAGATATCCGCCTCAAAGCCGTAGCTCCGCCCGACTGCCTGACTGGTGTGGCCGGTAATGTAGTCGTGCGTGTCCTCGGGCGTCTGTGCACTGCGGCAGCGTTGCTTGAAACCGTGGCGGAAGCTGTGGAAGACCTTGGTTTGTGATTCGAAGCCGAGGGCTTTCTTGTACTTCGCAAATTGACCGCCCAGGGTCTTGCCAAGCTTACCGAATTTATCCGGAGTCAGTTCCGGGAAGAGCTGGATGGAGCCTGACTGTCGAACTTTAAGCACATAGTCGATAAAGCCGACCCGGATAAGCTTTTGATGCAGCGGCACGGTCCGGATCGTTGAGCCGTCATTCTTGACGAATGTCGCTCCCACCACATGCCCCTCAGTGTCGTCTTCCTCCTCGGCCGCGTCGTCCCGGACTACGGAAAGGCACCATATGCCTGCCTCTTCAGTGATGTCCGAAACGCGAAGTTGGGCGAGCTCATTCAGGCGGGCTCCTGTGAACAACGATAGCAAAGGAACCCAGAAGCGGGCGTTTCGCTCGGTGTGAGGTTGGTACCAGTCACCGTTGAAGATGGTTGTTAGCTCTTCTGTGGTGAATGGTTGCCGCTTTTTCGGTGTTCGATTGGCCTTCAGCTTCCTCAGCCCCTGCATCGGGTTTCGTTCGAGCTCGCTGGCTTCGGTGGCGACTTTGAACATGGAACTCAGAAGGTTCAGGTACTTTTGCACTGTGACGCTGGAGACCCGTTTTCCTGCATCACGTCCGGGGCGTTTGGCGATGCTGTCACGAAAATCCAGAATGTCGTTTCTCGTGATCGATCTGATCCTCCTGTCGCCTTTGAGTTCGATGAACCAGCCAATCATTCTCCGCGTTTCGTTTGCGGTCTGCTCGGCCATACCTGATTCGCGGATATACCTCTCCGACATCTCCGATATCGGCGGGCTTTGGTCTGTTGGCTCGACAGCGGCAACAGGATGAACATGTGCCGGGGTGGGAGCCCAATGAGATGTCGTTTGAGGAGCGATGGATTCGCCGCGAAGGACTTTGAGCTGCTGGTCGAGGGCTTTCAATGTGACCTCGGAGATCACCTGAAACACCTGCTGTCGATTATCCGGAGTGTTCGAAAGTCGATACTGGGAAAGTAAATCGTCGATGACCAGGTCGTGTTTCCCTGTGTCTCCCATGTCTATCGAGATGAGCGAGAAAGTGATCTTGTCGGCCGTATCTTTCGCTGCGTCCTTTCGTGCCAATTCGGGAGTGTAGAGGGCGGCTAGGCGTTTCGCGAAGACCTCGGTCTTTTCGAGCTTTTCGTGGATTTCACGCAACTGTTCGGATGTGACGGGGATAACCGCTCCGGCGAGGGCACGTCTCGCTATCTCGAACTCGGCTTCCGTCTCGCGGTCCAGTATCTCGGCCTTTCGTTCGGCCTCTCCGCGATCCTTGGTCTTGAGGCTACGTTTTATCTCCGTTTTGCCAATATACGGATGAAGGGGAGCAGGTACCCCTCGGCGGTATCTGAAGGTCCCGTTCTTGTCTTTGAAGAGATGCATAATTCGATAGACCGGCATCGGTTTTGTACCACGCTTTGTACCATTATCGGCTGGCGAAAGCGGTGAAAACCCAGTCGGTTATCAGGAAATCTGCGGTTTTTGGCGAAACTGCGGAAAATTGGCGCACCCGAGAGGATTCGAACCTCTGACCTCTGCCTTCGGAGGGCAGCGCTCTATCCAGCTGAGCTACGGGTGCATGCCGGGGCCGCTCCGGAAAGTCCGGGCAGCGAGCGACGCGGAACCTACCTGCGCGCGCGTGCGCATGCAAGGGGAAAGCGGCGGTGCGCTATTCTGGGGCGGCGCGTCCGCAGAAGTCGGGGAGGGGGCGCGCGCCGGCGGGCGCCGCGACCTCGGCGCCGCTCGGTAAGGGAGCGGCAGGATCGGCGAGCCAGGCGGCGATGTCGGCGCTGACAGCGCCGCCGTTCAGGTCCCGGAACAGCATGTGGTAGCCGTTCTCGTAGAGGGCGAGGCGCCAGCGCCGCACATCGTCCGCACCGGTGGGGAGCGTGCGCAGCATGCGGCAGGTCGGGGCGCGGGGGATGATCCCGTCCTCTCTGCCGTAGAGTACCAGCAGGGGCATATCGAGCAGGGGCGCGGCCTCGAGGGCCCGATCCATCAGGCCTGTCAGGCCCCAGGCGGTCTCCACCCGGGTCTCCTTGATCATCATCGGATCGTAATAGAGCCGCCGCAGCATCTCGATATTGTCCGAGGGCAGCTTCGGCAGGCTCTGCGGGCGGACCCGGATGCGCGGCGCGAGATGCGCGCCGGCGGTGAGCGCGCCCCGCTGCCACGGGATCATGGTATTGCGGCCCCAGACCGCGGGCGCCGACAGCACCGCGCCGTCGAGCCGCGGCGGGCTGTAGCCGCCGAGCGCGGCCATGATCACGGCCCCGCCCATGCTTTCGCCGAGGGCATAGACCGGCAGTTCCGGATAGGCCGCGCGCAGCAGCTCCGTCACCGTGTCGAGATCGCGGATCATCGCCTCGGTGCCCGCCCAGTCTCCGCGCATTACCGTGCCGCCGAAGCCGCGCTGGTCGTAGGCGAAGACGAGCAATCCCCGCGCGGCCAGCAGGGGGGCGAGATCTTTGTAGGCGCCGGAATAGTCGTTGAAGCCGTGCAGGGCGATGACGGCGGCCTTTGCCGGGCCGTCCGGGCTCCAGCGCTTGTAGGGCAGGTGTGCGCCGTCCTGCATCACGATGGTCTCGGGCCGGATTTCCGCCGGGCGGTGGGCTTCCATCCGGGGGGCAATTCCGGGAGCGCAGGCGGCGGCGATCGTCAGGAACAGGGAGGCGAGACAGGCCCTGAGGCGCGCGTTATGCCGCATGAATGCGGCCGGCCTCCTGCTTGTCGCTGGTGAGCTCGAGGAAGATGTCCTCGAGATCGCTCTCGTCGGTGCTGATATCCTGGATGTGGTACCCGGCGGACGCGATGGCGCCGAGGATGCGGGCGATCGGCCCGTCGCTCTTGCGGAAGGCGAAGACCAGCGTCTGCGGGCCGGTGATCTCGACGGAGAAGGACGCGAGCGCATGCGGCAGGCTCGCGGTGTTTTCGGGCAGGGCCTCCGCGACGGTGACCGTGACGGTTTTGGCGTCAAGCCTCCGCATCAGGTTTTCCTTGGTGTCGCAGGCGATGACCTCGCCGTGATTGATGATCGCGATACGGTCGCAGAGTTCTTCTGCTTCTTCGAGGTAATGCGTCGTCAGCAGGATGGTCACGCCGCGCCTGTTGAGCTCGCGGACATTTTCCCAAAGCTTGCGGCGAAGCTCGATATCGACGCCGGCTGTCGGCTCGTCGAGCACCAGGATCGGCGGATTGTGCACCATCGCCTTGGCGACCAGCAGGCGCCGGCGCATACCCCCGGAAAGCGAGCGCGTATAGGCGTCCGCCTTGTCGGCGAGGTCCACGAGTTCGAGGATCTCGTCGGTGCGGCGCTCGGATTTCGGCACTCCGTACATCCCGGCTTGCAGGTCGAGCAGTTCGCGGGGGCTGAAGAAGGCGTCGATATTCAGTTCCTGTGGCACGATGCCGATCGCGGCGCGGGCCTGTCGCGGATCCTCGTCGATATCGATGCCCCAGATCTTCGCGGTTCCGGCGGTCTTGTTGACCATCCCGGCGAGAATGTTGATGAGGGTGGATTTACCGGCGCCATTCGGGCCCAGCAGGGCGAAGATCGAGCCGCGCGGTACTTCGAGATCGACGCCTTTCAGCGCATGTTTGCGCCGCGGGCTGCCGGCCCGGCCATAGAGCTTCTCGAGCCCCCTGACCTCGAGGGCGAATTCGGGAGCGACGGGGCGGATCTGACACTCGGTCGGCACGGAAAGACCTTCTGCAGGCAATTGAAAAAGCGCAACGAACGGCTATTATCGTCGGGCAGTCCGGGATTGAGCTTGGCCTCAATATAGGTACCCGGACGTGGAAGGACCAGTCAGATGGCAAAACCGTTCGAAGTTGTCACCGTTACGGAAAAGCGCGTCGCCTGCGATGGCGGCAAGGGCGCGCTCGGTCATCCGCGGGTCTTTCTGACGATCGACCACGATACCGGCAAGGTCACCTGCCCCTATTGCTCGCGCGAATTCGTCTACAGCAAGCCTGTCGCGGGCGAAAGCGCGGCTTAGGCGACGCCGTGCGCCGGAGGTGTCTGGCCGGTTTCCTGCCAGAAGACATTCCCCTGAACCTTTTTAAGTGCGATCGCCCGTAGCTCGAAGATCCTGGCATCGGTGAATACCTGCACGTGCTCGAAGCCGCCGTCGTAGAGTTTCGCCCTTAGGCTTTCCGCCGTGAACGCCGTCCGGTGCGCCATGAAGTGATTGCCTTCCTCGATCGCCCAGCTCGCGCCGAACAGCATGTCGAGCAGTTTCACGGCACGCATCTGGCCTTCGATGAGGCTGTGATGGTGCACCGCTTCCGGCCCGTTCTCGAGGATCGATTCGCAGATCAGTTTCAGGTCAGGCGTTCGCAGGATCGCAAATCCGGTGTCGTCCAGCACCCGATGGAAGTTCGCGAAGCAAGAGGGGACCTGGTGATAGTCGAGATGCTCGATATTGTGCTTCGAGAACAGCATATGCGCCGAGCCGTCGGGCACGCTCGATAGGCTGGATATGTCGTCGACGATATCCGGGCTCACGGCCGGATCGATATCGACGCGCACTTCTTTCCAGCTCCCGCCCCAATCGAAAGCCGGAAGAATTTCTGTGCTCTGTCGGCCGCAGCCGACATGGAGTGCTGTGAACATGGGGTGCGTCGTCCGGTTCGCCCTGAAGCCGCTCACGTTCGCGGCAATAAGGCTTATTACAGCGCTGCCGGGGCGGGTTCAATGTACCGCGGTCCGCGAACGCTCCAATTCGCTTGTCATGGATCGTCCGGTGGTTAGACTCCGCCCAAGGTTCCCCCGACCCTCAGCTGGACCGCATCCATGACCGATCTCGCCATCCCCGAAGATCAGACCGCCGCCTCGAACGGCGACAATCATCTCTATCTGGTCGACGGCTCCGGTTATATCTTCCGCGCCTTTCACGCGCTGCCGTCGATGAACCGGTCGGACGGCACGCCGACCAACGCGGTCTTCGGCTTCACCAACATGCTGCTGAAGCTGGTGGAGGATATCGAGGCCGACCATGTCGCGGTGATCTTCGATACCAAGCGGCTCACTTTCCGGAACGAGATCTTCGCCGACTACAAAGCCAACCGGGACGAGCCGCCGGAGGATCTGCGCCCGCAATTCTCGCTGATCCGCGACGCCGTCCGGGCTTTCAACGTGCCGTGCCTGGAGATGGAGGGCTACGAGGCCGACGACCTGATCGCAACCTACGCCAGGCAGGCGAAGGAGAAGGGGATGCGGGTCACCATCGTCTCCTCCGACAAGGACCTGATGCAGCTCGTCGACGACGGGGTCGACATGTACGACCCGATGAAAAACCGGGCGATCGGCCGCGACGAGGTGTTCGAGAAATTCGGCGTCGGGCCGGAGAAGGTCGTCGACGTTCAGTCGCTCGCCGGCGACAGCGTCGACAATGTGCCGGGCGTGCCGGGTATCGGTATCAAGACAGCGGCGCAGCTGATCAACGAGTACGGCGATCTCGACACGCTCCTTGCGCGGGCGGAGGAGATCAAGCAGCCGAAGCGGCGGCAGAACCTGATCGAGTTCGCCGAGCAGGCCCGGATCTCCCGCGAGCTGGTGCGGCTCAAGGACGATGTCAGCGTGGAAGAGCCGCTTGAGCGGCTGACGGTGGAGGATCCGGACGACGCCACCGTGCTCTCATTTCTCAAGGAAATGGAGTTCAAACGGCTGATCGCGCGCTTCGAGGCGGAGCTCTCCGACGGCGGCGCGGCGTCCGCCGGCGGCGGTCCGGTAGAGGGTTCGGTCGGTTCGCCCAGCCCGGAGGGTGATGTCGCTTACGAACTGGTGCAGGAGATCGCGGATCTCGAACGCTGGATCGCCTTGGCGCGGGCCGAAGGCACCGTGGCCGTCGACACGGAAACCTCGTCCCTGAACGCGATGCGGGCGGAGCTCGTCGGCGTTTCGATGAGCGTGGTGCCGGGCAAGGCCTGCTACATCCCGCTCGGCCATACCGACGGCGAGGCGCAGGGCAGTCTGCTCGGCGACAGCGGAAACGGCGACGGGCCGAAACAGATCCCGCGCGACAAGGCCCTCGGACTGCTGAAACCGCTCTTCGAGGACCCTTCGGTTCTGAAAGTACTGCACAACGCGAAGTACGACCTGCTCGTGCTGGCGCGCGGGGCCAATGGCGGTGTGAACGTGACGCCGGTCGACGACACGATGTGCATGTCTTATGTGCTTGAGGGCGGGTTGCACGGACATGGTCTCGACGAGCTCTCGGAGCTGCATTTCGGCCATACAAACATCAAGTTCGCCGATGTCTGCGGAAAGGGGAAGACGCAGATCCCGTTCTCGGCGGTGGCGCTGGACAAGGCACTGGACTACGCGGCCGAGGATGCGGACATGACCGTCCGCCTGCACCGCACGCTGCGCCCGGAGCTGCCCAAGGCGGGTCTGCTGACCGTCTACGAGACGCTGGAGCGGCCGCTCATCCCCGTGCTCACTCGGATGGAGAAGGCGGGTATCAAGGTCGATCCCCAGATCCTGCGTGACATGTCGAAGGATTTCGAGAAGCGGCTCGACGAGCTCGCGGTGGAGATCCACAAGCTGGCGGGTGAGGAGTTCAATATCGGTTCGCCGAAGCAGCTGGGGGAGATCCTGTTCGACAGGATGGGCCTTCCGGGCGGCAAGAAGGGCAAGACCGGCGCCTATGCGACCGGCGCCGAGATCCTTGAGGATCTTGCCGCCCAGGGGCACGACCTGCCGGCCCGGGTGCTCGACTGGCGCCAGCTCTCGAAACTGAAATCGACCTATACGGATGCACTCGTAGAGGCGATCAACCCCGAGACCGGGCGTATCCACACCTCCTACTCGATGACCGGGGCGAGTACTGGACGGCTCAGCTCGAACGATCCCAACCTGCAGAACATCCCGATCCGCTCCGAGGAGGGGCGCAAGATCCGCACCGCCTTTGTCGCCGAGCCGGGCAACAAACTGCTGGCGGTCGACTATTCCCAGATCGAGCTGCGCCTCGTCGCCCATATCGCCAATATCGAAAGCCTGAAACAGGCCTTCCGCGACGGCATCGACATTCACGCCCAGACCGCCTCGGAGGTCTTCGGCGTGCCGCTCGCGGAGATGGACCCGATCACGCGGCGCAATGCCAAGGCGATCAATTTCGGCATCATCTACGGCATCTCTGCCTTCGGACTGGCGCGCCAGATCGGCACCGAGCCGGGCGTGGCGAAGAAATATATCGACGCCTATTTCGAGCGCTTCCCCGGCATCCGCGACTACATGAACGAGACCAAGGCGGCGGCGCGGGAGACCGGCTACGTCACCACGATCTTCGGGCGCCGGGTGCATATTCCGGGGATCAAGGACAACAATCCGGCGCGCCGCGCCTTCTCGGAACGGGCGGCGATCAACGCGCCGATCCAGGGCTCGGCCGCCGACGTCATCAAGCGGGCGATGGTCCGTATCAATCCGGCTTTGGCGGACGCGGGGCTGGCAGCGAAGATGCTGCTCCAGGTGCATGACGAACTCTTGTTCGAGGTGCCGGAGGCGGAGATCGAAAAGACCACGGAGGTTGTGCGCCGGGTGATGGAGAGTGCGGCGGAGCCTGTCGTCGAGCTCTCGGTGCCGCTTGTCGCCGATGCCGGCACCGGAGACAGCTGGGCCGAGGCGCATTAGGAGCGGGGCGGGGATGTTCAGTCACGTTACTCTCGGGACGAACGACTTCGCTGCCGCGACGGCCTTTTACGATGCGGTCTTCGCGACGCTCGAGATCGGACGATTTTATTCGCGCGAGGGATATGCCGGATACGGAGAGCCCAAGGGAAACCAGACCTGGGTGATGTATCCCTACGACGGCAAGCCGGCGAGTGTCGGCAACGGCAGCCACATCGCTTTCCTCGCGCCGGACCGGGCCGCGGTCCGGGCTTTCTACGAAGCGGCGCTCGCCCATGGCGGCAGCGACGAGGGCGCACCCGGCTTGCGGCCGCACTATCACCGGAATTACTACGCCTGTTATGTCCGCGACCCGGACGGCAACAAGCTGCAGGCGGTCTGTCACAATCGGGAGGCACAATGAGCCAACTGCCGAGACCGAAGCAGAAGCCGAAAGCGAAGCCCCTTGCCGTCACAGCCCGCCAGGCGGAAGAACGGGACAAGCCGCGCATGGTCGAGATCATGGACCAATGTTGGGAAGCGACCTGGATGCCGTTCATGCCGCCGGCTGTGCCCGCGCGGTACAGGAACGAAAATCTGGGGCAGGCCTTCGTCGACCATGCCTGGCAGACTTGCAGGGTTGCGGACGCCGACGACGGTAAGACCGGCGTGGTTGGTTTCTCGTTCCTGATCGAGCGGCAGATCAAGACCATCCAGATCCTGCCCGACTACCAGCACCGCGGCGTCGGTCGAGCGTTGCTGGAGGATGCGGAGGCGGAGATCCGGAAAGCCGGTCACACGGCCGTCTATGTCGAATGCGACGTCTTCAACGCCCGCGCGGCGGTGTTTTACCGTGCCATGGGCTACGAGGAAACCGGCCGGATCGACACCGACATCCTCGGTTACAAGGTCGCGACGCACGTGTTCGAGAAGAAGCTGGAGCGATAGGTCTCAGCCCGTGCGGTCAATCTTCGCTGGCTAGCCACGTCTCTGCTTCCGCAGCCTCGTCCAACCTGAACCCCTTGATTTCGAGCCCCGGGATCAGCGCGCCCTCTATATCGGACGCGGTGCGCAGCCAGCTTTCGTCGCTGAGGACGGCGCAGCGGTCGAAGCGGCCGAGCATCTTGAAGAGTTCCGGCAGGTGTCCGAGCTTGACGCCGACGGCCGCAAGGCTCGGCCAGGGAAAGTGGTGCAGCCGGTAGAGCAACCGGCCATGTTCGATATCCTTGGCGAGTTCGATGAGTTGCTCGATCGCGCTCCGCATCGTCTCCTCGTCGATGCTCTCGCCCTTGAACTCCATATCGATGCGGTTGGGAGCGGGTTTGGTGATGCTGATCATTGCGGGGTCTCCGGTCCGTTGCTTTCATTGCATATGGGAATGGATATGGGTGGAGCGTAGGGACGGGATGTCGCGTTAGCCTGCCAGCCGTCATCCCGGCCGCAGAGCCGGGATCTTTCGGGGTCGGAGTTGAGGCTGACTGCACAAGATCCCGGATCAGGCCCGGGATGACGAAGCTTTTTGGGAGGCTGGAAGAACAAAAGGCCGCCCGGGGGCGGCCTTTCGCATTCTTTACCGGAGAGCGGGTCAGGCGGCGGCCTTGACCCCGGCCTCGATCACCGCGGCTTCGACATACTCCTCGAACTGCCGGAAATTCTCCTGGAACCGTGCGCGGAGATCCGACGCGGTGGCATCGTAGGCTGCCTTGTCCGACCAGCTATTGCGCGGGTCGAGCACCTCGGCGGGTACGCCCGGGCAGCTTTCCGGGATGTAGAGGCCGAAATGCGGTTCCTGCTTCACCGGCACGTCGTCCAGCTTTCCGGCGAGCGCGGCGCGGACCATGGCGCGGGTGAAAGCGATCTGCATGCGCTGAGCGCCCATGCCGGCGGTGCCGCCCTGCCAGCCCGTGTTGACCAGCCAGCAGGTCGCGCCGTGCTTGGCGATGCGTTCCCGCAGCATCTCGCCGTAGACGCTCGGATGACGCGGCATGAAAGGGGCGCCGAAGCAGGTCGAGAAGGTTGCCTGCGGATCGTTGCCGAGACCCTTTTCCGTGCCGGCGACACGGGCCGTGTAACCGGAGAGGAAATGGTACATCGCCTGTTCCGGCGTCAGCTTTGAGATCGGCGGCAGGACGCCGAACGCGTCGGCCGTCAGCATCATGATGTGCTTCGGATGGGCGGCCGTGCCGGAAAGATCCGTGTTCGGGATGTAATCGATCGGATAGCAGGAGCGGCTGTTCTCGGTCAGCGAGCCGTCGTCGAAATCGATCTCCCGCGTATCCGGGTGATAGACGACGTTTTCCAACACGGTGCCGAAACGTTGCGAGGCGTCGTAGATCTCCGGCTCCGCTTCTTCGGAGAGCCGGATCACCTTGGCGTAGCAGCCGCCCTCGAAATTGAAGATGCCCTTGTCGGACCAGCCATGTTCGTCGTCGCCCAGCAGGATGCGGGTGCCGTCCGAGGAGAGCGTCGTCTTGCCGGTACCGGAAAGTCCGAAATAGATCGCGCTCTCTCCGTTCTCGGAGACATTGGCCGAGCAGTGCATCGGCATGACCCCGGCGTCGGGCAGCATGTGGTTCAGGATGCCGAAGATCGACTTCTTGATCTCGCCCGCGTACCAGCTGCCGCCGATGATGACGAGGCGCTTGTCGAAATTGACCAGGATGAAGGTCTCGGAATTGAGGCCGTCGGCCTCGCCCCCGGCTTGCAGGCCGGGGGCCTGAAGCACTGTGAATTGCGGTTCGAAACCTTTGAGATCGGCAGGTTCCGGGCGGCGGAACATGTTCTTGGCGAAGAGATTGTGCCAGGCGGTCTCGGTGACGACCCGGACCGGCAGCCGGTAATCCTCGTCGGCGCCGGCGAAGCAGTCGAGCACGTAGCAGTCACGGTTCTGCATGTAGCCGGTCAGGCGCCGGTGCATCTCGTCGAACAGCTCCGGCGTGCAGGGCCGGTTGACATTGCCCCAGTTGATCTGGTCGTGGATCGACGGGGTGTCGACGATGAATTTGTCCTTGGGAGAGCGGCCGGTATGCTTGCCGGTCTCGACCGCGAGCGCGCCTCCGGGGACGATCTGGCCCTCGTCGTTGCGGATCGCATGTTCGTAGAGTTCCGCCACGGAGAGGTTCCAGTAGGCGGTTCCGAGATTGAACAGCCCGTGCTGTTCCAGATCCTTGGCGGATCGTTCCTGGCCCATGAGACTCGTTTCCTCGATCTAGCTTCAGTAACTCCGCGCGGAAATTGCGACTCTTTTCTGCGGTTCCGCTCCGCTTGGGTCGGAGATTGTTACGAGTCTGTTTCGGTGAATGCAACCGCCCGACGGGCCCATTCCGTGAAAAAACGTCTCACTAAACCGCGGCACTCTGCCGCGCCCGCTTGACGAGGGCGACGAGCGCCTTGCGGCTCTCTTCTGCATCCTTGACCGGCGCATCGTAATCGAGCCGGGCGACGGAGCCGCCGAGGCGCAGATCGCAGCCTTCCGTATCGCAGCCGGTCATCTCCCAGCCTTCCCCCGAAAGACCCAGAAGAACAGAGGCATAGAGCTGGTTCGCATCGGCATGGTCCGCGTTCATGTGGGAGACGATGCCCGCCTCCGCAGCCTCCAGGGCTTCCGAGCGACGGGCGAGAATGTCAGCCGCCTCGACCCAGTGAATACGTCCGAAACCGGCAACGATATGGGCCCGCTCGACCTCGACCCGGTAGAAGCCGAAGTCCTTGAAGGAGGCGAACATGCGGGCTGAGGGATGGCGGCGGAGATAGCGCTCGGCCAGCCTCCCGTCATCGATCCTGGCGGCCTGTCCGAGCACGGTGGCGCGCGGACCCGTCAGCGGCTCGTCATAACCGCCGGTCCCGTCGAACAGCAGCGAGACCCGCGGGTCCTCCTTCAGGTTTTTTGTATGTTCCGCGAGATCCGAGAGCAGCATCAGCGGGCTGCCGTCCTGATCGACCGCGACCATGACCAGAGAGGCATAGGGCCAGAAATCTTCCCCGGCCATGCCGGTCGCGAGCGTCGCGCGATCCAGGCTGCGCATCAGACCGCGTATCTGTACGCCGGGAGCAGGTTCCTGTTTCTCGGTATCGCTCATGGGCTCGGTCCCCTCCAGTGTGGTGTGCCTGGCGAAATCAATAGCGAAGCGGGTGGACGTTTCAAGAGTGGAGGCCTAGGCAGCGAGTCCCGACGGAAATCGGGATCCGCCCTTTGTCGCCGAAACAATGCCCAAAGCTTGTCACAGCTTCGCCTCATTCCGACATCATTGAGAATTCCGGAGATTAAGGCACCTTGCACGCCGGCTGGTCCCGCGGGCGGGTTCGGTGCAGAATTGGGGGCGCCGCCCGGCGGCGGAAAGGAATCGCGTTATGAGCACCATCGCACTCGTCGACGACGATCAGAACATCATTACCTCTGTTTCCATCGCGCTTGAGGCCGAAGGCTTTGAGGTGCGCACTTTCAAGGATGGCGAGGAGGCACTCAGGGGACTGACCCAGCGCCCCGTCGATCTCGCGGTGCTCGACATCAAGATGCCGCGGATGGACGGGATGGAATTGCTCGCCCGGCTGCGGCGCCAGAGCGCCCTGCCTGTCATCTTCCTGACTTCGAAGGACGACGAGCTGGACGAGGTGCTCGGCCTCAAGATGGGCGCCGACGACTACATCACCAAGCCGTTCTCCCAGCGCCTGCTGATCGAACGTATCCGCGCCTTGCTGCGCCGCCAGGAACTGGCCCAGGACGAGGCCAACCCGACCAGCGAGGCCGTGCTCTCGCGCGGCGACCTGATGATGGACGGCTCTCGCCATCTCTGCGCCTGGAAGGGACGGCCGGTGCCGCTCACCGTGACCGAGTTCCTGATCCTGCGCTCTCTCGCCACCCGGCCCGGTCATGTTAAGAACAGGGACCAGCTGATGGATGCGGCATATGGCGATGCGGTCTATGTGGACGACCGCACGATCGACAGCCACATCAAACGCATCCGCAAGAAGTTCAAGGGCGTGGATGACGAGTTCGACCAGATCGAAACGCTTTACGGGGTCGGGTACCGCTACCGCGATCCGGCCCTGGTGCCCGCCGGCTCCGCATGAGCCTGTCCTGGGGGGAGGGTTTCCGCGCGCTCGGGCGCTGGCGGAAAGTGCTGCGCGTGACTGATGTTCCCGAAAAGTCCGGCACGGCCGCGCACGAGCGACCGGCGGTGGACGAGACGCGCCGGCGTCCGCGGGTCTCGGGGCTGACCCTCCGCATCCTCGCGATCAATCTCTTCGCCGTGGCGATCCCGCTTGTCGGCCTGCTCTACATGGATCGCTACCAGGACAGCCTCATCGAGGCGGAACTGGAAGCGCTGACCCGCCAGGGCAGCATCTTCGCCAAGGGCGTGGCCGCGCTGGCGGTGGAGCCTGAGTTCTCCGAGGCGACGGAGCTCTCTAAGGACCTGGTACGGCGCATGGTGCGTCACGCCTCGGACCAGTTCGGCACGCGGTTGCGTCTGTTCGCCCCGGACGGCCACCTGATGGCGGACAGCAACAGCTTCGGGCGCGCCGGCGGGATCGTGCAGATCCGCCCCCTTCCGCCGCCGGAGGTGTCAGGCGTGTCTCCGTCGCGCTGGCTCGACCGGCTCTATGACCTGTTGGTGGACTGGCTTCCCCGGGGCGGGGATTTCCCGCGTTATGAAGAGCAGCGGATACAGCGCGCGGAGAACTATCCCGAGGCGCTGGACGCGATGCAGGGACGGAACGCCCGGGCGGTCCGCACCATGCCGGATGGCGGGCTGATCCTCACTACGGCGGTGCCGGTGCGCCGCTACAAGCAGGTGCTCGGCGCGTTGATGTTGAGCACCGATGGCGCCGAGATCGACAAGGCCATGCGCGATGTGCGCTTCGAGATTCTCGGCGTTTTTGCCTTCGTCTTCGGGGTGACCATCCTGCTCTCGCTCTACCTCGCCGGCACAATCACCCGGCCGGTGCAGAAGCTTGCCGCGGCCGCGGAAAGGATCCGGCGCGACCGCACGCGGGAAACCGAGATCCCCGGTTTCGAAGGGCGGGACGACGAGATCGGCGATCTTGCGCGCGCCATGCGCGAGATGACCGAGGCGCTGTGGCAGCGGATGGACGCGATCGACCGTTTCGCGGCCGACGTCGCGCATGAGATCAAGAACCCGCTGACTTCCGTCCGGAGCGCGGTCGAAACCGCATCCAAGGTGCAGGATCCGGAGAAGCAGAAGAAGCTGATGGGCATTATCCTCGACGACGTGCAGCGTCTCGACCGGCTGATCAGCGACATATCCGAGGCCTCCCGCCTCGATGCGGAGCTTTCCCGCACCGGGACGGAAACGGTCAATCTCGGAGCCGTCCTTGCGACGCTGGCCGAAGTCTACGCCTCAACAGAGAACCCGCATGGCGTGAAGGTGCAGACCACGGTGAACGGCTCGGCCGATCTGCGTGTGCGCGGCAGCGAGAACCGGCTGGTTCAGGTGATCCGCAATCTGGTGAGCAACGCGATCACCTTCTCGCCGGAAGGCGGATCGGTGCGCCTCACCGCGGGCGCGGACCCGGTCGACGGCCGGGAGGTGATCATTACGGTCGAGGATGACGGCCCCGGCATTCCGGAAAACAAGCTCGAAGCCATCTTCGACCGGTTCTATTCCGAGCGCCCGTCCGGCGAGAAATTCGGTACCCATTCCGGCCTCGGTCTCAGCATTTCCCGGCAGATCGTCGAGGCGTCCTCGGGGCGGCTCTGGGCGGAGAACCGGAGCGGCGCGGATGGCTCTGTTATTGGCGCCCGGTTCGTCATACGTTTACCCCGCGTGATGCAATAAGAACCGGGATAATCCGGGCGGGGAACTGATGGAGCTGGTATATGGCACGGCCGTGGCCGTGGAAGGCCGTGCGGTGCTGCTGCGCGGTCCGAGCGGCAGCGGCAAATCCGATCTTGCGCTGCGCCTGATCGAAAACGGCGCGCAGCTTGTGGCGGACGACCAGACGCGTCTGGTTCGGGAGTCCGGCCGGCTGGTGGCCAGTGCACCGGACACCATCGCGGGACAGCTCGAGGTTCGCGGGGTGGGCATCGTGCCGGTCGACAATGTGCGCAGGGCGCCCCTCGATCTTGTGATCGACATGGTTCCGCCGGAGCAGGTTGAGCGCTATCCGGAAGCCGGAAGCTGCACCTATCTTGAAATCACTGTCCCGCTGCTCGCGCTCTCTCCTTTCGAGGCCTCGACACCGGCGAAGGTGCGGCTTGCACTCCGGCATCTGACGGCCAGATAATGCCGCCGACCGACATGCGCGTTGAAGGGGAGAGGAACGTGCAGAACCCCGCCGCAAGCGAGGGACGGCCGATCCGCGTCGTGCTGGTGACAGGCCTTTCCGGTGCCGGCCGCACGACCAGTCTGAAGGCCCTGGAAGACGCGGAATTCGAGGCGGTGGACAATCTTCCGCTCTCGCTGCTGCCGGCACTTCTGGCCCCGCGTCCGGGCGATGCGAACGGACACCGGATCGCCATCGGGATCGACACGAGGACTCGCGATTTCACGCCGCAACGGCTGACCGCGGAGCTGGAGGCACTGCGGAACCGGAGCGATATCGCGCTGACGCTCGTCTTCCTCGATTGCGACACGGATGTGCTGATCCGCCGTTTCACGGAAACTCGACGCCGTCATCCTCTCGCGATGGACCGGCCTGTCGCGGACGGTATCAGGACAGAGCGGGGGATGCTGGCGCCGCTGCGCGAGCAGGCGGACGTTACGATCGATACTTCCCGCCTCAGCACCGCCGATTTCAAACGGGTGTTTTCGGAGCAGCTTGGTTTCAGCGAAGGTGGGGAACTGACCGTTACGGTGACGTCCTTCAGCTTCCGCCGCGGCTTGCCGCGCGAGGCGGACATGGTGTTCGACGTCCGCTTTCTCCGGAACCCGCATTACGACGAGGCGCTGCGGCCGCTCGACGGGCGCGATGCGGCGGTCGCGGATTACGTCGCGGAAGACCCGGATTTCGCGGCGTTTTACGACCGGCTGGTCGGCTTCCTGACGCCGCTGATGCCGCGCTTCAGGGCGGAAGGGAAGAGTTACGTGACCATCGCGATCGGCTGCACCGGAGGGCGTCACCGCTCGGTATTCGTCGCCGAAAGGGTGGCGCGGGAGTTGAAGGCTGGCGGTCTAGCTGTCACGCTGCTGCATCGTGACGTCGACCGGAGCGGTCAGGATTGACCGGTACGGACTGGCAAATAAATCGGCGGAACGACGAAAAAACAGTGAACAAAACGCTGTCACTTGGGGGCTAACCGAATGGGTGCGGAGGCACAAGGCTTGCCGATAGGCATTGTATTGGTCACTCACGGAAATCTCGCCGACGAGTTCCGCTCAGCGGTGGAGCATGTGGTGGGGCCGCAGGAACATCTGGCGACCGTCTGTATCGGGCCGGAAGACGATATGGAACAGCGCCGGGCCGAGATCCTTGAAAGCGTGGGCGCGGTCGATCAGGGGCGCGGTGTCATTGTGCTGACCGACATGTTCGGCGGCACGCCGTCGAACCTCGCGATCTCGATCATGGAAAAGGCGAATGTGGAAGTGCTGGCCGGGGCGAACCTGCCGATGCTGATCAAGCTGGCCAGCGTCCGCGGTACGCTCGATCTCGCTGCGGCCGCCGCCGAGGCACAGGATGCGGGGCGGAAATATATCCGCATCGCCTCTCAGGTTCTGGCCGGGGAATAGCCGCATGAGCGAAAACGCTGAGGCCTCGAGCGCGGTCGCCCGCGACCTCACGATCGTCAATCAGCGCGGGCTGCATGCGCGTGCGGCGGCCAAGTTCGTGAAGCTGGCGGAGACCTTCGAGGCGGAGATATCCGTGACCAAGGGCGATACAACGGTGTCCGGACGCTCGATTATGGGATTGATGATGCTGGCGGCGGCGCCGGGCTGCACGATCCGCGTGGAGGTCGAAGGCGAGGACGCGGAAGCGGCGCTGGATGCCATCGCGAAACTGGTGGACGACAAGTTCGACGAAGATTGAGGAACTGACCCCGATGACGAAACGGGTATCCGGAAAGACCGGAGAACGGGTGATCGACGGGGTCGGCGTATCGGCGGGGATCGCGATCGGCGTCGCGCATGTGGTCGAGACGGGTCTCGGCCAATTGCCGGAATACGAGATCGACGTGAGCGCGGTGGATGCCGAGGCCGGCAGGTTCCGCGCCGCGCTGGCGAAGGCGCAGAAACAGGTCGGCAAGCTCCGGCAGAAGACTGCGGGGATGCCGGAAGGCGTGGCGGAAGAGCTTGCGCCGCTGCTCGACGCACATGCCGCCATGCTCGGCTCCAGCCGTCTCGGCAAGGGAATTGAAACGCAGATCCGCGAGCGCCGAATCAACGCGGAAGCGGCGGTCCAGCACGTCGTACACGACATTACCGAAGCCTTCGCCGCGATGAAGGACCCCTATCTCGCCGCCCGCGTGACCGACGTGCGCGATGTGGCCGGGCGGGTGCTGCGCAATCTCGCGGACAAGCCCTATCAGGCTTTCTCCGTGCTGCCGAAGGACGCGGTCATCATCGCTGACGAACTCAGCCCCGCCGACACCGCTCTGCTCGATCCGTCGCGGGTGGCGGCGCTGGCGACGACGGCGGGCGGCCCTGAGGGCCATTCCGCGATCATGGCGCGTTCCATGGGATTGCCGGCGGTGCTCGGTGTGCAGGGCTTGCTCGGCAAGGTGCGTTCCGGCGAGCGGGTGCTGGTCGACGGGGAGCACGGGCGGATCGTCATCTCGCCGAGCGCGGAAACGCTGGCCGAGTTCGAGCGGAAGGCGGAGGCGCGCAAGAGGCTGGAGCGTCAGCTCGCCCGGCTGCGATCCCTTCCGGCGGAGAGCCGCGACGGGGAGCTGATCGTGCTGCAGGCCAATCTAGAACTGCCGCGCGACGTCGAGGGGGCGCTGACCGCCGGGGCGGAAGGCGTCGGTCTGCTGCGCACCGAGTTCCTTTTCATGAACCGCGACACGCTGCCGGACGAGGATGAGCAATATGCTGTGCTGCGCGGCATCGTGGAGGGATTGGAAGGCCGTCCGGTGACGATCCGGACGCTGGATGTGGGCGGGGACAAGATCTCGACGGCGCTTGGCGGCAAGATTGGGGTCTCGCCGAACCCGGCGCTCGGGCTGCGGGGAATACGGCTGTCCCTCGCCGAGACCAAACTGTTCGAAACCCAGATCGCGGCGATCCTGCGCGCCGGTGCGCATGGGCCGGTGCGCTTCCTGCTGCCGCTGATCTCCTCCGTGGAACAGATCCGGCAGTCACGTAAGGTCATCCAGAAGGTGGTGCGGCGGCTGAAGCGCAAAGGCGTGCGGATCGCGGACCCGGTGCCGCCTCTCGGCGCCATGATCGAGGTGCCGGCGGCCGCCCTGATGGCCGACGGGCTGGCCCGCGAGGTTGATTATTTCGCCATCGGCACCAACGATCTCACCAGCTACGCGCTCGCGATCGATCGCAGCGACGATGCCGTGGCCGGTCTCTATAATCCGCTGCACCCGGCCGTCCTGCGGCTGATCCAGTTCACGGTCCAGGCGGGCCACCGGGCAGGGATCCCCGTCAGCATCTGCGGCGAGATCGCGGGCGATCCGCGCTACGCGCCGCTGCTGGTCGGGCTCGGAGTGCGCGACCTCTCGATGTCCTCGCACAGCATTCCGAGGGTCAAGCAGCGGGTCCGTGCGATCGATACCGGGGCGGCGACGCGGCGTGCGCTGGCGATCATGGATCAGGGCGACGAGGGCCGGATCTCCGCGCTGCTGGACGATTTCAACGACAGTCTCTAGTCTCGGCCGATCCTTTCCCGCTCCTTCGGGTGTGTCCCTACATGACATTTGCTCTCAACGCGGATGTGCTCGGCGCCATCGAGCCGCCGATCGCCGAATCCCAGACCTGGATCGCCGGCCGGACCTTTCCGGCGGAGAAGCCGCTGCTCGACCTGTCGCAGGCCGTGCCGAGCTATCCGCCGGCGAAGGAACTGACCGACCATGTCGCCGAGCGTGCGGCGCATTTCGAGACCGCGCAGTATTCGGTGATCCGGGGATTGCCCGAGCTGCGCCAGGACCTCGCGTCCCATGTCGCGCATCGCTATGGCGGGAGCCTCGGTCCGGAGCATGTGCTCATTTCCGCCGGCTGCAACCAGGCTTTCTGCATGGCGATTCTCGCCATCGCGCGGGCCGGCGACGCGGTCATGCTGCCGGTGCCCTATTACTTCAATCACCAGATGTGGCTGGAGATGCAGGGGATCGACCCGATCCACCTGCCGTTCCGCTTCGACCGCGCCGGCGTGCCCGATCCGGAGCAGGCCCGCACGATGCTGACGGAGAAGACAAAGGCCATCGTGCTGGTCAGCCCGAACAACCCGACCGGCGCGGTATACCCGCCGGAGGTGATCGAGCAGTTCCGCGATCTCGCCGCCGAGAAGGGCATCGCGCTCATTCTCGACGAGACCTACCGGGATTTCCTGGAAGACGAGGACGGCCCGCCGCACAGGCTGTTCCAGGACGAGAAGTGGGGCGAGACGCTGATCCAGCTCTACAGCTTCTCCAAGACCTTCAGCCTCACCGGCTACCGGGTCGGCTCGGTGATCGCCGGTCCGAAGACGATCGACGCGGTCACCAAGATCATGGACACGATCCAGATCTGCACGCCGCGGATCTCCCAATATGCGGCGCTCTACGGCCTCCGGCACGTCTGGCCTTGGGTGGCCGAGAAACGCGCCATGCTGAAGGGCCGCAAGGAAGCGCTGGAAGCGGCTTTCCGCTCGAACGACCTCGGCTACGAGCTGGTCTCGGCGGGAGCGTACTTCTCCTATGTCCGCCATCCCTTCGAGGATCTGACGGCGAAACAGGTCGCGCGTAAAGTGGCGGACGAGCAGAACATTCTCTGCCTGCCGGGCAGCTTCTTCGGTCCGGATCAGGAACGCTTTCTGCGCCTCGCCTTCGCCAACGCGACGGCGGAGGAAATGCCGGAACTGGCAAAACGGCTTCGGGCCAGCCTCGCGGCATGACGGAGATCCGCGCTTACGATCCGGCACGGGACGATCTCACGGAGATCGTGGCGCTCGTCCATCGGGCCTTCGGGGAATACAGGGGCAAGCTGATGCCGGAAAGCGGCGCCCTCTCGGAGACCGTGGAGAGCCTCGGAAAACGGCTGGAGAAAAATCGCCTCTTTCTGGCGGAGCAGGACGGGAAGCTGTGCGGCGCGGTGTTCGCCGCGCGGAAGAGGGACGCGATCTATCTCGACCGGCTCGCCGTCGATTCCACCGCGCGCGGACGCGGTATCGCCCGGAGCCTGATCAATGCGGTGGAGGAGCATGCGCGGGAAAGCGGGACCAGCCGCGTCACGCTCGGCGTCCGTCTCGCGCTGACCGGCAACATCGCTTATTTTCAGCGTCAGGGATTTGTCGAGACGGGCCGCCAGGCGCATGCGGGATTCGACGCGCCGACCTCGATGGATATGGAGAAGCGTCTTTAGGGAGAGAGCCTGTGGAGGAAGGGGAAGAACTCTCCCATCCGAGCGGTCTTTGCCCGCGCCTCGTGCGCAAGGTCGTGGCCCGGCGCGGCCGCCTGCATGCCTTTGAAAGCCTCGATCCGGCGAGAACCGCTCTGGTGGTGGTGGATCTGATGACCGGGTCCGTCCGCGAGGACGAGAATTGCAGGCGCTTGGTTGCCCCTGTGAATGCGATTGCCTCGGCTCTTCGAAAAGCGGGCGGGACCGTTGCCTGGGGCACCGTCACCCCGGATTCGATCGGCCCGCACATGACGGCGATGGTCGGCGCCGAAACCGCCGCGAAATACGCGCACCGGGCCGAAATTGACAACCCGGATTCGCAGCTCTGGCCCGAACTCGATGCCAGGGATGGGGATATTCATGTCCGGAAGCGCGGTGCCAGCGCCTTCTTCCCCGGCAAGTGCGATCTCCCCGAGCGCTTGCGGGAGCGCGGCATCGAAAGCGTGCTCATCACCGGAACGGTCACCAATGTCTGCTGCGAATCCTCGGCACGAGACGCGGTGGAGCTTGGCTACAAGGTGACCATGGTCTCCGACGCGCTGGCAGGGCACGCCTTCGGTCTGCACGAGGCGACGCTCAATAGCTTCTACCGGATTTTCGGCGATGTCCGTCCCTCCGCGGAGATACTGGAGCTGATCGCCGCCGGCGCCTAGCCGTGCTTCTGGATAAACGCCGAGAGACGCCGCGCCGCCTCGTCCAGCGTCTCGTCGGAGGCGCCGTAGCTGAGCCGGAGATGGCCTTCCAGCATCTTGCCGAAGCCTTCGCCCGGGAGGAGGGACACCTTCTGCTCCTCGAGCAGCTTCCAGGCGAAGTCGATGGCGTTCCAGCCGGTCTCGCGGATATCCAGCATGAGGAACATGCCGGCATCGGGCTTGCGCAGCTTGATCTTCGGCACGGCGGCGAGGCCCTCGCAGACCCGGTCGCGGCGGTGCCGGTAGAGTTCGCGGATGCTGTCGACCGTGTCTTCCGCCGCGTCGAGCGCGGTCATCGCCGCCTCCTGTACGAAGGGCGGCGATCCGAACAGCATCGAGCCCATGACCATTTCGATCGCCTCGATGCTCTTCGGATCGGCGACGACCCAGCCGAGGCGCCAGCCGGTCATCGCGTGGCTCTTGGAGAAGCTGTAGACCGACATGGTGCGGTCCTTCATGCCTTCGATCAGCCGCGGGCAGTGGTGCGGCTGCTCATAGGTCATGGTGCAGTAGACCTCGTCCGAGATCAGCCAGAGATCGTGTTCCCTGCAGAAGTCGGCGATCACCTCCATCGTCTCCTTCGGCCAGACCGCGCCGGTCGGATTGTTCGGCGAATTGATCACCATCGCCCGCGTCTCGGGCCGCAGCGCGGCGCGGACCTCTTCCATGTCCGGCAGGAAATCGTTCTCGGGGTGGAGCGGCACCTGGCTCAGTGTCGCGCCGCGCGCGATGAGCGCGCCGTAATAGGTGACATACATCGGATCGAAGGCGATGACGTGGTCGCCCGGATCGAGGACAGCGAGACCGGCCGTGAAGACGCCGCATTGCGCGCCCGGAACCACGGCGACGTTCTCCGGTCCGACCGGCTCGCCGACCCGCTTGCTGTGGAAGGCAGCGATCTTCTCGCGCAGCGGCACCAGGCCGATGCTCGGGGTATAGTGATGGTGCCCCGCGCGTAGGGAGCTGACCGCGCTGTCGACGATCCGCTCGTCTGTGGTGAAATCATGATCGCCGACCGAGAGCACGATCAGGTCCTTCTCGCCGGCACGCCAACGTTTGCGGGCCTCGGAATGAACGGCCCAGGCGTCTTCGGCTTCGACACCCTGCATGGCGGCGATATAGATGGAATGGGAAGGCATGATCTGGGTCTTTCGGCGGTCCGGAGAGAGGCCAGATAAGGCCGGGCGGTCCGGGGTGTCAATCGCGCGGCTTGTCCTTTGGCGGGTTGCCCCTATTTTCCCAGACTGTTATAGCCCACAGCGCGTGATGCCGGCGGTTTCGCCGGTCCGGAAAAGTTCAAGGAGCTAGCCGAATGGCCGATACCGCGTTCACCGACTACAAGGTCGCCGATATTTCTCTCGCCGAATGGGGCCGCCGCGAAATCGCCATCGCGGAAACCGAGATGCCGGGCCTGATGGCGCTGCGCGAGGAATACCAGGGCAAGAAGCCGCTGGCCGGCGCGCGGATCACCGGCTGCCTGCATATGACGATCCAGACCGCCGTGCTGATCGAGACGCTGGTCGATCTCGGGGCGGAGATTCGCTGGAGCTCCTGCAACATCTTCTCGACCCAGGACCAGGCGGCGGCGGCGATCGCGGCGGCCGGCATCCCGGTTTTCGCCTGGAAGGGCGAGACGGAAGAGGAATACGACTGGTGCCTGCGCCAGACCATCAAGGGTCCGGACGGCTGGACTCCGAACATGCTGCTGGATGACGGCGGCGATCTGACGCTGATGATGCACGAGGAATATGCAGAGCTTCTCGACGACGTTCGCGGCGTCTCCGAGGAGACCACGACCGGCGTGCACCGGCTTTATGAGATGGCGAAGGCCGGTACGCTCAAGGTCCCGGCGATCAACGTCAATGACAGCGTGACCAAGTCCAAGTTCGACAATCTCTACGGCTGCCGCGAGAGCCTGGTCGACGGCATTCGCCGTGCGACCGACGTCATGCTCTCCGGCAAGGTCGCCGTGGTTGCCGGCTACGGCGATGTGGGCAAGGGCTCGGCGGCGAGCCTGCGCAATGGCGGCGCCCGCGTCCTGGTGACCGAGATCGATCCGATCTGCGCCCTGCAGGCGGCGATGGAAGGTTACGAGGTCGTGACCATGGAAGAGGCCGCGCCGCGCGGCGACATTTTCGTCACCGCGACCGGCAACAAGGACATCATCACGATGGACCATATGCGGGCCATGAAGGACCGCGCCATCGTCTGCAACATCGGCCATTTCGACAACGAGATCCAGGTCGAGCCGCTGCGGAACCTGCAATGGCATAACGTGAAGCCGCAGGTCGACGAGATCGAGTTCCCGGACGGCAAGCGGATGCTCCTGCTGGCCGAGGGACGTCTCGTCAATCTCGGCTGCGCCACGGGCCATCCGAGCTTCGTCATGAGCGCCTCCTTCACCAACCAGACCCTGGCCCAGATCGAGCTCTGGAACCACGCGGACAAGTACGAGAAACAGGTCTACGTGCTGCCGAAGAAACTGGACGAGAAGGTCGCCGCCCTGCACCTGAAGAAGGTCGGCGCGATGCTGTCTCAGCTCTCCAAGGAGCAGGCCGACTATATCGGCGTCACCTCCGAGGGCCCGTTCAAGCCGGACACCTATCGTTACTAAAACCACATTGTGAAGAGCGGCGGCGCTTGACCCGCCGCCGCTCTCCATTATCTGAAGCCATACGCACTTGCGTCGAGGGGACGAGATCATGCGGTGGCTCATTGCGGGACTGGTTGGCGCGGTCGTGCTGGCGGGAAAATCCGACGCCCGCGAACTCGATCTCTCCTATGCGATTTATTTCGGCGGCTTCTCCGTCGCCGAGTTCGACTCCAAGATCGAATACAGCGCCGCCGATTACCGGGTGACCACCAGCGCCCGGTCGACCGGCATCCTCGATTACTTCTTCCCGATCGAAGTCATGAGCGAGGGCCGCGGCGTGCTCGCGGAGGGCCGGGTCCGGCCGCGGATGTTCCGAAGTACGGGAACCTTCGACGGCGAGCCGCGGCGGACGTCTCTGAAGAGCCGTATCGGTGCTGCGCCGGAAGTCTCCGTCCACCCGCCGCGCGACCCCGAGAAGCGCGACGCGGTGCCGGAAGCGCTGCAGCTCGATACCATCGATCCCTATGCCGCCGTTGTCGCGCTGGCGCTGAAATCGGACGGTCATCCCTGCGAGTCGGAGCTTCCCGTTTTCAATGGCCGTACGCGGACCGATTTCCGCTTGAGTCCCGCCGGGAGCGATCGCCTGCCGAAAACCGATTACAGCGCCTTCAGCGGCCCTGCGGATATCTGCGAGGTGACGTACGAGACCCTCGCGGGCGGCTATAAGAAGCCCTGGTTCGGCAAGGATAAGACCGGTGCGCGCACGCGTCTCTGGGTGAGCCGCCTGACGGAGGACGGGCCCTGGGTTCCGGTCCGGCTGGAATCGGAAGGGCTGTTCGGTATGGTGGTCGGGCATATCACCGGCGCGTCCGAACGCATCGACCTCGCCGAACGCACGCTTCTGAAACCCTGATCCTCCCCTCCGTCCGGAAGTCTGATAGGGTCGCGCTCTTTGCGGGCTGCGGGCGTTCCGGGTGACTTGATGACGACATTAGCCGAACGGATATCCAGGGGTGAGGCGGGCGCCGTGGCGGAAGCCGAAGAGCGTCTCCGCGGGGCCATTTCTGCGGACGAGGCGCACAATCTCCGGAAGAGACTGGTCCAGCACTATACGCAAGCCGCAGGCGCCCGGCGGGATGGCGGCGTGAACCATCTGGAACGGGACCTGGAAGCGGCGCTCGGGCACATGCGGCTCCTCCACGCCGATTCCCCCGACCATCCGGGCTACACCTTCCGCCTTGCCACCTTGCTGACCGAAACCGGGCGTTTCGACGAGGGTCTTGCGCTGCTCGAAGCTCTCAAGGCAGCGGGCGGCTCGTTCGATGTCGAGGTCAATGTGCTCGGTGCGATAGCGCGTGCGCTCTACTCGCAGGGAGCTTTCGAGCAGGCCGTTCCGGTTCTGGAAGGCCTCCTCGATATGACGCTCGGGCGGTTCGGTACGGATCCAAGCCGGGAGCAGGCGAGGCTGGTCGGATCTTTGCTCGCGCGGCTGGCGCGGATCCGGATCAACCTCGGAGACTGCGAACTGGCGGTCCGGACCATCGAGGCATGCCCCTTCGCCGTCGAGCACGATTTCTTGGGACGCACGCTCGCACGGGCGGAGACGCTACTGCGCGACGGCCCGCCGTCGGTTCGCGGCGATGCGCGAACCGTCGATCTCGACCGCCTCACCGTCGGCTGCGTCAAGCACGGCACCAAGTACGGGTCCGATTATGTGAACCGGCTCTATTCCATGGTCCGGCGCCATCTGCCGGGCGACTGGCGGTTCGTCTGCTACACGGACGATCCGAAGGGGCTCAGGCCCGAGGTGGGTGTGGTCGATATCTCCGGGCTTCAGGTCAGGGGCTGGTGGGCGAAGCTGGCGTTGTTCGATCCGAGGGTTCCGCTCGCCGACGAGACTGTCTTCTATCTCGATCTGGATACGGTTGTGGTCGGGGATCTCGATTTCATTGGCGGCTTGAAAGTCGGCTTCCACATCCTCGAGCATCCCGATTCTCCCTGCTTCAATTCCTCGGTGATGCTGTTCGACCGATCTTTCGCGGCACCTGTCTCGCAGCGGATCCGGAGAGACGATCTCCAGCGTCTGATCGGCGATCAGGACTGGATCGAGGAATGCATGCCGGGCCTCGATACTTTCCCAAAGGGACTCGTCCGGCTTTTCCGGGGACTGCACCCCGATCTCGATGCCGAAGAATTGGCGAAGACCGATACCCGCATCGTCACTTTCCCGACGAATCCCAAACCGCACATGATCGGGGGCGGCTGGGTCGCCGAGCATTGGCGCTAGGCCCGCCTATTTCAGCGCCAGGGCGTGCCGGATGCCGAGCCAGATCACCGCAAGACCGGCGCTGATGATGCTGGTCAGCACCATCAGACGGACGCCGATGCCGATCTTTTCCGAAAGATTACGCTGGTGGCGCAGGTAGGCGAAGTCGTGTTGGGCCTGGATCACCCGCGCGGGCGAGGTCACATCGAGCCCGAGTTCGGTAAGGGTCGCCCGAACCACGCGCCGGGCGTCGTCATCGCTCATCATGCGCGCGCTCCTCAATCCACCCGGTCGGCGGTCACAACCGCGATCAAGCCGGCGGCGGCAACACCGAAACCGGCTATCGCTTCGCCCAGTTCCGGCGCGATGACGAGGCCGAGGGAGGCGAGGCAGCCGGTGATGCCAAGCCAGGTGCTGCGTTCCCGCAGCCGTGCCAGGAGCCAGTGTCCGTTCAGTTTCATTCTGCTTTCTCCGTGGCAGTGGCAGGGACGCACGTGTCGAATTCGGGATCGATCTCACCCGCCGCGCGAAGCCGCCGACGGGTCGCGGGCGAAAGCGCGCAATAGGTCTCGCGCAAAGCTTCGATTGTCGCGAGCGCGTTCTGGCGGCGGATCTCCAGGCGGGCGGCGGCCTCGGGGTCGGCGCATGCGGGAAGCCAGAGCGAGACGGCCATTGCGGCCACAAGGGATTTTGCGGACATGGGAAGGCTCTTTCGAAACGAGGGAAATCGGGCCGCGGCCGGCTACCAGACGGTGAAACCGCCGGGCGGGCGTCCACGCGCGATCTCGGGGATCTCCATGCTGGCATGCAGTGCCTCGTCGTTCGCCGTCAGCGCGCAGAAGAGGTGATAGGTTCCTGCGGGCAAAGCGGTGAACTGGGCGCCGCTGCCGGAGGCCGGATCGGCGGCGCCATGCCAGGAAACTTCCCGTTCCCAAGGATTGAGCGCGCCGATCCAGAGCTTGCCGGCATCGAGATCGAGCGCCAGAGCGATCGCATCGCCGCAAGCGAGCTCGATCGGGGTCCCGCTGGCATCGACGGTCACGGCCTCGACAGTCGAGGCAAACGGCGTCGTCGAGGCCATCGTGGCCGGGCCGACGAAGTCCGTGGGCGCATCGGAGAAGAGGTCCTGGTCGCCATCGATGTCGAAGCCACAGAAGACCCGGTCAGGACGGAAATAGAGACTTCTTATCTCGACATACCATTTGCCGCCGGTCTTCCCGGTCACGGACCGGGTACCGCGCCCCACTAGGACCGGGCTGAAGTTGCTATATGAGGCAACCCGGTCGCCGTCGGAAAGAGTTGCGGCCGTTTCCAGGGGATCCCATCTGACGCCGGTTGCCGTGCCGTCAAGGCCATCCTCGATGATCCACATGGCTCAGTGCTCCTCGGTTTCCCAAAGCCGGAGCTCGCTGCCCCAAACCTCGGCGGTGACCCGAGTGACGGTGCCTGCCGGCTGGTTCGCGTAACCCGGCTGGACACCGATCCGCTTCACGCCGGCGGCGTCTCCGCCGAGCGTCCAGATCGGCACGAACCCGCCCCCGGTTCCCTGAGTCAGGCGCAACTTGCGCGTATATTCGAACCCGTTGCCGAGGACCGTGAAATCGAAGGTCGGATTGCCGTCCATGGTGGCGGCCAACGCATTCCAGCGGTCTGCGGTGATCGACACGGTTTCGGTTCCGAGCGAACCCAGGGCCTCGATGCCCATGCGCGTTCCACGGAGATCGGCCCGCATCAGCGCATTCTCTTGAACGTCGATGCTCAAGGTACGGATCTCTCCGGTTGCCCGATCGATCTCCAGCGGACGGCCTGTCCAGCCGCCGTTATTGTCGAAGGTATGCAGGTAGACGCGGCTACCGCTGGCGGTGCCGGTCACCGGCGTATCGTCGAGACCGAAATCGAGGAATTTCTGCTCGTTTCGCATCATGCGGACATAGAGAAACTGTTCCGGCGGTGCGTTCAGCAGCAGGGAATGTCCGTCGATCTTGAGCCCGCCCGAGATCGTGCCGCCGTTGAGCCTCAGATAGGGCCAGAAGAGCGGGTAGGTGAGAACCCAGTCCTCGCGCGCGCCGGAACCGCCCGGAAAGCTGACATCTAGTGTAATCTCCCCGTCGGAGATTGCAGTGATGGTGCCGACCATGAAATGGGTCGTGTCGCCCGCGCTGGATGCCCGCAGTACCTGCCCCGGTTTCCACGCCGGCGGCGGAGCGGCGCCTAGGGCGAAGGCGACAGAACCGGAAGCCGGCACGCGGGACGATGTCGACAGGGCGGCAACCCCCTTCAGCGCCGCCGTCTCCTCGGCGATGGCGCGGACGATGGCCGGAAAGCCGGACTCCTCCTCCGCATAGGCATTGCCGTCGAGATTGGCCTCGGTGAACGTCCGATCGCCGATGGTTGCGGACCAGCTCATCAATACAGCTCCTCTATGACGAATTCCTTGGAATACCGGTCGTAGACGTCGTTCACGATCGGCGTTGTCTCGGCGATCCGGCCGTAGACGGTGCGGCGGTGCAGATGAGCGGTATCTTCCGGATCGACCATGGCGAGGATGTCGCCGCCGGTGCCTTTCAGCCGTTCCAGCTCGTAGGCATTGGCGAGCATCTCGTCGATATCGAGATGCTCGATCCGGAAGCGCAGGCGGCGATATTTGGGCTTTGCGTCGAAATAGGCCTGACCGCCGCGGGATTTGACGATCCGGCTCTCGTCCACCTGCTCGATGCTCCAGCCATATTGCAGGTTCACGCTCGGTGTCCAAGCGGGTGCGATCAGGGCCCGTCCCGCCTGCAGGTAGCCGGCGGAATTGTCAGGGTCCTCGAGATCTATGCGCACATACCGCACGCGGCGGGCGGCAGGCAGCAACGCATAGGCGCCGATCCCGTAGGTTTCAGCGGTCCGCGTGTCGAGATGGCCGCCCCATTGGAACTCGCCCCAATGCCCGGTCCCGAACGGCACTACGCGCGGCCAGATCGGTACCATGCCGGTATCAAGCTCGGGCTGTTCCGCATCGCCGTTATGCAGCCGGACGCGCCAGGCGCCGCGCTGGGAGAGATTATGGTTCAGGATACCGGCGAAGCTGACCGGGCTCCGGGCGCCGAAATCAGCTTCGAACCAGCAGCTTCCGCTCGCCGCACCTTCGCTCCTCGCAATCCGGCTCGGATGCGGGTGGGCGAGGTTCTCCAGCGGCAGTCCCTCGCTCCAGGCGCCGCCCGAAAGCGCCGCCGCGTCGAGATAGTTGCGGTAGACGATCAGCATGTTGCCCATATCCATCTATCCCCAAAGGGTCAGTTCGGCTTCGTCATAGGCGCTGTCCTCGGCGAGCCCGACCAGGACAAGGTTTCGCCCGTCGTCCAGCCCGTGGCGGGGATAGCGGAGGAGGATGGTGGTTCCGAGCGCGAGGCTGTAGGGCCGGGTCTTTACACGGACGCGGAAGAGATCGCGGGCCGTTCCGAACAGGGTCAATCTGCGCAGTGCCTCGGCGGCAGCGTCGGCTCCGGTCGCAATCAGGCTTTCCTGCTGCAGGTCGCGCGCAAGCCGGTGCCGGGTCCGGATCGCGCCGTCGGATGTTTCGGCATAGCGAAAGTGCTCCGCAAGATCGGTCCGCGCCCCGGCGCCGAGCGACGCGGCGCTCTCACCCTCGGAGAGGGGGCGCCAATGCCGGCCGTAGCCAAGACGCAGGCGCCAGAATGGCAGCGCCGCCGGTTCCCGCTCCAGGCCGAGAATGGCGGTCTCGTCGAAACTTTCGGCGGCTTCCGTTTCCGGCTCATCGAGGCGGCCGGCGGTGAAACGCCCGCTCCTGTCGAAGCCGAAATGGGCTCCCGCCGCATCGGCGAGCGCGTCAAGCGCGGCCAGAAGGTCCGTTGCTTCCGATGCGAAGAAGCCCGTGGCCATCGGAGCGGCGATGGTGAGATCCGCAAAAGCGGTCCAGTCGATATCCGTCAGGCCAGGTGCGCGCATCGCGATGCGGATCAGGAGGCTCCCCACATCCTCGACATAAGCCCCCGCGCTTGCGTCGCCGCGCACATCAGCGGTGACCGGTCCGGCCGGCGCGCTGCCGAGCCGGAAGGTGCCGGCGGCGAGATCGGTGGAGAAATGGCCCGGATCCGGTGGCGAGCTACCCGGGGTCAGCGCGACGCCGCTGTCGAACACGGCGTCGATTCCCCCGACCGGTCCGTCATGGACCTGATAGGTGAGGGTCGCCCCTTCGACCAGCACGGCGGGCACATGAAAACAGCGGCCGTAACAGAGCGGCTTTGTCCGGCCGGAAAGTCCCGCGCCGCCTTCCATTCCGCCGGTGCCTTGATAGAGATTTTCCTGCAACGGCCGCTCGAACAAAACCTGGAGGTCCCGGAGGTGCAGCCGGACCCGGTCGTCGTCGAACTCGATCCGCTCGGCGGTCCCGTCGAACACGGTGCGGTATTCGGCGAGCCGGAAGTCGTTGCCGCCGAGCAGAAGCCGCACGCGTCTCCCGTCGAAAGCGAGATCACGCCAGTGGTCGAGTCCGCCGTCGGCATTGTTGACATCAAGTGTCCCGAAGCCGGGCACTGACCGGCCGCCGAGCTCGCCGCTCCGGTAGAGGTGCCGCTCGAAACTGAGGGCGGAGAGCAGTCTGGCGTCGAAATAGCGGTTCGACGGACTGTCCGCCGGTTCGGTGGCGAATCCGTGATCGCTCAGATAGAGCGGAATAGTCGCGGAGACGGACGGATCGTACGGCTCCAGGATCGCCAGATAGCGCCGGACCGAGAACGGGTCCGCAACTAGCGCATCGAAGCGGCTCATATCTGTTCTCCGGGGATGAGTGGGGCGGAGCATGCTTCGCCCCGCGCGGCCTCTCTATTCGGAGAGCGGGTCCACGGAGCTGGTATGGTCGCGGATGAACTGTGCGAGATCGTCCAATGCCGCCTCGTGGCGGATGACCGCCATGGCGATGTGATAAGCATCGAGCTCGGGCGGGTCGAACCAGATGCCGTTCATATCGAGGAACGTGGTCATGGCCTGCCAGCCAAGTCGCTTGTTTCCGTCGACCAGGGCGTGCCGTGTGGTTACGCCCTCGAAAATGATGGCCGCGATCGCAGCCGCATCGGCGTCGGGTGTGTAGTCGAATGCGGTGCGGGCACGGTCCAGCCCGGCCTCAAGATCCTCGATGGATCGGATCTGGAGAATCTGGCCGACTTCCTCGAAATACTCGGCGAAATCGTCGAGCAAGGCGGTCTTGTCCGGCCAGACGAAGTCCGTCACCTTCCGAGCAGTTCCAGCGTGCGGGAGAATCTCTGCCGCATGCGCTTGGCTGACTTGCGCGTGGCCTCGTAAGAATCGTCGACTTTGCGCAAGGTTATCTGAACGGTCGAGCCGACTGCTGCGTCCAGCTCTTCAAGATCCGCGCGGTGGATAGGCACCATGGCGCCGTTTCCATAGCGTTTGATGGTACGTGTGATCGTCTTTTCGCTCACGGCGGAACTCCTTCAGACAATTCGTATATACGGGCGTACATACAGATAGTCAAGCGGACCGCCGCGAGAGCGCCCGGCCGAGCAGTCGGCTCAAGCGCTCGTTGTCGTCGCGCAGCGCAGCGACCTCGCTGTTAAGCCGTTTCATCTCCCGCACCAGCTCGCGGCTGTCGGCATGCTGACGGTGCATCGCCTCGCGGGTCGCCCGGTCCGGACCGTCATTGGCCGGAAGCGAAAGTGTGACGGGAATGGTCCGGCCGTCGGGCAGCGGCACGTAGGCTTCCGGCAGGCTGCCCTCGCCGAAGATCGAGACTGACGGGCCGAGGGCGATGCCGCCGCTCTGCGGGCCGTCGGCGCTCATGATACCGCCCTCCGCGAAGCCCATGGCGGAGACAACCGCATCGACGGCTGCATTCTCCTGACGCAATCGAGCGAGTTGCCCTTCGCCGAACCCGCTCGGCAACGGCAACCCGGCAGCGTCGAGCGCGGTCAGGATGGCGACGGCGCGTTCCGGTCGATAGCCTAGATCGTAGCCGGAGCCGACCGGGCCGCCGCCCTCCGAGACGTATTGTCCGCCACCGCTTTCCCGGAAACTGAGCGCACCGCCCTCCCCCGTGGCCGGACCGATCCGGTCGCGGATCTCAAGCAGCACGTCGAGCTGGCGCTCGGCGGTTGAGATCTGAGCTTCCGTACTGTCGAGTGCCTCCGCGAGGGCCCGGTCCACCTCATGGAAGATTTCCGTATAGGTCTCGCCGGAGGCATGTACGTCGCGGGCGACGCTCAGGTATTCGCGGGCGCTCGCGGCGAGTTCCTCGCGGGCCTCGATGTCGCCTTCGGCCGAGGCGGCGGCGAGCGTGGTGAAGGTGCTCTGTGCCTGGGCGAGGCGATCCAGCGGGGAATGCGGTGAAAGCGTGCCGTCGAGGGCGAGATCGTCCCGCGCCGAACGCAGGCTTTCCGCCAGACGCGCGATATCGCCGATCGCGCTTTCCTGGGTCGTGATCTGCCGCTCCAGGCCGGCGGTGGCGGCCTCGATACTGTTCGCGAAGGTCTCGATCAGCGCGCCGCTCGCATCCAGCGCGAAGCCGAGCGTGTCGAGTTTCTCCACGAGGACGCGTTCGATCCGGGCGAGGACCCCGCGATTGCCGCCGAGGCCGAGCTGCTCGGCCTGGCGCAGCAGGCTGTCGCGTTCTTCCACTGCCTGCCTGGCCGCCGGGCGTCCGGGAGAGAGACTGTCCTCCAGGGACTCGATGAAGCGGCTCTGCACTTCCTGTGTAAGGCTTGTATAGGCCGCGTTCACCGTTGCTGTGATATTAACTGTCTCAAGGCCGAGCGCGGCGAGTTCCCGGTTGAGACTCTCCAGTCCCGGCACAAGCGCCGCGATCTGTGCTTTCTGCTGCTCGTAGAGCAGGGCGAACCCTTCGAGGCCGGCACCTCTTTCCGAGAGCGAGAAAGCCTCCAGCAAGTCGGAGGTCATGCCCCGGACCGCCCGGCCGGCCTGATCCAGACGCGCCGTTTCGGCGACCTCGCCTTCGCTGCCAGAACCGAAGAGCAGAGCCGCGTCTTGGAGGAACAGGCGGATCGGATCGAGCGCCTCTGTGGCGGCGGCGCGGCCGGCCTCGTCGAGCGCCGATCGCTGCTGTTGGAGAGAGCGGTTGTAGGTATCCAGGCTCTCGGCGCCGTCGCGATAGAGCGCGACCGTCTCCTCGAAGCTGGCCAGGAAATCGATCCGGCGCAGCGAGGTCTCGAGATCCTCGAACGGCGCGGCGAGCAGCCGCCCCAGGCCTTCGGAGAAGGTCTTGGCGGACCGGCTTCCGGTATCCGGGGTGTTCGGGAAACCGCCGAGGTTTCCGTCGCGGAGGGCTTTGGCGAATGCAAGCTCGATGGCCCGCGCGATCACCTCTTCCTCGGTCTCGATGCCGGAGAGATCCGCACCGCTGGCGAAATCGCCGGTCGTCTCCAGACCGCCGACGAAATAGCCCGACGGCAGGGAGGATTTGCGCCCGCTGGAATAGCCGATCTGCAGGAAGTTGGCGGCGCTGCCGGAAAAAGCGGCGCCGATCCTGCTGCTCATGGCGTCGAGTGTCTCGATCACCCTGTCCTGCAGAACCAGAAGCTCGTCCAGCGGTCCGCCGTCGAGCTCGAACGCGCTTTCGGCCGCAGGACTCCCGTTCTCTACGCCGATCACGGCCTTGGCGAAGGGATAGTCCTCGTCCTTGAAGAGTTCGTTGAGGCCGAAGGCGGCGGCGGTCGCGATGGCGGTCACCGGCAGAAAACTGCCTCCGCCTCCAAGAAGGCTCGTCAGCGTCCCGCCGATACCGGCCCCGCCGCCGCTGGGCAGGAAGCTCGAGAGAAGCGAGGCGCCGATATCGAACAGACCGGACCCGCCACCGCTCGGAATGAGACCGCCGGTGATCGACGCGATCCGGCCGGCTCCGCGTCCGAACAGGCCGTCCCAGTCGATCGCGGAGATGGCCTGCGAAAGACCGGCCGCCATATCGGTCCAGAGACCGGAGAAGGTCTCCGCGCCGCTCGCGGCGACGCCGGCGAAGGCGTTGTCGAAGTCCCCGACGATGTCGTCGGAGAGCCGGTCCCAGGCCTTCCCGCTCTGGCGCGCGGCGCGCTCTTGCCCGAGGGCCAGAATCTCCGTCGCGGCGGCCTGTTCGTGCAGCGCGTCGGTCACTCTCTGTTCGAGAACGAGCCGCTCGCGCGCCGTCGTCAGCATGTCGTCTCCGGACGGGTCGAACGACGGTCTGTAGACGCCCGGCTCCATGCTCACGCCGCCGGAATGCGGAACCTGCAGCCGGCCGAGCGCGTCGGCGGAGGTGCCGATCCTGTCCGCCATGTCGCCCGCGCTCGTGCTCAGCAGGTCGAAGGCGCCACTCGCGCGCTGCAGAACCTCGGGCAGCCGGTCGACGGCCTCGATCAGGGCATAGACGCTTGGCGCTGCAGTTTTCAGGGGGCGCTCGCGGATCGGCATCGGGTCTCAGTCCTTTCCGGTTTTCGGCATGCGCTCCATGCGGGCGCGGAGATAGGCTTCGTCCATCGCGCGGAGCAGGGAGACGAACTCCTCCGGCTCGGCCACCGGGAAGAGCGCGCAATAGGCGGCGATCTCGGTAAGCGGGACCGGTGCTTCCGCCGCGCCTGCGGGGGTTGCGACCAGAGGGCGTCCGCGGGTCAGCAGAGCGAAGGCGCGGGCGACCTCCTCAAGGTCGGGAAAAAGCCCCGGCTTCTCCGCGAGGGCCGGCGGAATCGCGCCGTCGCGGTCCGCGAGGGCGGTCAGGAAATCCTGTTTTTCGCCCCAGGCGACGTGCCAGCGGACGAAGGCGGCAAGTTTTTTTCCGCCGCCTCCTGGTCCTGCTGGCGATAGAGCTCGATATCGCTCGCCATCTCGACGATCAGATCGCGGAAATCGCGGAGCGCGGGGTCGAGCAGGAGAGAGAGGGCCCGTTCCGGCGAATAGGTGAGCGCCCTGCCGTCGAGTGTGAGGTCGCGCCAGTCCAGCAGCACGGTCTCCGCCAGCACCTCGGCGGTGATCCGTTCCGCCGTCGCTTCCTCCAGCGTCCCGGCGCGGAGCGCCCGGCGAAAGGGCTTCATGCGCCGTTGCATGGCGTCGCGATACCGGCGGTTGCCGATGCGGGCGAGTTTGACGCTGGCATTCTCGCTCCCGTCGAGCGCGACCCAGACGCCGTCATCCTCGGCCTCGCGGTCGGATTTGAACCTGGAAAGATCCATCTGCTTGTTCTCCCGTTTGGATCAGGCGGCGAGCCGGTCGATCTGAATGGTTGCGCCGGTGGCTTGATCGCGCACCGCCTGGAACTGGAAGTCGGCCATCACGTCCTGGTCCGGACCGCCGGCGGCGATCGACCCGCGCGTCAGCCGCACCCGCGGCAGGGTGAAGACATAGGCGTTGCCGTCCGCGTCGGTGACCCGGAAGGAGAGGCTTGTGGCGGTGCCGTTCAGGTATTTCTCGTAGAGCGTTCCGTCGGCGAAGTAGAAGCTGGCGCGGCCCGTCACCTGGCAGCGTCCGCTGCCGATATCGACATTGCCGAGAGAACCCACGGCGCCGATCCCGCGCAGCCCGTTGGCGAGCGAGACCGAGAGCGATTGCAGGAACACCCCGGAAAGCGCCGCGCCGCCCTCCATCACTTGGCCGATATTGTTGACCGCGTTCAGCACCGGATTGCTCGGCGCCGGCACCGCCGCGCCGGTTCCGGCGGTCGCGGTCCCGATCGAGGCGCTCGCTCCCATGAAGCCGAAGCTGCCGGTGAGCACCCGGCCGGTCTGGATCTGCAGATCCATCGTGTCGGCGACCATGCCGGTGAAGGCGATATACTGGCCGATATCGGTGAAGGCCTTCTCGAGGGTGAGCGAGGTTTCGGAAATGCCGTTGCGGATCGTAGAGCCGCTGACGGTCACGGAAAGACCTCCCGCCGCCTCGTCGCTTGCCGGGGCGGGGGAGACCGCCAGGCTGTTCGCGGCGACGCCAGTGACCCGGTAGAGGCCGTTATTCTCTCCGCCGTTCGCGGCGAAGCCGCCGATCTTGACCCATTGCCCCGCTGTGATACCGGCGGAGGTGAAGTCCGTGCCTGAGCTGGTGAAAGCGGAAGAGGCGTTGCTGGCGGCGATATCGTCGGAAACGGAGATTGCGACCGGCGCGCTCCACGCCGAGAACAAGGCACTTTCGATCAAGGTGTCGTAGGCGCCGTAGGACAGCTCCAGATTGACCGAGCCGGCGGCGCTGGCGCCGGTCTGGATCAGGTCCGGTACCTGCCGGTCGGCGCGGACTTCGGACGAACTGGTGGTCGAGATCGTGTAGCCGAGGCTTTCCCCGGTGAAGCGCAGCTGGGTGAGGGGCGATGCCGGGGTGGTGCCCCAGAGCGGCTCCTTCACATAGGCGAGTTCCGTGCGGCTCGAATCCGCCATCGATAATCTCCTTTGAAGCGGGGTGTCAGACCAGTTCGTCGCGCCAGAACGGGATCGCGACCCGGGCGCGGTAGGCGCCGTCGATCTCCTCGTCCTCGGCAAGCTCGGGCGGCAGCAGCACGTGTCCCGGGATTGCTGCGGCGTCGAACAGGGAAGCGGCGGCGTCGGCGAGCAGGCTCGCCGCCTGGGCGCCGCCGCCGGCCGGCGCGAAGCAATAGACCAGGATCCGGCCGCGATAGCGGCGCAGCACCGGGCGGCCGAGAGCGGCCTGCTCGGACTGCTCGTTCAGGATCATCAGCTTCACCCAGCGGCCGTCTTCCGGCGGGGTGAAAGTGACGTTCTCGAAGGCGATCGGGGTTTCCGTCCAATTGGCGGCGAAAAAGCTCTCGACCGCGCGTCGGGCGCTGGTGAAGGACATGGGAATTTCCCTTGATATCAACGGCGGACGAGCAGGCGGAAGAGCAGCGGCGCGGTGCCGGCCGCGGCTGCGGTGACGCTCACCACGTCGTGCCATCGCCCGTCGATCCGTAGCCGGTCCCCCGGCGCGGGACGGGCCTCGGCGAGGTCTTCGCCGCACAGCGTGACCAGCAGGTCGCCGGCTTGCACGAGACCGCCGACGAAGGCGGCCTCGATGCTCTCGACGATACCGGGGATTTCGATTTCCGCCGGTGTGCCCGTCACCGTTCCGGTCGCCGGGTCGTAACCGGGAGTCCCCGTCTTCGAGAGCAGCATGGGCGCGCCGTAGCGGGCGATCAGCCGCGCGGCCACGCCGGAAAGAGAGGAGGCGGGCAAGGTCATGCGCGTTTCACCTCCCGGCTCGCCGCGGGCCGCAGCAGGGGTTTCAGCAGCAGGTCGATCAGCGGGTATGTGCGGCCGGGCTCCGCGTCGGGCAGGTACTCGACCTCGACCGGGCCGACTTTTTCCCGCGTCACCTTTCCGCCGCGCTCGCGCGGGGGCAGCAGGTCTCCGGCAAGCGCGATCAGGGCGAGTTCGGCGGTCGCGTGCTCGATCCGCCGGGGGATGCCGGCGAGCGCCCGGCCTTCGCTGTCGGCGGCGGCGACGCGCGGCCAGGCAAGGACCTGACCCGGATCGGCGATGCGCCCGCGGAAGGCGTAGGAACCGTCGATATAGGCGGTGGCCTGCAGCAGGGCGGCCTCCTTCGCCACGCTCGGCGCGCTCGTCCAGGCGGCGACGTTCCGGGCGGCGAAATAGGCGTCCGCGTCGCCCGGCGAGAGGTAGCTGTCTTCGCCGACAGTCAGGCTCATTTCCGCCTCCCGCGCCGGTTCCGCCGCGTGGATCGCTTCGGCGGCTGGGACGTCTGCGCGGGGGCGGACAGGGAGCGGCAGGGCACTGGCCTCAGTTCCGGATCGTCGCTCGCAAGCAGCCAGTTGCGGAACCGCCCGTCCTTGCCGCGGATATAATCGGCGCGGTTCGCGCGGATGCGCTGCTCGCCATAGCGATGCTGCAGCGTGACGGTGGGCAGCAGGTCGGGTTCGGGCTCGGACATGGCGCGGCCTCGTCGAAAGATTGGAAGTTCGCGAAAAATCGGCCCGGGCCCCGTGCCCCGGTGGGGAGAGACGGGACGTGGGGTCCGGGCCAGGCGGGCGAGGAAACCTCTAGCCGGCGATCCGGACCGCGAGTTCCGGGCGCACCAGCTTGACGCCCCAGAGAACGTCGAATTCCCAGACGGTCTGCTTGTACTGGCGCGAGATCTCGAGGCGGAGCGAGATCCCGGTCTCCGCATCGGTCATGGAGAGGATCTGGTTGCCAAGCGAAAGGTCCTGGGTTCCGGCGCTGAGCGGGCGCATGGCGAGCGCGAAGGCGTCGCGGTGGAAGGCCATGTTGACCACGTGGCTCTGCGTCACCGTGACCGCCGCGTCCGCCGCCACATCGCTTTTCAGCGCGGGGCCGATCGTCACAGGCACGCCGACGGTGTCGAGCGGCGCATCCGCCGCGACCGCATAGGTCTGGCCGTGCCCCGCGAAGCTGACGATATCGCCCGACTTCAGTTCCGGGCTTCCGGTATCGGATTTCAGCGTGACACTGGTTGCTCCGGCGCTCGCCGCGGCCGCGCTGATCGTATAGCTGCCGCTGTCGCTGGCGCTGCCGGCGGCATGGGTCAGCACGCCGTCGTCGGCGAACCAGTCAATCCCGAACTTGCGGCCGATCTCGCCCTCGATCTTGACCGTGGCGGAGCCGACCTTCTCGGCATCGGAGAACGGCGAGAGGGCGAGCGCGTTGGCCTCGGCATCGTAGTCGAGCACGGCGCGCCGGTCGCCGCGCGGGGCGAGCTGCTTGTTCAGCAGCTTGCGCGCGGCGGTGGCGTCCGTCACGTCGCCCGCGAAGGGAGTCGCACCGGCCGTGCCGACAAGACCGTAGATACCCCGGTACTCGGCATGGACCGAGGCGTTCACGGCATTGGCCAGCGCCCGGATCGCCTCGCTCATCTGCATCGGCACGAAGCTCTCGTTGCGATCGATTTCCATGACCTCCTTGTCGGTCATGAAGAAGCCCGCCTTCTTCCAGTTGGAGAGCGGGATCTGCACCTTGGAGATCGCGGTGTCGCCCGCTTGCGGAGCGGTGGCCGAGGGGGCGACGTCGGTTGCCGCGATCGCGCTCGGGAGCGGCACGTCGACCGTGTCGCCCTTGCGCGCCGCGTCGTTCGAATAGTCGGCATTCACCAGCCGCGGCAGGATCGCCTGTTCGCGCAGGGCGAGCAGGCCGCGGGCCAGGATTTTCGGCATGATGTCGGAGACGGCATTCGCCATTTCTCGAACTCCTCGAAGTGTATGAAAGGGAAGGTCCTCGTGCCGCCCGGCCCGCGCGCAGCACAGAGCGCCGCCGGCCGTCCCGGCCGCCGGTAGTTTCAGTCAGGAGTACGGAGCCGGAGGGCTCTAGCGGGCGACCCGCACCCGGCCGCTCGCGATGGCGGCGATGTTGCGGTCGAGCGCGTTCTGGTCCGAGAGCGCGATCACCGTTTCGGGGGCGCCGGCCTGGCCGAGGCTCGGCGCGCCGCTGCCGCCCTTGGCCGGGACCTCGAAGGCCCGGCCGTAGGTCTTGCTGGACTGGAGCGACTGCACGAAGGCGCGCGGGGTGAGGAGCGAGAGGTCCTCGGCGTCGCGCACCGGTTCGCCATTGTCTCCGCGCACCGCGACCATGTAGCCGGACTCACTCTCGTTCAGCATCAGGCGTGGCATCACCACGGGCAGCAGCAGCTCGGCGATGCCGTGTTCGGCATGGATCGCGGCGCGGGCCTCGGCGGCGATCAAGGCGGTTTCGAGCCGCTCCCGCGCCGTGTCCGGTCCGGCCTCGCCGCGGTTTTCCAGTTCGGCCTTCAGCTCCTTGCGCGCGGCGCGCTCCTTCTCCAGTGCGGATTTGAGGCCGCTCACATCCTCGACGCCCTCGGCGTCCAGGCGGAAGCCGCCCTCACCGGTTTCGATGTAGAAGGCGCGCGCCGCCTCCGGGACGGCATCGAGGGATTCGGTCACGGCAGGCAGAGGCATGGCTGGCTCCAGGTCACGAAAAGGGGCTGAAACGAAAAACGCCCCGCTGGGCGGGGCGTCTCGGTACTGATGAAGGATGGCTTCGTCAGTCGAACATGGCGTCGATTTCTTCCTGCGAGATGGCTTCGCCCTCCTGCATCGGACCGCTGAGGGTGAGATCCTCGTCCTTGCGGGTGATGTCCTCCGGCAGCGGCATGGTCTGGAACTCGCGGATGTCCCAGGTCTCCATCATCGCGTCGACGCGTTCCTCGATATAGTTGAGGACCTTGATGACCTTGGTGATGCGCTGGCCGGTGAGATCCTGGAAGTTACAGGACTCGTAGATCGCGGTAATGAAGTCGGCGATGTCGCCGAGCCGGGAATTGGCGTACTCGTCCGTCGTGACGGACATGAGGTCGGCGACCACTTCCTCGATCTTCTCCGCATTTGACATGATGCCTTCGGTCGCGCCCTCGGTCTGGCGCACGATCTCGCTCAGCTCGGCAGAGGCGGCCTCGAACTTGTCGTCATTGGAGAGCGGGTGGCGGAGCGCGGCGATCTCGACCTTTGTCGCCTGGATGCGGCCCGCGATATCCGCGATCTCGGTGCGGATCTCCTCGATCTTCTTGTCCTGCACAGCCACGGCGTCGTTGGCGGTACTGGGTGCGGGCGGCGCGCTGTTGCCGCCGATGCTCACACCGCCGCCATCGATCTTGCGTTCCAGGCTGCGGATCGCTTCCATGACCTCCGAGAGATCGACCTCGGCGGCGGAGACCACCGCATCGGCCGTCGCGCCGTTCTTGCTGCCATTATTGGCCGCGCGCCGCGTCTCGATGCTGTAGGGCGTTTTCATATACCTGGGCAAAGTATCTCTCCTTAGACTCGCCCTTGGTTCTACGTGATCAAAGTTATCAATAGGTAAAGACACTTGATAGCTAATATCAGCGGTCTTAATCCATCGGGAGCGCCGATGTTAACCCTTTTTCACCGGGTCGAGATCCGCTGCGTCTCTCTGATGCAGCTCGACCCGCCCGGATGCGCTTCGGGGAATGTCCAGCCAGTCCGCCATATACGAGAAGGCGACCGTTAGCCCGTCTTCGACGGCGCGGACCAGCGACAGCAGGGCAGTGCTGTTCTCGGCCGCGTCGATGGCGCGCGCCGTCGCGGTGGTGGAACCGGCCCCGGCGCGGCGGGTCATCAGGTCCAGCCCCATCACCGCCATACGGTCTTCCAAGTCGATCAGATCCTGGCGGCCGGCGGCGATGGCCGCGCCACTATGTTCGACGAAGCGCAGATCGGCGCCGTCGCCGTCGCCGGTCACGATCCGGTTCGGTCCGAGTTCGAGCCCGTCCTCAGGCAACGCGAGATTGCGTCCGAAGAGGATCGGCACCCGGGCGACATGCAGGATATGGCGCTGGTCGCTCGCCGATTGCCAGTGAGCGAGGTTCAGCCAGGCGAGGTCCATCAGCGGCGGCCGTGCGGTCATGAAGCCGGTCCGGTTGGCATAAATGGTCACCAGCGGAATGCAGTCGAGGCTGCACTCTCCGGTCTCGGCGCGGCGCCACGGCCCGTCGCTTTCCTCTCCGGCTCGGCGCCAGATCTCGAAGCGGCCGGGATAGAGCACGCGCACCTGCCGGCGGGTACGGTCCTCCCAGGCGCCGGCACTCCTGTTCACGCGTTCCCGGATGCGTATCCGGCTGAGCCTGCTGCCGATCCCGTTCTCCTGGCCGCGCCAGCCGATCAGATCCGGGGCGGGGATATGGACGAGATAGGGACGGGGCGTCCCGCCCGGTTCCTCTCCCTCGCCGAGCCGGGGGTGGTCGACCAGGATGTGGGTCAGTCCGTCGGTCAGCGCGGCCTGCAGCACGTCGCGGGCGAAGATCGTCAGATTGCGGCCGCCGAGATCGACGTCTTCCGCGAGGGCCAGCATTCCCGAGGCGGGGCTTCCCGCGAGCTCCGCCGGTCGATGAAACGGCTTGCCGACCAGGGTCTGCACGGTCCGCTGCAGACCGTTGAAGAGTACGCTGCGGCCGAGCCGGATGGCGTAGGCCTCGCGGCTTTCGCCCGGCTCCCGCGGCAGCCATTTCTCGCCGCGCTGCCGCATGATTCGCGTCCCGCCGAGCAGGTCGTGGATCAGTTCCCAGTCGGCGGCCATTTCCCGGTAGGCGGCATTCGGGGTCGCGACATCGGCGCTCATCGTCACACCTCTTGTTTCCTGAAGATCAGCCGTCATGGCGGAGCCAAAGTTGCGCGTGTCCTTCCTGTTCGCGCAGCTCGGGAACGAGCGTGCGCAGGCGTTCCGCCTCGGACGCGACGAGGGACCAGATGGCTCTCGGCACCGGGTTTGTCCCGCTCTCGGAGGAGGTCAGCGCCCCTCCCTCCGTCAGCCATTTCAGTCCGTGCAGCGCGACCCGGACGCGATGTTCGGGCTTGTCGTTCGCGGACATGGGAAAGCGGATCAGGAACCGGTGCCGGTCGAAGACCCGTTCCGCCAGCACCGCGAGGCTCCGCCCGAAGGCGGGGCTGCCGGCATAGCCGATGCACCGCAATTTCGCCGTCAGCACCGACAGAACCCGGCTTCCGCCAGCGGGCGGAACATAGAGCGTGGCGGTTCCGGCGATGGCCCGGAGACCCGCCAGGAGCGGCGGCGCGGCATCCCGCAGGCACTGATAGGTGACCGACGCGGGGTCGATCATGGCGCGGACTTCCTCGCCGGACTCGTCCAGAAGGTCGAACTCTTCCTGAAAACGGCTGATGGTCTCCGCGAGGGCGTCGCAGGCGCGGCCGTCCAGCTGTCCTTTCCAGTAGGACCCGCCCGTGCGGTCCGTGATCCGGGCCAGCATGGCCTGCACCAGCGCGACGTCGTGCGGCTGGCCGGTTCCGGGGCCGACGGGCGCGTCGAGACAAGCGATGACATTCATTTCCGTCCCCCCACACCGTGTTGCTTAGATCAGGAATTGCTCGCTGCGCGTCCGGTTTCGGCTCAGCAGCAGATCGGTGACGGCCCAGACCAGCGCATCGAGACGGTCCGGCGAGGCGCTGCCGTCCCGCGCGCCGGTGAAGCTGCACATCTGGTCTTCCAACCGGTCGAACCGGCCGACATGGTGGACTCGCCCCTGTTCGTAAAGCGCGGCGACCGGCTCGGCCCTGAGATGCTTGCCGCGGCTTGCCCGCACAAGGCGAAGCGGTGCCGAAGGGTCGATACTGCGCAAAACCTGTTCGACCATGTCGCCGCCCTGATTGATCTCGGCGACGACGCGGTCGGCCCGATGGCGGCGAAATGCGTCGAGCGCGATGGCCGCCCAGTCCGCAGGCGCGCGCCGGCCGGACAAGTCCTCAAGGACATAGCCGTGTTCTCCGGCGCGTCCGGCGACGACGATCCCGGTCTCGTTCGAGGCCGCGTGATGGCTCGCCGCCGGATCGATCGCGACGACGATCCGCTCGAGCTCGGGCAGTTCCGACGGCGCCATGTGTACGGCCTCGATCCGGTCGCGCTGCCAGAGCGCGCCCGGTATGTCGGCCAGGAACTCGCCTTCGAGTTCCTGGCGCCCGAGGCGGGTGCCGCCATAGCTCTGTTCCATCGCCGCGAGGAAGCCGGGTGCCAGATTGAGGCGGTTCTCCGTACTGCGGCCCCTGGTCAGGGCCGTATCCTTTGCCGTCATGATCCGTTTCAGCCATGCCTTCGGGCGCGGCGTCGTGGTGGCGATGCATTGCGGAGCGCGGCCGAGGCGGAGCGCCATCATCAGATTGTCCCAGGCTTCCGGCCGCGCCCAGGCGGCGATCTCGTCGGCCCAGGCGCTGTCGAACTGATGGCCGCGAACCTGATCGGGATCGTCGGCCGACAGCAATGTGGCAACGCTGCCGGAAGGCCAGGTGAGGCGCCGTTTCGACGGCTCGTAATGCGGCCGGCACCACGGCGGGGCGACCGAGAGCAGGCCGCTCTCGCCCTCGACCATGACGTCGCGCACGTCGCCGGCGGTGGCGCCGATGACGGCGATGCGCCGGCACCGGCCGGGCTCTGCGCCGGCCCGCACCCATTCGGCGCCGGTCCGGGTCTTGCCGAAGCCGCGGCCGGCGAGGATCAGCCAGATCCGCCAGGGCGGAGGCGGCGGCAGCTGTTTCTTCCGGGCCCAGAACGGCCAGTCATAAAGCAGGAGTGCGGCTTCCTCGTCGGAGATCTCACTCAGGATCCGTGCCCGTTCCTGTGCCGTCAGATCCTCGAGCGACGGCCTCGAACCGGTCTGCGAGCTTCTGCCTTGCGTCTTCGAACCGGCGCTCGAGATCCTCTGCTCCTCCATCGCGTCCCTCCCTGAAGGTTTCGGGCCGGTGCGCCCTCAGTAGGAACATCAGCAGCGAATCCGAGTATTTCCGCACCGTTCCGCAGATCTTCCCCTGGTGGAAGCGGGGCTGCTCGACGCCGTCGACCGCGCGGCTGCGGGCCTCGGCCTCGAGCAGGTCGACGGCGATATCGAGAGCCTCGTCCCAGGAGCGGGCGAAGTCGGGGTCCTGCCGCCGTAGCTGATAGGCGTGGCTTCGGGCGATGCGCGCTTTGCGGGCGGCTTCGCTGACATTGCCGGTCTCGCAGAGACATTTCAGAAACAGCCGTTTCTTACGGGTTCTGAGGGCGGATTCAGCCATGGCGCTCACCGAATAAAAAAGGCGCCTTGGGGTGCGAACCCGCAAGGCGCCGACTGTAGGATAGTAATTAGCCGATTTTATAAAGTTTGTAAAGCGGTTTTTTCCGATGATTATTCGTATTGACGTATGTAATTTGGATGAGGATCAGGAAAAACCCCTTATTTTCAGATTGTTATGAGTTTCAATAATCGGAAAAAACCGATTACATAGGCGCGTCAAAAGCGCGTTTGCGGATGGTGCTCCGTAGCCGGTCGCGGATGGCCGAGACGCCTTGATCCTCAATCCGGCGCAGGGTGACGTGACTGCGGCCGTCGATATCCTCGAGCTTGCGCCAAGGCACGCCGCAGGCGCGGGCCCAGACGATCCGGCGTTGCTCGGGACTGCAGGCGAACATCCAGTGCAGGCTTTCGTCGAGCCGGTCGATCGCTGCCGGGCTGGGGGCCGCGGGCCGGGTCCGTTTCGGCGCCGATTGATAAGGCGCGCTGTTGCGGACGACGTCGGGCCAGGCGGCAAGGCGCGGCTTCGTATGGGCACGAGGCAATCGGCGCAATGTGTCGGCCGCTTCTCTCAGGCATTGCTTGATCCATTTTGGATCCGGCACATTTTGCGTGATGGTCATGAACTCCCTCCAAAAATGATTCCGGATGGTCGAACCCGGGCATGCGCTGAAGCGTTTGTGGAGACGGTTTCTGCGCGTCAGGCTCGGTTCTGCATCGCAGAATCGGATTTTGCCGGTTAAAAAATGCCCATATCGCTGACGCAAAAGTTGTTTTAGGCCAGTTTCGATATGTATGCAATAGGAAAAAAATTCTTGAACTTCCGATTGAGTAAGAATAGGCTCCCGGCATGAAACTCGACATCCAGCGCAAGCGTATCCTCGAGCTGGTCGCGCATCGCGATCCGCCGACGGATCTGAAGAAAGCCTCGCTGGCCTGCGGCAAGAACCACGCCTATCTCCATCAGTTCATCAATCGCGGCACTCCGCGGAAGCTGCCGGAGGATGTGCGTTATGCGCTGGCTCGTCATCTCGGCGTCGACGAGTCTGTTCTCCGGGCGGAGCAGGACCCGGTGGCGGCTGTGCCGCGGCCGGGACGTTCGCCGGTGCTTCCGGCAGCCGACCGGTCCGGCGGCGCGGGCGTGATCGCTGTCCCGGAAGTCCGGATCGCGGCGTCCGCGGGCGGCGGCGCGCACCTCGAACAGGAGCTGGACGGAATCGACTGGTATTTCGATGCGGGCTGGTTGCGCTATGAGCTGCGGGCAACCCCGCGCGACCTCCGCATCATCTCGATCGACGGCGACTCGATGGAGCCGGTGCTGTGTTCCGGCGACAAGGTGATGATCGATCTCAGCCGCACCGCACCCTCGCCGCCCGGTATCTTCGTGCTGCATGACGGGATCGGTCTGATCGCGAAACAGATCGAGCTGGTGCCGAACAGCGAGCCGGCGCGGCTCCTGATCCGCTCCGAAAGCCCGCGTTACGAGAATTACGAGCGCACCCTGGACGAGGTGAATATTGTCGGCCGGGTGATCTGGTTCGCCCGCCGCCTCTAGCCTGACCCGGCGTCTCTAACTATATCTTAACCGCCGGGCGCCATGATGGGCCGGTAGTCGGGAGACGCGCGTGAGCACTGAGCCCAAAACCATCTGCGGACCGTTTCGCTACGTGCTGCTCGCCGTCGGCGTCATCTGCACGGGCGTGGGCATCGCCGGAATCATCCTGCCGGGATTGCCGGGCACGCTGTTCCTGCTGATCGCGCTCTGGGCCTTTTCCCGCTCTTCCGAGCGTTTCCATCTCTGGCTCTACAACCATCCCCGCTTCGGGCAGGGCGTCCGCGAATGGCATGAATACGGCGTCATTCCGCCGCGCGCGAAGATCGCCGCGGTGACGATGATAGCCATTTCCCTGGCGCTGCTCTGGGGCTTCGTGCTGGAGGATTGGCGTCTGGCGGCGGCAACCAGCACCGTGCTGACACTGGTCGCGGTCTGGATCGTGACGCGGCCGGGCACGGTCAAACTGGAAGATCCTGCCTGACCGCGCCCGCCGGGATCGGATTGCCTCAGTTCTTCTTCATGCCGTGTCCGGCACCATGGTTCATTTTCATCCCGCCCGCACCGGCGCCGACGGACTCGACCTTGAGCTCGACGGTCACTTCCCCGGCTTTCTCGAAGACCAGCGTGACAGGGAACTTCGTACCTTCCGCCAGCGGCGCCGTCAGGCCGAGGAACATCACGTGGTAGCTGCCGGGCTCGAGCATGACGTGGCCGTGCGCCGGCACCTCGATCGGACCGCTCGGGCGCATCTTCATGACGCCGTTCTCGTGGATATGGGTGTGCAGTTCGACCCGCTCGGCGACGTCGCTTCGGGCTTCCATCAGGCGGTCCGGCGCGCCGCCATGATTCATGAGTTTCATGAAACCGGCGCCGTTCTTCGCCCGGCCCGGAGTCGCGCGTGCCCAAGGATGGTCGATCATGATCTCGCCCACCTTGAACTCGTGAGCGCAGACGGGAGCGAGACCGCCGAACAGCGGCAGGGTAAGGATGGCGAGCGCGGCAACACGCGCAATCGTCGTTACAGAGAGTTTCATCGTTTCAGACCTTCAATTCGGGTGCGCGGCACGCCGCGCGGGATGTGTCGTAAGTGAATTGAGGGTCAGGCGGGCGGGGCGCGCGGATAGCTGGATGATGTGAAAAGGCGAAGGGCGGCCTTCTGTTCGGGCAAACCTCGGGCTTCCGAAGTCGCGATCTGAACGCTGGCCGGTGTGAGTTCCGGCGGCAACCAGCTCAGCGCGGGGCCGCAGAGGCGGCAATGGTCGCAGGCATCGGTGCCGTTTTCCGTCCCGCCGCCGGAATATTTCGAGGCGTCCATGCAGAGCACGGCCAGATCGGCGGCGAGGCCGCCCGGCATCGCGTTTCCGGCGCCCGCCACGGTGCCGATCGAGAAACCGGTCTGCAGCAAGAGGGCGAGCAGGCCGAACATGGCCGCGAGGATGCGGTGCCGGCGGTATGCGCCGGTCAGCTTCCCTCGTTCGGCAGTTGTCAGGTCGGCTCGAGCCATGTCATCACCATAGCAGGCGCCGGGAGGTCCGGAGCGGAAACCGCGGCGCACAGGCGAAAAGGATGGACGCTTTATGGGCCGCGGACGGCAGAGAAGCAAGCGGGGACGCGAGGGACAGCGGCGGCGATATGCCGCAAACAGCCCGATTCTGGAGATCGAGATCGCGCGTCTTGGCGGTCGCGGCGACGGGCTTGCGGAAGCCGTGCTCAAGGCGGGGTATGTCGAGGAGAGCCGGCCGGTCTTCGTGCCTTTCGCGCTGCCGGGCGAGACGGTCCGGGCGCGGCCCGTGTCCGACCGTGGCGAGGGGGTCGCCTGCGAACTGATCGAGCTGGTCACACCGTCGCCGGAGCGCATCGACCCGGCCTGCCGCCACTTCATGTCCTGCGGCGGATGCGCCGTGCAGCATCTTTCGGCGGAAACCTATGCGAGCTGGAAGCGCGCGCAGGTGGTGCAACATCTCGGCCGCGTCGGTCTGGCGGACGTGCCGGTCAACGAACTGCATCCGGCCGCGCCCGCAACCCGGCGCAGGGCCGATTTCGTGCTGCGCCGGATCGGCCAGCGCCTGATCGCGGGCTTCCACGAGCGGGCGAGCAATCGCATTGTCGAGATCGAGGAATGCCCGGTGCTGCTGCCGGAGATTTTCGCTCTGCTGGCACCTTTGCGGGCGCTCTTCGACAGCGTCCTGAAACCGGGTGACGGTGTCGATTGCGTCGTCAACGCACTCGATAACGGACTCGACGTCCTGCTGCGGCTGCCGGCCCATCCGGGTCTCGGCTTCCGCGAACGCCTCGCCGAATTCGCAGAGGCGCAGGACCTCGCCCGGCTCTCCTATCACGCGGGCGACGACACGCTGCCGGACGCGGTGCCGCTGGCAGAGCGCCGGCGCCCGGAAATCCGCTTTGGCCAGGTTCCAGTCTCCCCGCCCGCGGGCGCTTTCCTGCAGGCGACGCGGGACGGCGAGGCGGCGATTCAGGAGCGCGTCCGTGCCGGGATCGGCGATGCGAAATCGGTGCTCGATCTCTATGCCGGCTGCGGCACGCTCTGCCTCGCACTGGACGGACCGGCGGAGCGCGTCGCGGTGGAAGGCGACGAGGGCCTGCTGGCGGCCATCCGCGCCGGGGCCGATGCGGCGGGGCTGGGCGGCCGCGTCCGCACAGAACGGCGGGACCTCAGCCAGCGGCCTTTCGCGGGCAAGGAACTGGGGCCCTTCGATGCGGTGATCCTCGACCCGCCGAGGGCCGGCGCGCGGGAGCAATGCGCCGCGCTCTCCGCGTCGGACATTCGCCGCATCGTCTATGTCTCCTGCAACCCGGCGACCTTCGCCCGCGACGCGCGGGCGCTTGTCGATGGCGGCTATAGCCTTACCGGTGTCACGCCGATCGACCAGTTTCTCTGGACCCCTCATATCGAGCTCGTCGGGCATTTCGAGCGGGCGGCGCCGTGAGCGAGACCGATCCCAGCCGATTGCGCAAGCGCACGGTCACAGTGTCCGGGCACCAGACCTCGATCTCGCTGGAGGAGGCGTTCTGGGAGGCGTTGAAGGCGATCGCGCAGCGCCGCGCCCTCTCGATCAACACGCTCGTTTCCGAAGTGGATGCGAAGCGCAGCGGCAATCTTTCCAGCGCGCTCCGGGTTTACGTGCTGGCCGATCTGCAGGCGGGACGCTCAGTTCCCGAGTAGGCCCTTCAGAACACCCTGCAGAGCTTTTTCCGGGGCCAGTTTCCGGACCGGTTCCGAGGGCGATGCGTCCGGCGTCGTCGTGCCGCTATCCTGGCCCGTGCTGTCCTGGTTCTTGTTGAACTGCCGAAGGATCCCGCGTTCGACGATTCGCTGCAGGACGAAGGCCTGCATCTTGTTCGCATCCAGCACCTGGCGCGGATTGTTCAGCGGCCCGACCATGCGCAGTCCGATCGGCGGCGAGTTCGGGTGCTCGCTCAGCCAGAACTGGGTGTTCACGTCCATTTCCTGCGGCGGCAGATTGACCACGGCGGTGCCGCGGCCCTCAGCGGCTTTCGACTTGAGCGAGATATCCTCCGAGCGCAACACGCCGTCGGTGATGGTGTAGCTGCCGGTCAGGCTTTCGAACGGCGTTGTGCCGCCGCGCATTGCCTTCTGCGCCAGCACGAGGAAATCGACGGAACGGTCGAGCGCCTTGAGCTGCTCGCTCACGGCCGGCAGATCGAAGCCCTCGACCGTGCCCTCGCGGACCGAAATCTTCCCGGTTCCCTGCAGGCCGGAGACGAGCGCGAACTCGCTGCGGCCGCTGGTCTGCAGCGCGGTCTCGTAATCCAGCGTGCCGGTTACCTGAGCGGCCTCGGAGGCGGACATGGCGGCTTGCCGGACGTCGGCATTCCTGACCGTAAGGGTGAGACCGGCCGTCGGTGTCGCGCCGTGTTTCAGGGACGCGGTTCCGTCGACGCTTCCGCCGAACAGGCCGGATTTAAGACGCGAGACGGTGAGGGTGCCGTTTTCGAGTGCCGCCGCCAGATCGACATTGTCGAGAATGTAGGCTCCGTATTGGACCTGCTTCGCCTTCAGCGAGATGTCCGCATCGGCGGCCAGCAGGCCGGAGGTATCGATCGTCTCCCGCGACCAGGCGCGGGCGCCGCTCTTGAGCGGAACGGCGGGCGCGACGCCGCCGGAAGGCCGGGCCGTGCCTCTCGGCAGCCAGGGGTCGATGGCGACGGTGCCGGTTTCGGCGGCGAGGGTCAGCTTCGGCCGCGGCTCCTTAAGGGCGAGGGCCGCGTTGCCGGTCAGCGAGAGCGGCCCCGCGCCGAGTTTGATGCCGTTGAAGGCGAGCTGTTCCGTCGTGCCTTCCAGTCGGGTTTCCAGCTTCACCGGGCCGAGATCCCGCTTCTCCGGCGTATATCCGGGGGAGAGCGAGCGGATCAGTGCGACCACGTCGGGGTGGGCGTAGCGGGTGTCGAGGGCGAGTTTCGGCAGTGCGCCGCTCGGATCGACGGTTCCCTTCACGCCGAGCTGACCGCCGCCGAGATCCATCGTGGCGTCGATCCCGAGCGCTTCGCCCTTGGCATTCGCAACGCTGGCGGCGAGCGCGAGGGACCCGAGGGTCATGTCGGACGGCAGCGTTCCCGGCGACAGGGTCTCGACCAGGCGGTCCGCATCGGGATGCTGCAATTTGAGGGCGAGGTCTATGCCGGTCGGTAGGGCGAGCGGCTGCACGACGCCTTTGACGGAGGCATTGCCGCCCACCGCGCGTACCGAGGCGTCGACCGTCAGGTTCGAGAAATCGCCGAGAATGCTTCCGGCGACGGTTACGGCGCCGACGCGCTGCAAGGTCTCGTCCGGAGCGATCCCGGCGAGGCGGGCTAGCCGGGCCGCGGATTTGGCGTCGATCTCGAAATTGAGCTTGGTGTTCGGGTCGGCGACCAGGCCAGCGAGCGAGCCGCTCAGATTGACCCGGGCGCCGCCGAGATCGGCGATCGAGAGGTTGCGCAATTGCAGCGCGCCGTTCTGGATCGTGGCGTCGATCTTACCGTCGATTACCGCGGTCTGGCGGATCAGGATTTCCTCGAAATTGACCACGATATTCGCATCGAAGGTATTGAGCGCGACCGCGACCTGCTGCATCGGCGTCGGTCCGGCGGACGATGCCTGCTGGTCTGCACCGGCGTTGCCGGCCTGATTTGCAGCGCCTTCCGGCGGGAGATAGGCGTCGAGATTGATCTTGCCGAGATTGAGCGCAAGGCCGAAAGCCGGGCGCTCGCGCAACAGCAATGTAAGACCGCCGCGGACCCGGGTCGTGTCCAGATCCATCGTCCAGTTCGACAGCTTGACCTGTTCCGGGGTGGCGGCAATGTCTGCACCGAGACTGCCTTTGCGCAGACGGTCGGCGGCGATGCCGTCGAGTTCGGTGCCAACCCAGGCAAGTGCGCCCCGCAGATTGTCGGAAACGAAATCCGCACGTCCCGCGAATTGAGGTTTGCCGTCCGCACTTTCCAATGTTCCGGAAACGGAAAGATCCGATCCGCCCGGCATCTGCGCGCTCAGCACTTTCAGCACCAGAACCCGGTTCGAGAGCGCCATCTCGATCCTCGGCTGGCGGATCACCCCGCCCCGGTAGTCGATGGCGTCGGCGGTCAGCGTGAGATTGGCGTCGATCCCGGACGGGAGTTCGAAGGAGCCGGGCTCTCCCGCCGGTCCCGCCGAGGGCTCGTTCGCAGCTGCCGCAGGTGCGGCCGCGCCGCCAAATGTGGCGATCGTCTCGTCGAGCGAGAAGCGGTCGACCGCGAGGCTTGCATCGATCGCCAGCGGTTCGGAGAGTTCCGCAGTTATCTCGCCTTCGGCGGACATTTTTGCGGCCGTGACCGCAAGATCGGAGACGGAGACCCTGGCCGGATCCGCGTGCAGTTTTGCCGAAAGCTTGAAAGGCCCCTTCAGCGCGGCTGGAACGCTGTCTTCCGCGAGGCCGAGGGGGGGCAGGGCATTGCCTGCTGCTACAAGGTCCGCGCCAGAGGCGGTCACCGTTCCCATCGCGCGCGGCCGGTCGTCCAGCACAAGCGTGCCGCCGAAGGACAGTTCTGCTGCATTGTCGCCGACGGAGATGACGGCCTCCAGGGCCGTTGCCTTTCCGGCGTCGACCTTGCCGGTGGCGGCGGAAATCGAGAGGGGAAGGTTCTGGTAGACGAGGCGGCTGGTGGCTTTGAACGGGCCGTCGAGACTCTGCGCGCTCAAGGTGGCGTCGAGTCCGCTGATGGAATGTTCCGCGCCGCTCGCATGATCGATGAACGAGACGCGGCCGTTGACAATGGTGGCGCCGTCGAGCGTGAGATCGAGGCCGTCGCCGCTTACCGAGGCGCTGCCGCCCGTGCTGTCAGCCGTGCTGCCGGACGCCGCCGCCTTGTCGCCGAAGGTCCAGTTATTGCTGCCGTCGGCGAATTGCTCGAGCCGGATCACCGGGTCCTTCAGCGTGACCGAGGCAACCTTGATCTTTCCCTGGAGCAGCGGCGCAAAGGCGACGTGGATCTGCAGCGCGCCGACCGAGACAAAAGTATCGCCGGTGCCGCCCTCCGCATTGGCGAGCCGGAGCCGTTCGACGGAAAGGCGGGGTGCCGGGAGGACCTGGAAGCCGATATCGCCGTCGATTGCGAGCTTGCGGCCGGTCTGGTCCTCGACCGCCTCGGCAATCTCCGTCTTGTAGCTGTTCCAGTCGACGAAACTCGGTCCGACAAGAACCGCAGCGCCGACAAGGACCAACAGCACCAGAGCTGCGAGAACCAGTTTCTTCACCTTAGCCTCCATCGGGTGCCACCCACACGGTTGTCCCGCGGTCCGGCAGAGTGCGGCATCAATGTGGCCGCATTTTGGATGTCCACTCTATATGGCGCGCCTTGCGAGAGAAGTCACCTGATAGACAGGCTGGCGCGAAATGCAGGATCGTCTAAGCTGCGGTCCCAATTGATAAAACCTCTTTTTGGAAACGCCTGCCGTGCTCGAATTCCTGTTGCCAGACTCCGTTCCGCTCTGGGGCGGTATAGCCCTCGTTCTTTTCAGCTACGTGACGTCCGCCGTTACCGTGACCTTCGGGCTCGGCGGCGGGGTCATGATGCTGGTCGCGATCGGCTCCGTCCTGCCGCCCCTCGCCGTCATTCCCGTGCACGGGGTGGTTCAGCTCGGCTCGAATGCAGGACGCGCCTATCTGATGCGCGAGCATCTGGAGCGGCGGCTCTTCGGATTCTTCATCGTCGGCGCGATCGTCGGCGCGGCGCTCGCGGCGCAACTCGTGATAGCGGTGCCCCAGTCGGCGCTGCAGGCGGTACTGGCGCTGTTCATTCTCTATACCGTCTGGGGCCCGAAACTCGGCAAGCACAAGGTGCCGGCCGGCGCTTTCGCGGGCGTCGGGCTCGCGACCACGTTCGCCACCATGTTCGTCGGCGCGACCGGACCGTTGCTCGCCGCGTTCCTGCCGCCGGACCGCTACGGCAAGATGACGACGGTCGCCACGCACAGCGCCTGTATGACGATGCAGCATGGCGTGAAGATCGTCGCCTTCGGCATCCTCGGTTTCGCGTTCCTTGAATGGGTGCCGCTGATCGCGGCGATGATCGCGACGGGATTTCTTGGGACGGCGACAGGCAAGAAGGTGCTGGAGAAGCTGCCGGAGCGGGTCTTCGCGATCGGCTTCAAGACCGTTCTGACATTGCTGGCGATCCGCCTGCTCTGGGTCGGCGGAAGCGAACTCAGCGCACTATTCTGAGGAAGACGGCGGGTCTGAGGAAGGCGGCGGGGCTTACTCGTTGCCGGCGACAGCCGGGACCGGGGCGACCGGCGCGACGGCGACGGCTTCCACCGGAAGCTCGTCGAGCTGCTTCTGCATCGTCATCGGGCGGATCACATCGTGCATCTTGATCGAGCGGATCTGCAGGTCGTGGATGGCGTCGCGCGGGACATACTCGACCGCGATCTGCGCCAGCTTGCGGCGTAACTGAGGTATCCGGATCTGCCATACCGCGTTGTCGACAAGCCGCTGCAGCTCGGTCTGGCAATGCAGCGAGATCGCCTTGCATTTCTCGCGGATGACCTGGGCGCTGGCCGGCCCCGGCGCGGTGAACATCACGTCGATCACGCATTTCTGGTCCCGGCCGCGGTCGTTCTCGAAATAGACCTCGATCGCCGGGGAGAGGCGCACGGGCTCGATCCGGATATAGCGGTTCGGGTCGTGGCTGACGATCGGCTCGAAATGCAGGATGCTCATCATCGCGGTGATGAGGCAGGTGCCGAAGGTGATGAAGCCGAAGAGGTGCGCCCAAGGCATATGGTCGAGGGTGACCGGCGTGAGCGGGTAGGTGACGAGGCGGCGGTAGTAGTCGGGGTCGACGCGCCAGCTGTTGATGCGAATGTCGAGGACGAAGGAGAAGTCGCCCCAGTCGTTGATCGTCGGGCCGATGCCCAGAATGGCCGCGTTCCAGACCGCGACCAGCAGGCCGGTCAGGAAAATCATTCCGAGGCTTGAGATCAGCGAGACGCCGAGATGCCATTTCGCCCAATAGGACGCAACCTCGACCCGATAGCGGTGCATGACGCGAGCTTCGCGTTCAGCCCTTTCATCGAGTATCAAATAACGGCTCATCGGCTATCGTCTTTGGCTTGAAAGGTAATTTTCGATAATTGATTTGAGAATGAAAACCAATTTTCGAAAACCACTTATAGAATATAATGAAGTGCTGTCGTGTGTCCAGGCCCGCATGCACTATATTGGTAAACAGGCGGTGGTTGGATAAAATTTTCGAATATTTTGTGGTGATTCACGCTTCAAGATCGCAAATCTAGTCAATTCTCACAATTAAGATGTTGATATATGGTGATTTTAACGGCCAAGCGGGAAGTGCGCCTGGCCCGCCGGCCAAAAGGCGCTGGCCGGGCGCGGGCCAGGGCACTGGGCCGCCGATCTCCTGCCGGCTTAAGGAACGAAGGCGCAGCGCATGTTGCCCCAATGCTGTCCGGCGAGCGTGATCGGGCAGTCGATTTCCTTCAGCAGGACTTTCTGCCCTCCGCCCATATCGCGGATATAGGTTTGCAACTGGTGCGGCTCCCGGTTGCCCGCAGCGAGTAGGCCGGCGCGGTCGTCGAAGATCCGTCGGTTCCGGCAATTGGCCGCGTTCCAGACCGGATCGTCCGGCCGCTGCGGCTGGGACACGATCTTGTTGTGGGTCCCAATATATCCGTTCCGGTCGGTCGCGCAGAGCAGGCGGATCCGCTCGTCCTTGGCTTTCCATCGTTCCTGGATCGGCGTCAGGATCTCGTCCGTCAGGTCGACGAACTTGGTCGAGAACTGCACCGGGTTGGAGCCCTGGATAACCGTGTAATGGGTGTCGAACATGTCGTCGGCCGAGATGCGACTGGAGGTGATTGCCGCGTTCATTGCGTCGTTCGCCTCCTTCGCAGCTTCCAGGCAGATATCGCGGAAGACGTCGTTTTCGCTCATGGCCTGCTCGATCATGGCGCCGATGGCCTCTGCCGCGCTGGCGTCGAGGCGGGTGAAGCCGACATGCAGGCCGAGCGAGGTCGCGGCGACCACCCGGGCGGGAATGCGCAGGCCGTTGGCGAGCGAGATGTAGCCGTCCGTGTCCGGTACCCCTGTTTCCTGATTGTCGCAGAGGAGAAGGGCGCCGCGCGGCGAGAGGTCGGCGATGAAACCTTTCTCGCGAAGGTCGGCGAACTCGAAATTCGCTTCGATCACCGTCGGAACCCGGTTCGTTTCGCGGCGGTCCGCTTCGCCGCCGGAGCGCACGACGATGGCGAGGCGTCGCTTCATGTCGCCGACATTGACGCTGACATTTTTGGCCAATGTCTCGATCGCGCCTGCGGATTTGCTGGTCCGGTCCGCATGTTCGGACACCCGGACGATCGCCTCGGCGACCTGCGATGTCATCTCGGACGCCTCGTTGGAGGAGCGGCCGATTTCCGTCGTCGCGGCCTGCTGTTCCTCGACGGCCGTGGCGACGCCGGTGGCGATCCCGTTCACTTCGCCGATCTTGGACGCAATGCCGGTGATCGCGTCGACGGAGTAGCGTGTTGCCGTCTGCACGTTCGCCGTGTGCTGGCTGACATCCTGGATCGCATTCTCGGTCTGCTGCGCCAGCGATTTGACCTCACTTGCGACGACGGCGAAGCCCTTGCCTGCCTCGCCGGCGCGGGCCGCCTCGATCGTGGCGTTCAGGGCCAGCAGCTTGGTCTGCGCGGCGATCGAGTTGATGAGGTCGACGACGGAGCTGATATTGGTCGTCGCTTCCTCGAGTGCAGCGACCTGACCGCGGGCGTTGTCGGCGGTCTCGGTCGCTTCGCTGGTCAGCTTTGCGGAATCGGAAACTTGCGTCGCGATTTCCTGGCTTGAGGCGCTGAGCTCCTCCGTCGCCGCGGCGACGGAATTCACGTTGTTTGCTGTGACGTCGGTTGCCTGCCGGACCTCGCTGACAAGGGTTGCCATCTCCGTCGCGGCGATCGCGAGGCCGTTGGTCAGGTCGGCGACGCGGTTCGCCTGCAGCATGACCTCCTCGACCGTCTGGTCGATCTCGCGCTCAAGTGTGTCTGCGAGGTTCAGGATCTGGTTCCTCAGGGCCATGGCTTCGTCCGAGCTGCTGTAGGCCTCGAGTGCGAGGTTCATATCCAGCGCGATCGCTTTCGAAACCGCATTGCAATACCGGATCGCCGCATCACTGCGGCTGTGTTTGCGGACGATCAAATCGAACAGCAGCGGCTGAAGGAAAGCGTAGGCGCCGATATACCACCTGGGTGTCAGGCCGATGCTCGAGTGGGCGGCGCCGATGCGCGATGCGCTTTTCAGATACTCCTCCGTCAGCCCTTCGGTGAAAATGCTGCGCCAATGGATCGTTTGCGCCTTTTTCAGGGCATCGACGGCCGGGCCTTTCTCGAGAATGACCGCCGTTTCGGGGGTCGAGGCGACATGCGTATAGAATTTATCCAGAACCGAAGGCAGCCCGGCTTCGATCACGGGCCAGATGGTCCGCAGGTCCGAGAGGGTCGCGTCGTCAATGCCCGCAAATGACAGTCTTGAGGTTTGCGTATCGCCCGCCATGGCGTTCTCCGTCCCAGCTTTATTATTTGGACCGCTTTACGCGATCATTGCCCCGATTGATTTCTCCTATTTTGCGTTACCATTGGTTAAAAAGACAATAATATTCCGGATATTCACTTTGTTTTCTATCTAAATATCAGAATAGATTAGTTAATCATGTCTTACTATCGTGCGTCAGCGCGGAACGACTTGCCGTCTGTTGCTGGGCTCCCATGTAGCTGGAGGTGCGAACGTTTTGGAGGGCGAGATGTTCCTGCGGTGGATCAGTATTGCACGCCTGTTTTTCTTCGCCATGGCGGCGCTGCTTCTTGCGTCTTGCTCTGCGCGGTCCCCTCAAGCGGTTGAAATCCGGCTGGAGCGATCGGAGCGGCATGATTTTCGAATCGTCCCGCTTGCCGCGGGATTGGAGCACCCCTGGGGCCTCGCCTTTCTGCCCGATGGCCGCATCCTGGTGACGGAGCGTGAGGGCGATCTCAGGATCGTCGGTCCGGACGGGTTGGCGCCGGAGCCGGTCGGTGGTGTTCCCGATGTCTACGCCTCCGGGCAGGGCGGGTTGCTGGATGTCGCGCTGCACCCGGATTTCGCTGCGAACGGTTTGATTTATCTATCCTATGCGGGGCGAGGCCCCGGCGGAGCGGGTACGGAGGTGGTCCGCGCGCGATTCACCGAAAATTCTCTTAAAGAACTTGAGGTTATTTTCCGGCAACGGCCAAAAGTCTCCGGCGGCCGGCATTTCGGCTCGCGTCTCGCGTTCGCGCCGGACGGCACGCTCTTCATCAGCATGGGCGATCGCGGTGGCTATATGCGGGAGGCGCAGAGCCTGGCGAGCCATATCGGGACCGTGGTGCGTCTCAATGACGATGGCTCCGTTCCGGAGGACAATCCTTTTGCCGGCAGGGGTGGGGCTCTGCCGGAGATCTTTTCCTACGGCCATCGGAACGTTCAAGGTATGGCGCTGCGGCCTGGCACGGACACGATCTGGGCGCACGAGCACGGGCCGCGCGGCGGCGACGAGGTGAATATTTTGAGGCCCGGCCGCAACTACGGCTGGCCGGCGATCACCTACGGCATCGATTACAGCGGGGCGATCATCTCGGACAAGACGGCGGCGCCGGGAATGGAGCAGCCGGTGGTCTACTGGGTTCCCTCGATCGCACCGAGCGGAATGGATTTCTATCGCGGCGACGAATTTCCGAACTGGCGGGGCAATCTATTTGTCGGCGCGCTCGCGCGTACACATCTCCGCCGGCTGACGCTTGAGGGCGATCGGGTGGTGGGTGAGGAAAAGCTGCTGGAGGGCCTGGAGGAGCGTATCCGGGCGGTTAAACAGGGTCCGGACGGGTTGCTCTATGTCCTGACCGACAGTCCGGACGGGCAATTGCTGCGGCTGGAGCCGGTTCGATAGGTTTAGGTTGTCCTCCCGGATTTTGAGGTTGCACCTTTTGTCCTTTGATGGTGTAACCTTTCCGCGTTCGGGGTGTTCCAGCGGAGGCGGTCATGGCGGCGCAGACCATCGGGGTGAAAGTCAGCGAGGAATTGCGGGCGCGTCTGCGCGACGCGGCGGAGCGCGTCGGCCGGACGCCGCACTGGCTGGTGAAACAGTCTCTGCTGGGCGCCATCGAGCGGATCGAGCGGGGCGAGCCGCTGGACGGCTATCTCGGCGGCGACGCCGCGGTGGATCTCGAGGACGCATCGCCAAGCGCCGATCCGACGCCGCGCCCGTTTCTGGACTTCGCCCAGGGCGTGCAGGCCCAGAGCGTGCTCCGTGCCCGGATCACCGCCGCCTACCGCAAACCCGAGACCGAGTGCCTGCCCTATCTGATCTCCGAGGCGAGTCTGCCGCCCGCGAAGCTCTCCGCCGCGACCGATCTCGCCCGCAAGCTGGTCGAGCTCCTGCGCGAGAAGAGCGTGCGCGGCGGTGTCGAGGGGCTGATCCACGAATACGATCTCTCGAGCCAGGAGGGTGTCGCCCTCATGTGCCTCGCCGAGGCGCTGCTGCGCATTCCGGACCGGCAGACCCGCGACGCACTGATCCGCGACAAGATCTCCGGCGGCGACTGGAAGTCCCATCTCGGCCATTCGCCGTCCATGTTCGTCAACGCGGCGACCTGGGGCCTGGTCGTCACCGGCCGCCTGACCGCGACCCAGAGCGAGGAGAGCATGGGCGCGGCGCTGACCAAGCTGATCGGACGCGGCGGCGAGCCGCTGATCCGCAGCGGTGTCGACGTCGCCATGCGGATGATGGGCGAGCAGTTCGTCACCGGGCAGACCATCTCCGAGGCGCTCGCCAACAGCCGCGCGATGGAGAAGAAGGGTTTCCGCTACTCATACGACATGCTCGGCGAGGCGGCGACCACGGCGGCGGACGCGGCGCGCTACCTGAAGGATTACGAGCAGGCGATCCACGCCATCGGCAAGGCGGCGAAGAACCGCGGCATCTATGAGGGGCCGGGGATCTCGATCAAGCTCTCCGCCCTGCACCCGCGCTACCAGCGCCAGAAGCTCGACCGGGTGATGGAGGAGCTGCTGCCGATCCTGAAGAAGCTGGCCCTGCTCGCCCGCTCCTACGATATCGGGCTCAATATCGATGCCGAGGAGATGGACCGGCTGGAACTTTCTCTCGATCTCCTGGAGGCGCTCTGCTTCGACCCGGACCTTGCCGACTGGAACGGCATCGGCTTCGTCGTGCAGGCCTATTCCAAGCGCTGCCCCTTCGTCATCGACTACCTGATCGACCTCGCCCGGCGCAGCCGTCACCGGCTGATGATCCGGCTGGTGAAGGGCGCCTATTGGGACAGCGAGATCAAGCGCGCCCAGGTCGACGGGCTGGAGGATTTCCCGGTCTTCACAAGGAAGATCCATACCGACGTCTCCTACCTCGCCTGCGCCAAGAAGCTGCTGGCGGCGCCGGACGCGGTCTACCCGCAGTTCGCCACCCACAACGCTCAGAGCCTCGCCGCGATCATGCAGATGGCCGGGCCGAATTACTATTCCGGCCAGTACGAGTTCCAGTGCCTGCATGGCATGGGCGAGCCGCTCTACGAGGAAGTGGTCGGCAAGGACAGGCTGAACAGGCCCTGCCGGGTCTATGCCCCGGTCGGCAGCCACGAGACCCTGCTCGCCTATCTCGTCCGCCGGCTGCTGGAGAACGGTGCCAATACCTCCTTCGTCAACCGCATCGCCGACCCGGCCTTCTCGGTCGAGGACCTTATTGCGGACCCGGTGGCCGCCGCGCAGGCCGTGGAGCCGGTCGGCGCGCCGCATCCGCAGATCCGGCTGCCGCGCGGTCTCTATGGCGAGGCGCGGCCGAATGCGGAAGGTCTCGATCTCTCCAACGAGCATCGGCTCGCCTCGCTCTCGGCCGCCCTGCTTTCCAGCGCCGAGGGTCTCTGGACCTCGGGTCCGACCGTCCCGGGCGCAGAGGCGACGGGATCGGTGCGCGAGGTGCGCAACCCGTCCGACCGGCGCGACCTCGTTGGCACGGTCCGCGATGCCGATCCGGAGACGATCTCGAAGGCCTTCGCAAACGCCGAGACGGCGGCGCCGGTCTGGGCCGCGACCGAACCGGCGGAGCGTGCCGCCCATCTGTTGCGCGCGGCGGACCTGATGGAGGCCCGCATGCCGGTGCTGATGGGGATCTGCGTCCGCGAGGCCGGCAAGACCATGGCGAACGCCATCGCCGAGGTCCGCGAGGCGGTGGATTTCCTCCGCTACTACGCAACCGAGGTCGCAGCCAAGTTCGACATGGATACCCACCGGCCGCTCGGTCCGGTGGTCTGCATCAGCCCCTGGAATTTCCCGCTCGCGATCTTCACCGGCCAGGTCTCCGCAGCTCTTGCCGCGGGCAATCCGGTGCTGGCGAAGCCGGCCGAGGAAACCCCGCTGATCGCTGCCGAGGCGGTACGTCTGCTGCATGAGGCGGGTATCCCGGAAGACGTGCTGCAGCTCCTGCCCGGCGCGGGCGATGTCGGCGCGGCGCTGGTCGCGGAGGAACGCGTTCGCGGCGTCATGTTCACCGGCTCGACCGAAGTGGCGCGGCTGATCCAGTCAGGCCTTGCCGGGCGCCTCGCGCCGGACGGCACGCAGATCCCGCTGATCGCCGAGACCGGCGGGCAGAACGCGCTGATCGTCGACAGCTCTGCCCTGCCGGAGCAGGTGGTCGCCGACGTCATCATGTCGGCCTTCGACAGCGCCGGGCAGCGTTGCTCCGCGCTCCGCGTGCTCTGCCTGCAGGAGGATGTCGCGGACCGCATGCTGGAGATGCTGAAGGGCGCGATGCGCGAGCTCGCCGTCGGCAACCCGGACCGGCTCTCCATCGATGTCGGCCCGGTGATCAGCGCCGAGGCGCGCGGCATCATCCTGAGCCACGTCGATGCGATGCGCGAGCGCGGGAAAAAGGTCGAAGCGCTGGAGCTTCCGGCCGAAACGCGCAACGGCACCTTCGTCGCGCCGACCCTGATCGAGATCGACGACATGGCGGACCTGGAACGCGAGGTGTTCGGTCCGGTACTGCATGTGATCCGCTTCAAGCGGAGCGGGCTCGACGAGTTGGTCGACGATATCAACGCTACAGGCTACGGCTTGACCTTCGGGGTGCATTCGCGGATCGACGAGACCATCGACCGGGTCGCCCGGCGGATCGGCGTCGGCAATGTCTATGTGAACCGCAACATCATCGGTGCCATCGTCGGCGTGCAGCCCTTCGGCGGCCGCGGCCTTTCCGGCACCGGGCCGAAGGCGGGCGGGCCGCTCTATCTCAACCGCCTGCTGGCACGGCGCCCCTTCGCCTCCGCGCTCGTCGGCCGGGTGCCGGAAGTGGGACCGGAACCGGCGCATCAGTTCGAGGCGTGGCTGCGGGAGGCCGGCCGCACGGCCGAAGCCGATCTCGCCCGGACCTATATCGCCCGCTCGCCGCTCGGCACCGATCTCGATCTGCCCGGACCGGTCGGGGAGCGGAACCGTTATCTGGTGCATCCGAAAGGCCGCGTCGCCGCCCTTGCCTCCGGCAAGGGCGGCATGCTGCGTCAGGTCGCGGCGGCCCTCGCGGCAGGAAATGCGGCGGTGCTGCAGGAGAACAGCGCCGCCGCCGAGCTGGTCTCGAGCCTGCCGACGGATCTCCGTGATCGGGTGACGCTGACGAAGGACTGGACGGCGGAACCGGATCTCGCCGCCGTTCTCTTCGAGGGCGACGCGGATGCGCTGATCGAAATCCAGAAGCGCGCGGCGGACCGCGACGGCCCGCTGCTCGGCGTTCAGGGCGTTTCGCCCGCCGGGCTTGCCGCCGGCCGCGAGGACTACTGCCTCGACTGGCTGGTCGAGGAGCAGTCCGTCAGCGTCAACACCGCCGCCGCCGGAGGCAATGCGAGCCTGATGTCGATCGGCTGACGGCTCTCACGCCGCGTGTTCGTCGATCGCTTTCTCGTCCCAGACGATGCCGGCACCCGGCAGGTCCGGCGGCACCGCCATGCCGTTCTCGATCTTCGGCCGTTCCGCGAGGATACCGGCGGCAATATCGAACCATTCGAGGATGAGGCCGGTCGGCGTCGCAGCCAGCAGATGCGCCGAATGGTCCGGGAAGAGATGGCTCGAGACCGGAATATTGTGCGCGGCGGCAAGCCCCGCGACCTCCATCCAGCCGGTGACGCCGCCGATCCGCATTGCATCCGGCATGGCATGATCGAGCGCGCCCGCATCCAGCATCTTCGCCATGTCGCGCGCGCCGTACCAGTTCTCGCCGGTCTGCACCGGGGTCGCGATGGAGGCGCGGACACTGGCGTGGCCGTTCACGTCGTCCCAGGCGACTGGCTCCTCGATCCAGGCGAGACCCTCATGGTCGAGCAGGTGCATGCGTTTCACCGCCTCGTCGGCGGTGAAGGCCTGGTTGAAATCCATCGCCACCCAGGCATCCTCTCCCGCGACCGACTTGATGGCGCGGGCGACGGCGACATCCTGGCGCGGATCCGGTGCGCCGGACTTCACCTTGAAGGCCCGGAAGCCGTCCTTCAGCGAGCGTTCGATATCGCGGGCGGTTTCCTCCGGGCCCATCTGGCCGAGACTGTCATAGACCCAGACCGGGCGCGGCGTGCTGCCGAGCAGGGCGGCGAGCGGGAGCTCGTGCGCCTTCGCCAGCGCGTCCCAGAGTGCCATGTCGATGCCGCCGACCGCCGAGGCCATCAAGCCGGGCCAGCCGGCGAGCCGGCTCTTGGTCCGGAACATCTGCCAGATATCCCGCGGCATCAGCGGCTGACCCTTCACCAGATCCTCGAGCTCGGAGACCAAAAGGGCCAGCGGACGCAGGAAGTGGGCGGCGTAGGGAAAGAGGTAGGCGGATCCGACGACGCCGGCGTCGGTGCCGATATCGAGCAGCACGAGCGGGGCCGCATGCAGCGTTCCGGACGCGGTCTTGTGCGGCTGCGGCAGCGGGGCGGTGACGGTGCGGACCCGGAAGCTGCCGACCTTGATCTCCGGTGCGCCGGTCATTCCGCGGCCCCCCGGGAGATATGGGTATCGGCGGTTTGCAGGCCCGTGCCCATCCAGCCGCCATCGACCCCGATCGCCTGCCCGGTGATGTAGGAGGCCTTGTCGCCGAGCAGGAAGGACGCGAGTTCCGCCACCTCCGCCGGCTCTCCGTAGCGGTCCATCGGGATCGTGCTCAGCCATTCCGCCTTGTGCTGCGCGCTCTGCACGCCGTCGATCAGCGGCGTGTTGATCGGCGCCGGGCAGAGCGCATTGGCGCGGATGCCGTGCTTGGCGAACTCGATGGCCGCGACCTGGGTCAGGTTGATGACCCCGGCCTTCGCCGCGCCGTAAGCCGCCCGGTCGGCGCAGCCGCGCACGCCGCAAACGCTGGCGAGCGAGACCAGGGAGCCGCGGGTGCCGCGCTCGATCATCACCTGGGCCGCGTTGCGGAGCGTCGAGTAGACGCCGGTCAGGTTGATCGCGATGACGCGTTCGAAATCCGACGTCTCGGACTCCAGGATCGGCACCCGGTAGCCGATGCCCGCGCTGGCGACGCAGCCGGTCAGCCCGCCCATGAATTCGGCCCCGGCCCTTATCGCGAGATTGAGTGCCGCGTCGTCGCGCACGTCGGCGGTGGCCGTCATCACCCGTTCGCTGCCGAAGCGCTCCTGCGCGGCGACGAGGTTCGCGTCGCTCTGGTCGAGCAGGCAGACCTTGCCGCCGTCGGCGAGCAGTTTCGCCGCGATCGCGAGACCGATCCCGGAGGCGCCTCCGGTAATCACCGTTTTGCTGATCATCTTTGTTCCTCCCTATTATTGGTGGGTATTCTTTCGCGCTTTGCCGCCGGGGTCGAGAGCGGATGACGTTTCCGGGATGCTCCGAGACGCGCATTGCAAAAGTGGCTTTGATGAAAGACTGTTAGCCTCCCATTCCAATCCGGGCACGTTAGGGAGGACGCCATGGAAACGAGAGCCGCCGTCGCATTCGAGGCCGGAAAGCCGCTGCAGATCGAGACCGTGACCCTTGACGGCCCGCGCGAAGGCGAGGTGCTGGTCGAGATCAAGGCGACAGGCATCTGCCACACCGACGAATTCACCCGTTCCGGCGACGATCCCGAAGGCATCTTCCCGGCGATCCTCGGCCATGAAGGCGCGGGCGTGGTGGTCGACGTGGGCCCCGGCGTGACCAGCCTCAAGAAGGGCGATCACGTGATCCCGCTCTACACCCCGGAATGCCGGGAGTGCGAATACTGTCTCAATCCGAAGACCAATCTCTGCCAGAAGATCCGCACCACCCAGGGCGCCGGCCTGATGCCGGACGGCACCAGCCGGTTCTCGATCAACGGCGAGAAGATCTTCCACTATATGGGCTGCTCGACCTTCGCCAATCACACGGTGATGCCGGAGATCGCGCTGGCCAAGGTCCGCGAGGACGCGCCGTTCGACAAGATCTGCTACATCGGCTGCGGCGTGACGACCGGCGTCGGCGCGGTGGTGAACACGGCCAAGGTGGAGCCGGGCTCCAACGTCGTCGTCTTCGGCCTCGGCGGCATCGGCCTCAACGTGATCCAGGGCGCCCGCATGGTCGGGGCCGACATGATCGTCGGTGTCGATCTCAACCCGGCGCGGAAAGAGATCGCCGAGAAGTTCGGCATGACCCACTTCGTCAATCCGAAGGAGGTCGAGGGCGATCTGGTGCCCTATCTGGTGGACCTCACCAAGGGCGGCGCCGACTACAGCTTCGAGTGCATCGGCAACACCACCACCATGCGCCAGGCGCTGGAATGCGCCCACAAGGGCTGGGGCGAGAGCATCATCATCGGCGTCGCCGGTGCAGGTCAGGAAATCTCCACCCGCCCCTTCCAGCTCGTCACCGGCCGTTCCTGGCGCGGCACCGCCTTCGGCGGGGCGCGGGGCCGCTCGGACGTGCCGAAGATCGTCGACTGGTACATGGACGGCAAGATCGACATCGACAGTCTGATCACCCACACCATGCCACTGGACGACATCAACAAGGGCTTCGACCTGATGCATGCGGGCGAGAGCATCCGCAGCGTGGTGGTATACTAGGGTCCGATCCCCAACCCCAAATTCGTCATCCCGGACCTGATCCGGGATCTTCCGAAGAGCCTGGCTCCACGTTCGACAAGGTCCCGGCTCTCCGGCCGGGATAACGTCCAGAACCGGTCGACGGCTGGGCATGCCATCGCAGCTTGATCGTCATCCCCCAGCATTCCGTCATCCCGACGGAGGTCGGGATCCACTCTCGGCCCTCTGGTCTCGGCAGTGGATCCCGTTTTTCAACGGGATGACGGCTTTGGTGCGACTATTCTCTGACGCCTTGCTCCCATCGGCAGCACACGTAAAGATGGCGGAATGGGAGGGTCGGCGCGTGGTGGGGGAACAGTCGAAAAAGAACCAGATCGATCAGGCGACAAAGGACAAGGTCGTCAAGACCGCTTTCGCCGCTTGGCGCGAGCGCCCAGAAGACCTCGATGCCGCAGCCGTAGTCGAACTGTGGGAGGCAATGTGGGAGGCCGCGGACTTCTCTTGGGAGGGTCTCGCCGACGCCGGATGGGGGCGGAAGGACGGCCCCAACGCAGCACAAGTGCTGAAACGCTGGCGCGCTCCAGCGGACTTTCCAGGCGGTGGCGAGACCCACGGCGAGGGCGAGATTGCCTGGAAAGAGGCCACGCTCCAGGACTATTGGCGCTGGTCGCTCGGGTATGAGGGGGACGAGAGAGGCACCCGGCGGCTCTCCGATAATGAGCTTCGAATTGCGGACCTTCTACTGAAAGCGCCCGACGGTACGCTCTGGCATCGCCTGCACTTGCGTCCCGATGCCTCCCTTGACTTGGATGGTTCCGCCACAGAATTGCGAAACGCAGAACCGGGAGACGGTGCCGATAAAAGCGGGTTCGGAGGCGGCAGCCTGTCGCACGTGCTTTTGGCACGATTGGCTGTCGGCTTTGAGGCGGGCGGGAACGGCCCGGATGGCGCGCTCCGCCTGATCGGAGCCCGGGCCAAAGGCCTTGGCGATGTTCTGCGGAACTATTCCGAATCCTACGTGGAAGGCCCGGATGACCGCCCAAGGATATATCTAGACGCACGGCTTGCTGCACTCCGATTCTTCGATGTGCACGGCGCCCATTTCCACGGCACGACCGAGTTCGCCAGCGCCCGGTTCCACGGGGTGGCTCGGTTCGACGGCACCCAGTTCCACGGCCTGTCCTGGTTCGCCGGCGCCCATTTCCACAGCGCTGCCGAGTTCGCCAGCGCCCATTTCCACGGCACGACCGAATTCGCCAGCGCCCGATTCCACAGCCTGGCCAGATTCGACACTGCCCAGTTTCACGGCCAGGCAGGGTTCGGCGGCGCCCATTTCGACGGCGCTGCCCTGTTCGCCAACGTCCAGTTCCACCGCGCGGCGCGGTTCGCTGGCGCCCATTTCCACGGTACAGCCGAGTTCGGCGGCGCCCATTTTCACGGCCTGGCCCGGTTCGTCGGCGCCCAGCTCCACGGTGCGGCCTGGTTCGGCGGCGCCCTTTTCCACGGTGCAACCTGGTTCGGCGGCGCCCATTTCCACGGTGGGGCCAAGTTCGACGGCGCCCATTTCCACGGCTTCGCCGGGTTCAACGACGTGGAGTTCTGGAACAAGGCTGACGCTGGACCGGTTGGTTTCCGTACCGCGCAGTTTTTCGAACTGGCGGACTTTTCGCGCTGTCGTTTGCCCAATCAACCCGCGCGCATTCAGGGCGCGTTCGAGACCGCGCGCTTTATGGGAGAGGCGCGGTTCCGGAGCCCGGACTTCACCGCCTTTGCCGCCTTCGACGGGGCCGTCTTCAAAGGCAAGCTGCTGCTCGCCGCCGCCAGGACGGAGCGGGAGGAGCAGAGCCGGTTCGACGCCGTGCTGCGGGCGACAAAGGCGGCGGTCAAGGCAGACGGAGGATACTCGGGGAACGAGCGCGGTGCCAACAATCGCTTTGCTGCGCTGGAAGGTGGCTTGCGAGTTCTGAAGACCGCCATGGAGGCGGAGAAGGACCATATGCAGGAGCATCGGTTTTTCCGCTTCGAGTTGCAGGCGAAGCGGCGGCGGCCTTCGGTGTCGCGGTTGGAGAAGGTGGCGTCCTGGAGTTACGGGTTGCTGTCGGATTACGGCAACTCGATGGGGCGGCCGCTGGCCGCGCTTGGGCTATCGGTGCTCTTGCTCTGGGTGGTGTATTGGGGTTGGGGACTTAGTCTAGACCCGTCGTTCCTTGGGGTGGAAAAGGAGCGGACGGCGCTGGAATTCTCCATCCGCAACGTGGTTCAGCCCTTCTCGCCCTGGACGGCGACTACACGTTCCACGCTCTTCGAATTGGATATCGTGAAGATCGTGAGCTGCGGCAAGCCGGCCGAGACGGCGTGCCCGTCAAACGGCGGGTTCGGATGGCTTGCCTTCCGACTGCTGGCGACGTTGCAATCGGTTTTCTCGCTGCTTCTCGCCTTCCTCTTCGCGCTCGCGCTCCGAAAGAAATTCCAGATCAGTTGACGGCTGGCTTATGATTGGCTCCCAAGGGCGAACCGTCCGAGGGGGGCAACATGTTGGAGATCCCTGCATTTCCGACCGTGACGATCGGGATCATCGTCTTCTTTCTCGGCGCGATGCTGACGCGGCGGGTCGGTTTCCTGAAGTCCTACAATATTCCGGAACCGGTCTCGGGCGGACTGGTCGTGGCCTTCGTGATCTGGCTGCTCTATCTCTTCGCCGGTATCGAGGTGGTGTTCGACCTCTCGGCGCGGGACGAGTTCCTGGTGATCTTCTTCGCCACGGTCGGGCTCAATGCGCGGCTCTCGGATCTGGCGCGCGGCGGCCGCCTTCTCGCGATCCTTCTCGGTGCCACCTTCATCTTCATCGTGGCGCAGAACGCCGTCGGGCTCCTCGGCGCGGTCCTGTTCGATCTTCCGAAGCCGTTCAGCGTCCTGATCGGCTCGGCGTCGCTGATCGGCGGGCACGGGACCGCGATCGCGTGGGGGCCGACGATCGGGACTGCGACCGGCGTCGCGGGCGCCAGCGAGATCGGGATCGCGGCGGCGACGCTCGGGCTGGTCTCGGCCGCCCTCATCGGCGGGCCGATCGCGCATTACCTGATTGGCCGGCACGGTATCTCAGGCGGGAACGATACGACCCTCACGGTCGGCATGCCCTATCCGAAGGAAGAGGAGGACGAAACCGGGGAGGGTCAGGTCAATCACATCACCCTGATGCGGGTTCTGCTCTGGGCCCATATCGCCGTGATCGTCGGCTATTTTGCCAATAAGGGGATCGCCGAGGCCGGTCTGAAGCTGCCGCTGTTCGTGCCCTGCCTCTTAACCGGGATCGTCTTGGCGAACACGGTGCCGCTGCTTTTTCCGAGCGTGCAGTTTCCGGCGCGCACCCGCTCGCTCGCCATCGTCTCCGACTATGCGCTCTCGATCTTTCTCGCCATGTCGCTGATGAGCATCCAGCTCTGGACCCTCGCCGGGCTCGGCGGGCCGCTGGTCACCGTACTGGTGCTCCAGATCCTCGCGGCGGCGGCCTTCATCGTCCTGATCTTCTTCAGGGTGATGGGGAAGGACTATACCGCCGCCGTGCTGAGCGCGGGCTTCGCCGGTTTCACCCTCGGCGCGACGCCGACCGCGATGGCCAACATGTCCTCCGTGACCAAACATTTCGGCCCGGCGCCGCTTGCCTTCATCGTGCTGCCGCTGGTCTCCGCCTTCTTCGTCGACCTCGCCAACGCCTTCGTCATCGGCTTCTTCGTCGGGCTGTGACGGTGTTGGAGCTCAGATCTCGGTAATCGTCGCCGCGGTCGCTTCGTCGCCGGTATTCGGCGTGCCGGCTTTCTCGATCAGCAGCAAATGGGCCTCTTCCTCGGCAACCGGCCGGTGCCGGACATTCTTCGGGACGACATAGAGTTCGCCCGGGCCGAGGGTGACGTCGCCGTCCTCGGTCTCGATCCGGATCCGTCCCTCCAGAACCATGAAGAAATCGTCCGTATCGTCGTGCGAGTGCCAGTTGAACTCGCCTTTCACCTTCACGACCATGATGTCGTGACCGTTGAAGGCGGTGACTTTCTTCGGCGACCAGTGCTCGCTGAATTTCGTGAGCTTTTCGGCGAGGTTGACGGCTTCGATTGCCATGCTTCGCGTCCTTTCGCTTGCTTTACAGGTTCTGGCCGCCATCGACGGCGACGGTCTGGCCGGTGACCCAACTCGCGGCGGGCGAGAGCAGGAAGGCGGCGACGGTGCCGATTTCCGCCGGCGTGCCGTAGCGGTCGAACGGGATGCTAGCCAGCGTCGCGGCATAGACGTCCGGCGCCTCGGTCTTGCGCCGCTCCCAGCTGCCGCCGGGGAATTCGATGGAGCCCGGCGCGATGCAGTTCACCCGCACCCGGTCGGCGGCGAATTTCTTCGCATGGCTCTGGGTCAGCTGGATCACGGCCGCCTTCACCGCGCCGTAGGGGATCGAGCTCGAGCTGCCGATGCCGGAAATCGAGGAGATGGTCAGGATCGATCCTTTCGAGGCGGTGAGAAAGGGGTAGGCCGCCCAGGTGGCGCGGACCACGCCCATCAGGTCGACATCGACGCCCTTCTTCCAGCTTTCCTCGTCGTCGCTCGCCCCGAAACCGGAGGGATTGTTCACCAGCCCGTCGATCCCGCCGAGCGCGTCCGCCGCGCCCTCGATATAGGATTTGACCGCGTCGGCATCGGCGACGTCGCAGATCGCCGTGTGCACCACCCCGCCATGGGCCGAGATCTTCTCGGCGGCATTCGCGAGGCTTTCCTGGCTGCGGCCGCAGACCGAGACGGCGGCGCCTTCCGCCGCGCAGGCTTCCGCAATGGCGAGCCCGATGCCGCGGGTGCCGCCGGTGACGATGATTTTCTTCGCTTTGAGTCCGAGATCCATGTGTGTGCTCCCCAACGATAAAACCGTCATTCCCGCGAACGCGGGGACCCAGGGCTGTCTGCCTAGCCCTATGATCACCGGGTCCCCACTTGCGTGGGGATGACGACAAAAGTAGTGGTGGCGCCGAAAAGCTCAGCCGCCGGAACTGATCCCGAGCGCGTGCCCGGCGAGATAGAGGGAGCCGCAGATCAGGAAGCGCACGGGCGTGCTCTTCTTCTGACTGTCGCGAAGCGCCTGCTGCACGGTTTTTACCGGTACCGCCGGCATGGCGGCACGTTTGGCGCCGTCCATCAGCTCGTCCTCGGAAAGGGAATTCTCCTCGCCCGGAATGGGCATCACATAGAGCCGCTTCGCCCGCCCCTTCAGATGTCTAAGATAGGCAGCAGGGTCCCTGGTGTTCAAGGAGCCGAAGAGAAGATGGACCGGCAGCGCGCCGGGCTCGGCAGCCCAGCCGTCGAGGATCGCCGCCACCGCCGCGCCCGCGCTCTCGTTGTGGCCGCCATCGACCCAGAGCATGGAACCGGGGGCGAGATACTCTGTCAGGGCGCCGTCCTGAAGCTGCTGCATGCGGGCCGGCCAGCTCGCCTCGGCGATGCCTTTCGCGCGCGCGCCCTCCGGACTGGGGACCGGTTTCTCCGCAAGGTCGGCCGCCATAAGCGCTTGCCCCGCATTGGCGATCTGGTGCGCGCCGAGCAGTCCGGGCTTCGGATAGCGCCGCGTGGTGCCGCCGGCGCTGAAGAGGATGCCGTCGCCGCCCTCGGCCACATTCCATTCCTGGCCGTAACGGTAGAGCGGCGCGCCGACCTCCGCCGCGCGCGCTGCGATCACGGCGAGTGCCGCCGGATCCTGGGGGCCGATGACCGCAGGTACGCCCGGCTTCAGGATGCCGGCCTTCTCGAAGGCGATCTTCTCGATCGTGTCGCCGAGGAATCCCATATGGTCCATCGAGACCGGCGTGATCACCGAGACGGCCGGTTTTTCCACGACGTTGGTCGCGTCGAACCGCCCGCCGAGCCCGACCTCGAGCAGCAGCACGTCGGCCGGGCTGCGGGAGAAGGCGAGGAAGGCCGCCGCCGTGGTGATCTCGAACAGCGTGATCGGCACGCCGCCATTGACCCGCTCGCAATCCTCCAGGATCGCGACCAGCGCCGCGTCGCCGATCTCTTCGCCGGCGACATAGAAGCGCTCGTTGTAGCGCACGAGATGCGGCGAGGTATCGGCATGGACCTTCAGGCCCGCCGCCTCGTAGATCCCGCGCAGCATGGCAATGGTCGAGCCCTTGCCGTTGGTGCCGGCGACATGGATCACCGGCGGCAGCTTGCGCTCCGGATGACCGAGGCCGTCCAGCAGCCGTTCCAGCCGGTCGAGCGTCAGGTCGATCAGTTTCGGGTGCAGGCGCTGCAGCCTCTCCAGGATCGGCTGCGGCGAGGGCGTCGGTGCGGAAATCTCGGGGTCCTCCGGCGGGCGAAGCCTAGCTCTCGCCGCCTTCTTCCGTGTCCTCTGCCGCCTTCGATTTCGGCAGAGAGACCACCTCGGCCTCAGGCAGTGGCGAGCGGATCATGGAGAAGATCCGGATCAGCGTGTTCCTGAGCTCCTTGCGATGCACCACCATGTCGACCATGCCGTGCTCGAGCAGGTATTCGGAGCGCTGGAAGCCGTCCGGCAGCTGCTCGCGGATAGTCTCCTGGATCACCCGCTGGCCGGCGAAGCCGATGATGGCACCGGGCTCGGCGATATGAATGTCGCCCAGCATGGCGAAGGAGGCGGTGACGCCGCCCGTGGTCGGATCGGTCAGCACGACGACGAAAGGCAGGCCGGCTTCCTTGACGATCTCGCGGGCGATCACCGTGCGCGGCATCTGCATCAGCGAGAGGATGCCTTCCTGCATGCGGGCGCCGCCGGAGGCCGGGAAGACCACCAGCGGAGCCTTCTGCGCCTTGGCGAGCTCGGCTGCGCGGACCAGCGCGTCGCCGACGGCGACCCCCATCGATCCGCCCATGAAGTCGAAACGGAACAGCGCGATGACGACCGGGGCACCGCCCATCTTGCCGTGGGCGACGATGATCGCATCGTCCTCGCCGGTTTTCGCCTGGGCTTCCTTCAGCCGGTCCGTGTAGCGCTTGCGGTCGCGGAACTTCAGCGGGTCCAGCACCGGCTTCGGCAGTTCGATCCGGTCATGTTTCTCGCCGTCGAACAGCAGCTCCAGCCGCTCGACCGCGCCGATCCGCATATGGTGTTCGCAGTTCGGGCAGACCTGCTGGTTTTCCTCGAGATTGCGGTGGAAGATCATCTCCCCGCAGCCGCCGCACTTGATCCAGAGATTCTCCGGCACGTCGCGCGGCTGCACGAGGGCCTTGATCTTCGGCAGGACCGAGTTGGTGATCCAGTTCATGTCATCCCACTCCGCGTCTCGCGGGTCAAAATCAGCCGCGCGCCTCGCGCACGCCCTTGGCCAGCTCCGATACGAGGTCGGTCAGGGCGCCGACGGTGCCTTCCGTGGCCTTGCCGTCCGCATCCAGCGTTCCGGCAATCGCGTTCACCGCTGCCGTGCCGACGATGCAGGCATCGGCGACCGAGCCGATGGCCGCCGCATGTTCCCGGGTCTTGATCCCGAAGCCGACGGCGATCGGCAGATCCGTGTGTCCGCGCAGGCGCCCGACGGCGGCCCGGACCAGATCGACCGGCGCGTCCGCCGTCCCGGTGATCCCGGTGATCGAGACATAGTAGAGGAAGCCGCTGGTATTGGTCAGCACCTTCGGCAGACGGGCATCGTTCGTGGTCGGCGTCGCCAGCCGCACGAAAGGCAGGCCGCGCTTCACGGCCGGTACGCAAAGCTCGTCATCCTCTTCCGGCGGCAGGTCGACCACGATCAGCCCGTCGGCGCCGGCGGAGATGGCGTCGGTCAGGAACTTCTCCACCCCGTAGATGTAGATCGGGTTGTAGTAGCCCATGAGGACGACCGGCGTCGTCTGGTCCTCTTCCCGGAACTTCCTCACCAGATCGATGGTCTTGGCGAGCGAGGCGCCCGCCTTCAGCGCACGCTGGCTCGAGGCCTGAATCGCTGGGCCGTCCGCCATCGGGTCGGAGAACGGCATGCCGAACTCGATCATGTCCGCGCCGGCGCCGGGCAGCGCCTTCAGGAGCGCGAGCGAGGTTTCCGGATCGGGATCGCCGGCAGTGATGAAAATGCCGAGCCCGGGGCGGTTCTCCGCCTTCAGGCCCGCGAAGCACTTGTCCAGTCGGGAAGCGGTATAGTCCATCAGAGTTTGCCCATTTCCTCGAGCCGCGGAATCACCGCATCCAGATCCTTGTCGCCGCGGCCGCAGAGGTTCATGACCACGATCTCGTCCTTATCCATGTCGCCGATCATCGTGCCGGTGAAGGCGAGCGCGTGGCTCGGCTCCAGGGCCGGGATGATGCCTTCCAGCTTGGCGCAGAGGGCGAAGGCCTCCAGCGCTTCTTTGTCGGTGGCGCTGACATAGTTCACCCGGCCGCTCTCGTGCAGCCAGGAATGTTCGGGGCCGATGCCCGGATAGTCGAGGCCGGCCGAGATCGAGTGCGCCTCGGTGATCTGCCCGTCATCGTCCTGCAGCAGGTAGGTCCGGTTGCCGTGCAGCACGCCCGGCGCACCGCCGGTCAGCGAGGCCGCGTGTTCGCCGCTGGAGATACCGTGTCCGGCTGCCTCGACCCCGTAGATCTTCACGCTCGGATCGTCGAGGAACGGGTGGAACAGGCCGATGGCGTTGGAGCCGCCGCCGATGCAGGCGACCACGGCGTCCGGAAGCTTGCCTTCGGCTTCCTCGAGCTGCCAGCGCACCTCCTCGCCGATGATGCACTGGAAGTCGCGTACCATGGCCGGGTAGGGGTGCGGGCCGGCGGCCGTGCCGATGATGTAGAAATGGGTTTCCGCCTTCGACACCCAGTAGCGCAGGGCCTCGTTCATGGCGTCCTTCAAGGTGGCGGAGCCGGAGGTCACCGGAACGACCTTGGCGCCGAGCAGGCGCATGCGGTCGACGTTCGGCTTCTGCCGCTTCACGTCCTCGGCGCCCATGAAGACCTCGCACTCCATGCCGAAGAGGGCGCAGGCAGTGGCGGTCGCGACGCCATGCTGGCCGGCGCCGGTCTCGGCGATGATCTTGGTCTTGCCCATGCGCTTGGCGAGCAGGGCCTGGCCCATCACGTTGTTGATCTTGTGGGCGCCGGTATGGTTGAGCTCGTCCCGCTTGAAGTAGAGCTTGGCGCCGCCGAAATGCTCCGTCAGCCGCGGCGCGAAATAGAGCGCGCTCGGGCGGCCGATATAGTGCTTGCGGTAATATTCCATCTCCGCCCAGAAGTCCGGGTCGCCTTTCGCCGTCAGGTAGGCTTTCTCGACGTCGAGAATCAGCGGCATCAGGGTTTCGGCGACATAACGGCCGCCGAAGATTCCGAAATGCCCGTTTTCATCGGGTCCGCTTCGGAACGAGTTCGGGGCTGGCGTGGCGCTGGCCATGGTCAGACTTCCTCATCTTTCGGGGAGGCTCGCGAAAGGCGGCATAATGCGCGGGGCGCCCTGCCAAAGCAAGGCTCCGGGCAGGCAAAATATGTCAGGCTTTTCCGAGCGCCGCGGCGACGAATTTCCGGATCTTCTCGGGGCTTTTCACGCCGGGCGCATCCTCGGCACCCGACGCGGTGTCGACCGCCCCGGTCCCGGTGACGCGGATCGCCTCCGCGACGTTCGCCGCGTCGAGCCCGCCGGCGAGCATCCAGGGGGTCTTGCCGCGATAGGCCTGGAGCGCGGTCCAGTCGAAAATCAGGCCGTTGCCGCCCGGAAGTTTGTCCTTATCCTTCGGCGGCTTGGCATCGAACAGCAGCAGATCGGCGACGCCGTCATAGGCTTCCGCGGACCGCGCGTCCGCCGCTTCCGCGACGCGAACCACTTTCATCACCTCGACGCCGAAGCGCGCCTTGATCTCGCGGACCCGCTCCGGCGTTTCCTTGCCGTGGAGCTGGAAGATGTCGGGATGCAAGTGCTCCCAGATCTCCTCCAGCAGCGCGTCGTCGGCATCTACCACGAGGGCGACGATCTTGACCCCCGCCGGGACATGGCGGGCCAGCAACCTGGCCTCGGCCGGCGTCACCGCGCGCGGGGAGGGGGCGAAGAAATTGAAACCGAGATGAGTGGCGCCTGCCGCCGCGGCCGCCTCGACCGAGTCCGGCGTTTTCAGGCCACAGATTTTAACGTCCATCTTTTCTACCGGGCATCCGGGGAGGGCAGCGCCTTGCGCAGATCGTCCACCTCGTGAGAGCGGACATCGAGATCGTGTTCGAGCCGCCGGGCCTTGCCTTCAGCGACACGTGCGCGGCGCCGGGTCGATCCGCCGCTGAACCAGGCGACGACGGTGCCGAGCACGAAGCCGAACGCCATGGTGCAGAGCCCGAGAATATAGGCCGGCACCTCGACCGTGATCGGCAGCGGCCAGAACCCGACCTCGACGGCGTGCCGGTTGGAGATCGCGAACAGGACGATGACGATCGCGACCGGCAATCCGATCAGCATGCCGAAGGTCTTAGCGATGAATGATCTGCGGGCCATGGTGTTTCCGTTTTGCTAGCGCTCCTAATCTAGTGCGCGGCGCGGAAAATCTAAATGGCCTAATTGGCGGAAATTGTCCGCCGATGGCATCACAGAAATCGGAAATGCGGGAAGTGAGCCCCGGGCGTCCGGCGCCTAGCCTTCGTTGATGCGATCGCGGAGCTGCTTGCCGGTCTTGAAGAAGGGCACGAACTTCTCCTGCACGGGAACGGAATCCCCGGTCCGCGGATTGCGTCCGACACGGGCATCGCGCTTCTTGACGGAGAACGCCCCGAAACCGCGGAGCTCTACCCGGTCGCCGCGTGCAAGGGCATCAGAGATTTCGTCGAAAATTGCGGAAACGATACGCTCGACGTCGCGCTGATAAAGGTGGGGGTTCGCCTCAGCGAGACGCATGATCAACTCTGATTTGGTCATGTTTGCCACGCTCCCCCAAAACAACCCTTCGGCGCACCGGAACGGCGGCCGGATGGGTTACGGCGACAATAAAACCGAATTTTGCCGCTGTTCGTCAAGTTTAAGTCTCTCTTTTGCATAATAAAAAAGCACTTCACCAAACGCGAAGTGCGGTCTTGGCCCTGCAAATGAGAACGGCGCCGCCCGGTTGGGCGGCGCCGCTGCTCGCGAGAGAGTTGGGTTTGGCGTCGGCCTTAACCCTGGTTCTCTTCTTCTTTCTGTTTCAGGGCCGCGCCGAGGATGTCGCCAAGGCTTGCACCGCTGTCGGACGAACCGTAGTCGGCCATGGCCTTCTTCTCTTCCTCGATCTCGCGGGCCTTGATCGACAGCGTGAGCTTGCGCGTCTTGTTGTCGATCTGCGTGATCTTCGCGTCGACCTTCTCGCCCACGGCGAAGCGGTCCGGGCGCTGCTCGGAACGGTCGCGGGAAAGATCGGACTTGCGGATGAAGCCGTTCAGGCCGTCGCCGACGGAGACCTCAAGGCCATTGTCGGTGAGTGTGGTGACCGTACAGGTGACGACCGCACCCTTGCGCAGGTCGGACGCACCGGACTCGAACGGATCCTCGGAGAGCTGCTTGATGCCGAGGGAGATGCGCTCCTTCTCGGTATCGACGTCAAGGACCTTCGCCTTGACCATGTCGCCCTTCTTGAACTCCTTGATGGCCTCTTCGCCCGACTGCTCCCAGGAGAGGTCGGAGAGGTGCACCATGCCGTCGATCTCGCCGGAGAGGCCGACGAACAGACCGAATTCGGTGATGTTCTTGACCTCGCCCTCGATCTCGGTGCCGACCGGGTAGCTGGTGACGAAATCGTCCCACGGATTGGCCATGCACTGCTTGAGGCCGAGGGAGATACGCCGCTTGCTCGGATCGACGTCGAGGACCATGACCTCGACTTCCTGGCTGGTGGAGACGATCTTGCCCGGATGGACGTTCTTCTTGGTCCAGCTCATCTCGGAGACGTGGACCAGGCCTTCGATGCCCGGCTCCAGCTCGACGAACGCACCGTAGTCGGTGATGTTCGTGACGCGGCCGGTGAACTTGGTGCCGACCGGGTACTTCAGCTCGACGCCTTCCCACGGATCCGCCTCGAGCTGCTTCATGCCGAGGGAGATGCGCTGGGTTTCCGGGTTGAAGCGGATGACCTGCACCTTGACGGTGGAACCGATCTGCAGCGCTTCGCTCGGGTGGTTGATGCGGCGCCACGCGATGTCGGTGACGTGCAGCAGGCCGTCGACACCGCCGAGATCCACGAACGCGCCGTAGTCGGTGATGTTCTTGACCACACCCTGCAGGACCTGGCCTTCCTGGAGGTTCGCGACCAGCTCGGAACGGGCTTCGGCGCGGGACTCTTCAAGAACGGCGCGGCGGGAAACGACGATGTTGCCCCGGCGGCGGTCCATTTTAAGGATCTGGAACGGCTGCGGCGTACCCAGCAGCGGGCCGATGTCGCGCACCGGACGGATGTCGACCTGGCTGCCCGGCAGGAAGGCCACGGCGCCGGACAGGTCGACGGTGAAGCCGCCCTTGACCCGGCCGAAGATGGTGCCGGTGACACGCTCGTTCTTCTCGAAGGCGCCTTCGAGGACAGCCCAGGCTTCCTCGCGACGGGCCTTCTCGCGGCTCAGCATCGCTTCGCCGTTCCGGTCTTCCATGCGCTCGACATAGACTTCGACGGTATCGCCCGGCGCGAGTTCCGCCTTCTGGCCGGGGCCGCCGAATTCCTTCAGCGCCACACGGCCTTCGGACTTCAGTCCGACATCGATCAGGGCGCTGTCGCCTTCGATCGAGACGACCGTGCCCTTGACCACGCTGCCTTCGATGCTCGTGACGTCGCCGAAGGACTCGTCGAGCAGGGCAGCAAAATTCTCAGTGATTTCCGGTTCCTGAACCGCAGCGGCTGTATCAGCCATGTAAGCTCCTCAAAGGGTCATGCCGGAGAACCGCGGTTCACCGGCAGCAGTATCGTGGTGGCTGTGCAAATATGATGATCTGCGCCCCGCCTCGCGGGGCCGTTCCACCCGGTCCGTGGGCTGGAACGCGGCTGAGCCTGTCAGCCACCGTTGGGTTGCCAAAGCCGGTCAGCGGACCTACTGACCGGCATCTCAGTTCGTTTCCCAGGCCGCGGCGATCAGTCCGTGCCTTTGATCACCTCGAGCGCGACCGCGAAGGCCTCATCCGGGGTCATCGACGATGTGTCGATCAGAACCGCGTCGTCCGCCTGCACCATCGGAGCGTCGCTCCGGCCGGCATCACGGGCATCGCGTTCCCGCATATCCTGCAAAACGCGCGCATATATAGCGGCCTCGCCCCGCTCCTGCAACTCTTTGAATCGCCGCTCTGCCCTTGCCTCGACCGAAGCGGTCACGAACAGCTTGCGGTCGGCGTCCGGACAAATGACCGTGCCGATGTCGCGCCCGTCCAGGATCGCGCCCGTCGCGCCGTCCGGCGGGGTGGTCGCGAAGCCGCGCTGGAAGTCCGTGAGCGCCGCCCTGACCTCCGGTATCGCGGCGACCTTCGACGCGGCGGCACCGGCCTCGCCGGTCCGAAGCTCTGCGCTGCCGAGAATGCTCCGATCGAGATTGCGCGCGGCCTCGGCTGCCGCAACAGCGTCCTCCGGATCGGCGCCCGCGCGCAGCACCATCACGGCGACCGCCCGGTAAAGCGACCCCGTATCGAGATAGGCACAGCCGAGTTCGTCCGCGAGACGGCGTGCCAACGTGCCCTTGCCGGCTGCCGCCGGTCCGTCGATGGCGATGATCATGGTTCAGGTTCTCTCCTGGATCTTCGCGCCAGCGCCGCGCATCAGGCCGGCGAAGTCCGGAAAGCTCGTGTCGATGGTCCGGGCGTCGTCGATTGCGACCGGGCTTTCGGCCCCCATGCCGAGCACCAGGAAGGACATGGCGATCCGGTGATCGAGATCGGCCTCTATCAGCGCATCGCCGGCCACGCCGTTGGAGGAGCCGGTGACGGCGAGCGTGTCCTCGCCTTCCTCGACCCGAACCCCGGCTTTCGCGAGCCCGCGGGCCATGGTGCCGAGCCGATCGCTTTCCTTGACCCGCAATTCGCCGACGCCCCGCATGACGGTGGCGCCCTCCGCGAAGGAAGCGGCCACGGAGAGGATCGGATATTCGTCGATCATGCTCGGCGCGCGCTCGGCCGGAACCTCGATGCCCTTCAGCTCCGAAGCTCGGACCCGGATATCGCCGACCGGCTCGCCCGCCTCCTCGCGCCGGTTCGTGATCTCGATATCGGCGCCCATCTCGATCAGGGTCTCGAAGACCCCGAAGCGGAGGGGGTTGAGCCCGACGGCCTCAAGCAGGATGTCGGAGCCGGGTGTAATCAGCGCCGCGACCGCCGGAAAGGCCGCGGAGGACGGGTCCGCCGGCACGACCACGTCGCGGCCGTGGAATTCGGGCTGGCCGGTGACCGAGATGACCCGGCCCTCGGGCAGATCCTCGACCCGGACCTCGGCGCCGAAATGGCGGAACATGGTCTCGGTATGGTCGCGGGTCTTCTCTGGTTCGATCACCGTGGTTTCGCCCGCCGTGTTGAGCCCGGCGAGCAGGATCGCGGATTTCACCTGCGCGGAAGCGACGGGAAGCGTGTAGCGGATCGGCAGCGGATCTCTTGCCCCGACGACGCAGAGCGGCAGCTTGCCGCCGGCGCGTCCGTGAAAGGCGGCGCCGATCTGTCCGAGCGGCGTGATCACCCGGCCCATCGGCCGGCGCCGGAGCGAGGCATCGCCGGTGAAGATGGCGGAGATCGGATGTCCCGCGACCACCCCCATCAAGAGGCGGGCGGCGGTACCCGAGTTTCCGAGATCGAGCACGTCCTCAGGCTCGTCCAGCGTGCCGATGCCCCGGCCGTGGATCTCCCAGGTGCCGTCCTCATGCCGTTTCACAGAGGCGCCGAGCGCGCGCATGGCGGCCGCGGTGGCGAGCACATCCTCGCCCTCCAGCAGTCCCGTAACCGTGGTACGTCCGACCGCGAGACCGCCGAGGATCAGGGAGCGGTGGGAGATCGACTTGTCGCCCGGCACTTTGATCGTGCCGGTCAGGGCGGAGCTTTTCGATGCGCTAAGAGACGTCATTGGCCTTCTCTGGGGCGAATTCGCGTTGACCGCAGGCTCTCTATCACAGAGGCTTGCATACTGTCTGGGGGAAATCCGTACGGCATTGCGGAAAGCGGCGCCGTATTGCGCATTTTCGCTTTGACAGAAGGAATGATGATCGCTATTCGGCGCCTCGTTGGATTGCGATCCGAAGTCAGTTGTTCTCGGAGGAATACCGTGGCAAAGCCGGAATGGGGCATCAAGCGCACTTGTCAGTCTTGCGGCACGCGCTTTTACGACCTGATGAAATCTCCGATCGTCTGCCCGAAATGCGAGGCCGAATTCGATCCGGAAGCCGTGCTGAAGAGCCGGCGCGCGCGGGCTGTCCCGCTGACCGAGGAAAAGAAAAAGCCGAAGGAAGCCGAGGACGCCGAGGACGAGAACGAGGACGAAGAAGAGGATGCCGGTGTCGACGAGCTCGACAGCGACGATGATGACGTTCTCGATGACGATGACGATGACGACGACGGCAACGATGGCGATGACGATCTGCCGGACGATTACGACTCCGACGACGAAAGCGGCGACGATGACGACGACCTGATCGAGGACACGTCCGACCTCGATGACGACGACGATGTCGGGGTGATCGGCGGCGACGATGACGAGGATGATCGCTGAGTCGAAATTAGCGTCAGAGGGATGACAAAAAGCTCTTGATCCGGGGCGCCGGGGTCGTTACATAAGCGGCCCACCGCGCCGGAACCCAAACCGGTCGGGAGCGTTAAGGGGCCATAGCTCAGCTGGGAGAGCGCTACAATGGCATTGTAGAGGTCAGCGGTTCGATCCCGCTTGGCTCCACCACCGAAGCCCGCAGGGAAACCTGCGGGCTTCGTCCATTTCCGGGCCCGGCTTTTCAAGCAATCGGCAGGAATACCGGTCGAGTACTTCCAAGAAAATTCTAGAGTTGCGCTTGTTCCTCCGACGTGGCGGATTTAGGGCGATATCTGGCGAGTGCGGTTGGGGCGCATGGAATCTTCTTATTTCTTCAAGGTCGAAGGGCTCACGGTCCGGGACATTCTGGCGAATACCGTCAATTTGTACCGCGAACGGTTCTTATTCTATTCGGTCGTTCTTGGGACGCCGATCCTTTTATTGGGTTCAGCGGAATATCTTGCCGTGAAGTTTGGCGGATGGTGGCCGCGAGGCTGGCAAGCCTGGGGGCTTGCAGGGCTCAATCTGTTCGTCGGGAGTTTTTCCGCCTCGATCTTGATTTACGCCGCAATTAGGCAGCTTCGAGGAACGCCCCTGTCTGCATCCGACGCCGTAAGAGCGGGTCTATCTTGCGCCATTTGGGTTTTCATGGCCGGAGCATTCGCTTTCATCGGCATCGCGATCGGATTCCTGCTTCTTGTCGTCCCCGGTCTGATCGCGCTGTGTTCTTGGTTCCTTGCGCTTCCCGTCGCCGCAATGGAGCGCATCGGCCCGCTTGCGGCAACCGAGGCAAGTTTTCAGATGACCCGGGGATACCGACTCCATATCTTGGCAGTTCTCGTGCTGCTCCAGTTTGCGACTTTCTTGATAGAAGTCGTAGTGCAGTACACTTATTGGCTGGTCGTTTCGCTTGTTAGCGGGCAGTCCCTCACCGGGCTGTCGCTGTCCTTCTCAAGACTCTATCTGGTGTCGCGCAACATCCCGGATGTCGAATTCATCTCGGGCCTCGTAACGCTTCCAGTCACCTGTCTTTCGCTGCTTGCTTCGGCATATATCTATGCCGTTTTGACCTCGGTTCGCGGACCATACGCGAACCGGGACTATGTCGCGGATCTGAAATGACCGGTCATTGCAGGACGCCGTACCCGCTCCGTCAGGCCGCCCGGAACCGGTTATAGCGGCCGCCGGGGCGGAAACGGTCGAGATAGGTCGGCAGGATCGCTTCGCACGCCGTCGGTTCGACTTCGAGATCCTGCAGCGTCAGCGCACCTTCCGAAACGACGTTGTCGCTTTTCAGCAGCTCTACCTGGTCGCGGGTCAGCGGCGGGGTCGGGAGCCATTCGAGGAACGCGGCTTCTACGGAAGCGAGCCAGAACGGGATGTCGACGAGGCGGCGTTTGCGGCCGGTCTGCGCGATCACCAGTTCCATCAGGTCCCTGAAGCTGTAAATCTTCGGGCCGCCGAGTTCGAAGATCTTGCCTGCCGCCGGATCGCTGGCCAGCGCGTTCAGGGCGGCGTCGGCGACATCGTCCACATAGACAGGCTGGAACTTCGTCTTGCCGCCGCCGATCAGCGGCAGGAAGGGCAAGCTTTCCGCCATCGCACCGAAGCGATTGAAGAAGTCGTCGTCGGGGCCGAAAACGATGCTGGGCCGCAGGATCGACGCACCCGGGAAGGCGGCGCGCACGGCTTCCTCGCCGGCCGCCTTGCTGCGTGCATAGCGAGCCGGCGATTTGGCATCGGCACCGATTGCGGAGATATGGACGAATTTCTTCGCGCCTGCTTTTGCAGCCGCCGCTGCGATCAGGCCGGGCGCGGTCGCCTGCACGGCGTCGAACCGGTTGCGGCCGCTCTCGTAGAGAATGCCGCAGAGATTGATCACCATGTCGGCGCCCTCTACGGCGGGAGCGATCGCGCTCTCCCCTTCGGTCACGTCGACATGGACCGGTGTGACCTGCCCGACGACTCCCTGGACCTTCAGGTGCTTGGCGCCTTCCACGTCGCGGCAGGCGACTTCGATGCGGGCGCCGCGCTGCGCCAGTTCGCGCACGATATTCCGGCCGATGAAGCCGGAGCCTCCGAAAATGGTGATCTGCTTACCGTCGAACATGGTTTCTGACCTTCCCCTGCGCGCCTTGCGGGGCCCAGCAAGCCCGCGGCGCGTCCTTACCCACATGGGCGCTTATAATATAAGGGGCGGGGACCGGCGATCAAAATTCCCGGTCCCGACGATCCCGAGGAAAAGGATTACCCGAGGCCCGCAAAAAGCCTTTGACAGACGCCCCGCGTGCTGGCATTTACGGCGGCCTCACCGGCGGACACGTTCCGCCGGCTGTGCCCAGGTGGCGGAATTGGTAGACGCGCTGGCTTCAGGTGCCAGTGGCCGCAAGGCCGTGGAAGTTCGAGTCTTCTCCTGGGCACCATCCTCCTTTAAAAAGAGACCCGAAACGATTGGCGCGCTTGGCATTTCGCCTTGATGCGGCCTGTGGCGCGGCCTATTTGCCGTCAGACCAGACGCGGTCAGGAGACATCAATGACCATTACCCTGCACAAGGGCGATCTTCCGGACGGACTCGATCTCGGGCCGGTCGTCGCGATCGACAGCGAGACCATGGGGCTGCGCCCGGAGCGTGACCGGCTCTGCGTCGTGCAACTGTCCTCCGGCGACGGTACCGCCCATCTCGTGCAGTTTCCGAAAGGCAGCTACAACGCGCCGAACCTGACCCGCCTGCTGACCGATCCGGGGGTGGTGAAGCTGTTTCACTTCGCCCGCTTCGACGTGGCGGTGATGCAGGCCTATCTAGGGGTGGTCACGACTCCGATCTATTGCACGAAAATCGCCTCCAAGCTGGTGCGGACCTATACCGACCGGCATGGCCTGAAGGATCTCTGCCGGGAACTGCTCGGGGTTGACTTGTCCAAGCAGCAGCAATCTTCCGATTGGGGTGCGGACGAGCTGACCGAAGAGCAGATGGCCTACGCCGCCTCCGACGTGCTCTACCTGCATCGTTTGAAGGAAGAACTCGATCGCCGGCTCGTCCGCGAGGGACGGGACGGGTACGCGGCTGCCAGCTTCGCCTATCTTCCGGTGCGGGCCTCGCTCGATCTGATCGGTTATCAGGATCAGGACATATTCGCGCATTAGGCTCGGAACTATCGGGATTCATTGACCCTTTGGCGGCCATTCGCCATACTCCGGACACATAGACAAGCAATTGTCGGGCCAAATTGGGCCCGGCACGCGGAGCCGGCCCCGGACGATGCCGTGCACCGCGCGATTTTGTGCCGTTCGCGGATGCGAAGAGGAACAGATGTCCGAGCAGACAGCGGGAAATATCGGAGGCGATCTCGGCGCGCGCAGGTTCATGCCGGGTGCGCCGCGCCGGGCGCGGGCCGCGCATTTCCGCGCCAGCCGGCTCGTGGTGCTTATGAAGCTGATCCTGCCGGCTCTGGCGCTCGCCATCGTTGCTCTGATCGTCAGCTGGCCGCAGCTGATTCCCGACCATACGAAGTTCCGTCTCGGCGATCAGGCGCGGAGCGTGCTCGCCAGCGCAACCGACGGTCTAAGCATGGATCAGCCGCGCTATGTCGGCGTGGACGAGGAGCAGCGGCCCTACGAGATCACGGCTGAGCGCGCAAGCCAGGACAATCCGGATTCCGACCGCCTCGATCTCGTCGCGCCGCAGGCCGATCTCGCGGTCAACCAGGAAGAATGGCTGGCCCTCTCGGCTACGGCCGGCATTTACGACAAGAAAAAGAAGACGATCGACCTTTCCGGCGGGGTGACCGTGTTTCATGACCGCGGCTACACGGTATCCTCGGACAGCGCGCGCGTCCTTCTCGATGAAGGCATGGCGACCAGCGACGACCCGGTCAGCGCCCATGGGCAAAGCGGCACCGCGACCGGTGAGGGCTTCCGGATCTACAATCGTGGCGAACGGATCGTTTTCACCGGTAAGAGCAAGGTCGTGCTCTATCCCTCGCAGCTCGGCGGTCTCGAGACCCGGAGCGCCAATTGATGCTCTCGCTTTCTCGCCGCTGCGGATATCCGATGAATTTTGTTGCTGCCCTGCTTCTCGCTTCCGTTTCGATGTTCCTTTCGCCGGAGCTTCTTGCCCAGTCCGTTCCGGGGCAAGGCGAGGACGAGGGGCCGGTCACGGTCGAGGCCGATGACGGCATAGAGTGGATCCGCGATCAGCGCATGTATGTCGCGCGCGGCAATGCGCGGGCCGAGCGGGGTGGGGTGACGGTGGAAGCCGATACCCTGACAGCGCTCTATCGCGAGCAGAACGGCGCAACCGACATCTATCGCCTGGAAGCGATCGGCAATGTCGTGATCTCTTCCGAAAAGCAGAGGGGCTATGGCGAGCGCGCCGTCTACGATCTCGACGAGGCGGTCGCGGTCATGCTCGGCAAGCAGACGCCGCCGCGACTCGAGACCGGGACCGAGACGATCACCGCGCGTGACAGCCTGGAATATTGGGAGCAGCGGCAGATCGCGGTCGCCCGCGGCAACGCGGTCGCGAAGAAGGAAGACCGGACGATCCGCGCGGACACTCTGATTGCACGCTTCGAGGAAGATGCGGGCGGCCAACTGGTCGCCAAGCGCATGGACGCCGTTGGCAATGTCGTGATCACCACGGCAGAGGATGTCGCGCACGGCGACGAAGGCATCTACAATGTCGATTCGGAAACCGCGATCCTTCAGGGCAATGTGCGGATCACGCGTGGAGAGAACCAGCTGAACGGCGAGCGCGCCGAAGTGAATCTGAAGACCGGCATCAGCCGGCTGTTGTCGGGGCCGGACGGCACGCGGCAGCGCGTTAGAGGATTGTTTAACCCGAAATCGGACACGCAATGATCCGGTGCGGAAACGGCAGCCCGCAAAGCGGGGCAAAGGCTAGGGATGACCGATAACAGTTCCGGTGCGGCGGACGCATCGACGGGAAGTGCAGACGGGCCGCGTCTGGTCTCCAGCAATCGGGGGCTCGTCGCGCTCAATCTCGGCAAGCGCTACAAGTCGCGCCCGGTGCTGCGCGACGTCAGCATCTCGGTGCAGCGCGGTGAGGCGGTCGGGCTGCTCGGCCCGAACGGGGCCGGAAAGACGACTTGTTTCTACGTGATCACGGGACTGATCTCCGCCGACTACGGTTCCATCCACTTGGACGGTGCGGATATCACCGAATTGCCGATGTATCGGCGGGCGCGCCTCGGCATCGGTTACCTGCCGCAGGAGGCCTCGATCTTTCGCGGGCTGACGGTCGAGCAGAATATCCGCGCGGTGCTGGAAGTGGTCGAGGACAATCCCGCCCGGCGCGACGCATTGCTGGAAGATCTTCTGGCGGAATTCTCTATCAGCCACTTACGCCGGACCCCTTCCATCGCGCTTTCCGGCGGCGAGCGGCGGCGTGTGGAGATCGCCCGGGCTTTGGCCTCTCATCCGGCCTTCATCCTGCTGGACGAGCCGCTGGCCGGGATCGACCCGATCGCGGTCGGAGAGATCCGCGACCTGATCTCCCACCTGAAAGACCGGGGGATCGGCGTGCTGATTACCGACCACAATGTGCGGGAGACGCTCGATATCGTCGACCGCGCCTTCATCCTGCATGACGGCATGGTCCTCATGGACGGTGAGCCGGACGAGATCGTCGCGAATAACGAAGTGCGGCGGGTCTATCTCGGCGACCGGTTCAGCCTCTAGGGAGACCGGCTTTGGCGCTTTCGGCCAGACTGGACCTCAGACAGTCCCAGAACCTGGTAATGACGCCGCAGCTGCAGCAGGCGATCAAGCTGCTGCAGTTCAACAATCTTGAGCTGTCCGAATTCGTCGAGGCCGAACTCGAACAGAACCCGCTGCTGGAGCGGGACGACGGCGACGGGCCTGCGACCCTGGAGGCGCTGGAAGCCGACAATCTCGCGGCCTATGACAAGGCGGTGGAGGGCGAGGCCGCTCCGGCTGACGGCGCGGCGGAGAGCGGCTGGGACGAAGCACCCGACGGGCCCGACACGGTCGACCGTACGACATCGGAATCGCTGCCCGCCGGCGGCGAGGACCCGGGAGATACGGATTACGACAACAATTGGGGCAGCGCCGGGGTCGAAGAAACCGATCCGTCGGTGACGCCGACCCTTGGAAGCTGGGAGGCGTCCGGCTCCGGCTCGGGCTCGGGGCGCGGCGGCGAGGATCTTCCGGGGCTGGAGGAGAGCGTCGGTGCCCTCAAGACCCTGCGCGAGCATCTTCTGGAACAGATTACGCTCGATATCGAACGCTCCGACGAGCGTCTGATCGCCGCCGATCTTCTGGATCTGCTGGACGATGCGGGTTACCTCACCGGCGACCTCGAAGAGGTGGCGGACCGCCTCGGCTCGGATCTTGAAGCGGTGGAGTCCGTGCTCGGCAAGCTGCAGGCGCTCGACCCGCCCGGAATATTCGCCCGCAATCTCTCGGAATGCCTGGCCTTGCAGCTGAAGGACCGCAATCGGCTCGATCCGGCGATTCAGGCGCTGCTCGACAATCTTCCAATGCTGGCCAAGCGGGATATGGCAGGGTTGCTCAAGGTCTGCGGCGTCGATGCAGAAGACATGGCCGAGATGGTGGAGGAGATTCGCTCGCTCAATCCGAAGCCGGGCCTCGCCTTCGAGCCGGACAGCAGCGAACCGGTGGTTCCCGACGTATTGGTGCGCGCGGCGCCGGACGGGAGCTGGGTCGTCGAGCTCAATCCGGATACCCTGCCGCGTGTACTGATCAATAACGCATATCTCTCCCAGATCAGCCGCAATCCAAAGAACAAGGCCGACAGGGAATATCTGAGCGAGTGTCATCAATCCGCCAACTGGCTCGTGCGCTCGCTGCATCAGCGTGCGACCACGATTCTCAAGGTCGCGGGAGAGATCGTGCGTCAGCAGGATGCATTCTTCCAGCACGGCATCCAGTATCTGCGTCCGCTCGTCCTGCGCGATATCGCGGCGGCGATCGAAATGCACGAAAGCACGGTCAGCCGCGTCACCTCGAACAAGTTCATGGCGACGCCGCGCGGTATTTACGAGCTTAAGTACTTCTTCACCAGTGCGATCGCATCATCGGCGGGTGGTGACGCCCTGTCCGCCGAGGCGGTGCGGTTCAAGATCAAGAAACTGATCGACGAAGAACCGCCGAACAAGGTGCTGTCGGACGACCGCATCGTCGAAATCCTGAAAGGCGAGGGTGTCGATATTGCACGGCGGACCATTGCGAAATACCGAGAAGCGATGAAGATTCCGTCGTCCGTTCAGAGGAGACGCGAAAAATCGATGGGAATTTGATCTTAATGTCCGGGACTTAGAAATCCCGTAACCGCAGTGCTTGACTCTCCAATGACGCGCGCATAAGTTCCGCGCCTTCGTCGCAGAGGCGGCGTTGCGGGCTGGTCATCTCCGGATTAGTGCATTTCGGAGCTTCGCGACCAGGGGTCAGTTTCATCGACCGCGAAAGACGCATGCAGCTAGCTATCAACGGTAAGCAGGTCCAGATCAGCGACGCGCTAAAGGACCATGTCGAACGCCTTGTGACCGATATCACCGAGAAGTATTTCGGTGACCCGCTCGAAGGAAACGTGACCGTTTCCAAAGAGGGGCAGGATTTCCGCACCGATATCGCGGTCCATGTCGGCCGCGACATGTTTGTGCGCGGCCAGGGCAGCGATAGCGACGCCTATAAGTCCGCCGACAAGGCGGGCGAGCATATCGACAAGCGGCTGCGCCGGTTCAAGCGCCGCGTGCGCGATCATCATCGGGCCGACGGTGGCGCGAAAGTTGCAGCGCAGCAATATGTGCTTGCGGCAGACCACGCCGAGGCCCAGCCTTCTCCCGAGGAGGAGTGGCAGCCGGTGGTCGTTGCGGAAATGACCACCTCTATCGAGGACCTCTCGGTGGAGGAGGCGGTCATGCGTCTCGAGTTGGGCGACCTTCCGGTGGTGATGTTCCGGAACCGGTCGCACGGTGAATTGAATGTGATCTACCGTCGCAGTGACGGGAACATTGGTTGGATTGATCCGAAGGGCCTGGCTCACGGCTGAGCCGGCCCTCGTTTTGGACCGGCATCGCAGTGGGCTGCTCGCTTGATAGAGACGGCCCGCGCGGTGCCTATTTGATGCGAGAGCAGGGTAGACACGATGGAAATCGCGGAAATCCTAATTCCCGAGGGCGTTCTTCCTCATCTTAAAGTCACGTCCAAGAAGCAGGCACTGCAGGAGTTGTCCCGCCGTGCTGCCGACGTGACCGGTCTCGGGCAAAGAGAAATCTTCGACGTCCTGCTGGAGCGTGAGCGTCTCGGCACGACCGGCATGGGCGAAGGCATCGCCATTCCGCACGGAAAGCTGCCGTCGCTGGATCGGCTGCACGGAATCTTTGCGCGCGCCGACCGCGCCGTCGATTTCGATGCCATCGACGACAAGCCGGTGGATATCATTTTTCTGCTTCTTGCGCCGGAATCGGCCGGCGCGGACCATCTTAAGGCGCTCGCCCGGGTCTCGCGGCTGCTGCGCGACAAAGGTACGTGCGACAAGATCCGCGGCGCGGACAGCGTCGATGCGATCTACGCGCTTCTGACCGAAGCCACGGCCAGCAACGCCGCCTGACGGATCGGCCCGGTGGCCGCGTTAGCGGCTGGGAGCTTGGTACAGGGCGGCCTCAGTGAATGCGTGCCGCCTGCATTTCGTTTTCCTGGATCAGCAGTACCGCTTCGTCCCAGCTCGGCGCGTCTGCCACAAGCTGGCCGTCTGCGGTGTGAATCTCGTAAGTCGCCCCGCCGCTGCTCATGACCGGCTTTACGAAAGCGATATCGAACATCCCGAGAGCGGCGAAGTCCTGAGCGCTCATGCGGCGCACGTCTGTCTGTTCTGTCATATTCATTCCATTTCCCATCGTATGCTGGCCAACCCGTTTCTGCGCGCGGCTCAATCCGCGCGCTCGACGTCCAATTTCTCGGCCGTGATGGTCGGTGTCTTTTTACCGCTATTGATCTCGATGGTCTGTACCTTCACTTCCGGCAGCGGGCGGCGGAGATCGATATGCAAGAGCCCGTTATCGAGATCGGCGGAAACCACTTCTATCCCCTCGGCGAGGACGAAGGTTCGCTGGAACTGGCGCGCCGCAATGCCGCGATGCAGATAGATCCGATCGTCGTCATCGGTCTGGCGACCGCGAATGACGAGTTGATTGTCCTCTATCTGGACGCTGAGATCCTCCGAAGCGAACCCGGCAACGGCGAGCGTGATACGCAGCCCGTCCTTGTCGGTTTGCTCTATATTGTAAGGCGGATAGCCTTCCGTGGTGGTCTTCGCGATGCGGTCGAGTGCCCGTTCGAAATGGTCGAATCCGAGCAGTAGCGGCGAATTGAAAACAGACATGCGTGACATGGGACCAACCCCTCATGACATGAGCGAGACGATCAGCGAGCCCGCAAGAGCGGCACTCCGGGCGCGCATCCTCATTGATCACGCGCCTTCCTCATGTAGGTGATCGCCACGTCCGGATCAAGTCGTCGGGCATGCTCCGCTGACGGCACCGCTACCCTGGCGGTCCGCGTCTAGTCGAACAGGGCGTCGATATCTTCCTGGCTGAGACCGGCGCTGCCGAGTGCCGGACCGTTCAGCAGATCGTCCTCTTCGCCCGCTTCCTCTTCTCCCTCTTCCTTCGGAATCGGCAGATCCTTGAAGGCTTCAAGCCCGCCCCAGATATCGATCATGGCGAGGATGCGGCTCTCGATGAAGCGCAGAGTCTTCACCACCTGATTGATCCGCTGGCCTGTCAGATCCTGGAAGCTGCAGGCCTCGATAATGGAAATCAGCTGGTTCGAGGCCTGGTCGATCAACTGCTGCACTTCCGGGTCGTCCAGGGTGAAGCCGTGAATCTGCTTCAGAGTGCCTTCGATCGAGTCCACCGAGGACATGATTTCGTTCGTCGCGTTTTCGGTGGTCTGAACGATCGTATCGAGCTGGAGGGAGGCGGTCTGCATCTGGTCCTCGGCAGACATCGGATGCTTGATCGCCGCGATCTGGCTCTTCGCCCGGCCGATCGACCGCACCATCTGCGCGATCTCGATTCTGAGGTCGTGGTCAACGTCGCTTTCGTCAACGGGCGCGGCCTCGGCGACCGTCTCCTCGACAGCCGGCGTTTCTGTGACCGGCACCGTGACACCGGTCATTCCGATCGCTTTGCGGATTTCGGAAAGCTCGGTCCGGAGACTCGACACCTCGGCGAGCAGGGCTTCCTCGAAAGCGGTGGATGAAAGACCCGGCGCTACGGCTTTCGGGGTTATGACCGGTCCACTCGAGCCGCCGCGCTGCTGAGCACGGCGTTCGACCGAGAAGAGTTTACCCTTTGCATCACCCACGGCGCGACCTCGGCAATAGTTAGTCTTATGGGACAGTGGCAACCCTGGTTCGATGCCTTGCTTCCCCGCTTAATTGCACTATAGCGTGGCCATCCTAATTTTCCGTTAATCAATTTTCTCTACAAACATAAGGATTAAGGGGTACCTTGAGTTGGTTGGTTAGCGTTAGCAATTCATTCAGTCTCTTGTTGTAGAACGGCATCTTACGTTGGGGTTGCTGGTCTCCGGACCCGCAAATTTGGAGCGAAAATGACCGCCGCAGAACAGGAAAAAGAAGAGGCGCTTGATCCGTCGACGCACTTCGCCTTTGAACATAAGATTTTCAAGGTGAACGGCGCGCACTTCGCCCTAACCGGCCAGGATCGGATTCCGGCCCTTCGTGTGAAAGTGGGTGAACTCGAGGCATCGATTCCGCTCGAGTCTCTCTGTACCGAGTTCGGCATCGACGAGGACTCGCAGGACGGAAAGCTGCTCGATACGGTTCGCAAGGGCCTGAACTACGTAAAGGACATCCGTCCGGGCGACACCATCCCGCGCGAGTTGCTGGACGGCTCCGCGAGCTGGTCGATCGAGGAAAAGCACATGGAGCGGGCGAAGAACCGGCTCATGGTGCAGATCGCCCAGTGGGTCGCCGGTTCCTCCGTCGCGAACCCGGACGAATCGGAAATCCATGCCGAACTCGCGAAACCGGAGACCAAGGAGCGGATCCAGAAGGGGATCTCCGAAATCGCCGAAAAGCTCGGTCTCGGCCAGGAGCGCAAGCAGGAGGTTCTGGATCTTGTCGACCGCGTCGCGCGCGAGCTTGCCTATATCGAAGCATTGCGCGACCGCTTTACCCATGCGAGCGCGATCCAAACCAAGCTCGTGCAGGTTATCGCCCTGCATCGCGGCGATCGGCAATTCACCGACGAGGTACAGCGTGTGCGGACTCTCATGGAGCCGCCGATTCGCGATTTCAGCTTCATCTTCGACCAGGTCGATGCGCAGACCGGTGAGATTCTCACCGTTCTCAAGAGTTACGACAAGCAGATCAATTTCATTCGCGAAATGCGCGATGAGCTGCACAAGAAGATCATGATCTGGGACGAGATTATCGAGACCTGGGAAATCGATCTTTCCACCCGCTCGAAAGGCATCCGGGAGGCCGTGCAATCGACCTACAGGTTCGTTGCCTACAATTTCCCCCAGGCCCAAGACTGGATGTAACCGGGTTTCTCCAAGTATTTTTTTGCAATCCGCCCCAAGAACACGATCTACTTAGACGTTGGCGGGACGCACAACGCGTCGGCGCATAGAGTGTGGAGAGTGGGCGCAGGACTTGTCCGGAGACGAAAAGGATAAGGATGCCGTAACGGGGATCCCAGCAGAAGTCGCCTGGGCCTCTACTGAAGCAAGGCTCGACCTCGGTTCACCGGCTGCGGACGATATCCCGCTCAGAGAAATCAGCGCCCCGGAGCTGGAAGAGGTTATCGAACGACACGGGATGTTCCTGCGCGGACAGACTGGTGGCGCGCGGGCAAACCTTCAGGGCTACGATCTCAAATTCAGGGATCTGTCCGGACGGGAACTCGCCGGCGCGGAGCTTTCCGGATGTTCGCTCCGGAACGCCAATCTCGAAAAGTGCGATTTGAAGACGGCGAACCTGTTCGCTTGCGACATGCGCGAGGCGCAATTGAAGGGCGCCATCCTGACGCGGGCCGATCTGCGAGGTGCCTGCATGCGCGGCGCGGATCTCTGCGATGTAACGATGCAGGAGGCCGATCTGCGGGACGGCGTCCTGCTCAAACCGGATGCCCGGGGCAACCTCGTTGCGGTCACTTACAACACGGTCGATGCGGACATCGCGGTGGCGAATGCGACTCGCGCCGATATGAGCGGCGCGCGCCTGTCGAACGCGTTTATCGTGCAGACCGACCTGACCGATGCGAAACTTCGGAACACCCGGTTCGTTCGAGCCGATCTCAGCCATTCCAACCTGACGGGCGCCGATCTCGAAGGCGCCGATCTGACCGAGGCGACCCTGACCGGTGCGATCCTGCACGGCACGATCCTCTACAACGTGGTGTTCAGCGGCACGGACCTGACGGGAGCCGATCTCGCCGGAGCCGTGTTCTCGAACATGAACCCGGACGACCCCCAGTTCCGGCTGGCGAGAATGCCCCGGGCACTCGATGCGCTCGGTCCGGAGATGCGGGAGATCATGATCCAGCACGATCTCTGGATCAAAAGCAACGGCAAGCAGGGAGCGCGGGCGTCCCTGGAAAGGCGTGATGTCAGCAAACAGAGCCTCAGCCGGCTGAATCTGGCCGCGGCCAATCTTGAATGCAGCGTCCTCACAAGCTGCGATCTGACGGGTATCAATCTGCTGATGGCGGATCTCGCTCTGTCCGATCTCCGCTCCGCCGATCTTTCGAACGCGGATCTCCGCGGTGTGACGATGCGGCGGGCCAATCTGATGGAAGCGCGGCTTACGGGCGTTCAGGCGGGGCCGATCCAGATCGTCGGGGCGAAGACCCAGCGCTGGCCTGCCCATTTCGACCGTGCCCGCTTCGATCGTGCGATCCTGAGGGGCGGCGATTTCCATCAGGCGGAGATGAGCGGGGCTGTATTTACCGGCGCGGATTTGCGGGATTGCAATCTCAGGGGCGCGGTTCTGCGCGATGCCGAGTTCGACGGTGCGGATCTGCGCGGGGCCGATCTTTCCGGCGCCGATTTGCGCGGTGCGCTGAATCTTCGTCTCGACGATTGATCGCGGCTGTGGCGGTCCGTCCGGAAATTACGCTGCGGGTCACGCGCGGCGTCACCCGCCTCTTCACCGAGCTCGACTGGAGCCATGTCACGGAAATGCCCCTGCGGTCGGGGCGGAGAGTGGACGTCATGGCGCTCGATCCGGCCGGCGAGATTATCGTCGTCGAGGTGAAGTCAGACATGGCGGACTATCTGGCGGACCGCAAATGGCACGAATACCTGGATTTCTGCGACCGCTTTTTCTTCGCCGTCGCGCCGGACTTTCCGCGCGATCAACTGCCCGACGATCCGAAATGCGGCCTTATTCTTGCGGATCAGTATGAAGCGGTCATCTTCCGGGAAGCCGAGACCGACAAACTGAATGCTGCTCGCAGAAAGTCTTTGACGCTCAAGCTCGCCCGTACCGCGGCCCGCCGGCTCACCGCTCTGCTCGAGGTCCCGCCGGGCCAGCCGCCGGCGTGATCGATTGCGGGGATTTGGGAAATAATAGGCGGCCTAGGTCTCGACTTATGCTGTACGTGCAATTGTGCATTGCGATATCAGCGCGCGCTGCGGTGCGGTATGGCTCCTATATTGGAACGGTGAGTCGTTTTTGCCCGGAAGGAGCTTCGACATGAACCGCATCAGCATCACCCAGACCATTCTGACCTGCGCCGGCTGCCTCGCGCTCATCGGCTACATCGCTTACTACGGCGCGATGAACAACCTCTAAGGTCAAGACCTCCCCGGCAGGGGCGCGAACAGGGTTGGAGGAAGCCTTCCAACCGTCCTAGACTGGGCGGCAGTCAGTCTGCCAAGTCGTTGAGAGTTCATGAGACGCGCCCCGCCGAATACCCTGCCCGGACTTGTCGAGCCGGGTCAAAAACCTGCCCGCCCCAAGGATTCCGCTAGCCTGATTGTCCTGCGCCGGAGCGGCGACGGACTCGACGTGCTGATGGGGCGGCGCGGTAAGAAAGCCGTTTTCGGCGGCGTCTATGTTTTCCCCGGCGGGAAGGTGGATGCCGCGGACCGCAAGGTCGGCTTCGCAAGCGATCTTCAACTGCACGATCTCAAACGCATTTCCAAGGACGAGAACCGGGCCCGCGGATTCCCGATGGCCGCTGTGCGCGAGGCGTTCGAGGAAACCGGGCTGCTGCTGGCCGGGCAGGGCGATCTTGGCCCGACCGCGCACCCATCCTGGTCCGAGATTGGCGGCAAGGGGCTCGCGCCGGAGCTCGGCAAGCTCGGCTATGTCGGCCACGCCATCACGCCGTCCAAACGCAAGTTCCGCTTCAACGCCCGTTTCTTCTACGCCTGGGAAGAAGAGATGGAAGGCGAACTCGGCGGCAGCGGCGAGTTGGCGGATCTCGATTTCTTCCCGCTGGAAGAGGCACTGAAGCTGCCGCTGGTAGATGTCACGGAGTTCATGTTGCTGGAGATAAAACGACGGGCCGGCGAAAACCTTGCGCCGCGCGAGACCTATCCGTTCTTCAGCTACCGGACCGAAGTTCCCTATATCCGATACAGCTAGTTCAATGCCTCAGGGCAGCCGGTAGTCGCTTTCCTCGTCCGGCGGGCCGTCGGTTCGCACCCGGCCGGTCTCGACCAGATGGATCAGGGCCGCAAGCAGGGAGCGCGCGGCCGCGCCATGCACCGCCGGCGGCACGTCGGCATAGATGACCGGTACCATGTCGGAGATCGCGGTGATTCCGTCCTTCAGACACGCAAGGATTTCCTCCTCGCGGTCCCGGCGGTGGGCGATGAAGGCTTCGACAAACGGTTTCGGATCGCGGATCGGGCCGCCATGGGTCGGCCAGTAGGTTTCCTCGTCCCGCTCCAGCACCTTGCGCAGGCTCGCGAGATAATCGCCCATATGGCCGTCCGGCGGCGAGATGACGCTGGTGGACCAGCCCATGACCAGGTCGCCCGGAAACAGGATGGAGCGCTCGGGCCAGGCGAAAGCGAGATGGTTCGAGGTATGGCCGGGTGTGTGCAGGGCATCCAGGCTCCAGTCGCCGCCTTCGATGAGCTGCCCGTCGCCGATCCGGACATCCGGTTCGAAGTCCGGGTCGCCGCCGGCTTCCATGCCGCCGGGTCCGCTGCCGTGCGGGCCATAGCCGTAGGTCGGCGCGCCTGTCTTCGCCTTCAGCTCGGCCGCCGCCGGGGAATGGTCGAGATGGGTGTGGGTTACCAGGATATGGCTGACCCGTTCTCCTCCGAGTCCGTCGAGGAGTGCCGGTATGTGGCCGGCAATGTCCGGCCCCGGATCGATCACCGCGACATTTCCCTCGCCGACGATGAAGGTCGCCGTGCCCCGGAACGTGAAGGGACCTGGATTGCGCGCCATGATCCGGCGCAATCCCGGAGCAAGGCGTTCGACAACGCCATAGGGCGGTTCGAAATCCCGGTCAAAGGGGATGGCCGTGCCCACAGGCTCAGGTCTCCGCGACGACCGGGTTGGAGAGCAGACCGATCTTGTCGATCTCCACTACGATCTCGTCGCCCGGTTTCATCCAGACCGGCGGCTCGCGCCGTCCGCCGACACCGCCCGGCGTTCCGGTGACGATCACGTCGCCCGGGACCAGTTCGGTGAAGGTGCTGATGTACTCGATCAGCCGGGGGATCGGGAAAATCAGGTCGTCGAGCTTGGTGTGCTGCATGACCTCGCCGTTAAGCCGCGCTTCCATCACCAGCTCGCCGAGATCGTCGATCTCGTCCGGCGTCACCAGCCAGGGGCCGAAGGCGCCGGTGCCGATGAAGTTCTTGCCCGGCGTGAATTGCTGGGTATGGCGCTGCCATTCCCGGACGCTGCCTTCGTTGTAGCAGGCATATCCCGCGACATGGTCCATCGCGCCGGCCTCGGAAATGTAGCGTCCACCCTTGCCGATCACGACCGCGAGTTCGGCCTCATAATCCAGCGTCTCAGAGACCTTTGGCCGGATCATCGGCTGTCTGTGTCCGATCTGCGAATTCGGCAGGCGGAGGAAGATCGTCGGATGCTCGACGACCGGCCAGCCGCCCTCGATGCGATGGGCTTCGTAATTAAGGCCGATGCAGAGGATCTTGTCGGGATCCGGGATGAGCGGAAGGAAGTCCGCTTCGTCTGCCGTAACGGCCGCGGCGGTCCCCGCGAGAGCCGCGCCGACGGAGGCGAGCGCATCCGCGGCGATCGCGGACCTCAGCGTCGGGAAACGTTCCTCGGTCGCGGCATCGACGGGATGCAGACCTGAATCCGTCGCCAACCCCCAGGTCGCTTTCCCGTTCAGATTGAATGATGCAAACCGCATTCCCTGCCTCCCCGGGGCATTTCTATTTCAGCGAGCCGAGACTTTAGGAAACCGATGGCCGCGGGTCGATCACCGATCGGGCACGATAGCCGTACGTCAACCGGCATAAACCAGATAGAGCAGGATCCCGCCGAGCAGGATACGGTAGACGACGAATGGCAGGAACCCCGCCCGCCGGAGCCAGGCCATCATCAGCAGGATCGCGACAAGTGCGGAGACGAAGGCGAGACCGGCGGCGGTGAAGGCGTCGCGGGTAAGAGTCATGTCACCGCTCTGCCAGAGCTCGATGCCGGAAAGGGTGCCGGCGCCGGCGATCGCCGGGATCGCCAGCAGGAGCGAGAAGCGGGCGGCGTCCGCGCGCTCGAACCCGAGCAGCCGGGCGAAAGTCATGGTGATTCCGGAGCGGCTGGTGCCCGGGATGAGTGCGAGCGCCTGGGAAAGGCCGATGACGAGTGCGCTGCCATAGCTCATGTGTTCGAGCCGCCGTACCGTCATGCCGGCCCGGTCGGCAAGGCCCAACAGGATTCCGAACCCGAGCGTGGTCCAGCCGATAACCTCGATGCTGCGGAACATGCCGCCGGCATACTTCGCGACGGCATAACCGGCGATCACGACCGGGATCGAGGCGAGGATCACCTGAAGCATGAGCCGGGCGCCCTGATCGATCCGGCCGCGTACAAGGCGCCAAAGCCCCGCGAGCATCAGGCCGATCTCGCGCCAGGCGTAGAGCATGACGGCGAGAAGTGTGCCGACATGGACGGCGACGTCGAGGAGCGGTCCCTGGTCCTGCCAATCCATGACAAAGGGAACGAGCACCAGATGTCCGCTGGAAGAAATGGGCAGGAATTCGGTGATCCCCTGAACGAGGGCGAGAATGGCCAGATGGAGGATCGGCACGCTCGGGCTCCGGTCTCAATCGCTTCGGCGGGACTCGCTTGAGTGGCCGGGTGGGGGCCCCCCGACCTCCCCGACACGGCGACCGGACTATAGCATCCGGTTGATCCGGAAAGAATAAATGTTAAAGGTCCGATTTGAGACTAATTGCTCATCGTGAAACGACTGATCGGCGGCGTCCTGTAATCCGATCAACGGGGGAATAAAAAATTAGTCCTATCTATTGACCTTTCTCGTCGCTTTCCGTAGATAGGCGCTCCCCGATGAGGTATTGTGCCAGGAACGAACGACAAGTCGGGCGGCACGGAACCCGAAGCGGAACAGGTCCCGAAGAGGCCGAGGGAGAGAGTGGAATGACCACCGATCGGATGCTGAAATTCGTCCACACGGCGAAGCGGATGCCCGCAAAGCGCGCGGCGGAAGAGCGCCGCCGGGATTTCGGCGAGATCTATGACGAGTTCGTGGAGGACCACGCGCAGGAGCAGGCAAGCCGCTGCTCGCAATGCGGCGTGCCCTATTGCCAGGTCCATTGCCCTCTTTCCAACAACATCCCCGATTGGCTGATGCTGACGGCGGAAGGGCGTCTGGAAGAGGCCTACGAGATTTCGAGCGCGACCAACAATTTCCCGGAGATCTGCGGCCGTATCTGCCCGCAGGACCGTCTCTGCGAAGGCAATTGCGTGATCGAGAAGGGATTCGACTCGGTCACCATCGGCTCTGTCGAGAAATATATCACCGAGACGGCCTTCGAGCAGGGCTGGGTGAAGCCGGCGAAGCCCGTGCGCGAGCGCAAGGAAAGCGTTGGCATTATCGGTGGCGGCCCAGGCGGGCTCGCGGCGGCCGAACAGCTCCGCAAACGCGGTTATCAGGTCCATGTTTACGATCGCTACGACCGTATCGGCGGCCTGATGATCTACGGTATTCCGAACTTCAAGCTTGAGAAGGATGTGGTGCAGCGCCGCACCCGGGTGCTGGAGGAGAGCGGAATTACCTTCCATACCGGTGTGGATGTCGGCAAGGACATCACCGTTGCCGAATTGCGCGAGAAGCACGACGCGGTGCTGGTCGCGACCGGCGTCTACAAGACGCGCGAGATGAAGTGCCCGGGCATCGGTCTTGGCAATGTTCATCAGGCGCTGGATTACCTCACCGCTTCCAACCGCACGGGTTTGGGCGACAAGGTGCCGGCCTTCGAGGACGGCAGTCTCGACGCCAACGGCAAGGATATTGTCGTGATCGGCGGCGGCGATACGGCGATGGACTGTGTCCGGACCGCGATCCGCCAGGGCGCGAAGTCGGTCAAATGCGTCTATCGCCGGGACAAGGCCAACATGCCGGGCTCCCAGCGCGAGGTGCAGAACGCCGAGGAAGAGGGTGTCGAGTTCATGTGGCTCGCCGCGCCCGAGGCCTTCACCGGCGAGGGAGCCGTCGATGGCGTGCGTTGTCACCGCATCCATCTCGGCGTGCCGGATTCCACCGGCCGTCAGGCGCCGCAGGTGGTGCCTGACAGCAGCTTCACCATTCCGGCTGACATGGCGATCCTCGCGCTCGGCTTCGACCCCGAGGACCTGCCGGAGCTGTTCGGCGAGAAGGAGCTGAAAGTGTCCCGCTGGGGGACGCTCTCTGTCGACTTCACGAGCATGATGACCAGCCTCGACGGCGTCTTCGCCGCCGGCGACATCGTGCGCGGGGCCTCGCTTGTCGTCTGGGCCGTCCGCGACGGCCGCGACGTGGCCGACCAGATCCATGCCTATATCGAGCAGAAGGCCTCCGCCTCGCTCGATCTCGCTTCCTGAGCCGGGGATGACCGACATGAGACAGGACGAACAGTTTCCGATCGGCGGCGGCGCCGAATTCGTGGCCCAGTGGAAGGCCAACGCGGCCCGGCTGGAAGCCGCTCATGCCTACAATCCCGCGGATGAGCACGAATCCTGCGGCGTCGGATTCGTCGCCTCCATCGATGGCACGCCGCGCAGGGATGTCGTCGAGTCCGCGATCCAGGCGCTGCAGGCGATTTGGCACCGTGGCGCGGTCGATGCCGACGGCAAGACGGGCGACGGGGCGGGCATCCATCTTCAGATCCCGCAGGATTTCTTCCGCGAGCATGTCGAGCGTGCCGGTCAGCCGGTCGGCGACGGTCTGATCGCGGTCGGTATGGTGTTCCTGCCGCGCACCGACCTTGCCGCGCAGGAACGTTGCCGCTGCATCGTCGAGGAGGAGATCCTCTCGCGGGGCTACAAGATTTACGGTTGGCGCCAGGTTCCGGTGAATGTCGACGTGATCGGCGAGAAGGCGAACGCGACCCGCCCGGAAATCGAGCAGATCATGGTCTCCGGCCATGAGGGCGTGGACGAGCCGTCCTTCGAGCGCGATCTCTACCTGATCCGGCGCCGCATCGAGCGCGCCGCGCTGGCGGAGAACATCACCGATTTCTACATCTGTTCGCTCTCCTGCCGCTCGGTCATCTATAAAGGCATGTTCCTTGCCGAGCAGGTCACCGAGTTCTTCCCGGATCTGCTGGACGAGCGCTTCGTCTCCAACTTCGCGATCTATCACCAGCGTTACTCGACCAATACCTTTCCGGCCTGGCGCGCGGCGCAGCCCTTCCGGGTGCTGGCCCACAACGGCGAGATCAACACGCTGAAAGGCTGCTGGAACTGGATGCGCAGCCACGAGACGCGCATGGCGGCGGACTCGTTCGGCGAGGCGATCGAGGATGTGAAGCCGGTCATTCAGGACGGCAGCTCCGACAGCTCCGCCCTCGACGCGGTGTTCGAGCTGATGGTCCGCGCCGGGCGCCAGCTTCCCATGGTGAAGACCATGTTGATCCCGGAAGCGGTCGCCGACGGCGGCAGCCTCAGCCAGGAACTGCGCGATCTCTATGCCTATTGCAACGCGGTGATGGAGCCCTGGGACGGTCCGGCGGCGATCGCCGCCTATGGCGGGCGCTGGGTGCTGGGCGGCATGGACAGGAACGGTCTGCGCCCGATGCGCTATAGCATCACCGATAACGGTCTTCTCATTGCCGGGTCCGAGACCGGCATGGTCAAGATCAAGGACAAGAATATTATCGAGAAGGGCCGGCTCGATCCGGGCGAGATGATCGCCGTCGACCTGCTCGAAGGGAAGCTCTATCACGACGGGGAGCTCAAGGAGCACCTCGCCAACTCCCGCCCGTTCGGCAAGTGGATCAAGAAGAGCGTCAAGATCGACGGCCTGATCAAGAGCCATCACGAGGAGAAGGCCAGCCTCGAGCGCGACGAGCTGCGCCGCCGCCAGGTCGTCTCCGGCTGGTCGCTTGAGGAGATGGAGCTGATTCTGCAGCCGATGGCGGAAGGCGGCAAGGAAGCCATCGGTTCGATGGGCGACGACACGCCGCTCGCTGTTCTGTCCGAGAAATATCGCGGCCTGCACCATTTCTTCCGGCAGAACTTCAGCCAGGTCACCAATCCGCCGATCGACAGCCTGCGCGAGCGCCGGGTGATGACCCTGCGCACCCGCCTCGGCAATCTCGGCAACATCCTCGACGAAGCCGAAGAGCAGTGCGAGCACCTGCTGCTCGAATCTCCCGTGCTGTCGAACGCCGAATTCCAGGCGATGCGCGATTATATGGGCGATACGGCGGAGGAGATCGACTGCACCTTCGATGTCGAGGGCGGCGAGTCCGCTCTCGCGGAAGCCATCGACCGGATCCAGCGGGAGGCTGAGGACGCCGTTCGTGGCGGCTGCACGCATGTGATTCTTTCAGATAAGGAAATCTCCGCCACCCGCGCGGCGATCCCGATGATCCTCGCCACCGGTGCGGTACATTCCTATCTCGTGCGTCAGCAGCTCCGGACCTTCACCTCGGTGAATGTGCGCACCGGCGAGGCGCTGGACGTGCATTACTTCTGCGTACTGATCGGCGTCGGCGCGACCACCGTGAACGGCTATCTGGCACAGGAGGCAATCGCCGACCGCCATGCCCGCGGTCTCTTCGGCGACAAGCCGCTGGACGAATGTGTCGCCTCCTTCCGCAAGGCGATCCAGGACGGCATCCTGAAAGTGATGTCCAAGATGGGCATCTCCGTGCTGTCGTCCTATCGCGGCGGCTACAATTTCGAGGCGGTCGGGCTGTCCCGCTCGCTCGTCGCGCGCTTCTTCCCGGGCATGTCGTCGCGGATCTCCGGCCTTGGCCTTGCCGGTATCCAGAAGAAGGCTCTGGAGCAGCACCGCAAGGCGTTCGACGATACCGTGGTGACGCTGCCGGTCGGCGGACTCTACCGCTATCGCCGCCAGGGCGAGCGGCATGCCTTCGACGGACCGATGATGCATACCCTGCAGCATGCCGTTGCGACGGACAGCTATCACCTCTATCGCAAGTACGCGAACGAGATTTACGCCCAGAAGCCGATCAATCTCCGCGACCTGCTCGGCTTCAAGCCGACGGGCGAGGAAGTCGCGCTCGAGGACGTGTCCTCGATCACCGAGATCCGCAAACGTCTGGTGGCGCCGGGCATCTCCCTCGGCGCGCTCAGCCCGGAGGCACACGAGACCCTCTCCATCGCCATGAACCGGATCGGCGCCAAGTCGGATAGCGGCGAGGGCGGCGAGGATCCGGCGCGCTTCAAGCCGCGGGCGAACGGCGACAATCCGAGCTCCGCGATCAAGCAGGTCGCCTCCGGCCGCTTCGGCGTGACGGCGGAGTATCTCAACAACTGCCGCGAGCTGGAGATCAAGGTCGCCCAGGGCGCGAAGCCAGGAGAGGGCGGTCAGCTTCCGGGGATCAAGGTCAATTCCATGATCGCCAAGCTGCGGCATTCGACGGAAGGCGTCACCCTGATCTCGCCGCCGCCGCACCACGACATCTACTCGATCGAGGATCTGGCCCAGCTGATCTACGACCTGAAGCAGATCAACCCGGACGCCCGGGTCTGCGTGAAGCTCGTCGCCTCCTCCGGCATCGGCACCATCGCCGCCGGCGTCGCCAAGGCGAAGGCGGACACGATCCTGATCTCCGGCCATGGCGGCGGCACCGGCGCCAGCCCGCAGACCAGCATCAAATATGCCGGTATTCCGTGGGAAATGGGCCTCTCCGAGGTGCATCAGGTGCTGACCCTGAACCGGCTCCGCCACAAGGTCACGCTGCGCGTCGATGGCGGTTTCCGCACCGGCCGCGACGTGGTCATCGCCGCCATTCTCGGCGGCGAGGAGTTCGGTATCGGCACCGCCTCGCTGGTCGCGATGGGCTGCATCATGGTGCGCCAGTGCCACAGCAATACCTGCCCGGTCGGCGTCTGCACCCAGGACCAGAGCCTGCGCGCCAAGTTCGACGGCACGCCGGAGAAGGTGGTCAATCTGTTCTCCTTCATCGCCGAGGAAGTGCGCGAGATCCTGGCGGAACTCGGCGTGCGGAGCCTGGAAGAGGTGATCGGCCGGACCGACTTGCTGCATCAGGTCAGCCGCGGCGATCCGTCGCTCGACGATCTCGACCTCAACCCGATCCTGGTGCGCGCCGACAGCGGCGGGCTGCCGGTGATGAACGCGGTCGAGGGCCGGAACGAGGTGCCGGAGACGCTGGATGCGCAGATGATCAAGGATGCGCAGCCGGCGCTCGAAGGCGGCGAGAAGATGCAGCTCACCTACAATATCGCCAACACGCTGCGCGCCATCGGCACCAGCCTCAGCTCCCGGATCACCCGGAAATATGGGATGAGCGGATTGCAGCCGGGCCATATCACGGTCCGCCTGCGCGGCTCCGCCGGCCAGTCGCTCGGCGCCTTCGCGGTGCAGGGCCTGAAGCTGGAAGTGTTCGGCGATGCCAACGACTATGTCGGCAAGGGGCTCTCGGGCGGCTCCATCGTGATCCGCCAAATGACGGCAGCTCAGTTCGCCTCGAACGAGAACACCATCGTCGGCAATACCGTGCTTTACGGCGCGACCGCCGGTCAGCTCTTCGCGGCGGGTCAGGCGGGCGAACGTTTCGCCGTCCGCAATTCCGGCGCCGAGGCGGTGGTCGAGGGCTGCGGCTCCAACGGTTGCGAGTACATGACAGGCGGAACCGCCGTGCTGCTCGGCCGCGTGGGCGAGAATTTCGGTGCCGGCATGACCGGCGGCATGGCCTTCGTCTATGACAGCGACGGCAGTTTCGAGCGGAACGTCAATCCGGAATCCGTGATCTGGCAACGGATCGAGACCGACTATTGGGAAGCGTCCCTGAAGCGTTTGGTGCAGGAGCATGTGGAGCAGACCCAGTCGCGCTTCGCGGAGCGTCTGCTGATCAATTGGGCCCAGGAAGTCGGAGAGTTCTGGCAGGTCGTTCCGAAGGAAATGGTCTCCCGACTGCCGCAGCCGCTGAGCTATACGAGCCGGGAAAAGCGGGCTTGAGCGCGCCGCTTTTCACGCTCTATGGGGACCGGCGTTCGGGCAACTGCCTGAAGATCGTCTTCGCAGCCGACCTGCTCGGTCTCGATTACCGTTTCGTCGATGTCGACATCATGGCGGGGGAGAGCCGGACTCCGGAGTTTCTCGCCATCAATCCGGCGGGACAGGTCCCGGCGGTGGATTTCGGCGGCGGGCGGACACTCGCCCAGTCGAACGCCGTGCTGATCTATCTGGCTGAAGGCAGCACCCTGCTGCCCGCCGATGCGTTCCAGCGGGCGAAGGTGCTCGAATGGCTGTTCTGGGAACAGTACAGCCACGAGCCCTATGTCGCGGTCTGCCGCTTCCAGATGCTCTACCAGGGCAAGCGCGCCGAAGAGCGGGAGAGCTGGCGGGTGGAGAAGGCCGAGGCGGCACTGGATTACATGGAGCGGCGGCTTGCGGAGAGTCCGTTTCTCGTCGGCACCCGGCTGACCATCGCGGACATCTCGCTGCTCGCCTATACGCGTCTTGCCGGCGAAGGCGGTCTCGAGCTCTCGGGCCGCCCAAACCTCACCGCCTGGATCCCGCGCTGCGAGACGGAACTGGGCCTCGCCGAAGCGGCTTAGCCCGATCGTTCCATTTCCATGGTTGTCATCCCCACGCAAGTGGGGACCCAGAGAGCGTAGAGCTGTGATCTGGATCCCTAGGTTCCCGCTGCCGCGGGAATGACAGTTGTTTTACGGCAACAGAAAACAAAATGCCCGGCTTCAATCGAGTCGGGCATCTGTCATTCTGCTAACGGGGTGCCCGGGCCGAGCGGGGGATCGGCCCGGGCCGCACCGGAAGACTCTCGGGAGGGGGGATGTCGAGGGTCTTTACGCGGCCTTCTTGCCTTCAATGGCAGGCGCGCCGGTGCGAACCGCAATCTTGCGCGGCTTCGCCTCTTCCGGGACCTCGCGGACGAGGGAGACATGGAGCAGGCCATTCTCCAGTTCCGCGCCGGTCACCTTGATGAAATCGGCAAGCTCGAAACGGCGCTCGAAGGCGCGCTCGGCAATGCCGCGATGCAGGAACTGGCGGGTTTCGCCCTCCTCGCTCTTCTCGACCTTGCCGGTGACGACAAGCGAGTTCTCTTTCACCGTGATGTCGATGTCCTGTTCGGCGAAACCGGCGACCGCCATGGTGATGCGGTAATCGTCCTCGCTCACCTTTTCGATATTGTAGGGCGGGTAGGCCGGGGCGTTATTCTGCGCGGTGCTGCGGAGCGCCGCGTCGGCGAGCTGCGCCATGCGGTCGAAGCCGACGGAATTCCGAAACATCGGGGAAAAATCGATCGTACGCATTGGGTCCATATCCTCTCAAAGCAACATGGTCTTCAATTCTGTCACCCGCCTGATCGTCGGCCGGGTGGCGTTTCCAAAGGCCCCGTCCCGATTAGTGGCAACGGCGCCTGACTGGAAATTTGGGGAGACCGAAAATCGGTTTCAAGAGGGGCGATGCGCAAAGCAAAACGGGCGCCCCGAAGGACGCCCGTTTCCGTCTCCGCGGGCCGGAGCCCGCAGGATATGCGAATTAGATGCCGAGGTTGGCGAAGCGCTTGTTGAAGCGCGCCACCTGGCCGCCGCTGTCGACGATCCGGTGCTGACCGGTCCAGGCCGGATGGGTCTTCGGATCGATTTCGAGCCGCAGGACGTCACCCGCATTGCCCCAGGTCGACTGGGTCTTGTACTCGGTGCCATCGGTCATCACGACGGTGATTTCGTGATAATCGGGATGGATATCAGCCTTCATTTCTCGTACTCCTGCCCCCGAGCGTTCATGGGCACGGGTATAAATCCTGATCAAGAGCGCGACGATATATAGGAGACGGGTGCCGAGCGCAAGTGCGAAGGCGCCTGTTTTTGCGGGAAACCGGTATGAGTGAAGAGAATAGTCGGCGCAATCTCGGGCCGCTGAGAGCCCTGATGCCGTTCGTGGCCCCCTACCGCCTGCAGATCGCAGGCGCGATGGTGGCGCTGGTGGTCGCGGCTGTGACGGTGCTCGCCATGGGTAACGGCTTGCGTCACCTGGTCGACAACGGTTTTTCGGCCGGCGATCCGGAGCTGCTGGACCAGGCGGTGATCGTGCTGCTCGGCGTGGTGATCCTGCTGGCGGGGGCGAGCTATGCCCGCTTCTACCTGGTCTCCTGGATCGGCGAGCGGGTGGTGGCCGATATCCGCAAGGCGGTGTTCAACCACGTGATCTCGCTCAGTCCCGGCTATTTCGAGACCATGCGGACGGGCGAGCTGCTCTCGCGCATCGCGACGGACACCACTCTGGTGCAGACCGTGGTCGGCTCCTCGGTCTCGATCGCGCTCCGCAATACGCTGCTCTTCCTCGGCGCCATGGTGATGCTTCTGTTCACCAGCGCCAAGCTGACCGGCTACGTCTTCCTTGTGGTGCCCATTGTGGTGGTGCCGATCATCGTCTTCGGCCGCAAGGTGCGGAAGCTGTCCCGCGAGACCCAGGACCGGGTGGCCGATCTCGGCTCCTATGCGGAGGAGACGCTTTACGGCATCCGTGCGGTGCAGGCCTTCGCACACGAGCCGGTGGACCGGGCCAATTTCGGAGACCGGGTCGAGGACGCGCTCTTTACCGCGCTCCGCCGCATCCGCGCCCGTGCGGCGCTGACGGCGATCGTCATCACGCTGGTCTTCGGCTCCGTCGCGGTGATCCTCTGGATCGGCGGCAAGGACGTGCTGGCCGGGCGGATCAGCGCCGGCGAGCTTTCCGCTTTCGTCTTCTATGCCGCGGTCGTCGCCGGCTCGACCGGCGCGCTCTCCGAGGTGATCGGCGACCTGCAGCGGGCCGCCGGCGCGATGGAACGGCTGATGGACCTCCTGAAGGCCGAGAGCGAGGTTTCAGTGCCCGCCAATCCGGTCGCGCTGCCCAGTCCGGCGAAGGGGCTCGTCTCCTTCGAGAATGTCGGGTTCCGCTATCCGGCGCGCCCCGACGTCCCGTCCCTCAGCGGCATGACCGCCTCCGTAAAGCCGGGCGAGCGCGTTGCGATCGTCGGTCCGTCCGGTGCCGGCAAGTCGACCATCTTTCAGCTCCTTCTGCGCTTCTACGATCCGCAGGACGGCCGCGTGACCATCGACGGCGTCGACCTCAGGGACGCCGACCCGGTCGCCTTCCGCTCGCTGATCGGCTTGGTGCCGCAGGAGCCGGTGATCTTCTCCGACAACGCGCTGGAAAATATCCGCTACGGCCGCCCGGACGCGAGCGACGAGGAGGTCCGCGCGGCGGCCGAGGCGGCGAACGCGAAGGGCTTCATCGAGGCCCTGCCGGACGGCTTCGCGACCCATCTCGGCGAGAAAGGCGTCCGCCTCTCCGGCGGCCAGCGCCAGCGCATCGCCATCGCCCGCGCCATCCTGCGCGACCCCGCCATCCTGCTGCTCGACGAGGCGACCAGCGCGCTCGACGCCGAGAGCGAGCGCGCGGTACAGAAGGCGCTGGAGGCGATCATGCCGGGCCGCACCACGCTGGTCATCGCCCACCGCCTCGCGACCGTGCTCAAGGCCGACCGCATCCTGGTGCTGGAAGAGGGCCGGCTGGTGGCCGAGGGCCGCCACGCCGAGCTGCTGGAAACCAGCCCGCTTTACCGCCACCTCGCCGACCTGCAATTCGCCGACAGCGCGGCGGCGGGACTGGCGATCTCGGCGGAGTAGGTCGGCGCTTTCTTGCCTTTCCAGTCGTCATCCCCACGCAAGTGGGGACACAGGGAAGACGGGCGGCGTTCTACGATCTCTGGGGCCCCGCTTTCGCGGTAATGACGACCGGGGAGAGTTCTACCGCTGCGTCAATTTCATCTCGATCCGCCGGTTCCGCCTGTTGCCGATCTCGTCCTTGCGCGCGTCGATCGGCTGGAACTCGCCGTAGCCGGTGGCGGAGAGCTTGCCCGCCGGGATGCCTTCCGAGATCAGGGTCTGCACGACCGAAATGGCGCGGGCGGCGGAGAGGTCCCAGTTGTTCTTGAAGCGCTCGTTATAGATCGGCACCGGGTCGGTATGGCCCTCGACCTGGAGGATCCAGTCGATCTCCGTCGGGATCTTCGAGGCGATGTCCTTCAGCTGGTCGGCGAACTGGCGGAGCTGGATCTGGCCGCGCGGGCCGATCTGGTCCGAGCCGCTGTCGAACAGCACTTCCGACTGGAAGACGAAGCGGTCGCCGACGATACGGATACCCTCGCGCCCGCTCAGGACCTCGCGCAGGCGGCCGAAGAATTCCGAGCGGAAACGGGCAAGCTCTTGCACCTTGGTGGCGAGCGCGCGGTTCAGCTTGGCGCCGAGATCGACGATCTCGACCTGCTGTTCCTTGTTCTTCGCCTCGAGCGCGTCCATCACTTCCTGCAGCGCGAGCAGCTGTTCGCGGAGCGCCCGCATCTGGCGGTTGAGCAGTTCGACCTGCTGCTGCGCCTCCGAGGAGATCTTCTTTTCCGCGCCAAGCGCATCTGCGGTCCGGTTGAAGTCGGCGGTGAGTTCGGCAAGCCGGATATCCCGCGCCTCGATCTCGTGCTGTTGCAGGACGGTGCGCTCCTCGCTCTCGGCGAGCGTTGCCGTCAGTTCTTTGGAGCGGTCGCGGAGCGCGCCCATCTCGGCGAGCAGTTCCTCGATCCGGGCCTGCCGCTCCTCGGCGGTGAGCTTGGCCGCGTCGAGCTGGCTCTCGGTCTCGCCGAGGTTTTCCTCGAGGCTCTCTTTCAGCGCCGCAAGTTCTGCGACCTCTCCCTCGAGCTGCCGGCGCAGGTCCTTCAGCGCGAGCAGATCGCGCCGGAGGCTCTCCAGCTCCGCCAGCTGGGTCTTGATGGTCTCGCGGTCGGCCTCGATCACCTTGAAGGCATCTTCCAGCCCGGCGTTGATCTCGTCGCGCTCCGCCTTGACGACCGCCATCTCGCTTTCGACGGAGCGGAGCTTCGAGAGCAGGGCGTCGCGCTCGCTCAAAACCTCGGTCAGCCGCGCCTCGGTGCCGGCCCGGCTGTTTTCGAGCTCCGACAGGCGCTGCTGCATATTCGAGCGGTCGCGCACCGATTCCGCCAGCCGGTCCTCGAGCTGGTCGCGTTGCGATATGAGCTGGCTGACCTGCTGGGAGAGCGCATCGCGCCGCGCGATGGAGGCCTGCAGCTCGGTGGAGAGCTGGGCGACATTGAGGCGCAGCTCCGTATTGGTCTCGCGCTCCAGATTCAGCAGTTCGGAAAGCTCGGCGATCTCGGCCTGCAGGTTCTTCAGCGCCTCGTCGCGCCCCGAGAGCGCCTGGGTCAGGTAGAACTGGGAGACGATGAAAACCATCAGCACGAAGATGATCACCATCAGCAGGGTGGCGAGCGCGTCGACGAAGCCGGGCCAGATATTGGTGTCGCGCGTCGAGGCGCGGCTGCGGGCGGACATGGCCGCGCTCCCCTAGCGTTGCTCTTCCTCGGCGAGGGCCGCGATGGTGCGCGCGACGAGGCGAATCTCCTGGCGGATCTCCTCCACCGTGCGGCTGCGGCCTTCAGAGGCTTCCTCGACGAGGCGGGCGACATAGGCCTCGATATTGCGCAAATGGCTGCGCATCAGCTCGTCGCGGCCGCCGGAGCCCTGCCCTTCCGCGATCTTGGCCAGCACCGGCCGGATTTCCAGCTGGGCCTCGCCGAGCTTCACCATCAGGTCCTGCTCCGCGCGCATCTGGTCGACCAGGGTGCCGAGCTTCTCGTTCAGCGCCATCAGGTTGGCATTGGCCTGCCGGCGGTCGTCCTCGCTCCGGAGGATCACTCGCTGCAGCTTGTCGAGACTGTCGGCCGTCTGCTCCCAGAGAGCGGTCTGGTAGGCGCTCGCGGAATGTTCCCCGTCGGCGAGCACGCCGCCGCCGGAGCTCAGGCGGGTGAGGCCGGAGAGCCATTCCTCCAGATCGTTGTAGAACCGGTTCTGCGCCTGGCCGAGCTGCAGTTCCAGGAAACCGAGGATGAGCGAGCCGGCGAGCCCGAAGAGCGAGGAGCTGAAAGCGGTCGCCATGCCGCCGAGCGGGCTCTCGAGACCGGTTTTGAGGTCGTCGAAGACAGTGCCGAGATCGCCGCTCTCGACGCTGAGGCTGTTGATCACGTTGCCGACCGCGCCGACGGTCTGCAACAGGCCCCAGAAGGTGCCGAGCAGGCCGAGAAAGATCAGCAGGCCGATGATATAGCGCGAGATGTCCCGGCTCTCCGCAAGACGGGCGTCGATCGAGTCGAGCAGGGAGCGCAGGGACATCGCCGAGAGGCTGACCCGGTCGTCCCGTTTCTCGCCGAGCATGGTCGCGACCGGCGCGAGCAGGGTCGGTGCCTGCTGGACCGAGAGGCCCGGTTGCGAGGTGCGGTAGGATTCGATCCAGGAAACTTCCGGGCCGAGCGAGGCGACCTGGCGGGCGATATAGAGGATGCCGATGACCAGCGTGGCGAGGATCATTCCGTTCAGCGCCGCGTTGGCCATGAAGGCATCGAACAGCGGCGCGAAAAGCAGTACGGCGACCGCGCTGACTAGCAGCAGGAAAATCGCCATCCGGACGAGAAAACGCGTGGGCTTGGTCACCTGATCGATCCCCAGAACTCGGGCCGCGCGTGGCGGGCTTGGTCGTTATGCTCCGGCTTTGCGACCGGTTCTATGCGCCGCAATTGCGGCGATATTCGGTCCGCCCGGCCTGTTCTCAGCGCGCGACCAGGGTAAGGTCGACGCGGTCGCTCGGGGCGCTCGGCGCCCGGTCTCCGAGGGCGCGCACGTCCATGCGGGTGCTGGCGATGCCCTGGCCGATCAGGTAGGAGCGGACCTCGAGCGCGCGGGAAAGGGAGAGCCGCCGTGCCTTGGCCTCGGAGCGTTCGCCGGCGCTGGCATAGGCCATGAGCTGAACCCGGATGGTTTCGTCCACCTTCATCTTCTCGGCAACGCTTTTGAGCGCGGTCTCGGCATCGCCCGGCAAGGATTTACTGTCGGTTTCGAAGATGACGCTGGTGACGGCGCCGCTGCCGGAGGCGGACGGTGCCGGAGCGGCCGCTTTCGGCGCGGGCGGTGCGGAGGCGATTTGTTTCGCAGGCTCCGGCGCTTTTGCCGCGGGGGCCTTGGCCGGAGCCGTCGCCGGCGTGCTTGCGACCGCAGGTGGCGGAGGCGGCGGCGTCACCGACGCGGTCCGCGTCGAGGTCGAGGGTGGTGCCGGCACTTCGATGTCGGGAATCTTGGTCGTCGCGGTGGCGCTTGCCTTGGGGGCGGCCGGCGCGGGCGCCGGGATCGCCACCCTCGCCGGTGCGGTGACCTTGGGCGCGGGCGTCGCGGCGACTTTCGGCGCGCTCGGAACCGGTGCGGTGACGCGCGGTGCGGCCGGCGCGGTCACGATGCGGGACGGTTGCTGTGGGGCAGGCGTGGTGCGGCGGGCGCTCGGCAGGACCGGTGCCGGAGCCTTGGGGGCGGCGGGTGCCAGCGCCGGCTGCGCTGCGACGACGCGCCGGCTGGTTGCCGGGCGGCTCGGCGGTGGCATCGGAACGGCGCGTGAAACCGGTGCGCGCGTCTCGCCCGGCAGCGGCAACGGCAACCCGGCCGCGGCCTGACTACGGCGGATATCGGAACGCAGCATCCCGGCGACGTTCGGCGGCGTGCCGAGAGAATCGAGAACGTCGAGATTGATTTCGACCTGATCGCCGGTGCCGCCGATATAGACGGTTTCCTGCGCGCTTGCGGCGCCCGCCGGTGCGGCGAGCAGGCCTGCGAGAAGAAGTAGGGCGGGGCGTCGGCCCGGATTGCGTGACTCGGCCATTGCAGCACGTCCTCGATGGGAGATTAGGTCTCGGGGAAGACCTTATCCCATCACGGCTTTTACCGACAACAGCCTAAGGCGCGCTCAGGCCTTTGTCGCGTCGCGCAGAGTCTTCAGGAGCTTGCCGTGCACGGCATCGTTCGCCGCGACCACCTCGCCGGCTTCCAGGCACTTGTCCCGGTTCTTGTAGTCCGTGCAGTATCCGCCGGCTTCCTTCACCAGCAGCATGCCCGCGGCGATGTCCCAGGGGCTGAGCCCCCGCTCCCAGTAGCCGTCGTAGCGGCCAGCAGCGACATAGGCGAGATCGAGCGCCGCGGCGCCGAAGCGGCGCACGGAGGAACAGCGCGTCATGACCGCCTCGAGATGCTTCAGATAGGTCCCGTGGTCCTTGCCGCGCAGGGTCGGGATGCCGGTCGCGAACACGCTGTCTTCCATGTTGCGGCGGGCGGAAACGCGCAGGCGCCGGTCGTTCAGGAACGCGCCCTTGCCTTTTTCCGCCCAGAACATCTCGTCCCGGGTCGGCTCGTAGATCACCCCGGCGACGATTTGGCCCGCCTCTTCGAGCGCGATGGAAATCGCGAAATGGGGAATGCCGTGCAGGAAGTTCGTGGTCCCGTCGAGCGGATCGATGATCCAGCGCCGGCCCTGCGGGTCCTTGCTCTCGACCGCGTTGCCTTCCTCGAGCAGAAAGCCGTAATCCGGCCGCGCCCGCTTCAGCTCGCCGGTGATGGTGTTCTCGGCCGCGGTATCCGCGGTGGAGACGAAATCCGCGGGGCCTTTCTTGGAGACCTGCAGCTGTTCCACCTCGTTGAAGTCGTGCAGCAGCTGACGGGCTGCCTTCATTGCGGACTTCACCATTACGTTGATCGCGGGCGAACGGGCCGCCATGGTCTCTCCAGTTCGTATAGGGCTCGGGACGCCGCCGCAGCGGCTGCCGTTATCAGTCTTTCGCGCGCTCGACGTAGGTGCTGTCCTCGGTGCGCACCACGACGCGGGTCCCGCTCTCGATATGCGGCGGAACGAGGATCTTCACGCCGTTCTCGAGCACGGCCGGCTTGTAGGAGGAGGAGGCGGTCTGGCCTTTCACCACGGCATCGGCCTCGACGATCTCCAGCACCACGGTTTCCGGCAGCTGCACCGAGAGCGGCTCGCCCTCGTGGCTTTCGATCTGCACTTCCATGCCGTCCTGCAGGAAGACCACGTTCTCGCCGATCAGATCCTTGGCGATCTGGGTCTGCTCGTAGGTCTCGTTATCCATGAAGGTCAGCAGCTCGTCCTCGGCATAGAGAAACTGCGCCGGACGCTGTTCCAGGCGCACGCGCTCGACCTGCTCGTCGGCCCGGAAGCGCTCGTTCAGCTTGGTGCCGCTGCGGATATCCTTCAGCTCGACCTGGTTGAAGGCGCCGCCCTTGCCGGGTTTCACGGCCTGGGTCTTCACGGCGACCCAGAGGCGGTCTTTGTGTTCGATGACGTTTCCGATGCGGATGGCGTTGCCGTTGATTTTCATGTCTCTGTCCGTCGAGCGATCGAAGTGGCCGACGCCGCGCGAAACTCGCGCGAACGTACGCAATATCGGGTGCGGCGCGCTTTTATCAGGTTGCGCGGGCGGAGTCTATTGGGGGCGGCTCCGGAAATTGGCATGGCAGGGCAGCCATGCGCCCTTTCCGATGGTCGCCTGCACCCGCAGATCTGCAGAATACTCCGGTCCGGGAATCGGGGTGGGACGGGAGCGGCCGAGATGAGCGAGCAAATCAAGACGAGACGGCTTCGCCTCAAGTCTTGGGAGCAAGGGCATTTCGCTCCCTTTGCGGAGATGCATGCCGATGAAGAGGTCATGGCCGACCTTGGGGGCGCCCTCGATCTCGCAGCGAGCCACAGCAAATTCGAGCGCTATCGGGAAGCCTTGCGGCAGCATGGAATCTCCCGCTGGGCCGTCGAGGATCTCGAAGGCCGTTTCATCGGCTACGCGGGTGTCATGCCTCGCCTGTCGCCTGGTCACCCTCTCGGAGCGCACTACGAGGTCGGCTGGCGGCTCGTTCGCCGGGCATGGGGGCACGGCTATGCGACCGAGAGCGCCCGCGCCGCGCTCGACGATGCCAATAATCGCCTCGGGATTACGGGAATCATTTCCTATACAGGCGCCGAGAACGTGCGCTCCCAAAGCGTGATGCGGAAGCTTGGACTGGTCCGCCGATCGTCCCTCGATTTTGTCCAGCAAGCGCCCGGCGGTGGAACCTGGCACGGGCTGGTTTGGAGCGTGGACAACCCGAAGTGCGGCGGATAGGTCAGAGGCCTGTCACCGGCCCGTCCGGATGTTTCGAGATCGCCGTGGTCACAGGGGGGACGGCCTTACTCTGCTTGGCCAGTCGGCCAGATCCGCTGGTTTCGCGCGTGCCGGCATCTGGCAATTCGCCCTAAAGGGTTGTCTGGGAAGTTCGAACCGTTCAAAAGATCTGCGTATTATCTGGAGACCGGCCTGGGGGCGGATGTGATCTATTTGCGTGCTATCGTGGCATTTGCCGCGATTTTGATGGTGACGGGTTGTGTCACTAAACCGGTGAAGCACATTAGCCAAGCAGCACCCGACACGCAGATATTCTTTTGGGAATCTGAGGCGACCAACGCGCTGGCACGCAAAGATATTGCTGGCGCTGTCCATAACTATCGCCAGGTGCTTGAAGTCATCGACGCTTACAAATCGCCTTCGGACGAGATCGAGAAGCGGGTCGAAATCGCTATCACGCTCGACGTCTATGGTCACCCGGAGCAGGCTCTGGTCTTCCTGAATGAGGCGTTGCGGAAGGCGGAGGATAGGGCCGGCACGGCCATCGGGTCCCCGGCCGAAGTAGGCCGTGTGAAATCGGTGATGGGACAATTCGAGAAAGACCGGAATCCAGATCGCGCGATCCGGCTCTATAGGGAAGCCATCGAGGCTTACGACGGGGCCGGCGATGCCGACCGTGCGAAGGTGAAGCGCGCGTACAGCCAGTTCAGTCTGGCGCAGCTGCTCTATTCCAAGAATCTCGAAGAGGCGGAGCGGCTTGCCGACGAAGCCGATGCGGCCATTGTCGCCAGCGGCGAGAAATGGATCAATGTCGCGGGGCGGGTGCTGCGCATCCGGGCAAAAGCCGCGGCCGGAAAGTGGGAGGAAGCGGAGCAAATCGCCGGAATGATCGACGGCGTAACCGACCCGAGCCTGACCATGGACGACGAGAGGAACGACCTCTCCATGACCTTGCTGAGGGCGCGATTGCAGGTCCGCTCCGCGAGATACCAGCTCTCCGGCGACGAGGCATATCTTTATGGGATCGCAAGCGAATTGAAGCTGGCCGCTGTGGAGGTCGACGGAAAGAAGTCGCTGGCGCTGCAAAAATCCGGCAGTTACCTCGAGCTCGGAAAGATGGCGCACGCGCTCGGAGCGCGCCGCGCGGCAGAGGATGCCCTCCGCCGCGGCTTCGTGGTGCTGCAGGCGGATGCCGAGGGCAAGCGCGCCCGGTCGAAGAATTGGAAGCGCTTTGACGATCACGCCAGAGCCGCGATGAAGATCGGGTCTTTCCTGTTCTTCGCCGGGATGCCGGAGGCCTCCCGGGAGATCTATTCAGGTGCCCTTGACTTCATTGCCGACCAGCCGCGGCCTGAGGACTTGCACGAACTGGACGTCGTGGCGCTCAAGACGAGCGGCATGCGGCTCCTGCTCTATTATGGCTATACGCGCGCCGATGCCGTGATTTCCCGCGAAGAGGGCGCGCGGGAAGCCTTCCACCGTGCGGCGGCAGCGATCGATGCGGTCACGAAGACCCGCACGCCTCTCGAAGGCGGTGTGAGCAGGATCATGGTCGAGGGTCTGACGCCGCAGCAGCTCGGCTTCATGTTCAGCTCGGCCCAGCAGATCAATCATCCACGCCGGCTCCGTTCGGACGCAGGGATTGCGATGATCGTTTCCATGTTCGAACATATCGCGCTTTATGAGCACATGGGCAACATGCCGTTTCCAGCGCTGGCGGCGCAGCGCTACCTGTCCGTTCCCCCGGCCGACCGGGATGTCTCCAGCCTGGAGCGCATGATTTCCGCACTGAAACTGAAGACAGGCGGCTCGGGCGAGCTCTACGAGCCGTTCGTTGAGCTTGAGCCGAGAGTCACGGCGCAGATCACGTGGATGGAGCAGAACCTGCCGGGATTTGACTGGCGCGACGACCTGAATTTCTGGGACGGCGTGGTCACGAAGAAACCGTCCGACAAGAGCGGTGATGCGGCGCGTAAGAAGCCGACGGTGACCACGGAGAAGAGTTTCGGCGCTCCCGGGAGCAACTCGAGCGTGACGGTCAAGCAATTCAGCTACGACTGAGCCGGACGGAGGAGACATCGATGAATTTGCGGGTCGCAATCTTCCCAGTCCTGATGGTTCTTGCGCTGACGGCCTGCCGCACGACCGGCGCCGGACGTGGTTCTGACGATGTGCCGACCGTCCGCATGCATATCAGCGAGGCCGACCCCGCCAAGCAGATCGAAATCTGGAAAATGTTGGGAGGTTTTTCCTTTGGCAAAGGCCGCGAACAGGCGGCGGATGCGCTTCGAAAGATGGTCGCGGTCTCGCGGGCACATGAGGATCTCGACACTCAGATGTCCAGATACCTCGAAGCGGTCTCGGCGCTGAGGCTGAATGGCAACGCAGCGATCATCCCGGAGTTTCTCGATGACGCCATTGCCATCGCCGGGGCGGCCGGCTCCGACTTCCATGTCGGGCAAATGAAAGCCGCAAAGGCGTGGCATTTTCGCCATGTCGACAAGGAACTGGCCGAGAGCCTTTACCGTGAAGCGATTGAATCGCTTGAGCGCACCGATTGGGAATCGGATGAACTGGCAAAGGCTCGGATAGAGCTTGCCCGTTTGCTAGCCGAGCCGTTTTACAGCGAGAAGGCGGCCGAAGGGTATTTGCTTCCGTCGGAGCCCATTCTGCAGCCATCCCGCCTTGCGGAGAGTCGACAGCTTTTTGCGAACGGAATTTCGCTGCTGGAGCCCGAGGAAATCGCGAAATCTCATCTCCACGACCTCGGATTGTGGATCAGGCTCAACACCCGTCTCGATGATTTCAGAGAGGCGCGACGTATTATCGTCGAACACAGCGCGCCGACAGCGGAGCGGCGTTATGCGAAATATAACGTCATTCTGGCGCGAGAACGCGTCCTCCTCGAAAGCGCCGCCTTTCTCGCGAGTGGCGATGAGGGACATCTGGACGATGCTCTGCGGGAGATTCGCCGAGTGGCGTCATTTATCGACGGCAATCGGCTCCGTGCAGACTACGCGGCGGAATTGCTCCTCGACCTTTCCAGCGTTGCATTTAAGGTTGGAGCAACCAGCATGATGGAGGCGCTCGTCAAGCGCGCTCACGACATCCTGAGATATGATTCGGCTGAACTGGCGGCGTTCAATGCAAAGCCCGCCGACGACAAAAGAAGCCTTGAGCTTTCATTGAAGTCCGCGCAGGCGATGTATTATTCCGGGCGCTTCCGGGAAGCGGCGGATCTTGTGACGGATTCTTTTGCATTCCTCTCGGAGGAGATTTCACCGGACGAAATGTTGGTCCAGGTCGATCGGTTAGGGAGGGATGCGTTCCAGAGGCTCACGCTGCTTCGTGAATATGCCCGCGCGGCTCAGGCTGCGTCGGCTGAGCGCGAAGCGGATCGGAACTATGTGGAACTCTGCCAGCGCATCGAGAGGATGAATGGCAGAGGTCGCAGACTCTATGATGAAATCCTGCTGCTGATCTCACGCAACGAGGGCGGCCCGGCGGTCGACCGGACGGTAGAGAGCCTATCTGCGACGGTCGATCGTCCGGACTTCGCAGATTCCTGGATTACGCTTGCGATGACGATGGAATTCGCTGCCTTCCTTGCCGATAAGCGGCCGGACTGGTCGCGCGTCACTGCGGAGGCCGTCTTGCACAAGCATCCGCGAGACAGTGAGGCATTCGCTTCGCTGGCCGCCATCAATGTACTGCAGCGACTGCCGGGAGATGAAACGGCTTTTCCAAAGGCCGAACTGATGCGCCGGCGCTCCACGTTCGAACGGATGATCGCTTATCTGGACAATCACACGCGGGATCCTGCGTGGTCAGCTGAACTCAACGTCATCACTCGGGCGGATTCCAAGCGGGGGCAAGAGGAGCGACGGGCGAAGGCGAACAAAAAGGATCGCGGGAAACTCGTCCGAAAAAGCAAGACCATCTACGATCTTGGCCAGGGACACGGCGCGATCGAACACAGCGATCTGGGTAGACAATAGGAGTAAACTTACCGCGCCTTCGATCCGAAACCTTAGATAGCTTTAGGTGCTGGCCATCAACGCGTTGAACGCCTTCACCGCCGCCGCCGGACCCTCCGGATGCTTCCAAACCGCCGTGATCACGCAAAGGAAGTCCGCGCCCGCCTCGATCAGCGGCTTCGCATTATCGTGGTTGATCCCGCCGATGGCGACGCAGGGCACGGTCGAGAAGGAGGCCCAGGTCTCTAGGGTCTCGATTTCGGCGTGGTGGATGATTTCCTTGGTCTCGGTCGGATAGAAGGCGCCGAAGGCGACATAGTCGGCGCCGGCCTCGGCCGCTTCCATCGCGAGATGGATCGAGTTGTGGCAGGTGACGCCGATCATCGCCTCGTCGCCGAGGGTGCGGCGCGCCTCCTCGTAGGGCGTGTCCTGCTGGCCGACATGTGCCCCGTCGCAGCCCGTCAGCAGCGCGAGATCGGGGCGGTCGTTCATCAGCAGCGGCACGCCGCGTTCGTGGCAGACCGGCAGCAAGGCCTCCGCCGCGCGCTTGATCTCGTCGTCGGAGACCTCTTTCAGGCGGAGCTGCAGGCAGGCCACGGGGCCGGCATCTAGGGCTGCCGCGAGATCCTCGGCGAAGGCGTCGGGATCGATCTTCGGCGGTGTGATGAGGTAGAGCTCGCAGCTTTGCTTGGACATGGTCTCGTCTCTAGAAATGCGAAGGGCGCCCGCTCATATGGGCGGGCGCCCCCTCAAACCCAATGGCAGGACGAAGATTTACGCCTTGCCCTTGTAGATGTCGATGATCGTGTTGAGCATCGCCAGCGCGTCCTCGCGCGGACGCTGGAAGGTGTTGCGGCCGATGATCGAGCCGTTGGCACCGCCGTCGCGCAGACCGCGGATCTCGTTATAGAGACCGTCGAGATCCTTCGCCTCGCCGCCCGAGAAGACGACGATGCGGCGGCCGTTGAAGCAGGACTTCACGACATGTTCGATGCGCTCGGCCAGCGTGCCGATGGCGATCTTGTTGGCCTCGTAGGACTTCTTCGCGGCCTCGAGCTCAAGATGCTCGGTCGGCGGCTTCACCTTGATGATATGGGCGCCGAGCAGGGCGGCCATGTGGGCGGCATAGGCGCAGATATCGACCGCGGTCTCGCCCTTCTTGGTGAGATCGCCGCCGCGCGGGTAGGACCAGACCACGACCGCGAGGCCGTAGGCCTTGGCTTCCTCGGTCATCTCGCGGATCTGCCCCATCATCTCGAAGGCGTTGTCGGAGCCCGGATAGATGGTGAAACCGATGGCGGAGCAACCGAGACGGACCGCTTCCTGCACCGAACCGGTCAGCGCCTGGCTCGGGCCTTCCTTGTCGCGGGCGAGGCTGTTGGAGCTGTTCACCTTCAGGATCGTCGGGATCTGGCCCGCGAAGGTGTCGGCACCGGCCTCGATCATGCCGAGCGGAGCGGCATAGGCCGAGAGACCCGCATCGATCGCCAGCTTGAAGTGATAGTGCGGATCGTAGGCGTCCGGGTTCGGCGCGAAGCTGCGGGCCGGACCGTGCTCGAAGCCCTGGTCGACCGGCAGGATCACGAGCTTGCCGGTGCCGCCGAGCTTGCCCTGCATCAGGATGCGGGCGAGGTTCGCCTTGGTACCCGGGCAATCGCTTTCGTAACCGTCGAGGATGCGTTTGACGCGCTGGGTGATTTTCATCGCCGTTGTCCTTCCCTGTGTCTGTTAGAGCGTCGCCGCGACCGCTGCGGTGGTGTCCAGCATGCGGTTAGAGAAGCCCCATTCGTTGTCGTACCAGCTCATCACGCGGACCAGCTTGCCCTCGACCACCTGGGTCTGCAGCAGGTCGAAGGTGGAGCTGTTCTGGTTGTGGTTGAAGTCGATCGAGACCAGCGGCTCGTCATTGACGCCGAGGATGCCCTTCAGCTTGCCGTTGGCGGCCTTGACGATGGCTGCGTTGACTTCCTCGGCCGTGGTCTCGCGCTTCGGCACGAACTTCAGGTCGATCAGGCTGACATTGGCCATCGGCACGCGCACCGAGGTGCCGTCCAGCTTTCCGGCCAGTTCCGGCAGCACGAGGCCGACGGCCTTGGCGGCGCCGGTGGTGGTCGGGATCATCGAGGACGCCGCGGCGCGGGCCCGGTAGAGATCCTTGTGCATGGTGTCCAGCGTCGGCTGGTCGCCCGTGTAGGCATGGATCGTGGTCATGTAGCCGCGCTCGATACCGATAGCCTCGTTCAGCACGTAGGCAACCGGCGCGAGGCAGTTGGTGGTGCAGGAGGCGTTCGAAATCACGGTGTGCTCGGCGGTGATCTGGTCGTGGTTCACACCGTAGACGACGGTGAGGTCCACGCCCGTGCCCGGAGCGGAGATGATGACGCGCTTGGCGCCGGCCGTGATGTGCTTCGCCGCGTCTTCCTTCTTGGTGAAGATGCCGGTGCACTCAAGCACGATGTCCACGCCGAGATCGGCGTGCGGCAGGTTCGCCGGGTCGCGCTCCGCGGTCACCTTGATCGGGCCTTTGCCGTAGTCGATGGTGTCGCCATCGACCTTCACGTCGAACGGGAAGCGGCCGTGGTTGCTGTCCCATTTCAAGAGATGCGCGTTCGTCGCGACCGGTCCCAGATCGTTGATGGCGACGACCTTGATATCGTCGCGACCGCTCTCCGCGAGTGCCCTCAGAACCAGACGGCCGATCCGTCCGAACCCGTTGATGGCAACATTGACACTCATCAGATTTCCTCCTGACTTTCACGCTCGTACAAAAACGCCGCCCCGACGGGGGGCGGCGATGGTGGGATTATCCCAGACGCTTTTTGACCTCGGCCACAATGGCATCGCTGGTGATGCCGAAATGCTTGTAGAGGTCGCCGTATGGCGCGGACGCGCCGAATGAGTTCATGCCGACGAATATGCCGTCGAGCCCGATCAGCCCGTCCCAGCTCTGCCGGATGCCGGCCTCGACCGCGACCATAACGCTGCCGGAGCCGAGCACGGATGCGCGGTAGGCGGCGTCCTGGGCCGCGAAGCGCTCGATCGAGGGCATGGAGACCACGGCGGTGGCGATGCCGTCCTTCTCGAGGGCTTCCTTCGCGGCGAGCGCGATCTCGACCTCGGAGCCGGTGGCGAGGATTGTCGCCTTGCGGTCGCCGGAGGCCTCGGCCAGCACGTAGCCGCCCTTGGCGGAAAGGTTCTCGGACGTGTCGCCGTCGCGCACCGTCGGCAGACCCTGGCGGGTCAGCGCGAGGATCGACGGGCGATGCTCGTCCTCAAGCGCCGCGAGCCAGCATTCCGCCGTCTCGATGGCGTCCGCCGGGCGGAACACGTTGAGATTCGGGATCGCGCGCAGTGCGGCGACATGTTCGACCGGCTGGTGCGTCGGGCCGTCCTCGCCGAGGCCGATGGAATCGTGCGTCATCACGTAGATCACGCGCAGCCCCATCAGAGCCGAGAGTCGGATCGAGGGACGGCAATAGTCGGTGAAGACGAGGAAGGTGCCGCCATAGGGGATCAGCCCGCCATGCAGCGCCATGCCGTTCATCGCCGCGGCCATCGCGTGCTCGCGCACGCCATAATAGATGTAGTGGCCGCCATAGTTTCCGGCCTGAACGGCGTCCTGACCGCCGACCTTGGTGTTGTTCGAACCGGTCAGGTCGGCGGAGCCGCCGACCAGTTCCGGGATCGCCGGCTGCAGCGCTTCCAGTGCCTTCTGCGAGGCGACGCGGGTGGCGAGCTTCGGCTTCTCTTCCGCGTGCTTCGCGATCAGCTCCTTGATCGCTTTCTCGGCGCCGGCCGGCAGCTTGCCGGACATGGCGGCATCGAAGGCGCCACGGGTCGCGGCCTCCGTCGCATCGTAGCGCGCGGTCCAGGCGACATGGGCACCGGCCCGCTCGGCGCCGATGGCGCGCCAGGCGTCCAGCACGTCCGCCGGGATCTCGAAGGGCGCGGCGCTCCAGCCGAGATTTTCGCGGGCGCCGGCGATCTCGTCGGTGCCGAGCGGGGCGCCGTGGGAGGAGGACTTGCCTTCCTTGGTCGGCGCGCCGAAACCGATCTTGGTGCGGCAGGCGATCAGGGAGGGGCGGTCGTCGGACTTGGCGGCCTCGATAGCGGCGGAGATCGCTTCCGGATCGTGGCCGTCGACCCGGCTGGTGTGCCAGCCATAGGCCTCGAAGCGCATCAGCTGATCGTCGGAAACGGAGAGATCTGTCGAGCCGTCGATGGAGATGCCGTTATCGTCGAACAGCACCACCAATTTGCCGAGCTTCAGATGGCCGGCCATGGAAGCGGCCTCGTGGCTGATCCCTTCCATCAGGCAGCCATCGCCGGCGATCACATAGGTATAGTGATCGACCAGGTCGTCGCCGAAGCGGGCATTGGTCATGCGCTCGGCGAGCGCCATGCCGACGGCATTGGCGAAGCCCTGGCCGAGCGGGCCGGTCGTGGTCTCGACACCGGCCGTGTGGCCGTATTCCGGATGGCCCGGGGTCTTCGAGTTCAGCTGGCGGAAGTTCTTGATCTCCTCCAGCGTGACATCGTCATAGCCGGTCAGATGCAGCAGCGAGTAGATCAGCATCGAGCCGTGGCCGGCCGACAGGATGAAGCGGTCGCGGTCCGCCCAGTCGGGAGCCTTCGGATCGTAGTTCAGGAACTCGGAGAACAGCACGGTCGCGACGTCGGCCATGCCCATCGGCATGCCGGGATGGCCGGACTTGGCCTTTTCCACCGCGTCCATCGAGAGTGCGCGGATCGCATTCGCGAGCATGTCGTGCGAAACGGCGCTTCCCGGACCGTCGCTTGCAGCAGGAGATGTCGTGTTCATGAGCGTCAATCGTGTTCGGCGGCGCCCTTGCCCGGAACCGCACCGGACGGGAGGCCGCATCTGATGAGCGGGGCGGGCGCGGATTGCCGTCAGGGCCCCGGAAAAGGCGGGGTGAAAATGCCGTCCTGCCCCAGCGCAGTCAACTCCGGAGTTGACTGCGGATGAAGCACTCTCTCAAGGCCGCGCGTTGACGCCTTGATATTGCAGTTTGTATGCTTGCGCGGCCGGGCGCGGGACGCCCGTGAACACGCATAATCAAGGACAGGACCGGATGTCCCGACTCGATGCTGCCGCCGCCCGTCTCGAAGCCGCGATCGAACGGCTCGACTCTGCCGCGCACAAAGCTCTCGAACTGAGCTCCAGCTCTTCCGAACTGCAGGCTGAACTTGATGCCGCAAAAAAAGAATATGCGGAGCTCTCGAAGGTGACCGACGAGGTCAGCGAGAAGCTGGACAAGACCATCGGCCGTCTGAAATTCGTGCTGGAAGGATAAGCCGGTGGCTCAGGTCGAGATCAATATAAATGGCAAGAACTACCGAATTGCTTGCGAGGACGGGCAGGAAAGCCGCATCGCCAGCCTCGCGTCCATGGTGGATTCCCACATCAAGGATCTGGTCGAGCAGATCGGCCAGATCGGCGATACGCGCCTGCTCGTCATGGCGTCGCTGCTGATCGCGGACGAGCTTGTCGATCTTCGCGAAATCGAGGGGGAGGTCGCGGCTGAAGGCGGTGGCGCGCCACTCGGCGAGAGCGAGGAGAAGATCGCTGCCGCCCTCGACGCGATGGCCGGGCGGATCGAGAGCATTGCAGACCAGCTTGAACGCGCCTAGATATGTCTGCGGACGGTAGCTGCGCGATGCGTCAGGCCTCACAATCCCTGGGGCTATAAACGATCCTTCGGGAGCTGTCTCTGCCGGGACCCTGGTTCCGGTACGCGGCGCCCACCTGCTTTGCAGGCCACAGAGGATTACTACGGCCAACGGTCGTCGTGGCGCCGTTCTGATTTATTCCAGACGAAAGACGGCCCTTGCCGGAAACCGCGTCCACTTCCGAGACATCGCCGAACGGCATCGAGAGCGTGAAAGCTGCCCTCAGGCAGCGGATCGAGTTGCGCCGCCAAGAAGCTCACGCCGTGCTCGGGGTCTCTGCCGGCGATGCGATCCGTAATCTCTTCTTTGAAAGTGCCGGCCTGCCCGAAGCGTCCGTCGTGGCCGCCTATTGGCCGTTCCGTACGGAGATCGATCCGCGGCCGCTGATGCATGCGCTTCACGCGCGGGGCCACCGGATCGTCCTGCCGGTCGTGGCGCGCAAGGCCGCGCCGCTCAGCTTCCGGCTCTGGGGACCGGGGGCGCCGCTGGTGAAAGCCGGTCTCGGCGGCCTGGTGCCGGATATCGGCGCGCCGGAACTCGATCCGACGATGCTGCTTGTGCCGATGCTGGCCTTCGACGATGCGGGCTACCGGCTCGGCTATGGCGGCGGTTTTTATGACCGCACTCTGGAGAAGCTGCGGGCCGGGGGGCCGGTCCGGGCGATCGGCATCGCCTATGAGGCGCAGCGCGTCGATGCGGTCCCCCGCGAGGCGACGGATCAGCGGCTGGATGCCCTGCTGACCGAGGCCGGTTTCACAGAATTCGGAAAGGCCTGACCGATGCGCGTTCTCTTTCTCGGCGATGTCGTCGGACGGGCGGGCCGCGAGGCCGTGCACGACCGGCTTCCGGAGCTGCGCGAGCGGCTCTCGGTCGATTTCGCCATCGTGAACGGCGAGAACGCCGCCGGCGGTTTCGGGATCACGCCGGACATCGCCGAAGCCCTGTTCGATGCCGGAGCGGATGTCATCACAACCGGCAACCACGCCTTCGACAAGCGTGAGATCCTGACCTATTTCGATGCCGAACCGCGCCTGCTGCGCCCGGCGAACTTTCCGCCCGAGACCAACGGCAAGGGCAGTGGGCTTTACCCGACGCGGGACGGCCGGCATGTACTGGTCGCCAACGTGATCCTCCGTCTCTTCATGGATACCAGCGACTGCCCGTTCCGGGCGGCGGAGAAGATCGTCGAGGAATGCCCGCTCGGTTACGGCGCCGACTTCATCTTCATCGACATGCATGGCGAGGCGACGTCCGAGAAGCTCGCCCTGGGTCATTTCCTGGACGGACGCGCGAGTGCGGTGGTCGGCACCCACACGCACGTCCCGACGGCGGATCACATGGTGCTGCCGGGCGGCACCGCCTACATGACCGATGCCGGCATGTGCGGCGCCTATGACAGCGTCATCGGCATGAACAAGGAAGCCCCGGTCGAACGTTTCCTCTCCAAGACCGCGCGGCCGCGTCTCGAAGCGGCGGACGGCCCGGCGACGGTCTCCGGACTTCTGGTCATCAGCGACGATGCGACCGGTCTCGCGACGCATGCCGAGCCGGTCCGCCTCGGGGGGCTTCTTTCCGAAACGCAGCCGGATTGCTGACACTCCGGCTGCTTGACCCCTCTCCGGCCGCGGCGCATCGTTCCCGTCCTTCCTAATCGGCCCGGCGCGGCCTCCGGAACATCACTTCCCGCCTTTCCCGCGCCCGGCCTGATACCGCGTCCAGGAGAGAGCGCCATGTCTAATGCCGAAATGATCTGGGAACTTGTCGACGGGCACCGTGAGGATTTCATCGGGCTCGCGGACCGGATCTGGGGCATGCCCGAGATCGCCTACACCGAATACCGTTCCGTCGAGGAGCACCGGAAGATGCTGGAGCAGTATGGCTTCAATATCACCGAGGATGTCGGCGGCATTCCGACCGCGATCATGGGCGAGGCGGGCGAAGGAGGTCCGGTGATCGCGGTGCTGGGCGAGTATGACGCGTTGCCCGGTCTCAGCCAGGTCGCCAACATCGCGGAGCCGAAGGAAGTCGAGCCCGGCGGACACGGACATGGCTGCGGTCACAACCTGCTCGGCTCCGCTGCGCTGCTTGCCGCCGCGGGCCTCAAGGACTGGCTTGAGAAAACCGGCACTCCGGGACGTGTGCGGTACTACGGTTGCCCGGCCGAAGAGGGCGGCGCGGCGAAAGGCTTTATGGTCCGCGCCGGCGCCTTCGACGACGTGGACGCGGCGGTGACTTGGCACCCGGCCGGCGTCACCCGCGTCGGGCTCGCCAACTCGCTTGCCAACACGCGCATCGACTTCTCTTTCCATGGCCGTTCCAGCCATGCCTCCAGCGCGCCGCATCTCGGCCGCTCCGCGCTCGACGCGGTGGAGCTGATGAATATCGGCGTCAACTACATGCGCGAGCACATGCCGTCCGACGCCCGAATCCATTATGCGATGCTCGACGGCGGCGGTGTAGCGCCGAACGTGGTGCAAGGCTTCGCCAAGGTGCGGCACGCCGTGCGGGCGCGCGATCTCGCGGGGATGCAGGAATTGGTCGAACGGGTGAAGAAGGTCGCCGAGGGCGCGGCGCTGATGACCGAGACCAAGATGACCTGGAAGATCGTCAGCGCGGTCTCCAACATGCTCGCGAACACTCCCTTGGAGCAGACGATGTTCGAGAACATGCAACGGTTGGGGGCTGTGCCGTTCGATGCGGATGACCGGAAATACGCGTCGGAGATTCAGGCGACCCTGACCGATCAGGACATCGCCAACGAATACCGAAAGGCCGGAGTGGAGGAAAAAGAGGATACGCCGCTCTGTGACTTCATTGTGCCGCTCGAGTGCAAAGGCGTTTCGATGCCGGGCTCGACCGATGTGTCCGACGTGAGCTGGGTCGTGCCGACGATCGAGGCGCGGGTCGCGACCCAGGCGATCGGCACGCCTGGCCATTCCTGGCAGATGACGGCCCAGGGCATGGCCCCCGCCGCGCACAAGGGAATGATCTACGCGGCGAAAGTGATGGCGGGCACCGCCGTCGACCTGATCCGGGACGAAGGGTTGATGGCGGCGGCCAAGGCGGATCACGCGGCAAGGACTGCTAGGACACCATATCGATGCCCGATCCCGGACGACGTGCAGCCGCCGATCCAGCCGCGTCCGGAGTAAACGTCAGAACAGGGCGGACGCACAGATTTCACTGGCAGGAATCGTTTTTTCCGCTGATAGACTTTTTATTGCGACGGATTACTCTTTTTCCCGCGTTCTAAAATCAGCTGAAGTCTGTATGGGGCCTGCCGATGAGTATCGTGCGTCAGCTTTTTGTCGTGGCCCTCGCCGCAATCGTCCTCGCCGGAGGCTGGGTCTATCTCGGGCCGCTTCTCGGGTTCGGGGAGGAGGCCGGCGGCAAGAGCGGCGGCGGTAAGAAAAGCCCGGCGGCGGTGGTCGTGGCCGATGTGAGCTTCGTCAGGGAACGGCTCCGTACAGAGGCCGTCGGTACTGCGCGGGCTTACCAGTCCGCGCGGCTGCATCCGGTGGCCGACGGACGCGTCATTGCGACCGCGCTCAGGACCGACGGCAATGTCTCCCAGGGTCAGGTTCTGCTCGAACTCGATCACAAGACCGAGACGCTCGCGGTGGAACTCGCCAGGGTCCGGCTGGAAGCGGCGCAACGGGTCGCCGAACGGCTGACCAAGCTCCGCAAGAGCGGCGCCTCGACGCAGGCGGCGCTGGACGACGCCGTGACCGCGGTCGACGCTGCGAAGATCGAACTGGAGCGCGCGCAGCTCGCGCTGGAAGACCGTTTCCTGCTTGCCCCCTTCTCCGGCCGGATCGGCATGACCGATATCGAGGTCGGCGACCGGGTCGATACGGGGACCGAGATTGCCGTATTGGACGACCGTTCGAGCCTGCTGGTCCGGTTCGAGGTGCCGGAAGGGATGCTGGGGCGGATTGGTGTCGGAAGCCCGGTCAAGCTGGCGCTCTGGACCGGGGATACTGCGCCGATCGAGGGCGGCTCGATCTACGATATCGACAGCCGGATCGACGAGGCGACGCGGACTTTCGTCGTGCGGGCGCGGATCCCCAATCCGGACGACCGACTGCGCCCCGGTATGAGCTTCCGCGTGACGCTCGATGTCGAGGGCGAGACCCGGGCCAGCGTCCCGGAAGTCGCCATTCAGTGGGGCGGAGACGGCTCCTTCGTGTGGGCGGTCAGCGGCGGTACCGCGCGCCGGCTGCCGGTCTCCATCGTCCAGCGCCAGGAAGCCACCGTGTTGCTCGATGCGGAGTTCGCGGAAGGCGACAAGGTGGTGACCCACGGGCTGCACCGCATGCGTGAGGGGACCAAGGTCGAGATCCTGCCCGGCAACGGTCCGGCGCAGCCGCCGATCAAGGCAGAGCAGGAAGCGACCACGTCATGATGAGCAGCGGCTCCGAGAACGACCTGCCGTCGCTCAGCGTCCGCCGCCCCTGGCTGGCGCTGGTTCTCAACTTGCTGATCGCGCTTGCGGGCGTGGCCGCGATCCTCGCAGTGGAAGTCCGAGAGCTGCCGAATGTCGACCGGCCTATCGTTTCCGTGCGCGGCATCCTCAACGGCGCTTCGCCGGAGACCATGGACAGCGAGGTGACCAGCCTGGTCGAGGGCGCGGTCGCCCGCGTCAACGGCGTGCAGCGCATCCGCTCTTCCAGCGAGGAGAACAATTTCCGCCTGCATGCGGAGTTCAGCCCGTCGGCCGATCTCGACGTCGCCGCTTCCGATATTCGCGAGGCGGTCAGCCGTGTCGAACGGGAACTGCCCGATAATGTCGAGCAGCTTACCGTGATCAAGGCGGACGCCGACGCGAGCCCAATTCTTCAGCTCGCCGTGTTCGGTCACGGGCTGACGGAAGACACGCTGACCCACATCGTCGAGACCGACGTCATTCCGGAGCTGATCTCTATCAACGGCGTCGCGGACGTCACGCAATACGGCGACCGCGAGCGCCTGCTCAGGGTGGTTCTCGATCCGATGCGGCTCAGCGCTTTTGCCCTCTCCGTCGCCGATGTCATCTCGGTGCTGGAGAAGGCGCCGTTCGATATTCCGGCCGGCAGCTTCGCCTCGCTTGACCAGGAATTGCTGGTACGCGCCAACGCCACGGTGGAATCCGCCAAGGAGGTCGAGGACATCATCATCCGCGGCGCGGTGCGGATCGGCGACGTGGCGCAGGTTTTCTTCGGGCCGGAGGATCCGGAGAGTCTCGTTCGGGTCAATGGCGAGGAGGTGATCGGCCTCGGCATCATCCGCCAGGCCCAGTCCAACACCATCGAGATCTCCGAGAAGGTCCACAAGGCGGTCGCCGGCCTCAACAAGCGGTCCGAGCGGATCGAGGTGATCGTGACCTCCGACGACGCGCTCTTCATCGAGGGCTCGGTCTCCGAAGTGCTGTTCAGTCTCCTGCTCGCGGTTCTGATCGTCATCGTGACGCTCTGGATCTTCCTCGGCTCGCCGAGCGCGACACTCGTGCCCTGTGTCTCGATCCCGGTCGCGCTGATCGGTTCCGTCGCCGCGATCTGGGCGCTCGGTTTCTCGATCAACATTCTGACCCTGCTGGCGCTCGTGCTCGCGACCGGCCTGATCGTCGACGACAGCATTGTCGTGCTGGAGAACATCCAGCGCCGCCGCGGGCAGGGACTCGGAGGCCGGGCGGCGGCGGTGCTCGGCACCCGCCAGGTGTTCTTCGCGGTCATCGCGACGACGGCGACGCTGATTTCCGTCTTCGTGCCGATCTCCTTCCTGCCGAGCACGGCGGGTCGCCTCTTCCGCGAATTCGGCTTCGTACTGGCCATCGCGGTGCTGATCTCGTCCTTCGTTGCGTTGACGCTCGTGCCGGCGCTCTCGGCCCGGCTTGCCGAGGGCGGCAAGGATCGGCTCGGACTGCGCACGCTTCTGGGCCGGTTCGGTGATCGGCTGGCGCGGATTTACGGCGCGACCTTGAAGGCGGCGCTCGCCGGGCCGGTCATCGTCATCGCCTTGTCGATCGCAGTAGCGGGTGGCGCCTGGTTGACCTTCAAGCTGCTGGATCAGGAACTGCTGCCGTCCGAGGATCGCGGCCGGATCTACATCATGGGAACCGGCCCGGACGGTGTCGGCCTCGAATACAGCAACAAACAGGCGGATTACATGGAAGCGGTCCTCCAGCCCTATGTGGAGAGCGGGGAAATCACCTCGATCTTCACCATCGTCGGGCGCTGGGACCTGAACCGGGTCTATATCTCCGCGCCGCTCGCGCATTGGGAGCAGCGCTCCCGCTCGCAGCAGCAAATCATGTCTGAGATCCGGCGCAAGATGAACCAGATTCCTGGCATGCGCGTCCGGGTCTACAGCCCGAACAGCCTCAATCTGCGGTCCGCCGGCGGCGGCGTCGAGGTGGCGCTGACCGGCACCGACTATCTGCGCCTCTACGAGGTCGCCAAGCAGTTCTCCCGGGCGATCGAGGACAGGCTTCCCGATCTCTCCGACGTGCGGATCTCCTACCAGCCGACGCAGCCGCAGCTCTCGGTCAAGATCGACCGCCGCCGGGCCTCCGATCTCGGCGTCGATCTCGACGACCTGGCGGACGTGCTGCAGGTCAATATCGACGGGCTGGAGATTGCCGATCTGAATGTGCGGGACGAGTCGATCCCGATCCGGCTGGAGGCGATCGGCGGCGCGATCGACGATCCGACGGACCTTACCAACCTCTTTGTGCGCACCGACCGCGGCAAGCTGATCCCGATCTCCAGCCTTGTTTCCTTGAAGGAAGAGGGGGTCGCGGCAGAACTCGACCGCCATCGCCAGCGCCGCGCCGTGGAAATCGACGCAGATCTCAAGTCAGGCAAACCGCTCGGCGACGCTATCGCCGAGGTCGAGGAACTGGCCGCCGAAATCCTGCCCGACGATGTCAGTCTGATCCTCCTCGGCGAAGCGGAAGCCCTGGACGAGACCTCGCACGAGGTGGCGATCACCTATCTGATCGCGATCGTCGTCGTGTTCCTCGTGCTCGTGGCTCAGTTCGAGAGCGTGACCAGTGCGGCCATCGTTGTGCTGACCGTGCCGTTCGGCATTGCCGCCGCGATTTATGCCCTGATGCTGACCGGCACCTCGGTAAATATCTACAGCCAGATCGGTCTCGTCATGATGATCGGACTGATGGCGAAAAACGGCATTCTCGTCGTCGAGTTCGCGGATCAGCTCCGCGATCACGGCTTCGGCGTGCGGCAGGCGGCGGAACGCGCTGCCCTGGTCCGCCTGCGGCCGATCGCGATGACCATGATCTCGACCGTGCTCGGCGGGTTGCCGCTGATCCTGAGTTCGGGGCCGGGAGCCGAGGCGCGCGCCGCCATCGGCTGGGTCGTGTTCGGCGGGCTCGGGCTCGCCGCCGTCTTCACGCTCTATCTGACACCGGTGCTCTATGTCGTGCTGGCCCGCCTCTCCGCCGCCCGCGCCGACGCCGCTGGCAAGCTGGAGAGCGAGCTCGAAGAGGCCCGTGACATTCCGGATATCGCGGAAGCGGACGAGCAGCCGGCGGAGTGACCCGCTATTGCTCTCTCCCCGTCAATGTCCGCCGGACGGCTCCTCCTCGTCCGGCGTCAGTGCCTTTGCGTCGGCGAGCGACAGTTTCACCGTCCGGTCGCCTTCCAGATAGATGAAATCGAGGCTATCCCGCCGCGAGGTCATGCGTGCCGGGAGCGGGGCGTAGCGGAAGCTGCCGCCGCCGAGATGCGGCGTCACCGTCCCGATATCGGTGCCCTGATGCTGTTCCACGCGAAGCAGGTGCAGCCGCGTGCCGTCCGCGCGCTTGCCGGTGAAGGGAATGTTCGCAAGTCGCAGGAAGCTGGTCGGATCGCTCGCCGCCGCGAAGCCCTCCGCGAAGGCCTTCTCGACCAGATCGAGATCCTTCAACTCGTCGCTGATCTCCTCGCCGTGCCCGTGATCGTGCGCGCCGTGCGGCAGGTGCGGCGTCTGCCATTGGGAGGCGGTTGGCGGCGGGCTGTTATGCCCGTGGCCGTGATCATGCTCGTGGTGGTGGTCGTGAGGATGATGATGGTGATGCGGGCCGTGCGGATGCTTGTGCATGGACGCTCTCCTCAATACGAGACCGGCTTGTCGATGATCGCCTTGTGGGCGCCCATCTTGCCGTGCGCGACGAGAGAGCCCATCGCCTCGACTGCGACCCGGCAGCCGAGCAAGGCGGTGATGTCCGAGGTGTCGTAGGGCGGGCTGACTTCCACGACCTCAAGTCCGCAGATCCCTTCAGCGGCGATGAGCCCGAGCAGCTTCAAGGCCTCGCGCGGCAGGAAGCCGCCCGGTTCCGGCCAGCCGGTGCCGGGCACGAAGCCGCAATCCACGCTGTCGATGTCGAAGGAAAGATAGACCGCGTCCGCGTCCTTCCAGGCGAGTTCGAGTGCGATCTCGGCCGTGCGCTCGATGCCGAGCTGCTCGATATCGTTGATCGTCAGCACGTTGGTGTTTTTCTTGAAGGCCTGCTTCACGCCGGGGCGCGGCACCTGCCAGCCGCCGATGCCGAGCTGCACCAGGTTGGTCGCCGGCACATTGTCCATCTCCGTCGCCCAGTACCAGGGCGTGGTGTGCATGCGCTCGTCGAGATCCTTCTCCTGGATGTCGATATGGCGGTCGAAATGGATGATGCCGATCCGCTTGGAAGTGCATTGCGCGATGCCGCGCACACAAGGGAAGCCGATGGAATGGTCGCCGCCGAGCATGATCGGCAGGGCGCCGGAGGAGAAGATATGCGAGACGCCCCGAGTGATCTGGTCGAAGCTCTTCTCCAGGTTCGCCGGGATGGTAAAGACGTCGCCCGCGTCGCAGAGCGTCATCTGTTCGCGCAGATCGACGCCCATCTCGTAATTGTAGGGCGTGTAGAGCGCGGAGATCCGCCGGATGCCCTGCGGGCCGAAGCGCGTACCCGGACGGTAGGTGGTGCCCGAGTCGAAGGGAATGCCGACGACGGCCGCGTCATATTTCGCCACGTCGCGGACATTCTCTACGTAAGGGGCCTTCAGGAAGGTGTTGATGCCAGCAAAATGAGGCAGCTCGCCGCGCGCGAAGGTCGGGATCGACTTGTCGGTGAGGCTGTCCGAGCCCGGCAGACCCATGTCGAGAGCCCATTTCTGCTCCCGGCGCCAGCCGTCGGCTGAAAGCTCGGCTTCAGCTTCCAGCGCCTTCCAGCCCTGCATCTCGCGCTTGTTAAAATCCGGATGGTGAAAGCGCCGGTCGTTCCGGGTCGGGGACGATGCGCCGGCATGGCGTGTGGATCTGCGTCCGTCACTCTGACTCAGCATCGGGGTCTTCCTTCGGTAGGTTGTCGGGAAAGGCGGAACCGTCGGCGGCCAGGTCGTAGGTGATCGTGGCGCCATAGGCATTCGGAAATTGCGGGTCGTGGCGGACCTTGTCGAAGGTCAGCACGCGGGTACCGAGCTTGAAGGCTTCGGAGAGATCGTGGGTGACCATGAAGATCGTCATGCCGTGCTCGCGCCAGAGTTCGAGCAGTAGCTCGTGCATCTCGAGGCGCACACCGGGATCGAGCGCACCGAAGGGCTCGTCCAGAAGCAGGAGCCGCGGCCGTTTCATCAGGGTCTGGGCGATGGCGAGGCGCTGCTGCATGCCGCCGGAGAGCTGCGCCGGGAAGCGGTCGCGGGCATTGGCAAGTCCGGTGCGTTCCAGCAGGGCGTCGGCCATCTCTTCCGCATCCGCGCGCCTGGTGCCGAAAGCCCGCGCGAGCAAGGGACTGCCCTCGAAATCGTGCGCCAGCAAAAGGTTCTCGCGCGCGGTCAGATGCGGGAAGACGGAATAGCGCTGGAAGACGATCCCGCGTTCGGGCGTCGGCTCCGGCGGCAGGATCTTGCCGTCGAGCGCGATCTCGCCGCTGCTCGGCACTTCCTGGCCGAGCAGCAGGCGCAGGAAGGTCGACTTGCCGCAGCCGGACGCGCCGACGATGGCGCAAAAGGCACCCTCTTCCACCTCGAGATCGATCTTCTCCAGAACGGGCAAGTCTCCGTAGCTCTTGGTAAGGCCCTGCACGCTGAGCATCAGAAGGACTCCCCGGAAAGGTGTGCCCAGCGGAAGAGCTTTTTCGAGCTTTGCAGCAGGGTCCGGTCGAGCAGGAAGGCGATCAGGGTGATCCAGGCGACATAGGGCAGGATCACGTCCATCGCGAGATAGCGGCGGACCAGGAAGATCCGGTAGCCGAGCCCCTCGGTCGAGGCGATGGCTTCGGCGGAGATCAGGAAGATCCAGGCCGGCACCAGGCCGAGGCGGATCGCCACGACGAGTTTCGGCCAGATCTGCGGCAGCACCACGCGCAGGATGATCTGCCATGTCGAGGCGCCGAGCGTCTGGGCCTTCACGAGGATTTCCGCCGGCAGTTCCGCGACGGCGAGGGCGATGGCGCGGATCATCACCGGGGCGGTGCCGATGATGATCAGCGCCACTTTCGAGACCTCTCCAAGCCCGGCCGCGATGAAGAGGATCGGCAGCACGGTGATCGGGGGGATCAGGGAAAAGGTGGCGATGAAGGAGGAGAGCACCGCGCGCACTTTCGGGATCAGGCCGATGGGCACGCCGAGAAGGAGCGCGAGCAGGGCCGAAATCCCGACCCCGGCACCGAGCCGGGAGAGGCTCGCCGCCGTATCCTTCCAGAGCAGCAGTTCGCCGGAACGGCGGTCCGGGACCGTCGCCATGCGCCAGAAAGTCTCCCCCATTCTCGCGAGTGAGGGCAGCAGCTTGTCCTGCGGATTTTCCGCCAGCCGCATCTCGCTTGCCGAGACGTAGAGGATGATGATCGCAATGAAGGGGATCGCGGCCAGCAACAGGCCGGCCGGCCGCGAGACCTTCTGGTTGATCAGGCGCATGGGACGGGGAACCGGGGCGGCCTAGAGCTTTCCGGCCGCCGCCATTTCCATATAGGCCGGATCGAAGCGGAGCTTGATGTTGCCCGTGTCGCCCAGGGTCTTGCCGCCGGGGAACGCGATGCCGACGAAGTCAACGCTTGTCGCCCCCTCGCCGAGGATGCCCTTGTCGAAGAGGAACTTGCGCACGAAGTCCATCGTCGTGATCAGCGCCGGGTCCTTGGTGAAGGAAACCGCCTCGGCCGGCTCGTAGAACATCGCGGTGGAGGCGAGCTGGGAATCATAGCCGGCGAGGTCCGTGCCGGAAGCCTTCGCCATCGCCGTCCGCATGTCCATGCCGGCGGAATCGTCCTTCGACATGATGGACATCATCTCGTACCAGGCGCCGGCCAACGCCTTGCCGAAATCCGGGTTGTCCGCCAGCGTCTCGGTATTGACCATCATGATGTCGATGATCTCGCCGGGGGTCTGGCTGCTGTCGAACACCTTGTAGCTCTCGGGCATGCCTTCGATCTCGGAGAGCAGGGGGTTCCAGGTGACGACCGCGGAAACGTCCGGGGTGCCGTAGGCGGCGATCATGTCGGCGTCGGAGGTGTTGACGACGGTGATATCCTTTTCCGCGAGGCCGATGCTGTCGAGCGCGCGGACCAGCAGGTAATGGGAGACCGAAAGCTCCACCAGGTTGACGGTCTGGCCCTTGATGCCGGCAAGCTCCTTCTTGCCTTTCAGGACGATGCCGTCATTGCCGTTGGAATAGTCGCCGACGATCAGCGCGGTGGTGTCGACGCCGCCGCCGGACGGGATCGAGAGCGCATCCATGTTGGTCATGGAGCAGCCATCGAACTCGCCCGCCGTGTACTGGTTGATCGACTCGATATAGTCGTTGATCTGCACGATATCGACGGAGATGCCGTACTTGTCGGCCCATTTCTTCATCAGGCCGGAATTCTGGATCTCGCCCCAGGGCATCCAGCCGACATAGATCGACCAGCAGACCTTGAACTCTTTCTTCGGCGCGGCGTCGGCGCCCGGCGCGGCCAGCAGGACCGAGACGGCGAACGCGGCGGATGCGATTTTCAGTAGCGTTTGGCGAAACATGCGACGGCTCCTTTCAAAAGCGATTGGTCAAGGCTCCCCCTAGGAGCCACTGTCGCCTTGGCCGCCGAGCGCATAACCGGGAGAGATTTGCGCTCGGCAAACCTGTGCAGTGATCTCCCGGGATTTTGCCCCGCCGTGTCTCCGGCATTTCCCATTTCGCCGGAGTGCGTCTCTCGGACCAGCGCCGCAATTGCGGCCGGAACCCTAGACGCGCTGCACAAAAGTTACGCTGCACGGGACGTGCCAGAGTGCTTCTGATTTTTAACTGATTGATTTTAATGGAAAACGGTCAGGAGGAGGTTTTCGCCCGATACCTGTTCCGCTGCATTTTTCGGCACGCATCTGTTGCGCTGCTCAATAACGAGGCAGGCTGCCGCCTCGCGATTTCGTCATTCCGATAGACTGATAATCCAGTACAGCAGGCCGGAAATCAGAGCGGAGGCGGGGAAGGTGATCGTCCAGGCGATGAGAATGCGCAGCATGTCGCCGCGCCGGAAAAGGCGCCGCGGGCGTTTCTGCGTCTGGATCGCTTTCGCCGCCCGGTCCTTTTGGGCCCGCAGTTCGCGATAGATTCCGATCCCGAAGATCGCGCCGACGGCGATCTGCGTGGTGCTGACGGGCAGGCCGATCCAGGAGGCGGCCGTCACCGTCGCGGCCGTGGCCATGGCGACGGCATAGGCACGGATCGGATTGATCTTGGTGATCCTTGTCGCGACAAGGCGAACCATGCCGCCGCCGAACAGCAGCAGGCCAGCCGCGATGCCGAGCGCGCCGAGCAGAAACACCCAGAACGGAATGCCGGGTGCGAGATCGAGATCGGACGTCGCCTGCACATGGAGTATGGCGGTCACCGGGCCGGCGATATTGGCGATGTCGTTGGCGCCGTGGGCGAAGGCGATAAAGCCGCCCGCCGCGATCAGGGGCACGCGGAACAGGACCCGCACGGTCTGGCCCTTGTTCGCGAGGCCCATCGAGGTCCGGCGGATATAGGGACCGGCAAGCGCCATGGTGGCGGCGAAGGCCGCGAGGACCGTGGTCACCAGAACGGGCATCGCTGGCTGCCAGACATTCGCCAGTCCCTTCTTGATCAGGAAGAGGACGAAGAGCGCGGCCATGGTGGCGATCAGGATCGGTATCCATGTCCGGGCTGCGCGGAGCTTGTCCTGTACGCCGAGCAGCTCGCGCTTGACGAAGGCGAGGATAGCGATTGCCGCGAGCGCGCTCGCGACCGGCGAGACGAACCACCCGAGCGTGATCGCGGCGATCTCCGGCCAGTTGATCGCGCTGGCGCCGAGTGCGAACAGTCCGACTCCGACGATCCCGCCGATGATCGCGTGGGTGGTGGAGATCGGCGCGCGGAGAAGGTTCGCGGCGTTGACCCAAAGGGCGGCACCGGTCAGGGCGGCTGCCATGCCATAGACGAAACCGGCCGGATCGCGAACCAGATCGGGATCGACGATGCGGAACGCGATGCGGCCGACGATTTGATCGCCCGCGAAGAGAGCGCCGGCGACTTCGGCGCCGGCCGCGAGCAGCAAGGCGGCGCCGAGCGGAAGAACGCGGGCGCCGACCAGCGGCGCCACGGAATTCGCCACGTCGTTGGCACCGATATTGGCCGCCATATAGGCGCCGAGCAAAGCGACGAAGGCGGCCAGAGCCGCGTCTTCGGGCGTACCGTTGACGTACCCGAGCAGTGCCGCTGCGCAGGCGAGCGCGAGCGAGACCAGCGCGAGCTGGACTGGCGGCAATACGGGCGGCCGTTTCGGCCCGCCAGGGAAAAGCAGGCGTCCGAACTGGTTTCCGGACGCTGCGCTGTCGCTCGGCATATTCAAGATCCGTGACGCGTGTTAACCGGTAAACGCGAAGCGGTGACGATTGGATCAGATATTAGCGGAACTCTCGCTCGGCCGTGTAGGACTAATCGTCTAGACAAATTTCACTGTTTGTCCAGCGCTGCTTCCACCGTCGCGCGGTCCGGCATCGGCTCCACGGCGCCAAATCCTTCGGTCGCGATCGCGGCCGCGCAGTTCGCGTACTCGGCAGCCTTCAACGGATCTCCCGTCCCAAGGTATTCGGCAAGGAAGCTGCCGTCGTATGTGTCGCCCGCCCCGGTCGCGTCCTTAGCCGCGGCTTTCCGACCGGGGACCCGGCGGCGTTCGTCCGGAGTGGCGACGAGGCAGCCGTCGGCCCCGAGCGTCAGCGCGACGATCCCGGCGCCGAGCTCGAGATAGAAATCCGCTATGGAGTCGGGATCTTCAAGGCCGGTCAGCAGTATCGCGTCGTCGAGGCCGGGAAGCGCGATGTCGGCTTCCGCCATTGCCGCATGGATCATCGCCCGTGCGCGGTCCAGCGGCCAGAGCTTGAGGCGGAGGTTCGGATCGAAGGAGACCTTCACCCCGGCATCCTTCGCCATCGCAATGGCGGCGAAGACCGTGTCGGCGGCGCTTTCGGAAATCGCCTGGCTGATGCCGGAGATATGCAGGATCTTCGCGGCGGAGATCATGCCGCGCGGCAGGAAACCCGGCGTCATCCGGCTCGCGGCGGAGCCCGCGCGGAAATAGCTGAACTGATGGCCGTCCGCGCCATGGGTAACGAAATAGATCCCGGTATGGCCGTCGGCGCAGGTTTCGACCCCTCGCGTGTCCACGCCTTCCCGCTCCCAGAGTTCCTGGAAGCTTTCGCCGAAGGGATCGCGTCCGATGCGGGTGAGATAGCCGACCGAAGCACCCTGGCGCGCGGCTGCGATGGCGGCATTCGAGGTGTCCCCGCCATGACCGGCGAGATAGCGGCCGTCCGGCTGCTGGTTGAATTCCAGCATCGGCTCGCCGAGGCAGAGCAGGTCGGGGAAGCGGATCATGAGGCCACCGCGGCGAAGGCGCGGGCGACGGCGTCGCGGAGCGGGGCGGGATCGTTTGCCTTGAGGGCGTCGATCGGCACCAGCTCGCCGCCCATGCCGAGGCAGAGCGCACCGGCATCGAGATAGGATTTCGCGGTCTCGGGCGAGACGCCGCCGGTCGGCATCAGCGGGATCTCGGGATAGACCGATTTTACAGCCTTGAGGAAACCGGGCCCGCCGCATTCCCGCGCCGGGAAGATCTTCACCACCGCCGCGCCTTCCGCCCAGCGCGCCTCGACCTCGCTCGGCGTGGCGGCGCCAGGGAGATAGGGCAGACCGGCCGCTTTCGCGGCCTCGGCAACTCCCGCGGCGGCGCCCGGCGAAACGAGGAAGGCGGCCCCGGCATCGGCGGCGGCCTTCGCCTGCGTTGCCGTACGCACCGTTCCGGCGCCGATCAGAGCGTCAGGAGCGGTCCGGGTGAAAGTCTCGATGACGCGATGTGCGTCGGGGGTCGTGAAGGTCAATTCAAGCGCCTGCATGCCCGCATCGAGCAGCCACTCGCAGGCGCGGATCGCGAGGTCGGCGGTCGGCGTCCGGATCACCGGCACAACCTTCAGGGCCGAAAGTCGCACACGTAGCGCCTCGCCACGATCTTCCGTCATTACAATAGGTCCCCCACTCGAAGCCCGGAAACTCTCCACCATTCCGCGCGCGGGGACAAGTGGGGCGGTTGGCGCTAAGCTGACTGAAAGAATTGGTGTCAGGGGAGGATGCCGTGCTGACCAAGGATCAGGTCGCCCGTTATCACGAGGATGGCTACGTCATCCCGGACTTTCGGCTTTCGACGGACAAGCTGGAGCGGATCAAACAGCTGCACGGCGCGCTGCTGGAGCGCCATCCCGAATTCAAGGATTACTGCAACGCCTTGCTCGATTACGAGCCGGCCTTCCGGGAGTTCGCCGAGGACCCGGAGATTCTCGACATGATCTCGCAGGTGATCGGCTCCGATCTCGCACTCTGGAACATGAGCTTCTTCGCCAAGCCGGCACATGGCGGCAAGCGGACGCCCTGGCACCAGGACGGGGAGTATTGGCCGATCCGTCCGCTCGCGACCTGCACCGTCTGGCTCGCCGTCGATGCGGCGACGCCGGAGAACGGGTGCCTCAAATTCATCCGCGGCTCGCATAAGGACCAACGGCTGAAGGCGCATAACCGGACCGACGCGACGGATGTGACGCTGAACCAAGAGCTCGATCCCGCCGCCTATAACGAGGACGAGGCGGTCGACCTTGTGCTGGAGCCGGGACAGATCTCGCTGCACGACGTCTATCTGCTCCACGGCTCCGAGGCGAACCATTCGGACAAGCCCCGGCGCGGCATGACCATGCGCTTCATGCCGACCACCAGCCATTTCGACCGGGACCTCGCGAAGCGGAAGGCGGAGACGCAGAAGATCCGAGACCAGTCGAAGCAGAAGCTCTTCCTGATGCGCGGCGTGGACCGAACGGGCCGGAATCTTTTCGAGGATGCCTGAGCCTCAGCCGCGCCGTTTCAGCAGCAGGCGGCGCACCATCTCCGGCGCCTCGCCGAGATAGTTTTCCGGCTTCGTCAGCGCCTCGACCGTGCCGCGGTCCAGCGTGCCGGAGATCGCTTCCTCTTCCATCAAGGCGTCGAGGAACGTCGCCTCGCCGGCGAGTGCCTTACGGCAGCAGTCGTAGACGACGTCATGGGCGACCTGGCGGCCGATATGTGGCGCGAGCCCCATCATCACCGCCTCGGCGACGATCAGTCCCTTGGTCGTGTCGAGCACGTTCCGCATTGCATCGGGTCGGACTTCCAGGCCTTCAAGCACCTCGGCCGCGGCCGCGAGACCGCCGGAGGCGACCACGAAGGCGGTGGGCAGCGCGTGCCACTCGACATGCCACTGGCCGGTCGCGCGCTCGTGGTCCTGCACCATCGCATCGAGCATGGCGCTGTGCTGCTCACGCACGATCTTGGAGGCGGCCAGCATCATCTCGGAAGAGATCGGATTGCGCTTCTGCGGCATGGTCGAGGAGGCGCCGCGACCGGCGACGAAGGGCTCCAGTACCTCGCCCGTCTCCGTCTGCATCATCAGCATGATGTCGTAGCCGATCTTGCCGATGGTGCCGGTGACGAGCGCGAGGAACCCGGTCGCTTCGGCGAAGCCGTCCCGGATCGTGTGCCAGGTGATGTCCGGGACGCCGAGGCCAAGTTCCTCTGCGAGTGCCGCCTGGGTCGCGAGGCCGTTGCCGGAAAGTGAGGCGAGTGTGCCGGCGGCGCCGGAGAACTGCACCACCTCGACCCGGGGGCGCAGCTCCTTCAGCCGCTGCAGGTGCCGGTCGATGGCGGAGAGCCAGGTCGCCGCCTTGAAGCCGAAACTGACCGGCAGGGCGTGTTGCAGGTGGGTACGCCCGGCCATCGGGGTTTCCGCATGCGCCTCGGCGAGTTTTGCCAGCGCCGCTGCGATCCGCTCAAGATACTCCTCGACGATATCGAGACCGGCACGGACCTGCAGAACGTCGGCGGTATCCATGATGTCCTGGGTGGTCGCGCCCCAGTGACAATATTGCCCGAGCCCGTCCGGCGCCCAGTTCGAGAGCTGTTCCACCAGCGGCAGGATCGGGTAGCCGACGATCTGGGTGCGGGTGGAAAGCTTCTCCAGATCGAGCTTGTCGATATCGGCGGCATCGGTGATCGCCTTCGCGGCTTCTTCCGGGATCAGGCCCAGCTTCGCCTGCGCCCGGGCGAGCGCGGTCTCCACGTCGAGATAGAGGCCTAGAATGGTGTCGTCGGCGAAGAGGCCGCGCATGTCGGCGGTCCCGAACATGTCGCCGTAGATTCCGGATTTCACGACGATCGTGGACATGGGCGAGGCTCCCTCATTTCGAATTTGCGCCGAGACTAGATCAGATACCGAAGGCGAATACCACCGCCACACCGGCTGCGAAAGCGGCCAGCGCGCGCAGGCCGGACGACAGGTTGACGAGGCCCCAGCTCATCAGGGCGAGACCGAGACCGAGCTTCAGAAAGGCGCCGAAGGCATAGACCGGCGTCTCGGTCAGCGCGATCAGCGCCGGGTTCGCGACGATGCCGAGCGGCACGATATAGAGGCCGATCCCGAGCCGCATCGCGTTTCCGGCGACCTTGAGCCACGGCGCGTCGGCCATGCCGGCGGCAATGAAGACCGTGCCGCAAACCGGCGGTGTGATGGTCGAGAGCAGGGCGTACCAGAAAACGAAGAGATGCGCGGTCAGCGGAGGCAGGCCGAGTTCCTGCAAGGCCGGGCCCGCGACCGAAATGCAGATCACGTAGGCCGCCGTGGTCGGCACCTCCATGCCGAGGATGAGGCAGGCGAGCGCCGTGAGCAGCAGGGCGGCCCAGAGCTGGCCGCCGGAGAAGGAAAGGATGGCCGAGGTCACCTTTACGCCGAGGCCGGTCATGTTCAGCACGCCGATGATGAGACCGGCGCAAAGGATGATCGAGGCAATCATCGCAATCTGCCGTGCGGCGTCGATCGCGGCGCCGGAGAAACGTTCCCAGGTCACCCGGAGCCCGGCGAACCGGTCGGTGTCGAACGGCAGCATCGCGGCGGCGGCGAAGATCGCCACGCCGGCGGCATATTGCGGCGTGTAACCGGTGCCGAAGAGCACGATGAGCAGTGCACCGAACGGGATCGCGAAGAACGGCAGCGTGGTGAGCACCGCGCGGCGGTCTGGGATCTCGGCGGCGTCCATCGGCCTCAGCCCGTCGCGCGCGGCGAACCAGTCGATGCCGAACCAGACCGCGAGGAAGAAGAGGATCGCCGGCAGGAAGGCGGCGGCGACGATGGTGTCGTAGGTGGTCGAGAGCAGCTCGACCATGACAAAGGCGCCGGCACCCATCAGCGGCGGCATGATCTGGCCGCCGGAGGAGGCGACGGCCTCGACCGCGGCGGCGAGCGGTGCCGGGTAACCGAGACGGCGCATGGTCGGAATGGTAAAGGCGCCGGTCGAGGCCACATTGGCCGAGGCGGAACCGCTTATCGAGCCGAAGAGCGCGGAGGCGAGCACCGAGACCTTGGCCGCGCCACCTTTCAGCCGTCCGGCGAGCCGGGTCGCAACATTCATGAAACCGGTGCCTCCGTGGCCGGCGCCGACCAGGGCGCCGAGCACGATGAAGACCGCGACGACATTGACCGAGACCCCGGTCAACGGTCCCCAGAGCCCGCCTTCGGCAATAGTCAGTGTTCCCAATAAACTGTCGAAAGGCAGTCCGGGATGCCCGAATTCTCCCGGCAGATATTCGCCGAAGAGACCGTAGAAGAGGGCGATCACGGCGAGGGCCGGGAGCGCGAGCTTCACCGCACGGCGCGCCATTTCCAGCACCATCAGGATGATCAGGATGCCGCCGATCCGCTGCAGCCAGCCCTCGGTATAACCGTACTGGTCGCCGAGCGCGTCCGCATGGAGCGCGATATAGAGGCAGATCGCGATCCCGGCCGCGGCGCAGAGCCAGCCGCTCGCACGCCCGAAGGCGCTGCCGCGCGCGCCGATGACGAACACCCAGGGCAGGGCGAGCGCAAGGTGAAGCGGGCGCACGACCAGATTCGGCAACAGGCCGGTGAAGATCAGGGTCACGTGAAAGCCGACGGAGAGGAAGGCGAGCAGGGTGACGAGGCCGGTGCCGATGCGCGTCAGCGCGGTCCGGTCGTCTGCGGGCGAGAACATGTGCGGGTGACCCGTTCGGGAAATCGGAATGGCGGGCGCATCGCGTGCGCCCGCCGCATCAGGTTGCCGGTTTTACTTGAGCGCGGCCGGAACCGCGATGCCGGCCTCGGCATAATAGCGGGCCGCACCCGGATGCAGCTTACCGGCCATGTTGGCCAGCATCGCCGGTTTCACACCGTCCCACCATTTCGCCGTCTTGCCCATGTCCGCCTTGGCTTCCCAATAGGCCTTGGTCAGCGCGTAGGCATCGTCGTCGCTCATGTTGGTGGTGGTGTAGGCGACGACTGGCAGCGACGTGGTGGTGACATCGTAATCGACGCCCGGATAGGTCCCGGCGGGTATCACCAGCTTTGTCCGCTTGGTCGCCTTGACCTGCTCGTCCGACATGGAGAGCACCCGCACTTCGGTGCCGGCGGCCGCCTCGATCACGTTCGGCGCCGGATAGGAGCCCGCCGTCGCGAAACCGTCGACCTGGCGGTTCTTCAGCGCCGGCACGGCGGCGTTGAGCTCCGCGTCGACCAGCTTGATCTTTCCTTCGAGGCCGAAGGTGGTGAAATTCTTGGCGGCTTCGCGGGCACCGAAACTGCCCTTGCCGATGATGAAGCTGCGGCCCGCGAGATCGTCGAAAGTCTTCACGCCGCTATCGGCCCGGACGACGAAATGCATGGTCAGAGACGGGATCGGGAAGAGTGCGCGGATGCCGGAATAATCGGCCTCGCCCTCGAACATCTTCTTGTTGCCTGAGGCGAGCTTCACCAGCGCGGGGGGCGTCGTGAAGACGTAGTTGCCGGGACGGCGCGCGGCTTCCTTCACGTTCTGGACCGAACCCTGGCTTTCCTCGACGGTCAGCACCATGGCGCCGCCGGTCGCTTTCTTGACCGCTTCGGCGACCTGAACGGCCATCTGGTAGTAGGACGAGGTCGATTTCGCGGATTTGTAGGTCACGCGGGTCTCGGCCGTTGCTTCCGGCGCGAAGACGGCCGGCGCGACGATCGCCGCCGCCAGCAGGCCGGAGCAGAGCAATTTTCCGAATTTGGTCACTTTTTCCTCCCAAGGATCAGCAGACTTAGCTCGAGTGGTAAGCGTCTTGCCGCGCCGGAGCAATAGGCTTATCGGGATAAGTGCCGTGCCGCGCGAGTGCGCGGAAAGCGGCCAATGCTTCCAACAATGGATGATGCGGAGGACCCTCGGATGGGCAACGGTATCGTGATCCTCGATGGCGGGATGTCGCGCGAGCTGGAACGGCTCGGCGCGCCGTTCCGGCAACCCGAATGGTCGGCGCTCGCGCTGATGGAAACGCCGGAGATCGTCGAGAAGGCACATGTGGAGTTCATCGAAGCGGGTGCGGAGGTTATCACCACGAATAATTACGCCGTCGTGCCTTACCATATCGGGGAGAAACGGTTCGCCGACGAGGGACGGCGGCTGATCGAGCTTTCCGGCAAACTGGCGCGCTCGGCCGCGGACCGGAAGAAGGGAGTCCGTGTCGCGGGCTGCGTTCCTCCGGTCTTCGGATCCTATCGGCCGAAAGAGTTCGATCCGGTACGGGCGCCGAAGATCCTTGCCGAGATTGTCGGCGGGCTCGCCGGGGTTGCCGATCTTTGGCTCGTGGAAACAACGAGCAGCATTGCGGAGATGGAGGCCGCAGTCGCGGCCACCGTCGCCGCGCCGAAGCCGTTATGGGTCGCCCTCACGCTTGAGGACGGGTCAGCGGAGGATGACGGATCGCGCCTGCGTTCGGGGGAGAGCGTCAGAGAAGCCTGTGCCGCGGCTCTATCCCAAGACATCGATGCGGTTCTGTTCAACTGCAGTACACCGGAGATCATGTCCCGGGCCATTGATGAGGCTCGCCGCATTCTGCCGGAGAGCGTCCGGATCGGCGTCTATGCCAACGGATTTGCCCGGCCGGCTGGCCAGCGCGGCGCAAAACGCGATATCACGCCGATGCGGAAAGATCTGGACCCGGCGGCCTATCTTGCTCTGGCGCGGCAATGGCGGGAGCACGGCGCGAGCATCATCGGCGGCTGTTGCGGGATCGGTTGCAGCCATATCGAGGCCCTTTCGAAGGGCCTCGATTGAGGAGCTAGCCGTCGAACGCGTAGCGGGCGGCGGGATAGATCTTGCCGTAAATATCCTGCTCGACGGTGCCGGTCCGACGCATGCCCGCTTTCTCGTAGAAAGCCGCGGCCCGGTCGTTGCCGAGCAGGCAGTAAAGCTCCATGCCGGCGGGGCTCGATTTCTCTCGGCAATAGGCAAGCAGGGCCCGCCCGATGCCGCTTCCCTGCGCGTCCGGGTGAACATGCAGGGAATGCAGCTTCGGGATTTCCAACACGGCCATGGCCTGGACCGTTCCGTCCAGTTCCGCCACGAGGAAGTCCTGGTTTTCCGCCTCGAGGAGCTCGCGCCATTTCGGCCGGTCGGGATCCGAGCTGGCGAGAATATCCGCGTCGGGCACCAGACCCCGGTAGGCGATCAGCCGGGACGCGCCGAAGATTTCCGCGATGCGGGGGATATCTCCCGAGGTCGCCGGCCGGATGAGCGGGCCGCTCACGCTCTGGTCCATTCCGAGACCACGGTAGCGAGGTCCGGACGCGGGCGTTCCTGCGGGGGCGTAGCGGCGCTCCCGATATAGATGAAACCGATGATCTCGGTCTCCGGCGCATGCCCGAGCGCTTTCTTCACGCCTTCGTCGAAAGCCGGCCACTCGGTCAGCCACTGGGCGACATAGCCAAGCGCATGCGCGGCGTTCAGAAGGTTCATGCAAACCGCGCCGCCGGACATCTGCTGCTCGATCAGCGGCACCTTGTGCTCGGGATGAAGGTTTGCGGTGACGACCAGAAGCACCGGCGCGCGGGACGGACGCGCGCGTTCGAAGGCAAGCATGTTCTCGGTCGCATCCTCGCCCCAGATCTCTGCGAAACGTGCGGCGAAGATTTCGCCAAGAGCTTTTTGCCCGTCCTCGTGAAGCACCTGGATCCGCCAGGGCCCGATCTTTCCGTGGTCCGGCACGCGGATCCCGGCCGTCAGGATCTTATCCAGCTCAGCGGCGTCGGGACCCGGCCCCACCATGTCCTTGGCAACGACGGAGCGGCGGGTGAGCAGAAGGTCGATGGCTTCCACGCGATTTGTCCTTGGGTTGATTTGATCGAATAGAGACTAAATTGGTTCTATTTCAATCCGTTCAACCTGAAAAGGACAAAGCGAGCGATCTAGGCCACCGGTTCGAGATGGGCAAATTCCGGTTCCGTGTCGAACCGACCGGTTCCGAGCTTGAGTTTGTCGGCATGCCGGACGCGGGTAGTTTTCTTCTCGCGCGGTCGGCGTTGCGGCGGCGGGTCGTTCGAGACAGATACCGTGAACACTTCCTTATCACCGATCGCAGGATCGTTTTCGAGCTGCGAAAGTTCCTGCGTTGCCTGGGGATCGTCCGGCCGAAGTTTCAGCGCCTGACGATAGTGCATCGCCGCTCCGCCGTAGATCTTCAAATCCCTGAGCAGTCGGGCAAATTCGACATGATACCCTGCGTTGAAGGGAGCATATGTGACCGCTTTTGACAGGCCCAACAATGCTCCGCCGGCGTTGCTCTGCGCCCGCTCGATCTGTCCGGTAAGGTAGTAAGCGGCAGCCTTGGTCTGAGAGATTCCCTCAAGTGCGAGGATGGAATTGAGAATTTCCTTGGCGGTAGCGAAATCCTGTTCGGCCAGTTTGGACTTGGCTTCCTCCAGCCGGGACAGCTGCAGGTTCCGGACACGGTATGAGCTGGTCTCCTGAAGCGGATTTGGAATGTGGGACCGCACGCGGCAGCTGCGGCAGGTGACCCGGAAGCTGGAATTTTCGCGATGGTCGAAGATTGCGGACTCGTAGTGGTTTTCCGACCCGCAGCTCGGGCATTCGAACGTGAGATCGTAGGCGAGCGAGCGCCCTTCGATCTGGCGTTTCGCGATTTCGAAGGAGGTGAGATTGCCGATATTGAATAGCGAGTTGCTGTAGGTGTTTATCAGGAGGCTGAGGATCGATCGGTTAGCCTCGTTCATCCGGCTGATATTCACGTTGACCGGCAACTCGTTGACGAAATGATCGCGGTCGGAGATCAGGCCGTCGCGAACGGCCTCGATATAATCCGGGCTTCCCGGATATACCTGCAACATGTTCAGGTAGACCCCGTGCTCGATATTCTTCGACCACCATTTGAGCGAGTTATTCGCGGTTTCGACCGTTTCAACTGTGTCGCCGAAAATCAGATTGCCTTGGATTCCGATTTTTTCCTCGGCGGTCAGCGCAAGCGCGCTGTCGACGCGTTCAACCTTGGCCTTTTTCTTCATGCTGACGAGGACGGTGGGATCCATGCTCTCGATGCCGTAGCTGATAAAGCTGCAGCCGGAGCGCTCCATCTTCCTGAGTGTTTCGCGGTCGGTGCTATTGACGTGAAGCTGGACCAGCCATTGCAGGCCAAGAGGCTCCATGCGCTCGCAGAATTCGTGCAGACGGTCTTTGCGCAGCGAGAACAACTCGTCCACGATCTGTACCATGTTGATGTCGTACTTCTGCTTGTAGAAGGACACTTCCTCGAAGAATTTCTCAAGATCCCGCTCCCGGTAGACTTTTCCTGCCGGGTGGAAACAGAAGGTGCAGCTGAACGGGCAGGACCGGCTGGTGATCATGTCGATGCTGCGCGGGTTTGAGTTCGGCTGGCCCTGGAAGAAATAGACATCGTTGCAGCTCTGGCTGCCGATCATATCCGCAAAGCCGAGCAGGTCGTAGTTCGGCCAGGGCAGGTCGTCGAGCCCCATGATCGCGGCCCGCGGCTTGTTGCGCACCAGCGCACCTTTGTCGTTCCGGAAAATCAGCCCGTCCACTTGTGCGAGGTCGCCCGAGGTGGAAAAGGTCCGGAGAAAATCGCCGAAGCTGTCCTCGCCCTCACCGATCACGCCAATATCCGCGCCGGTCATGCGCATCGCCGGTTCGGGGTCGCCGCTCAGCATCCCGCCGCCGATGATCGTCGTGGTCTCGGGGCAGATTTCCTTGCAGATACCGAGGATTTCCTGAACTTTCGCGACAAAAGCGGAGAGGCCGCCGGTGCTGCAAAGGTCCGGCTTGAAGGTCAGAAGCTTCAGACGAAGCGCATCGAGATAGTCCAAGCCATGCGCATTCAGGTTGATCGCCTGGATTTCATGCCCTTCCTGCTCCGCGATGGCCGCGACATAGCCAAGTCCGAGGGGGAGGTGATAGAAAGCGCCGGCATTTTGCACGTAGCGCGGGATGACCATCAGGATCTTCATGGGGATTTCCCCTCGTTGCCAGGTTGAGGCATCTCCGGTCCGTTCAACCGGAGTGTAGCTCAAAACGAAGCAAACCTCATGCCAAATTGCATTTTCAGCGTTCCGGGTCCTCCTTCCTGGACGGGCTGAAATCCTTGTCCGGCATGTTTTTCCCGGCCAGCCGGTCGGAGCGCATGACCTGCATCAGCTCGTCGAGCCGCTCGCGTACGGCGGTGACGTATTTCTTGCCCATGCCGCCTGTCCAGTACTCGCGCAGGATGCTGACCGTCTGGATGTCGTGACGGCGGAAGGCGCGGACTTTCTGTTCCGCCTGGTAGGGATGGAGGCCGAGTTCCCTCAGGGTCCGCTTGCCAAGCGCAAGCGCCCCCTCGAAGGCCTCGCGCTCGATGGCGTGGGCGCCGGCTTTTTCCAGCTCGTAGAGATGGTGCCGGTCGAAGGCGCGGGCGACGATGCGGCATTTCGGGAAGTGCTCGGCGACATGGCGGACCAGCGCGGTCTGCTGGGCCTGATCGTCGAGCGCGGCGACGAAGACCTCTGCCTCGCCCAGTCCGGCCGCTTCCAGAAGGTCGGGCCGGGTGGCGTCGCCGTAATAGCTGTGCACGCCGGTCTCCCGCATCCGCTCGACAAGGTTGGGATCGTGATCGAGCACGACGATCTTGTAGTTCTCCGCCATCATCAGGCGGGCGATGATCTGTCCGACGCGGCCGACCCCGGCGATCACCACGGTACCCGGCTCCGGGATCTCGTCCGCGGGCCGGGCGGCGGAACTGACGGTGCGCGGCGCGACATAGCGCTCGAACAGGATGAAGAGGGCGGGTGTCAGTAGCATGGTGACCGCGACGGAGAGGATCAGGATTTCGACGAGGCTGCCGGCGAGCGCCCCGCTGGCGCTGGCGAAGCCGAAGAGCACGAAGGCGAATTCGCCGGCCTGGGCAAGGCCGAGGCCGAACATCCAGGTATCCTGCCAGGGCATCCGGAAGATGCCGGCGAGCGCCAGCAGGATCAGCATCTTGACCAGAATGACCCCGACCGCGATGCCGATGATCAGGAAGAACTCGGAGAATAGCAGGCCGAAATCGATGCCGGCTCCGACGGAGATGAAGAACAGGCCCAGCAGCAGACCCTTGAACGGATCGATATCGCTCTCAAGGGCGTGCCGGTACTCGCTGGTGGACAGCACCACGCCCGCGAGGAAGGCTCCGAGCGCGGCCGAGACCCCGACAAGATCCATCAGCAAGGCGGTGGAGACGACGATCAGCAGCGCCGCGGCGGTGAAGAGCTCCCGCATCTGCGCGGCGGCGATCAGGCGGAAGGCAGGCCGCACGAGGAAGCGCCCCGCCAGAATGATCGCAGCGATGGTGGCAAGGATGACCAGCGTCTGGAACCAGCCGGGATAGCCTTCGAGAATGCTGCCATGATGCCCGCCTTCGCCGCCGTCCAGCGGCACCGGCGCACCGACCGCGAGCAGCGGCAGGACGGCCAGCATCGGGATGACCGCGATGTCCTGAAAGAGCAGCACCGAAAAGGCGGATTGCCCGCCGCGGGAGCGCATCCAGCCCTTTTCGTTTAGCGTCTGCAGCACGATTGCGGTCGAGGAGAGGGCCAGCGTCATGCCGATCACCAGCGCCGCCTGCCAAGCGAAACCGACGGCCATCACCGCGGCCGTCAGTGCAATGGTGGTCAGCGCCACCTGGAGTCCGCCGAGACCGAGAAGCTGCCAGCGCATTCGCCAGATCATGTGCGGTTCGAGCTCGAGGCCGATCAGGAACAACATGATCACGACGCCGAACTCGGCGAAATGCTTCACCGTTTCGGTCTCGCTGCCGCCGACATAGCCGAGCACGGGACCGATCGCGATGCCGGCGAAGAGATAGCCGAGGACCGATCCGAGACCGAGACGATGGGAGACCGTGACCGCGACGACCGCGGCGAGCAGGTAGATGAACGCGTCCTGAAAAAAACCCATCAGCCGGCCGCCGCCTCTTCGTCGATGGCGTCGTCGAGCACGTCGTTCAGAAGCGGCGCGCTGGCGGCTTTTTCGAGGTCCAGCGAACCGTCGCGGATCGCGCCGAGGAGACGGGAGTAATCGGTGACGATTTTATCAAGCCGTCCATCTTTCTCCGCATCCTCGGCTGAAAAGATGCCGAAAGGTGCGAGATAGCGCATCCCACAGAATTTGGCGGTTTGCTCGAATGGCGAGAAGAGGGTGCGCAGATCGTTCTCGTATTTGCCTTTTTTTCGGTAGGCATCCCGGTCTGTGCCGCATGTCGCGACCTGGAGCAAGGATTTGCCCTGGAGCGCTGGGCCGTCGGCCCCGTAAGCGAAGCCGTGTTCAAGCACGAGATCTTGCCATTCCTTGAGCAGGGCCGGGCTCGAATACCAGTAGACCGGGTGCTGCATGACGAGGCAGTCGATATCGACCAGTCGCTGTTGTTCCCGGTCGATATCGATGTCGAAGTCGGGATACTCGCCGTAAAGATCGACGAGTTCGACCCCCGGCATGGTACGCGCAGCCGCGATCAGGGCGGTGTTGGCCACCGACCTGTCGGTTCTCGGATGTGCAAAGAGAACCAGAACCCGCGCCATCGACAGAGCATCCCCCAACTGCAACGAACCCGTTAACAGAGATGCGTTTGTCCGAGACAAATGTCCAGATGTCTCAGGGAGATCGATGGCGCGAATACATCATGCGCTGAGGCGGGAGATCGCCAGCGCGACCGCCTTGGCCCGCGGCACCATGGTGTCGAGGCGGCAATATTCCTTGATGCTGTGCGCACCGCCGCCGACGGGACCGGTCGAGCAGAGCGTCGGCGTGCCGACCTGGGCGGTGAAGCCGCTGTCGGCGCTGCCGCCGGAATACTCGCCGCCGATCTCGATCCCGAGTTCCGCCGCCCCGTCGACATAGAGCTGGAAGATATCCTGGCTGTCATCGGACATGGTGAGCGGCAGGAAGCCCCGTTCCATCGTGATCCGGGTCTCTGTGCCCGGCAGGTGAGTGGTGTCGAGGATCGCCTGGATATCCTTCCAGACCCGGTCGCGCTGCTCCATGGTCTTGAAGCGGACATCGACATCCGCTTGGCAATAGGGCGCGACGGTGTTGACCGAACTGCCGCCGGAGACCAGACCGACATTCACCGTGACGCCTGTCGAGAAATCGGTCAGCGCATGCAGGGCCTGGATCTTGCGCGCCATCTCCTCGATCGCGCTCACGCCTTTCTCTGGCTGACCGCCGGAATGGGCGGCAATGCCTGTGATCTCGAACTGGAAGAAGGACGCGCCCTTGCGGCCGGTCACGACATTGCCGGTCTCGCGGCCCGGTTCGGCGTTGAAGACTGCCCGCGCACCCCGTGCTGTCGCCTCGATCACCGGGCGGCCGGAGGGCGAGGCGATTTCTTCATCACCGGTATAAAGAGCGACGAGGGGAAAAGGCGCGCCGCCGAACTTGTGGAAGGCCTCGATGATGAAGGTGTTCATCACCAGGCCCGACTTCATGTCGGCGACCCCGGGTCCGTAGGCAATGTCGCCGTCGCGGGTGAAGGGACGCTCGGAGACGGTGCCGTCCGGAAAGACGGTGTCGCGGTGCCCCATCAGAACGATGTGCCGGTTGGCGCCTCCCGGCGCGGCGGAGATCTCCGCCCGGATGCAATCGCCGAACTCGTCGGCGCCGGTGCGTTCGGTCTTGATGCCGGCGGCGTTCAGATGCGCCTCGATCTTCGCCCCAACGGCGTCGACGCCGGCCTTGTTGTAGGAGCCGGACTCCGTGTTCACGAGCTCTTCCAGCAGATCTGTCATCGCCTCGCGCTGGCCGTCGAGCCAGTTCAGGACGTCGTCGATAGGCTTGGACGCCATAGTTTCATTTCCTCGAAATTACTGTGTCGGGTCAGATGTTGACCGAGAAGCCGCCATCGACCGGAATGGCCGTGCCGGTAACGAAATCGGAGGCGGGGCTCGCAAGGAAGGCGGCGATACCGGAAAGGTCGTCGGGGTCGCCCCAGCGTCCCGCCGGCGTGCGGCTCTCGATGCGCTCGTGCAGCCCGTCCACGTCGATGCGGGCCTGGCGCGTCAGGTCGGTATTGATCCAGCCCGGCAGGATTGCGTTGGCCTGGATATTGTCCGGGGCCCAGGCGACGGCCTGCGACTTGGTGAGCTGCACGATCCCGCCCTTGCTGGCGGCATAGGCGGCGCCGTAGCTCGAGCCGAAAATCGAGAGCATCGAGCCGATATTGATGATCTTCCCACCGTTTTCCGAGAGCAGCGGATAGGCCGCGTTGCTGCAGATGAAGGCGCTTGTCAGATTGGTGCTGATCACCGTTTGCCAGTCGGCGAGGGAGAGTTTGTGCGGCACGTTGCGGATATTGGTGCCGGCATTGTTTACCAGGATGTCGAGGCGGCCGAATTTCTCCTTCGCCGCGTCCACGGCGGCGGCGCAGTCGTCCTCGTTGGTAACGTCCGCGGTGACCGAGGCGGCCTCCACGCCGTGTTTCTTGAGGATGCCTTCGGCTTTGGCGTTCTTCTCCGCATTGCGGCCGATGACAAGGATGGACGCGCCGCATCGTGCGAGTCCCTCCGCCATGGCGAGGCCGATCCCGCCATTGCCACCCGTGACGGCCGCAACCCGGCCCCCGAGGTCGAACATTCCCATTTCGCTCCCCCTGTACATCTGAGTTTTCTGCAGAAGACGGCAACACTCTGATGGCCTTGCGCAAAAAGCACAATATCCGCTGCGGCAGGAGAGCGGTGCCCGGCCAATGCGGTCGATTGTTCGACCAGACGGACAAACTGTTCGGCGCCTCGAAGTTGAATGCAGTGCAGCAATGCTCAGATCTTCGGCTTAACCGACCTTCGGACGCCGCAATGCAAGTGAAGAACAATTCCGAGACCTATGGCCTTCCGAGCCGCGCCCTGCATTGGGGGATGGCGGTCGCGATCGTCGCGATGTTCGCGCTGGGTGTCTGGATGGTCACGCTCGATTACTACAGCCCCTACTATCGGCTGGCGCCGGACATTCACCGGGGCACCGGTATCCTGCTGCTCGGCCTTCTGACACTGCGTTTTGTATGGCGTCTCTTCAATGTAGACCCGGATCGCAATCAACTGACACGGATCGAACGGCGCGGCGCCGAGCTGGCGCATTGGGGCTTTTACCCCTTGCTGCTGGCCCTGATGGGGAGCGGCTATTTCATTTCGACGGCGGACGGGCGCCCGATCGATGTCTTCGGTCTGTTCTCGGTGCCGGCAATGATCAAGAGCCCCGGCATGGAGCAGGCCGCGGGGGCGATTCACGAAGTGCTCGCCTATCTCACGATGGCGCTCGCCGCGCTGCATGCGCTCGCGGCCCTGAAACATCACCTGATCGACCGCGACCGGACGCTTCTCAGGATGCTCCGCTCCGGCCCCACCTCTCTGTCCTGATCCCTTTTCCCGTAATTAAGGAGTTCCTGAATGAAACGGATTCTCACCGCGTTTGCTCTGGCTGTGCTCGCCCTCACGGCGGTCCCCGCTACGGCGGAAACCTATGTGATCGATACCAAAGGCGCGCATGCCTCGATCACTTTCCGCGCGAGCCATCTCGGCTTCTCCTGGCTGACAGGCCGGTTCGACAGCTTCACCGGCCAGTTCGAGTTCGACGAAGCCAATCCGGATGCCGCCACGGTGTCGGTGGAGATCGACGTGAACAGCCTGAATTCCAACCACGCCGAGCGGGACAATCACCTGCGCAGCGACGATTTCTTCGACGCGGCGAGCCATCCGAAGGCGACCTTTGTCAGCAAAACGATCAAGCTGACCGGGGACAAGACGGCCGTGATCACCGGCGATCTCACGATCCGCGGCGTCACCAAGACGGTAGATATAGAGGCCAGCCACGTTGGCGGCGGCAAGGATCCTTGGGGCGGTTTCCGTCAGGGCTTCTCCGGCACGGCGACGATTGTCCCCGCAGATTTCGGCATGCCCAATCCGATCGCGAAGACCCCCGTCGAACTGGTTCTCGAGGTCGAAGGGATTCGTCAGTAACCGGTTTTCCCCGAGGCGCGCGCTTCCGCGTCTCGCGTGCAAGCATCCTCTGCTCGTCCCGTCTCTATTCGTGGAGGCGGGACGACGTCCCCGGCCATCCGAGGACCTAACGCGCTGTCTTCTCCAACCGGTCGCCTTTTACCGGTTTTTAACAACCACGGCGCTACCGTTCCGCCCTGATGATTTCCAGGGCCAGATCAACGGATGCAGATAGCGACCGACGTTAGACTAGGTTGGGGACTGGTATTTGGACTTGCGGTTGGAGCCGGTTTGCTCGCCGCGGCTAATCTGTTCCTATTCTGGACAGCGTTGGATATATCCGGTCCGGGCACCGCCGGCGCCGCGCCGGAAGCTTGGGCGGCGATTCCGGCGGCTGGGATTACGGCCGCATTTTTTCTTTATATCGGTCTTGCCCGTCGAAGGTCCGGGCGCGTGTCCGCCAAAGATCTGGGAGGCAACCGGCTCGCAGACGCAATCGCGCAGCGCAACGCCGAACGGATCGGCCGAATTGGATCTTGGTACTGGATTCTCGAAACCGACGAAATCGTCTGGTCGGAGGAGGCTTTTCGGCTGCTTGGTCTGACAGGGACGGACGCGACGCCTCGCTGGGCCGAATTCCTGAAAATCGTTCATCCCGACGATAGAGAAGAAGTGGATATCTGGTTCCGGAAAGCCTGGAAAACGGACCGTGAGAATGCCACCGAGTGCCGTATTCAGCGTGCGGATGGGAGTGTCCGCTGGGTCGAGGCACGAGAAGGTCCGGTTTTTGAAGGCGGCAAAAAGACCGCGATTTTCGGCACCATCAGAGACGTCACCGAACGGGTCGAGCGCATGGCCGAGATCCAAGCGCTAAACGCCCGCCAGGAAGAGCTCGTCATCCGCCGGACCTCAGAACTTCAGGATGAAATAGCCAAGCGCGAAGCGATGCAGGCCGAACTCGCGCTGAGCGAAGCCATGCATCGCAATATTGTCGATAGCGCGGCCGACGCCATCGTCACGATCGATGTCGGTGGATGCATCCTCTCGGCCAACAGGGCCGTGAAGGACACGTTCGGGTACGATCCGGATTCCTTGGTCGGTCAACGGGCCGAAACCCTGGTGGAAAGCGGGGTGGCGGCAAAGCACCAGGGTTTCATCGACAATTATCTGCGTTCCGGACAAAGCCGGATCATGGGCCGCACTGCGGAGGTGTCGGCTCGTCGCGCATGCGGAGAGGTGTTCCCTGTCGAGTTGTCGGTAAACGAGGTCAAGGCTTCGGGGCGGATATTCTTCTGCGCGATTATCCGGGATATCAGCGAGCGGCGCTCTGCCGAACTGGAACTCAGGGAGAGCGCGGAGCGGTTGAAGGAGAGCGAAAGCAACCTGCGTAAGCTCCTGGATCTCAGCCCCGTCGGCATAACGATCGTCGAACCGCATGCCCACAAGCGCCTCTATGCGAACGAGGCGATGGCAAAGATGTTCATGATCCCGGAGGGTACGCCGCTCTCGGAATGGGGTGCGGTCGAGACCTTCGCAGACCCGAAGGATCTCGAGATCGTCCGTCAGGCGAATTTCACCGAGAACCCGATCTCCGATCTGGAACTGCTCCGCACGCGGCGCGACGGATCGACCTGGTGGTGTCTGCATTATTCCCGCCCGATTGTTTTTGCAGGCACTCATGCCGCCATTGTCTGGCATCTCGATATCTCGAACCGGAAGCGCATCGAAGCGGAGCTGTCCGAGAAGGAACAGCAACTCCGGTCGACCATCGACAACGCGCCCGCGGGGTTCGTGCTCACGGACAGGGCGGAGAAAATCGTCCTGATGAACGACCGGATGCGCGAAATTCTCGATGTGCCAGCGGAGCTGGTCGAACCCGGAAGATGCTATGGCGACGTGCTTCGTTACCTAGTGGAGCGCGGGGATTTCGGGGCCGGAAATACCGAGGAGAAGTATCAGCGCGCCCTTGGCGGACTGCGCAATCTGACGGCGCGCATCCATGAATACAATTCCGTTTCTGGGAAAATATTTGGGGTCCGCCGCCACCCGGCCGGTGAAGGCAGTGTGGTGACAGTCGCCGTCGACGTAACCGAACAGAAGGAGAGCGAGGAGCGATTGAGGCAGGCGCTTTGGGATCTGGAGCTTGCCCAAGATGAGCTTGTCCAATCTGAAAAAATGGCGTCGCTCGGCGGTCTGGTCGCCGGTGTGGCTCACGAGATCAACACGCCTGTGGGTACCGCCGTGACTGCGGCCACCCATGTGCGCGAAGAAACGATGAAGATTCGGGCCGCACTCGCGAACAACGCCGTCGGGCGCGCGCAGTTCGATGGTTACCTGTCCGTCGCCGACGAAGGAACCCGGATTATCGAGAGCAATCTTCATCGCGCGGCGCAACTGATCCGAAGCTTCAAGCAGGTCGCCGTCGATCAATCAAGCGAGGAGCGGCGGGCCTTTAACGTCGATTCCTATCTGCGAGAAACGGTCGACAGTCTCAGGCCGCAGCTCACGAACTACCCGAAAGTCGGTTTGGATCTTGAAACCGATGCGGACGTCCGCATCAACAGCTTCCCCGGGGCGTTCGCCCAGGTGCTCTCGAACCTCTTTGTCAATGCCCTCGCTCACGGATTTGACAGCGATGGGAGCGGGACTATCTCGATCCGGACAATCCGCCTGGATGATCAGGTCCGGTTGACTTTCGAGGACGACGGACAAGGCATGGATGCCGATACACGGATGCATATTTTCGAGCCATTTTTCACGACCAAGCGCGGATCCGGCGGCAGCGGTCTCGGAATGCACATCGTCTACAACCTCGTGACGACGCAACTTTCCGGAACGATCCGCTGTTTCAGCAATCCCGGAGAAGGAACGCGCTTCGATATCACGCTCCCCTTGGAACCGGAGATTTGCCATGACAAATAATGACGATCTGCTGTTTTCCGACGAAGAGGCCGACTCCGCAGACGGCGATCGCCATGAGGAGACGGAAGCCAAATGGAAGATCGTCATCGTCGATGACGACCCCGGCATCCACGATGTCACCAAGCTGACCCTTGCGGATTTCGAATTTTCCGGGCGCGGGTTGAGTTTCATCAGTTGCTATTCCGGCGCCGAGGCCCGGGAGGTCCTGGCCGAGCATCCGGACTCCGCGCTGATTCTGCTCGACGTCGTCATGGAGAATGAGCATGCCGGCCTCGATGTCGCGCAATATATCCGTCACACGCTCGACAACTGGCAATCCCGGATCGTGCTTCGGACCGGCCAGCCGGGACAGGCACCGGAACGTAAGGTCATTACCGAATACGACATCAACGATTACAAAGAGAAGACCGACCTCACGGCGACGAAGCTTTACACTCTGCTCTGCAGTTCGCTGCGCTCTTACAGGGATATTGTCACGATCGATCAGAACCGGCGCGGCTTGGAGCAGGTGATCAAGGCCTCGGCCAATATTTTCGAGCTCAAATCGATGAACGAGTTCGCGACGGGAACCCTTGAGCAACTGACCGCCCTGCTACATTTCGACCCGAGCGCCGTCTACCTGAGAGACGACGTCCAACAAGGAGGGCTGGCGGCTACCTATGCCGGTGAGACGCTCCGCGTTCTGGCTGCCACTGGTGCTTTCAAAGATTTGAGCGGGGACAATGTCAGGGATCATCTGTCACCGGCAATTGTCGAGCGCCTCGAAAAAGCGGTCGCGGCGCGTCAGAGTCTCTATGAGGATGGTGACTTCGTCGGGTTCTTCGAGGATCGCCACGGAACGACCAACCTCACCTATATGTCCGGCGTTGGCACTGTCGACCCGGTCGACCGCAGTTTGCTTGAGATGTTTATCCAGAACGTTTCGATCGCGTTCGAGAATGTCCAACTGCACGAGGACGTCGCCGATACCCAGCGCGAGATCGTCTACATGCTTGGCGAGGCCGTGGAAACGAGGTCCGAGGAGACCGGCAACCATGTTAAACGCGTGGCCGAAATCAGCCGCATACTCGCTGAAGCTTACGGTCTCGATGAGGACAATGTGGAGCTGATCAAGCTTGCCTCGCCGCTGCATGATATCGGGAAGATCGGCGTTCCCGACGCCGTTCTGAACAAACCGGGCAAGCTGGATCCGGACGAATGGGCGATCATGAAGGCGCATGCGGAGCTTGGCCATAAGATGCTTTCGGGGTCGAACCGGAAGATTTTCAAGGCAGCCGCCATAATCGCGCACGAACATCACGAGAAGTGGGACGGCTCCGGCTATCCCAACGGAAAGAAGGGCGAAGATATCCATATCTTCGGGCGTCTTACCGCGATTGCCGATGTTTTCGACGCGCTAGGCAGCGAGCGCGCCTACAAGCAGGCCTGGCCACTGGAACGCATTGTCGATCTGATGCAGTCGGAGAGCGGCCGTCACTTCGATCCCCGCTGTGTCGAACTTCTGATGGACCGTCTGGACGATATCGCATCGGTCAGAGACCGGTTCATGGATCAGCCGGCGGCCCGCGCCTAAACGGGTTGTGCTGATGATCAGAGTTCAGGTGGCTGCCCGCCTTCGGTTTACCGGCTTTTCTGCAAGAGCTACCGGCCGGTCGCGTTATTTTCTCGGTGCTCGGATCCGGCCCATCCGAAAGCCTCTTCAGGCGTTGCGCATACTTTGAATTCCCAACCGGCTTTCTCCAAAAGTGTCTCGAAGACTTCCAGAAGGGAAAGAATTCGGGCGTCAGTACATATCGCCGCGACCTTGAGGCCCGGATTGGTGGCCCCGGCCGGGATATGCATGCGGCCGGTGACATCGGCGTCGTTTCTGGAGAAGCTTGTCGTCGAGATATCACGCAGATCGTCGATCATGTATTCGAAGCCGCCCCATTCAGGATGGCTCCATACCTTTCCATTCGCCTGAAAGATGTCGACGAAATCGATATGACCCGAGAACTTCCGGTAAATGCCTGAACGCGTGTAGTTGATTTCTATCGGCATCGCATTCTCCGATGCATGGCGCCGTTCCCTCGAAAGTATCGTAGAAGTTGCTTGATGTGCTGTCTCTAAAATTTCTTTGTTCCGGCGGCCGCACCGGCGGCAAACTCCCGACCGTCACAGTCCAGCCTCTTTTGCGACCCGGAGCCGATCCCATGAACGATACCGCCTCAACGTCCCTGCCAACTCTGGGCGCCGCGATGCCCACCCGCATGCTGGCAACATACCGGGACTGGCTGATCGACGGACAGCGCGACCTGGAGATCCAGGACTTTTTCAAGGCCGACCTGCTGAACGGGAACTGGAAGCCGGTCGCCGCCGAGATCGGCAAACAGCTCGTTGGGCACAAAGGGCGGCTCGGCATTCACGGGCCGTTCTGGGGCTTCACCATCGGCACCGAGGATCCCGATGTGCGCCAGGTGGTGCGGAAGCGGATGATGCAGGGGCTCGATGTCTGCGAGGAAATAGGCGCCACGCAGATGGTCGTGCACAGTCCTTTCACCACCTGGGATTACAACAATGTCGGCAACAAGGCCGGGTATCTGGACGAGGCGTTCGCCCGGGTTCATGCCACGCTGGACAATGTCGTCGCGCGAGCGGAGAAGGTCGGGGTTACCCTGGTGATCGAGAACATCGAGGATGTCGATCCGAGCTGGCGCGTGCGCCTGGCGGAGTCTTTCAACAGCGAAAGGGTGCGGGTTTCGATCGATACCGGCCACGCACACTACGCTCACGGTTCCACCGGCGCGCCGCCGGTGGATTACTACGTCGCTGCCGCCGGCGACATGCTTGAGCATATCCATCTGCAGGATGCCGACGGCTATGCCGACAGGCACTGGGTGATGGGCGAGGGTACGATCCGCTGGCCGTCGGTGTTCCGCGCGCTCTCCGCGCTGACCTCGAACCCGCGTCTGATCATCGAAATCCGTGACCATAGCCGCATTCTGGAGGCGGCCGCTTACCTGACGGAAGCTGGTCTCGCTCGGTAGGCCGCGCTTTCTCTTTCGGTTTTTTTGCCGACGCCCTATACCCATCCGGACTTGGTCGGAATGGAGTGGGGGTGTCGGTGCCGGATTTGTCCAGTCTGCTGCAACACAATGTCGCGTGGGCCGAGGGAAAGCTGCGCGAGGACCCCGCCTATTTCGAGAAGCTTTCCGGCCTGCAGGCGCCGGAATATCTCTGGATCGGCTGTTCCGACAGCCGGGTGCCGGCGAACGTCATCACCGGCCTGGCGCCGGGCGAGGTCTTCGTGCACCGCAATGTCGCGAACCTGGTGCATCCGGGCGACCTCAACATGCTCTCGGTCTTGGAATTCGCCATCGAGGTGCTCGGTGTGAAGCATGTCATCGTCTGCGGCCATTACGGCTGCGGCGGTGTCTACGCGGCGGTCGACGGCAAGATGCATGGCATCGTAGATCACTGGCTGCAGCCGATCCGGGATGTTGCGGAGCGCTACGCGAGTGAACTAGAGGGCTGCGCGGATCCGGAAGAGCGACACAAGAAACTCTGCGAACTGAATGTCCGCTCGCAGGTTCAGACTCTCGGACGGACGCCGATCGTGCAGGCAACCTGGGCGGCCGGAAAATCGCTGCAACTGCACGGCTGGGCTTACGGCCTCGAGGACGGCCGGATCCGCGACCTCGATTGCTCCATCAGCGGTACCGACGGACTGACTTCCCGCCAGATCGCGCTGCCGGGGACCGATATCGGCTTTTAGTGTGGCTTGCGCCCGGGCGCGGCGGGATCGCCCGCGGGCTGTTCCGTTCCGCCCAGCGCGTCGGCCAGCCGATGTGCGGCACTGCCGGGGCGGAGCGGCTGCTGCTGCGAGGCATGCGGCGCCCAGCCGGTGAGATAGAGCACCTGGAAACTCGCAGGAATCCGTCCGTCCGGGCCTGCATGGCGCTCATGGTAGATTTCGGCCGCGCGCATGAAAACGGCTTTCGGCGTCGTGCCTTTGCGCCGCGCGGTGATCGCGTTGCCCTCGCCCATGCCCCGAAGCTCATGCATCAGCAGGAAAGCGTTCGCGTAGGTGACCGTCAGCAGGTCGCTGTCGGCAACGGGCAGGGCGAAACCCGCCCGCTGCATCAGTCCGGCCGCGTCCTGCAGCTCCGCGAAGGGAGAGACCCGGGGGCCGGCGCCGCCGAGCACCTCGGTCTCCGCCTCCGTCAGCACCGCGCGAAGTTCGTGCAGGGTTTCGCCGCCGAGCATCGCGCCGAGGAACAGTCCGTCCGGCTTCAGGCACTGGCGCGCCTGGAGCAGAGCGCCCGGCAGATCGTTGACCCAGTGAAGCGAGAGACAGCTGATAACGGCATCGAAACTCGCCGGCGCGAATGGCAGGAACTCTTCCTCTGCGGCGACCGATGGTCCCGAAGCGGAGGCCAGGGTGGCGAACCGTTCCGACGGGTCGAGGCTGACGACCCATTCGGCGCCGAGCTCGGGATCGAGGCTTTGCCGCAACGATCCGTCATGGCTGCCGAGGTCGAGCAGGCGGGGAAAGCGCCGCTGAATGTCGCGCATCCGGTCGACGACGCGCTCGGTGACTTCCCGCTTGAGGAAATCGTGCGCTGGGAAATCCGCCGCGGCGCGATCCCGGTTGCGCCGGACCTGGCGGCGGTCGAAGACGAGCATCTGATCCATCATGGCGCTGATATAGGCCATCGCGCGGTTCCGGGAAATGTCTCTGTCCCGCGCATGGCTCCAAAGCCGGGCCGGACCCGGCTTGACTGGTGACCGGACGCGCGAGCGGCCGGACTTCGAAAGGCGCGGCGGCGGCGTGATCGGTTCGATCGGATCCCTATCCTTGCAGACCGGACGAAGATTGTTCGATCTCGTTCTGCCGCCGCGCTGCAAGAAATGCGGTGCGCTGGTGGTTGCGGACGATGCGCTCTGTGCCGCCTGCTGGTCCTCCCTGACCTTCCTCGGCCCGCCCTGGTGCGCCTGCTGCGGTCTGCCGTTCGAATACGATGTCGGCGCGGACGCGCTCTGCGGCGCCTGCATCGCCAGCCGGCCACTCTTCGGGAGCGCGCGTGCTGCGCTGGCATATGACGATGCAAGCCGGGAACTGGTCCTCAGTTTCAAGCATGGTGGAGATGAGAGTCTGGCCCGGCTCTTCGCGTGCTGGATGGCAGCTGCCGGAGGCGAGCTGTTACATGACGCACCGGTCATCCTGCCGGTGCCGTTGCATCCCTGGCGCCGGATCCGCCGGGGTTTCAACCAGTCGGCCGGGCTCGCAGCCGCTCTCGCGCGGATTACCGGGCTCCGCTGGGACGCTCTTTCGCTTGAGCGTGTCCGCTCGACGCCCAGCCAGGGCGGGCTGGGCAGATTGGCCCGGCGCGAGAATGTTCGCGCGGCCTTCGCGGTCCGCCACTCCCGGCGGCAGCGGCTGGCGGGACGCAACCTGCTTCTGGTCGACGATGTCTGGACCTCCGGCGCGACCGCCGATGCCTGTATCCGGGCGTGCCGGAAGGCCGGCGCGGCGCGCGTCGATCTTCTGACCCTTGCACGCGTTCTTTAGGGGCTCTTGCGCTGCGAGGGACGACATGCTGGATTCGCGGGCGTACCGCACCCATCTGACGGGCAGTAAGGAATCCAAGGGAGTTGCCTCAATGGCCGAGGTCGAGATCTACACCACCATGTTCTGCCCCTTCTGCGTGCGCGCGAAGAAGCTGCTGGAGAGCAAGGACGTCGCCTTTACAGAGATCGACGTCACCATGAGCAGCTCCAAGCGCGCGGCCATGCAGGAGCGCGCCGAGGGTCGTCACACGGTGCCGCAGATCTTCATCGACGGTGTCGGGATCGGCGGCTCTGACGAATTGGCGGCGCTGGACGCGAGTGGTAAGCTCGACGAAATGCTCGCCGCATAAGCCTGCCGAAACGCCGACCGGGGACAGACCGATGACCAAATTCACCGTTGCCTGCGTGCAGACCAATTCGAAGCCGGATCCGGAGGTGAATATCGCCGAGGTCTCGCCGATGATCCGCGAGGCGAAGGCGCGCGGCGCCGACTTCATCACCACCCCGGAAATCGTCGGCATGTTCGAGCCGGACAAGCCGGCCGCCCGCGCCAAGGCGAAGGTGGAGGAGGAGCACGAGGTGCTGATCGCCTTCCGCGGCCTCGCCGCGGAACTCGGCGTCTGGCTACATGCCGGCTCGCTTTCGGTCAAGCTGACGGACGACGAGCGGCTGGCGAACCGCAGCTTCCTGATCGCGCCGGACGGGTCCATCGCCGCGCGCTATACCAAGATCCACATGTTCGACGTGCAGGTCGGCGACGGCCAGACCTACCGCGAGTCGGCCTCCTACAAGCCTGGCGAGGAAGGCGTGCTCGCCGAGACGCCGTGGGGCACCTTCGGGCTGACGATCTGTTACGATATCCGCTTCCCCTATCTCTACCGCGCGCTCGCGAAGGCGGGTGCCAAGGTGCTGTTCGCGCCGGCCGCGTTCACCAAGGTGACGGGCGAGGCGCACTGGCATGTGCTGCAGCGCGCCCGGGCGATCGAGAATGGCGCCTTCGTGATCTCCGCCGCGCAGTGCGGTACCCATGCCAAGGGCCGCCAGACCTACGGTCACTCCATCATCGTCGCGCCCTGGGGCGAGGTATTGGCGGACGCGGGCGAGGAGCCGGGCGTGATCACCGCCGAGATCGATCTGGCGCTGGTGGACGAGGCCCGCGGAAAGGTGCCGTCGCTGACCCACGACCGCGACTTCGCGGGCCCGAACCTTTATGGCGCGGCCATGCGTGAGGCCGGGGAGTAAACGCCCTGCGGTCTAGCGAGCCGCCATGGAAGCCCGGAAGCGCAGGAAAGCAAAAACGAAAAACACCGTGCCGATCAGCAACATCAGCGCCAGTTCGGGCCAGACGATGTCCAGCGACGCATCCCGGTAGATTACGGCTTGCGAAAACCGGATGAAGTGCGCCGACGGCGAGACCTGCATCACCGTCTGCAGGAACTCCGGCATGCTCTCGAGCGGTGTCTGGCCCCCGGAGAGAAGGTTCATCACCACGAAAACCGGAATGCAGAGCAGGGCGAATTGCGGCATCGAATGGGTGAAGGTCGCGAGCATGATGCCGAGCGCCGTCACCGAGAAGAGGAACATGCAGGCCCCGAGGGCAAACAGTTCCATTGAGCCATAGAGCGGCACACCGAGCCCGCGCCGGACGACGAATTCAAGCGACAGAAGGACGGCCGCGAGGATTACGAGGCCGTTTGCCCAGATCTTCGAGATCATGATCTCCGCGGCGCTCACCGGCATGACCAGCAGGTGCTCTATGGTGCCGTGCTCGCGCTCCCGGATCACCGCCGCGCCGGTCAGGATGATCGCCATGATGACGATATTGTTGACCACCTCCATCACCGCGTTGAACCGCACGGCCTCGAGGTTCGGATTGTATTTCACTCGGACCTTGAGACTGGCGGGCAATGCCGCCTCCGGTTCGGCGCGGGACATGAACTTTGAGATCTCGGCGGTCAGGATCTCGGAAATGTATCCGGCGCCGTTGCCGGCGATGGACATCGCGGTGGCGTCGACGTTGAGCTGAATGACGGGCTCCCGCCCGCGCTGTATGTCGGCCTCGAAATCGGCCGGAATGTCGACCACGAAGGTGTAGAGCCCGCGGTCGAGGGCACGGTCGACCTCGCCTATGCCAAGGGTGGCCGGCGGCTTGAAGTAGGGCGGCAGGAAAGCGTCGCGCAGGCGGTGGGAAAGCGCCGAGTCGTCCTCATCCACGATCGCCACGGCGGCATTTCGAAGCTCCGTCTCGACCCCGTCCGCGACCATGTAGACGCTGACACTGAAGGTATAGACGATCAGCCCCATCAGCACCGGGTCGCGGGCGAGACTATAGATCTCCTTGATCCCGAGCCTGAGGATGATGAGCAGCGCGCGCATGGGCCCTACCGCGCCTGTTTCGGCAGGGCGGCCGAGGACAGCGCCCAATAGACGAGGCAGAAGAGGGCGAGCGCGCCGAGATTCGGTGCGAGATCGGCGACCGGTAGGCCCTTGCTGAAGACCCCCGCGCTGATTTCCTGGAAATAGGCGCCGGGAAAGGAGCGCCCGATCGTCCGCCCGGTCTCGTCGAGGGTGGCGACGGGGTGCAGCATGCCGGAGAAATTGATCGTCGGGATCAGAACGATGATTGCGGTGGCGAAGATCGCGGCAACCTGGGATGTCACGACGGTCGAGACCAGAAGACCGAAGCCCGTCGCCGCTGTTGCATAGAGCGCCGCACCGAGAAACAGGAGCGGAAAACTGGCCTTCGGCGAGAGGCCGAACAGCAGGATCATGATGGCCAGCATGGTCAGGAAGCTGACGAGCGCGATTGCGACATAGGGCAGTTGCTTGCCTGCCAGGAACTCGAAGCGCGTGGCTGGTGCCGCGTGCAGATTCGTGATCGAACCGAGCTCCTTCTCCCGCACGACGCCGAGCGCGGTCAGCATCGAGGGGATCATGATCATGATCATCATGAGGATGCCCGGCGGAATCGCTTCAAGAGAGGTGAAGCCCTGGTTGTAGCGGAAGCGGGTCTCGATCCCGGCTAGCGCCGAATCTGTCTTCGTCGCTCCGTCTTCTCTGGAAAGTTCGGCGAGGAAGGACTGAAAGGCGCCTTCCACATAGCCCCGCGTCGTCTCCGCGCGGCTGGTATTGGCGCCGTCGAGCCAAGCGGAGAGCTCCGGCCGGTGCCCGGCGGCGAGGTCGCGTCCGAACCCGGGCGGAATGACCAGCGCAAGGCCGATTTCGCCGCGCTGCATGCGCCGCTCCAGCGCCGTCATGCTCGTCAGCTCCGGCGCGGTCGAGAAATAGAGTGAGCCTTCGAACTGACGCAGCAGCATCCGGCTTTCCCGGCTGCGGTCCTGGTCGAACGCGGCATAGCGCATGTTCTCGACGTCGAAGGTGATGCCGTAGCCCATGGCCAGCATCAGGATGATCGGACCGAGCAGGGCAAAGGCGAGGCGGATCGGATCGCGCACCAGCTCGAAGCTCTCGCGCCGGGCGACGGCCCAAAGCCGCGCAGGCGAGAACCAGGCGGGTGCGCCGACGGGAGCCGCCTTGCCGTCGAGCGCCGGAGAGGCGACGGGGGCGGGCTCGTCCTCACCGGCCGTCTCAAGGTGCGCGATGAAGGTTTCCTCGAGGTTCCGGCGACCTGACTCCGCCACCAGCGCATCGGGCTCGCCCATTGCCAGCACGCGGCCCGCATGCATGAGCGAGATCCGGTCGCAACGCTCGGCCTCGTTCATAAAATGGGTGGAGATGAAGATCGTGACGCCCTCGTCCCGGGAAAGCTCCGTCAGCAGGTTCCAGAAACCGTCCCGGGCGACCGGGTCGACGCCGCTGGTCGGCTCGTCGAGGATCAGCATTTCCGGTTTGTGCAGAACCGCGACCGCGAGCTGCAAGCGCTGGCGGATGCCGAGAGGCAGATCGTCCGGACGCATGTCCATCACGTCGGCGAGCTCGAAGCGCTCGGTCAGTTCCCGGAGGCGCGCGCGTTTTTCGGCGCCTTCGATCCGGAACAGGCCGGCATGGAGGTCCAGGTTTTGCCCGACGCTCAGTTCGGAATAGAGCGAGAAGGATTGGGACATGTACCCGACCCGGCGGCGCATCTCCATACCGCCGCCATTCATCCGCTTGCCGAAGATCCGGGCCTCCCCCTCGGTCGGTGTCAGCAAGCCGGTCAGCATCTTCATCGTTGTCGTCTTGCCGCAGCCGTTAGAGCCGAGGAAACCGAAGATCTCCCCCTGCTCGATGCGGAAATCGACATGATCGACGGCGATGAAATCACCGAAACGCATGACAAGACCTTCGGCCTCGATGGCGGGGCTGTCCGAGGCCGCACCTCGCTCTGGCTTCGTCCGGGGGTGAAACCGCGCCTTTCCGACGGCATCCGGGAGCAGCGCCAGAAAAGCGTCTTCCAGATCTTCCGTGCCGGTGCGCCTTTTTATTTCGCTTGCCGTGCCGTCCGCCAGGATCTCTCCATCATGCATGGCGATCAGCCGTTCGAAGCGCTCGGCCTCGGACATGTAAGCCGTCGCGGTGATAACCGTCATCCAGGGACGGCGGGCGCGGATGCGATCGATCAGTTCCCAGAACTGGCGCCGGGATAGCGGGTCGACGCCGGTGGTCGGCTCGTCGAGGATCAGCAGATCGGGATCGTGCACGAGGGCGCAGCACAGCGCGAGTTTCTGTTTCATGCCGCCCGAAAGCTTCTCCGCCGGCCGGTCGCGGAACGGCGCCAGTCCGGTCGCGTGGAGGAGTTCGTCCGCACGTAAGCGCCGCTCAAGCGCTCCCTGGTCGTAGAGCCGGGCGAAAAAATCCAGGTTCTCGGCGACCGAAAGGGTGGGATAGAGGTTCTTGCCGAGGCCTTGCGGCATGTAGGCGATGCGTCCGCAAATTCGGCGCCGGTGGTCGCTCCGGCGGAGATCGCCGTCGAAAGCCTCAACCGTGCCGGACTGGATCCGTTTGGTGCCGGAGATCAACGCGAGCAAGGTTGATTTGCCAACCCCGTCCGGGCCGATGACGGCAACGGCGCTGCCGGGCACGATTGTGAGGTCGATATTGCGAAGCGCGTCGGTCCGCCCATAGCGGTGGCCGATGCCGGCAAGGCGGATGGCCGTGCCGCCATCGGGCATGGCCCGATCAGGCATCGCGGGGCGGCAGGTTGACGGCATATTCATCGGGCCAGGGCAGATCCTCCACGGTCCTGACGACGGCGATGCCAGGTAGTCCACCCTTCACGATACGCTCGTAGCCATCGAGGATCTCCGCTGGGATCGAGACCTTCACCCGGAACATCAGCTTGTCGCGCTCGCTTTCCGTCTCGACGTAGCGCGGCGTGAACTGGGCCTCGGCGGCAACGAAGGTGACCCGGGCCGGAATGACATATTGCGGCGCCGCATCGAAGATGAGCCGGGCTTCGGCGCCATAGGCGATTCGGCCCGCATCCCGGGTCGGCAGGTAGATCGTCATATAGACCCGCTTCAGATCCAGCATGGTCACGATCTTGCCGCCGGCACTCACGATTTCGCCGGGTTCGGCGAGCCGGTACTGGACCCGGCCTGCGATCGGCGCGGCGATCTCGAATTCCGTGAGGTCGGCTTTGATGCGCTCGACCGTGGCCTTGCGCGCTTCGATCGCGGCACGGGCGCGGGCGATCCCGGCTTTCGCTGACGCGAGGGCGGCGGCTGCCGTCGCGCGCTCGCTGCGCCGCCGGTCCAAAGTCTCGCCGCTGGCGAAACCCTTCTCTCCGAGGGTTTCCGCGCGGTGCATTTCCTGATCCGCGAGGACCAGTTCGCTCTCGCGCTGGGACTGCAGCGCAAGCGCTTCGTTCAATGCTTCCTGCGCTTGGACCACCGCCGCCTCCGCCTCGCGGAGTTGGGCTGTGATCTCGGTTGCGTCCAGCCGCGCGACGACCTGACCGGCCGCGACCATCTCGCCCTCGGTAACCAGCAGCTCGCTGATCCGGCCGGAGAACTTGCTCGCGATGTCGACCCGTTCGGTCTCCAGGCGGCCATTGCCGCGTGCGAACCCGTCGGGCAGACCGTTCTCCTGATGGGTATACCAGTAACCGCCGCCGGCGAGCGCGGCGAGAAGAATTGCGATGAAGAACGTGCGGTAGCCGAGCATTCTGAGGTCCCTCGGATCTGCTCTCGACCGTTCTGTGCCGGACGAGGTCCGCACTCACCTAGCGCGAAAAAGGACAGGCGTCACATCAACTTTTGCGCGGCGCGGCAAGGTGCCTCAGGCAAGGCCTTTCTTGCCGATTTCGAGGAATTTACGCCGCCGGTCGGCCTTCAGCTTTCCACCCTCGGTTCCGATAAGGCCACGCAACGAAGCCTCGACCGCATCGCCGAGAGAGGAGAGTGCGGTGTCCGAATCCCGGTGCGCGGCGCCGAGCGGTTCCGGGACGATCTCGTCGATCACACCAAGTTTTTTCAGGTCTTGTGCAGTGAGCTTCAGGGCCTCGGCGGCATCCTGGGCGTGCTCGCCGCTGCGCCAGAGGATCGAGGCGCAGCCTTCCGGCGAGATGACGGAATAGATCGCATGCTCGAACATCAGCACCCGGTCGGCCGCCGCCAGCGCCACGGCGCCGCCGGACCCCCCTTCGCCGACGATGGAGGCGATGATCGGCACCTGCAGCGAGAGGCAGGCCTCGATGGATTTCGCGATCGCTTCCGCCTGACCGCGCTCTTCCGCGCCGACGCCGGGATAGGCGCCCGCCGTGTCGACGAAGGTGAGGACCGGAAGTTTGAAGCGGTCGGCCATTTCCATCAGGCGGCGCGCCTTGCGGTAGCCCTCGGGTTTCGCCATGCCGAAGTTATGCTTGATGCGTTCTTCGGTGGTGCCGCCCTTCTCGTTGCCGATGATGACGGCGGAATATCCGCGGAACCGGCCGATGCCGCCGATGATGGCTTCGTCCTCGCCGAACGAGCGGTCGCCGGCGAGCGGGGTGAAATCCTCCACCAGGTGGGCCAGGACCTGCTTGAAATGAGGGCGGTCCGGATGGCGCGCGACCTGGACTTTCTGCCAGGGCGTCAGTTTCTGGTAGGACTGCCGGAGCTGCCGCTCGACCTTGCCCTGCAGCTTGCTGACCTCTTCGGCAATATTGATATCGCCCTCGGAAGAGAGGTGCCGCAGTTCCTCGATCTTGCCTTCAAGGTCGGCGATCGGCTTTTCGAAATCCAGAAAGACGCGCATATCGGTCGGATCACTGAGTTGGGAAGCGCGGAACCATACTCGCCCGCGCCATACGATACAACGGCTGGATTGCCGTTCCCGGTCAGGCCTTTGCCATGCCTTTTGCCAGGGGGTGGTGTTCGGTTACGAGGGTCTTCAGCCGCTCGGCAAGGACGTGGGTGTAGATCTGCGTGGTGGAGATGTCGGCGTGCCCGAGCATCTGCTGCACGCTGCGCAGATCGGCGCCATGATCGAGCAGGTGGGTTGCGAAGGCATGGCGCAGGACGTGGGGCGAAACGGAGCCCGGACGCAATCCGCACTCGATTGCCAGCTCTTTGAGCAATTGCCCCATGCGGCGCCGGGTCAGATGACCCTCGCTGCTGCGTGAGGGAAAGAGAAAAGGCGAGGTCGCGCCCTCCGGAAGAAAGCTCTGGCGGACATTCTTGTAGGCGATGATCGCTTCCCGTGCCGCCTCGGTCAGCGGCACCATCCGCTCCTTGCCGCCCTTGCCCCGCACGATCAGGACCCGTGGATCGCGGGCCACTGCGGCGAGCGGCAGGGCGACGAGCTCGGAGACGCGGAGGCCGCTCGCATAGAGAATTTCGAGCAGGCAGGTAAGGCGGAGTCCCTCCGGCTCCCCTTTGCCGCGGGCGGAGGCGAGCAGAAGATCGACATCGTCCTCGCTCAGGATTTTCGGCAGGGGCCGGCCCTGCCGGGGGCTGTCGATCACGGTCGACGGATCGTCTGTGCGATCGCCTTCGCTGAAGAGGAAACGGTAGAGCTGCCGGATTGCCGAGAGCCGGCGCGCCGCGGTGCGGGGGGCCATCCCGGCGGCCTCAAGCTCGGAAAGATAGGTCCGGATATCGTCGCTGCCGGCACTCTCGAGGCTGCGCTTTCGGGCCCGGAGAGATGTCGCAAAGTCCGTGAGATCGCGGCGATAGGCCTCGATCGTATTGACCGAAGCGCCGCGCTCGGCAAGCAGCATCTCAAGGAAACGCTCGACGAGCGCGGCGTCACCGCTCATGTGTCATTCGCCCGCGGATTTGGCCGCGGAAGCAGGAGCCGAGGCCAGGTAGATATCGAGAGCGAGACGGTTGGCGTCCTGCTCCAGTCCGAGATCCCAAAGTGCGCGCACGCTGGCAGTCAAGTGAGCCGGGGCGAACTCGGACAGTTCCGCGCCGGAAAGCGAAAGCACGGTCAGCAGCGCACCCTCGCCGAGGCGGCCGGCGCTAGCGGCGGCTTGCTGTGCCAGCGCCAGTGCTGCCGGAGGTGATTTCCGGTCCTCAGGCCGTGCCCGGTCGACGAGGCCGCGCCAGACCGTGCCCGGCGTCTCCGCGCCGGTGGCCTCCAGGAGGCCGAACAGAAGGGTCGCCCTGGCCGGAGCGTCTTCCGGCGCGCCGTTGCGTGTGCCTTGCCACCAGTCCTTCAGGAACCCGTCGTCGAGCGGCACATTCTCGCCGACAGCAAGGCGCGCCATGATGACAGCATCGCGCCAGGCCTCGGCATGTTCCGGGCCGAGTCGGGCTTCCCGTTCGGCGAGCGCCAGCCAGGGGTCGGCGGCGTCCGTCATGCCCGCCGCGATGTAGGCGGCGGCCGCGTCCGCGGCGAACCATGAATGCGGTGACGTTGTCGGAATGTCCTGGATCAGGGGGGCGTAGAGCCGCGCGGTCTGGGCGTAGAGTCGGTCACGTCTGGCGAGCTTGAGGGCCTGCTGGATCGCCTGCGCCCGCGCGAGCGGAAGTGTCTGGGCCGCCGTCGCGCGATAGAGCAAGGCACGTCCGTTTGCGCTTGGATCTGCAGCGGCCACGGTGAGCGCGTTGTCCATCTGCGAGGCGTCTACCTCCACCAGCTCATAGAGGGAGACGAGCTGGCTGCGGTCCACAAGGCCGAGTCGCTCGCCCCGCTCCGCAAGGCGGAGGCGGTCCTCGAAGCTGATGCTCTCGAATCCGATCAGCACCGGAATCAGGGCGGGGGGCACGCCATCCGCATCTGGCATCGCGGGAGCGACGCCGGCGACCCGCATCATGGCGATGTCGAGCGGACGAAGCTGAGCCGCTTCCGGCATCTGCGGCAGCTGAGAGGCGGTTCCGCTGACGGCCCGCATCAGTTCGACGAAGCGGGTATCCTCCTCGCCCAACTCAAGCATCAGTCGGAGATTGAACTCCACACTCTCCCACTCATCCGCTAACGCCTGGCAGAAGGTGCCGGCCTTCTGCCAGTAGCGGTCTTCCGGTAGCGCAAGCATCGCTTCGCCGGCGATGAGACAGCTGGTTTCGGTATCGCCTGTCAGAAAACCGGCATCGGTCTTAAGACGCGCCCTGAGCGCGGGCGGCAGGACCGATACCGCAGTCGGCGTATCAGCGGCAGGGGCGAGATCGATCAGCCGCGTGTAATCGTCCCATGCTCCGATCCGCTCAAGCGCGTCGATGCGTGCTTTGACGATCGTGCCTTTGTCGGCGGGGTCGTCCGCCTCGGGGACCGCAGCCGGACTGAGGAGGATGCGTAACAGCAGTTCGCGCAGGGTCGCGTTCGCCGGTGTCTCCCCGGTCAGGGTCAACATGCGGCGGATCGCGGAGCGCGGCGTGCCGTTCCACATGCTCGCCGGAAGGGCGGCATCCTCCGCGCCGATCGTGCCGACAGTCTCGACGGAGACTGCTTCGAGCGAGTCGACCGTAATTCCCTGCTTGAGGTCTTCCGTGCCGGATACCCCATCTGCCGTCGCAGCCGGTTGGCCGGTAGGCGTTTCGGTGGGTGTGGCAGGCTCGGCCGGCGCCAATAGCGGATTCGGGGCGCCAAGTGCCGGAAGCAGGGGCTTCGGTGCGCCTTGCGCGTGCGCCTCCCCGCCCGCGAAGACTGAGACCAGGAGGAGCGCCGCCGACAGACGGGCCGCGCATGACCTCCGTTCGGAGCGGTCAGCGCGGGAACTGATCATTCGGGATAACCTGTTCGATCTGGCTGGTTGGAGCCGGAATGTCCCAAGTGGAAAGGAAAGCGAAGCCACCACCAAAAAACAGTGCGATGACGACAACGACCCAGAGCGTCAATTTCATGCCGCGGACCCATGAATTACCGGTTTCACGCGACACCGGTCCGGCCGGCCCGCGCGCGCCTTTCCCAAGGCGTTTGCAACGCCATATCTGGAAAGTTATGCTACCGGCGGATTATGACGCGTTTGCGGCAGCATACCGGCCGCATTGAGCGAGTTCAACGAGGGAGAGGTGTAGAGGGGTACCGGAGATGTTCGTAAGCGAATTCCGCTTGCCGTCCGGTGCCGCGGCCTGCTTCCCATGGTGATCCAATCCGATCTGGCGCATTCCCCGGAAATACATGCGAAAAGCATCGTGCTCGTCGGTCTGATGGGCGCGGGCAAGAGCAGCGTCGGGCGGCGTCTCGCTCAGAAACTCGAGCTGCCGTTCGTCGACGCGGACAGGGAGATCGAGAACGCCGCCGGCTGCACGATTCCCGAGTTTTTCGAGCGATTCGGCGAAGAGGAGTTCCGCCGCGGCGAACGCCGGGTGATCCAGCGTATCCTGGACGGCCCGCCCGTCGTGCTGGCGACCGGCGGTGGCGCCTTCATGGCGGAAGATACCCGCGAGGCCATCGCCGCTCATGCGGTTTCACTCTGGCTCAAGGCAGATCTCGACGTGCTCTTTGAACGTGTGAGCCGGCGTCAAGGCAGGCCGTTGCTGGCGAAGCAGAACCCGCGTGCGGTACTTGAGAAGCTGATGGAAGAGCGCTATCCGGTCTATGCGCTCGCGGATCTGGAAGTCGAATCCCGGCGCGGACCTATCGAGATGACGGTGGACAAGGCTTACGAGGTGCTGATGGCGTATCTCGACGGTGCGTCCGAGGCCGTTCCCGCCGAATGAGAATGCGGCCGCGCGCCTTTCCCTGGAACAGGATAGAACGATGACGACGACCCAGACGGTCCCGGTAGCGCTCGGCGAACGCAGCTACGACATCCGTGTCGGACCGCACCTGATCGAGAATGCGGGCGCCGAAATCGGGCCGGTTCTCCGCGGTAACAAGGTATTCGTGATTACCGACTCGACCGTTTCGGGCCATTGGCTCGATCCGCTGACCCTTTCACTCCGCGCCTCCGGGATCGCGGCAACGGTGATCGCGGTGCCGCCGGGCGAAGGTTCGAAGAGTTTCGCCGACTACGAACATGTCGTGACCCGGATGCTGGAAGAGGGCGTCGACCGGCGCACCGCTGTCGTTGCGCTCGGCGGCGGCGTGGTGGGAGATCTTGCCGGTTTCTGTGCGGCGTCGGTTCTGCGCGGCCTCGATTTCATCCAGATCCCGACGACGCTTCTGGCGCAGGTCGACAGCTCCGTCGGCGGCAAGACCGGGATCAACACGGCGCAGGGGAAGAATCTGGTTGGCGCATTCCATCAGCCGCGTCTGGTCCTGGCCGACACGGGAACCCTCGATACTTTACCGAGGCGCGAGGTTTTGGCGGGATATGCGGAGGTCGTCAAATACGGCCTGATCCGAGACGCCGGCTTCTTCGAGTGGCTTGAGCGGCACGGAGCGGACCTGATTGCCGGCGACGAGGCCGCACGCATCACCGCGGTCGTCGAGAGCTGCAAGGCGAAGGCCGCGGTGGTCGCTGCCGACGAGCGGGAGGCGGGTCTCCGCGAGTTGCTCAATTTCGGCCATACCTTCGGCCATGCGCTGGAGGCGGCGGCGGGTTATGACGGCACGTTGCTGCATGGTGAGGCGGTGTCCGTCGGAATGGTACAGGCGTTGGAACTCTCGCGCCGTCTCGGGTTCTGCATGGGGCAGGAGGCAGAGCGTGCGCGAAGCCATCTGTCCGCCATGGGGCTGATGGCCCGGGTCGCGGATATTCCGGGCGCTTCGAAATGGCAGGCGGACGAGCTTCTCGCGTCCATGCGGCGGGACAAGAAAGCGCGGGACGGGAACATCCGTTTCGTGCTGGCGCGCGCGATCGGCGACGCCTTCACCAGCGACGAAGTCGCGCCGGACATAGTCCGGTCCATGCTTGAGGAAGACCTGTCGGCGACGGCCGGCGCTTGAGGTCAGGGAGTAGACGCGGACGATGGACGCCGAATTGCTGCTGACGGTTGGCAGTATCCTGTTGCTGATCGTGTTCTCGGCCTTTTTTTCCGGCTCCGAGACGGCGCTGACCGGGGCTTCCTACGCCCGGATGCACCAGCTCGACCGCAAAGGGGAGAGCCGGGCCGGTCGCGTTCTCGCATTGCGGGAACATAGCGAGACCATGATCGGGGCGATCCTGATCGGCAACAATATCACCAACATCCTGAGCTCCGTGCTCGCGACCACGGTCTTCCTGCATTTCTTCGGGGAGACAGGAGTCGCTTACGCCACGCTGGTGATGACTGTGGTCGTTGTGGTTTTCGCCGAAGTCTTGCCGAAGACCTACGCGCTCAATAACTCGGACCGGGTGGCGCTTGCGGTCGCGCCGGCGGTATCGCTGGTCGTATTCGTTTTCAGCCCGATCGCCAAGGTCGTCCGCGCGATCGTCCGCGCGATCCTTTCGCTCTTCGGCGTCCGGATTTCCGAGGAGTTCGGTCATTCGGAGCAGGAGGAGGAGCTGCGCGGCCTGATCGAGCTGCATGGTCATATGGTGGAGCTCGACGAAGAAGAGGTCCGCGAGGAGCGGGCCATGCTGCGCTCGATCCTCGATCTGAGCGAGGTCTGGGTCGAGGAAATCATGACCCACCGCCGCCGGGTCGAGATGCTGGATGCGGACGACTCGCTGGACGACCTCATCTCGCAGATCATGAAGAGCCCGTATACCCGCCTGCCGCTTTTCAAGGGCGACCACGAGGAGATCGTGGGCGTCGTTCACGCGAAGGCGGTGCTGCGCGCGGTCAAGGGCCTCGACGGCGAGGCGCTTGAGACGCTCGATATCCGCGAGATCGCCTCCGATCCCTGGTTCATTCCCTCATCGACCACGCTGCTCGATCAATTGCAGGCGTTCCGCGCGCGCCGGGAGCATTTCGCCCTGGTGATCGACGAGTATGGCGCGTTCCAGGGGATCGTGACCCTCGAGGACATCATCGAGGAGATCGTCGGCGACATCAGCGACGAGCATGACGTGGCAGTGGCCGGCGTACGCCCGCAGCCGGACGGATCCTACGTTATCGACGGTACGGTCACCCTGCGGGACCTGAACCGCGAGTTCGACTGGAACCTTCCGGACGAAGAGGCTTCCACGGTTGCCGGCCTGGTGCTGCACGAGGCGAGAACGATTCCGAACGTATCGCAGGAATTCGTCTTCCACGGTTTCCGTTTCAAGATTCTGCGTCGTCACCGGAATCAGATCACTCTCCTGCGGGTCTCCCCAGAAACCCGCGCGGAGGAGGAAAAAGAGAAGGCTGAAACGTCGCAGCTACCAGACGGCTCTTGATTTGGTATGATCCCGATAGAAAAAAATAACCTATCAGGGAGAATGCCATGTCCAGACACATCGTGCCCGACGTGGTCGACAAGCAGGATCTCTCCTCGCTCGGCCCGGGCGATACGGTACTTGCGGCCTCAAAACTGATGACAAGCCGCCGGATCGGCGCGCTGCTCATTCTGGATGACGGAAAGTTGGTCGGCATTCTCTCCGAACGCGATATCGCGGGCCGTCTGGTGGCGGAGGAACTCCCGGCAGCCGGCACGAAAATTTCACAGATCATGACCGCCAATCCGGAAACCATCGGCCCCAAGGCCTCGGTGATGGACGCGTTGCAGCGCATGCAGGAGGGCGGATTTCGGCATCTACCCGTCGAAGAGAACGGCAAGATCATTGGCATGGTGTCCATACGCGATATCTACGCCGCTGTACGCGAGGATCTCGAGGAGGCGGTGCTGGAACGCGAGGCGTTCATTTCCGGGTCCGGGATGGCCGGCCTTCCCTGATCGGTCAGCAGGGAATTGACTTGCGGGCGGCCCGGGAAGATTTTTGCTGCAAAGCAATATCGTTCCGGAGAGTTCCATGCCCCTGTCTGATCCGGCCGCGCGCCGGAAAGTTCACACGCGACGCGTGACCTGTGAGGGTTTCCGTCGGGATGACGGCCTGCTCGATATCGAAGGCCACATCACGGACGTGAAAACCTACGAGGTTCCGAACAAGTTCCGGGGCGGCATCAAACCGGGCGAGCCGATCCACGACATGTCGATCCGCCTCACGGTAGACGAGGATTTGACGATCCACAGGGTCGAGGCGGTGACGGACGCCGGACCATTCGGTATTTGCCCTGCCATCACCGGAAATTTCCAGCGCCTGAAAGGCGTGCGCATCGGGCCGGGCTGGCGCAAGAAGGTTCTCGCGGCGCTCGGCGGGGCCGAAGGCTGCACGCATCTTGTCGAGCTGCTCTGGCCGATGGCGACGACGGCTTATCAGACCCTGTATGGCGAAAGGTCGCGTCTCAGACGGGAGCGCGGGGAAGAGGAGCCGGAGCACAAGGGGACGCCCCCGCTGCTCAATTCCTGCCACGCGTTCGGGGAGACCAGTCCGGTCGTAAAGGAAATCTGGCCGGATTTTTACAAGGAACCGGCGTAGCGGCCCTGTTGCGGTGCGCTTCGGAATTCCGCGGTCTGCCGGAAAACCCGGTGAATGATCGAGTTGTCCTGGCCGCCCGACGGTTCCCGCTCAAGATTTTCCGCCAGGACCCGGAAGTAACCGAGAATGAAGACGCGAGTCGCTGAGGTTAGGGACGTATCGACCCTGTGTCCGTTCACGATCCCGCAAATCTGGTGAATGGTAAGGTTCTCGCGGGCCGCGATCTGGCCGAGGGCGTCCCACATGGCCGGTTCGAGCCGCATGCTGGTCCGGCGACCGTCGACCAGAACATTCTTGCTTATGAGCGTTGACAAACCGATATCCGAATCAATTCCAACCGTGCCTCCGTTCTGGAGCACGTGCTTCGATGTATCAGCGCATGCAAATTATGCGCAACTAAAAAACGATGGCAGTTCAAGAAATCCCTCTTTGATTGCATCGCATAGATTGTCGAAAATCTACTCCGCCGGGCTTTTCGCTTTGATCGACAAAGCGTGGACACGGCCAGCCAGTTCCTCTGCGAGCACCTCGTGCACCATACGCTGGCGGTCTACGCGCGACTTGCCCGAGAAAGCATCGGAGACGATCTCCACGTTGAAATGGGTCTCGCCGCCCTCGCGCCACCCGCCGTGACCGCGGTGACTTTGGGAATCGTCGATCACCGCGAGATGCTCCGGGGCAAAGGCGGAAGTCAATTTCGCTTTGATCGTCTCGGTGACGGACATTAATTTAGCTCCTTTGGTCGCCTGTGCGGCCTCTCCGGTATTTGTGCGGGGTTCCGAGCCCTAGTTTCGAACGCCTTGCAAGAGCGGGGCCAGAGGAAATTTGGAAACCACGGTATGCGAAAGGCGCAGAGCGACTCGCTGAAGATCGACAGCTACGCAGGCAAACCCGGCGTTCGCCAGTGCGATGCTCCGGGCTGCCGTGCGCCGGGCGAACACCGAGCGCCGAAATCGCGCAACCGGCTGGACGACTATTACTGGTTCTGCCTTGACCATGTGCGCGCCTATAACAAGCAGTGGAACTACTACGAGGGTGTGACGGCGGACGAGTTGGAACGTGAAATCCGACGCTCGACGACCTGGGACCGGCCGACCTGGCCGCTCGGAACTGCGGCGGCCTATCGAAAGTTTGTTGCCGGAGACTACAAAGACCCGTTCGGAGCGCTCAACGGTGACGAGGAGATGGGGCCGGCCTCGGGAAACGGCCCTTCGCGTCCCGGAGCCGAGACTGTCGAAGGAAAAGCATTCGCGATCATGGGGTTGGAGCCGCCGGTTAGCGAAGTGGAGTTGAAAGCCCGTTATAAGCAGCTCGTGAAAAAGCATCATCCGGACGCGAATGGCGGCGACAAGCAGGCTGAAGAACGGTTGAAAATCATCAACGAGGCCTATACGACTTTGAAGAAGTTTCTATCTTGAACGCGTGGGAACCTCGCTGACGACGTTCCGGCGCCGGAAAGCACCCCGCATCCAACTGGGATTGAAGGCCATGGCGGCAGCACATGTTTACGAGCGCAAGCCTGCGCACCATATCGAAGCGCCGGATACGGAGGTCTCGGTCCGCGAGACGTTCGGCATCGATATCGATATGAAGGTTCCGGCATTCAGCGAGCCGAGCGACTACGTCCCGACGCTGGATCCGACCTATCTGTTCGACAAGCAGACCACGCTCGCCATTCTTGCCGGTTTCGCCCACAACCGACGGGTCATGATCCAAGGCTATCACGGCACCGGCAAGTCGACCCATATCGAACAGGTTGCAGCCCGGCTCAACTGGCCCTGCGTGCGCGTCAATCTCGACAGCCATATCAGCCGTATCGACCTGATCGGCAAGGACGCCATCGTCCTGCGCGACGGCAAGCAGGTCACCGAGTTCCGCGAAGGCATCCTGCCCTGGGCGCTGCAGAATTCCGTCGCCCTCGTCTTCGACGAATACGATGCCGGCCGCGCCGACGTCATGTTCGTGATCCAGCGCGTGCTTGAGACAGACGGCAAGATGACCCTGCTGGACACCAACAAGGTGATCCATCCGAACAAGTTTTTCCGGCTCTTTGCGACCGCCAACACGGTCGGCCTCGGCGATACCACGGGTCTCTATCACGGCACCCAGCAGATCAACCAGGGTCAGATGGACCGCTGGAGCATCGTCACGACACTGAACTATCTGCCGCATGACCGCGAGGTCGACATCATTCTTGCCAAGCTGCCGGATTACAACACGGCCGAAGGGCGCGAAACGGTGTCCAACATGGTTTCCCTCGCGGACCTGACACGGGCCGGTTTCATGGCGGGTGACATTTCCACGGTCATGTCGCCGCGGACCGTGATCACCTGGGCAGAGAACGCGAACATCTTCGGCGATGTCGCGACCGCCTTCCGCCTGACCTTCCTCAACAAGTGCGATGAGGTCGAGCGCAGCACGGTTTCCGAGTTCTACCAGCGCTGTTTCGGCGACGATCTGCCGGAAACCAGCATCCGCGCGGCGGAATAGGCCGGGAAGCGCGGAAGAGCGAAAATGGCATCAGCGGCGGACGACGATCAGCTTGAGGATTTCAAGCGTGCGACAGCTTCCTGCGTGCGTGCGATGGCGCACGAGAAGGAGCTGGAGGTCACCTATGGGGCGGACACGGCGAGTGCGTCAGGCGAGCGTGTGCGTCTGCCCTCCCCGCCGCGCGGGCTGGCCGCCGAGGATGTCGCCCGGGTACGCGGTGAGGCCGACGGTCTCGCACTGAAAATGCGCTTCCACGACGCTGCGACCCATGCCCGGCGGCAGCCGAGCGGTCAGGCGGCCATGGAAATCTTCGATGCCGCCGAGCAGGCCCGGGTCGAGGCACTGGGTTCCATGCGTATGTCAGGCGTCGCGCGTAATCTCGAAGCAGTGATGGAGCAGCGCTACCAGAAGCAGGGCCTCGAGAACGTGACGGAAAAGGAAGACGTTGCGCTCTCCGAGGTTGTCCGGCTCATGGCCCGCGAGGCGATCACTGGAGAGGCGCCGCCGGAATCCGCCCGCAATGCGGTCGATCTCTGGCGTCCCTGGGTGAATTCGAAGATCGGCGATACGCTGGACGAACTTTCTCGCCATGTCGACGATCAGGAAGCCTATGCCGAGCTGTCCCGGCAGTTGATCAGCGATCTCGATCTGGAGGTCGGCGACGAAGGCATGATGGAGGAATCCGAGTCCGACAGCGAGGCCGAGGACGACGGCGGCGAAGGCGAGGAGCTGAACGATAGCGGCACCCGCGGTACCGCCGATGACAGCACGACCTCGGAAATGGTCCCGTCCGATATGGAAGCGGGCGACGAGGCCGGCGAGGGCGAGGACAGCGAGGACGGCGACTTCGAGCCCGGCGAGGGCGACGAACAGCCGGCCAATCCGGGCACCCCGCCGCAAATGCAGAATGCGGACGACGCCAACCGGATGCAAAAGGCGTATCACGCCTACACGACCGAATATGACGAGATCGTCATGGCCGATGAGCTCTGCGATGCCGAGGAACTGGCACGGCTCCGCGCGCTTCTCGACCAGCAGCTCAGCCACCTTCAGGGTATGATCGGACGGCTCGCCAACCGGATGCAGCGCAAGCTGCTGGCGAAGCAGAACCGTTCCTGGGATTTCGACCTTGAGGAAGGCATCCTCGATGCCGCGCGCCTCGCCCGCGTGGTGGTGATGCCGGAAAGCCCGCTCTCCTACAAGATGGAGAAGGACACCGATTTCCGGGACACGGTTGTTACCCTGCTGATCGACAATTCCGGCTCCATGCGTGGCCGGCCGATCTCGATTGCGGCGATGAGCGCGGACATTCTCGCCCGGACGCTGGAGCGTTGCGGCGTGAAGGTCGAGGTGCTCGGCTTCACCACGCGTGCCTGGAAGGGCGGGATGTCGCGGGAGAACTGGATCCAGGGCGGCAAGCCGGTTAATCCGGGGCGCCTGAACGATCTCCGCCACATCATCTACAAGCCGGCGGACGCTCCCTGGCGCCACGCCCGGAAGTCGCTCGGTCTGATGCTGCGCGAAGGCATCCTGAAAGAGAATATCGACGGTGAGGCCTTGCTCTGGGCGCACCAGCGTCTGCTCGCCCGCCCGGAAGAACGCCGCATCCTGATGGTGATCTCGGACGGCGCGCCGGTCGACGATTCGACCCTCTCGGTCAATCCGGGGAACTATCTGGAGCGCCATCTGCGCGAGGTGATCCACTATATCGAGAACCGTTCCCCGGTGGAGCTGATCGCTATCGGCATCGGGCATGACGTGACCCGGTATTATCGCCGCGCCGTGACGATCGTGGATGCCGAGCAGCTCGGCGGCACGATGATGGATCAGCTGACCAACCTCTTCGACGAGGACACGCCGCAGGCGAGACGTGCGGGGATGCGCCGCGCCGGCTAGGCGGAAGAATCGTGCGGTAATACGGGTATAGGTGAAATCAATCGCGAAAACGGCTAGGCTTGCCCGGTTCGTATTCGGAGAAATTTCATGCCCTTTCCACTCCGTAGGGTTTTTCCGTTTCTGCTTGTCGTCGCCATTGCCGCCTTCGTGGAGGTTCCGGCGGTTGCCGAACCCCTGCGACTCTCCATCGTTCATGTGAATGACTGGGATCGTCTCGACGCCAAGGATCGCGCCGGTGGTGCCGCGAAAATAGCGAGTATCGCCCGCTACGAACGGGATCGGGTCGAGGCCGAAGGCGGGCAGGTGCTGCTGACTTTCGGCGGCGACATGATTTCCCCCTCGCTGCTTTCGGGCTTCGACAAGGGCGCTCATATGATCGCGCTCGCGAACGTCATCGGCTTCAACGCCGCGGTGCTCGGCAATCACGAATTCGATTTCGGACCCGAGGTGCTGATCGAGCGCCTGAAGGAAGCGAAGTACCCGGTTCTCGGGAGCAATATTTCCTACAAGGGCGAGCCGGGTTTCCCCGGGGCGGAGCGTTCGCTTCTGGTCGAGGCCGGCGAATACAAGGTGGGCCTGCTCGGCCTGACCACGACGGATACGCCGAGCCTTTCGAGTTCCGGGCCCGACGTCGCGTTCGCGCCGCTGGCGGAAGCGGCGGCGGAGATCACGGAGGCGCTGCGCGCGCAGGGGGCCGATCTGGTCATTGCGCTTACGCACGCGGTCTATCAGAACGATCTGGAAACCCTGCGACAGGTCGCCGGCATCGACATCGTCCTCGGCGGCCATGACCATCTGGTCCTCGTGCTCTATGACGGCAAGCAGGCGATCCTGAAGTCGGGCAGCCAGGGAAATTTCGTCGGGATCATGGATATCCTGATCGACCGGGTCGAGGGCCGGAGCGGACCACAGCTTGTTTGGCAGCCGAGCTTCTCCATGGTGAATACGATCGATGTCGAGGAAGACCCGGAAGTGGCGCAGCGGGTCGCCGGCTACAAGTCCGAGCTGGACAAGGAACTCGCGGTCGATATCGGCCTGACCGAGGTGGCGCTCGATACGCGCCGCGCCTCCGTGCGCACCGGCGAGAACGCATTCGGTAACCTGGTCGCGGACGCGATGCGTGTGGCGACCGGCGCGGACGCGGCGCTGACCAATGGCGGCGGAATTCGTGGCGACACCACCTACATTCCGGGCCGGGTGTTGACCCGCAAGGACATCTTGACGGAACTGCCTTTCGGCAATCGCACCGTCACCATGCGGCTCAAGGGCTCAGACCTGAAGGCGGCGCTGGAGAATGGCGTCTCCAAGGTCGAGGAAGGCGCCGGCCGTTTTCCCCATGTGTCCGGAATCAGCTTCGCCTATGCGGGCGGCAAACCCGCCGGTGCGCGCGTCACGGATGTGAAGATCGGCGATCTGCCGCTCGATCTCGGCAAGGTCTATGTGCTCGCCACCAACGATTTCGTGGCGCGCGGCGGCGACGGATACGCCTCTCTCAAGAACGGCAAGCCCGTGGTCGATGCAAGTTCGGCCCGTCTGATGGCGAGCCAGGTGATCGAGTTCATTCAGAGCGAGGGCGGCGTGAAGACGGTCGTCGAGGGTAGGGTACGGCGTCTCGACTGACGACATCCGGGACGGGAGACTGTTCCGACTTCGCCCGCCATCTTATTCTCATTCGGCGCTTTAGGACGCTCCGTGCTCCGCCTATGCTGGCTCCGTCAATAGTCTCATGGGAGGAGAAAAAATGCTGCTCGACGTGCGCACCTATACCTGCCGTCCCGGCGCGATCAAAAAACATCTCGAGATCTACGAGAAATACGGCAAGGCACCGCAGACCAAGCATCTTGGCCAGCCGCTTGCCTACATGGTGACCGAGACCGGCAACCCGAACAGTTACATTCATATCTGGGTCTACGAGAATGCCGGCGACCGCGAGGCCAAGCGGGCTGCCATGTGGGCCGATCCGGACTGGCTCGAATACACGAAGAAAAGCGCCGAGTTCGGCGGGCTGGTCGAGCAGCAGAACTGCCTGATGAAGCCGGTCGATTTCTTCGACATCAAGACCTGATCGCTCCCGTCCCGGGTCCGCGCGCCGGCCGGCTGCGGCCGGTATGTGACGTTTTTCGGATGTTCTGTCGCTTCCCGATGCGCTACCCATGGCGCTCGGACCCGTTGGAGACTGAAGGAGTTGCCCCGTGGCCAGAGACCGTATCGGCGATAACGTGACGTCGCTGGACGTCGTGCGCGAGAGCGCCGCGAATCCGGAGCGCCAGCCGTCCTACACGGTCAAGATTCGCGACCTCGTGCTCAACATGTTCATCGGCGTGCATGAGTTCGAGAAGGCGAAGCCGCAGCGGGTCAAGGTCTCGGTCGAACTCACCCTCGACTATCCGGAAGAGGGGATCGGTAACCATTACAGCCGGGTCTTCTGTTACGAGACCTTTATCGGCCGCATCCGCATGATCGCGGAAGCGGGACACGTGCTGCTCGTGGAAGGATTCGCGGAGCGGATCTGCGATCTCGCCTTCGACGATCGACGGATCCGTGCGGTCAAGGTCGAGGTCGAGAAGCTCGACATTTTCAGCGACGCCGCGGGCGTCGGCACCCTGATCGAGAAATTCCGTCCGCAGGACTGAGACCGGCAGGTAGGCCGGTCTCAGTTTGAAGCGTCTTAGACCGGCACGCCGCTCTTGGCATAGGCCCAGTAAAGCTCGCGGGACTTGGTGGCGATGGGGCCCGGCTGCATTTCCCGGTCCTCGAATCGGGTCACCGGCATCACCTTGGCATGGTTGCCGGTAGACCAGATCTCATCCGCCGCGCGCAGGTCGGCCGGCGTCACGCTGGTTTCCTCTACGGTCACGCCATCCTCGCGCAGCAGCTTGATGACCCGCTGGCGGGTAATGCCGTTGAGGAAGGTGCCGTTCGGTACCGGCGTTTTTACGACGCCGTCCTTGGCCATGAAGATATTCGCGGTGGCGAATTCCGCGACATTGCCGACCGGGTCCAGCATGACCGCATTGTCGAACCCGGCTTCCGCCGCCTCGCGCAGGGCACGGCCCGCATTCGGATAGAGGCAGGCCGCCTTGGCATCGGTCGGCGCCTGGTCGGGGGCCGGGCGGCGGCGCGAGGAGATATGGGCGGAAAAGCCTTTCGGCTCCGGCAGCGGCGCGTCGAAAATGTGCAGCATGAAGCGCGTGGTTTCCGGGTCCGGGTAGATCCAGCCGTCCTCGGCCCACATGAGGGGCTTGATATAGAGCGCGGTATCGGCCGGGAACTTCTTGATCCCCTCGAGCGCCAGCTTCTCGATCTCGGCCGCGGAGATCGGGGACTTCATCCCCATCTTCTCGGCCGATACGACGGCCCGCTGGCAATGCAGGTCAAGATCGGGGGCGACGCCCTCGAAGGCGCGTGCCCCGTCGAAGATCACCGCGCCGAGCCAGGTCGCCAGGGTTGCCGGGCCAAGTACGGACGGATTTCCCTCATGCCATTCGCCATCGAGATAGGTCAGCGACTTCATCGGAATGCTCCAAGCTTTTCATTGGATTTCGCGGGGGTCTGCGGACGCTCCCCGGATATGGGCGCAGCTTAGCCCGGCGCTTCCGGCAATGCCAATGGGCCAATTGTCACCCTTCGGCGCGGAACAATTTGAGATCGGAGGGGCGCGGGGCTAGTCTCGCCGCCATGACAAACAACACGCCATTGCGGTGGATCTACCACCTTTCCCGGCACTCCGATTGGGAGCGCGCGAAGACGGACGGCAGTTATGCCGGCTCACGCGAGGACACCGCCGACGGATTTCTTCATTTCTCGACCGCTTTGCAGGTCGCGGAGAGCGCTGCAAAGCACAGGGCGGGCGAGACCGGTCTGGTGCTGCTGGAAGTGGACGCGGAGAAACTCGGCGATGCCCTGAAATGGGAGCCGGCCCGCGGCGGGGAACTCTTTCCCCATCTTTACGGTCCTCTTCCGGTGGCGGCGGTCGTCGCCGAGTTCGATCTGCCGCTCGGACCCGACGGGCTGCACCAGTTTCCCGACATGAAGGCGGAATAGCCCGACCATGCTCGCCGACCTCGCGCTTCCTCTGCTGCGTTGCCTCGATCCGGAGACGGCGCATCGCCTGACAATTCGGGCGCTCTCGCTCGGGCTTGGCCCTTCGGCCTCTGGCTGGAGGCCGGATCCGAAGCTTGGTCAAGACCTGCTGGGATTGCATTTCCCGCATCCGGTCGGCATTGCCGCCGGGTTCGACAAGGACGCGGAGGCCTATGCGGGCGCGCTCCGTCTCGGTGCGGCTTTCGTCGAGGTCGGGACCATGACGCCGCGTGCGCAGCCCGGAAACCCGCGCCCGCGCCTGTTCCGCCTGCCCGAGGACCTCGCTGTCGTCAATCGCAACGGTTTCAACAATCAGGGGCTCGCCTCGGGTGCCGCACGGCTGACAGGGCGGGTGCGCGAAGAGGGCATCGTTGGCGCGAATGTCGGCGCCAACAAGGGCGTCGAAACCCCGGAGAGCGACTATGCGGCTGGCGTCGCCGCGATGGCGCCGATCGCGGATTACATCACCATCAACGTCTCCTCCCCGAATACGCCGGGCCTGAGGGACTTGCAGGCGCCGGGCCCGCTGCGGGAGCTCCTGCGGGCCGCCAAGGCGGCGCGGAGGGAGGTCTGCGGCGAAGACGGTCCAGCGATCCTGCTGAAGATCGCGCCGGATCTGGAAGACGCGCAGCTCGACGGAATCGTTGCCGTCGTGCTCGAAGAGGCGCTGGACGGCATGATCGTCTCCAACACCACGATCGCCAGGCCGGACGGCCTGAAGAACGCAAACCGGTCGGAGACCGGCGGTCTCAGCGGCGCCCCGCTTTTCGGGCCCTCGACGGAAATCCTGCGTAAGACCTACCGGCTGACCGGTGGGCGGATCCCGCTCATCGGGGTCGGGGGGGTCGATTCGGGGGCGACGGCCTATGCCAAGATCAAGGCCGGTGCGTCGCTCGTTCAGCTCTACACCGCTTTGATATATAAAGGACCCGGTCTCGTCAGACGTATCGCCGAGGAACTTGGCACGTTGCTTGAACGAGACGGGTGTTCCTCCCTCGCGGAGGCTGTCGGCGCGGAGACTGGGGCCGCGCCCTGATTTTGGAAGGGGACCGCGACGTTGCGTAATGTCCTGATCGCGAGCTTCTATGTTTTTCCGGCAATCGCAGTCGCCGTCCTGCTTCCGGTTGTTCCGCTTCTGGGGCTGCCCGGATGGGGGGCCGGTTTGTTTCTCCTCATCGTGGGCGGACTCGTGCAGAGCGGTCTCGCGCTTCGGACGGTGCGCGCTTCCTCCGAGCGGCAGCTCGAGGTGCTGGCGCACGAACTGGCGGTGACACGGCAGGATCTCGACGCGGCCCGCGAGGAGGTGTCCCGGATCCGAGAGCAGATCGACGAGATGCCGGATAGCGGCCATGTGGTGGCGGAGCTTAAGGTCTTGCAAGGGCTGCTCGGACAGCTCTCGGCGAAAACTCCTGACAAGCCGAAAGCCAAGCCGTCGGCAGAGAAGAAACCGGTGGACGATATCGGCCTTCCCGCTGTGGCTGCGGCGGAGGGGCATGGAGAGCCGCTGCTGTTGATAGACGACGCGGAAGTGCTAACCATCGTCGAACAGGCGCTGCGGGAGGACCGGGTCGATCTCTATCTGCAGCCCATCGTATCGCTGCCATCGCGGAAACGGCAGTTCTACGAGTGTTTCTCGCGCATCGTCGACGATCGCGGCCGGGTGATCACGCCGGAGCAGTATATTCCGCTGGCCGAAGAGGCCGGGCTGGTCGCGGTCATCGACAATATGCTGCTGTTCCGCTGTATCCAGCTCGTCCGGCGCGCCGTCCGGGGGCATCCGGAACTGGCGTTCTTTTGCAATATCTCGAACGGATCGCTGACCGATGTCGATTTCTTCACCGACTTCATCGAGTTTCTCAGTGATAATCAGAAGCTGATCCCGAACCTCTATTTCGAATTCGAGCAGGACGCGATCACCGATCCGAGCTACGAGACCCAGGTCAATCTCCAGCGCCTGCAGGATCTTGGTTTCCACTTCTCTCTGGATCAGGTGCGGACGCTGGATATCGACCTGCCGCATCTGGCGGATCTCGGCTTCAAATACATCAAGGTCGGCGCCCATATGCTGCACGAGATGGCGCGCGGCGACGATCCGATGCTCGACATGCGGCGCTTTAAAGGCGCGCTCGACCGCTGTGCCATGGATCTCATCGTCGAGAAGATCGAGACCGAGGACATGCTGCTCGACCTGCTCGACCTTAAAATCGACTTCGGCCAGGGTTATCTCTTCGGAGAACCGCGGCCGACGACCCAGCCCGCCAAATAGAGCGGCGTCGGCGCCGCCCCGTCACTCGCAACCGATACTCCGAACGGAAATCTGGAATGCCCACCACCCTGTCCGCCTTTTCCGGCATCGCCGAGCGCTATGACGGTTTCATCTTCGACGTCTGGGGGACCCTCTATGACGGCGGGTCGGCCTTTCCGGATGCCCTCGCGACGGTCGAGCGCCTCGCGGGCGAGGGTAAGAAGCTGCTGGTGCTGTCCAACTCGCCGCGTGTCCCGGACGTGGTCGCGGAACGGCTGACCGGCATCGGTTTCGATCTCAGCTGGTTCTCCGGGATCGTCACCTCCGGAGGCATGGTCGCGGATATTGTCGGCGGGCGCCGGGACGAGGCTACGCGTGCATTGGGCGAGCGGGTGCTCTGGCTTGGCCGCGGAAGGTTCCCGGACGCGCTTCCCGAAGGGGCGTTCGCCGAGGTCGAAGACGCGGCCGAGGCCGACTGGATCCTGAATGCCGGTCCTGAAAATCCAGATTCACAGATCGAGGATTTCGAGGGCGTGTTGACCGCTGGAGCGGAGAGGGACCTGCCGATGGTTTGCGCCAACCCGGACAAATCGGTTTTCCACCGCGGTGCGCGGCAGATCTGCGCCGGTGCGATGGCGGAGCGCTACGAGGCGCTGGGCGGGCAGGTGCGCTATTTCGGCAAGCCGTTTCCCGAGATTTTCGACCGCTGCCTCGAGCGGCTGGCGCTGCCGGCCGGAAGGGTGCTGGTCGTCGGCGACAATCTGGAGACCGACATTCTCGGATCGAACCGGTCGGGGATCGACAGCCTGCTGCTCGGCGGTGGAATTCATGCGGGAGATCTCGGCGGTGCCGCCGATCCGGCACCGCGACTTGATGAGCTCATGGCGGAGCATGGTGCCCGGCCGACTTATTTCGCCGGCTCGCTCGCCTGGTAGGAACCGGGGCTAATGTGCCGGGTGGGCTTCGAAACTGCCGTCGTCAGCCGTCGCGTAGCGCTCCTGCTCCGACGCAAAGCGCTGCAGGGCCGTTTCGAGATATCCGGGGATCGGTGCCTGCCGGTCTTCCGCCATACCGCCATGCGGCGCAGCGCTGAGGCTGTCTTCGATATTCTCGACCACGAGCTGGAAATAGGTCAGCAGGAACACCCTGAGGGCGGATGCCATGCTGGATTCCTTACGCCGTTCCGCGACAGACGTGCAGAGCGCGTCGATGCCGATATCCTCTCGCTGACAAATGTCGGACAGACCGTTCCACACTTGCGCTTCCAAGCTTACGCTTGTACGCCGATTGCCGATCGTGACGTTCTTTCTGATACGGTCGCTACCGATAACCCGTGCCACTCTTGATGCTCCTCTAACCCAAGCACACAACTGTATGGTTAACGTGCCGCATTTCTACTGGTAGTGCAATCGGCAAGGCGAACTTCGCGCGTGAGGCGTTTGAGCCGAGGATCGTCCTCCGCCGGCAGGCAGTGCCGCAGCGCTTTGCAGACGCGGCCGGGGGCATTATCATGCGTTTGTCTTGCAGTATGGGGGACAAGCCGATGAGTGGTAACGGCGAAGGACAACTGGACAAAGTCGGCTGGCAGCTCCTGCGCGTGCTTCAGGAAGATGCGCGCCTGTCCTTCAGCGAGCTTGGCCGCAGGGTCGGCCTGTCGTCGCCGGCTGTCGCGGAGCGGGTACGCCGGATGGAGGATCTCGGGATCATCACCGGTTATCGGACGATCGTGAATCCGGACAAGCTCGGCTACCCGACCACGGCCTTCATCCACCTGAAGACCTCCGGCGAGCATTACAACAAGATCGCGACTGTCGCCCATACTCTGAGCGAGGTCCTCGAATGCCATCACGTGACCGGTCAGGACAGCTACATGATCAAGGTGATCGTGTCCTCGATGGTGCATCTTGAGCATGTCATTTCCCAGATGCGGAAGTACGGCGAGACCACGACCTCGATCGTTCTCTCCTCGCCGGTGAAGGGAAAGATGATCGCCGCCGGCCCGAGCGTGCGCGTGGGACCGGCGACGCCGCCGATGTTCCTGGTCGAGAACGAGTAGTTTTTCCGGTCGCGTCACGGGCGCTGGAAAGCTCCCCGGAGGGCGGCGAATTTTCCCGGAATCCGCTTGACGGGAAATGGGGGCTCGCGTATATGCCCTGCTTCCTCGTGCGGCCACGGCTGCACGAAAACCAATTCTATCGAGTTGACCAAGGATTAGACACATGGCGCGTCGTTGCGAAATCACCGGTAAGGGTGTCCAGACCGGCAACAATGTGAGCCACGCGAACAACAGGTCGCGCCGCCGTTTCCTGCCGAACCTGCAGCAGACCTCGCTTATGAGCGATGCGCTCGGCAAGATGGTCCGCCTGCGTCTGACCACGCATGCGATCCGCTCCATCGAGCACAACGGCGGTCTCGATGCCTATCTGCTGAAAGCCAAGAACGCGCAGCTCGGCCTTGAGGCTCGCGCGCTGAAGCGGCGGATCGAGAAAGCGATTTCCGCGAAGGCCGCCTAAGGCAGTCTCCGCAAGCCTGGTTCCGGAAAACGCCCGCTTCAAGCGGGCGTTTTTCTTTTTGGACAATGCCTGCGGTTTTCGAATTCGCCCGGCCCGGATAGAGATTTTTCTAGAGATTGAGAATCCCCTGCTCTTAGGGTTGGGGTCTTGATCATTACCGAACCTGGGAACGAAGTGCCGGCCGGAACTTTCCAGAACGCGCTTGAGGCTTTCGGGCAGGGGCGTCTCGCCGACGCTGCGTCGATCTGCCAAGAGATCCTGCAGGCGGATATCCGTCAGAGCGATGCCGCGCACCTGCTCGGATTGATACTGACGCGTGCCGGTGATAACGCGAACGCCCGAAACGTTCTGGGGCTCGCCGCTTCGGTGAAGCCGTTCGACGGCTCGATCCGGCTTGCGCTTGCTGATGCGGGGCGGCCTGCCGACCCGGCGGCGGCCCGGATCGAGGTGCAGCGCGCCGTCCTTGCGGAACCGGGTATTGCCCGTGCGTGGGGAGCGCGCGCCGTCGGCTTTTCGGCCATCGGCGCCGGAGCCGCTTTCGGGCGCGCGGCGAGGGCGGGGGTCGTTCTTGCGCCGGGCGATGCCGATCTCCAATTCCTCTATTCCCAGTCTCTCGCGTCTCGGGACCAGGCCTCCGGGCGCCGGGATGCTCTAAAACGCGCTGTTCTGCTCCAGCCGGGACATCAGCGCGCCGTACGCGAACTAAGCGATTTCCTGTCCTTGGACGAGCAGATCAGGACCTGCGCGCGTCTTTGCCAGATCGCCCCTCTCGATCCGTCTCACTGGCTCGCTCGCGCAGGCTTATCAGGTGCCGGCGGAACAAAAGGCGCCGCACGCGATATCAGACGCGCCCTCGTGCTTAACCCAGCCGATACCGACGGCTGGCGGGCCAAGCTTTCTTCGAGTTCGAGCAAACTCCGCACCGCCCGGGCGATGTCGGTCTGCGCGCCCTATGACGTTGCCGCTTGGGAGGACCGGGCGAGACGCGAACATGCGGACGGAAATTCCGGCCTTGCGGAAATCGCACGGGCCAGGGTCTCGGAAATCGCGGCTTATGACCCTGACACGCAGCTTGCGCATGCGCTGGCGGCATTCGAGGAGGGACGGGCCAACGAAGCGGGCGGGATGCTGGAGGCGTATTTCAGTAATTGCGATCGTCTTCTGCGGACCCGCGACCCGCATCTCAAATTCGCGGACGGGCTCGCGGCCTTCCTTCGCATGACGCTCTTCGAGGGGCGGCTGGACCTCTTGCAGACCTATCTGGAATGTGCGGGCGATGGATTTGCGGGGACGGGCATTCCCTCGGCCGAGTTCGTCAAGATGCGCTACATGCGCCGCGCCCTTCAGGAATACCGGGAGTGCAGGCACCGCTGGAGTGGCGGCAAACGCCTCGTGGTCTCGGTGCCGGTCTGGGGGGAGAGCATCGGGCAGCTATGGCTCGAAAATGCGTTGCCGGCCATGATGGCACCCGGAAATCGCAAGCTCTGGGACCGGGGGGAAACGCTCTTCCTGATTACGACCACTCCGGAAACCCGGCGGAAATTCGAACGGGACCCGGTATTCCGGGATCTGATGAGCGATCACGCTCATGTCTTCCTCGATATATCCCCGGTGCTCGAGGAATGGGTGATGGAGGCGAACTATGTCGGGCTGATGTGCTCGCAATGGCTGGCGCTTCTGATAGCGATGCAGGAGCGGGCGGACTGTTTCCAGATATGCGCGGACCACATCTTTGCGGGCCAGAGCCTCGGGCACATTGCGGATCTTCTGGATCGCGGCGAGATCGATCTTTTTTGTACGGTTGATCTTCCGGTTTCCATTTCGGCGCAGGGGTTGCTGGAACGGTTCCGGCTGGAGGAGGGGGGGCTGGATATCCCCGAAGACGCCCTCGTGCGGATTTTCCTGGATCACATATCCGCGCGCGTCTCGCACTACATGGTCGATCCGCAAGAAAAGAGCCTGCCCGCCGACCCCTCGCGTCTGAACGCGCGTTTGGAAGGGGGCGTGCAGCTTCGCAGCACGCAGCCGCAACTGGCCTACATCGTCGCGTCAGCGCTCGAGGTGTTATGGGTCCCCTTCATGGGGGCGACGGACAATGGCGCGGTCGATTGGGCGCTGGAGAGCGGTGTCGCGCGTGAGCGTGTGGCGATGCTTACGGACTTGGAGAAATTCGTTTGCGGCGTGCTGGAGTTCGACGATGTCGAGCGGGCCGAGAGCGGATATTTCTCCGAACGTGAAGGTTTTGCCGAACCGGTTGCGGACAGGCTGCGCGCCATTCTCTCGCGGCAAGGCTACTTTACGGAGGGGCGCCGCTGGGCACTCGGCCGGCCGGTTACGGTCGCCGGTTCCGGCGCAAACGAGAGCGAGGCCACCAGACTTCTGGACAGCGTCGCAGGGCAGGTGCGGACCGAGCCCGCCAACGGGCTCACCCGGATGATGAGCCAGTTGGGGCAGTCCGCGTTCAGGCGCTTTCTGTCGCGCCTGGACGCAAATGGCGAAGGCTAGATCTTTTCCAGCCCGCACCAGTCGGCGATGAACAGCGCGATCGCGGCGGTGACGCGCCGGACCGACGGCAGGTTCACCCGCTCGTCGAAACCGTGAACGTTTTCCGCTATGGCGCCATACACATAGCTTGGCGTGTTGTTGTAGAGGCCGTGAAAGCGTGAATCCGTGAGCGCGGTTGAGGCACGGCGTCCGGGCTTTTCTCCGAACACGGTTGCGTGACACCGGTCGAGCAGGTCCTCGCCCGGCGTTCCCGCAGGGAGTTCGTATCCCGGCGAGAGGAAGCCTTGCCACTCGATCTCGGGCGGATTGTTGGCGAGGAAGGTATGCGACTTGGAGGCCGAAGCGATGGTTTCCGTCAGGCGCTTCTGGATCGCCGCCGGATCGACGCCAGGATAGAGCCCGACGCGGACCTCGAACGTGCACCACGCCGGCACGCTGGAGGTCCAGTCGCCGCCTTCGATCTGCGAGATCACCACGTTTACCGGGTGCGGGTTTTCCGCGAAGGCCGGGTGTTTGTTTTCCGGCAGATTGAACTCTTCCTCAAGCGCATGCAGTGCGTTCCAGAGCGGCACGCAGGCCTCGATCGCGTTCTGTCCGCTGCCGGCGCGAGCGACATGCACCGGAATGCCGGCGACCTTCACCCGCATCCAGACGACACCGACCTGGGCGCTGGTCAGCACTTCCCCGGTCGGTTCCGGGATCAGGACAGCGTCTGCCTTGTAGCCGCGCACCAGGGTCGAAAGCGCTCCGTTGCCGGTACATTCCTCCTCGATCACGGATTCGAAGTGAACGGGGGCGGCTGGCCGGTATCCCGCCCGCTTCAGGGCCTCAAGCGCATAGAGCGCACTCACGGTGCCGGTCTTCATGTCGCCGGCTCCGCGGCCATACATCCAGTCGCCGTCGATTTCGCCGCCGAACGGGGCCCGCGTCCACATCCTCTCCGGGCCGATCGGCACTACGTCGACATGTCCGTTCAGGATCAGCGACCGGCCTTTCGGGTTTTCCGGCCGCCAGGAGGCGACAACCGTATAGGCGTTCTCGTAGGAGACATCGACCGGCGAGAAACCGGGGTGTTTCGATATCTCGTCGGGATCGATCCGCCACATGTCCACGGCATAGCCGAACTCGCGGGCGGTCCGGGCCATCAGATCCTGGGCGGTTGCTTCCTGGCAACGGGTGGAAGGGCATTGCACGAGCTCTTGGCTCAGCTGGAGCTGCTCGTCGAAATTAACATCGACGGCACGCATGATCTCTCTTGCAACCTCTTGGGTCGGCACGGTCGATCCTTCTCTCTGCGATGTGAGCCTCGTCGAACGGAGGCGTGGTGGGAAAACCAAGAGTATTGCAGATTCGGGCGGTGCTCAATCCGGAACCCAAGAGACTTCCTCTGGTCGCGGCGCGCTTATAGACTGGTGAAAGATGTAACTGTTTCGCCGATAGGTGACCGGCTATGACCTTTGCTCCTGACCGGCTCGGCAACGTTTCGTACGCTAGCCATACGCTCACACTCGTCCGGCAGTCCGTCGGGCGGGTCTGCTTCAAGAGTGCGGTGTTGTTCCTCGGATGAGCCTGCAGAACCCTGAAAAGGAAGTGCTGCAACGTGAAGCCGTGGCAGCATTCTCGGCAGGCGATTTCGCGACATGCTGGGACAGAACGCAGAAGCTCCTGAGAATGCCCCCGGTCAGCGCGAGCGTTCATGAAATGCTCGGCATCATGCTGCTTAATGCCGGTCGTGGTGCCGAGGCTTATGCCTCCTTCCGGCAGGTTGCGTCAGCATCGCCGCAAAACCCGGTCAACCAGCTCAGGCTGGCATTCGCCGCGGATGCCGCGGGCGACGTAGAAAGCGCATCCATTGCCATCCAGCGCGCGATCCTTCTCGCTCCGGGCGAGCCGCCGATATACCTGCAGGCGTCGGGAACTTATTGGAGATCAGGAAAGGAGGAGAGAGCGTTTGATCTGCTCTCCCATGTTCTGACGCTTCAGCCGGACAATCGCCAGGCCCTGGGCGCCCGCGCACAGATGCTTTTCCAACGCGGACGAAAGCAGGAAGTTCAGCGCTGCCTTATGCGGGAGGCCGTTCTCGCGCCGGAGACCGGCGCGAACAATATCCTTTTCGCCGACACATTCCGTGCGGCCAATTGGCCAAGCATGGCAGAGCGGCTCTATCGGCGGCAGTGCAAGTTTGGCGCTCCCGGCGATCCGGAGTCCTGGCGTAATCTGGCCTATTGGCTGATCGAGCGGCGACAGGCGGACCGCGCCATTGGGGCATTGCGTCATCAGCTTTGTCTGGAGCCCGCAAATGCGGAGGCCTGGAGCAAGCTCGCTTTCTGCAATGAGAGCGCGGTGCCCAAATGCGCCGCCGACCTTTCCGTTCTGGCGGCCGCTCACTGCGCTCCCTACAACGGAATGTTCTGGATCGACGTAGCGCGGCAATTTGCAGACCGATTAAGTGTATCGGATCGCGCGGGTTGTGCCGTCGCAATGGCCGCGAAATGTGCCGTGGCGGCTCCTTATGTTCGTTTCAAACTTGCAATGTTTTTTTATGAGCTCGGGAATCGCGCCGAAGCCGCTGAGTACATGTTCCATTTTTTCAGGGACATGCACCATAAAACACTAAACGGCGAATTGGATGCCGACTCGGGGCAAGCAGCAGTCGAGTTTTTGAATTACATACTGTTGCGACAACGGCCGGCGGCTTGTGTGCCGTTTCTTGCTCATATCGACAGCACAATTAAGTTCGACAGTGTTGCCGATGTTGGACTGAGGAAAATCGGACTGCTCGCAGGACTTGATGCCGATTACTGCAAGGCTCCTCACGATTGGAGCTGTGACGAACGGCGCATTATAAGTCTGCCGATATGGGGCTCGAGTCATGTCGATATGTGGCTCAAGTGGGGGCTGCCGTCTCTTCTCGCTGGTGGAAACGAGAAATACTGGCAGGGCGGCGAAACGGCCGTTCATATTCTGACGACTCCCGAGGACTGGGAGCGAATGAAGCGGTCTGACGTTTTTGGCGAGCTTCAGGCACGGGCGACTGTAATCTTTCTGGACCTTTCGCCGGTCATTCGAAACGGTCTTACCTTCGGCTCCTATATCGCAATGAGCCTGGGTCACTGGGCGTCGATCAACATAGCCAGATCTGAAAAGGCCGACTTCATTGGCCTGGTGGCTGATTATGTGTTCTCGGACGGCTCGCTCGGGTATGTCGCAGATGCGATCGCCGCTGGCAGGTTCGATGCTGCTTTCACCATCGACTTGCCTGTACAGGACTCAGCGCTGGAAGATTTCGCACTATATCGGCAAAGCGGTGGCGCGCTCGAGATCCCGAGCCGCGCAATGGTGGATGTTTTCCTCAATCATCCGTCGTCCCGCGTGTCGGCATATGAAGTGGGACCGGGAATAGATTCCGCGCTCTCAGACCCCTCGCGGCTCAATTTGCGGCTCGCCGATGGATGGCGAATTTATACCATGCAGCCTCAGCTGTTTTATTTGCGTGCTTCCTTGTCGGCGGAAGTGTGGGTTTCGAATCTTCCGGCAACAGACAATGGAGTCGCCGATGCGTGTTTCGCCGCGCTCGGATCTCCCGAGAAAATGCGCATCCTGACAGATCCGGATCAATTCTGTTGCTCCGTCGTCGAAGCTGGAGACGAAGGCCGTCTTGAGAAGGGGTATTTTGCGGTGCGCCACGAGACCGCAGATCCGATTGCAGAACTCGTTGCTCAGATCCGGCGAAGCGGTTTCGCTTCGCCTGCCCGGATATGGGGCTTGGAGCACGGCTTGGACGCGATCAGTTCCGGAGAATCCGGTATCGACACAGAGCAACGGGATTGGATCGAGGATTTGATCCAATCCATACCGGCCGGATTCGAACTCGGGCAGAATTTCGCAAGGCAAGTCGGCCTGCCGAGTTTCGAGCGATACCTGGAATGGTGCGAGCCCGGTCCGCTCCCATGAAGGAATGTGAATGGGGAACTATGCTCCCAAGCGTAAAGGTTCCGGAAAGTCCGGAGGATAGAGTCATGCCAGCGTTTGCGGTAGAAAGTTGAGGGACGAGACGGTCGAGTTATTCAGCTCGTTGGGTTCTGCACTCCAGTTTTCGAAAGAAGAAGCTTTTGGCGACCGACTATTCTCTGACTGATGGAGCGGAAACTCCGGAACAGTCGCTTCGCAGCGACTTTATTGGTGCCGTGGCTGCTTACCAGCGTGGAGACGTCGCGGAAGCTATTGGAAAATTGCGAGAAATCTTGTCCTCCCACCCGGGACATGTCGAAGCGCAGGAACTCACGGGCGTCATACTGCTCTCCAAGGGCGAGTTCGCCGCGTCCTTTCAAATGCTGAAACTGGTGACGCAGGCAAAACCGTTGGATGTGATCAGCCAGTTTCGATTGGCGGAGGCGGCGGAACGAATTCGCCATGAGAATTGCGCCGCGGACGCATATCGCCGGGCTGAAATCGCAGAGCCGAATTCGAGTGCGGTCCAACTAAGGCTGCTGAGCTTTCATGCGGCGCATGGGCGTGGTGCATCTGCGCGAAAGCACGCCTCGCGAAACATCATCGTGGGGGACCTGTCCAGTCTGGCATTTTCGATAAGAGCCAAACTCCAGTTCGGGGCGGGAGACCCCGGTACGGTGCGCGATGACTTGATGCGTTCACTGATCATCGCGCCGGCGAACGGAGCGGATATGTATCCCTTGGCGCAAATCCTGGAGAAAACAAGCGACACGAACCGAGCAGAGAAACTCTATCGCAAATTCTGCAAGGTCATGGGGCCGTTGGATGCCAGGGGCTGGGGAGCCCTATACGATCTATTGAGTAGTCGGCGCCGCCGAAAGGAAGGGACGGCGTTCCTGAAGCGCGCATTGATTCTGAGTCCCGCTGAGCCGGCGTTTTGGAGCCGCATGTCTGGCGCCGATTGGTCACACCCGGATCCCAGTTTCGCGGCGACTGCCGCGGCGATGAGCGGAAGCCCCATTCCGGCTGTCTGGATGCAGGTATTGCTGAGCCTCGCCAGCAAGCACGATATGGTTCATCTCGCGAAGCGCGCAGCCGAAGCCATGCGAAGGGTCAATCTGGAGGCGCGATCGTCTCCGTCCATACGCTTTTCGTTAGCCGAGATGACGTTTGTCAACGGCGACAAGGAAGAGGCTCGACGCCAACTTCAGCTCTTCTTCAGCGAAGTTTCGGCCGGGCTCGAAGACGCTCGCCAGGAGGTGAAACACGATTTCGGTTGTATCGTATTTCTTTACTTCCTGTTGTTTTCCGGAGCCGTCGAGGAGTGCGCCCGTTTCGCGGACCGTCTTCACAGCGATTTTGGCGGAAACTCAAACACCCAGATACATTTCAACAAGCTCAAGCTTCTGCTCGGTCTCGTGACGGGCTATCGGACCCGTCCGCACATTTGGTCCTCGGAGAGACGGAGGGTCGTATCGCTCCCGGTCTGGGGAGCGAAATATGTCACTATGTGGCTGAAATACGGACTTCCCTCTTTGTTCGGTGAGGAGAACCGAAAATTCTGGGACGAGGGGGAAACCGTATTCCATGTCGCGACGACGCCCGAGGATTGGTCGCGTTTGAACGCTGATCCGCTTTTTGAGCGGTTTTGCAAGCGGCATAGTCCCAAATTCTTGGACGTTACGCCGATCCTGAAATCGGGCCTCCAGGCCGGTTCTTATCAGGCTCTCACTCTTGCCCATTGGGCTTCGATTTCCATAGCGCGCGACGAGAATGCGGAATTCGTCGGATTGGTCGCGGATTATATCTTCTCTGACGGCTCTATGAGCTTCATCGCCGATCAGGTGCAAGAGGCCGATATGCAAGCCGCTTTCACTGTCGATTTTTGGGTTGCGGGCGAGGCCGCGACGCCGGTTTTCGACAGCCTTCTCTCCGACGACGGTACATTGAGCATTTCCGCGCAACGCATGATGCAGGTTTTCAGCGAGAACAGCTCCGCGCGTATTCATTTCAACGAAGCGGGCAGGGGGCTGGGTTCAATTCCATCGGACCCCTCTCGTATCTACAACCGCCTTCCGAATGGGCTTCGCATCGACAATCTGCAGCCGCAATTGTTCTTCGCCACGCCGGAGTTCCTGCGCGATGTTTGGCTTCTGGGCCTGCCGATGACGGATAATGGTCTTGTCGACCTCGTCTTCACCGGCGAAGACAAATCGGAACGGTGCCGGATACTCGTCGACCCGCATCGTTTCGGGTGCGTGGTTCTTGATTTTGACGAGGAAGAAAGGGCGGCGACGGGGCATTATCCCGAGCGGTTGCAGAGCGTGGATCCGGAAGCGGACCTTGCAGATCAGATTTTGCGCAGCAGCCTTTGGAGCCCGGGGCGGCGTTGGGCGCTCGAAAACCCTCTCTATGTATCGTTCGATGGTGAACCGCCGGACCGGACGGAAGCCGACCGGTTCATGGCAGCGGTTAGAACGCGGCTACCGGTCCCGAGACTGTCAGGCAATCTTGCAATGGTTCACGAACTTGGCCGCGAAGAGTTTGCCCGTTTCTGGACCCAAAGAGAGGCGGCGGAGCGGGAGTGACCGACGACCGTTCTGCCAGTGCCTGCGGGCCGGCCAGTCTTTGAGGCGACTATGTGCGGGGAGCCGAGGCCTTCGGGCTGCGATTGAATGCTCCGAAGGCCTGGTGACCTGATTGTCCGCGTCGGGTCGCTGCGAGAGGGCGGCCAAGTCTGCTCTGTGCAGCTCAGCTTGATCGAGTGCGCGCGCCGCTGGTCTCGAACAATACCCAAAATGCAGCTGCAAACGTCAGGGCGGCGCCACCTTGGTGTGCCGCTCCTAGCGAAACCGGGACCTGCGCCAGCAAAGTCGAAATCCCCAGGGCAACCTGTATCGAAGCCATCCCGGCAAGAGTGTGAACCGACAGCCGCGTGCGTGGGCGGATCGTCTCGGAGCGTATCGCCCGTACGAGTAGCCAGACGATGACCGCGTAAGTGACGATGGCGACGACCCGATGATGGAACTGTACCGTCGCCGGGTTCTCGAAGATGTTGATCCAGAACGGCTCGGCATAGGCATAGTCGGGCGGGACGATATGGCCGTCCATCAGGGGAAAGGTGTTGTAGATGAGGCCGGCGTCGAGACCCGCGACGAAGGCCCCGGCGACCACCGTAAGCGCAATCAGATGCAGAGCGGCCATCGCATGTCTGCGTAACCGTCGGTCCGGTTCGTCGGAAATCCGCTGCAGCTGGAGCACGGTCCAGATCAAGGCGCCGAGAATGATGAAAGCGACGCTCAGATGGATCGCAAGCCGGTATTGGCTGACCGCCGGGTTGTCGACCAATCCGCTTTTGACCATCCACCAGCCGATGACCCCTTGCAGGGCACCCAACAGGAAGAGGAATCCGAGACGGGGATAGAGCGCGCGGCGGATCTTTCCGGTCAGTGCGAGCACGAGAAAAGGCAACGCGAAGGCGATGCCGATCAGACGGCCCCAGACCCGGTGCAGATACTCCCAGAAGAAGATCTCTTTGAAATCCTCGATGGTCATCCAGGAATTGACCTTCTGGAACTCGGGTGTGTCCTGGTAGATCGAGAACACCCGGTACCATTCCTTTTCGCTGAGGGGCGGGATCCAGCCGATGAAGGGACGCCATTCGGCCATGGAAAGACCGGATTCCGTCAGTCGGGTGATGCCGCCAATGACGATCATCAGAAACACCATGACGGCGACGCCGGATAGCCAGATGGCGACCGGGCGGTCGGTTGCTGCATGTTCCGGCAGGGCCGGGCTATAGGGCTGACTGGACGCGGTCACGCCACACTCCGCTTGCATCTTTGAACCGGCGGAATGTGGCGTCGGGCGCGGCGAAGGTCAAATGGATGCGATGCCGCACCCGTGGGCGGGGTCAGTGAAAGCGGAACTCGACCTCGGCCGCATTGAAATTCGCCGTTCCGGTCAGCGAGCCGGCGCTGATCTGGATCGAATGGATCGGCGCCTCGATATGGTCCCGCCAATGGTCGAGGAAACGCCTCAGCCTCGGGAATTTCGGAATGACGTCGTGAGTCTGCCAGATGAAGCTTTGCAGGAGATCCGGATGGTCCGGCATGCGGTAGAGGATCTCGGCGGTGGTGACGCGGCGTTCGAAAAGGACGACAGGCTCAATCGACATGCATGAACTCCGTAGGTTGTGGCTTCCGGAATTCTGCTGTAGAACGCTGCGAAATCGCAATAAATAAATAAAATCAAATGATTAGCAGCAATATGGTGCGATTGCTGCCAGTTTTCGTCCCCTGCTTTCCGGTCGTTTCCCGGGAAATCCAATTGCGGTTCGCGCCCCGCATTCCCATCTAGGCAGCCGGAAAGAGCCGACTCCCGGCCGCGGCGATCCGCCAAGATTTTTTCCCGACTCGCCCGCCAACTTCTTGACAGCCGTTCCGCGCTTCCCTACATCGTCAGCACTCGCCGCTGGTGAGTGCTAACACGTAGGTTCGCCAAGGCGAGCACTCAGTAAAGAGAACGTCACTCAGACGATTTTTTCGGAGGTTATGGCATGAAGTTCAGGCCATTGCATGACCGGGTTGTTGTCCGTCGCACTGAAGGCGAGGAAAAGACGGCCGGGGGCATCATTATTCCCGATTCCGCCAAGGAAAAGCCGATGCAGGGCGAAATCGTCGCTGCCGGTTCCGGCGCACGCGACGAGACCGGCAAGGTTCAGCCGCTCGACGTCAAGGCCGGCGACAAGGTTCTGTTCGGTAAATGGTCGGGCACGGAAGTCAAGATCGACGGCGAAGAGCTGCTGATCATGAAAGAGTCCGACATCATGGGCGTTCTGGAAGGCTAAGAAAGGACTGATCCATCATGGCTGCTAAAGACGTTAAATTCGGTACCGACGCGCGTACCCGCCTGCTGCACGGCGTCGACGTGCTCGCGGACGCCGTCAAGGTTACCCTTGGCCCGAAAGGCCGCAACGTTGTTCTCGACAAGTCCTTCGGTGCCCCGCGCATCTCCAAGGACGGCGTGACCGTTGCCAAGGAAATCGAGCTTTCCGACAAGTTCGAAAACATGGGCGCCCAGATGGTGCGCGAGGTTGCTTCCAAGGCGAATGACATCGCCGGCGACGGCACCACCACTGCTACCGTTCTGGCTCAGGCCATCGTGCGTGAAGGCTCCAAGGCCGTTGCCGCCGGCATGAACCCGATGGACCTGAAGCGCGGCATCGATACGGCGATCGAAGCTGTCGTCGCCGACATCGAGAAGCGCGCGAAGAAGATCTCCACCTCCGACGAGGTCGCGCAGGTCGGTACCATCTCTGCCAACGGCGAAGCCGAAATCGGCGAAATGATCGCCAAGGCGATGGAGAAGGTCGGCAACGAGGGCGTCATCACGGTCGAGGAAGCCAAGTCCCTGCACACCGAGCTCGACGTCGTCGAGGGCATGCAGTTCGATCGCGGCTATCTCTCCCCGTATTTCGTCACCAACGCCGACAAGATGACCTGCGAGCTGGAAAGCCCGTTCATCCTGCTGCACGAGAAGAAGCTCTCCAACCTGCAGGCTATGCTGCCGGTTCTCGAGCAGGTCGTGCAGTCCGGCAAGCCGCTCCTCATCATCGCTGAGGACGTCGAAGGCGAAGCGCTGGCGACCCTCGTCGTCAACAAGCTGCGTGGCGGCCTGAAGGTTGCTGCCGTCAAGGCTCCGGGCTTCGGCGATCGCCGTAAGGCCATGCTGGAAGACATCGCCATCCTCACCGGTGGTACCGTCGTCAGCGAAGACCTCGGCATCCAGCTTGAGAACGTTACCCTCGAGATGCTCGGCACCGCCAAGCGCGTGCAGATCACCAAGGACGAGACCACCGTTGTCGACGGTGCTGGCGAAAAGGCCGACATCGAAGCGCGTTGCGGTCAGATTCGGGCGCAGATCGAGGAAACCTCCTCCGACTACGACCGTGAGAAGCTCCAGGAGCGTCTCGCGAAGCTGGCCGGCGGCGTCGCGGTGATCCGCGTCGGCGGGGCCACCGAAGTCGAGGTGAAGGAGCGCAAGGATCGTGTCGACGACGCGATGCATGCGACCCGCGCCGCGGTCGAGGAAGGCATCGTCCCGGGTGGCGGTACCGCTCTGCTCTACTCCGTCAAGGCTCTGGACAAGATCAAGCCGGAGAACGAAGACCAGAAAATCGGCGTCAACATCGTGCGCAAGGCGATTCAGGCTCCGGCCCGTCAGATCGCCGAGAATGCCGGTGAAGACGGCGCGGTCATCGTCGGCAAGATGCTCGAGTCCAAGGACAGCGATTGGGGCTTCGACGCTCAGAAGGGTGAGTTCGGTAACCTGGTGAAGGCTGGCATCATCGATCCGGCCAAGGTTGTCCGCTCCGCGCTTCAGAACGCCGGTTCCGTTGCCGGTCTGCTGATCACGACCGAAGCGATGGTCGCCGAGAAGCCGGAACCGAAGGGTGCGGCCCCGGGCGGTATGCCGGGCGGCGGCATGCCGGACATGGGCGGCATGGGCTTCTAAGCCAAGCGCTCAGACACTTCTGCAAAGAACCCTCCAGGGCCTCTCTGGAGGGTTTTTTCTTTTCAGCGGATTGCCTCCAGCAGAATGAAAAGGCCTAGCAGGGAAACACCGGCATAGAAGAGTTGTCGGAAGCGCTTTTCTGAAAGCCCGCGCCGCAGCCGCTGTCCCGCCGCCATGCCGAGCAGTGCCGGGATAAGGCCGAGGGCCGACGCGGTGCCGAGGTCCGCTGTCAGCAGGCCGCTGCCTCCAAGCGACACTGCGAGCCCGACATTCGAAAGCATGAACAGCATGCCCATGGCCTGAACCAAGGCGTCCCGTCCGAGGCCGAGTCCCTGCAGGTAAAGAACGCCCGGCACCATGAAGGACCCTGTCATACCGGTCAGGATGCCATTGGGAATGCCGAAGAGGGGCCCCGCAGTGCGGGACTGCCGTTCGGTAAGGGTCAGGCTCAGCCCGAATAGCGCGGTCGCGGCATAGGCAATCAGGAGGAGGCCCAGCAACCCGGACAATAAATTGACATCGACAAGACCGATGACCATGGCTCCGGGCCAAATTCCGACCGTGGCCGTGAGCAGGAACGGCCAGATCCGGCGGATAAGCGCGCGGCCATGTCCGCCGACGGTCGCCTGCCAGACATTGGTGACGAAGCCGGGAACGATGATCAGCGCCATGGCGCTCGGCAGGTCGATGAGTACGGTCAGCACGCCGAGTGACACTGTCGGAAGCCCGAGGCCGATCACGCCCTTGACCGTGCCCGCCAGGAAGAAGGTCGCGGCAATGGCGACAAGGGTCTCAGGATCAAATGGCATGGCTGCTACTCTAGCCGGACAATTCGGATTGGAATACCCGCACGAGCCACGTGCCTACCTGATCAGGCCATCCCGTTTCAGGCGGTCCAGGCAACCGTCGGGACCCTCGAAGTGATGAACCTCGAAGCCGAGGGCTCTTGCGGCTTCGATATTGCGTTCGGAATCGTCGATGAAGAGAGTGCGCTCCGGCGCAAGCCCGAAGCGCTCGACGCAGAGTTCGAAGATCCGCGGATCGGGTTTGATCACGCCTTCCTCGCCGGACACCACGACATCGTCGAATGCCTTCAGGAAGGGGAAGCGCTCGCGGGTGTCGCGGAAGGTCTCGGCGCCGAAATTGGTGAGGCCGTAGATCCGCCGTCCGGCCGCTTTCATCGCCGCCTTGGCCGCGACGATATCTTCCAGCGGACCGGGGATCATTTCCTGGAACCGGCCATAGAAGGCTTCGATCTCAGCCTTGTGCTCCGGGTGCCGGGCCACCAGTTCGGCGGTCTGATCCTCCGGCGAGCGGCCGAGATCGTGCCGGACATGCCACGGCGTGGTGCAGATGTTCGCGAGGAACCACTCGATACGCTCCTCGTCCGGTGCGCCGTCGGAAGTGCGAAAGACCTGCCTGTAGAGATGGCGCGGGTTCCACTCTAGAAGGACGTTGCCGACATCGAACAGGACGGCGTCGATCGTGCTCATTCCGGGTCCTTTGGATTTTCAGCGATTTCGAGGATCAGCGAGGAAATATCGAGGTCGCCCTGTCCGTTCTCGACCAGTGCGTTCCAGTGAGCGGCGTTGCTCTTAAGACCGCCGAGGGACAAGCCTGCCGCTCCGGCGAGGGCCTCGGCCTGGTCGGTCAGCGCGGCCTGCATCCGGACCGTCCGGCCGGCGCGAAATTCCCTGTCCGCCATCCGCCTGCCGGTCTCGTTCAGCACCGCGCCGCCGACGGCGCTGTCGGCGAGAGCGGCAAGAAGGGCTTCGGCCTCGACGCCGGAGGCGGCGGCGAGCGCGAGGCCTTCCGCGAGGGCCTGGACCATCTGTCCGTGGATCGCCGCGCTGCAGGTTCGGATCGCCTGTCCGGCGCCGACCGGACCGGCATGCAGTGCCTTTGCCGCGAGAACACGCAGGACCGGCCAGATCCGCGCGAAGGCCATGTCGGTGCCGCCGGCTGAGAGCGTGCCGCCGAGCGCCGCTTCGGTGATCGGCGCATCGATCCAGATTCGCCCGCTCTGCCGCACCCTGTCGGCAAAATTCCGCGTGGATTGCGGAGTCGTTTCGCCGATATCGACGATCAGGCCCTCGGGAGGGGTGCCGTGCAGGGCACCGTAGCGATCCTCGTCTGGATCGAACACCACCCGCTCCAGCGCGCTGTCGTTATTGACGGCGACGAGGGTTGCTTCGGTATAGCGGGCGACGTCCCGCGGGCAGGGTTCGACCTCGATGAGGGGATGCGCTTCCGCCAGTCCGACAGCCTTGGCGGTGTTCTGCGTCCAGACATGCAGGCGCGCACCGCTCTCGGTCAGCTTGCGGGCAACCGCGAGACCGCGGCGCCCGAGTCCGACAAGACCGATACGGCGACCGTCGAGCGGCTTCTGGGCCGACATTGCTCGGCCCTCCGGCTCAGGGGCGCGCGTAGCGTGCGGCGGAGCCGCGTTCGATGGCGGCGGCCGTCAGCCGGTCGACATTCAGCTCGTGGCGCAGGATCTCAAGAAAGCGTAACTCTTCCTGCGTGGCGGTACCGTCGGCCGCGACCACGTCGCAGGCCAGGGCATAGGCCGTCGGTCCGAGATTCTCCGGCAGCGTCCGCTTGATCTGGTCGACCGCGGCGTCGAGCCCGTCCGCCTCGCTCAGCAGGTCGATCGCGGAGCCGGCGATCTGGCCGAAATTGCCGATCTCGAAATCCTGGAAGATCGGCAGCACGTTGATGATTTCGCTGATCGTCTCCAGTTCCTCGTCATCGACGCTGCCGTCGGCGGCTGCGCTGAGGACCATGGCGTAAATCAGTGCGGAATGTGTGGTGATCATTGTTCGCCCAGGCTTTCCAATTGCATGAACTGTGAAGGATATAGCGGCTCACATGCCCCAGCGATAGCACGGATTGGGAGAGCGACGGCAAAACCGCTGCGGCATGCAGGGTGGTCGTGCCATGACGGCGCTATTGTGGAGCCGCGAATGAGCGCTAGTCTGTCGGGTAAATCGAACAGGAATGTGGCAGGCAGGGGATCAGGATCATGGCGAGAATACCGGACGATCCGTTCGAGGCCGGAGGCATCGCGGCTTTCGCGGAGGACCTTCGGGCGGGGCGGACGAGCAGCGAGGCGGTGACGCTGGCCTGTCTCGAGAGGATCGACGCGCTCGACGGCAAGATCGGCGCCTTCCAGCATGTCGCGCCGGAAACCGCATTGCAGACCGCGCAGGCGATGGACGGCCTGCTGCGCGCCGGAACCGATCTCGGGCCACTGATGGGGGTTCCGTTCGGGGTCAAGGATATCTACGCGGTGGACGGCATGCCGACCACCAACGGCTCGCTGATCGAGTCTGCGGAGATCACCGGCTCCGAAGGCACCTATGTCCAGCGCCTGAAGAAAGCGGGCGCCGTCATTCTCGGCAAGACCAAAACCGTGGAATTCGCGCTCGGCGCGACCGGGCAGAACGAAGCGCGGGGCACGCCGTGGAACCCGTGGGATCTGGAAACGCAGCGCATTCCGGGCGGCTCCTCCAGCGGCTCGGCCGCGGCGACGGCTGCCGGCATGTGCGCATTCGCGCTCGGCTCCGATACGGGGGGATCGATCCGAATCCCGGCCGCGCTATGCGGTCTTTTCGGGCTCAAGACCAGCATCGGACTGATCCCGACCGACGGTGTCTTCCCGCTCTCGCCGACGCTCGACACTGTCGGGCCGCTCTGCCGGTCGGCAACGGATGCGGCGATCGTGCACGCCGTGACCATGGAAACACCCGTGCCCGATACCGTTTCTCCCGGCTCGCTTCGGCTGGGGCTGTTGCGGGACTTCTTCTTCGAGGATCTCGATCCTGAGGTCGAGAAATGCATGGATCTGGCGCTGCGCGCGCTCTCGGAAGCGGGCGTCACGATTGTCGAGCTCAATTCGGGCGACCTGCCGGATCCGAAAGAGCGGGAGACGATCTTTCCGCCGATCGTCGGTACGGAGATCCTCGCGAGCCTGGGCGTCGATCGTTTCATGGCCGGGCGCGGCGGCATGGACAGTGTCACCGCCGCCCGTGCCTCGGTGGGGCTCGACGTTTCGGGGGTGGATTATGCATTGGCCCTGCGCCGGCACGAGACGTTGAAGCGGCTTGCCGACGAGGCCGTGAAGCCGTTCGACGGACTGATCTCGCCGGCCACCCCGATGGTGGCGCTGCCGGCGGAGTCTTTGAAGGACAAAGAAGGCGGGGCGAGGGGCATGGCCGCCTCCCGCAACACGCAGCCGGGCAATCTCTGGGGCATGTGCGGCATCTCGGTGCCGATCCAGCAGTTCGGCTCGGACCTTCCCGTCGGCCTCCAGGTACTCTGCCGCCGAGGTATGGACGCGCATGCGTTGTCTATCGGACGTGCGATCGAGGAGATCGTCGGGCGTCCCCGGATGCCGCGGATATCCGGAACCGGCTGATCCAGGATGGTGTGCGGGGCCTAGTGCCCCGTGCCGACCTGACCGACGCGAAGATCGTAGTCGCTCGCGACACCGTAGACCGGATCCTCGTCGTCGCGCTCTTCCACGAGCTGGCCCGCCTTGCCGAGCAGCGCCTTGCAGTCGCGGCTCAGATGCCGGAGCTGCAGCCGCTTGCCGAGCTCGTCATAACGTTTGGCCAGGCTCTCGATCGCCTGCAGGCCGGAATGGTCGACCACCCGTGAGTTCATGAAATCGATCACCACTCGGTCCGGATCGTCCTTCGGCGTGAACTGGGCGAGGAAGCTCTCGGTCGAGCCGAAGAAGAGAGGCCCGTCGAGGCTGTAGATCTTTGCGCCCGAGACGTCGATGCCGGAAACGGCATGCATCCGGGTGGCGGCGTTCCAGGCGTAGAACAGGGCCGCCAGGATCACACCGACGACGACCGCGATGGCGAGGTCGGTGAAGACCGTGACGATGGTGACGAGCACGATCAGCAGCGCATCCTTGCGCGGGATCCGGCGCATAATGGTCAGGCTGCGCCAGGCGAAGGTGCCGATCACCACCATGAACATCACGCCGACCAGGGCCGCGAGCGGGATCTGCTCGATCAGGCTGGAGGCGAAGAGGATGAAGCTCAAGAGGAAGAGCGCGGCGGAAATGCCGGAGAGCCGGGTGCGGCCGCCGGATTTCACGTTGATCACGCTCTGCCCGATCATGGCGCAGCCGCCCATGCCGCCGAAGAATCCGGTCACGGTGTTGGCCATGCCCTGGGCGAGACACTCCCTGGAGGCGCCGCCCTTGGTCTCGGTCATGTCGGCGACGACGTTCAGGGTCAGCAGGCTCTCGATCAGGCCGATGGCGGCGAGGATCAGCGAGTAGGGCAGGATGATTTCGAAAGTCTCGAGCGTTAGCGGCACCGTCGGGATGTGGAAGAGCGGCAGGCCACCCTCGATGCTCGCGAGGTCGCCGACGCGCGGCAGGTCGAGATCGAAGCCGATGACGATCAGCGAGACGATGCCCACGGCGGCGAGCGGCGCCGGAATGAACTTGGTGATCCGCGGCACGACATAGATCAGCGCCATCGTCACGGCGGTGAAACCGAGCATCAGATAGAGCGGCTCGCCGCTCATCCAGGCGGTTCCGCCTTCTGGCGTCTTCACCTTGAACTGGCCGAGCTGGGCCAGGAAGATCACGATCGCAAGCCCGTTCACGAAGCCGAGCATCACCGGGTGCGGCACCATGCGGATGAATTTGCCCCAGCGCATCGCGCCGGCGAAGAGCTGCAGCAGTCCCATCAGCACCACCGTGGCGAAGAGGTACTCGACGCCGTGCCGGGTCACGAGATCGACCATGACGACGGCGAGCGCGCCGGTCGCGCCGGAGATCATGCCCGGCCGGCCGCCGAACACGGCGGTGATCAGGCCGACGATGAAGGCGGCATAGAGGCCGACCAGCGGATGCACGTGGGCGACGAAGGCGAAAGCGACCGCTTCCGGCACCAGCGCGAGGGCGACGGTGAGACCGGAGAGGATGTCCGTCTTGATCTGGCCGGGGGACAGTTTCTTGCCATCGGCGCCGTGATCATCCGCGGGAAACAAACGCATTTTCATCGCTTGCAGCATGGGTGCGCATCTCTCTGAAATTTCGATTGATGTCGGGAAATGTCCCCCGCCCACTCTTCCGCCTCCGGGATGTTTGTCCGGGGACGCAGGAAAAGGCGATATGTAACCGCATATGATACAGAAATGCTGACCTACCTCAATGAATTTGTGCACCGCAGCATTGCATGCGAGACCCGCGCGAGGCGGGAAGCGGGTTAATAAAATATTGAAATCGCAAACATAATGCGGTTCGACCCGTTGCGTGCCCTGGCAGATCCGGTTCCCGGTGATCCACGTGCCGAGCCGTTGCGTACTCCTTCCCGGAAAGGAGCTGCCCAATGCGCTGCCAAGAATGCGAACATGTCGATGAGATTATTTTCGGCCGGACCCGGTTCTGGTTCTACATGCCGACCTCGGAGTCGCATGCACGCGTCGCCTCTGTGTTTGGGCGCCGTGAGATCGGCTCGAGCGACCTCGGAGGCAACTGCATCGAGGCGACGGTGGAACGTGACGATGTCGATGGTGTGCTGACGGCGCTGTTCGGGGAACTCAACAAGAAGGAATTGAAGGAGACCCGTGTGCTCTCGACCGCGGGCGCCGATCCAACTCCGCTCGATATGATGCGGGTGATGAGCGCCGACGTGTTCGTAAACCGGGTCAAGGGCCAGTGGCTGGTCGAGGCAATCGAGGAAGAGCTCTACGACACCTGGTACCAGCCGATCGTGGACGCCCGGTCGCCTTCGTCGGAAAACCCGTTCGCCCTTGAGGGCCTGTTCCGTATGCGGGACAAGGACGGAAACAGTATTTCGCCCGGATATGTCTTCAGCCTGGCCGAGCATGCGGGATTGCTTTTCTCGTTGGATATCGTGGCGCGGGCCTGCGCGGTGCGTCGGGCGGCGGAAAGCGGCTATCGCGGTCGGATTTTCGTGAATTTCAATCCCTCGAGCATCTACGATCCCGCGTATTGTCTGCGCACTACGGCCTCGGCGGTAGCGGAACTCGGGCTGAAGCCGGCGGACATTACCTTCGAACTAACCGAGACCCACCGGATCCAGGACAAGGATCATCTGAAGGGTATTCTCGCATTTTACCGGCAGGCGGGGTTCAAGGTCGCGCTCGACGATATCGGCTCCGGCTGGTCGGGCTTGAACCTGCTCCACGAGATGCGGCCCGATTTCGTGAAAATCGACATGGACCTGGTGCGTAACATCGATCGCGACCCGCTGAAGCAGTCGATCGTCGGCCATCTGATCTCGATAGCGAAGGAACACAGTATCGAGGTGATCGCGGAGGGCGTCGAAACTGAAGCCGAAGCGGGCCTGCTGCGCGATGCTGGGGCCGACTACCTGCAGGGCTATCTCTTCGCCAAGCCGGCGCCGATCGATACCTTCCTCGGGTCTCCTGCGGCGGCCTAGCCCGCCGCGAAGTCGAAGATATCCTCTTCCTGCGCATTGTGGATGCGCACCAGGGCGTCGACCGACTCTATGATGCGCTGGGCGTCGCGGATCAGGTAGCGGTCTGCGTCCTCCTCGCCGACGCCGCTTACCAGCCGGTCGAGCAGGCGCCCGAGATGCTGAATTTCCCGGTGCGCCCGGCTCATCGCGGCGAGGCCGTGGGCGTTGCCGAGATGCGGCACGAGCTGCGGATAGACATTGTCCTCGTCCTCGCGTTCGTGCGGCACGATATCCTCGTTGATGATCCGGTTGGCGTCGGCGATATGGGCCAGCGCCTCGGCGCCTTCGGCGTCGTCCAGCGCGTCGGCATGGGCCCGGAGCTGGTCGAGCCAGCTTTCGACTTCTTCGTGCTCCTCGCGTAGCTTGCGCGCCGCTTCTTCGGGCAGGCTCGGCTTCATTCCGAGCCCGGGCGGAACCAGCGCCCGCAATGCATTCAGGATCACCGCGACATCGATCCCTTCCTGCAGAATCGCCCCGGCGACGGGGGTGAGGTATCCGGCGGCGGCGAAGCCCATCGCCACCAGGGACATGATCATGCCGGCGACAATGCTTTGCATCGCGATCCGGCGGGAGCGCTTGGCGATGGCGAGCGCGTCGGCAACCCTGTCGAGACGGTCGATCAGGACCACCGCGTCGGCGGCCTCCGAGCTTGCGCTGGCGCCGCGCGCGCCCATCGCAATGCCCATGTCGGCCGCAGCCAATGCCGGCGCGTCGTTGATTCCGTCGCCGACCATCAAGGTCGGATAGCGCTTCTTCTCGAACTCGACCGCGTCGACCTTGTCGGCGGGCACCCGGTTGGCGAGCACGGCATCGAGATCGAGCGCGGCGCCGATGGTCTCGGCCGCGTCCGCGTGATCGCCTGTGACCATGACGATCCGTCCGATCCCCGCCTCGCGCAGGGCCCGAACGGCGCGAGGCGCCTCGCGGCGGAGGGAGTCGCCGAGCAGCAGGGCGCCGACGAGCGTCCCGTCCACGGTGACGAAGACAGAGAGGGCGGAGCGCCAGGAGGCCCGCCGTTGTGCCCGATCCACCCAGGCGGCGCGCTGGTTGCCGCCGGTGGTCATGGTCAGGCTTCCCGCCGCGACCCGTTTGCCCTCGACCGTGCCGGCGAGGCCGGAGCCGAGCTCCTCGCGTACGTCGGTCGGCGGTACCAGCTTCATGCCGCGGGACTCGGCTGCGGTGACGATGGCCTGGGCGATGACATGGTGCGAGGCCTGTTCCAGGCAGGCGGCGAGACGGAGAACGTCGTCGGGGCTCGCGCCGGGCGCGGTTTCGACCGCGACCAGCCGGGCGCCTCCGACGGTCAGCGTACCCGTCTTGTCGAAGAGGATCGTGTGCGCCCGCGCCAGCGCTTCCAGTGCCGTTCCGCCTTTGACCAGGACACCCCGGCGGGCGGCGAGAGAGACGCCGGAGATAAAGGCGACAGGTGCGGCGAGGATCAGCGGGCAGGGCGTTGCCACGACCAGCACGGCGAGGCCACGCACCGGGTCGCCGGAAAGAAGCCAGGCGCCGCCCGCGACGACGACGGCAAGCGGCAGCAGGAGAAGGGCGAAACGGTCGGCCATGCGGATGAACGGCGCCTGCGCCGTCTGCGCGGCGGCGACCATCGCGACGATCCCGGCATAGGTACTGTCCTTCGCCGTCGCCGTGGCCTGCAGGTCGAAGGGGTCGCCGGAATTGACCGCACCGCTTCTGACCGGCTCGCCCGCATGGCGTTCGACCGGGATCGGTTCGCCCGTCAGAGCGGATTCGTCGATCGTTGCGGTGCTGTCCGCGCCGGTCTCCAGGATGACGCCGTCGACCGGGATGACCTCGCCGGTGCGGACGAGGAGACGGTCGCGTTCGGCGACCAGATCCACGTCGATATCCTCCAGCGCCCCTTCGACATAGCGGTGCGCCGTGCGCGGCGCCCGGTCGGTCAGGCTCTTTAGATTGCGCTCGGCGCGGGAGACGGCGAAATCTTCCAGCACGTTGCCGCCGGCATACATCACCGCCACCACGACGCCCGCAAGGGTTTCCACGAGGGCGAGGGCGGCAGACATGGAGAGCAGGGCGACGGCATCGACGCCCATCCTGCCGGCGAGCAGGTCACGGGTCATAGAGACGGCGAGGGAGACGACCACCGGAACGGTGGCGAGGCCCCAGATCCATGTCGACAAGTCTTCCCGGCCGGCCTGCCAGGCGATCAGTCCGGCAGCGAGGCCGAGAGCGGCGAAGGCAATCAGGAGACGGCCAAGCAGGCGTTCGGAAATCATGATACTCCTTGGCGCATCGTTGCGCTTGCCCCGAGCTTATCGCAAAACTGAGTCCCGGCGGGAAGCGATCCTGGAGACGTCCGGAACATGCAGTACAAGGAAGCCAATACAAGGCGCTACAAAAAGGGCCAGTTCGTCTTCGTCGAGGGTGACGACGCTTTCGAGGCCTATATCGTGCTGCTCGGTTCCGTCGAGATCTCCATCGGCAAGGGGGCGGGCCGCAAGGTGCTGGACGTCATTACCGAGAACCAGATGTTCGGCGAGATGGGCGTGATCGCCGATATCCCCCGCACCGCGACCGGACGGTGCCTTGAGGATACGGAACTGGTCGTCGTCGACCGGGGGCTTATCGAGACGAAGGTCAGGGATATGGATCCCTATATCCGCTACCTCATGGAATCGCTGATCTCGCGGCTGATCCGGACCTCGCACGGCGTCCGTCCGGACCGCGCCGGGGTGCCAAGCCGCTTGTCCGAGGAACGACCGGGAGAGGTTGTTGAGATTTCCGGCACGGATAGCGAAGGGGGGAAGGCATGACGAAGGTCTGGCTGGAAGCAGCCGTCAACGGTCCCTGGACGCGGTCGCGGCAGCCCGCCATTCCGGTCTCCGCCGAGGATATCGCGGCCGATTGCATCGCCTGCGCGAAGGCGGGCGCCGCTATTCTGCATTTCCATCCCTACGATACCGCGACCGGCCTTCAGGTCGATACGACCGAGGCCTATGCCGAGGTGATCGACCGTGTGCGCGAGGTGAACGAAGATGTCATCCTCTACGGCACATTGCCGATGGCAGGGCTGCCGAACGTCTCCGACACCATGAAACCCGCCGAGCGTTTCGCGCATGTGAAGGGGCTGGCGGAGCGCGGGCTGATCGAGTGGAGCGTCGTCGATCCGGGCAGCACCAACATCACCCTCGACGCCTGGGCCGCGGAAGGGCGCGAGGGCTTCACCTACTACAATCCGGAAAGCCATATCCGCTATGGCCTCGGGCTCTGCGCCGAAAAGGGCATCCATCCGAGCTATGCGATCTACGAGCCCGGCTTCATCCGCCAGGGCGCGGCATTGCACCGCGTCTACGAGGGCTGCCCGATGCCGGTCTACCGCTTCATGTTCTCCGACCGCCTGACTTTCAGCTTTCCGCCCGAACTCTATGCGCTCGAGGCCTACAGGACGCTCTGCGAGGAGGAGCATCCCGGGGCGCCCTGGATGGTCGCAGGCCTCGCCGTCGATATCCGCCCGCTGATCGCACCGGCGGTCGAGCGCGGCGGCCATGTCCGCGTGGGGCTGGAAGACCAGCCGTTCGGCGTGGACACGACGAATGGCGCGCTGGTCGAGGAGGCGGTGAAACTGATCGAGGCCTCGGGCGGCACGCTGGCGACGCCGGACGAGGTCCGGGCGGGGTTGGTTTAGTAGAACCGGATTGAATGTCTCTCGTCATTCCTGCGTCCGGGAGGGGCGGACAGATTGGTGGCATTATGTTGAAAGTACTGAGTATTCTCTCAGTCGTCGTGATTTGCGTCAGTACGGCATCTTGTGCCTCATCTTCCAAGAAAATTGATGCGGGATGGCGTTCGGCGGGCGCGAAAACGGCCAAAGAGAAAGCGGCTGCATTTCGGATCATGGATAAGGCCTTCGCTTGTAGGCGGGCAGCAAATCCGGACCGGGTCGGCTGGATCAAGAAAGACGTGCGACTGTTCTCTGTCGACCTGAGCGCTCGGGACGAAAAACAGGTCAGCGTTGTTGGTGCTCGGGAACCTCAACGAGCTATCGATCGTGTCTCTTGGCATAATGCGCGCGCTTATGTTGCGATAAGGAGCGGTCTCATCGCTTCCGAGCCGGCTGCCGGCGCATGCAGGACGCGTGATCCCGTAGGCGAATATATCAGGCGCAGACTGCGCCGAATGAAGGACGATCCAATTGATTACCTGAAAATCGAGGCTGACGGCCTGACCCTTGGTGTTGCACATGTCGAGACTCGCGGCGGGCGGGACGATTGCGTTCTGATTTATGAAGAGTTCCAGCGTGTCTTCGATGGCCGTGATGAGACGTTGACGATTGCGCTTGCTGACTGCGCTCCCGGGATCGGCAGACAAGGTCTGAGGCGGGCCGGGCTTTTGGCGGCCATCGAAAAAGTGCGATTCAATGTAGAGGGCTTTCTCCATTGAGAATTGGGAAAATCTTCCGGCGCTGAACCCGGCAACCGGCGACGCGCTGGCGGCGGCGGATCGAGTTCGCAACCTTGCGTGAGGCCTCGGTGCCATCTCCACGAGAAAGCGAACGCCCCCTTAAGCTAAGCGGCGCGTTATCGTCGATTAACGGAAATTTCAGTCCCGCCTCCGGATAATGCGCGACCTTCAATCACGGATGAGGTCGCACCGATGGATGTCGTCATTGCCGACGATTCCCGTGTGGTTCGCAAGATCATTCAGGACGTGTGCAACGGTCAGTCCTGGGACATTAAGCTTCATCATGCCGAGGATGGCGAGCAGGCCCGTGAGGTCCTGTCCAAGCTGGATGAGGGGCTCGCCTTCCTCGATATCAACATGCCGGGCATGACCGGGCTCGAGGCGCTCGCCTATGCCAGGCGTGGCGGCAGCAAAATCGTATCGGTGATCATGTCGTCGGCCGACGGCTACGCGCTGCGCACGGCGGCGCAAGAGCTGGGAGCCTACGACTATCTCGTGAAGCCCTTCAGCGCGAAACAGATCCAGGAGCTCCTGGAGACGGCAAGGGCGCTGCTCTCCTCGCCCAGTGTTCTCGTGGTCGACGATTCGGCGACGGTGCGGAAATTTCTCGTCCGGATGCTCCACCAACTCGGGCAATCCTATGAGGTGGAAGAGGCGGAAGACGGCGAAACCGCGGTTCGGATGATGCGCACGGGTGTGTTCGACACGGTTCTGCTCGATCTCACCATGCCGGGGATCGGCGGGTTGACGGCATTGCCGATGCTGAAAGCCGAAAATCCCGAGTCGAAAATCTATATCGTGACAAGCTTCAGCGATCAGCAGACCGCCAAAGCCTGCATGGCGGCCGGGGCCGATGGCTTCCTCGTGAAACCGGTCAGCCCCGAGAACCTGCAAAGGATGCTGGGGCTGACCAGCGTGCTCTGACCGTTCGGTAACCCACTGCTTTTCAGCCCTGAAGCTCGCGAAGCAGCTCCGCCAGTTTCTCCATGCCGCTGCCCCAGCCCCTGTCGAGACCCTCGATCGCGCCCGCAAAGCAGGCGATCTCGATATCGCTCGCTTCGTGCGGGACCCAGGTCAGGCGCAGATCCGTGCGCGGGCCGTTCACCGCGAAGGTGACGGTCGTCAGCAGGGTCTTCGGCCAGTCCGGCATCATCGGATTGGCGGCGACATTCCACTCCGCATCCGCGGTTGAGTGCAGCCAGACCAGCTTTTCGGGAACCTCGACCTCGAGATATTCGACGCGCTGATAGCCCGAACCGCCGCCCATCTTCATTTCGGTCAGCCAGAGCCCGCCGGGCGCCACGTCCATCCTGTGGATCACCGTCTCGACCCCCGGGCCGTACCACCGGTGCACCAGGTCCGGGTCCGTCCAGGTGCGCCAGACCAGCTCGCGCGGCGCGTCGAAACTGCGCTCCAGGATATAGGTGGGCAGTTCGGTCATGTTCCGTCCTTTCCGGGGGCGGTGTTCTTGAGGTCTTCGAGCAACAGGTCGAGCCGGTCGAAACTGGCGCTCCAGGACTCCCGGAAGGACTCGAGCCAGCCGACGGCTTCGGCCATCGGCGCGGCCTTCAGGCGTGCCGGGCGTTTCTGACGATCCACATCCCGCTCGACCAGCCCGGCCTTCTCCAGCACTTTCAGGTGCTTCGAGATCGCCGGCTGGCTCATCGAAAAAGGCGCGGCCAGATCCTTCACCGACGCCTCGCCCTTGGAGAGCCGAGTCAGGATGGCGCGGCGCGTCGGATCCGAGAGCGCCGCGAAGACGGCGTCGAGCGACGGGTCGGTATTTACATAACCGATTTGTTCCATAACAAAAAGGTTATATTAAGTCGCGCCGAAATGCAACGGCTGGGGAATGAGTACAGACCGGCAGTGGATCCCGGACCGGGGTCCGGGATGACGAACAATCTCTGGGAGTGCTAGCCGTCGCCCATCTTGAGGGCTTCGATGAAGGCGCTCTGCGGGATGTCGACATTGCCGAACTGCCGCATCTTCTTTTTGCCTTCCTTCTGCTTCTCCAGCAGCTTCTTCTTCCGGGTGATGTCGCCGCCGTAACACTTCGCGGTCACGTCCTTGCGCATGGCGCTGACGGTCTCGCGGGCGATCACCTTGCCGCCGATCGCCGCCTGGATGGCGATCTTGAAGAGCTGGCGCGGGATCAGGTCCTTCAGGCGGGCGCACATGGCGCGGCCGCGGAGATCGGCCTGGCTGCGGTGGACGATCATCGAGAGCGCGTCCATCGGCTCGGCATTGACCAGCATGGAGAGCTTCACCAGGTCGCCCTCGATATAGCTGTCGAGCGCGTAGTCGAAGCTGGCATAGCCGCGGGAGATGGACTTCAGCCGGTCGTAGAAGTCGAACACCACCTCGTTCAGCGGCAGGCGGTAGACCGCCATCGCCCGGCTGCCGACATAGGTCAGCTCGAGCTGTTCGCCGCGCCGCTCGGTGCAGAGCGAGAGCACCGGGCCGAGATATTCGTCCGGCACCATGATGGTCGCCTTGATCCAGGGCTCCTCGATGGACTCGATCTTCATCACGTCCGGCATGTCGGCCGGATTGTGCAGGTCCATCTGCGTGCCGTTGGTCAGGTTGATGTGATAGACGACGCTCGGCGCGGTGGTGATCAGGTCGAGGTCGAACTCGCGTTCCAGCCGCTCCTGGATGATCTCCAGGTGCAGCAGCCCGAGGAAGCCGCAGCGGAAGCCGAAGCCGAGCGCGGCCGAGGTCTCCGGCTCGAAGCTGAAGCTGGCATCGTTCAGGCGCAGTTTCTCGAGACTGTCGCGCAGGTCCGGATAATCGTTGGCATCGACCGGGAAGAGGCCGCAGAACACCACCGGGATGCTGGGCTTGAAGCCCGGCAGTGGCGCGTCGCAGGGACGCTTTTCCTCGGTGATCGTGTCGCCGACCTGGCAGTCGGCCACGGTCTTGATCGAGGCGCTCATGAAGCCGATTTCGCCCGGTCCGATCTCGGCCAGTTCGGTCAGTTTCGGCGTGAAGGCGCCGACCTTTTCGACCAGATGGACCGCGCCGGTCTGCATCAGCTTGACCTTCTGGCCCTTCTTCAGCACGCCCTGGCGTACCCGGACCAGCGCCATGACGCCGAGATAGGGGTCGTACCAGCTGTCCACCAGCATCGCCTGCAGCGGTTTCTCGCGCTCGCCTGTGGGCGCGGGCAGCCGCTGCACGAGGGCTTCCAGCACGGCGGCGACATTGAGGCCGGTCTTTGCCGACACCTCGATCGCGTCGGAGGCGTCGATGCCGATCACGTCCTCGATCTGTTCCTTCACCCGCGGCACATCGGCGGCGGGAAGGTCGACCTTGTTCAGGACCGGGATGATTTCGTGGTTCTGGTCGATGGCCTGGTAGACGTTGGCGAGCGTTTGCGCCTCGACGCCCTGGCTGGCATCGACCACCAGGATCGATCCTTCGCAGGCCGCGAGCGAGCGGCTCACCTCGTAGGCGAAGTCGACGTGGCCCGGCGTGTCCATCAGGTTGATCTGGTAGGTCTCGCCGTCCTCCGCCTTGTACATCAGCCGAACGGTCTGCGCCTTGATGGTGATGCCGCGCTCGCGCTCGATATCCATGTTGTCGAGCACCTGTTCCTTCATCTCGCGGTCGGTGAGCCCGCCGCAGATCTGAATCAGGCGGTCGGCCAGCGTGGACTTGCCGTGGTCGATATGGGCGATGATCGCGAAATTACGGATATGGCTGAGGTCGGTCATGTGGGCCGATCGCTGTCACATTGTTGCTGGCCGGGGAAAATAGGGCCGCAAGGCCCCTCTGGCAATCGGGAAACGCTGGGGGCGCCCCCGCCTAGAACGCATAGGTCAGGCCGAGCGAGCCGAACGCGGACAAGTCCTTGTCGCTGTCGAATTCCGGCGTGCGGACGACCTGGGTCAGGGAGACCCGGGTCCGGCCGAAATTGAACACGACCCCGTAGGTGAAGTCGCCGACCAGCAGTTCCTTGTCGACCGACGCGCTGTCGCTGAAGGTATTGCCGTCTAGAAAGATGTTGCGCGCGACCATTCGGCCCTCGATCCCGGCGAAGAGGTACCAGTTGAAATTCTCGGTCGGTTCGAAATAGCCGGAGCCGGGGGTGCTCGGCTGGATGCGGGGCGGGCCGTATTCCTTTGTCGGGAGATCCTTGCCGAAACGCAGCATCATGCCGCCGTTGATATGGGTGAAGACATTCCCGAGCGCGCCTCCGATATAGGGCGATGCGTCGATGTCGTATCCGTACGGCGCGCCGAGCAGACTCTCCGCCCATTTCTTCTCGAAGGTCAGGAGCAGCGCGGGCTCGTTCTTGATCTGGCTGTCCCAGCCACGCGGCTCTCGCGAGTCGATGACGCTATGCACGAAACTCTGGACCTGCTCGCCCAGTGCCGCAGGGCCGACAACACCGAGGCTCAGTTGCAGGGAGGTCAGGCTGTCCTCGTCGTCGGCCACGACCCCGACCGCGCCGTAGAGCCAGGCGCCATATGGCCGGTCGTCCGGGTCGGGCGGCTTCCGCTCGATGTCCTGGGGGGTATAGAGGTTTTGCCCAAGCTGGTAGGTGATCCGGATATCCGCGTTCCTGCTGACGAACGGAGAGGCAAAAAATCCGATATTCAGCGGGTCCCTGTTGGGCGGGGAGGTCCACTGAATCGCGGTGCCGTGCGTGTAGTCGCGGTCGGTGCCGTTCACCAGATCGTTTTCGATGGTCACGTTCAGGGCGCCGCGTTTCGCTGTTTCTGCTGAATGCGTTATTGGAGATGAAGCAATGACCAGCAGCGCAGAGAGAGCGGTCACGAGACGGGTACGTGCAAAGAACATACGAAAAACCACCGGCTTCTGATGGCGAGAGCCATCTGATAGGAAACTCATATCCTATTCTGAGGCCTTCAGTGAAGGTGCGGCCGTCGCGGAAGGTCGATGGACACAGTGGTTCCGCTCTCTTCGCTGCTATCTATGGAGATTGCGCCGCCGTGCACTTCGACGAAGCGTTTCGCGAGAGGCAGGCTGAGGTCGATCCCGCCGCCTTTTGGCACGATTACCGCGTCGCTCACGCTAAAAGGATTGAAAGCTTCGGCAAGCTCGCCGGGGTCAAGGAGAGGTCCCCGGTCCGTGATCTCGATCCTTACGCTATCCTGTGGCTCCGGCCCGGCGAGTACTTGAATTGACGCTCCGGCCGAGGAGATCCGCATCGCTCGGTTTAGAATGCCAACCAATGCCTGTTTGAGCAATTCCTCATCTCCCTCCACGGAGCCGGTGCCTTCCTCGAAGAATTTGACGATCTCAGCGGGGCTTTTGCTGTGCTTAAGCCGGGCTGCCGTAATGGCTCGATCGACCAGGTCTTCCACATCCAGTGTCTCTGGTCTGAAGTTGGTTCGGTTCGCTTCGAAGCGAGAGAGCTCCAGAATTTGATCGACAAAATCGAGCAACACCGTCGCTGCCCTGTGGATGTCACGGCCATAGTCGGCCGACCGCTCGGACAGTTTTCCTCCCGGTTGCCGGGAGAGAACCTCCGAGAAGCCCATTATGGCATTCAATGGTGTTCGGAACTCATGACTCATGTTCGCGAGAAAGGCTGATTTCGCATTGCTGGCGCTGACTGCCAGCTCGCGCTCGGCGAAGAGCTTCTCGTTTGCAGCTTTCAATGCCAGCGCCTGATCGCTCAAGGTGATGTTTGCACGCGCGAGATCGGCGCGAGCTCTGAGAAGCTCCACAATGATGAGGGCAAGTCCGGTCGCAAGGACGAGGGCCTGATCGGTCGTGCGAATGATGCCTGCAGTCGGCGTGAATACCAAGAATGGCCATGGCAGGTGAATGGCGCCGCGTATCGTGAAGAGTGCCGCCAGGATCAGATCACCTCGGCTCTGCCTAGTCCGGTAGAACAGAATTGCGCAAAAAAGATGACCCAACCCAACCAACATTGGAAGATAGACGACGCTGAGAATTCCTGTAGTCGCATGAACGATTTGGGCAACAAGCCACAAAGAGATTGCGACACTGATCAGCCAGAATCTGGGGATTGGCACGTTGTTATGTGCGAGGCAGCCCGCGATCAGGAATGCTGATGCCGCGATCACACCGGCGGCGGCAATTTGCTGGCGGAATGGGTATTCGCCGAGATACATCCCAATCGCGACGTAGCTCAAGACAAAGCCGATGCAGGCGAATGACGCGCCGAAGCTGAGGAGCCTGGACCATCGCAGGCGTTCCCACATCAGCAAGAACGCAACCGCAACCACCAAGGTCGTCAGCGCAGAGTAACCGACAAGCTGGATTTCAGGGGTGATCAGCATTGACGGCCTCATTCTTACCCGCGCCGAATCCCAAAGTGGCGGCAGATTCATCAAGGTCCCATCGAGCATGATCGGCCTTGATGCAAATAAATCAATCATTTTCGATAACTTGCGGGTGTCCTCTGTTCGCTGCGGTGTCGTTTCGCAGGCAGGGGCGTTACGGTGTAGTTTCCAACGGGCCGTCTGCCGAAAGCGGCAATCACAACTGGGGAGGAGCGCGTGCCACTTATTGACGCCAACGGGATCAAACTGCATTACCGCATCGACGGGCCGGAGCGAGGGCGCCAGCTACTGCTCTCGAACTCGCTCGCCTCCAATTTGGAGATGTGGGATCCGCAGATCGGCGACCTGACATCAGCAGGCTACAGGGTGATCCGCTACGACAGCCGTGGCCATGGCGGCTCCGATGCGCCGGAAGGTCCCTACTCCATCGAGATGCTGGCGGAGGATGCCGTTGCCCTGCTCGACGGACTCGGTTTGGCCAAGGCTGATTTCTGCGGCCTCTCCAAAGGCGGCATGGTGGGCCAGATGCTCGGGGTCAGGCACGCGGACCGGGTCGGCAAGCTGATCCTCGCCGATACCGGGGCCTACATGCCGACGAAGGAAATGTGGGACGGCCGCATCAAGACGGTGGAGAAGGGCGGCATGGAGGCCGTGGCCGACGCCACCATCGAGCGCTGGTTCACCCCGGCGAGCCGGTTGAACCGCCCCGGCGACATCGAGAAGATCCACGCAATGATCCTCGGCACGCCGCCGCAGGGGTTCATCGGCTGCAGCCGTGCGATCCAGGCGATGGACCAGCGCGGCACCATTGGCGGGATCACGGCACCGACCCTCGTGATCGTCGGCGCCGAGGACCCGGCCACGACTCCGGACCACGCGAAGGAAATCCACGGTCTAATCGGAGGCTCGCAATATCTCGAGATCCCGGAGGCGGCGCATTTCGCCAATTTCGAACAGCCGCAACTGTTCACGAAGGCGATGCTCGGTTTTCTGAACGGTTAGCCGCCCTCACACTCAGTCGTCATTCCGGCGCAGGCCGGAACCCAGGGATTGAGGGCTGAGTTCTATGATCCCCTAGGCCCCGGCCTACGCCGGGGTGACGACCGTGGAGCGGGTTCAGATCAGTTCGATGAACAGGTCTCGCCATTGCGGATTGCGTTCCTCGATCCGCCGTAGCTTCCAGCGCCGGTGCCATTCCTTCATCTGCTTCTCGCGGAGGATGGCGCTGTCCATCGAAGGATGGGCCTCGAAATAGACTAGCAGCTTGACGTCGTAGCGTTTGGTGAAACCGGGTACCGCACCTGATCTGTGCTCCGAAACGCGTTTCAGAAGATTGCTGGTCACGCCGATATAGAGCGTTCCGTTGCGCTTGCTGGCTAAGATGTAGACATGCGGCTGCATGCCGAAAACATGTGAGGAACACGGCCCAATTTCCCCGTCATCCCGGCGCAGGCCGGGACCCAGAGGAACATAGAACTCGCTCTTCGGTCCCTGGGTTCCGGCCTCCGCCGGAATGACGGTTGAGTTTGGGGATAAAAAAGCGCCGCCCTGAGTTTAGGGCGGCGCTTTTTGTCGCGTCCGGTCAGCTGAGCGCCGCGCAGGCCCTCTGGATGCGGGCGCAGGCGTCTTCCAGCACGGACTCGGAGGTCGCGTAGGAGATGCGGAAATGCGGGCTGAGGCCGAAGGCCTCGCCATGCACCGCCGCCACGCCTTCGGCTTCCAGCAGGTAGGTGCAGAAATCCTCGTCGTTCTCGATCACCTTGCCGTCCGGCGTGGTCTTGCCGATCGTGCCGGCGCAGGACGGATAGACGTAGAACGCGCCGTCCGGCGTCGGGCAGTTGATGCCGCTCGCCTGGTTCAGCATGGAGACCACGAGGTCGCGGCGGCCCTTGAAGGACTCGTTGTGCTTGGCGATGAAATCGTGCGGCCCGTCGAGCGCCGCGACCGAGGCCGCCTGACTGATCGAGGACGGGTTCGAGGTCGACTGCGACTGGATCTTGCGGATCGCCGTGATCAGTTCCACCGGGCCGGCCGCGTAGCCGATGCGCCAGCCGGTCATGCAATAGGCCTTCGACATGCCGTTCACGGTCAGGGTGCGGTCGTAGAGGCCGGGCTCCACTTCCGCCGGGGTGCAGAATTTGAAATCGTCATAGACGAGGTGCTCGTACATGTCGTCGGTCATCACATAGACATGCGGATGCTTCATCAGCACGTCGGTGACTTTCTTCATGTCGTCCCAGGTGTAGCCGGCGCCGGACGGATTGGACGGGCTGTTCAGGATGATCCACTTGGTCTTCGGCGTGATCGCCTTCTCCAGATCCTCCGGCTGCAGCTTGAAGTCCCTTTCCTGCGGGCAGGGGACGATGACCGGCTCGCCCTCGGCGAGCAGTACCATGTCCGGATAGGAGACCCAGTAGGGCGCCGGAATGATCACCTCGTCGCCGGGGTTCAGCGTCGCCATCAGCGCGTTGTAGAGCACCTGCTTACCGCCGGTGCCGATGGTGACCTGGTTGCGCTGGTAGTCGAGATTGTTGTCGCGCTTGAACTTGCGGCAGATCGCGTCCTTCAGCTCCGGCGTGCCGTCCGGATCGGTGTAGCGGGTCTCGCCGTTCTTCATCGCCTGGACCGCGGCCTCGACGATATGCGCCGGGGTGTCGAAATCCGGCTCGCCGGCGGAAAGGCCGATCACGTCGCCGCCCGCGGCTTTCAGCTCGCGCGCCTTGGTGCTGATGGCAATGGTGGGGGACGGCTTGATGCGTCCGAGACGGTCAGCGATGAAGCTCATTTTTTCCTCGGAAGGCTGGAAAGGGCTGGCATTCGAATTGTGCGGCTGAGCCTACGCCCGCACCCGCGCGGGTTCAAGAACCGGAAGGCGCCAATCCTGCGGAAAGTCGCAGGATTGCATATCCCGGGCTGGCGATTGTTCGAAATTCACTGTAAATCCGTCTGGTCATTCACCAGAGATTAAGTATCAGGCCGTAAGAACTCATCCATGGATCCGCTCCGCCGCACAGAACACGCCATCCCCCGTATCGGCACGCTCGACCGAGACGTCTGGGTGCGCGAGATCGTCCGCTCCATGTGCGATGCGGTGATCGATATCGACGAGGTGGAAATGCGCCGCCTGGAACAGTTTCTCTGCGGCCTGATGCACTACCTCCTCGGCAAGGTGCACGACCGGATCGAGTTCCGGCGCGAGGAGGCGGTCTGGCGCGGCAAGCACGGGCTGCTGCCGCTGATGGGCGGGATGATGGACCGCTGCCGCGCGCAGGCCCGCGGCGCGGGTCAGGAGCCGGTGCGCGACTGGCTGAACGAGATGTTTCGCGAGGCCGATAGCTCGAAATACAATCCGGTCTGCGTGAAGGCCTTCCGGTTGCTGGCGCGGCTGGAGAACACGCAACTGGAGAACATGCTGCACAACGCGTCCTGCGTCGTGCTGATCTCCCTCGGGCACAAAATCACCTCCGACTGACGTTGCGGGATTCCCAAGGCCGCCGCTTTGGCCTAGATAATTCCTCATGTCCCTCGCCACTTCGGCGGCACGCTTTTGTCAGGCGTTCCGCAACCGCGATTACTCGATCTATTGCATCGGCAGCTCCCTAACCGTCATCGGTCTGTGGATGCAGCGGATTGCGATCGGCTGGGTGACCTGGCAGCTTACCGAGAGCCCGACATGGCTCGGGATCATTTCGTTCGCCGAACTGTTTCCGGTGGTGATCCTCAGTCCTTTCGCAGGCGCTCTCGCGGACCGCGCCGACCGGCTGACGATCGCGCGTGTGGCGCAGTGCCTTAACATGGCGCAGGCGACGATCCTGACGATCCTGACGCTGACCGGCACGCTCAATATCTGGCTGCTGCTGGCGCTCGCCCTCTGGACGGGGGTCGTTGTGTCCTTCTGGCAGCCGGCGCGTATGGCGATGATTCCCAATCTGGTGCGACGCGAGGATCTCGCCTCGGCGGTCGCGATCAATTCGGTGATCTTCAACGCGGCCCGGTTCGTCGGGCCGGCGCTCGCCGGACTTGTGATCGTCGGCTATGGAGCCGGATACGCATTCCTTGCGAATGCGGTCAGCTATCTGCCGTTCATCGCGGCGCTCTTCATGATCCGGCCGCGCGCCGATCTCGCCCCACGCAAGTCGAGGGGCGGCATCTTCGTGCAGATGGTCGAGGGTTACAGTTACTCGCTGAAGCACCCCGGTATCGGACCGACGCTGGTTCTGATGATGGTCGCCTGCATCTGCCTGCGGCCTGTTTTCGAACTGCTGCCGGGCTACGCGGCGGAGATTTTCGAACGTGGGGCCGAAGGGCTGTCGATGATGGCGACGGTGACCGGGATCGGCGCGGTGGTCGGCGGCATCTATCTCGGCCAGCGCGCTGGTCTGGAGGGGCTGGTTCAGCTCTCGCTGGTCAGCGTCGCGGCGATGATCGCGGCATTGCTGGTCTTCAGCCTGACCTCGAATTTCTGGGTTGGTCTGGCCGCGCTCTCCGTTGCGGGCGGGGCCATGGTGACCCATGGCGCCGGCTCTCAGACCCTGATCCAGTCGGCGGTGGACGAGCATATGCGCGGCCGGGTGATCGCGCTCTACGGCATGATGTTCCGGGGCGGTCCGGCGATCGGCTCGCTCACGATGGGATGGGTCTCCGACTGGGCCGGATTGCGCTTGCCATTGATCGTCGGCTGCGGGCTTACGGTAATTGCGCTCGGCTGGATGGTGCTTCGCCGCAATGCGATCCGCGATGCCCTGGAGGCGCGGGGCGGCATATCGCCATGAGCGCTACGTCGCGCCCGCGGCTCTGGGCGATCTCGGATCTGCATCTCGCCTCCGAAGTCAACCGGACGGCGCTTGCGGACATACCGGATCACGGCGACGACTGGCTGATCCTCGGTGGCGATATCGCCGAACGCGAGGAAGTGCTGGTCGATGCGCTGGATGTGCTGGGACGTCGTTTCGGGACACTGATCTGGGTGCCCGGCAACCACGATCTCTGGACCGACAGGCGTCCCGGCGCCGTCGCGCGCCGGGGGGACGCCCGTTACAGTCATCTGGTGGAGCTCGCGCGGGCCGCGGGCGCGGTCACCCCGGAAGATCCCTTTCCCCGCTGGCCGGCCGATCTGAAAGGCGCGCCTGTTTATGTCGTGCCGCTCTTCCTGCTCTACGACTACAGCTTCCGTCCCGACGGTTTGCCGCTTGACGAGATGAAAGACTGGGTGCGGCAAAAGCACGCGGTGCCGGTCGATGAGTTGCTTCTCGATCCGGCGCCCTTTGCGAGCCGTGCGGAGTGGTGTGCCGCGCGCTGCGCGCAGGCAGAAGCGAGACTTTCGTGTCTGCCGCCCGATGCGAAGACCGTTCTGATCAATCACTGGCCGATGCGCGAGGACCTGATCCGGATCCCTCGCGTCCCTCGTTTCCTGCCTTGGTGCGGCACAAGGCGCACGCATGACTGGCACCGGCGCTATCGGGCGCTTGAGGTCGTTACGGGCCACCTTCACACGCGCCGGACCGATTTCATCGACGGCACCCGGTTTCACGAAGTTTCCCTCGGCTATCCGCGGCAATGGGATCAGGACAAAGGTATCGCGGCCTATCTCAAGGACGTGACCCCGCAAACGCGCGGGGGTTGAAATCGTATCCCGGAATGAGAGGATACGGGTTCACGCTTTCGGAGGGAGAACATTCATGCGGACGGTAGACGTCAATCTGAAATTCGAAGCTGCGGAAAGCCTCCTCGAGGTTGTCCGGGGAGCGAAGATTCCCGAGGAAATGCGGGATTATCTCGCCCGAGCTCTGGAGAACGCGATTCGGGAGGCGGCCGCTCCGGAAGGGGGGGAATCCGCTCCCCGATATGTCGGAGAACATGGCGAGGATGACGTCTAGGACGCCGCGGGTCCGCGCTTCCCCCCGGTAAAGACTCCATTCCGGACTTGACCTCGGCGCCGCATTGCCGCAAATGCTGCGCCGCAAAACTTTTCTGTCGTCAATCCGATACAAGGCGGGGAATCTGCTTGCCGGCCCGCGCCGGCCGATCCTCCGTCCGAATGGAGCAAGACCTTTGGACGTTACCAAGATCACGACCGGCCCGAACCCGCCCTACGAGGTGCATGCCGTTATCGAGATTCCGCAGGGCGGGGTGCCGGTCAAATACGAACTGGACAAGGATTCCGGGGCCATGATGGTCGACCGGTTCCTGCACACCGCGATGTTCTATCCGGCGAACTACGGTTTCGTCCCCAACACGCTGTCCGACGACGGTGATCCGGCCGACATCCTGGTCGTTACCGGCTCCGGCGTGGTTCCGGGTGCGGTGATCCCCTGCCGTCCGATCGGTGTCGTCCATCTCGAGGACGAGGCCGGCATGGACGAAAAGATCCTCGCGGTTCCGGTCGAGAAGCTGCATCCCTATTACGCGAACGTGAAAAGCTACCGCGACCTGCCGGAAATCCTGATCCAGCAGATTGTCCACTTCTTCGAGCACTACAAGGATCTCGAGCAGGACAAGTGGGTGAAGTTCATCGAGATGGGCGATGAGGAATCGGCCCGCAAGGTGATCGTGGAAGCGATCGAGCGGGCGAAGACCGCGAAGTAAGCGCTTCCGCCTCTGTGCGATCCGTTGTGACCGCGCCGCCCCGACCGGGTGGCGCGGTTTTCGTTTGTGCTGGAAACCTTCCCTCGCGCCACGCTATTGAACGGCAAGGAAGCGGAAACACCGCCCGAGGGAGGAAAAGATGAACGCAGCCGCCAAGGCTGGCGACAACCGGCTCATTCTCGCGCTCGACCAGGGCACCACCTCGAGCCGCGCCATTATCTTCGACGCCAATACCCGCGTCGCCGCGCTGGCGCAGAAAGAGTTTCCCCAGCATTTTCCGCAATCGGGCTGGGTGGAGCACGATCCGGAAGACCTTTGGCAAAGCTCTCTGGAGACCGCGCGCGAAGCGGTCGCGAAGGTCGGCGGTGCCGGGCGTATCGCCGCCATCGGCATTACCAACCAGCGCGAGACCACCCTGGTCTGGGACCGGCGCACCGGCGAGGCCGTGGCGAACGCGATCGTCTGGCAGGACCGGCGCACCTCCGCCCTCTGCTCCCGCCTCAAGGAAGAGGGGCACGAGGAGCTCTTCACCAGCCGCACCGGCCTGTTGCTCGACCCCTATTTCAGCGGCACCAAGATCGCCTGGATCCTCGATAATGTGGAGGGCGCCCGGGAGAAGGCGGAGGCGGGGCATCTCGCTTTCGGAACGGTCGACAGCTGGCTGATCTGGCGGCTGACCGGCGGCAGGGTACATGCGACCGACGCGACCAATGCCTCGCGGACGCTGGTCTACGATATCCACAAAGGCGACTGGGACGACGACCTGCTCGGCATTCTCGCTATCCCGCGCTCCATGTTGCCGGAGGTCAAAAACTCCGCAGACGATTTCGGGGCCTCGGACACGGAAATCTTCGGTGCTCCGATCCCGATATCCGGCGTCGCGGGCGACCAGCAGGCGGCCACGGTCGGTCAGGCCTGTTTCGAGGCCGGGATGCTGAAATCGACTTACGGGACCGGCTGCTTCGCGCTGCTGAATACGGGCACGGCCCCGGTGCGCTCGACGAACCGCCTGCTGACCACCATCGCCTACAAGCTGAACGGGAAGCCGGCCTATGCCCTGGAGGGCTCCATCTTCGTCGCCGGTGCGGCGGTGCAGTGGCTGCGTGACGGGCTCGGAATGATCGGGCAGGCGGCGGAGAGCAGCGCGTTGGCGGCGCAGGCCGACGATGCGCACCGGGTTTATCTGGTGCCGGCCTTCACCGGTCTTGGCGCGCCCTATTGGGATGCGGACGCGCGCGGGGCGATGTACGGGCTCACCCGTGCGTCCGGCCCCGCCGACTTCGCACGTGCGGCGCTGGAGAGCGTTGGCTACCAGACCCGCGATCTGCTGGAGGCCATGCATAGCGACTGGAGCGCCGGCGGAAAGGAAACCGTGCTGCGGGTCGATGGCGGCATGGTCGCGTCCGACTGGGCGATGCAGTTCCTCGCCGACATTCTGGGGGCGCCGGTCGACCGTCCGGTCGTCGCGGAAACCACCGCTCTCGGGGCGGCATACCTCGCCGGCCTCCGTCACGACTATTATCCGGAGCCGGTGGAGATGGCGGCGCAATGGGCCCTGGAACGCCGTTTCGAGCCTCGGATGGAACCGGATTTCCGCGACCGGCTCTATGCGGGATGGCGGGACGCCATCCGGCGGACGGTCTCCGGGTGAACGCGCACCGTCACTTGCTCGTCGCGACGGTCGCCGTCGCAGCGACCTGCCTCTGGTCGTTCGTCGGGGCGAAAGACTCTCTCATCTGGTGGATGGAGGCGGTGCCGGTGCTGATCGTCTATCCGCTGCTCTGGGCGGTGCGGGCACGGTTTCCCCTGACGTCCTTGCTCAATTTCCTGATCGCGGTGCATGCGATTATCCTGCTCGTCGGCGCGCATTACACCTATGCCGAGGTCCCGCTGTTTCACTGGATTCGCGACGCGTTCGATCTCTCGCGGAACCATTATGACCGGGTCGGCCATCTCGCCCAGGGATTCATACCGGCGATCGCTGTCCGTGAGCTGTTGATCCGGACATCGCCACTGCGGGCGGGCCGGTGGCTGTTCGCGATCGTGCTGTTCTCAATTCTCGGGGTCAGCGCGAGCTACGAGCTTATCGAATGGCTCGCAGCGGTGCTGGTTGGGGCCGATGCCGACGCTTTCCTCGCGACCCAGGGCGATCCCTGGGATACGCAGGCGGATATGGCTCTGGCAGGAACGGGTGCGCTTTTCGCCCAGCTCATCCTTGGGCGGTTGCATGACCGTCAGCTGTCGGTCATGCGGAGGCATCAGACGTAGCGGACGACAGCGCTTTGGCGCCTTTCGGCAGGACGATCTCGAAGGTCGTTCCCTCGCCCGGAGCGCTTTTGCACTCGATCCGGCCTCCCAGCTTTTGGGTGACGAGGTTAAAGACGATATGCATGCCGAGTCCGGTACCGCCATTGGCCCGTTTTGTCGTGAAGAACGGGTCGAAGATCTGTGACTTGGTTTCCTCGTCCATTCCTTTGCCGAAATCCTGAACGCGGATCCGGTCCGCGCCGCTGCTCAAGCGCTCCACCTCCAGCCGGATGTCGCCACCCCGGTTCTCATAGGCGTGGATGCCGGCATTCATGACGAGGTTGGTGACAATCTGGACCAGCGCACCCGGATAGGTATGGCGGAAGAGTTTTTCCTCCGGCCGCACGAGTTGGACATTGAGGTACTTCCGCTTGGTTTCGGCGCTGAGGCTCTGCAGTGTGTCATGGAGATATTCTCCGAGTTCGATGTCCCGCTGGTCGTTTGCGGTCTGATCCACGGCGACAAGCTTGAAGCTCTTGATCAGGTCGGCGGCGCGGGCCAGGTTCTGCTCGATGATCACGAGACCTTCCCTGGTCTTGGCCAGTTTTTCGACGGCCAGGGCGCGGGTGAGGCCGCCTGTCGGACTTTGCACCTGCGCGCTGAACTCATTGACGATCGCAGAGACGTGTGACGATGCCGTCACGCAGATCCCGAGCGGTGTGTTGACCTCGTGCGCGACCCCGGCGACAAGCCCGCCGAGCGCGGCCATTTTCTCCTGCCGGACCAAATCGTTCTGAGCTGTCTTGAGGTCCGTGATGTCGGTGAAAGTGATGATGTAGCCGACATTGTCGATGAAGCGGCGATCCACTTTGTGGAAGGTGCCATCGGGGAGGCTGTCCTCGAATACGCTGGACTCCCTTGATTCCAGACTGGCAATTCTGTTGCGGAGCATCTCTTCATTGCCGCCGGCGCTGAACGTGCCTTCCGACTTTGCCCTGAAGATGTGGCGCAGCACTTCTTGGTACGGCGTGCCAGCTGCCGAAATCGAATCCGGGAGATTGTGTATCCTCTTGACCCAAGAATTCATCCGGATGATCCGCGCATCGGTATCAAGGAGGGCCATTCCGAGGGGAGCGTACTCGACCGTTGCCTCCAAGGTGCGTCGTTCGGCGTCGAGTGCTTCTTCCGTCTCGCGCCTTGCGGCGATTTCCCTCTGTAGTTCATCGGTTCTCTCGGAAACCATCCGCTCCAATTCGACGGTCATAGTCTCCTTGAGACGCTCGGCCTCCTTGCGGCCGGTGATGTCCCGGATGATCATCTGCACGGTTGTTTTACCGTTCGGCTCCGCGAAAGCGGCGATGGTGCATTCCGTCGGGAAGGTCGAACCGTCCAGTCTGCGATTGCTCCATTCGAAGGTTTGAGGCTCTCCGGCGAGCGCCAGTTGCATTCGCTCCTTGTATACGCGTGTGAGGTCTTCGTGGCTGTAGGCTTCGGGGTCCGCGAAAGCACCCAGCTTATATTTGCTTATTTCCTTCGCCTTGATGCCGAACATCTGTTCGGCCTTCTTGTTGGCGCCGACATATTTTCCGTCCTCCATAAGGAGGATGGCGTCGCCGGCACTGTCGAAAAGATTTCGGAGCTGGACTTCCTTCCTCTCCCGCGCGGAAATTTCCGAGGTGAGCAGATCGAGAATGCCTTCGAAAAAGGCAATGGCGCGGGCCAGTGCACCGAGCTCGTCCTTGCGGGACTTGTCGATCCCGATGTTGGACGGCTTCCCGTTCGCGAGGTTGGACAAGGCTCCGATTGCGTTCGTCATATCTTCGGAAACCCGTGTCGAGACCACCCAGGACATGACGATAGAAATCAGCACCGACAACCCGAGCCCGGCAATGAGTGACCGCATGACCTTCCGGCTATGTTCATCGGACGCAATTGAAGCGTCTTCGCTGATCCGCAGGATATGGCGGGAAACGTCATCCAGTCTGCGGGCCACCGCGAGATAGCGTCTGTTCACGGTGCGCATCTCGTTGTCGAAACGGGAGAAGTCGACGGATATGGACACGACCGCCGATACATATTGTTTTCTTAGTTTCTCGAACGTTGCTTCCAGAGCTTCCGCCGATGCGGTTATTTCGAGGCTCGATATGATTGTCTCGCGCGTAACCGCAATATCGTCCTTGATGTCCAACAAGCGCCGCATTGTCGGGCGGGCGCGGTTGTAGAGTTCGGATTTATGGTCGGCTTGGGCGTCGCCCAATGCTTCCAGCATTCGAAGATGCGCTTCGGTAATCTGTTCTCCGATCGATGAGATCTGGCGTGTCCATAAGAGCGCGGACGATTGTCTTTCCCTGAGAGACTCCCGTTCCCCCTTGGTGCTTTGCAGAACCGCTATGAACAATGCGGTAAAGATCGCGATCGTGAGGAGGGGCGTGAAAAAGAACCAGGCCCGCATCCCGGGATGGAGGTTTATGCGTGGTATGGCGATCGTCAATGCCATGGAACCCCTCTACACTTGCTCAAAGGGTTGCGTTGCGGTGTTCGATTTTCCGAGGGTGCGGGTAGAACGCACGAAGTGTCTGTTCAAGAAGTAAAATAGTGCGGGAACAGACGTCTTTCTCTTTCTTGCCGCAAACTGGCGAAGCTAATTCGAACAGCGCTTTTGCCTCGGGTTTCTATTGGTTCGGAGCTATTATTTCGAAATAAACGTCACAATTTCGTTAATGCGCAGGGCATTTTAGATAAATAAATCGAATTACGTTTTTGGTGTGCGGTGTCTGACCGTCTGTCGATAAAGCGTCAGATATTCTCGCCGGCATTCGTCGGAATGGCGATCCGGGTCGGAATTGAGATGCGGAACAGAGTTCCGGGGCCGTCGTTATCGACGAGGGTCAAGGTGCCGCCGAGGCGCGCCATAATCTCCTTGCTGATCGCAAGTCCGAGTCCGATGCCGCCGCTGGAAGATTGCGCGGCCCCCCGCTGAAATTTCTCGAAAATGAACGGACGCACCGTGAGTGGAATGCCAGGGCCGTTGTCGGAAACGTCGATCTCGTAGTTGGAGCCGCTCAGCCTGCCGCCGATCCGGACTTCCGGTTTGCCGGACGTATTATGCTTTATGGCGTTCGTCAGGATATTGATCACCACCTGTTGAAGCCGGTCGGGATCGGCCATGACGATGCCGCTATCCGGATCCTCGAAATGGATCTCGGCACCGGCGGAGCTTCCGAGACCGCGGCAGGTCTCCACCGCGCGGCTGAGAGGTACGGATGCATCCAGTTCGTGCAGGTTCCACGAGGCCTCGCCGCGATCCATCAGGTTCATGTCGAGGATCTCGTCCAGCAATCTCGTCAGTCGCAGGCTTTCCTCGTGGATGATGGAAAGGAAACGCTGCGCCTGGGGGCTGGCGAGATCCCTTGTCTCCAGCAGGATCTCCGAGAAGGAGCGTATCGAGGTCATCGGCGTGCGCACTTCGTGGCTCACCTGGCTCAGGAAATCGTCCTTCTGCGCGTCGAGCAGGGTGAGGCGCTGGTTCGCCCGGCGGAGCTCGCGCGCTGTCGCTTCGAGCTGGACCGACTTCTTCTCGACCTCCTGACTGTATTCCATGAGCTGGGCGGTCTCGTCCGCGATCTTCATCAGCTCGTCCAGGCTGATCGTCTCGCCCGCCGCGATTTGCGAGATCATCGCCCGCGCGGAGGCGGCGCCGATGGAGCCTGCCAGGCGGCGCTCAAGGTGCGCGATGAAGGCGTCGGTAGGTTGCGGAAAATCGCCGTCCAGTCCCTGCCCGGCGGCAAACTCGCGGAACAGCCGGAGCGCCTCTTCGGCGCCGAGAATTCGCTGAGCCAGGATGAAAAGATCCTCCGCCGACGCCGAGCGGCGGATGAAGCGGTGCTCGTCTCCGGCGGGCGTGCGGAAGACGTCGACGAAGAGCGTGCCCTGCAGCCGTTCCAGCGGCTTGGGCTCGAAGACCAGCGAGCCGAGGATGAACAGAGCGACATTGGCGCTGAGACTCCAGAACAGCGCATGGACGAGCGGGTCCTGGCCGACGAGGCCGAAGAGGGCCTGTGGTCTGAGAAGTTCGACGCCCCAGGGGCCGTGTTCGATGGTGTTCGCCGAGAGCAGCAGGTCGCCTTCGAAGCTCGGCAGGAAGAGCGTATAGCTCCAGAGCAGGAATCCGGCCGTTAAACCGATCTTTGCGCCGCTGGCGGTCGCGCGCTTCCAGTAAATGCCGCCGAGCAGCGGCGGCAGAAACTGTGCGACACCGACAAAAGCGATAAGGCCGATTGCGGCCAGCGCATCTGACTTCCCGCTAAGACGGAAATAGACATAGCCGAGCAGCAGGATGACGCCGATGCTGATGCGGCGGCTGATTAGAAGAAGCCGGCGGACGTCGCCGCTGCGTTCGATCGACGTCCAGGGCGTGCGCAGCATGACCGGCATCACGATATGGTTCGAGATCATGGTCGAAAGCGCGATCGAGGCGACGATGACCATGGAGGTCGCGGAGGAGAAACCGCCGAGAAAGGCGAGCATGACCAGGAGGTCCTGATCGACCGCCATCGGCACGGTCAGGACGAACATGTCCGGGTTCGAGCCGTCCGGGAGCATGCTGAGGCCGCCGATGGCGATCGGCAGCACGAAGAGGCTCATCAGCATCAGGTAAAGCGGGAAGAGCCAGGAGGCCATCCGGAGCTGCTCTTCGCCGGTATTCTCGACCACGGTCACCTGGAACTGGCGCGGTAGGCAGACGATGGCGACGCCGGATAGGAAGGTGAGGGCGATCCAGCGCGCGTCGAACATGTCTTCGGACTGGAGGATTTTCGCGGCGTCCCGGCTGAAGATATCGGCCGGTCCGTCGGCCAGTGCGAAGACTACGAAAAGGCCGACGGCGACGAGCGCGAAAAGTTTGACCAGCGCTTCCAGCGCGATTGCGGCGACCACGCCGTGATGCCGCTCGTTGGCGTCGATGGTGCGGGTGCCGAAGATGATGGTGAAGAGCGCCATCCCGGCGGCGATCCAGAACGCGATCTCTGATGCCGGATCGTTTTCCGGCAGTCCTGTGAGATTGCCCGAGTCCGATGCGACGATGACCTGGATGCTCGTCGTCACGGCTTTCAGCTGCAATGCGATGTAAGGGGTCGTGCCGATCACCGCGATCAGGGTGACCAGTACCGCGAGGCTGGTGCTCTTGCCATAGCGCGAGGAGATCAGGTCGGCGATCGAGGTGATGCGGTGCACGTGACCGATCCGGACCAGCTTGCGCAGCAGGAACCACCATCCGACGAAGACCAGGGTCGGGCCGAGATAGATGGTCGCAAATTCGAGCCCGCTGCGCGCCGCCGAGCCGACCGCGCCGTAGAAGGTCCAGGAGGTGCAATAGACTGAGATCGAAAGCGTGTAGACGATCGGCGACTGGATCCAGCTCACCTTTCCTGTGCGGGCCTGGCGGTCGCCGAGGAAGGCCACGACGAAGAGCAGCGCCACGTAGGCGAGCGAGATTGTGAAGATCAGGTTGGCGGACAGCATCAGCGCCCCGGCGAAACGCTGTCCGGCGGCGGCGGCGCGTGGTGCTCCGGATCGCTCAGCCGGTGCGAGAACCAGAAGGCAATCAGGATCAACGCGGTCCAGAGTCCGAAGATAAAGGCGACGATAAGCGGGATGCCGAACAGCTTCTCGGAGCCGGTAAAGAGATCGATCAGGGGCGGCATGAGGAGAAAGAGCCCCGACAGCGGCAGCAGAAAGGCCGCGTCACGAAACTTCGCGGCAATGCTGGGCGATGTGGGGCGCATGTCTCTAGAGCCCGGCCAGCCTGCGGACCTGGTCGACGACGTCGCGGTTCGAGAACGGCTTGGTGACGAATGCGTCGGCGCCGATCTCCTCCGCGGTCTTGCGATCCTTTTCCTGGCCCTTGGCGGTAAGGACGATGACCGGAAGTTTATTGGTACGTGGCGATGCGCGCAGCTGGCGCAGGATCTCGAAGCCGTTCCGGTGCGGCAGCATGATGTCGAGGATCACCACATCCGGCAGCGCTTCATTGTTGAGTTGTTCCAGTGCGGCGTTGCCGTCCAGCGCGCTTGTCACCTCCCATCCCTCGCGTCCGAGCAGAAAGCTCAGAGATTCAAGGATGTTCGGCTCGTCCTCGGCGATAAAGACGCGTGTCGTCACGCTGTTTCCCCCAATGCCTCCTTGTTTTCCCGGTCGTTCCATGGATGCCGGTTTTCCCGGAGTTTAACTGAGGTTGATGGCGACGCAAGTAGGCTCACGAAGATCAGCTCCCGGTAATCGGGTGTTCCTGGCGGTGCCGGCAGTCCTCGCGCGGGCAGACACGGCAGGCGGAGCCGACCGGTTCCGCGGCCGATTTCGCCGAAAGGTCCAGTCCGTCTCCGTAGACGATATCGGGAGCGTAGAGCGCATCGCAGCCGAGCATGATGGAAACGAGGTGCCTGGGGCGGTCGAATCCGGTGGCGTGTTTTGCCACCGTTCTGGCGATGAAGACGAAGCGGCTGCGGTCAGGAAACTCCACCAGGTGCCTGGAAACCCGGTCGGGCGTCTGGAAGGCGCGATAAATCGCCCAGAGCGGACAGGCGCCGCCGTAGCGCGGCAGCGGCAGGTCCCGCAGGGGCAGGCGTTTGGTGATGTAGCCCGCCGGGTCGGAGCGCATGAAGGCGAAAGGCACGCCTTCGGCGCCCGGCCGCCGGAGCGAGGCGAGGCGGTGGCAGGTCTGCTCCAGGCTGACCCCGAACCGGTATTGCAGCGTATCGATGTCGTAGCGGCAGGCGATGGCCGCGTCGCGGAACCGGTCGTAGGGCATGAGCAGCGCCGCTGCGGCATAGGATTGCAGGGCGCGCCGCGCCCGAACCAGGGCTGCGTCGCTTGTGAGCAATTCCGCCGAGGCCGCGATGTCCTCGATCTCCTCGCGAAGTGCGGACACCGCAAGCGCTCGGGCAAAAGCGAAACGCCGGCTCGCTGCCGGAAGCTCTGCCGTCGCGGTTTCCAGGGCCGCGACCAGCTCCGGGCTGCGTTCGGCCAGTACGCGGTGCGCCACGCTCTCGAATTCCGGTGCGACGGGATCGCATCCGAGACTCTCTGAGAAACCCTCCACGGCCTCTTCGATGGCGGCGAAGTAGTTCTGGTGCTCCAGCAGGAAGTCGTCCACTTCCTCCGCCGGCGTGACGGATCCGAGGCGGGATGGGGCCCGGTCAAAATACCCGGCCATGGCCTGCGCAATGTCCGAAAGCCGGGCGCTCTCCTCGGCGAGGTTCCGGTGAAACCGCAATTGCTGGTCCTCGGGGATGTCCGCGACGCTGGCAAGAATCTCCGAGGTCGAGCGGATCGCGGCGATGTTGGAGAGCATTCCGTGGACCGCGTCTGACAGGAAAGGGTCCTGGCTCAACCGGTCGGAAAGCGCCCGAACCGTTTCCATCTGGTCGAGGGTCTCGCGGTGCTGCTTGACCATGAGGCTCGCCCAGGGGCGGTGCCGGGCGACAAGATCGGCCGCGCTCTCGGGGTCGATCCCGAGATCCGCGTGCAGCGGATCGGCGGCGATCTCGTCCAGATCCTGGATCAGGCGCCTTTCGGCGGCGCCGTCCAGATAGTCTATCCCGACCTCGAGCGTTTCGGCGAGGCGGCGCAGCAGCGCACCGCCGACCTGCCTTTTGTTGTGTTCGATCAGGTTGAGATAGGAGGGGGAGATGCCGACGAGGTTGGCGAGTTCCGCCTGTGTGCGCCCGAGGCTCTTGCGTCGTTCGCGCAGCCGCATTCCGATCGGTGTCCGGGCCATTCCAACCTCTTGTTTTATCTCGTCTTGCTGCGACGCAGCGTAAATTATTTACAAATCTCTCATTCGTTGCAAGTGGATATTTACAAAAAAACGCGCTTATTTCAAATACTTATTCGCAAGTTAACTGCTTGTGCGTAGTCTCGTTGACCGAGCGACCATTATGCTCAAAACCGGAGTGGCGCGTTGGGATCAGATGTCGCTCCGAAAAATAAAGGGAGGAATACATGGCAAAGTTCACTACGGACGTCACTCGCCGTGGCCTGCTGAAAGGCTCGGCCCTGGTCGGCGTCAGCCTTGCGGCTCCGACGATCTTCACTCGTACCGCGAATGCCTTTACGAACGAACCGAAGGGCGGCAGCGTCACCCTCGGTTTCAACGTCCCGCAGACAGGCCCTTATGCGGACGAGGGTGCGGATGAGCTCCGCGCCTACGAGCTCGCGGTCGAGCACCTCAATGGTGGCGGCGACGGCGGGATGCTGAACACGTTCTCGTCCAAGGCCCTCAAGGGTGCCGGTATCCTCGGCAAGAAGGTCGAGTATGTCACCGGCGACACGCAGACCAAGTCGGACGCGGCCCGAGCATCGGCGAAGTCGATGATCGAGAAAGACGGCGCGATCATGATCACCGGCGGGTCTTCCTCCGGTGTCGCCGTGGCCGTGCAGGCTCTGTGTCAGGAAGCCGGCGTGATCTTCATGGCTGGCCTGACCCACTCCAACGACACCACGGGTAAGGACAAAAAGGCCAACGGTTTCCGGCACTTCTTCAACAGCTACATGTCCGGTGCGGCGCTTGCGCCGGTGCTCGGCAAAGCCTACGGCAACGACCGTAAAGCCTACCACCTGACGGCCGATTACAACTGGGGCTACACGACGGAAGAAGCCGTCCGCAGCTCGACCGAAGCAATGGGTTGGGAGACCGTCGCTGCGGTCAAGACTCCGCTGGCTCAGACCGACTTCTCGTCCTACATCACGCCGGTCCTGCAGTCCGACGCCGACGTGCTCGTGCTGAACCACTATGGCGGCAACATGGTGAACTCTCTCACCAACGCCGTTCAGTTCGGCCTGCGCGAGCGCAGCGTCAACGGCAAGAACTTCGAGATCGTGGTTCCGCTCTACTCGCGTCTGATGGCCAAGGGCGCGGGCGAGAACGTTAAGGGCATCTTCGGTTCGACGAACTGGCATTGGTCGCTGCAGGACGAGGGCTCCAAGGCCTTCGTTAAGTCCTTCGGCACCAAGTATGGTTTCCCGCCGAGCCAGGCCGCACACACCTGCTACGTCCAGGCTCTGCTCTATGCCGATGCCGTCGAGCGGGCCGGCAGCTTCAACCCGTGCGCCGTTGCCGAAGCTCTCGAAGGCTTCGAGTTCGATGGTATGGGCAACGGCAAGACGCTGTACCGTGCGGACGATCACCAGTGCTTCAAAGACGTGCTGGTCGTGAAGGGTAAAGAGAACCCGACTTCGGAGTTCGATTTGCTTGAGATCGTCGAGGTTACGCCGGTCTCTCAGGTCACCTACGCGCCGGATCACCCGCAGTTCGCGGGCGGTAGCCTCGGCACCTGTAACCCGGGCGCCTAGTCTAGAACACCCATCATGCCGACCGTGCCTGATGGCACGGTCGGCTGCTCGAGTCGCGAGGGGCGCGACTCGAGCAACCTGTCGGACCCACAGGGGATGGCGTCATGGACGCGATTTTACTTCAAATTCTGAACGGACTGGACAAAGGCAGCGCCTATGCGCTGATCGCGCTCGGTCTCACCTTGATCTTCGGCACCTTGGGCGTGGTCAATTTTGCGCACGGGGCGCTGTTCATGCTTGGCGCATTTTGTGCGGTCACGCTGAACAAGATCTTCCAGTTTTCCTACGAGACCATCGACCCGGTCCGCAAAGACTTCCTCGGCAATCCCCTCAAGGTCGAAACGCCGTATGTCTATGACTGGTTCGGCGCCGATGCCGGCGCGGCCATGATCGAATGGTCGGTGCCATTGTCGATCCTGTTTGCCATACCGGTCATGATCCTGATCGGTCTGACGATGGAACGCGGCCTGATCAAATACTTCTACAAGCGCCCGCACGCCGATCAGATCCTCGTGACTTTTGGACTGGCGATCGTGCTGCAGGAAATCATCAAGTATTTCTACGGCGCCAACCCGATTCCGACACCCGCGCCGCAGGCATTGACCGGTAGCGCCGATATCGGTGCCGCGATCGGGTTCGACGCAGGCTCGATCATCTATCCGTATTGGCGTCTGGTCTATTTCCTGTTCGCGACGGTGATCATCGGGGGCGTATTCGCTTTTCTCAGATACACGACCTTTGGCATGGTCGTGCGCGCCGGCATGGCGGACCGAGAGACCGTCGGTCTCCTCGGAATCAATATCGACAAGCGGTTCACGATCATGTTCGCAATCGCGGCCTGCGTGGCCGGCCTCGCGGGCGTGATGTACACCCCGATCAACTCGCCGAACTATCACATGGGGATGGACTTCCTGGTTCTGTCCTTCGTCGTGGTCGTGGTCGGCGGCATGGGGTCGCTCGGAGGGGCGGTCGCCGCAGGTTTTCTGCTGGGCGTGCTGGAGTCCTTCGCGTCCATGGGCGAGATCGTCGCGCTGCTGCCGGGTATCAACCAGATCATCATCTACCTGGTTGCAATTATAATTCTGTTAACGCGTCCGCGTGGCCTCATGGGCCGCAAGGGCGTGATGGAGGAGTGATAGATGCTGGGACTTAACAGCAAAGACCAAACGCTGTTCCTGGTCGTCATCGCGCTAACGCTGCTTGCCCCCTTCGTGCTCAATCCGTTCCCCGAAGGATCCGAGCTGGCGCAGTTCAATGCCGGTTATCCGGACCTGATGCAGCGGTTCGTCATCTTTGGGATCTTCGCGATCGGCTTCAATATCCTCTTCGGACTGACCGGGTATCTCAGTTTCGGACACGCGGCCTTCCTCGGTGTCGGCTCCTATGCAGGTGTCTGGATGCTGAAACTGCTGACCATGAACGTCGTGCCGGCGATCATCGTTTCGGTGATATTCGCCGGTCTGTTTTCGGCCGTGGTCGGATACATCTCGCTGCGGCGCTCCGGGATCTACTTCTCGATCCTCACGCTTGCTTTCGCGCAGATGTCCTTCGCGCTCGCGTACTCGGTGCTGACGCCGATCACGAACGGCGAGACAGGCCTGCAACTGGCGCTCGACGATCCCCGTATCTTGGACGTCAGCCGGATGGACGGTTCGATCCCTGCGACAAATTTCTTCGGCATCGAGATGCGTGACGGGTTCGATCTCGCGCTCGGTCCGTGGGTGTTCACGTTCAATTTCGGCTATTATCTCTGCGCCATCGTGATGCTGGTCGCGTTTTACATCTCGCTCCGGATCTTCCGGTCGCCGTTTGGCATGATGCTGCGCGCGGTCAAGACGAACCAGCACCGTTTGCGCTACACAGGAAAGAATCCGAAGCCCTATACGCTCGCTGCGTTCGTCATCTCCGGCATGTATGCCGGGCTTGCCGGCGGACTGATGGTTGCCATGGATCCGCTGGCCGGAGCAGAGCGCATGCAATGGACTGCTAGCGGCGAGGTCGTGCTGATGACGATCCTCGGCGGTGCGGGAACACTTCTTGGGCCGGTTCTCGGGGCAGGCGTCATCAAATACTTCGAGAACATCTTCTCGAAGATCAACGACAACGTGCTCTACAACTGGTTCTCCTTCCTTCCCGAGAGCGCTCAGGATGTCTTCGTCTTCATGATCCACCCGTTCATCGGCAAAGGCTGGCATCTCACCCTCGGGATCATGTTCATGCTTGTCGTGATTTTCCTGCCGGGCGGTGTCGTCGAGGGCGGGCAGCGTCTCGGCAGGCTCTTCCGCCGCCGGAACAGTTCCGATAGCACCGGCGGTGCGACGACCCCCAACGCACACCCGGCGGAATAAGGAGCGGATCGATGGGAATTCTCTCAGTTAAAGGGGTCAACAAGCGCTTCGGAGGCTTGAAGGCGCTGAATGACGTCAATATCGACGTCGAAGCCGGAACCGTGCACGCGATCATCGGGCCGAACGGCGCCGGCAAATCGACATTGCTCAACTGTTTCGTCGGCCGCCTTGAGCCGGATACGGGCACCGTCGATTTCGATGGCGCATCGCTGCTGAACCGGCAGCCGCACGAGATCAATCAGCTCGGCGTCAGCCGGGTGTTCCAGACGCCGGAGATCTTCGGCGATCTGACGTTGGTGGAGAACGTTATGATCCCGGCGCTCGCCAAGCGGGATGGGGCCTTCTCGATCAATGCCTGGTCGGCGGTGGCGGCCGAAAAGGACATCGTGGATCGCGCGATGGCGATGCTCGAGGATGTCGATCTCGGCAGCAAGGCGGACGTGACCGCAAATGAGCTGAGCCGCGGTGACAAGAGGCGTCTGGAGTTGGCGATGTGCCTGGTGCAGGATCCGAAGCTCCTCCTGCTGGACGAGCCGACTGCCGGCATGTCCCGCGCCGATACCAACAAGACCATCGACCTGCTGAAGAAGATCGGCGAGCGCGGCATCACCAAGATCGTGATCGAGCACGATATGCATGTGGTGTTTTCGCTCGCCAGCAAGATCTCCGTCATGGCCCAGGGAACCGTCATTGCCGAAGGCAAGCCGGAAGATATCAAGGGCGATCCGCGGGTCCAGGAAGCCTACCTCGGGGGAGCCCATCTATGAGCCAGGAAACCCTCCTCGATTCGTCGAAAGAACGGCTGGTCAAGCCGGAGAACCCGGTCCGGAATGTCGGCACGCCGCCGGCCTATTTTTCCTGCTGGGGACTGCAGGCCTATTACGGCGAGAGCTACATCGTTCAGGATGTCAGCTTTAATATCCACGAAGGCGAGATCATTGCTCTGCTCGGTCGCAACGGTGCCGGAAAAACCTCGACGCTGCGCACCATCGCCCGCATGGCCGATCCGGAACTGCATCACGGCGAAATCTGGCTCGACCACAAGCCGCTGCATCGGATGAAGGATTTCGAGGCGGCGCAGAACGGGGTCGGCCTGGTGCCGGAGGACCGCCGGATCATTCCGGGGCTGACCGTCGAGGAAAACCTGCAGCTGGCGCAGATTCACGGCCCGCGCGGCTGGGAGATCGAACGGCTCTACGAGCATTTCCCGCGCCTCGCCGAACGCCGCAATCAGGAAGGCGTCACCATGTCCGGCGGCGAACAGCAAATGCTTGCCGTCGCCCGCGCGCTCGCCCGCGATGTGAAACTCCTGCTGCTGGATGAGCCTTACGAGGGCCTCGCGCCGGTCATCGTGCGCGAGATCGAGAAGATCCTCGAAGAGATCAAGACGCTCGGCCTCACCACCATTATCGTCGAACAGAACGCGATTGCGGCGCTTCATCTCGCCGATCGCGCCCTGATCCTCGATATGGGGCAAGTCGTCTTTGATGGCACCGCTCAAGAAGTGCTCGATAACGAGGCGCTCCGTCAGGAGTACCTCGCAATCTGACTTTGGTGTCGTTTGAAACTCCTGTCATCGTCACCTACTGGCCCCGCTGGTTTGCGGGGCCTTCTTTATTTCGGAGACCGGTTGCCGGCCGCCTGCCATGCGCTATCTCACCGCCGGGAACGTTGGAACCGGAATGACGAGGTGAGATATGCGCATCCCGTTCGCCAGTTTTTGGCTGCTGCTGTTCTTGGCCGGGAATGCGGCCGAAGCGAACGAGAGCGGATGGTCGCTGCTGGAAGGACCTCGGACCGTCGCGATCATGCGCCATGCCATAGCCCCGGGCGGCGGGGACCCGGAAGGGTTTCGCCTCGGCGACTGTTCGACCCAGCGAAATCTCGACGCGCGTGGTCGTGAACAGGCCCGCCGGATCGGGGAGTCAGTCCGTGCCTCGGGAGTGCGGATCGACCGGGTGCTATCCAGCCAATGGTGTCGCTGCCTGGAAACGGCGGAATTGCTGGGGCTCGGTACTGTCGAGGAACTGCCGGCTCTGAACTCCTTTTTCGAGGACCGTTCCTCAGGCCCCGGTCAAACCGCCGCAACCCGAGCCTTTTTGCGCGGGGTCCCCGAAAACGAAACGCTGTTCCTGGTGACCCACCAGGTGAACATCACGGCACTCACCGACGTAATTCCGTCCTCCGGAGAGGTTCTCCTTCTCAGGGTGGGAGCGGATGGTGTCACGTCCGTCCTTGAGCGGATTCTCGTCCAGCCCTGAGACTTTGCCGCGAGACGGGAAGAGACCTTGCCGACGGTTGTCCAATGATCGAACCTCGCTCCGAACCGGTTCATTGCGGAGGACAGATCCATGAGCGGCGGCAATTTCTTCAATCTCCACGACTTCGGCCAGGGCATTCAGCGCACCCTGGCGGAAGGCCTGACTGCGCGGATCTTTCCGGGCGAGAATCTGATGTTCTCCGTGGTCCGGATCGAGCCGAACGCGGAAGGTTCGATCCACAGCCATCCGGAAGAGCAGTGGGGCATCATGCTCGAAGGCAGCGGCGTGCGGACCCAGGACGGCGTCGAACATCATGTGAAGGCGGGCGATTTCTGGTGCACGCCTGGCAATGTCGAGCATGGCCTCAAGGCCGGTCCCGATGGATGCTTCGTGATCGACGTCTTCAGCCCGCCGCGCGGGGACTACAAGAAGGCCGGCAGCGGGTATGGAACCTGACATTGGCGGTAGGTGCTGCCGCGGTCGATGTTTTGGATTTTCTAAAACCTTAAATGCCATATGGCGAAAAAAAATAACCTAGTAGTTGCATATAAACTCCCATAACCTGCATTTGTTTTGTGCGGCGCTCCAAAAGGTAGGGTTATGCGGATCTCGTTGCGTAAAGAGCTGATTTTTCTTGTGGTATTGCCACATTTTGCAATTCTCTCCCTCGCAGCGAGCGCGATCATCACGCAGCTGGACCGCACTGCAAAACTGGAAAGACTGGCCCCTCTTACCGAGCTTTCGATCGCCGCCAGCGGACTGATCCACGAGTTGCAGAAAGAGCGCGGACTGACGGTCGGTCTGATCACCAGCGGGTTCGCCGAAAAGAACGCCAAGGCCGTCGCGGCGCAGCGGCAGCTGACAGATCCAGCCTTGGAGCAATTCCGCGAGCGCGAGGCCGAATTCAAGGCAGACGTGATCGCCGTCGACGCGTCTTACGACGATACCGCACGGTTGCTGAAGGATGTCGATACCGCGCTCGCGCGGCTTGAGGATCATCGCAGCCGAGCCGACGGCGCAGCGCTCAAAGTGCCGGAGAATGTCGGGTATTACACCGGCATTATCGACGACCTGATCACGCTGACGGTTCTGAGCACGGAGCACAGCCCGTCGCAGGAGATCACGGCGCTGATGCTCCCCTATGTCGCGATGATCGAGGCGAAGGAGAATGGCGGCCTCGAGCGGGCGATCGGGGCCGCGCTGCTCAACCGGGCCGCTCAGGGCGAGTTCGACCGAAAGCAATATGAGATCTATTTCGGCCGTCTGGTCGGCGAGAGGAACGCGCTCGCGCATTTCAGGCAGTCGGCATCGCCCGCGCTCCGCGAGGTCTTCGCATCGACGATGACACCGGCGGCGGAAGCGGCCGTCGCGGACGGCCGGGCGATCATCGCGCAGCTTCCCGATACGGTCGACCCGAAGGGGCTCGCGGGGTCCGACTGGTTCGCGACCGCGACCAAGCGCCTCAATCTTTTCAAACAGGTCGAGGATCATATCGCCGAAGAGATCCGGGCCGAGACACAGCACCAACTGGCCCTCGCCGAGCGGGAAATCTACAGGATCGTTCTGGTGAACGGGGTCATCGTGCTGATCTTCATCAGCTTCGGTCTCTGGCGCGCGCTTCCGATCTCGTCGCGCATCAGCAAGATCGTCGATGCGCTGTCCCGTCTTTCAAAAGGCGACGAGAGTGTCAGTCTGCCGGAAGACAAGCGTCAGGACGATCTCGGCGATATGGCGCGGGCGCTCGTGGTCTTCAAAAAGCAGATGGAGGACAGGGCCAGGCTCGAGGCGGAGCAACGCGACGCCGAACTCAAGGCGACGGAAGAGCGGACCCAGTCGCTGCGCCGGATGGCGGACGCGGTCGAGGGGGAATTGCAGGACCGGGTCGACGGCATCGCATCTGAGGGCGAGCGTCTGTCGAGCGATGCCGGCGCGCTGTCCGGGATCAGCTCCAATGTCTCCGAGAACGCGCAGGCCGTCGCCAGCGCGGCCGAGGAAGCGACCAGCAATGCCGCTTCGGTCTCCGAGTTCGCCAGCCAGATAAATGCCTCGCTGGCAGATGTGGTGGCGCAGGTCGAGGATGCGAAACGCGCGGCTCAGGGGGCGCAGGAAGTCGCCGAGAAGACCAACGCCGTCGTGACCCGCCTGCAGGAGGCCGCGTCCGAGGTCGGCACGGTCAGCACGTTGATCAGTGATATCGCGGAGCAGACGAACCTGCTGGCCCTGAACGCCACGATCGAGGCGGCCCGTGCCGGCGATGCCGGCAAGGGATTCGCGGTGGTGGCTTCCGAAGTGAAGAATCTCGCCAACCAGACCCAGAGCTCGGCGGCGAATATCACCGATCAGATCGCCGGGATTCAGGGCATCGCAACCGATGCCGTCGCGGCGATCGGCGAGATTGCGGGGGCGATCGAGAAGATCTCCGCATCCGCCGGAGCAATCGAGAGCGCGGTGGACGAACAGGCGGCGGCGGTCAACGAGATCGCGGAGGGCGCGGCGCAGTCCAGTGCCGGTTCGCAGGAGGTGACGCGGCGTATGGTGGATGTCACCCAGAGTATCGACCAGCTCGACAACTTCTCGAAGAACCTCGCCGAACTCTCCTCGTCCCTGCAGGAAGAGCTGGGCGGTCTCAATTCCGCCATCAAGCGGATCATCCGCACCTCGACGCCGGAAGTGGACCTCCGCAAGGAGAATGTTCCGGTCGCCGTGGACCGGCGCAAAGGCTGACGCGCGCATGCGCCGGAGTTGGGGGGGTATACCCATTCGGCGTTGAGCTTCCGGTAACCGGAAGGTTTAGGCTGTTCGTCTGTTTGAGACAGGCGGGAGAGCGGACAGCATGAAACTCTTGGTCGGTGCGTGGATTTTCGCGCTGGTTCTTTCACTCGCTGCTGGCCTCGCCGCCGCGCATAGCGGAGCGAGCGGCGTGGTGAAAGAGCGGATGGAGGCGATGGAGGCCATAGGAGCCGCGATGAAATCGCTTGCGGGCATGTTGCGTGGCGCGACGGGCTACGATGCGGATGCGGTGCGCAATGCGGCAGCGAAAATCTCGGCGCATGGCGGTGAAAAGCTCACCGGGCTCTTCCCCAAAGACAGCATCGACGGACCTTCCGAGGCGACGCCCGCAATCTGGGACGATTGGGAGCGTTTTTCGATCCTGGCGCGGAGGCTCTCCGAATATGCGGATGCTCTGGGCGCTGCGGCGGAGAACGAGCGGGCCGGACATATGATGGGCCGGACTGGCATGATGTCCGGCACCGGACCGAGCGCTGAAATGCTCGCTGCGATGCCACCTGAAGCGGCTTTCGGCCATCTCGCGCAAACCTGCAAGGATTGCCATCGTGCGTTCCGGGCCAACCGCTGACCGATGAGCGCCCGTGGCCTCTTTCTAGCGGCGCTGTTTGTCATGAACGCGGCGGTCGCAGATGCCGGGATGCCGCTCCCTGCCAACTGCCGGCTGGAGATTGCCGGCGCGGCTCTTACCGAAGAGCAGGAAGCGGACGTGGCCAGAGCGTGGCAGAGTGCCGTCGGTACGGCAGAGGAAACACGAACCCGTCTGCTCGCCGCGGACGAAAATGCGGCCGGTTCCCCCGAACAACGCCGGAAAAAACGCGAGACCAGGCTTACCCTCATGCAGAGCCGGGTCGTCGCGAACCAGCAGCAGATCTTTCTCGCCCTCGGCCCCGCGCGGCGTGATCTCGCCAACCGTCTGTCGGAGCGGCTTGAGGCCTGCATCTCCGGAATTCGCCGCACGCTCGACTGAGTTCGTGCGCCGAGCCCGTTGCGCCGCAAAATGGGGGCTGGCATCAGGGGCGGACCCGCGCCTATGATCGGCTCGTCGGCACCATGACGCGGCCGGCGCCATCCGAAAACGGCCGTTCGGCCAGCCACCCAGTTTCGCGAGTCTGAAAGAATGCGCACAGTCTTTGTCAACGGCAGCTACGTCCTCGAAAACGAGGCTTCGATCTCGATCTTCGACCGCGGCTCCCTGTTCGGCGATGCCGTCTACGAGGTGACCTCCGTGCTCGACGGCAAGCTGATCGATTACGACGGTCACATGACGCGCCTGCGCCGCTCGCTGGACGAGCTGAAGATGCCGTCGCCGGCGAGCGACGAGGAACTGCTTGAGATCCACCGCAAGCTGGTCGAACTGAACGGGATCGAGGAGGGGCTGATCTATCTGCAGATCTCCCGCGGTGCCGCCGACAGGGATTTCCTGTTCCCGGGCCCGGACGTGAAGCCGACCTTGCTGCTGTTCACCCAGAAGAAGTCGCTCATCAACAGCGCGCTCGCCGAGCGCGGCCAGAAGATCATCCTCGTCGACGACCTGCGCTGGCGCCGCTGCGATATCAAGACCGTGCAGCTGCTCTACGCCTCCCTGGTGAAGAACCAGGCGCACGATTCCGGCGCGGACGATGCCTGGATGGTGCTGGACGGCGAGATCACCGAGGGCTCCTCCAACAACGCGTATATCGTCACGGAAGACGGCACCATCGTCACCCGCGACCTCTCGTCCGACATCCTGCACGGCATAACCCGCAAGGCGGTGCTGAAATGCGCCGGGGAGCTGCAGCTCAAAATCGAGGAGCGGCCCTTCACCGTGGCCGAGGCAAAGGCCGCGAAGGAAGCCTTCTCGACGTCGGCCACCAGCTTCGTGAACCCGGTGATCGAAATCGACGGCGCGAAAATCGGAGAGGGCACGCCCGGCCCGGTCGCCCGGCGCCTGCGCGAGGTCTATATCGCGAGCAGCAAGGCCGCGGGCATCTGACGGTACTTCCCAACCGTCGGCGCGGTCGTGACAATCCGCGCCGCGACCGGGAAATCTAGGGTTACGTGTCCGAAGCGCCGGTTCCCGGTTGCGCGTCGGATACCTGAGGCCGCACGAGCGCGGTCAGAGCTGCTTCGAGGTCGTCGATAGCGAACGGCTTCGTCAGCCGTCCGGAAATTCTGACGCCGCAGCCTTTCGCGATATCCACCAGGGAATCGGCATAGGTCGGGGTGTATCCGCTCATCAGGAGAACCGGAATGCCGTGCCCCTGCTCGCCGAGCCATTGCACAAGTTCGATACCGTCCATGTCCGGCATGACGATATCCATGACGATCCCGGCGGGCCGGGTTGTCCCGTAGAGTTGCATGAACTGTTTCGCGGTTACCGAGGTGACAGCCGCGATACCCATCTCCTCGGCAACGGTTTCCACGTAGTCGCAGATTTCCGGCTCGTCGTCGACAACCAGAATGACCTGCTCAACAGTATCGTTTCTGTGGTGGACGTTGCTTTGGCTCTGCTCCAAATCAGCCTCCTCCCGTATCCAATCGGATACGAAACTTTGAAGCGCATGACCGTGAAATCGGGGCATTGGAAAAACAGAAGGCTGTCTCTGTTTGCCGGTTCACGATCCCCCAAGCGCTCTTCACTGCCGGAGTCCACATCCTAAACTATCAAATCCGGAATACTCTGAAAGTGTTTTCTGAACTGAACTTCAGGTTTCCGGCTCGGACGTGCGGCGCTGCTCTTCTGCCGGAACGCGCTCGCGATACAGAACCGCACGGACGGAGCCGGCCGGCCCCACGCATGCGGGGACAGATCGTCTCGCTTCGCATGGCTCATTTCGTCTAGGCTGGTACCTGGCACGAAGCCGCCTCATAGAGCGGCACGGGGAGGAGCATTCCATGTCCGCCATCACGGCGACGGAGGAAACGCAGGCAGACGGCGCCTACAAGATGCTGGTGCTGGTCACCATGGCCTGCGCCTGCATGCTCTATGCCCTGACCCTGACCATCGTGAATGTCGCCCTGCCGCAGATGCAGGGGGCCTTCTCGGCGACCACCGAAGAGATCTCCTGGGTGGTGACGCTGAACGTGGTGGCGACGGCGGTGGTGACACCGCTGACCGGCTCGCTGGTCGCCTGGGTTGGCCAGCGCCGCTTGCTGGTCATCTGCCTTTTGGGCTTCACGCTTGCCTCGCTCGCCTGCGCCATGGCGACCTCCTTGGAGGCAGTGCTGTTCTTCCGCATCCTGCAGGGCGGATTCGGCGCACCGGTGGTGCCGCTCAGCCAGGCGATCGTGCTGCAGGTCTGGCCGAAGGAGGAATACGGCAAGGCGAATGGCTATCTCGGCATGTCCGTGGTCATCGGCCCGGCCGTGGGTCCGTCGATCGGCGGCTGGCTTGCGGAGGAGTTCGGCTGGCGCTTCGTCTTTCTGATGATCGTGCCCTTCAGCCTTCTCGCGCTGGCCGGCGTGATGCGGTGGATCCGCGAGGGCGGCAAGGCGGCGCTGCCGCGTTTCGACTATCTCGGCTTCCTGCTCTTCTCCGTCGCCATCGTTGCGCTGCAGCTGGTGCTCGACCGGGGCGAGCGGGAGGACTGGCTACAATCCGGCACCATCGTCACCCTGGTGATCGTGATGTGCGCCGCCTTCGCCATGTTCATCGCCAACAGCGCCTGCGTCGAGCGGCCCTTCATCCGGCCCTCGCTGCTGAAGAACCGGAACTACGTCGTCGGGCTGTTTCTCGTCTTCGTCTACGGCTCGGTGAATTTCACGCCGCTGGTGCTGCTGCCGCAACTGCTGCAGGCCTATCGCGGTTATCCGGACACGCTGATCGGGCTCGTGCTGGCCATGCGCGGCGTCGGCATGATCATCGGTTTCTACGCGGCGGCGCGCATGGGGAAGCTGGATCCGCGCATCGGTCTGGTGCTCGGCACCGTGGCGATCGGGACCAGCGGCTGGATGATGAGTCTCTACGACCTCAACATGGATTTCTGGGACCTCTCCTGGCCGAGTATCCTTCAAGGGATCGGCTGCGGGCTGATGTGGGTGCCGCTCTCCATGGTGAGCTTCTCGACGCTGGACCGCGCTCTGCTGCCCGAGGCCTCCTCGCTCTTCCACCTGATCCGCAATATGGGGACCAGCCTCTATGTCGCCGCCAGCGTCTTTCTCCTGGTGAGGATGACCAAGGTCCGCTACGCCGAGATGGTGGAGCATGTGAGCCCGTTCGACGAGCGGCTGAAATTCCCCGAGGTGATCGGCGGCGGCGCGGTGCAGTGGCTCGACAGTCTGGGCCTGATCGCGAACGAGGCCTGGCGGCAATCGGCCCTGACCGGTTTCACCAACTGCTTCTGGTTCTACGCGCTCACCTGCTTCGCGACCCTGCCGGTGCTCGTCTTCGTGAAAATCCGCAAATCCGACTGAACCGCGTTGTGGCCTCGTGCCCGCCGTGCGAATGTGAATTGGTTAACGAAGAGGCTGCAATGCGACAGGCGAGAAAAACGGATGTTCCCGGCATGGTCCTGCTTGCGGTGGGCGCGATGCTGGCCCTGGTCACTTTCTTCACCGCCATGCTCTCGATCTGGCAGGGCGCGGCATCCGACGGAGTGGTGCAGTTCGGGATCCGGGCGCTGGCGGTCTATGCGCTCGTCGGTGCCGCCGTTGCACTTTTCGTCACCATCCGCCGCGGCAGGACGCGCCGGCACTACGGCGCCTAATCCGCCCGGGCCTTGCCGATCCATTTGCCGGTCAGCTCCGACAACGTATTGCCGAGATCGCGTACCCGGCCGGTATCGACCGAGATGACGGCGCTCATGCCGGCCCGGAGTTGCGGCTTGCCTTCCGGTTGCTCGACGGCGATGCGCACCGGCAGACGCTGCACCACCTTCACCCAGTTGCCGGAGGCGTTCTGCGGCGGCAGGGCGGAGAATTCGGCGCCGGTCGCCGGGCTGAGGCTCTCGATTTTTCCCTCCCAGACCGCATCCGGGTAGGCGTCGACCCGGACCTCGACCGGCTGGCCGAGGGTGATCGCGCCGAGCTGGGTTTCCTTCAGGTTCGCCTCGATCCAGACGAGGCCGGTGCCGATGATGCCGAAGGTCGGGCTGTCCGCCTCGACCCATTCGCCCGCCTGCAGCTTCATCCGTGTGACGATGCCGCTGACCGGCGCGTGGATCTCGGTATAGGCGAGATCGAGCTTCACCCGCTCGATCTCCGCATCCACTTCAAGCACCCGCGGGTGGGTTTCCAGCCGCCGGTCCGGCAGGCCGCCGAGCTTGGCGATCACCACCTGGCGCTTTTCCCGGAGAGAGCGGAGGCGTTGCTCGGCCATGTCCCGCTCCATCTGCATCTCGTCGAGCTTCGCCTCGGTCCCGGCATAGCTCTTCACCAGCCGTTGCTGGCGCTCGACCTCCTTGGCGAAGAATTTCACCCGGGGGCCGATCTCCGCCATCTCGGCGCTGAGCTGGCCGAGCTCGGCCTTGGTCGCGAGCAGTTCGTTGATCACCGTCGCGCGCCTTGCCTCCGCCATCCGGAGCTGGGCCTGGTAGGGCGCGGGATCGATGCGGAACAGCAACTCGCCTTGCGTGACGGGCTGGTTGTCGCCGACCAGAACCTCGACCGCGCGGCCGTCGATCGGCGGGCTGACCGCAATAATCGGCGCCTTCACATAGGCGTTCTCGGTGGTGACGTACCGCCCGGTCTTCGCATACCACCAGGACCCGGCTTCCCAAGCCCCCCAGGCGATCGCGGCAAGCAGCGCGATGCGGAGCAGCGCACGGCCCCAGCGTTTGCGCGCCTTCGGCGTGACGATTTCGGTCTCTGGCGTTTCGCTCATAGTCCTTGTCGCGGGTGATCCCGCCTTGTTTGGGTCCGCCCCCGCAGTGCGGGGGAGAGCCGGTTCCGGAAAGCCTAGGCGGGCAAACGTCCGGTTGCCAGAGGAATGCGCGGACTCCCGCCGAGGAAAAGAGAGTCATGGCGGATCGGCACAGATCGCGCGGGCGCGGTTTCCTCTATGCTGATCCGCAAAAATGTCGCCGTCCCCGAGGAGGAACCCCATGCTGCGCCTCTCCGTTCTCGACCAGTCCGTCGCCTGCGCCGGCCAGCCGGAAGGCGAGGCGATCCTGAAGACCGTCGCCATGGCGGAGCATTGCGAACGGCTCGGCTATCACCGCTTCTGGGTTTCCGAGCATCATTCCCACCCGACCATCGTCGGCTCCGCGCCGGAAATGCTGCTTGCCGCCATCGCGATGAAGACGGAGCGGATCCGCATCGGCTCGGCCGGGGTGATGCTGCCGCATTACGCGCCGCTCAAGGTCGCCGAGCAGTTTCGCATCCTGGAGGCGCTGGCGCCCGGCCGCATCGATCTCGGCCTTGGACGCGCCCCAGGCTCCGACGGCCGGACCTCGCTCGCGCTCAACCCGATGGCGGCCGAACGCCCTGCCCAGTTTCCGAACGACGTGCAGGAGCTGATGGCCTGGGTCTCCGGCACCCCGCTGCCAGAGGACCATCCCTTCGCCCCTGTCACCGCCAGGCCCCGCGGCGAGACCTCGCCGGAGGTCTGGATGCTCGGCAGCTCGCTCTACGGCGCGCAGGTCGCGGCCCATTTCGGCCTGCCCTACAGCTTCGCCTGGTTCTTCACCGACGGGCAGGGTGGACCGGAGGCGATCCAGATTTACCGCGACCGCTACCAGCCGTCCGAACGTTTCCCGGAGCCGAACGCGGGGATCTGCGTCTGGGCCCTCGCTGCGGAAACGGAAGAGGAGGCGCAGCACCATTACAGCTCCCGCGCCCGCTGGCAGCTCTACCGCGACCGCGGCCGTTTCACCCCGCTGGAAAGCCCCGAGAGGGCTGAGGGCGCGAGTTATTCCGAGACCGAGATCGTGCGGATGGACGAGTTGCGGGCGAAGGCGATGGTCGGGACCGGGGCGCAGGTCGCGGAGAAGATCCGCGCGCTCGCCGAAAGGCTGCGGATCGAGGAGGTCGCGGTGGTGACCTGGGCCTATGACGAAGAGGCGCGGCGCAGGAGCTACGAACTCATCGCCTCGGAATTCGGGATGACGGAGTGAGGTGGCTTGCTAGTAAGCCACCAGAACCTGCTCGCCTCGGCTATCCTGCACGAACTCGCCCTCGACGCCGAAGGTCCGTTGCACCACGTCCAGCGACAGTGTTTCCGGCAAAGCGCCATGTGCCGAGACGCGCCCATCATCGATCACCAGGACTCTGTCAGCATAGCGGAGCGCGAGATTTAGGTCGTGTAGGATGACCAGGGCCATCGCCCGGGGGGTGCCGCCCTCGTCGATTTTGCGGACATAGTTCCGGATCAGCTTCAAGGATTGCGACTGATGACGAAGGTCGAGGGCCGACGTGGGTTCGTCGAGCAGTAGGAGTGTGGGTGACAACACCAGAGCCTGCGCGAGAGCGACCATCTGCATCTGCCCGCCCGAGAGGGTCGGGCACAGGCGCTGCCCGAGATGCATGATGTCGAGCCGTTCCAGGACTCGTTCCGCCCGCTCCAGTTCCTTCTTGTGGACCGCAACCGAGCGGGTGTGGCTCTTCTGGGCGGAAAGCAGCAGCTCCATCACACTGATCTTGGCGCGGATGCCTGTATTTTGCGGGACATAGCCGATATGGGGCGCCCAGGCACGGCGCTCGCGGGCCGGTGCCGGAACCGGGACGCCGTCGAACAACAGGCGACCGTCGAACTTGGCCAGACCACAGAGACAATGCATCAGACTGCTCTTGCCGGCACCGTTCGGGCCGACGATGGCGAGCACCTCGCCGCGATGCACGGGTGGCAGATCGATACCGTGCAAGATCGTGCGTCGGCCGATCGAGAGGCTCAGGTTCTCGGCGCCGACGCTGGAGATTGACGTGACCGCCTGCATCAGGACCGTCGCGGCTGGCGCGCCATGACCAGCGCCAGGAAGAACGGAATCCCGATCAGGGCGGTGATGACTCCGATCGGCAGGATGACGCCGGGGATTGCCGCCTTGGAGATCAGCGAGGTCGCGCTCATGAAGATCGCGCCGACCAGCAGGGTGGCCGGCATCAGCCAACGCTGCTCCTCGCCGATCAGCAGCCGAGCGGTATGTGGCGCGACGAGGCCGATGAAGCCGATCGTGCCGACGAAGGCGACCGAGATGGCGGTCAGGAAGGAAACGAGGATCAGGATCGAGAGGCGCAACCGCTCGGTCGAGACCCCGCGTACCTGTGCCATCTGCTCATGTGCCTGGATCGCCGTCAGCTGCCAGGCATTGCGGAGCAGCAGAGGGGCGATGAGTAGCAGGATCACGGCAAGGATCAGGATCGTGTTCCAGGAGGCTTTCGCGAGCGAACCCATCATCCAGAAGATGAGCTCCTGCAGTTGGTCCGCCGATGCCATGTATTGCATGAGCGTCAGCAAGGCGTTGAAGGCGAACATGACGGCGATGCCGAGCAGGGTGACGGTCTCCGGGGTCAGGTCTCGCACACGGCTGGCGGTGCTGATCAGGAACACTGTGGCGAGCGAGAAGAGAAAGGCGTTGGCCGCGACGAACCATTCGGAGGGGACCGGCAGAATACTGACGATGCTCTTGTCCAGCACGATCGCCATCGCCGCGCCGAACCCGGCGGCGGAGGAGAGCCCCAGCGTGAAGGGGTCGGCAAGCGGGTTGTTCAGAACCGTCTGCATCTGCACGCCCGACATGGCAAGCGCCATGCCGATCAGCAACGCCATCACCGCGCCCGGCATGCGGATTTGCCACACGATGACGCTCTCGCGTGATATTTCCGTGCCGAGCAACCCTTTAAGGAACGCGTCCAGTCCGAGGCCCTGCGAGCCGATGAGAATATCGGCGACGAAGCAGAGAGACATAAGAACGGAAAGCAGGGCGAGGCACAGAAGTTTGCGCCGTCTGCTCTTGAAATAGGCGGATCTGAGGCTCTCCGCTTCCGGGAGCACGGTGTCTGTCATTACTCCTCCGAAGGCCGGAAGCGGAGCCCGAAGCTACCGCTGAATTCGGCAGTCAGAAAGTGCTCGTGCAAATAGGCGAACTCTTGTGCCGGATCGAGCGAGGGATAGGCGTCCGGATAGGCCCATTTGGCGAGATAGAGCGCTGCGATGATGTTGAAGGGCGAATACATCAATTGGTGAAAGAGCGCGTAGATCTCTCCATTCCGCGTCGCGTTGAGGACGGCGAAGCCTGGTCGTGAGAGCAACGGCGGGAAGGCCTTCTGGGCATCCTCCTCGGTAATGCCGTAGCCGAGCGGGACGTTCATCGCGTTGGGACGGTGCGCGCCCCAGTTGGCGGCGCTGAAGACATAGAGGTCGGGGTCCTCGATCAGGACCTTCTCCATGTTGACGATCCCACTGGCGCCGGGCAGCAACCGGCTGCCGATATTGACGAGGCCGGCAGCCTCCGCCATCAGGCCTAGATTTGTCCGCCCCCAGGTTCGGCAGCATTCGTCCAGGCCGCGTATGCCGGCGGCGCGCTCGATGAAAACGGTCTTGCGCGTTGCGAGGCCTGCCGTGACCTCGCGGATCATATCGTGGTTCTTCTGGTAGAAGACATTGAACGCGCCCGCCGGTTCCGGACGGTCGAACACCTTGCCGAGAAGCGCGAGCGACCGCGGGGTGTGCGCCAGGGGATCGTTCCGAAAGTCGATGAAGATCGTCTCTGTGCCGGCTGCCGCCAGCGTCTCCAGCAGGCCGCTCTGTTGGGCGACCGAAAAATGGTCGGTGTCGAGGATCAGTAGGTCGCCGCCGAGCTGGATCGCATTCTCGACATCGAACTCGCCGCGGGTGATCAGTCCGACCTCCGGCAGATCGGCGACCTCCGGGAAATGTTCCAGATAGGAGCGATAGGTATCGTCGTCGTTGCGGATAAGATCCTGGCGCCAGGCGATGATCCGGTCGAAGAGGTCATCGTCGAAAAGAACGTCCAGCGCGTAAATGGTGCGCCCGGACCCAAGGATGACTCGTTCGGGCGTGTTCCGGATGGTCACCTGCCGGTCCATTAGGTCGGTGACGGTAACCGGATAGGAATCAGCGGCCCGCACGGGGCCGCTGATCAGAAGGCTCGCGAGGAGCGGGATGAGCGCAGGAAGAAAGCCTCTCATCTCCGCCGCCTAGAAGACGTATTTCGCCTTCAGGGAGATTTTCCGAGGGTCGCCGGCATAGATCTCCGTGTCGTTCGTCCCGCCGATGAAATAGGTCTCGTCGAAGATGTTCTCCAGGGCGAGGGAGAGCTTCAGGCTGTCCAGCTCGTAGTAGAAATTGACATCCGCCACGTGATAGCTCGGCAGCTTCACCCGCTTCGAGGTTTCCTCATCGGTATAGCGCGAGGACTGGAAGCGCCAACCGAGGCCCATTCCGACGAGACCGCCGAGCACTTCATCGGGATGGTTGTAGCGGGCGAGCAGAGAGGCGGAATGGCGCGGCACGAAGCCCGGCACGTTGCCGAGCGCGTCGTCGTTGGTGGTCTCGGCGACCTCCGCCTCGGTATAGGCGTAGGCGGCCTGGAACTGCCAGTTGAAGGACGGCTGGTATTGCAGCGAGACCTCGGCCCCCTGGCTCTCGATGGTTCCGACGAGGGCACGGGCGCCGTCGACGGTCTCCGAGATGTTCTCCTTGGTCAGGTCGTAGACCGCCAGGTTGGCGTTCAGCCTGTCGTCGAGGAAGCTGAATTTCACACCGGCCTCGTACTGGATGCCTTCTTCCGGATCGAGCTGCTGGCCGCTGGCATCGAATGTCGGGATCGCCTGCGGATTGAAGGATTGCGCCACGCTTGCATAGACCGCCGCCACCGGGTGGACCTGGTAGGTGATGCCGCCGTTGAAGGAGGTATTGTGCACGGTCGCCGACTCGTCCTGCGTGCTGGTACCGTCCGCGTCGCGCAGATTGTAATCCCCGGTCTGGGTATCGTACCGGGCGCCGAACAGCAGGCTCAGCTTGTCGGTGACCGAAACCAGGTCCTGGGCGTAGGCGCCGATATTGTAGAGATCCCACTTGCGGAAGGTGCCGGCATTGGAATCCAGGACCTGGCCGGTATAGACCGGGTCGATCAGGCCCACGTTCGCGCCGGTGGCGCCGAAGGCCAGCCGGTCGTACTGGCGGTACTCGTAGCCGCCATTGACGCCGACGACGAGCTGCTGCCTGGCGACCGCGTCGAGATCGATATTCAGGTTGGCGTCCGCGAAATGATATTCGCGCTCGTTGTACTGGTGGCGGTTGCGCCGCCGGAGCGTGTCGTCGGAGCGCACGGAGTTGTTCTCGTAGAGATCGCGTTCGTCCGTGTGCCAGACGCTGCGCCATTTCAGATTGAGGTCGACCGTGTCGCTAAGGCCTTGGCTGTAAGCGACATTTACGGCGTGTCCCTCGTCCTTGTCGGTGTCGCCCGGCTCCTGATAATAGGTGCTGATATCGGCGCGCTGGTTGATGTCGTTGTTGAGCACGAACAGCCCGTCATCGGCCGAGCGGTCCTCCTTCGTGTATTCGTACTGGATGTCGAGCCGTCGGGTGTCGTCCGGAACCCAGGAGAGGCTCGGAAACAGATACATCGCCCGGTCGTCATCGACATGGTCGCGGAAGGAATCCTCGCTCTCGTAGCCCGCGATCATGCGGTAGAGCACCGTGCCGGACTGGTTGGCGCGGCCCGTGACGTCGACGGATCCGGTATATCCGGTCGCGCCATATTCCGGGAAGACCTGCCCGGAAACGCTGACTTCGCGGATCTCCTCCTCCAGCGGTTTCTTGGTGATCATGTTCACCATCCCGCCCGGATCCATCCATCCGTAGAGCACGGACGCCGGGCCCTTCTGCACCTCGACGCGTTCGATATTCGCCGTGGTGGGCGAACCGAAGCGGCTGGTCAGGCCGGGGAGGCCGTCGACTTGGAGGTTCTGCAGGTCGGCGGACTGGCCGCGGATGGTAAAGCTGTTGGCGTTGGTGCCGCTGCGCGAAAAGCCGGGAATATATTCGAAGACCTTCTCCAGCCGGTCCGCCTTCAGATCCTCGATCACCTGGCTGTTCAGCACGTTGGTCGTGAACGGAACCTTGTCCTCGTTCACATCGGCCTTGAGCGCCGTGCTGGTCTCCTTCTCGAAATAAGGCTCGACCTCGGCGAAGACGGTGATCGTCTCCAGCGCGCTTGTCTCCGCGGCTGTGGTTTCCGCCGCAGCGGTCTTCGTCTCAGTACTTTGAGCCAGCACCGGAGATGCCATCGCCTGAAGCCCAAGCAGCCCTGCGGCGAGTGTTTTCTTCATGTAGTCCCCCAACAGCCGGAAATGGTGCCGTCCCCCGCACCGGAATGATCCGTGCCCTGCCATCCGCCAAGAGCGGCCCGGGAAATTCCTCGTCGGCCGGAGGCATGAGCACAAACTTAGGAGAGGTCCCGTAATGCAAGTCATTCGCAAATTCAAGAATGATTTTGCCCCTGCCCGTCGCCACTGCTTGATCGGCTGGAGTCGAGGCGACGTCGGCGGTCGGTGGAATTCTGGGTGACGGCGCCCGGCAAGGCGCGGCAGGATGGGCCAAAATCTGGAAGCAGGATCTCAACGGGAGGAAGCAGGAAGATGAGCAAGCTCGGATTTATCGGTCTCGGCATCATGGGCACGCCAATGGCGGGACACCTGATCGCGGCGGGGCACGAGGTCTATCTCAACACCAGGAACCAGGTGCCGCGCAGCCTCGTCGATGCCGGCGGTACCGCCTGCCCGAGCGCGGCCGCGGTGGCGAAGCAAGCCGACATCATCTTCATCATGGTGCCGGATACGCCCGAGGTGGAAGAGGTTCTGTTCGGCGCGGACGGCGTCGCCGAGGCGCTCTCGGACGGCAAGACCGTGGTCGATATGAGCTCGATCTCGCCGCTCGCGACCAAGGAATTCGCGACCAAGATCAACGAGCTCGGCTGCGACTATATCGACGCCCCGGTCTCCGGCGGCGAGGTCGGCGCCAAGGCGGCGAGCCTGACCATCATGTGCGGCGGCTCCGAGAAGGCCTTCAAGCGGGTGAAGCCGCTGTTCGAGCTGATGGGAAAGAACATCACGCTGGTCGGCGGCAACGGCGACGGCCAGACCTGCAAGGTCGCCAACCAGATCATCGTCGCGCTGAACATCGAGGCGGTCGGCGAGGCCCTGCTCTTCGCCTCCAAGGCCGGCGCCGATCCGGCCAAGGTGCGCGAGGCCCTGATGGGCGGCTTCGCCTCCTCCAAGATCCTCGAGATCCACGGCGAGCGCATGGTGAAGCGCACCTTCGATCCGGGCTTCCGCATCGAGCTGCACCAGAAGGACCTGAACCTCGCCCTCTCCAACGCGCGCGAGATGGGCCTCAGCCTGCCGAACACGGCGACGGCGCAGGAACTCTTCAATGCCTGCGCGGCACATGGCGGCAAGGCCTGGGATCATTCGGCGATGGTCAAGGCGCTTGAGATGCTGGCCGGGCACGAGGTGGCGTGAGGGGAGACGCCGGGATGATCGCGCTCGGGAGGCTCGGGGACGCCGCCGGAAAATTGCTGAAGGCGCGCGGCGAGACCATCGCCGTCGCCGAATCCTCCGCCGGCGGCCTGATCTCCGCCTCCCTCCTCGCGGTCCCGGGGGCGTCGGCCTATTTCGTCGCCGGCGGCGTGATCTACACCCAGACGGCGCGCGAGATCCTGGCGGAGATCGACTTCGAGCAACATCCGGGCATGCGCTCCGCCTCCGAGCCCTACGCCGCCCTCCTCGCCGAGACCATGCGCCGGCGCTTGGACACGACCTGGGGCCTCGCTGAGACCGGCGCCTCCGGCCCGAGCGGCAACCGCTACGGCGACGCCGCCGGCCACACCTGCATCGCGCTCTCGGGCCCGGTGACGCGGGTCTTCACGCTGGAGACGGGGGACGGTGATCGGGAAGCCAATATGTGGCGGTTTACGGGAGCGGCGCTGGAGGCGTTGGTGGTGGCGCTTGAGGAGCCGGTGACGGGGTGAGGTGCGGCGCTTCTCGTCTTAAACCCTCGCACCCCTTCGGTGAGGAGTCGTCATAGGGCGCCGCCAAGTTATTTTTATTTTGTTCCAAATGAAACACTGTTCACAAGTTGAATCAGCGTAAATGTTTGACTAAAAGATTTAGCCTTCCGCTTCGCGCAGGAGTACGCCATGCCATTGAAGCGTGCGGAGACAGGTATTTGGACTCTCGAGATTATCGACGGAGAACAGGTAATCTTCGAGAGTTCTCATCCCTCATATTTAGAGGCGTTGCCTAGGTACCTGACCGCGATTGATCCTGTTTTTGTTCGCGCGCGTGAAGTAAGTGAATTCAATTTCCTTTCTTCAATCTTTGCGGTTCGAAGGATGCAGGACGCTGGTTGGGATCCTTACGAAACGACACAGGGGGCTATTGCGGCGATCAGGTCTCTCCGCAATGGCAAAATGGAAGGGGAAGTAGGTCGGCACTTAACCCTCTGGCTCTACGGTCACATTGTGGAAGCGTCTGAGCCTTACGAGTTTCTCGCAAATCTGATTGCCGTAACCTGCGGCGGCCGATTTGAGTCGGAGCGGTTTCCGCCTCGACCTAACGGCGCGCCGTTGTCGCCAAGTATTAAGATCGAGCGGTTAGCCGAACAGGCGACTGAAGCCGGCCTACCCGATGTCGTGGTGCCGATGCAGGAAGCTTGGAACCGCGATTTCCGCAATGCGATCTTTCATGCCGACTATAGCCTTCATGGTTCGGAGGTCCGAACCATTCGGCCTGTGCATGTCTACTCCCACGATGAGGCCATGACGCTCGTCAACAGGGCAATGGCCTGTCACGAAGCGATAACAATTCTGAGGACGGCAAACATCGAAAGTTATGCCGGCCCCGTCATCATCCCTTGCGATCCTAGATTCTCGGGCAATCCAGGCGAAATGGCTACCGTAATCGTGCGTGAGGGGTTCGGCGCTGTCGGCATAAAAGATGCGTGGACGGAGGTGGAGATTGCACGGGGATGTATACCGTATCGGTTCGGGCGATTTACTTACGAAGAGATGCAGATGCTGGAGGAAAACCCTGCCCTCGCCTTGTTGCCTGCAAAAGATTAGCGAGGATATCTAATTCTACATTTGAGGGCTGGTCGCTTCGAATGCGACGGGGTTGGGAGGGGCGCTGATTGTCTGGAGACGAGGTTTCCATGCCACGTTGGTTTTCGTCTCTTGGCGCGAGCAGAATGGGTTTCCGGTATTGTGCATATGCATCGCGTCATCGGTTAAAGCGAAAATAATCTCTACGTCACTGTGGTGTGGTGAGGAATGCGATAATGTCAGACTGTATCGATCAAAATTTTCCGTGCCAAAATCCTGACTATTCAATTTTTGATACAGTTGCGACGAATGAACTTAATAGTCCTGATTCTGCAAGCGATATTGTCAATCATAGTTGGTTTTGTAGTATTATACCGACGGATGAGAAGTATCAAATTGGCGATCTAAATTCTTCGAAATATTTAAAACCTATGCACGGGAGAATGGGAATCTATCACTTATGGACAGACTATGATGAATGTGATGAACACCAGACTTATATAATGAAGTGTCAATATGTTGGTAAAGGTCCCCCAAGCATCAGAGTGGCCAGTCACATAAAGAGTAAATGGCCGAAGGAGGCGACGCTGTTTTTCACTTTTCACGAATGTGAGAACAGGATCGCCAAATATTACGAACAATTATTTTTGGATACGTACAATTTTGCTTTAAACGATAACGAGAACGGTGGCGCGGAGATTTTGTACGCTGTTTGGGACAAAGAACGTTACGAGCTAGGTACGCATCCGAGTGAGATCAGCAGTTACAGCAAGATGAACGGCCTAGATGACTTATAATGTTTTGAAAAATTGACTCCTCAGTTAAAAGTCTTGTCGGTGTCGTTTTCTTGATAATGGAAAAGGCTCTTGATGTATTTTCAGTTTTTGAACAAGAAAACATTCGTATTCTAAGGGTACCTTCTTGCCTCGAATCACTCGGATGACTGCATGGAGTCGTGCATGAAAATCCCGTAGTGCATCTCGCCATTTCCCTTCTTCAATCCGACCGCGGCGGCAGTCCCTTCCGACGTCATGGCGCCACAGTCAAAACATCCGGATCCGTTCGTCACGCCCTGCTTCTCCTCCGGACGCCCATCCTGGCCAGTGCCGTCCACCACTCACCCCGCCTCTGCCCTGATCAGATCCGCCGCCTTCTCGGCGATCATGATCGTCGGGGCGTTCGTGTTCCCCGTCGTCAGGTAAGGCATCACCGACGCATCCGCGACCCTGAGTCCCTCGACGCCGCGGACCCGGAGCTCCGGGTCGGTGACCGCCATCGGGTCTATCCCCATCTTGCAGGTGCCGACCGGGTGATAGAGCGTGGTGCCGCGCTCCCGGGCGAACTGCGCGAGCGCGGCCTCGTCCGCCGTCTCGGCTCCGGGCCAGAGTTCCGCCGCGCTGTGGCGTGCGAGGGGCAACGCAGGGTAGATCCGGCGGACATGCGCCATGCCGGAGAGCATCACGCGACTGGTTGACGGCTTCCCATGCTTGCTGTTGATGTGAGTCGCACAAGCAAAAGTCGTGCAAGTCAGAATGTTGACATTTGTAAACACGCAATCCATATTCGGAGCATGCAATGACTCGCCCCCGCCATCCGGACAAAGAGGTTGAGGAGGCGGTCCGGCAGGCTGAGGCGCTGGGCTGGATTTGTCGGCCGCAGGGGCATTGGGGGCGGCTTTATTGTCCCCAGAATGACCGCGAAGGCTGCCAGATCGGAGTCAATGGGACGCCCAGGAACGCGGGAAATCACGCGCGGCAGATCCTGCGGGCGATCAACCGGTGTCCGCACGGGGCCGGGGAGAATGACGATGGAAACGTTTGAGTTCAGCGTAATCGCCTCCGGGCTGGACCCGGTGGCGGAGGATTTCGAGGCGCGGTTCTACGATCACGGCTGCGACGACGCGCTGGTCTCGTTCCAGAAAGGCCATGTCATCGTCGATTTCGCGCGCGAGGCGGAGAGCTTCGGCGATGCCGTCGCCTCGGCGCTGGAGAATGTCGCCGCGACCGGCGCGCGGATCGACCGGCTGGAGCCGGACCCGCTAGTCAGCCTCTCTGACATCGCGAAACGGGCCGAGATGACGCGGGCCGCGATTTCCAACTATTACCGGGGCTGCCGGGGCGAGGGTTTTCCGGCGCCTGTGGCGCGCGTCACCTCGGACAGTCCGCTCTGGGAATGGGCGACGGTCGCCCGCTGGCTCGCCTGCAACGGCAAGCTCGCGCCCTCGGTCGCGGTCGAGGCGGAGCTGATCCGGCAAGCCAATCTCGCCGTCGCGGGCGGCGAGGTCCGCATCGGGCCGATGCTGCGGCAGCGGGCGACGGAATACGAAGAGACGCTCTGCGCCTGAGGGGGGCTCGCGGCCCGACCTGTGCCACCCGCCACTCACCCCGCCGCGGCCCTAATCAACTCCGCCGCCTTCTCCGCGATCATGATCGTCGGCGCGTTCGTGTTCCCCGTCGTCAGAAACGGCATAACCGACGCATCTGCGACCCTGAGCCCCTCGACGCCGCGGACCCGGAGCTCCGGGTCGACGACCGCCATCGAGTCGATCCCCATCTTGCAGGTGCCGACCGGGTGATAGAGCGTGGTGCCGCGTTCCCGGGCGAACTGCGTCAGCGCTTCCTCGTCCGCCGCGTCGGCTCCGGGCCAGAGTTCGGCGGCGCTGTGGCGCGCCAGTGACGGCGCGGCGAAGATCCGGCGGACATGGGCCATGCCGGCGAGCATCACCCGCAGATCGTCGCGGTCCGAGAGGTAGTTCGGTTTGATGCGCGGCGGCGCTGACGGGTCCGGGCTCGTGGCCATCACCGTGCCGCGGCTGGACGGGCGGGTCGGGCAGATCACCGTCGCCATGCCGGGCGCGCGCTCCAGGGCGAGCGGCTTGTCCGGATCGTAGCTGGCCGGCGTGAAGAGGAGCTGCAGGTCCGGGCTCTCCAGGCCCTCGCGGCTGCGGCAGAACACCATCGCGCTGGTCACGCCGAAGGTCAGCGCGCCGTTGCCGAAGAGGGCGAAGCGGCCGATCTCGCGCAGCACCCGCCAGCCGCGCGAGAGCTGGTTCATCGAGATCGCGTCCCTGACCCGGTGGGTGATGCGCGTGACATAGTGATCGGAGAGATTGGCGCCGACGCCCGGCAGGTCGTGGACCATCGGCAGGCCGAGGCTCGCCAGATGGCGGGCGGGGCCGATGCCGGAGAGCTGCAGGAGCTGCGGCGAATTGACGGCGCCGCCCGAGAGCACCACCTCGCGGGCGGCTTTGACCGCGACCTCCTGCCCGTGGCGGCGGAACACCAGCCCGGTGCAGCGGCGTCCCTCGAAACTCAGCTTCTGCACCAGGGCGTCGGTCTCGACCCGGAGGTTGCGGCGTTTGCGCGCCTCGGCGAGGAAGGTGCGGGCGGTCGAGGCGCGCCAGCGACCGCGCCGGGTCATCTGCGAATAGGCGACGCCCTCCTGGCCAGAGCCGTTGTAATCCGGGTTGAAGGCGAAGCCGGCCTCCTCGGCCGCCTGCACGAAGGCATGGGTCAGTGGCAGGATGGTGCGGTAATCCTCGACCGGCATCGGGCCGCCCCGCCCGCGGATTTCGTCCTCGCCCTTTTCGTAGCGCTCGGAGCGCCGGAAGAGGGGCAGGATTTCGTCGAAACTCCAGCCCCGGCAGCCAAGCTGCGCCCAGCCGTCATAGTCGGCCGGGTTGCCGCGCACATAGAGCATGCCGTTGATCGAGTGCGAGCCGCCGAGCACGCGGCCGCGCGGCCAGTGGATCGCCCGCCCCGCGGTGCCGTCCTCCGGCTCGCTCGCATAGTTCCAGTTGACGCTGGCGTTGTAGAGCAGGCTCTTCACGCCGGCCGGAATGTGGATCAGCGGATGGCGGTCCGGCGGCCCGGCCTCCAGCAGCAGGACCCTGGCGCCGGTCTCGCTGAGGCGGCTCGCGACGACGCAGCCGGCGGAACCGGCGCCGACCACGACATAGTCCGTTTCCAGCGTCTCCACGGGCATCACCCTTGCGGCCGGAGCGGCTGTTCCTCCTCGACCTTCTCCACCGCCGCCTTCAGCTTCAGCAGCCCGACATCGCGGTTGTGGAACAGTTCCTCCGGCTTCATCGAGCCATAGTCGAAATAGCCGGACCCGTTCATCACGCCCTGCTTGCCGTCTGCGATCAGCTTCTCCAGCGTCTCGCTTTTCCCCTTCACCTCGGGCGGGATGTACATCTTGTTGGCGAGCGCCCGGCGGCTCATGTCGAGGCCGGTGAAGTCCGCCTTCATCAGCGCGCCCATGGTCGCCATGCGGAGCGCGAGGCCGTACTTGATCGAGGTGTCGATCGCCTCGGCGTCGGCATAGCCCTCGTCGAGCAGGCGGGTGATCTCCAGCGTCATCGCCGCCTGCAGGCGGTTGGCGACATAGCCGGGCACGAAACGTTCGAACAGCACCGGCTTCTTGCCGATCGCCGCGTAATGGTCGCGCACGGCCGCGAGGTACTTCGGATCGGTCTCCGGCCCGCCGGCGATGTCGACCAGGTCGATGATGTAGGGCGGGGTGTACCAGTGGGTGATGATGAAGCGGCTCTGCAGGGAGGCCGGCGCGAGCGGGAAGGCGTCGAGATAGGAGGTGTTGCTGGCGATGATCGCCGTCGCCGGGGCGGCGCTCTCGAGCTCGGCATAGACTTCTGTCTTCACCTCGCGGTTCTCGACCACCGCCTCGACGATGAAATCGGCATCCGCGACGGCTTCGGCGAGGGTTCCGACCGGCGTGATGCGGGCGAGGATCGCGGCGGTCTCCGGCTTGGCGACGGAACCGCCGGCGACCAGGGTGTCGAGCGCGCTGCCGATCAGCTCCATGCCGGTCGCGAGCTGGCTTTCGCTGATGTCGGTCATCTTCACGGCATGCCCCGCGATCGCATGCACGAGGGCGAGCCCGTGTCCCATCAGTCCCGCGCCGATGATGGCGACCTTGGCGTTGCTGTCCATGTCTCTGGTCCTCCCCGGAGCCCGTCATTGCTTTGTTGGCAAGGAGGCTAGCAAAGCCGGGCGGGCGGGATTGATGACGATTTGGCAGCAGGGCGGGCGCTAGCCGGAGGCAAGCTCCCGGATCAGGGCGTCGGTCTCGGGCCGAGAGGCCTGCTGGCGGTAGCGCAGCGCCGAAACCTCGCGCGCGATCTCGACGTCCGCGATCGGCAGTGACACGAGGCCGGGATCCTGCGGGATCGCCGTCTCCGGCAGGATCGCCGCCCCGGAGCCCTGCCGGGCGAGCTCGAGCAGCCAGTCCACGCGGTTGGAGCGGTAGGCGGCATAGAGCCTCTGGCCGTGATCCGCGCAGGTCCGGTGCAGGGCGTCGCGCATCTCGCAATTCGGCCGGTCGAGCAGGAGCGTGCCGGCGAGCGCTTCGAGCGAGACCGTCTCCGAGGCGGCGAGGGCATGCCCTTTCGCGACCACGACCCGGTAGGTCTCGCGATAGAGCCGGTCTATGCGGTAGAGGTCGGGGCTGGCCTCCCGGGAGGTGAGGGCGAGATCGAACTCCCCGTCCCTCAGCCCTGCCAGCAGGTCTTCAGCCGGTGCGACGATCAGTTCGATCTCGGCCTGCGGAACCCGCGTCCGGAAGCGCTCGACCGCCGCCGCGATCCTGCTCTGCCCGATGGTCTCGCCGATCCCGATGCCGATCGGCACGCGCTCGAGATTCGTGTGCCGGACGGCCTCGGCCTTCGCCTCCAGCATCTCCCCGTGCACCCGTTCGAGCCTAGGGCGCATGAGCTTTCCGAGCGGTGTCAGCCGGCATCCAGCCCGGTCGCGCAGGAACAGGGCCTCGCCCAGTTCCTCTTCCAGCTTCCTGATCGCGACCGTCAGCGAGGGTTGCGAGACGTTGGAGGCCCTGGCCGCATGCGTGAAGTTGCGATGCTCGCAGACGGCGAGGAAATAGCGGACCTGGTTCATCTCCATCGGACCCTCCCGGGGTTCATGCCGGCAGTCTATCCGGAGGGCGTCGATAGTAAAAATCTATCGATAAATAGGATCTCGGAATTGGAGGCGGGGCCGCGCGGCATGCGACAAGAGCGCATCGAAACAAGCGGGCCCGATGCGGCCCGAACGAGGAGGCGATCCATGAAAACCCGCCAGTTCCTTCAAACGCTTTCAGCACTGGCCCTGATCACCGCGGCGACGACCGCGACTGCCGAGGAGACTGCGATGACAACCAAGACCGCGAGCTATATCGAAATGCGGGCCGCACAGGGCCAGACGGAGGTCTTCGCCGACTTCCTGACCGGCGCCGCGGCGATCGTGAGGGAAACCGAGCCCGGCACCGAATTGTGGTTCGCGCTGAAGGCGGACGACACGCTGGTCATCTTCGACATCTTCGCCGATGACGCGGCGCGCGATGCGCATTTCTCCGGCGCCGTCGCGGGGGCCCTGAACGGGAAGGCCGCGACTCTGGTCGAGGGGGGCTGGGACGGCGGTGTCGTTGCCGGGATCAGCAACGCGAACGTCCTTTCCGCGAAACCGCCTTTCGATCTCTACAGCGCGACGACCGCCACCTATATCAGGCTCGAGGCGGCCTCGGGCCGGAGCGACGAGCTTGCGGCCCTGCTGAGCGCGGCCGGGCCGGTCGTGGCGGAAACGGAGCCGGAGACGCTGTTCTGGACGGCGCTCCGGATCGACGGGACCCATTTCGCCATCTTCGATGTCTTCGCCGGCGAGGCCGGCCGCGATGCGCATTTCGCGGGCAAGGTCGCGGGATTGCTGAAGGAGAAGGCGCCGGAACTGGTCGCGGGCGGCTGGGAGGACGGCGTCGTCGCCAATGTCGGCAATTTCGACATCCTCGCCATCAAGTAAGCGGACCGCGCGCGTCCGATCAACACACTCGTGCCCGCGCGCGGCTTTACGGCGCGCGCGGGGAGGCTCACACTCCCGGAAAAAGAGAATAATATAAGGGAGAATGCGCCATGTCCGCTGAGCCTAGTCTGATCATCCGTAACGGCACCATCGTCGACGGCACCGGGGCGGACCCGGTGGAGGCGGATCTCGCCATCGCCGGGGATCAAATCGTCCAGATCGGCGAGGTCGCGGCGCGGCGCGGGGTCGAGGAGATCGACGCGCGCGGCAAGCTGGTGACGCCCGGCTTCGTCGACATCCACACCCATTACGACGGCCAGGCGGTCTGGGACAATCACCTCGCACCCTCGGCCTGGCATGGCGTCACCACGGCGATCATGGGCAATTGCGGGGTCGGTTTCGCACCCTGCAAGCCGGCGGACCGGGACAAGCTGGTCGAGCTGATGGAAGGCGTCGAGGATATTCCGGGCCCGGTGCTGCACCAGGGCCTGAAATGGCAGTGGGAGAGTTTCGCCGAGTATCTCGACGTGCTGGAGAAGCTGCCGCGGGACATGGATCTCGGCGTGCTGCTGCCCCATGCCGCGGTCCGCGTCTATGTCATGGGCGAGCGGGCGTTGAGCCTCGAGAACGCGACGGAAGAGGATATTGCGAGGATGCGGGCGATCGCCGCCGACGCGGTGCGTGCCGGCGCCTTCGGTTTCTCCACCTCGCGCACCATCAGCCACAAGAGCCTCGCCGGCGACTATACCCCGACCCTGCGCGCGCAGGAGGAGGAGCTGACAGGGATCGCCATGGGAATGGCGGATGCGGGCTCCGGTTTCCTCGAGATGGTGTCGGACTGGGACCAGCCGGACCCGGAAACCGAGTTTGCCATGCTCCGCCGCGTCATCGAGGCGAGCGGGCGGACCGCCGTCTTCACCCTCAACCAGCGCCACGACCGGCCGCATTTCTGGCGCGATCTCTTGAGGCTCGCGGGCGAGGCGGCCAATGACGGGCTCTCGATCCGCCCGGTGGTGGCGCCGCGCCCGATCGGTATCCTGCTCGGCCTCGAGGGCAGCCAGAACCCGTTCTCCGGCACCGCCACCTACCGTTCGATCCAGGACCTGCCGCTTCCCGAGCGCGTGGCCGCGATGCGCGACCCGGCGGTGCGGGCGAAGATCCTTTCAGAGGACCCGGTGAAGAGCAGCACCTTCCCGCTGATCCACCGGATCTCCTTCTCCAAGATGTTCCGCCTCGGCTCGCCGGCGAACTACGAGCCGGCGAAGGACCAGTCCATCGCCGCCATCGCCGAGCGCGAGGGAAGGACGGCGCCGGAGGTCGCCTACGACATCCTGCTGGAGCGCGAGGGACGCGGCTTCATCTACACGCCGCTGGTGAATTACGCGAATTACGACATGAGCGCGCCGGAGGAGATGCTGGCGGACCGGAACGCGATCATGGGGCTCGGCGACGGCGGCGCCCATGTCGGCTTCATCCTCGATGCCGGCTACCCGACCTGGCTGATGAGCTACTGGGGCCGGGACCGCGCCCGCTTCCCGATGACCGACGTGATCCGGCGCCTGACCTCGGACACGGCACGCGCCGCCGGCCTCTCCGACCGCGGCGTGCTGGCGCCGGGCAAGAAGGCGGACGTCAATATCATCGACTGGGACGGGGTCGGCTTCTCCGATCCGTACGTGACCTACGACCTGCCGGCGAACGGCAAGCGGCTGATGCAGAAATCAACCGGCTACGAGGCGACCATCGTCTCGGGGAGGGTGACCTATCGCTGCGGCGAAGCGACGGAGGCGCTGCCGGGCACGGTGGTGCGTGGGCAGAGGTAGAAGCGCGGCTCAGACGATCCAGTCGGTATAGAGCGGCTCCGGGCCGAGCGTCGTCAGCTGGACGTCGTCGGAAGTCGGGGACGGGGCGTCCTCGACGGCATCGACAGGAACCGTTTCCTCCGTCAGCCCCGTGAGCACCGCACTGGCTCCGCGCGACACCTCGATCGTGTAGGTACCCTGATAAATGAGCTTCCCGTCGATCCCGATGTAATGCGTGCCACTGGTGGTCGGTGTGTAGACCAGCAAGGCGTCCAGGCCTTGACCGCTGTCATAGTCACTCCCCACCTGATTAATGTCGGGGTCAAACAGAAATAACCGAATATCGTGCAATGTTCCGCCGCCGGATGAGCTACCGCGGGCGGCAATGGTGATCGTTTCACCGGCGGTCAATTCGGTACGAAACACATCGGCGTCTTGAAAAAAACTGATTGTGCCGACAACGGCTTCCCCGATGCCAACGTAACCGGGCGAATTGGTGGCATAAGGCAAATCTGTTGCGCCCTCGGAAATACCTGCCCGAAACTGCGCCGGCCCCATCGAGGGACCGGTCAGCTCGCCGGTCGAACGGCCTTCGAAAAATCCGTTGGTGATGTAGTGTTGTGTCGCAAGGTCGTCGTCCCCACCGAAGGCGGCGGCGAGGTCCGGGTTTGCGCTCATGTAGTTGTCGGCGTCGAAATTGGTCAGGCGGCCTTCCCATCTGCCGGCTTCGAGATAGTGGAAAGCCGCCGCCTCCCGGTCCGTGCCGAAGGCGCCGATCAGATCGGGATGGCTCGCGACATATTCCAGCCCGTCGAACTCCACTGTCCGGCCTTCATAGACGCCGGTCGAGAGATAGTGCGTGCGCGCAGCGCCCGCATCCCGGCCGAACGCCGCCTCGAGGTCGCTGAAGGAGGCGATGTATTCGAGCCCGCTGAAACTCGGGTCGATATGGGTCGCGATGGCGTAATCGACGGAGCCGGAATGGGTGTGCAGGAAATAGGTCGTCGCGCCATCGGCCGGGTCGACGGCCGAGCGCGGCCCGGCGCCGCCGAGCTGCAGCGTGTCGATGATCTGACCGAAGGACAGCCGGTCGCCCTTGACGCCTTCGACCAGCGCTTGGACGGTTGTGACGGTGGCGGCCACCTGCGGCGCCGCGAAACTCGTGCCGGAATAACCCGCGCCCGGGAAATCCTCGCCGTCGGCGAGGATGTGAACGGTGGACGGATGGTTTTGCGAAAAGGTGCTCGGATTTCCGGCGCCGTCATGGCTGCCGACGGAAATCACGTTGGAAAGGCGCGCCGGATAGGCGGCCGCTTCGAGCGCGCCGGACGTTCCGCCGTTGCCGGAAGCGGCGACCCCGAAGATGCCCCGGTCCGCAAGGGCGTCAATCTGCGCTCTGAAGGGGGAAGTGAAGGAAGAATAGGAGCTGGCGATGCTCAGGTTGTAACTTCCGATGTGCCAGCCGGAATCGTGCATGTCCCCGATCTGGGCCAGCGCGTTGCGGATCGCATAAGACGAGATGAAATACTCGCTGTTGCTGCTGACCTGGAAATCGACCCGCTCGAGCGCTCCATTGGTATGTTCGACCGACTCCGCAACGATGGAGCCGTGAGATGTCGAGCGCGCGCCGTCGGTATTGCCGTTTCTGTAGTAGTAGTCGTACTCGAAAAGGTTGGGGCCGAAGCGGGCTTCTGTCTCGTCCGTTACTCCTGAATCGACGATTGCAACCGACCATACACCCATGGATTTTATCCGCGCCCCCAACGTGTAGTTTGCAGGGATAGAAAGTTTCAACCGGGCGGGTCAAGTGAATACCGGCCAGCCAATTGTAAGACTGGAACATGCGCGCCCGGCTGCAATAGACTCGTCTTCGGAACGGACGCGAGCGACCGGGCGGCTTCGATAGCGTCGCGGCGCTCCACTCCCTCCGCAAGAGACAATGCTGACTTAGGAACCCGAGTTGAAGAAAGCGTTAGTCACCGTCCTTCTGGGCGATATGCACAAAAGGGTCTGGAACGATTTTCTGAAGACCAACTGGGAAGCCTGGGCGGAGCAGTACGGTTACGAGATCCTGGTCTTTGACGAGCGCCATGCGTTCGAGACCGAGTCGATCTATCTGACGAAGTACGAGGCGATGGCGAGCCAGCGCGCCCGGGCCTTCGATTTCGTCTGTTGGCTCGACGCGGACATCTTCATCAATCTGCTGGACGCGCCGGACATTCAGGAACATTGCGCGCCGGACCGGCTCGCGATCTGCCTTGAGGGGCATATCCCGGATTCGCCGCTTTTCCGAAAGGCCCGGAACAAGGTGGCGGGGATAGTCGCCAGGAACGGGATCGAATACGGGAACTACAATGCGCTCCATCGCGCCATCGACCCGGCGAGCACGGCAACGCACATGTTCAATACCGGCGTGTTCTGCTTCTATCCGGAACAACTGGCCGATTGGGTCGCCGCCTTTCCGAGACTCTTCGGGGACTATGCGGGCGGCGCGTTCTTCGACCAGGTCCCTTTCACTCATTACTGTGAGGCCGACGGAAAGGGGCAGCTCCTCGACGAGCGGTTCAACGCGCTCTGGCTCGTTTTCCGTTTCCTGCAGAACCAGCAGTCCGACAGTGTCTGCAAGAAATATCCCTTCGTCTCGGGCCATCTCCCGAACCTGATCAATGCGGTCAACAATTCCTGGTTCCTGCATTTCGCCGGCCGCCAGGACGACATCAAGTATCTCCCGGCCTTGACCCGGACCGGGAACCGATACGGCTTCCACAAACGCTTCTTCAAAGCGCTGGAGCAGGAAGTGAAGAAATTGACGGAATAGGTGCGGGTTTTCGCCGGCGGCGTTTACGGCTGAGGAAAAGACCCGCGGATCGGAATTTCCGGGAAAAGGCTCTGGCGGAGGGAAGGGGATTCGAACCCCTGAGGGGCTTCCACCCCAACACGCTTTCCAGGCGTGCGCCTTAAACCGCTCGGCCATCCCTCCTGAAGAGGCGCGGACCATACAAAAGGCCTTCCGGCTTTGCAACGGTTTGAAACGCGAAAAACCGGAAAAAACGCTGCGCGTGGCAAATCGCGGGCGGGCGGGCGCCTGTCGGACGGTTCCGTCCGCCTTTTCAGGCACTTGCCGAGGTTGCCCGAAGGTTCGTCAGTTCCCCGAGAGGACTACGGACGGGTCCAGCCGGGAGGCGTTGCGCGCCGGCAGGTAGCCGAAGACGATGCCGATCATGCTGGCGCAGAGTACCGCCGCCCCCATCGCCGAGACCGAATAGATCAGCGGGAAGGAGGAATTGAGCAGGCTGAAGATCAGGCCGAAGGCGAGCGCGGCGAGGATGCCGAGCACGCCGCTCAGCAGGCAGACCAGCACCGCCTCGATCAGGAATTGTTGCAGGATGTCGCCGCGCCGGGCGCCGACCGCCATGCGCACGCCGATTTCGCCGATCCGCTCCGAGACCGAGACCAGCATGATGTTCATCACCCCGATGCCGCCGACCGCGAGCGAGATCAGCGCGATGGCGGAGATCAGCAGAGTCATGGTCCGGGTCGTGCTGGTGATGGTCTTGCGGATCTCGTCGGTGTTCAGGATGAAGAAATCCTCGGTGCCGTGCCGTGCTTTCAGCAGGTCTGTCACCGCCTGTTTGGCGATTTCCATATCGGTTTCGTCGGTCACCCGCAGGATGATGCTGCGCAGCGTCGGGCTGCCGAGGATGCGCGCCTGCACGGTGGTATAGGGCAGGTAGAGCGTCAGGTTCTGGCTGCCGCCGAAGCCGCTCTGGCGGGCCTCGACCACGCCGATCACCCGGCACGGCACCTGGCCGACGAAGATGACCGACCCGATGGCGGCGCCCGGGTCGTCCGGGAAGAGAGTCGCCCGTGTATTCACGTCGATCACCACGACCTGTTCCATGCGCCGGATGCTCTCGAGCCCGAACAGGCTTCCCTCGGCGAGTTCCGTCGCCTTGGCCGCGAAATACTGGGCACCGACACCGTTCACCTGCGACGTCGCTTCGATCGCGCCATGACGTGTCGTCTTCGAGGTCGCGACCGTCGGCGTCACCGCGGCGACGAAGTCGCGGCGCGCGAGCGCGTCGGCGTCGGCCGCGACCAGGGTCTCGATGCGCCCGGAGCGCACGTCGCCGAAACTCTTGCCCGGAAAGATCTCCAGCGTGTTGGTGCCGAGCCTGCGGATATCGGAGAGCACCCTTTCGCTCGAGCCCTGGCCGAGCGCGAGCACGCAGACCACCGAGGCGATGCCGATGACGATGCCGAGCATGGTCAGCAGGGTGCGGAGCTTGTGCGCGCGCATCGCCAGCAAGGCCATAGCGAAGGCCTCGAAGAAGCGGTCGATCCCGGCGCGCCAGCCGGGCTGGGAGAAGGAGGGCGCGAAGTCGGGCGCCGCGACGGACTCCGATGTCTCCACGGTCTGCCGGTCGCTGACGATCTCGCCGTCGCTGAGCTCGACGATCCGCTCCGCCTGAGCCGCGACCTCCGGGTCGTGGGTGACGATGATGACGGTGCGGCCCTCGCGATGCAGCTCGTGGAGGATGGAGAGCACCTCGGCGCTGCTCTTGCTGTCCAGCGCGCCGGTCGGTTCGTCGGCCAGGATCACGTCGGCATCGTTGATCAACGCGCGGGCGATGGAAACCCGTTGCTGCTGGCCGCCGGAAAGCTGGCCCGGCCGGTGCCCGGCGCGGTCCGCCATGCCGAGACGGGTGAGCAGGGCCGCGGCCTTCTCGCGTCTCTCGGCGTTGCTTTGACCCGCATAGATCGCCGGCATCTCGACATTGCCCGCTGCGGTCAGCTCGGCCAGCAGGTTATAGCGCTGGAAGATGAAGCCGAAATGCGTGCGCCGGAGCGCCGCCAGATCGTCCGGGCCGAGCGCGCCGGTGGCGGTGCCGGAAATCCGGTACGTGCCGGATGTCGGCCGGTCGAGGCAGCCGAGAATGTTCATCAGCGTCGATTTGCCGGACCCGGAAGCGCCGATGATCGCCACCATCTCGCCGCGCTCGATGCTGAGGTCGACACTCTTCAGCGCGGCGATGGTGCCCTCGCCGGAGGGGAATTCCCGGCGCACGCTCTCCAGCCGGATCAGCGGGGACGACATGGCTAGAACCTCATCCGGAAGCGCCGCTGCGAGCTCGCCGCCGCGCCGCCGGACTGTCCGACCACGACTTTCTCGCCCTCGGCCAGCCCTTCGATCACCTCGGCCCGCACCTTGTTGTTGAGGCCGATGTTGACCTGCCGGGTCTCCACGGCGTCGCCCGCGCCGAGTACCCGGACCTCGAATTTCCCGTCGCGGCCCTTGCGGCCGAGCGCCGCCGCCGGGACGGTGAGGACGTTCTCTACGGAATTAAGCTGTATATGCACCTCCGCGGTCATGTAGGTGCGCAGCTTGCGCTCCGGATTGGGCACGCGGAAGCTGCCGATATAGTAGATCGCGCTGGAGCTGGTGCTTGAGCTGGAGGAAGAGCTGGTGCTGCTCGAGGTGCTGAGGCTGCTGTCGGAGCGGATGCTCTCGGGCGCGGGCTCGATGCTTTCCAGCACCGCGTCGTAGCGCCGGTCGGGATCGCCGAGAACGGTGAAATAGACCTTCTGGCCCGGTTCGACATGCAGGATGTCGGCCTCGGAAATCTCCGCCCGCACGTCCATCCGGTCGAGCTGTCCGAGGATGACGATGGTCGGCGCGGACTGTGCCGCGTTCACCGTCTGGCCCGCCTTGCTGACGATCGCCAGCACAGTGCCGTTGCTCGGTGCGAGGATGCTGGTATAGCCGAGATTGGCGTCGGCGGTTTCCACCGCGACCTCGGCCTCGACGATCTGCGCTTTCAGCGCCTCGATCTGGGCTTCGGTGGTACGGACGTCCGCCTCGGCGGATTCGAGATCGGCCTGGGAGACCGCGCGTTCCGCGATCATCGCCCTGCTGCGTTTTAGCGTCAGCCTGTTGCGGGTCAGGGTCGCCTGTTTCTCCGCGAGCTGGGCGCGCACATTGGCCAGCGCCGCCTCGGCCGTCCTGAGCGCGTTCAGCTGGGTGACGGAATCGATCTCGGCGATCAGGTCGCCTTCCTTCACCTCGTCGCCGAGATCGACATGCAGGGCGACGATCTGGCCGGAGACTTGGGCACCGACCGCGACAAGGTTCACCGGTTTCAGGATGCCGTTCGCGAGCACCGTTTCCTCGATGCTTCCGAGCGTGACCGGGCGCGTCATGTAAGTCGTCTTTTCGGACGGATAGAGCTCGCGCCAGCCGTAAGTGCCGCCGGCGCCGAGCGTGCCGAGCAGGAGGAGCGAGACCAGGAGGCGGCGCCAGCGCCGCGCTTTGGGGGAGGAAAAGGACATATCTCTCCGGGGGTATCGTTAGCCGGATGCCGGCGCTGCGGCGGCGGTTTCGAGGACGCCGTCCCAGCCGCCGCCGAGGGCCTTGTTGAGGGTGACGTAGCCGGTCGCGATCCGGGCGGTGCTTTGCAGCAGCGCGTCCTCGGCGGAATAGAGCGAGCGCTCGGCGTCGAGCACATCGAGGAAGCTGATGCTGCCCGCGCCGTAGAGCGAGCGGGCGAGCCGGGCCGCCTCGCGATAGGATTCGGAGGCTTCCGCCAGACTGCGGTTGCGGATCCGTTCCTGGGCGAGCGCGACGATGGCGTTTTCGACATCTTCCAGCGCGGTCAGGACGGTGGAGCGGAAAGCGGCCTCGAACTGGTCGCGCTGGGCCCGGGCCAGATCGACGGCGGCCTCGAGCTGGCCACCGTTGAAGATCGGCACGGTCAGCGACGGGCCGATCGCCCAGCCGATGGAGGAGCCTTTCGCGAGGTCGCCGATGCTGGTGCCGGAGGTCGCGATGCTGCCGGTCAGGCTGACGCTCGGATAGCGCGCCGCCTCGGCCTCGCCGATCAGCGCGGTGTAGCGTGCCAGTTCCCGTTCCGCACCGCGGACGTCCGGGCGGGTCAGCAGGATGTCTGCCGGAACGCCGGTCGGGATCGGCCGGGTCGGCCGCGGGATCGGCGCACCGTTCCGCAGCATGGCGGCGAGGGCGCCCGGCGCCTGGCCGGTCAACACGCCGAGTCGATGCACGGCTTCCGCGAAGGAGACTTCCAGCGCCGGGATATTGGCCTCGGTGCTGCTCGCCTGTCCGGCGGCATTGGCCATGTCGGAGGCGGCAGTGGCACCGGCCCGGAAGCGCGCCCGGGTCAGTGACTCGGTCTCCCGCATCGAGATCGCCGTGCGCCGGGCGAGGTCGATCCGCGCCCGGAAGGAGCGGGCGGAGACGTAGTTCGACGCGATATCGCCGATCAGGGTCAGCATCGTGTCGCGCAGATCCTCTTCGGCCGCGCCGACACCGTAGGCGGCCGCTTCGACACGGCGTTTTCGGCCGCCGAAGATGTCGAGCTCCCAGCTCGCGTCGAATCCCGCCTGGAACTGCCCGTCGATGCTGTTGTCGGATCCGGCGAGACCGGTGGAGCCGGACCCGTCGAGGCTCGGCTGCAATGCGCCGCCCGCCTGCCGGTAGCTGGCGCGGGCTTCCCGGATCCGCGCCCGCGCCGCCGCGAGGTCGAGATTCTGACCCGAGGCGCGCTCGATCAGCCCGTTAAGGGTGGGATCGTCGAGTTCGGTCCACCAGCGGGACAGTTCCGGCACGGCCGTCTCGCGCGCGGCGGCGCTCTCCGTCCCCCAGTCCGTCGGCAGCGACAGCGCGGGCACCCGGTATTCCGGGCCGACGGTGCAGCCCCCGAGCATGAGGACGGCAAGGACCAGCCCCGCCCTGCGACCGGCGGCATATCTCTCCTGAGGGCCGCGTTGAGCCGCGCCCTTCGGCAATCTCTTCATCATATCGCTCTGTATCAGGGGGCTGGCTTCCGCGCGGAGCGGTGGCGGGCTCTTTTCCAATTGTTCATCTTTTTAGAACGGTCGGCCACCGTCAATCCGTCGCGGCGGCGGGTAGAAACTCAAGATGAACCACAGGTTTCGCTCCCCTCCCGATTTGGTGTAGGCTTTCCAGCGGCTTAGGGGGCTCAACGAGACGCAGCGCGCAGGACCGCCGGATGACCGGCCAGGGCGCGCCGGGGGATGTATGCGGCGGTTCTTTCGCTTTCTCGCACTGATCCTGATTCTGCTCGCTCTGGCGCTGGCGGCGCGCGACGGCTATGTGAGCTGGCAGACGGGCAGGCTGAACATCATGGATGCCGGAACGCTCTGGGCCGGGCTGCATCGCGACAGCCTGCAGCTCGCCGAACCGGCGATCACCCGCTACCTGCATCCCTATCTCTGGCACCCGGTGACGGTCACGATCCTGCTCATGCCGGCCTGGCTGGTTTTCGGCGTGCTCGGGATCGGGCTCTGGCTCCTGACCCGGCTCCGGGCCCGGCCGGCATCGCGGGACCTTTTCATGCGGCATTAATTAAAAAAGAAATTTCTTGATATAAAAATCCATGCGCGCAGAATGGACCCGTTCATAGGACGGGGGCCGAGCATGAAGGCGCTCGCCGGTAAGGGAGAGACGCCATGACACAGAAACCGGAACCGCGATGGGTCGAGGCGATGCCGCTCACCGCGCTGGAAGCGGCCGGGCGGAAAATCTTCAAGACGGACGGCAAGCAGATCGCGCTCTTCCTGGCGGACGGTGCGGTCCATGCCTGCAACAACCGGTGTCCGCACGAGGGATATCCCCTGCTGGAAGGCACCCTCGACAAGAGCGAGGCCGGCGCCTGCCGGCTCACCTGCAACTGGCACAACTGGAAATTCGACCTGGCGAGTGGCGACAACCAGGTCGGCGGCGACCGTCTGCGGATATATCCCACCCAAATCCGCGACGGCGCCGTCCTTATCGATATCGCGGACCCACCGGCGGCGGAGCGCGTCGAGGCCGCGCTCGGCAATCTCCGGGAGAGCTTCCGCGACCACAACTACACCCGCATGGCCCGCGAGATCGCCCGGCTGCAGGCGGCGGGCGGCGATCCGCTGGAGGCGGTGCGCCGGGCCGTGCTCTGGACCCATGACCGCTTCGAGTGGGGCACGACCCATGCCATTGCCGCCGCGCCGGACTGGCTGGAGCTCGGGGAAGATTACGGCGGGCGCGACGCGGCCTCGGCGCTGATCCCCTTCGTCGAGGTGGTGGCTCATCTCGCCTGGGACAGCCTGCGCTGGGAGCGTTTCCCCTTCGCCGAAGGTGTTGCGGAATTCGACGCCGACCGGCTGGTCGATGCGATCGAGACGGAGGACGAGGCGGAAGCGCTCGCACAGGTGCGCGGCGCCGTCGCCGGGCCCGGCTGGCGGGCGCTGGACGCGCCGCTGACACGCGCCGCGCTCGCCCATTATCAGGATTTCGGCCATTCGCTGATCTATTGCTACAAGACCCGCCAGCTGGTCGAGCGGCTCGGCGGCGAGGTGGCGGAACCGCTCTATCTCGCGCTTGCCCGCGCTCTGGTGAATGCCAGCCGCGAGGACCTGATCCCGGAATTCCGCGCCTACGGCCCGGCCCGAAAAGCCTGGGACGGCGCCGGTGGCGATCCAGTCTCGGCGGAGGAGTTCCATGCGCTCAACGTGCCCCGTGCACTGGAGCGGGTGAACCGTTCGAGCGGGGACCGGTCAGCCCTGTTCGACGCGCTTTTCGAGGCCGCGGCGTGGCAGATGCTGCATTTCGACATGTCCTGGGGCACGCGCCACGACCGGCCGGTGCCGGACAATGTGAACTGGCTCGATTTCACCCACGGCATCACCTTCGCCAATGCCGTCCGGGCGCAATGTTCACGGCACGCGGATCTCTGGCCGGACGCGCTCCTGCAGATGGCCTGTTTCACCGGCCGCAACGCCGCCTACACCGATGCGCAGCAGGACAGCGAACAATGGCGGGTGGAGGATCCGGAGGCCTATTTCGAGGACCTGTTGCCCGGCCTCTTCGACCATGCGGAGCCGGAATACATCGTCTCCGCCCACATGGTGAAGTTGCCCGTCGCCGCGCGCGAAGAGATCCGCCTCCGCCCGGACGCGCCCTGGGCACCGGTTCTGGCGGCGGCAGTGAACCGGTTCTTCCACTCCAGGATCAAACGCAAGCACGTAATGCGCACGGCGAAACAGTCGCTCGCCTTCGTCGCGGCGGAGGGGTGAGGGGGGTTACTGCACGGCGCTGCCAACCTCGGGGAAGTCTTCCAGTATGAGAGTTATGTTCTCAAGAACTGTAAGGCTCTGGGGTGTCAGCGGATGGGTCTTGCCGTTCGGATCGCGAAAGACGGAATCCGAAGCAGTTGCTCCCGGCATCTCGTAGCGGACCAGTACCCGGCGGTCCTCCACTTGTTCGGTCGTCTGGCCATCCCAGTATCCGTTCGGGTCTTTGACGGGATGTTCCCGGAAGGTCCGTTCGCCGACAAAGATCAGTGTCCCGAGATCGCTCACTTCGCCATTGCGGATATCGAAGACGGGAGCGTCGCTTTTCAGGCTGTTATGCTCATTGAGAAATACAATCTCATCATCGTCCCGAACCGCGGCGGCGGCTGCCTTCAACACGACATACAACAGGCCGCCTCGTGGATATGGATCATAGTATCGCTCCCGCAGGCGGGTGATCGCGTAGGTTCCCGGAGCGGCTTCGAAATCCCAGAACTTGCATGACATTCCCGGCTCAAACATGGAACCGGGATGCTTGTTGGGAGCCGTCACGGAAGAAACAACAAAAGTCTGGGTCCAAGCTCCGCTCGGGTCGAGATCGCGCTCATTGGAGGCGTCGGCAACTCTCTCAATGGTCAATGTAAAGATATGGTCGAAGGCGAAGTCGCCGACGCAGACATTGAGCGTCGCGCCGCCATTCCCTTTCTGGACCACGAGGTTACGATTTTGGCCGGATGTAGTCTGGCAGGCAGACAGGAGGAAGGCGATGGCAATCGCCGCCAAAGAGACGCGCATTAATTTCCCCAACTCGATCGGTGCGGGTCAAAGCTCGGTCGTGACCGGTTCTAGAACAACACGCCCAGATTGTGGAGCCTATTCGTCCCCCGGCACGCCGTAGGACGGCGCTTCGCGCGGATCGAGCGCGCGGGTGACGTAGGCGTCGAGCTGGGGCTTGTAGATTTCCCAGGCCGTCGCGATGGCCTCGATCGGGCAGTTCTCGGTCCAGTCGCAGCGCAGGTCCGCGACTGGCCAAGCGTATTTGTCCGCGAGCTGCATGCCCGCCGAATGCACCGGACCGGCTTCGCCGCCGGCGGCAAGCCCGGCGCGCATCGCCGCGATCAGCCGGTCGCCGAGATGGCCGCCGGAGGCGCCGAAGGCGTCGACAATGGCGGCGGGGACGTCCTTGTTGGCGAGCAGGTTGCCGCCCGAGGCGACATTCTCTGCCTTCGCCTCCGCCCAGATGCCGAGCGCATTGCCGCCGGAATGGATCGCGGTGGTGCCGTGCTTGTCCACGGCAAGCACCTGACGGTAGTCGAGATGCTCGGCTTCCCGCCGCATGGCCTCGATGGCATCGGGCGCGGAGAGGCCGACCTCCATGCGGTCCAGCACCAGCGGGCCGAGCCTCGGGTCGGTCACGTTCTGGCTGGCGACCGCGCCGACGCCCGCCCGGGTATAGGCACAGCGCGCCGCGACGGCGGGCGAGGAGGAGGAGATCGCGATCCCGAACATGCCGGTCTCGGCGCAGCGGGCGACAAGGGAGAAGGTCATCGGGAACTCCGGATCATTCGTCGGGAATGACGGCGGTGCCGTCGATTTCGACCAGCCATTCGGGCCGGGCCAGCGCCTGGACCACGAGCCCGGTGCAGACCGGATGCACCCCCTTGATGTACTCGCCCATGGTCCGGTAGACAGCCTCGCGGTGGCGCACATCGGTGATATAGACGACAAGTTTTACAAGATGATGCATCTCGCCGCCGGCTTCCTCGAGGAGCTGGCGGATATTCTGCATCACCTTGTGGGTCTGCTCCGCCGGATCGTGGCTCTCGATGTTCTTCGCCGTGTCGAGATCCTGCGGGCACTGGCCGCGCAGCCAGACCGTGCGCCCGCCGCGCGTGATCACGGCCTGGGCGAGATCGTTGTCGAGCTTCTGTTCCGGGTAGGTGTCCCGGGTGTTGAATGTCCTGAGGCGCTCATGGGCCATGTCGGGTCTCCGTGGGGGATGGGTGTCGGCGTCGCGGGCCGTTGCTATGCCCCGCCGCGCGACCGCGCCGCGGCGTCGTAGTCGAGATAGCTGCGCTGGATCGCGATCTGGTCGGCGATATGCATGGCGTCGTGCCAGACGCCCCAGATGAAGCTCGATCCGCGGCGCGAGAGCCAGGGCAGGCCGAGGAAATAGATCCCGGGCTCGCTCGAGACGCCGCGCTGGTGCCGGGGCTTTCCGTCTTCGTCGAAGGCATCGACCTTGAGCCAGTCATAGTCGGTGCGGAAGCCGGTCGCCCAGAGGATCGTCCCGATGCCGGCCGTCTTCAGGTCCAGCTCCCGGACCGGATTGGCGACGCAGTCCGGATCGGAGCCGATGACGTGGGCTTCCGGTTCCTCCGGCAGGTCGAGCCCGTTCCGTGCGGCGAACGCGTCCGCCTGGCGCAGGACGGAGAGATAGTTCTCGTCGCCCTCGGCGATGTTGCGCGCGAGATCGCCCGCGAAGCGCATGACGCCGTCCTCGTACCCTTCGGTCAGACCGGCGAGCGTGATTCCCTGGTCCGCGAGATTGCGGAAATCGACCGTCTCGCCGCCGCGCGCGCCGCTGACGGCGATGGCGATATGCTCCGTGCCCGGTGTCGGCGCCGCGATGTCCCAGAGGCCGAGCACGCCGAGCCACCAGCAATAGTCCCGTCCGCGATAGGCGCGGGGCGGACGGTGGTGCGGGCCGACCGAGAGGGTGACCTTCCTGCCGGAGCGGTTCAGTTCGTCCGCGATCTGCACGCCCGAGGAGCCGGCGCCGACCACGAGCACGCCGCCGTCCACGAGCTGGTCCGGATTGCGGTAGGCGCTGGAATGAAGCTGGGCGATCCCTTCGGTTTCGGGGACGACCGGCGGGATCACCGGGATCTGGAACGGGCCGGTGGCAACCACGACATTGTCGGCCTCGACCGGTCCTTCCGATGTCTCGACGCGGAACCCCCGCCGGCCGTCGTTGCGGCTGACCGAGGTCACTTCCACGCCGGACCGGACCGGGGCTCCGACCATCTCCGCATAGTCGGCAAAGTAGTCCGCGACCTTTTCCTTCGGGATGAAGCTGTCCGGGTCCGCGCCGGCGAACTCCAATCCGGGAAAGCGGTCGTGCCATGCCGGGCCGTTGGCGACCAGCGAGTCCCAGCGCCCGGAGCGCCAGCGCTCGGCGATCCGGCCGCGCTCCAGCACGAGGTGGGGAATGCCGGCCTTGCCGAGATGCTCGCTCATCGCGATCCCGGCCTGACCGGCGCCGATGACAAGCGTGTCGATTTTCTCAACGGACATGAGGGTGACCTTAAGTATGCGGAGTGGAACTGATCAAGAAATGGCATTCGAGGCGCTTCGATGGAGTGCCGGTCAACCGGAGAGGGCACCCGCAGTCTGGGGTGAGCGGGTGCTTCGAGGCAAGGCGCAATTGGCCGCATGGCCGCCCCGTGCACGCGCTTGACACGCCTCGCGTTCCAAGCGAAGCAGGCATATGTCTCCGGCCTCGTCCCCGACGAATTTCTATCTCGCGAATGCCCGCTGGCTGGCGGCCGGACTGCTTTGCACGCTCTGTTCCTCCTTCGGCCAGACCTTCTTCATCTCTCTCTTCGCTGCCCAGTTTATGGCGCTGCACGGCCTGACCGACGGGACCTGGGGCAGCCTCTATGCGGGCGCGACACTGACTTCGGCGGCCCTTCTGATCAAGAGCGGGCAGCTTGCCGATACGATGCGGCTGCGCACGCTGGCGATCATCGTTGTCGGCGCTTTCGCCCTGGTCTGCGCGGGCATGGCGATCCACGACTCCGTCGTCATGCTGTTCCTGATGGTGCTCGGGCTGCGTTTCTTCGGACAGGGCATGATCAGCCATGTCGGCATGACGGCGACGGCCCGCTGGTTCCAGGCGCGCCGCGGCCGGGCGATCGCCATCACCTCGCTCGGGTACGGGATCGGTGAAGCGGTACTTCCCGCGGTCGCGGTGCTCGCCGTCGCGCTGGTCGGCTGGCGCGGAGCCTGGTGGCTCGCGGCGGCGACGGTGCTGATCGTATTCGGCGGCGCGCTCTGGGTTCTGTTCGCGCTCGACCGCACGCCCCGGGGAGGCGAGACGAGCGGCCCGGCGCCGGGCGCGCTCGGCCGTCACTGGACCCGCCCCGAGGCGCTCAGGCACTGGTCCTACTGGGCGCTTTTCCCGGGCATCCTGACACCCGCTTTCATCGGCACCGTGATCTTTTTCCACCAGGCGCATGTCTCCGGCGTGAAGGGCTGGAGCCTCGCGGAGATGGCGGCCGGATATCCCGCCTATGCGTTTTCCGCCATCGCGGCCTTGTTCATCGCCGGACGGATCATCGACCGGTTCGGCGCGCTCGCATTGCTGCCGCTCTTCCTGCTGCCTATCGGGCTCGGTATCGTGCTGCTGCAGGCGAGCGATCAGGTCTGGATCTGGGGCGTGACGCTCGGCTGCATCGGCTTCGGGGCCGGTTTCTCGAGCGCGCTCAACGGAGCGGTCTGGGCGGAGATCTACGGTACCCGCAATCTCGGCGCGATCCGGGCGCTCGCGGTCTCGGCCATGGTTTTCTCCACCGCCATCGGGCCGGCCATTACCGGGATCCTGATCGATCGCGGCATTGCGCTCGAGGCGCAGGGTATCGTGATGATGCTCTGGTGCGTCGGGCTCTCGGCGATCTACGTGCCGGTGGCGGCGCGGCTTCGGGCTCTGATTGCCGCGCCGTCCTGAATGACAGGCTCCGGTGACGCGGAAATTACGCGCAAAAAGAGAGATTTGGCCTCATTTCTGACAGTAATGCTTCCCTAATTTTGGCTGGTTTCGCCATGTGAATCGGCTTGACGTACCTTGTGGCGACGCAAATCATGGTTGCATAACAAGGCTGAAAACGAGCCGCAGGGAGGAATGTAATGAAGCGGATTATCGCAGCGATACTGGCGTCTTCTGTCATCTCGGGCGGGGCGCTCGCGCAGTCGGGTCAGGTGCCGGACAATCTGGAGAAGCTCTCCAGCTTCAAGACAACCGGCGTGACTGAGTTCACCTTCATCGAGCAGGGCGGGGACTACGCCGCCGGAATCCGGAAGACGCTGGAACGGATCAGGCTGCCGGACGGGTTCAAGATCGAGCTCTATGCCGTCGTGCCGGATGCGCGGCACATGGCGGTCGGCCCGCAGGGTATCGTCACCTTTGTCGGCACCCGCAAGGACAAGGTCTGGTCGGTCACCGACCGCAACAAGGACAGGGTCGCGGACGAGGTGAAGGATTTCGCCCCGTCGCTCCGTTTCGCCATCCCGAACGGGCCGTGCTTCTCAAAGGATGGCTTTCTCTATATCGCCGAACAGAACCGGGTGCTGCTGTTCCCGGCCGCCGAGTTCTTCTACGAGAGCCCGGACGTGGCCGCCTTCAATCTGATCAAACAGGGCGACCTGATTCCGCCCGAGGAGGAGAGCTACAACCACACCGCCCGGGTCTGCCGGATCGGGCCGGACAACAAGATCTACATCTCCCTCGGCCAGCCCTTCAACGTGGCGCCGCAGGAGAAGCTCGAGCTCTACAACAAGGTCGGCATCGGCGGGATGATACGCCTTAATCTCGATGGCTCGGGACGCGAGGTCTATACCTACGGCATCCGCAATTCGGTCGGGCACGACTTCCATCCGGAAACCGGCGAGCTCTGGTTTACCGACAACCAGGTCGACGGCATGGGCGACGATATCCCGCCGGGCGAGCTGAACCGGCAGACCGCCATGGGGCAGAATTTCGGCCACCCGTGGTATGGCGGCGGCGATACCCGCACTAACGAGTACAAGGACGAGACGCCGCCCGACGGCATCGTGATGCCGGCGGTCGAGGCGGTCGCCCATGCGGCCGATCTCGGCATGACCTTCTATACGGGCCGGATGTTCCCGGAGAGGTACAAAAACGCGATCTTCTCCGCCCAGCACGGTTCCTGGAACCGTACCACGCCGGTCGGCGCGCGGGTGATGGTCACCTTCGTCGACGGTGATGGCAATGCCTCGATGTTGCCTTTCGCGGAAGGCTGGCTGGACGAGGAGACGGGCGAGTATCTCGGCCGCCCGGTCGACGTCGCACAACTGCCCGACGGCTCGATCCTGGTCTCGGATGATCTCGCGGGTGCGCTCTACCGGATCAGCTACGCGAAGTGAGGGTAGCCCTGATCATCGGCCTCGGCGGGCTGTTGCTCGCCGGGGCCGGACCCGCTCGGGCCGACGATCCGGTGGCGGGACGTAAGATCGCCAACATGTGCCGCACCTGCCACGGGCTCAACGGCTATGCGAAGATTCCCATCGCGCCGCATATCGGCGGCGAGCCGAAGGCCTATCTCGAGGCCCAGCTCATGGCTTTCAAGACCGGGGCGCGGAGCCACGAGATGATGTCCGTGGTCGCAGGCGGGCTCTCCGCGCAGCAGATCGCCGACGTGGCGAGCTGGTATGCGGCGCACGAGGTGACAGCGGAACTTCCGGCGGGAGCCGATCCGGCGAATGCGCCTCAGGCCTGCGTCTCCTGTCACGGGGCGGACGGGCTCGCGCTCCTTGAGGACGCGCCCAATCTCGCGGGCGAGACCAACATCTATATCGACACCCAGCTGAAGGCATTCAAACGCGGCAGGCGCAAACACGAGATCATGAGTGCGATCGCCGCCGAGGTGTCGGACGGCGATATCCGGGCCGCGGCGGACTGGTATGCGGCGGTTAAGCTGACGGTGAAGCCGGCGAAGTAATCCTGTCTCGATACATTCTTCGCGTTGCATTGCTTCCGGCGCCTGTGCCTGAATGCTCCCTTGATCTTGCACGGGAGCATTTCGATGGGCGGTACTCCGAGCCTTCAGGACTGGCGCGACCGGGCGGCGAAGGTGCTGCCGGCGGCCGGGTTCGGCAATTTCGATCCGAGCGTCGTCATCGCGCGCGGCGAGGGCGCACGGGTCTGGGACGCCGACGGCAACGAATATGTCGACTACCTGATCGGCTCCGGCCCGATGATGCTCGGCCACGGCCACCCCGAAGTGCTGGCGGCGGTGCAGGAGCAGGTGGCGCAAGGCTTCACCTTCTTCGCCAACAATGCCCACGGCATCGAGCTCGCCGAGGAGATCGCCGTTGCCATGGCCTGCGCCGGGCAGGTGCGCTTCGTCTCTACCGGCAGCGAGGCGGATATGTATGCGATGCGGCTCGCCCGCGCCCATACCGGCCGCGAGAAGATCCTGAAATTCGAGGGCGGCTATCACGGCATGTCCGGCGAGGCGCTGATGAGCCTCGCGCCGTCGAAGCGGGTGAACTTTCCGCAGGCGGTTCCGGACAGTGCCGGCATTCCGGAAGCGGTGCGCGAGGCGATGCTGATCGCGCCGTTCAACGATCCGGATTTCGTGCGCGGCTTGCTGGACGAGCACGGAGACGAGATCGCCGGCGTGATCGTCGAGCCGCTGCAGCGCCTGATCCCGCCGGAGCCGGGCTTCCTCGCTATGCTGCGGGAGGAGACGGCGAAACGCGGCATCGTGCTGATCTTCGACGAGGTGGTGACCGGTTTCCGGCTCGCCTATGGCGGCGGGCAGGAGAAATACGGCGTGACGCCCGATCTCTGTACGCTCGGCAAGGTGATCGGCGGCGGCTTCCCGCTCGCCGCGATCGCCGGGCGCGAGGAGATCATGGCGCATTTCGACAAGGCCAAGGCGGGCGACGGCTTCACCTTCCAGATCGGCACGCTCAGCGGAAATCCGGTGGCGAGCGTCGCCGGGTTGAAAACCATGGAGGTGTTGAAGCGTCCGGGCGCTTACGAGACGCTGCGGGCCAGCGGCCAGCGCGTGATGGACGCAATCTCCCGCGAACTCGGCGCTGCAGCAATCGCGCACCGCGTGGTGGGCGATCCGGTGCTGTTCGACGTGGTCTTCACCGGCCGCGACGTGAAGAACTATCGCGACACCACGGACGGCAACGCCGAACAGGCGAAAACTTTCAATGCTGTCCTGCGCAAGCACGGGATCCTGAAGCCCGACAGCAAGTTCTACATCTCGCTTGCTCTGACCGAAGCGGATCTCGAAAGGACCGAAGCCGCCATCGCGGCCGCGGCAAAGGCCCTTGTCTGAGGAGCGCGAGAACGAGGCGCCGCCGGTGCGGCGGCGCGGTGAGTTCATCTTGAGCGGCGAGGTCGGACGCTGGCAGCGGCTCGGGCGGATGATCTCGACGCTCTGGCGCTGGCTTTTCCCGGGTTCCTGAGTCCGGGCCCGGCAGAGCGGAAGACCGCTACATGCGGTCTTCCGGCTTGATCTCGGGAAAGTCTTCGAGAAGCAGCTGGCGGCCTTCGAGGGCTGCCAGAGAGCGGCTCGTATTCGCCTTGAGCGCTTCGGTTATATGGGAATTTACCTCGGCCATCTCGGCGCCTGGCGGTGCATAAGTGACGTAAAACCGCCGGTCGATGACAGACTCGGTCTGCTGCCCGTCCCAATAGCCGGCATTGTCACGGACAGGCTTCTGCCGCTGACGCAAATCGGCCTCGAAAGCGATGGTGCCGAGATAGACGACCTCGCCCGATGAAATCGTAAATTCAGGCGCGGAGGGCTGGATCTTGCCGTCTTCGTCGGCAAAGGCGATCTGATCCTTCTGTGCCTGGGAAATAGCGGCCATGCCGACCGTTGTGATCAGGCTGACCAGAGGGCTGACTCCGGGGCGCGGATTACCGATCAGCAGGCGTTCGTTGAGGCTGGTAACTGCATACGTCCCGGGCGCGAGTTCAGGAACCCATTGCCGGCAGCGCCAGTCGCTCCGCGCCGGGTGATCGCGTAACAGATAGCGGTCGAACAGGCTGACACTTTGCGAAAGATGTTTCTTCAGTTCCTCCGCCGGCTCCCGCTGCAGCCGCGTCGTAGGATCGAGTTCGCTCAGCGTGACCGAAAAACCGTGATCTGCCACGGTCCGATCCGCGCAAAGGATGATGACAGCGGCCCCGTTTCCTTGCGTCAGGGTCCGGGATTCGTAGGTTCTGTTCGTAGTTTGGCATGCGGACAGGAGGAGGCAGCAAAGCGCGGCAATTATTCGGTTCATTTGGGGCAACCCTGATGATCAGCTGGCGGCTGCGGCAGCAGCCTTGTCGGACGTGTCGTGTTCGCTGCGCGGAATGGATCGCCGGACGGTTTCCGCATCGTCATAATCCTCGAGGACGAAGCGGCGGTCCTCGAAAACCGAAAGGGGCTGTGGAAGCAGCGGGTAGCGCGAGAGATTGAGCCTCTCGATATTCGGGGTCAGATCCTTCTCGTCGTAGCGGTAATCCGCCATGTAACGATGGACGGTCTTGGTGATCATGGACTCGCCGTCCCAGTGCCCGTCTCTATCGTATTCCGGAAATCGCGAAACCTTGGGATCCGTCACGACGGTCAGATGACCGGCATATGTCATCCGGCCCGCCTGGATTTCGAAAGTAGGGGCGTCCGGCAGGAGGACGTCATCGTCATCCACGAAGGGGAGAATGTCGGTGGTGCCTTCCGCGATGGCGAGGAAGAGCAGGCCGCCGATTGCGAACCCGATCGGGTCGCCGACATAGACGACTTCGCTTTCGGACGGGCCCGGCGAGAGCTTTGCTTCCATCTCAGTGATCGCGTAGTGCCCGGGGGGAAGCTGCGTCAGCCACAGGAAGTCTCCGCCTTTCCGGATGTGATAATTGTGCCGGACCTTCGATCCCGCAACGGGCTTGTCGCCCAGCTTGACGAGTTTTCGGGTATCCGGGTCGTACTGCGCGATCGAATAGAAGTATAGGTTCTTGATCGCTGCCGGCTCGATGGTGAGATCCATCGCAAAGCCGCCCATCCCGTCAGCGAGCTGAACTGGCGGTTCGGGTTTTTCAGGCGTGGTGACACAACCGGCGAGCAGCAGGAGCAGCCCGCCAAAGAAAACTCTGGTTATCATTCCGGTCCCCAATTCTTGAATGTCCTGCCTAGCAGAGTGCGACGAGCGTCGCCAGACGGTTCATGCCGGCAGCCGAAAAAAGAAAAAGGCGCCGAAGCGCCTTTTTCCGGAAGCCTAGTTGCATTGCTCTCTAGTCGAGCGCCTGCACGATTTCCTCGCACATCTTCTTCGCGTCCGAGAACAGCATCATCGTGTTGTCCCGGAAGAAGAGCTCGTTCTCGACGCCGGCATAGCCTGACGACATGCCGCGTTTGACGAAGAGCACGGTCTTGGCATTCTCCACGTCGAGGATCGGCATGCCGTAGATCGGGCTCGCCGGGTCGGTCTTCGCCGCCGGGTTGGTGACGTCGTTCGCCCCGATGACGAAGGCGACGTCGGTCTGGGCGAAATCGCGGTTGATCTCTTCCAGTTCTAGCACGTCGTCGTAAGGCACGTTGGCTTCCGCCAGCAGCACGTTCATGTGCCCCGGCATCCGCCCCGCGACGGGGTGGATGGCGTAGCGGACGGTCACGCCCTTCGCTTTCAGCAGATCGGCCATCTCGCGCAGCGCGTGCTGCGCCTGCGCCACCGCCATGCCGTAACCGGGCACGATGATGACGGAGGAGGCGTTCTCCATGATGAAGGCCGCGTCGTCGGCACTGCCGGACTTCACCGAACGGTCGCCGCCCGGCCCGCCCATGGCGGCGGCCGCGTCTCCGTCGGCGCCGAAGCCGCCGAGAATGACGCTGAAGAAGGACCGGTTCATCCCCTTGCACATGATGTAGCTGAGGATCGCGCCGGAGGAGCCCACGAGCGCCCCGGTGATGATCAGCAGCGAGTTGCCGAGGGTGAAGCCGATGCCGCAGGCGGCCCAGCCGGAATAGGAGTTGAGCATCGAGATGACGACCGGCATGTCCGCGCCGCCGATCGGGATGATGATCAGGATGCCGAGCGCGAGCGCGAGCAGGAAGATCGCCCAGAACGCCGCCGCGTCCTGGCTGATGCAAAGCCAGACGACGAAGGCCACCAGCAGCAGGCCGAGAGCCGCGTTCAGCGGGTGCTGGCCGGAGAAGGTGACCGGCGCGCCGGAGAGGATGCCCTGCAGCTTGCCGAAGGCGATGATCGAGCCGGTGAAGGTCACCGCGCCGATGGCGAGGCCGAGGGCCATTTCCACCAGCGAGCCGACGGCGATATTGCCCGGCGTACCGATGCCGTAGGCTTCCGGCCGGAAGAACGCCGCCGCGGCGACGAAACAGGCGGCAAGACCGACCAGGCTGTGGAAGGCCGCGACGAGCTGCGGCAGCGCCGTCATCTCGATCTTGCGGGCGATGAAGGTACCGATCGCGCCGCCGATGACGATGCCGGCGAGGATGGTGCCGTAGCTCATCACTTCCGGCAGGGCGAGCGTCGTCAAAATGGCGATCGCCATGCCGGCAATGCCGAACATGTTGCCCTGGCGGGCGCTTTCAGGGGAACTCAGCCCCTTCAACGCCATGATGAAGCAGACGCTGGAGATCAGGTAGAGGACTGCGGAGAGATTCTCGGTCATGTCTTATGCTCCCCGGCTCAGCGCTTTTTCTTGAACATGGACAGCATGCGCTGCGTGACGATGAAGCCGCCGAAGATATTCACGGAGGCCAGCACCACGGCGCAGAAGCCCATGATCTGCGAGAAGTTCATCTCCGCCGGACCGGCAGCGATCAGGGCGCCGACGATGATCACGGACGAGATGGCGTTGGTCACGCCCATCAGCGGCGAGTGCAGTGCCGGCGTGACCTTCCAGACCACGTAATAGCCGACAAAACAGGCCAGGATGAAGACAGTGAAGAGCGAGATGAAGCTGTAGGGGCCCGAATGGCTCGCGGCCGCGGCATCGCTTGCGACGCTGCCCGCCTCGGCGGCGAACTGCGTGATCTCTCCGGCGAGGCTGGCAGCCTGCTCGGCGAGCGCCTTCGCCTTCTGTTCAATCTGGATCGCATCCATGGATCAGGCATCCCCCTCTTTGTCGGTTTTTTCGGCCGGCGCTTCGGTGGCAGGCTTTGCCGCCGTCTTCGGCTTCGCGGCGGTCTTGCGCGGCGCGCGCGGCTTGGCGGCCGCTTTCGGTTTCGCCGTCGACGTTCCGGCTTCCACCGCCAGGACGGACGGGTGTACGACCTTGCCGTCCCTGGTGATCAGAGATCCTTTCACGATCTCGTCCTCAAGATCGATTTTCATGCTCTCGGCCTCCGCGTCGTAGAGCGGAGTGAGGAAATTGAGCACGTTCTTCGCATAGAGTGCGCTGGCATCGACAGCGATCCGGCTCGGTACGTTGGCGTGGCCGACGATGGAGACATCGTGCTTGCGCACCACCTTGCCGAATTCCGAGAGCGGGCAGTTGCCGCCCTGTTCGACCGCGAGATCGACGATCACCGAACCCGGCTTCATGGTCTTCACCATCTCCTCGGTCACCAGAACCGGCGCCGGACGGCCCGGAATCAGTGCGGTACAGATGATGATGTCCTGCTTCTTGATGGTCTCGGCGATCAGATCGGCCTGCTTCTTCTTGTAGGCGTCGCTCATCTCCTTGGCGTAGCCGCCGGCGGTCTCGGCTTCCTTGAACTCCTCGTCCTCGACCGCGACGAAGCTGCCACCGAGGCTCTCGACCTGTTCCTTCGCGGCCGGGCGCACGTCGGTTGCCGAGACGACGGCGCCGAGACGTTTGGCGGTCGCGATGGCCTGCAGACCGGCGACACCGGCGCCCATCACGAGGACCCGGGCCGGCGGCACGGTGCCGGCTGCGGTCATCATCATCGGAAAGGCGCGGCCGAACTCGTTGCAGGCATCCAGAACGGACTTGTAGCCGGCGAGGTTGGCCTGGCTGGATAGGACATCCATGGACTGCGCACGGGTGATCCGCGGCACGAGCTCAAGCGCAAAGGTTGTAATTTTCTTGGCTGCCAGCGCATCGATCAGCGCGCGGTCCTTGTAAGGCTCCATGAGGGAGACCAGCGTCGCGCCGCTTTTCATCAGGGCGACCTCGTCGGCCTCCTTCTCGACCTCGGCGCCGGGGCCGATGGGCTTGCGTACCTTGAGCACGATGTCGGCACTGCCCAGCGCGTCCTTCGCGGTCTTCACGATCTTTGCGCCGGCGGCTTCATAGGCGGCGTCCGTCACGGCTGCCGTCATGCCCGCCCCGCTCTCGATCGCGACGTCGAACCCCATGGAGACGAACTTCTTGACCGTGTCCGGAGATGCGGCAACCCGCGCCTCGTATGGCCGCCTTTCTTTAGCGATGCCGATTTTCATTCGTGCTTCTCCCGTGCGTTGCGCGATCTGATTAATGCATGCGCAGACGTCGGCGAGAGTGCCGCGCGTCGGCAACCATGGCAAGTGCCGGGCTTATCGGATGGTGGATTGTCGCCGGTTGATCTCGGATGCGGCGAGATCCGAATCCCGCCTTTCTCCAAGTATTCTGCGGGCTTTGCGGCATTCCGGGGTAAGCAGGATGAGACCTTTTGCCTCGGTCTTGGTCTGGTTCCGGCATTCCCGCCCGAGGATGCGTTCGACCTCTCCCCAGGCCTGCTGGATGCGCACTGCCTCCGCCGCATAGTAGCGGTCGCGCTCTGCCTCGGTCGCGAATACGTTCTCCTGCAAACGGATGCGGACCCATTGCGGAAACAGTTTTCCGCGGGTGCCCTGATCGGGTTTCTGGTCCGGGCCGAAGGCCGGATCGACCGCTCCCGGTATCGCGATGCGCAGAGAGTAGAGCGGTTCGGCGATCGCGGGGACTGCCTTGCGTACCCGGAAATAACCATCGGCGAAGCAGTCAACGACCGGATCGGTGCCGAAACGCGAAAGGGCGACGAGACGCGGTGTGGTCAAGCTCAGCGGTGCGGCTGTGCCGCCAGAGACGACGCAGCGTTTGCCGCTCGGATCCGTGTCGATCAGGGATTGGGCGGCTCCGGCCTTGCGTTCCGGATTGGGCGGGAACTTTCCGCTCGGTGGCGGCTCGCTGCTGCAAGCGGTCAGAGCGAGGACGGCGGCGAAGGCGATGCCCAGGGTCCGCGCGCCCATCATGCCGCGCTGTCCAGCCAGATCGTGATCGGACCGTCATTGATCAGGGAGACTTTCATATCCGCCGCGAACCGTCCCTTTGCGACCGGCAGGCCGACTGCTTCGAGTGTCCGGCCGAAATGCTCGACCAGCGGGTTGGCGATTTCGGGCGCGGCAGCGGCGATGAAACTCGGCCGGTTGCCTTTTCGGGTATCCGCCGCCAGCGTGAATTGAGAGACCACGAGCACGCCGCCGCCGACATCCGCGACCGAGCGGTTCATCTTTCCCGCCTCGTCCTCGAAGATCCTGAGCTTTGCCGTTTTCGCCGCGAGCTTTTCCGCCTCGGCTTCTCCGTCTCCGTCGACCGCGCAGACCAGCGCGAGCAGACCGTGCCCGATCTCGCCGACGATTTCTCCGTCGACCCGGACAGCGGCTTCGCTCACTCGCTGCAGCAATACGCGCATGATTATCGGCTCCCCGGATGATGTCCGGTCCGCCCGTCAGGGCGTTTGCGGATCAGCCCTCTTCGCCCTCGTCCTCGTCGTCCTCGACATCGATCTCGACCGGCACACCCGGAACCTGCTTGCGGGTCCGGAAGGCGAGGGCGGTCTTCACATGCGAGACGTTCGGCGCCGGCGTGAGCCGGGTGGTCAGGAATTTCTGGAACGCGTCCCAATCCTTGGCGACGACCTTCAGCAGGAAATCGGTCTCGCCGGACAGCATGTGGCACTCCCGCACCTCGGGCCAATCCTCGACCATTTCCTCGAAGGCGACCAGATCGTCTTCCGCCTGGCTCGTGAGGCCGACGAAGGCGAAGATCGTGACCTTGTAGCCCAGCGCCTCTGGATTCACGTCGGCGTGGTAGCCCCGGATAAAACCTGCCTCCTCGAGAGCGCGGACCCGGCGCAGACAGGGCGGCGCCGATATGCCGGCCCGGTTCGCAAGATCCACGTTGGTCATGCGCCCGTTGTCCTGCAAGTCTCGTAGAATGCGCCGGTCGATACGGTCGAGCTTCACGCGCCGCATGTTGGAAGACTCCCTGGGGTCGGAATTTCAGGCCCGGCGGATCGGGAAATTCCCTTGCCGGATATTGCAGTGCAGGATAGATCAGATTGCATGGCTCGCGCAAGATTATTACATCTCTTTGTCATTATCGTGCGCAAATCTAATGTATGGAGCGGCCTATGAGCCTTCCGGCGGGGGCAACGGCCTGGATCGTCAGTGACGGGACCCGGGGGATGGAGGTTCAGTCCCTCGCGCTTGCACGCGCACTGGGACTCGATCCGGTGGTGAAACGGATCCGTCCCGCTCCCTGGCTCCGGGCCTTTCCGTCGCTCGGGTGCTGCCGCGCGGTTCCGTCATCGGCCGGCGGCGACACGCTCGCGCCGCCCTGGCCGGATCTGGTGATCGGCTGCGGGCGACGCAATGCCGGGGCGGTGCTTTCGATCAAGGCGCGCTCGCGCGGCCGGAGTTTCGCGGTCCAGATCCAGGACCCCCGCCTCGACCCAGCGCTGTTCGACGCGTTGGTGGTGCCCGAGCATGATCCGGTGCGCGGGGCAAATGTGGTTCTGACCACCGGTTCCCTGAACGGGATATTCGCGCTGGATCTCAAGAATGAGGCGAAGCGCTTCGAGGATCTGATCGGAAAGCTGCCCACACCGCGGGTCCTCGTCTCGGTCGGCGGCCCGACACGGCGCAGCCGAGTGGATCCTGCGCTCGCGGATCGTTTTGCGGAGAATCTCAAGAGATTGATGGACAGCGGGGGCGGCCTGATGATGACGACGTCCAGGCGCACGCCGGACCACCTCGTCCGGGCTCTTCGGGAACTCGCCGATGACTCAGAGTCGGCTCTGCTCTGGAACGGCGAGGGGGAGAACCCCTATTTGGGCTTTCTGGGGGCCGCCGACACGATCGTCGTCACTTCGGATTCGGTGAATATGACCTCGGAAGCCTGTTCGACCGGTAAAGGAGTCTATGTCGCGGATCTCCTTCGCCCCTCTGGCAGGATCGGGATCTTCCAGCGGACTCTCCCTGCGCGCGGACTCACTCGGCCGTTTTCCGGAGAGGCCGCGCCGTTCGCATACGACCCGTTGCGGGATGCCGAGCTGGCGGCAGATGGCGTTCGGCGGCTGTTTGCGGCCGCCGGGCGTTAGTCTGTCAGGAGATAGACGGCCTCTGTCTTGCCGTTGCTCGGCCTGCCGAGCCGGAATCCCGCCGCGCGATAGAACGCGAGTGCCTGCATGTTCGTGCTGCGGATGACCGCCCGGATCTGCCGATAGCCGAATTGCGATGTGTAGGCGATCATACGCTCGAACAGCGCACTGCCGACGCCTTTGCGGAACACGTCGAGAGAGACGAAGGTGCTGATATCGCAATGTGCGCCGTTCTCTTTGTCCGGCAGACAATCCTGCACGCCGAGCAATTTTCCGGACTGCCCGTCCAGCGCGGCGAGATACACGGCGCGTTCCGGCAATGTCCGGATGAAGTGCCGCTGATCCGCGACGCTCATAAGCTCGTTCATCGCCGTATAGGTCTTGGCGTCTATGATCCTGTTGAGAAGAAGTACGATTTCAGCGGCATCGTCTTCGGAGACGGGCCGGACGAATACGTCCGGAGATTCTGCGGTCATTATCCGGGCCGGTAGTTTTTCGGAACGGCGATCCCGAGAAGTGTATCGACGGTCTTTCGATCCTCGGCAAGGGGGAAAAGACCGCGCCAGATTTCGATCTGTTCGATGCGGTCATGCGGAACGGCGGCATCCCAGAATGTGGGCTCGGCGAGTAACACGGTAATGTCGAAGCTTTCCAGCATGAAATTGCGGTCGCCGTTCCGGAAGATCTCCGACGCGCGCTTGCCGGTCGGGTCGCGCTGGACCAGAGAGACGTTGCTCGTACCGGCGAGCTTGTAGCGGAAATCGAATTTCCCGTCGGCTTCGCGCAGAACCTCCATCAGGAAGATCCAAGGCAGGATGTCCCGGGGGATATCGGCCGGACCGAAGTCGGACCGTGCCGGCAGGGTCGGCGCCGGGGACAGATCCCTCCAGAACTTGTGGGTGTCCCGCACGCGCGAATCCTCCGGCAAGTCCTCCAGAGATATCCGCTCCGAATAGAGAAATGTGGACCTATTGAAGTCGTATTGCTCCGGACGGGCCATCTGCCCTCCTGCCTAGCCGCACTTCAATCGTATTTAATGCAAATATTAGTCGAATGACTTCCGGAGTCCACATTTTAAGGTGTACGCAGTTTCGGCGAAGCTAAATGCTGCCGAGTGCCCGGTCGAGGTCGCCGATCAGATCCGATGCGCTTTCGATGCCTGCCGAGATCCGGACCAGCCCCTGACCGATCCCGAGCGCGGCCCGGTCGGCTTCTTCCATCGCCCGGTGGGTCGTGGTGTAGGGATGGGTGATCAGGCTCTTGGTGTCGCCGAGATTGTTGGAGATGTCGACGATCTCGAGATTGTTCAGCAGCGTGAAGGCGGCTTCCTTGCCGCCTTTGACGTCAAACGAGACGAGCGTGCCGAAATTGCTCATCTGCCTCGCCGCGATCGCGTGCTGCGGATGAGAGGGGAGCCCCGGATAGATCACCTTCTCGATCTTATCGTGAGCTTCCAGAAACTCGGCGATCTTCCGCGCGTTCTCGCACTGGCGCTGGACCCGGAGATCGAGGGTCTCCAGCCCTTTCAGCAGGACCCAGGCATTGAACGGGCTGAGGCAGCCGCCGGTGTGGCGCATGAAGGGTTCGAGATAGTCTTTCCGGAATTCGTTGGAGCAGAGCACCGCCCCACCGAGGGTGCGGCCCTGGCCGTCGATATGCTTGGTGCCGGAATAGACCGAGACGTCGGCGCCGAGCCGGATCGGCTGCTGAAGGATTGGGGTCGAGAATACATTGTCGATCACGACGCGCGCGCCCGCTTTGTGGGCGATCTCCACCACGGCCGGAATGTCGATGATTTCCAGCGTCGGATTGGATGGGGTCTCGAAGAAGAAGACCTTGGTGTTCGGCTTGATCGCCGCGCTCCATTGCCCGATGTCGGTGCCGTCGATCAACGTCGCCTCGATGCCGAACTTGGGGAAGATCTTGGTCAGGATGTGATGACAGGAGCCGAAGAGGGCGCGTGCCGCGACCACATGATCTCCGGTTTTCAGCTGGCAGATCAGCGCCGCCCAGACCGCCGCCATGCCGCTGGCCGTCGCGAAACAGGTCTCCGCATCCTCCAGCAGCGCCATCCGATCCTCGAACATCTGGACCGTCGGGTTGCCGTAGCGGGAATACATGTAGCCGTCTTCCTCGCCGTTGAAGCGGGCTTCGGCGGAATCGGCGCTCTCGTAGACATAGCCGGAGGTAAGGAACAGGGCCTCGGCGGTTTCACCGAATTCGGAACGCTGGGTTCCGCCGCGCACCAGGCGGGTTTCAAGGTCCCAGTCTGCGGCTTCCGTGAAGGCGGGATTGGTTTTGTCGGTCATGGTCTAACTCCCAGGTCTCGGTCGGGCCCACGGGAGCGTTTCCCCGTGGCGCTTTAGCACTTGGTGACGCGGATGCAAGCTGCCCTCAAATCCCGCGGGTCCGAAGGGCCGGACCAGGCCAAAAAGCAAAAAATCCGTCGCGGCGGCGCCGGACGGATCGAAATCCCTCTTTAGCCGCATTTGTTAAGCGCCCGCAATCTGAGATCAAATCGGCGCTGGGCCTTGAAATAGACGAGGGAGCGTTGCCCTGTCAAGCGGGAGCGCGGCGATCAGCTCTTGCTGGTCAGTATCTTGTAGCTGGCAAAGCAGAAGAAGCAGCCGAGTGCACCGTCGATCCAGCGCCGCATGCGGCGGTAAATTCTGACCGCGGGCTCCGTCGAGAATGCGATGGCATAGGCGAGATGGCCGATCGCCGAATTGGCGAACGCGGCCAGGACGACGACGGCGCCGACCCAGAGCGGCGTACCGGGGCCCATCGCGAGGGACATGATGGCGATCCAGGTGAGAGCCGCTTTGGGATTGGTGAGCTGGATCAGCAGGCCGCGGCGGAAGTATCCCCATCGACCGGCCGACTCGCCAAGGGAGGCAGCAGGCGCCGCCGTCACCGACAGAGCGGACCGGAACGACTTGAAGGCGAGTACGAGCAGGTAAAGCGCTCCGGCGATCTTGATCGCTGTCAGCGCCGAGGCATAAAGCGCGATCAATGCCGTCAGTCCCAGGAGCGTCAGCAGTCCCCAGGCGAGCGACCCGGCCGCTATGCCGAGCGCCAGCGCCTTTCCGGCAGCGCGGCTCGTCGACATCGAGGTGCCGATCACGGCCAGGATGTTTGGCCCGGGACTCAGCATGCCGAGCAGTGAGGCCAGATAGGCGAGGAACATCCCGGAGAGATAGGCGTCGGACATCACAGAGCCTTCATTCATAATTCGATGCGTGACGTAGTATGAATCAGGCTGCGGGAGATGCAAGTGCCAGTGCAAAACAAAGCGGGGGAACCGAACCGGTTCCCCCGCCAAGCGTTTAAGATCCGAGGCCGGGCTACATGATCGCGATGCTGAGGATCTCGTAGCTCTTCGAGCCGCGCGGGGTCGTGACTTCGACGCTTTCGCCGACTTTCTTGCCGATCATCGCGCGTGCGATTGGGGAGGAAGTCGAAATATAGCCTTTCGAGATATCGGCCTCGTAGGGGCCGACGATGGTGAAGGTCTGTTCTTCGTCCGTATCCTCGTCGGCGACCTCGATCACGGTGCCGAAGGTGACGGTGTCGCCGCCCAGCTTGGAGGTGTCGATCACCTCCGCGCGGCTGGTGACATCCTCAAGTTCGAGAATCCGCCCTTCGATGAAGCTCTGGCGCTCGCGCGCGGAATGATATTCGGCGTTCTCTGACAGATCGCCATGTTCACGCGCTTCGGAGATGGCCTTGATGATTTCCGGCCGTTCCACCGACTTGAGCTGCTTCAGCTCAGCCTGGAGCTTTTCCAGCCCCTGCGCGGTCATCGGAACTTTTTCCATTTAACCGACCTCGGTTATTCACTCAATTCGCTCAATAATGCGCTACCGCCCTTCCGAAGAAGAGTCGCCGGTGGCGCCCGGTCCTACCGCCGGTCGTCAGAACGATCCGCTGAGATAGGATTGCAACGGTGCGACTTCAAGGCGGCCGGCACGCAGCGCTTTCATGGCATGAACCGCCGCTTTGGCCCCTTCGACCGTCGTGTAATAGGGAATATTGTGGGTCAGCGCAGTCTGACGCAAGCTGAAACTGTCCGCGATGGCCTGCGCTCCCCCGGTCGTATTGAACACCAGATCGACATGCCCGGAGAGCATGTTGTCGACGATGTGCGGCCGGCCTTCGAGCACCTTCTTGGTGCGGTCGACCCTGAGGCCGGCGGCCTTGAGCGTGTTCGCCGTGCCTTCGGTCGCGAGCAGCAGATAACCCATATCGGCGAGTTCCTTGCAGACCTCGACGACCTGGTCCTTGTCCTCGTCGCGCACCGAGACGAAGACAGTGCCTGCTGTCGGAAGATGCGTGCTCGCCGCCATCTGGCTCTTGGCGAAGGCGCGGCCGAAATCGGTGTCGATCCCCATCACTTCGCCGGTCGATTTCATTTCCGGGCCGAGAATGATGTCGACGCCGGGGAAGCGGTTGAACGGGAAGACGGCTTCCTTCACCGCGACATGTTTCGGCATCTCGTTCGGCAGGTTGAAATCGGCCAGCTTCTCGCCCGCCATGACCCGGCTGGCGATCTTGGCGATCGGCACGCCGGTTGCCTTGGCGACGAAGGGAACGGTCCGGCTGGCACGCGGATTCACCTCGAGGATGAAGACGGCGCCGTCCTTGACCGCGAACTGGGTGTTCATCAGTCCGACCACCTTCAGTCCTTCCGCCAGCAGGGTGGCCTGGCGGCGGATCTCCTGGATAACGGTTTCGGGCAGGCTTTGCGGCGGAAGGGAGCAGGCGCTGTCCCCGGAATGGATCCCGGCTTCCTCGATATGCTCCATGATGCCCGCGATATAGACCTCGCTGCCGTCGGAGAGGCAATCCACGTCGACCTCGACGGCGCTCCGCAGGAAGCTGTCGATCAGCACCGGGTTCTTGCCCGAGACCTTGACCGCCTGCTCCATATAGCGCTTCAGCTGCGCCTGTTCGTGCACGATTTCCATCGCGCGGCCGCCGAGCACGTAGGACGGGCGGATGACGACCGGGTAGCCGATCTCGTGCGCCACCTTCTCCGCGTCCTCAAGCGAGAAGGCGGTGCCGTTCGCCGGTTGGCGCAGGCCGAGATCGTTCAGCAGCGCCTGGAAGCGCTTGCGGTCCTCGGCAAGGTCGATCGCGTCCGGCGAGGTGCCGAGAATCGGGATGTCCGCGGCCTCGAGCGCATGGGAAAGCTTCAGCGGCGTCTGCCCGCCAAGTTGGACAATGACACCCTTCACTTTGCCGTTGGTTTGTTCCTTGCGGACCAGTTCGATCACGTCCTCGGCGGTCAGCGGCTCGAAATAGAGCCGGTCGGAGGTGTCGTAGTCGGTCGAGACCGTCTCCGGGTTGCAATTGACCATGATGGTCTCGTAGCCGGCCTCGGAGAGGGCGTAGGCGGCGTGGACGCAGCAATAGTCGAACTCGATGCCCTGGCCGATCCGGTTCGGGCCGCCACCGAGGATAATGACCTTCTCGGCATCGGTCGGCTCGGATTCGCATTCCGGCGCCTCGTAGCCGTCACTCTCGTAGCAGGAGTACATGTAAGGCGTGTCCGAGGGGAACTCTGCAGCGCAGGTATCGATGCGCTTGTAGACCGGACGGATGTCCAGCGCGTGCCGGGCCGCGGTGACGTCTCCTTCTTCCTTGCCGGTCAGTTCGCCGAGGCGGGTATCGGAGAAGCCCATCTTCTTCAGCCGCGCGAAATCCTTCGCTGCGGCGGGCAGGCCGGTCTCGCGCACATCTGCCTCGGCCGCGACGATTTCCTGGATATGGCGCAGGAACCATGGGTCGAAATGGCTCGCGTTGCGGATCTCCTCGAGCGAGAGACCGAGGCGGAAGGCCTGCGCGATACGCAGCAGCCGGTCCGGCGCCTGCTCGCTGAGGGCCGCCAGCACCCGTTCCTTGTCGACATCCTCGCCGTTGATGCCGGGAATCTCGACCTCGTTGAGACCGGTGAGGCCGGTCTCCATGGAGCGCAGGGCCTTCTGCAGGCTCTCCGGGAAGCTCCGGCCGATCGACATCGCTTCGCCGACCGATTTCATCGCCGTGCTGAGCAGCGGCGTGGTGTTCGGGAACTTCTCGAAGGTGAAGCGCGGGATCTTCGTGACCACGTAATCGATGGTCGGCTCGAAGCTCGCCGGGGTCAGGCCGCCGGTGATGTCGTTCTTCAGCTCGTCGAGCAGGTAGCCGACCGCGAGCTTGGCCGCGATCTTGGCGATCGGGAATCCGGTCGCCTTGGAGGCGAGCGCGGAGGAACGGGAGACGCGCGGGTTCATCTCGATGACGATGAGCCGGCCGTTTTCCGGATTGACCGCGAACTGCACGTTGGAGCCGCCGGTCTCAACCCCGATCTCGCGCAGCACGGCGATCGAGGCATCGCGCATCCGCTGATATTCCTTGTCGGTCAGCGTCAGGGCCGGGGCGACGGTGATGCTGTCGCCGGTATGCACGCCCATCGGGTCCACGTTCTCGATCGAGCAGATGATGATGCAGTTGTCCGCCTTGTCGCGGACGACCTCCATCTCGTACTCCTTCCAGCCGAGAACGCTTTCCTCGACCAGCACGGAATTGACCGGCGAGGCGCGCAGGCCGTTGCGGATGATCTGTTCGTATTCCTCGACATTGTAGGCGACGCCGCCGCCCTCTCCGCCGAGAGTGAAGGACGGTCGCATGATGGCCGGCAGGCCGACATGCTTCAGTGCGTCCATCGCCTCCTCGACCGAGTGGACGAGGCTGGAGCGGGGCGAGTTGAGGCCGATCTTGTCCATCGCGTCGCGGAACAGCAGCCGGTCCTCGGCCTTCTCGATGGCTTCGAGCTTGGCGCCAATCAGCTCTACGCCGTACTTATCCAGGGTGCCGTCCTTGGAGAGGGCGATCGCGGTGTTGAGCGCGGTCTGCCCGCCCATGGTGGGCAGGAGGGCGTCCGGCTTTTCCTTCTCGATCACGCGGGCGACCATTTCCGGGGTGATAGGCTCCACATAGGTGGCGTCCGCGAGGCCCGGGTCGGTCATGATCGTCGCCGGGTTCGAGTTCACCAGGATGACCCGGTAGCCTTCTTCCTTAAGGGCCTTGCAGGCCTGCGCGCCGGAATAGTCGAACTCGCAGGCCTGGCCGATGACGATCGGGCCGGCGCCGATGATCAGGATCGATTTGATATCTGTACGTTTGGGCATCGGACCGCTCAGTTCTTGTCGTCGATGAAATCGACGAAGCGTTGGAAGAGATAGTGGCTGTCCTTCGGCCCCGGCGAGGCTTCGGGGTGGTACTGGACGGAGAAGACCGGGCGGCCGGAGAGGCGGATGCCCTCGATGGAGCCGTCGAAGAGCGAGCGATGGGTGATCTCGACGCCCTCCGGCAGGCTGCCCTCGCTGATCATGAAACCGTGGTTCTGCGAGGTGATCTCGACCTTGCCGGTGGTCAGGTCCTTCACCGGATGGTTCGCGCCGCGGTGGCCCTGATGCATCTTCTCGGTCTTGGCGCCGAGCGAGAGGGCGAGCATCTGGTGGCCGAGGCAGATGCCGAAGACCGGCTTGCCGCTCTCGACCAGCGTCTTGATCTCCGGCACAGCGTACTCGCCCGTCGCGGCCGGGTCGCCCGGCCCGTTGGCAAGAAAGATCCCGTCCGGCTCGTGCGCCAGCACGTCCGCCGCCTTGGTGTCGGCCGGAACCACCGTCACCTTGCAGCCGAGCGAGGCGAGGTTGCGCAGGATGTTCCGCTTGGCGCCGAAATCCATCGCCACGACATGGCGCTTGATCGCCGGCTCGGCCTCGAAACCGTCCTCGCCGTCGACGCCGGTCCGGGCGAATTCCCAGGTGCCCTCGCGCCAGCTGTAGGTCTGCCGGCAGGAGACCTGGATCGCGAGATCCATGCCCTCGAGGCCGGGCCAGTCTTGCGTCTTTCGCCAGAGCGCGTCGAGATCGAACGTGCCGTCGGGCACATGGGCGAGACAGCCGGTCGGGGCGCCGCCGTCGCGGATCCGCCGGGTCAGTCGGCGCGTGTCGACACCGCTGATGCCCGGGAGGTCGAAGCTCTTCAGCCAGTCGTCGAAATGCCGTTCGGCGCGGTAGTTCGAAGGCTCCGTCATGTCGGCGCGCAGCACCAGGCCGAGAGCTGCCGGCGTGGTTGTCTCCACATCCATTGAATTGGCGCCGACATTGCCGATATGGGGGAAAGTGAAGGTGATGATCTGACCGGCATAGGACGGGTCGGTCATGATTTCCTGGTAACCGGTGAGCGAGGTATTGAAGCAGACCTCGCCGACGCGCATCGTCGCCGCTCCCAATCCTCGGCCCCAGAAAAGGGTCCCGTCCGACAGCATCAGAACGGCGGTGGCGCCGTCCGGAACTGTCACGGAGGAGAAGTCGGGTTTGGCTTGGTCGGCGTTCGAAGGCTGCGCCATCGCTGTCATCCTCGGCAAATCGCTGCGGTTCCGGCACACGTGAACCGCGGAGGATCGCATGGATATCCGCTTGGCAGACAGATTCTTTGTCTTCGGGTCGGGCCGGACGCTTCGAAGGCGACTTGATAAAGAATGCCGGACGCGAGGTCAAGGGCGTTATTTTTGATATAATTAAGCAATTTCAATGTGTTAATAATTGAGCCTTGCGTTTTATGCCGCGATGGAGATGGTGTAGCCGAATTCGCGAGCAGGTCTGACGAGAAACCCGCCGCGAAATGGCTAGGGGTAAGATTCAAATGATGCGTGCCGCGTTCAACGATGCCTTGAAAGAGGCTCTGAAAGAGAAGGATCAATGTGCCGTCAGCACGATCCGTCTGATTCTGGCGGCCCTGAAAGACCGTGACATTGCCGCGCGCGGCAATGGCAAGACGGAAGGGATCGGCGAGGACGAGATCCTCGGAATGCTGCAGACCATGCTCAAACAGCGGAACGAGTCGATCCGCATGTACGAGCAGGGCGGCCGCCTGGAACTGGCAGAGCAGGAAAAGGCCGAGATGGATGTCATCCGGCGTTTCATGCCGCAGCAGCTTGACGAGGCCGAGATGAATGCCGCGGTCGAATCCGTCGTGAAGGAAATCGGCGCCAAGGAGCTCAAGGACATGGGCCGGACCATGGCCGCTTTGAAAGAGCAGTATGCCGGCCGCATGGATTTCTCCAAGGCGAGCGGCCTCGTCCGGCAGATGCTGGCGTAACCGGATCGTCTCCCGGATTCCTTTGACCGTTCAGACCCTCGGGTTCACAATCCTTGCCCCTTGGGCAAGGATTGACCGACGTATTCCATGAGCTTTCCGCCGCAATTCCTTGACGAATTGAGGACCCGGCTTCCGGTTTCGGAAATCGTCGGAAAACGCGTCACGCTGCAACGGCGCGGCCGGGAGTTTCTTGGCCTCTGCCCGTTCCATTCGGACAGCAAGCCGTCGATGAACGTGGTCGACGACAAGAACTTTTATCACTGCTTCGCCTGCGGAGCGCATGGCGACATCATCAAGTTCGTGATGGAGACGGAAGGGCTCGCCTTTCCGGAAGCGGTGGAGAAACTCGCCGATCTCGCCGGGCTCGAGGTGCCGAAGGAAAGCCCGCAGGACCGCGAGCGGGCAAAGCGGCGGGACACGCTGCACGACGTGCTGGAACATGCCTGCAAGTGGTTCGAGCAGAAGCTGGTCGGGCCCGGAGGCGCCGAGGCGCTGGATTATCTGCGCTCGCGCGGACTTACCAAGGAGACCATCGCGCGTTTCCGTCTCGGCTGGGCGCCGGACGGGCGGACGCTCTTCGCCCAGTCGATGAAAGCGGAAGGCGTGAACGAGGCGCTGCTGCTGGAAGCGGGGCTGCTGCGCAAGCGCGAGGACGACGGAGCGGTTTACGATTACTTCCGCGGCCGGATCATGTTCCCGATCACCGACCGGCGCGGCAGGGTGATCGCCTTCGGTGGGCGCATCCTCGGGGACGGGCAGCCGAAATACCTGAATTCGCCCGACACCCCGGTCTTCCATAAGGGGCGTGTGCTCTACGGTCTCGCGCAGGCCCGCGAAGCCGCCCGAAAGGCCGACGAGATCATCGTCGCCGAAGGCTATATGGACGTGATCGCGCTTTCGCAGGGCGGGTTTCCGCAAGCCGTGGCGCCGCTCGGCACCGCGCTGACCGAAGACCAGATCGCCGAGCTCTGGAAGCTCGCCTCCGAACCCGTCGTCTGCTTCGACGGCGATACCGCCGGCATGCGCGCGGCGGGCCGCGCTGCCGACCGGGTGCTGCCGATGCTGAAGCCGGGCCATTCTCTGCGTTTCGTCACCCTGCCGCAGGGAGAGGATCCGGACGACGTGATCAAGAATCACGGCACCAAGGCAATGCGGGAGTTGCTGGATGGGGCCGTGCCGCTCTCCGATTTCATCTGGCGTCAGGAACTCGCGGCCCAGCCGGTGACCACACCGGAACGGGTCGCGGATTTCCAGCGCCGGATGCGGGCCCGGGTGCGCGAGATTGCAGAGCGCACCGTTCAGGAAAGCTACTCCGACCATATCGAGAACCGGATCCGGGAGATGCGGCGGGCGGGCAGGCAGAGCGGCGGCCCGGGGCGCGGCCCCCGGCGCGGCGGGTTCGCCGATGCCTATCAGGGCGCGCAGATCTCGCAGGGGCACCGGACCAACGTGCCGTCGGTCATGGCGCGCCGTCAGCAGCAGATCGTGCTGTCTGCGCTGCTTAACCATCCGGCCCTGATCGACGAGCTCGGGGAGACGATCGGCGTGCTGGCCTTCGACGATCCCTTCCTTGACAAGCTCCGGCAGCAAATCATAGAGATTGCGCTCGCCGATCCAGGCCTTGACTCGGACGGGTTAATCGCCCATTTGACGCGGTTGGGGTTGTCGGATGCCTGCAATGGGCTTCTTAGTGGGGAAACATTAGGTCACGCGGCCTTTGCGCGGCGGGAAGCGCCGCTTTCCAAGGCGCGCGCGGGACTGACGGAACTGCTGGCTCGTATCGGAAAGTCTCAACTTGAGGCACAGTTGGCCGATGCCGAACGGGCGGTGGCGGAGGAATTTAGCGAAGCGAGTTGGAACCGGCTGGCGTCATTGAGATCGGCGCTGGCGTCTCTGAATTCCAGCGCGGCGCTTGAGGAAACCGACCTCGGTCGGACGTGATATAACGGCATGCCGCTCCGGGGTGGGAGCGGAGGCCACATTGGAGAGGTCGACGAGCGAATGGCGAAACAGTCGCTGGCGAACGAAGACGAGAACCGGGACCGCGAGGAAAACTCCGACGGTCCGCTGATCGACAATGTCAATCAGACCGTCAAGAACTTGATCAAGAAGGGCAAGGAGCGCGGCTACCTCACCTATGACGAGGTGAACGCGGCACTGCCCCAGGAGGAGATGTCCTCCGAGCAGATCGAGGATGTGATGTCCGCACTGAGCGAGATGGGCGTCAACGTCGTCGAGAACGAAGAGCAGGAAGACAGCGGCACCGAGTCCAAGGACGAGGACGAAAAGAGCCCGACCGGCAATGTCGCGGACGACGATGTCGGCCGCACCGACGACCCGGTCCGGATGTATCTCCGCGAGATGGGCAGCGTCGAGCTGCTTTCCCGCGAGGGCGAAATCGCCATCGCCAAGCGTATCGAGGCCGGCCGCGAGATGATGATCGGCGGCATCTGCGAGAGCCCGCTCACCATCAAGGCCCTGATCCAGTGGCGCGATGCGCTGAAGGAACAGAAGGTCCTGCTGCGCGACGTTATCGACCTTGACGCCACCTACGGCGGCTCGCCGGACGGCGCCAACGACGATGACGAGAACGGCGAGGACAGCGACGCCGAAGCCGGCGAGACCAAGGACGAAGAGGAAAAGACCGAGGACGGCGACGAGGAGAAATCCTCGGACGAGTCCGCCGAGTCTTCCGACGACGACGATGAGGATGACGGCGAAGAGAACAACATGTCTCTCTCCGCCATGGAAGCGGCTCTCACGCCCCAGGTGCTTGAGACCTTCGACCAGATCGCCGACACCTACGGTAAGCTGAAGAAGGTCCAGGACAAGCGTCTGCAGCGCCTGCAGAAGGGCGAGGAGCTGACCGCCCAGAGCGAGCGTCGCTACGAGAAGCTGCGGGACGAGCTGGTCGACCTCATGGAAGGCGTCCGCCTCAATAACGGCCGTATCGAAGCGCTTGTCGAGCAGCTCTACAACCTGAACCGGCACCTGACCGGCATGGATATGCGGATGCTCAAGATGGCGGAGAAGGCCGGTGTGGACCGGGCCGCCTTCCTGAAAGAGCATTTCGGCAACGAGCTCGATCCGGACTGGAGCGATCGCGTCGGCGGGCTTTCCGGCAAGGGCTGGGGCAAGTTCGTCGAGAAGAACGCGGCCGAGATCGCGAAGCTGCGCGACGGCATGGCGGCGATTTCCGAGGATGCCGGTCTGCCGATCAACGAGTTCCGCCGCATCGTGCAGACGGTGCAGAAGGGCGAGCGCGAGGCGAGCCGGGCGAAGAAGGAAATGGTCGAGGCGAACCTGCGTCTCGTGATCTCCATCGCCAAGAAATACACCAACCGCGGCCTGCAGTTCCTCGACCTGATCCAGGAAGGCAATATCGGCCTGATGAAGGCGGTCGATAAGTTCGAATACCGCCGCGGTTACAAGTTCTCGACCTATGCCACCTGGTGGATCCGGCAGGCGATCACTCGTTCGATCGCCGACCAGGCCCGGACCATCCGCATCCCGGTGCACATGATCGAGACGATCAACAAGCTGGTCCGCACCTCGCGCCAGATGCTGCACGAGATTGGCCGAGAGCCGACCCCGGAAGAGCTCGCCGAGAAGCTGGTCATGCCGCTGGAGAAGGTCCGCAAGGTCCTGAAGATCGCCAAGGAGCCGATCAGCCTCGAAACGCCGATCGGCGACGAGGAAGACAGCCATCTCGGCGACTTCATCGAGGACAAGAACGCGGTGCAGCCGCTCGACGCGGCGATCCAGGCGAACCTGCGCGAGACCACGACCCGCGTGCTCGCCAGCCTGACCCCGCGCGAGGAACGCGTGCTGCGCATGCGTTTCGGCATCGGCATGAACACCGACCACACTCTGGAAGAGGTCGGTCAGCAGTTCAGTGTCACCCGCGAGCGCATCCGCCAGATCGAGGCGAAGGCGCTCCGGAAACTGAAGCATCCGAGCCGTTCGCGGAAACTCCGGAGCTTCCTCGACTACTGATCCGAAACCGGAACCGGACACGATATCTTATCGGGTATCGGACGAAGGCGGCGTCCTCGGGGACAGCCGCCTTCTTCATTTTGCGGGTGCCTGTTCCGCTTCCGCGGCCTGTGGCGGGGCCGTAACCGAGCGGGAGGCAGGAAACAGGATGGAAATGGTCGTGCCTGCCCCGGGGGCGCTGTTGCATTCCAGGTCCGCGCCATGCAGTTCCACCAGCCGTTTGACGAGCGCGAGACCGAGCCCTGCACCCTCCGCTTTTCGGACCATGCTGGAGTTGCCCTGCATGAACGGCTCGAACGCGTGGGCCAGCGTCACCTCATCCATGCCGATACCGTCATCCGTCACGATAAATCGAATGCGCCCGTCGTCCTGAACCTGACCGGTCAGGGAGACATGGCCGCCCGCAGACGTGAACTTGACCGCGTTTGTCAGCAGGTTGATCAGGATCTGACGGATGCGCCGGGCATCCGCTTTCAGGGCTCGGCCGCGCATGTCGATATCGGAACTCAACTCGATACCCGCATCGGTCGCCTGATCGCGGATCATGCGTATGCAGGACTCGCCGAGATCCTCGATGTCCAGGGCTTCTTCATGCACGGTTTCCTTGCGGGACTCGATGACCGAAAGGTCCAGGACGTCGCCGATGAGGCTGAGCAGGTGGGTTCCGCTGGACTGGATGTGCTTTGCGTAATCCACATAGTTCCGGTTCTCGATCTTGCCGAGGACCTCGCCGCCGATCATTTCGGAAAACCCGATGATCGCGTTCAACGGTGTCCGCAACTCGTGACTGACCCCTGCCAGGAAGCTGGTTTTCGCCGAGTTGGCGAACTCCGCCTCCTCTTTCGCATGGCGCAGGGCGATCTCCGCCTTCTTGCGGTCGGTGATATCGGCGAGGATGGTGCAGTGCGCGTACGTCTCGCCGGCCTCGCTCCTGAGCGGAAACATGGCGGCCAGACAGGCGCGTTCCCCGTACGGCGTCGGGACCAGGACCTCGCGGGACCGGCCGGTGCGGCCCTTTCCGAAGGACGCCTCGAACGCCTGAATCTCTGTGACGAACGCCGGATCGAACAGATCACCGTCCTTCGCGCCGATCACCTGGTCTCTTTCCAGGCTGAACATGGACAGGAACTCTTTGTTCGCGATGAGATATCGTCCGTCCAGATCCTTGGCGATGATTGCCGACGGGGCCCTGTCGATCACTTCCGTCGCTCTGTGCTCGCTCGCCCGAAAGGCGTCGAAAACGCGTTCTATGGCCTCTCCCAGCGAATTGAAATCGCGTATTCGGCCTGGTTTGAATTGCGGAATATTGCTCTTGCCCTCCAAGGCGGCACCGATCGCGTCGGCATAGTCGGTCAGTTGGGAGAGCGAGCGCTTGGTGACCTGTTTGATGAATAGGCTGAGCGCCAGCGAAAGGACGAGGATCAGACCGATAAGGACGGGAAGTAGCTGAAAAAACGTCCCTCTCAATTCCTGGACCGGGTTCGACTCACGCAAGGCTCTCAGCGTTATCGGATGCCTCGTCTCGGCAATGGATATTGGAAGAACTATTTCCCTTCCGCGTTCGGGTTCCGCGCCTCCCGGTTCGAAGTGACGTTTACCGTCATTCGAGACCTCGATGACGATGTCGCCATCGATCGAGAGAGCGGCGGCATGAAGTTCCGTATCGCCTAGAAGACCTCGAAAAACATACGGGTTGTCGTTCAGGACGAGCCCGCCATACAGGTTCGCGATCACCGCTCCGGTTCCCGGATCGATGATCCGAAATCCGTCCAGTAAAGCGTAAATCCCTGTTTGTCCGCCTGTCTCGGAATAACGCAGCTGCGGGACGGTAGGCACCGGCTCGGTCGCCAGGGTGGCAACCATAGGCCCGGTTTCGTGGAGGGCCGAACTTACGTCGATGATCGTGTCCGATCCTTCCGGAACGATGAAAAGAATATCGAGCTGTCCATTGTCGCGATCGAAATACGCCCAGCTCAGGATCCGCTCGACTCTCTGGTGGGTGTCTTCTTTCAGCGCGCCGAGAAGCTCGCCATTATGGGACAAGGCCCTCAGGAAAGTCCTGAGCTCCCCCAATTCCGTGGCGAAATGCAGCTCGGCGATACTTTTGTAATGCTGGTCCTGCCGTTCGAACTCGGCGTCGAAGGATTTTTCCGCGAACAGATAGCCAAACCAGACGATGGCGGTCGTGATTGCCAGCAATGCGCCAAAGGACGCCGCCGCGACGATCGTTGCGTATCTGAAGTTACCGAACGGCAAGTACCGATCCTATCTCGAGTACCTGAACGCGCGATCCACCAGACTCTCCAATGTCTCGTCGGATGTCTTCTGGTCGACCAGCGTGAAAGATCCCGAATAGACCAGGGGCACGTCGCCAACCCTGCCTTCCTGAATAAGTCGGATGGCTTCCGCCATCGCGACGCCGTTATCGTCGTTCATGCGCATGACGGTAAAATCGAGCTCGCGTTTCCGGATGGCATCCAGTTCGCTGCTGCCGCCGCCCCAGCCGTTCACGGTCACGTCACCCAGCTTTCCGATTTCCGACAGGGCATCGGTTATTCCGTGGGCAATGTCCGTCGACGCCGCGTATATGAAGGAAACGTCGTCCTTGGCCTTGAAAAGATCGAGCGCGGCCTGACGGGCCAGTTCGCGGTCGAAACCGACATAATATTCGGCCACCAGTTCGAAGTCCGTTTGTTCCTCCATCACGTGGCGGAAAGTGCCGCCCCGCATCTGGCTGACATAGCCGGGCGGTCCATAGAAGATCGCGTATCTCGCACCATTGCGCGCGCGCCGGATAAACTCCTCGGCAAGGATATGGGAGCCGATTTCGTGGTCGAACCCGACGTAAAGAAGGGGAGAGGGTGGCCCAATCTCGGTGAGGGGCGTGGTGATGTTCTGCAGGATCACTTTCGTGTCTCCCGCGGCGAGCACCCGCGCGATCATCCCTTTGTGCCGCAAGGCGTCCAAAGTAAAGATCAGGTAATCCGGCTTTTCCCGCAATACCTGCCCGATGGCTTTCTCCTGCAGGCGCAAGTCTTCGGCGCTCTTGGTGAAGAGCGAAGTAATTCGATGCGGTATGCCAACCTCGTCAAGCCGCGCGACGAAAGATTTTACACTGCGCCGCCAATAGTCGGACACCTGCAGGCCGGGGTAAATCACATGGATCTCCACCGGCTTGTCTATCGGCCGTTCGAGCGCTTGCGCGGGTGCCTGCACCATTCGGTCAAAGGCTTCGAATTTCGCCTTTTCGAGCGGGTGCAACTCAAAATACGCACCGAGCCCGACGAACCGGGCGTCTTTCTGCGCTAAAGCCAAGCCGCACGTTATCGCTAAGGTTCCCAGCGCTAGCGAAATCGCTTTTGCGAACTTCAACAAATCTCTCTCCCAACTGTTTGCGGTCCCAGTGGGATAGTTTTTCCTTTCAGTTTACATAAGAGTAATGCTCAGTGCACCTATTACGGGATAAATGCATATTTATAATAAGTGTTAATGATTGAGATATGTCTTGATTCCGTTGTAACGGTTCATTCTTCAAACGAAAATGCGGACGCTTTTTTCATGTGCTGGTCCGCGCGGATCGTGCGGTTCAGCGGCGGATGGGCGCGCTGGCTGCAATCGAGCCGTTCGCACAGTCGGCAGGAGACCCCGACCGGGGTGGCTCCGCTCGCCTTCGGCAGGTCGAGCCCGTCGGCATAAACCAGATGTTTCGCATCCTTGATCTCGCAGCCGAGCCCGACGGCGAATTGCGGCTGCAATTGCTCGTGCCAGCCGCCGGCACTGTCGAGCGTGCGGGCGATGGTGAAGAAGGTGGTCTCGTCGGGCATCCGGGCGACCTGGGTGTGAACCTGGCCCGGCGTGCGGAACGCCTCGTGCACGACCCAGCGCGGGCAGGTGCCACCGTAACGCGCGAACTGGAAACCGCCTCCGTTGAGGCGCTTTGAGACATTGCCGGCGGCATCGACGCGAATGAAGAAAAACGGAATCCCGCGGGCGCCAGGGCGCTGCAGCGTGGTCAGGCGGTGGCTCACCTGTTCGAAGCTGGCGCCGAACCGGCGGCGGAGCAGCTCCAGGTCGTGCCGGAGTTCTTGTGCCGATGTCCGGAAGGCCTCGTAAGGCATCAGAACGGCGCCGGCGAAGTAATTGCTGAGCGCGACGATGAGGAGATTGCGGGTCTCCCCGTCCGCCGGTTGCAGCCGCTCGATGACGCTTTCGATCAGCTCGTGATGGGCCAGCACCGCGATCTGCGCGGCGATCTGAAAACAGCGACCGGAAGCCAGCAACGCCTCGGACAGAAGGATGCGGCGGCCATGCGGATCGTAACGGCGCAGCGTGTCGGTCATCACGTGGACCGGCATCACCTTGACCGAGACGGCATGCCGGTCGGCGAGATACGCCGTCAGACCTCGGAACAGGTCGTTGCGGTCGAGGCCTGCGTCACGCCAAAGAGCCTCGGCGGCTTCCTCAAGTTCCGGAAAGTGATTGGCCTCGCGCTGGTGCATGTCGCGCACGGCCTCGACCGGGGAAAGCGGATGATCCGGGTCGGGCAGGGGATCGCGTCCGTCGCCGCCGGCGCCGTGCCGTGCGTTCTCCCAGACCTGCCGGTAGGCGTGATAGAGCCGCAGCATGGCTTGTGCCGCGTTCGGGGAGCGGACTGCGAATTCCTGCAGCTCGGCCGGACGCACCGGCTGGTCCCGGAACAGCGGGTCGCTGAAAACCTCCGCGAGTTCGGCGACGATTTTGGCGTCGTCATCCTCGGCGAACTGTTTCAGATCGAGATCAAAGGCCTGCCCGAGCTTGAACAGCAGCGGCACCGTGACCGGCCGTTGGTTGTGTTCGATCAGATTGAGATAGCTCGGCGAAATGCCGATCTCGCCCGCCATTTCCGTCTGGCTCATGCCGAGGTCGGTCCGGAAACGGCGGATCTTCGGCCCCAGCATCGCTTTGCGGTCAAGCGTTTCCATCGCCTTTTCCTCCCGCATCCGCAAAGGATGTCGCCTCACCTTATGGCTCTTTCGCTGTTGCACAATCATTTTCACGATTTTCAAATACCGGTGATTTAATTTTACAAGTTTGACAGATTTACTTTTTTACTTTCAACGGGTTATGGACGGCGTCGTCTTTCTCTTGCAGGGTCGTTTCAGTTTTGCGGTGCACATTTCGAGTAAAGGTGCCGCGACAGACACCGACAACCGCGCGACGGGCTCGCGCCATCGAGGAGGAAGACATGTCCGGTGAATTCGAGAAACTGGCAGCCACGTCAGAGGGTCGCTTCGACAATGTGAAGCGTGATTACAGCCGGGCCGATGTCGAGCGCCTGCGCGGTACCGTTCGGATCGAGCACAGCCTCGCTCGCAAAGGCGCGGAGCGTCTCTGGAAATCGATCCACGAGGAAGATTTCGTGCATTCTCTCGGCGCTGTCACCGGCGGCCAGGCGGTGCAGATGGCCAAGGCCGGCCTGAAGGCGATCTATCTCTCCGGCTGGCAGGTCGCGGCCGATGCCAACGTCGCCGGCGCGATGTATCCGGACCAGAGCCTCTACCCGGCCAACAGCGGCCCGGAACTGGCGCGGAAGATCAACAATTCCCTGCTCCGTACCGACCAGATCCACCATCTCGAAGGTGACGACAGCACCGACTGGATGCTGCCCATCGTGGCCGACTGCGAAGCCGGATTCGGCGGCGCGCTGAATGCCTACGAGCTGACCCGCGCCTATATCGATGCTGGCGCCGCGGCAGTGCATTTTGAGGATCAGCTGGCCTCCGAGAAGAAGTGCGGCCATATGGGCGGCAAGGTGCTGGTTCCGACCCAGCAGCACATCAACACCCTGAACGCCGCGCGCCTCGCCGCCGACGTCGAAGGCGTGCCGACGCTGGTCATCTGCCGCACCGACGCGGAAAGCGCCAAGCTGGTCACCAGCGACGTCGACGAGCGCGACCGCCCGTTCCTGACCGGCGAGCGTACCGCCGAGGGCTTCTTCCGCCTGAAGGAAGGCACCAGCTTCGAGCGTTGCGTTGCCCGTTCGCTGGCCTACGCGCCCTATTCCGACCTGCTCTGGATGGAGACCTCCACGCCGGATCTCGAGCAGTGCAAGCAGTTCGCCGAGGCGATCCGCAAGGAATTCCCGGACCAGATGCTGGCCTATAACTGCTCGCCCTCCTTTAACTGGGCGGCCAATCTCGACAAGGACGATATCGCCCGCTTCCAGCGCGAGATCGGCGCCATGGGCTACAAGTACCAGTTCGTCACCCTGGCCGGTTTCCACTCGCTCAACTACGGCATGTTCGAGCTCGCCTCGGGCTACCGGGACCGCGGCATGGCGGCCTATTCCGAGCTGCAGGATGCCGAATTCGCCGCCGAGAGCCGTGGTTACAGCGCGACCAAGCACCAGCGCGAGGTCGGCACCGGCTACTTCGACGCGGTCGCGACCGCGATCAAGGGCGACGCCTCCTCGACCACGGCGCTGACCGGCTCGACCGAGGAAGCCCAGTTCTACGGCGAGGAGGAAGCCGCGCGCACCGCGGCGGAATAAGAAGTCCAAGGGAGGACGGGGTCCGGGAGCAAAGGGGACCGGCGGGCGGCCACCACACCATCGACGCCCGCCGGCTCCCGGACATCCCGGAGGCCTCCGGCAAGACGAGGAGAGAGTGTCATGAGCAAACGATTTTGGGTCATCGGCGGGGAATATACCGACACCCGCTTCAGCCAGCTGATCGACGGAACCGAGCGTCTCTTCGGCCCGTTCGGAGACCAGAGAGAGGCGCGGGCGGTCTGGGACCGGGTCGCCAGCGAAACGCGCAGCATCTGCACGGCCCGCTACACCATCGTGCAGGAGGGCGCCGCCGGCTGAGGCGGCGGTTCCCGCGGGACCAGACTTCAATCCCTGGCGGTTCGGACCGTTTCTTGATCTCCGGTCCGACGTAAGCCTGACTGCCCGGCCTTGCGGCCGGGCTCTTTTTTGTCGGGCGCGAGCGCAGTTCACCCCGTATTCGCCGGCGCCGTCTCCAGATCCTCGGCGATGAAGCCGGAGGATTGCCGGGCCCAAAGCTCGGCATAGATCCCGCCCTGCTCCAGCAGTTCGGTATGGCTGCCCTGCTCGACGATCCGGCCGCGATCGAGGATCACCAGCCGGTCCATCGCGGCGATGGTCGAGAGTCGGTGGGCGATGGCGATTACCGTCTTGCCGGCCATCAGGTTGAAGAGCTGCTCCTGGATCGCCGCCTCCACGGTGCTGTCCAGCGCCGAGGTCGCCTCGTCGAGGATCAGGATCGGCGCGTTCTTCAGCAGCACGCGCGCGATCGCGATTCTCTGGCGCTGGCCGCCGCTGAGCTTGACGCCCCGCTCGCCGACATGGGCCTTGTAACCGCGCCGGCCTTCCGGATCCTCGAGATCGCGGATGAACTCGTCCGCATGCGCGCGGCGCGCAGCCTCCTCCACTTGTTCGAGATCGGCCTCAGGCCGCCCGTAGCGGATATTGTCCAGCACGGAGCGATGCAGCAGAGAGGTGTCCTGCGTCACCATGCCGATCGCCGAGCGCAGGCTCTCCTGCTGCACGCCGGAAATATCCTGTCCGTCGATCAGGATCCGGCCGGCGGACACGTCGTGGAACCGAAGCAACAGGTTGACCAGAGTCGACTTTCCGGCTCCGGAGCGGCCGACCAGTCCGACCTTCTCTCCAGGTGCGATGGTCAGGTTGAGATCGTGCACAACCGGACCGGCCGCCGTCTCTTGGCGGTCGTAGTTGAACGCCACCTGCTCGAAGCGGATCTCACCCTTGGTCACGGAGAGCGGCGGGGCGCCCGGATCGTCGGTCACGGCGTGCGGGACCGCGATGCTGTCGGCGCCGTCCCGTACCTGGCCTACGTTTTCCGCAATCTCGGAAGCGACGAACATCACCCAGTGCGACATCGTGATGACCCGCATCACCAGGGCAAGCGAGGCCGCCGCCGCGCCGACGCTGACCTCCCCGAGGCTCCAGAGCCAGAGCGCGAGAGCTCCGTGGCCGAGCAGAAGACCGCCATTCATCACCGTGATCAGAAGTTCCATGTTGGAAACCTCCGCCATCACCCGGAAGCTCGCTTCGCGCTGGTTCTCCATGCCCGTGCGGGCGTAGTCGTCCTCGCGGGCGGTGTGGCCGAACAGCTTGACCGTCTGGATGTTCGTGTAGCTGTCGACGATCCTGCCGGTCAGCTGGGAATGCGCCTCGGAGGCGGCCGCAGCACGCACCTTGATGCGCGGGACGATGACCCAGAGCGCAATACCGTAGGCGACCAGCCAGACGAGGAGCGGCGGCATCAGGCGAACGTCGAAACCGGCGAGAATGCCAATTCCCGAGATCCAGAAGACTGTCACGTACCAGACGGCATCGATCAGCTGGCCTACGGAGCGGCGGAGCGAGAGGCCCGTCTGCATGACCTTTTGACTCAACCGCCCGGCGAAGTCGTTGCTGAAATAGCTCATGCTCTGACGCAGCATGTGACGGTGGCTTTGCCAGCGAACGAGGTTCGTGAAGGCCGGCACGATCGACTGGTTGAAGATCGCTAGATGCACGCCCAGCAGCAGGGGTTCCAGAACCAGCGTGGCGATGGCGACAAGCGCCAATAGCCAACCGTACTCGGCGAAAAAGGCCGCAGGCGTCTCCGCGCCCTGCATGCCGTCGATCAGCAGGCCGACAACGAGGAATAGGGCCGCGTTGATCAGGGCAAGGACACCGATGGTGATTGCCACGCAGGTGAAGAGCGGCCAGACCTGCCGCAGGAAATGGCGGTAGAAGGCGAACAATCCCTTGGGAGGTTGTTCCAGGCGATCCGAGGCGCAGGGATCGATCAGACTGGGGATATGGTGGTACACGGTTCAGCTCCAAACGCATCGGGTCGGGACGTCGCGGGGACGGCGCCGATCACGCGTAAGAGCCGAAATGTGGAAGAAGGTATTCCGAAGGCTGGAAAGCTACGCGCGTCGACGATCAGGCCATAAGGGCCGATGGATTGCTCATCATGCGCATAGAAATCTCCCTGCTCGTGGCAGCTGGCTCCGGCCGAATTGCCGGAGCGCGTTAACCATGCCAGCTCATGACATGATGGGCGAGTCGGAAATCACGCTTCTGCTGCGAAAGCTGCGGCCTGTGCTTTTTCCGCCACATGATTGTTTTCTCCGATTGCATCCCTGAAGGCTGTCCCGGCGCCGCTCTGGCCGGGGGCGCGTTCGCTCAATGCGATCGCGGGCGCTTGCCGAAGAGGCGGGGCAGTATGGCGGAAAGGCTCTCGAACGGATTGCGACCCTCGACAAGATATCGCAGACCCAGCACCGCGCCGACGAGGATGGCCAAAATGGTCACAGGGGCGCTGATCGCAAGAGCGGAGAAGGCCGAGAGACCCTGCCCGACGGAACATCCGAGAGCGATCACGCCGCCGACCCCCATCAGGGCCGCGCCGAAAATCTGCCGGCGCAATTCCCCCGGATCGTCGCAGGCCTCCCAGCGGAACTGATGGCGGATACGCGCGCCTAACCAGGCTCCGGCGACGACCCCGAGGACAGATCCGACGGAGAAACCGCCAAGACTGTTCACTCCCATGGCCTGTAGCAAGATTTCTCCGAGAGGCATTGTAAAGCTATGGGACTCGACAGGGATGGGGTCGAAACCCGTCTGCGCGACATAGGTCGTGCCGAACCAGGCGGCCGTGCAGGAGAGGCCGATAAGAACGGACCAAAGGACGGCGGAACGGTTGCGGACGAAGTGTGGGTCGGTCAACGCGGGCGCCACGAGAAGAAGCGCGACCGCGAGGGAGATATAGAGCTCCGGAATGCTTGTGACCTCTTCCAGCAGCACGGCGAGCGAGCTGTCGGAGAGACTTGCCGCATGTTCACGGGGAAACAGCGCGTTTCTCATTTCCGCGAGCGGCCCGACGGCGGTCGAATAGGCCGCGATCCCGATCGTCAAAACGATCAGCGCCGAGCGGATATCGCCGCCCCCGATCCGGGCGAGTGCGCCGAAGCCGCAATTGCCGGCGAGTGCCATGCCGACACCGAACATCAGCCCGCCGGCAAGCGATGCGGAGAGGCTGAACTCGAAGCGCAGATAGACAGATCCCTCCACGGCCGCCAGCCCGAAGGCTGAGAGCAGGGCGGTTACCGCGACCGCCGTACCGATCGCCATCGGCCACATCATGATGCGGTCGCGATTGCCCCCATAGAGCGCATCTTCGATCGCGCCGAGGGTGCAGAACCGGGGAATGCGGGATGCCAGACCCAATACGAGGCCGCTGGCGAAGCCAACCAGGGTCACCGCAGCGGTATCAGTCAGGCCGAACATTCAGCGATAGTGGCGCAGTTCCGCAGGCCTGTCGACCTGCGGTTTCATGTGCTTTTCCCGAACCAACTCACTGCTCAGGCGGTTTCCAGCGCGACCCCGCTCTCGTCCTTGCAGAACATGTCGTAGAGCAGTTCGAGGATACGCACCGCCCGGTCGTCTTTCAGGCTGTAATAGATCGCCTTGCCGTCGCGCCGGTGGTTGACCAGACCTTCCAGGCGCAGCCGCGCCAATTGTTGCGAGACGGCGGCCTGACGCGAGGAGAGCAATTCCTCCAGCTCGGTAACGGATTTCTCCCCGGTCGCCAGCTGGCACAGGATCAACAGCCGCCCCTCGTGGGCGAGCGCCTTCATGAACTCCGTGGCACGGGTGGCGTTTTCGACCATCGTGTCGAACTCGGCGTCGGTGACGGATTCATCAAGAACGGGAAGCGGCATGTCGTAACTCCAGAACGAGGCGCCTAGAAATCCAGTAAATCCTGAAATTTTTCAATCGCTTTTTCTGCACACTCATGATCGAGGTCGGCACCCGGAGCCCCGGAAATGCCGATTCCGCCAACAATATTGCCGGCCGCCTGGACCGGGATACCCCCACCGAGCACGAGCGCGTTCGTGATGTCGGGCAGACCGGCCATCACGGGAGATTCCTTGACGAGTGTACCGAGATCGAGGGTTGCAGTCCGGAAGCTGACCGCCGTCCAGGCCTTTCGCGTCGCTGTATCGACGGTATGTGCGCCGGCGAAGCGGTCCCGCAGCACAACTTGCGTCAGGCCGGAACGGTCGACCACGGCGATGGCGACCTGGTATCCGGCGGCCCGGCAGATATCGAGCGCCGACTTTGCAAGATCGAGGGCGATTTCCGGTTTCATCGAGTCGGTGCTGAAGATGGCCTCGGCGTTCTGGGCCGTTGAGGCGCGCGGAAATGAGAGCGCGATCAGGCCGGCCATTGCGGCGGCGGCAAGCAGATTGAATTTCATGAGTCGTTTCCTCCCGTTTAGTTGTCCGGCCCGCGTGGGGTCCGGTTGAGCATTTGGGCGAGCAGCGGCCAGAAGAAATGCTCGCCGGGATATCCTTCGATCCGCCCGGCTTCCTTACCGTCCACCAGCAGGATGAAGGTCGGCGTGAAATGAACCTGACCCTTGATGGTGATATCGGCCGGCCATTTGTCGAAAAGATCCTGCCGCCGCAGCGGCGCCCGCTTGCCTTCAGGTGTCAGGTGATAGATCTCGCCGATTTCCGCGTTCCAGGCGGCGCACCACTCGCATCCGGCCTGTTCGACCATAAGCAGTTCCGTTCCGGCCCGGGCCTGTCCGCCGGAGCAGACCGAAACGAGCAAGACCGCAAAGAGGATTGTTTTCGCCAGAGCCTTGGCAAACATTCTCTTGCGTTGTCCGATCGTCGCGTAGAACATAATTACAAATTCTAATGTTAGAATATGTTGGCCGCAAGTGCGGTTGGGGAAACGCGGACCGGAGTATACAAGAATGGGCGTCACATGGGATTCGATATAGGCGTCGGCGGCGCTTTTGCCGCAGGGCTGGCCTCTTTCCTGACCCCCTGCATCCTGCCGATCGTTCCGTTCTACCTTTGTTATATGGCAGGGGTTTCGATGAACGAAATCTCCGAGGTCGATGGCGACGCCGCGGCGCGGCGCAAGGTCGTCCTTTCGGCGATCCTGTTCTCCGCGGGCGTTATCACCGTCTTCGTCGGCCTCGGCGCCAGCGCTTCGGTCTTCGGCCAGCAGCTGCGCGAGTATTTCGACATCCTGCGTTACGCTGCGGCAGTTGTGATCGGGCTGATGGGGCTACACTTCCTCGGCGTTCTGAAGATCCCGCTGCTCTACCGCCAGGCCCGGATGGACGTGGCGGCGCCCGCCGGATTGATAGGCCCCTATCTCGTCGGCCTCGCCTTCGCCTTCGGCTGGACTCCTTGCGTCGGCCCGGTACTGGCGATGATCCTGTTCAGTGCGAGTGCGACGGAGACCGTCGGCGACGGGGTGATCCTGCTGCTTGGGTACGGGGTCGGGATGACATTGCCCTTCATCGTCGCAGCAGCCTTCTTCGGGCCCTTTATGAACTGGATGAAATCGGTACGCCGCTATCTCGGCGCGGTCGAGAAGGGGATCGGTGCGACGCTCTTGTTGTTCGCGATCCTGATCGGAACCAATACCGTCGGTGTCATCGCCCAGTGGATGCTTGATACGTTCCCGGCTTTCGGGACCATCGGATAAGGAGACAGCTCATGATGCGTATGTTCGTCGGACTGTTCGCCGTCTTGCTGTTCGGCCAGACCGCGCTCGCCGAAGTGGGTGAGGACGGACTGCATAAGAAGGAGTGGTTCACGGTTACGTTCAAGGACGTGGCCGAAGACATTCAGGACGCGAAGAGCCAGGGAAAAAGGCTCGCGATGATCTTCGAGCAGCGCGGCTGTATCTATTGCCGCCAGTTGCATGAAGGCCCGCTTTCCGACCCGGAGGTGGCGGAATTCATCAAGTCGAACTTCGTGGTGATCCAGTACAACCTGTTTGGAGACGAGGAAGTCACCGATTTCGACGGTACGGCCCTGCCGGAAAAAGAGATGGCGAAACGCTGGGGCGTTGTGTTCACGCCAACCATCCTGTTTATGCCGGAAAAGGTGCCCGAGGGTGACAATGCCGGCCGGGCCTCGGTGGCGACGATGCCGGGCGCTTTCGGCAAGGGGACGACCCTCGACATGTTCACCTGGGTGAAGGAAAAGGGATATGAGAGCGACGAGCATTTCCAGAAATATCATGCACGTCGCATTCAGGAGCGGCAGAAGAGCCAGTAGTCGAAGGCTCTTAAAATATCCGGAATGGTCACGCGGCTGTAACGCAACAACAAATTCATATTTTTGAATTTGTTGTTGCGTTCTTGCAGATTTTCCGGTCTGCTGAAAACAACGGCCGGTGGGTGCACCGGGCCGGTTAAAAAGAAAGTGGGAGGAGATTCGGTGATGAGAATTGTTGTCACCACCGCGCTGGCGTTGCTGATCGGCATCTCGGGCGTCTCTGCGGAAACCGTCAAACCCGGCGAGGTCAAGATCGTCGACGGGGCGCTTGCCAAGCCCCTGACCGACAAGGCGGGCGACCCGGCTAAAGGGCGCCAGTGGTTCATGGGGCGCAAGCTGGGCAACTGTCTTGCGTGCCACGTCAATGCAGATCTCGCGGATCAGCCGTATCATGGCGAAGTGGGGCCGCCGCTCGACGGTGTTGCCGGCCGGTGGTCGGCCGAGGAGCTGCGAGCGATCGTGGTGAATTCCAAGGAAGCGTTATCGCCGGAAACCATCATGCCGGCATTTTATCGGGACAGCGGTTATCACCGTGTCGCCGAAAAGTTCCAGGGCAAGACCATCCTCAGCGCCCAGCAGGTCGAGGATGTGGTCGCTTATCTGATGACGCTCAAGGACGAATAGGTGCGGGCTTACACGCATGAATGCCCGGCCACAGAAAATCCGAAACGGAGGATAATTCCATGCAGATGACAAGGCGTGACTTGTTCGCGCTGGCAGCCGGTCTGGCCGCCGTTGGCCTGATTCGCATGCCGGCCCACGCGTCCGAGGAAGCGACGATGGCGGCGGTCAAGGAATACGCCGGTGGCATGCCGGAGACCGGTGGCGTCGAGATCGGCGCACCGGAAATCGCCGAGAACGGGAACACCGTTCCGATCGAAGTCTCCGCCGATGGCGCGACCGAAATCATGATCCTGGCCGCCGGCAACCCGAATCCGGGTGTCGGAACCTTCCATTTCACCGAGATGAGCGCCGAGAGCCGCGCCTCCACGCGGATCCGTCTTGCGGGCACGCAGGATATCGTGGCGGTCGCGAAAATGGCTGACGGGTCTACCAAGATGGCCCGGCGCGAAGTGAAGGTGACGATCGGCGGCTGCGGCGGCTGAGGCTCTGAGGAGATCAAGAAATGGCTAAAATCAAACCCCGCGTAAAAGTTCCGAAGAAAGCCAAGGCCGGAGAGGCGGTGACGATCAAGACCCTGATCAGCCACCCGATGGAGTCCGGGCAGCGCAAGGATCGCAAGACCGGTGAGCTGATCCCGCGGAAGATCATCAACAAGTTCGTCGCCAAATATAACGGCACGGACGTGTTCTGGATGGACATGGAACCGGCCATCGCCGCGAACCCCTATGTCGAGTTTTCGGTGAAGCTTTCGGAGTCCGGCACGATACGGTTCGAATGGACCGACGACGACGGCTCCGTCTACGACATCGAAAAGAAAATCACCGTCGCTTGAACGAACGGGGATAGTGGGAGGAACGACATGCGAAAACTCGTGGCACTGGGGGTGATCGGCCTCTTCGCCGCCACTGCCCAGACGGCAGTGGCCGACGAGAATGCCGAGCTTGAAATCGACGGCCAGAAGTTCGTCACCAAGCTTGAGGCGCCGGCCGACTCGCCGCTGAGCGAGATTCTGTCGGGCTGGCGGTTCCGTAACGACGAAACCCAGGCTTTGCAGACCGACGATTTCGAGAACCCGGCGATGATCTTTGCCGAGTACGGCTCGGAACTTTGGGAAACCGCTGACGGTGAGGCGGGCAAGTCCTGCGCGGATTGTCACGGCGATGCGGCCGAAAGCATGAAGGGCGTTCGTGCCTCCATGCCGAAATGGCATGAAGGCAAGAAGACCCTGTTCGCGCTCGAGGACCACATCAACTGGTCCCGCGAGGAGCATCAGAAAGCCAAGCCGTGGAAGTGGGAAAGCCAGGAGATGCTGGCGATGACCTCCTTCATCGGCCTGCAGTCCCGAGGCATGCCGGTCAATGTGAAAACCGACGGCCCGGCCAAGGAATGGTGGGAAAAGGGCAAGGAGCTCTACTACACCCGCGTCGGTCAGCTCGACATGGCCTGCGCGCATTGCCACGAAAACAACTACGGGAACATGATCCGGGCCGACCATCTGAGCCAGGGCCAGATCAACGGATTTCCGGTCTACCGCTTGAAGTGGCAGGGCATGGGCTCGATCCATCGCCGCTTCAAAGGCTGCATGGATAACATCCGGGCGACACCTTACAAGCGCGGTTCGGACGAGTTCACTGCTCTGGAATTGTATCTCGCATCGCGCGGCCAGGGTCTCTCGGTCGAAACGCCGTCGCTGCGTAACTAACCCGCCGCTGAGCCCGGGCCTATTCCGGCCCGGGTCCGCCCGGTGCCTGTTTTACTCGTTACTCCGGTTCGCCGAGGCTGGGAAATGCCGCGGACGGGAGAGTTGTGTCCCGCGCATGGGACGGTTTGAAGGAGCCACATGCCATGTTGTCGCGCCGCGATTTCCTCCAGGCCTCGTTCGCCGCATCCGCCATTGTCGGCGCGAGCGGTTTCGGCAGCTGGGCAAGGCTCGCCGCTCAGCAGCGGCTGACCCAGGATCAGCTGCTCGATTTCGAGACCACCGGCAATGTGACCCTGGTGCATCTGACAGATTGCCATGCGCATTTGAAGCCGGTCTGGTTCCGCGAGCCGTCGATCAATCTCGGCGTCGGGGAGGCTAAGGGCAAGCCGCCGCATATTTCCGGCAAGAGATTCCTCGACACTTACGGGCTGGAAGCCGGATCGCCTGAGGCCTACGCGCTGACCTCCGAAGACTTCGTCGCGATGGCACGCGAGTATGGCCGTGTCGGCGGCTTCGACCGGATTTCGACAGTGCTGAAATCCATCCGCGCCGACCGCCCGGATGCGCTCTTCCTCGACGGCGGCGATACCTGGCACGGGTCCTACACAGCGCTCAAGACCGGCGGGCAGGACATGGTCAATATCATGAACGCCCTGAAGCCGGACGCGATGACATCGCATTGGGAATTCACATACGGCATCGAACGGGTGACGGAGATTGTCGACGACCTGCCGTTCCCGTTCCTCGGCGCGAACATCTTTGACAACGAGTGGGATGAGCCGGCCTACGAATCCCACGCCATGTTCGAGCGCGGCGGCGTGAAAGTCGCCGTAATCGGCCAGGCCTTCCCCTATCTGCCGATCGCCAACCCGCGCTGGATGTTCCCGAACCTCTCCTTCGGCATCCGTGAGGAACGGATGCGGGAAGTGGTCGAGGAAGTCCGGGCGGACGGCGCCGAGCTGGTCGTGCTGCTCTCGCATAACGGCTTCGACGTGGACCGCAAGATGGCCGCGCAGGTCGAGGGGATCGATGTCATCCTCTCGGGCCACACCCATGACGCACTGCCGGAGCCGGTGCAGGTCGACAAGACCCTGATCATCGCCTCGGGTTCGCATGGCAAGTTCGTGTCCCGCATCGATCTCGATGTCCGCGACGGCGGAGTGAAAGGCTACAAGTACCGCCTGATCCCGATCTTCTCCGACGTAATCGCGCCGGACCCGGAAATGACCGCGCTGGTCGACGCCGAACGCGCGCCGTTCAAGGCGGAGCTGGAGGAGGTGATCGGCACGACGCAGTCGCTGCTCTATCGCCGCGGCAATTTCAACGGCACCTGGGACGACCTGATCTGCCAGGCACTTCTTGAAGAGCGCGAGGCCGATATCGCGCTCTCGCCCGGCTTCCGCTGGGGCGCCAGCCTGCTGCCGGGAGATCCGATCACCCGCGAGGACATCTATTCCGCGACCTCGATGTCCTATCCGAACGCTTATCGCAGCGAAATGACCGGCGAATTCATCCACACCATTCTCGAGGATGTCGCCGACAACCTTTTCAACCCGGATCCCTATTACCAGCAGGGCGGCGACATGGTCCGCGTCGGGGGCATGGGCTACACGATCGACGTCACCAAGCCGATCGGCAGCCGCATCACCGACATGACCCTGCTGAAAACCGGGGAGCCGATCGATCCGGCCAAGACCTATGTCGTCTCGGGCTGGGCGTCGGTCAACGAGGGCACCGAAGGCCCGCCAATCTACGACCTCGTGGAGCAATACATTCAGCGTAAGGGTTCCATCGAGATCACCCCGAACACCGCCGTTAAGACAATCGCCGGATAGACCGGAGGCCGGAAAGATGACCGACAAAACCCCCACTTCACGCAGAAACTTTCTGAAGGGAAGCATCGCCGCCGGCGGTGCGCTGGCAGCGACGCCGGCGCTTGCGGCGGGCGATCCCGCCATCACCGAGGTTCAGCCCTGGGCGAACCAGCTCGGTGAGGGTGTCGATGTCGCCCCCTACGGCATGCCGTCGAAGTACGAGGCGCATGTCCGCCGCCGCGACGTGCCGTGGCTGACCGCCGACCCGGTCAGTTCGGTGAACTTCACGCCGCTGCACGAGCTCGACGGCGTGATCACGCCGAACGGTCTCTGCTTTGAGCGCCATCACGGTGGCACCGCTGACATCGATCCGGCGAAATACCGGCTGATGATCAACGGCCTCGTCGAGAAGGAGCTGGTCTTCACGCTGCAGGATCTGAAACGGTTCCCGCGGCAGAACCGCGCCTACTTCCTCGAATGCGCGGCCAACAGCGGCATGGAATGGCGCGGCGCGCAGCTCAATGGCTGCCAGTTCACCCACGGCATGATTCACAACGTGATCTATACCGGCGTTTCGCTCAGGACCATCCTCGAGCAGGCCGGGGTCAAGACCAATGGCAAGTGGGTTATGCCGGAAGGTGCCGATGCTTCTGCGATGACCCGCTCGATCCCGATCGAGAAGGCCCTCGATGACTGCCTCGTCGCCTTCGCCATGAACGGCGAGGCGCTGCGCCCCGAGCAGGGCTATCCGGTCCGGCTCGTGGTGCCAGGCTGGGAAGGCAATATGTGGGTCAAGTGGCTGCGCCGGATCGAAGTCGGCGACATGCCCTGGCATCACCGCGAGGAGACCTCGAAATACACCGACCTCATGGCGAACGGCAAAGCGCGCCGTTTCACCTGGGAGATGGATGCGAAATCGGTCATCACCAATCCGAGCCCGCAGGCACCGATCACCCACGGCAAGGGGCACACCATCATCACCGGTGTCGCATGGTCCGGGCGCGGCACGATCAAGGAGGTGCATGTTACGACCGACGGCGGCCGCAACTGGCATCAGGCGCGGATCGACGGACCGTCCTGGGACAAGTCCATGCACCGCTTCTATTACGAGTTCGACTGGGACGGCAGCCCGTTGCTGCTGCAGTCGCGCGCAGTCGACAGCACCGGTTACGTGCAACCGACCAAGAACGAGCTCCGGGCGGTCCGGGGCGAGAACTCGATTTACCACAACAACGGTATCCAGACCTGGCACATCAATGAGAAAGGGGAGGCCGAAAATGTCGAGATTTCCTAATCTTGCGGCCTTTACCCTGGTCTTCGGCCTCGCCTCCGCTCCGGTTTTGGCCGAGTCCTATGGCCTTGGACGCGAGGCGACGCCCGATGAGGTCGCCGCCTGGGATATCGACGTGCGTCCGGACGGGCTCGGCCTTCCTGAGGGCAGTGGCACCGTCTCGGACGGCGAAGAGATTTACATGGAACGCTGCGCCGTCTGCCACGGCGATTTCGGCGAAGCGGTCGGTCGCTGGCCAGTCCTGGCCGGCGGTCAAGACACGCTGACCAGCGCCCGTCCGGTGAAGACGATCGGCTCCTATTGGCCTTATCTCTCGACGGTCTGGGACTATGTCCATCGGGCTATGCCGTTCGGCGATGCACAGTCGCTCAGCAATGACGAGACCTACGCGCTGACGGCCTACCTGATGTACCTGAACGACCTCGTCGACGAGGATTTCGAGCTGACGAAGGAAAACTTCACGGAAATTCGTCTGCCGAACGAAGAGAACTTCTATCCCGACGACAGACTAGAGAGCGCGGTCTGGAAAAACCGCACGCCCTGCATGACGAACTGCAAGCCTGAGGTGAAGATCACCGCGCGGGCGGCCGTCATCGATGTGACGCCGGACGATCCGACCGCGGCGCATCCGACGGGGGAAGGCACGGAGACGAAAGCCGAGACGGCGGAACCCGCGACGGAAGCGGCGACCGAGGTCGCGTCGGCACCTGCCGTCGACCCGGCTCTGGTCGAGAAGGGCGAGAAGGTCTTCAAGAAGTGCAAGGCCTGCCATGCCGTCGGCGAGGGCGCGAAGCACAAGATCGGCCCGCACCTGAACGATGTCTTCGGCCGCACCGCCGGCACCGCCGACGGGTTCAAGAAATACTCGAAGGACATGGTGAAAGCGGGCGAAGAAGGCCTTGTCTGGACCGAGGAAACCATGGCTGCTTTCCTGGCAAAGCCGAAAGCTATGATCAAGCGGACCAAGATGGCCTTCGCGGGCCTGAAGAAGGAAGACGACCTGAATGCGGTGATCGCCTACCTGAAGGCGATGCCCGAATAATGTAAGGATCTCGGCATGCGCGCGGTGACGGTACGCAATTTCCAGGCTTTGAGCCTCGCGATCTTGCTGACCGTCTTCGCGCCTGCCGAACCGTCGGGCGCCGCCGAACTCGGCGATGCGGCGAGCGGAGAGAAACTCTTCCGGGTCTGCCAATCCTGTCATCGTCTCGGCAACGGCGCGAAGAACGGGGTCGGTCCGCATCTGAACGGAATCTTCGGCCGTGCGGCCGGGTCCATCGAAGGCTTCAAATACTCCGAAGGCATGCTGCGCGCGGGCTCGGACGGTCTCGTCTGGGACGCCGACTCCCTCGATCTCTATATCGAGAATCCGAAGACCTTCGTCTCCAAGACACGGATGAATTTCGCCGGAATGCCGAGCGCCGAGGAGCGGTCCCATCTGCTCGCCTATCTCCGCGCCTTTTCCGACAGGCCGAGCGACATCCCCGAAGCCGCGCCGACCACGACCGCGACGGACCATGACCTGGACCCCGCGATTCTCGCGATCGTCGGCGATCCGGATTATGGTGAATACCTGTCCGGTGAGTGCCTGACCTGCCACCAAGAGAGCGGGGCGAACGAGGGGATACCCTCGATCACCGGATGGCCGCGGGACGATTTCGTGGTCGCCATGCATGCCTACAAGAAGGAAATCCGTCCGCACCCGGTCATGCGCATGATCGCGGGGCGCTTGTCGGACGAGGAGATCGCCGGTTTGGCGGCCTATTTCGAAGGCCTCGACTGAACGGGGCCCAATTAGGGAGGAGTAGCCATGTCTCTGAGTAGAAGGTCCATCCTGAAGGGAGCGGCAGCGGGTGCCGCGCTCACCGCGGCGCCGATGATTATGGGCGCGAACCACGGCAAGCCGAAGGTGGTCGTCGTCGGCGGCGGCGCCGGCGGGGCGACGGTTGCCCGCTATCTCGCCAAGGACAGCAAGGGGGCGCTCGACGTCACGCTCGTGGAGCCCTCGCGTACCTATTACACCTGCTTTTTCTCGAATCTGTATCTCGGCGGGTTCCGCTCGCTTGAGTCGATCGCGCACAGTTATGGCAAGCTCGCCGGCGATTACGGCATCAACGTCGTGCATGACTGGGCGGTCGGTGTCGACCGGGACAAGAAGAGTGTCGCGCTCGCCGGAGGCGCGTCCGTGCCATACGACCGGCTTGTGCTGTCGCCGGGAATCGACTTCGTCGACGGCTCGGTTCCGGGCTGGGACATCTCCGCCCAGAATCACATGCCGCACGCCTATAAGGCGGGGTCGCAGACGGAGTTGCTGAAGGCGCAGGTGGAGTCCATGCGCGAGGGCGGCGTCTTCGCCATGGTCGCGCCGCCGAACCCCTACCGCTGTCCGCCGGGCCCCTATGAGCGGGTCTCGATGGTGGCGCATGTGCTGAAGGCGAAGAACCCGAAAGCGAAGATCCTGATCTTCGACCCGAAGAAGAAGTTCTCCAAGCAGGGGCTTTTCCAGGAAGGCTGGGAGGCCCGCTACCCGGGCATGGTCGACTGGCTTGACGCCGAGTTCACGGGACCGCTCGAAGAAGTGCGGCCGGATACCATGGAAGTGGTCGTCGGCGGCGAGGTGACGAAAGCCGACGTGGTCAATGTTATCCCCGCTCAAAAAGCGGGCCGTATCGCGGAGCTTGCCGGCGTCACGAATGACAAGGGTTGGGCACCGGTGGTGCCTGCGACGATGCAGAGCCGGATGGACGAGAACATCCATATTCTCGGCGATGCGTCGCAGCAGGGCGACATGCCGAAGTCCGGTTTCTCCGCCAACAGCCAGGCGAAAGTGGCGGCCAACGCCATCCGCGGCGCGCTCACCGGCTCCAAGGTGTTTCCGGCCAAGTTCTCCAATACCTGCTGGTCGCTGATCGACACCGACAATGGCGTGAAGGTCGGCGCGGCTTACGAGGCGACGCCGGAGAAGATCGCCAAGACCTCCGGCTTCATCAGCCAGACCGGCGAGGATGCGGCCCTGCGCAAGCAGACCTTCGAGGAGAGCCTTGGCTGGTATGCGGGTATCACGGCCGACATGTTCGGTTGATCCATCTCAGTGCCGCGGCCCGGGGGATCTTTACTCTGGGCCGCGACGCGTCGGCCGGAATTTGGCCCGCATGGCCGCTGCCGCGGATTTGATGAAAGAGTCCGATCTGAAAATGGTAATCGCGTATCTTGAAATGAAGGTTCCCGGCGCGGACATGCCGCCATCCGGGGACAGCTTATGGTTATGGGAGACGCGATATGCCGGTTCTGTTTCGGGCGCTTGTCCTGCTTTGTTTCGTGACGGTGGCTGTCGGGACGCCGTCGGAGCTTTGGGCGGAGGAGGACGACGGCATTCACCGGCTGGTCCTGCAGATCAGCGACAACGATCCGCACAAGATGATGTCGGTGCTGAACGTGGCCGCGAACGTCTCCCGGCATTATTCCGGCATTGGCGAGGAAGTGGAGATCCGCATCGTTGCCTTCGAAGCGGGGCTGCACCTGCTGCGCACGGACACCGCACCGGAGGATGTCGCCAAACGCGTGCAGGGCTTCGAGATGAGCATGCCGAACGTCGCCTTCGTTGCCTGCGGCAACACCATCGACACGATGGAGCGGCTGGAAGGCGCGAAGATCCCGATCATCGAACATGCGGAGATCGTCCAGACCGGAGTGGTCGCCTTGATCGAGGCGAACGAGGCCGGGTGGACAATCGTCCGTCCCTGACCCGCGCTGTCGCGGGGATTTGAGAGGGCGTCATGGATTTCCTCGAAACCCTCCTCGCGAGCGACCTGATCTCCGATCCCGCGAAAGCCGCGCTCTGCGGTCTGCTGGTGGGAACGATTTTCGGCGCCTGCGCCCAGGCGAGCCGGTTCTGCCTCAGGAGCGCGTCGCTCGAATTCTGGCGCGGCGAGGCGGGCGGAAGTTTCGCCGTCTGGCTCCTGGTCTTCGGCTCCGCCCTGCTGTTCGTCCAGATGCTGCTCTGGAGTGACAATCTGCCGGTGTCGGAGGTGCGCCAGCTCACCTCGGCCGGAACCCTCTCCGGCGCGGTGATCGGCGGCGCGATGTTCGGAGTCGGCATGATCCTCGCGCGCGGTTGCGCCAGCCGGTTGCTGGTGCTCTCCGCCACTGGCAATCTCCGTGCCCTGATGACCGGGCTGATGGTCACCGTCGTCGCCCAGGCGGCGCTGACAGGTCTGCTCTCGCCGTTGCGCCTCGAGCTGTCCGCCCTCTGGACCGTCGGCCCCGAGATCCGCAACCTCAACCTCCATCTGCCGGCCATGTCGGGTGCTGTCGTCGGCGCCGGATTGCTGGTGCTCGCGGTTATCCTTTCGGTGCGTACATCCATCGGCTGGTCTCGAACCGTGATCTCGGTCGCGCTCGGAGGCTCGATCGCGCTCGGCTGGCTGCTGACGTCCGCCCTCGCGCGGGTGTCGTTCGAGCCGGTCTCGGTCCTCAGCGTCACCTTCACGGGGCCGTCCGCCGACACCCTGATGGCGCTGATCACCGAGCCGGCGATCCCGCTCGAGTTCGGGGTCGGGCTGGTCCCGGGGGTCGCGCTCGGCTCCTTCGCCTCCTCGGTGGTGCGGAAGGAATTCCATGTCCAGGTCTTCGACCAGTCCACCGGCATGGTGCGCTATGTTGTTGGGGCCCTGCTCATGGGCTTCGGCGGGATGCTCGCGGGTGGCTGCGCGGTCGGCGCGGGCGTCACCGGCGGCTCGGTGCTTTCGCTCACCGCTTGGCTCGCTCTCCTGGCCATGTGGCTCGGTTCCGGCGCCTGCCAGTGGGTATTGGACCGGCGTGTCCCGGTCTACGGCAACGGGCGGGTGGCCTCGTGAGTTTCGCGATCCGGCTCTTTCTCGCCGCCGTGCTGTTCCTGGGTTCGGCGGGCGGGCTGGTGGTCGAGATCGTCGCCGGGCGGCTGATCGCGCCCTATGTCGGGATGTCGCTCTATACCTGGACGGCGATCATCGCGGTGGTGCTCGCAGGGCTTTCGGTCGGGCACTGGATCGGCGGCCGGATGGCGGGACCGGATGTCGACAGGCAGAGCGGTCTCCGTCGCCTCGCCGGGGCGCTGGCGCTCGCCGGACTCGGCAGCCTGCTCGCGCTTGTCTTCCTGAACGACCTCGCCGTCAGTCTGCTCGCCTCGGGGCTTGGGCAGGTGACGATCGTGGTGCTGCTCACGACAGCCCTGTTCCTGCTGCCGAGCCTCTTTGTCGGCATGGTCGCGCCGATCGTGACCAAGCTCGCGGTTGACGAGGAACCGGACAATACCGGCGCCGTGCTCGGGCGGATGTATGCGATCGGCACGGTGGGCAGCATCGGCGGCACGCTGAGCGCCGGGTATCTGTTCATTTCCTGGATCGGGTCGAGCGGGACGCTGATCGCGGTCACTGCGCTCTATGCCGTTCTCGCGCTCGCCTGCGCGCTGCTCGCGGGGCGTAAGGCTGCGCTTGCAGCGGTCGCGGCGCTTCTGGTCGCCGGGCTGCCGCTCGTCGGCACCGGGCTCGCCCGTGAAGCCTTCACCTCGCGCTGTACGGTGGAGAGCGACTATTTCTGCATCGTGATCGACGATTTCGCGCCCTATAGCGGGCGTCCGAGCAAGCTCATGGTGCTGGACAATCTGGTGCACAGCATCAACGACCGGGCGGATCCCAGCCTGCTCTACAGCCCCTATATCCATTTCGTCGACGAATATGCCCGGCGCCGCTTTCCGCTCGACGTGCCCGGCGCGAGCTTCTCGGCTTTCTTTATCGGCGGAGGCGGTTATTCCCTGCCGCGCTCCTGGGCGGCGACCGTACCGGGCGCGCGTCTCCTTGTCGCGGAGATCGATCCGGCAGTGACGCAAGCAGCCGAGCGTCATCTCTGGCTGGATCCCTCCGCCGAAGGGCTGGAGATTCACCACCGCGACGCCCGCGGGTTGCTCCAGTCCTTGCGGCCCGTTCCGCAGTTCGACGTGATCTTCGGCGACGCTTTTCACGATATCTCGGTGCCGACCCATCTGGTCAGCCGCGAGTTTCACAGAGAAGTCGCGGTGCGGCTGAAACCGGACGGGTTCTATGTCGTGAACGTGGTGGACGGCGCGCGCAATCCGCAGTTCCTCGCGGCGCTGACCCATACGCTGGCGCTGGATTTCGAGGATGTCTCGGTCTGGCGGGAAGCAGGAGAGAGCACCGGGTTCAGTCCTGACGGGCGCATCACCTACGAAGTGGTCGCGGCATCTTCAGCCGCGCCGGTGAGCGCGATCCGCTCGATTTTCGGGATCCGCCGCACCTGGCAGCGGATCCGTCTTGCCGATCTGATGGATGCGGGAGCGCCGTCTCCGGTGGTGCTGACCGACGATTACGCGCCGGTCGACCGGTTGCTCTCGCCCGTGCTGTTTTCGAGCGTCTCTACTGAGTGACCTGAGCCGTCTTCTTCGAGGCGCCGATTTGTTTGTCGAGTTCGGACTCGACCGGAAGGTCCGGGTCGGCGGACCACTCGACCATCGAGCCGTCATACATCTTCGCCTCGGTGTTGCCGAGGATCTCCCGGGAGACGAACCAGCCGAGGCTGGCCCAGTGGCCGGTATTGCAGAAGCTGATCTGCGCGCCCTCCGCCGGAACGCCGGCCAGCTTGTAGAGCTTGGCGATTGTGTCGCGGTCGCGGAAGCTGCCGCCGTTTTCCGTCAGCCAGTTTTCCGGCAGGTTCAGGGCGCCGGGAATGGTGCCGGCGCGCTTCGCTTTGCCGTGCTTGTTGATGCCGAGGAACTGGTCCTGCGGGCGGTTGTCGACGATGACCTCGCCGGCGGTCGCGGCGGCGGCCATGTCGGCCTTGGCGACCAGCATCTCTTCGCGCAGCTCGACGGTGTAGATCGTCGGCTCAAGCTTGATCTCTCCGCTCTCCAGCGGGTTCACCGGCTGCTTGGTCTTCTCGTCGATCTTCGCGGTGTAGGCGCGCATGCCGCCGTCGAGGATCGAAACGGCGTCATGACCGGCGATCTTGAAGGTCCAGTAGATCCGTGTCGCGGTGCCCATGTCGAGCGCGCTGTTGCCGGCGGCGACGATGACGACATGATCTTCGTTCTCGATGCCGAGGTCGCCGATCGTGGTTTCCAGGGTCTCGACGGTGGAGAGTTGGGCGATCGTGCCGTTGCCGTCCTGGGTCCGCCAGCCGTCTTTCAGATAGTTGGTCCAGATTGCGCCAGGAATATGCGCTTTCACGTAGTCCGCCTTGCTCGCGCCGGAGAGCTTGCCGCGCACATCGAGGAAAACGACGCCTGGGGTGCCGACATGCTGGGCGGCCCAGTCTGCATCGACAAGCGGCGTCACGGTCTCGGCGCGTACGGCGCCGGTCATGACGAGCACTACGAAGAGGGAAGCGATCAGTTTCTTCATCTGTCTGTCCAATCGACCTGAGGCGGCGGCATTGGGAACAACAGCCGGGCCATTCGCTCGGAAAATAGAAAGATCGTTCCTTGATTCCTAGTATGACGCGGAAGAAAGAGGGTTTTGTTCTTGTATTTTTATCTGTGGGAACGAAGCGGTCTGAGATTCGATCCGCAGGGAAAAGGTTTTGCCGTGTGATTTATGGATAGTTGCCGGGCAGGGCGGGGATGCCGGTACCGGATGTGCCAGCATCCGGCATGTTGCGCGGGAAGCCGGGCGTTCGCGGAGCCGAAGGGTTGCGACACTTGGCGCGCGGAAATAATGCGACCGGAAAGCGCGTCGACAGATAAATTGTTCCTCTCTCGGTATGATCCATGGAGCGAGTTCGAATGATCCTGACCTTCTGCGGCGCGGCCGGAACCGTGACCGGGTCCTGCTACTGGATCAGGACGGAGCGATGCCAGTTCCTGATCGATTGCGGCATGTTCCAGGGCTCCAAGACCCTGAAGGAGCTGAATTACGGCGCCTTCCCGTTCGACCCGGCGAAGATCGACTTCGTCCTGTTGACACACGCCCATATCGATCATTCGGGCCTCGTCCCCAAGCTGGTGAAACAAGGCTTTTCCGGACCGATCTTCGCCACGCGGGGCAGTATCGATCTTCTGACCTACATGCTGGCCGACAGCGGCTCGATCCAGGAGATGGAGGTGGAACGGCTGAACCGGCGGAACGCCCAGCGTGGCCGGCCGGCGGTGACGCCGATCTACGGCAAGGAAGACGCGCAGGCCGCGATGGAGCGTTTCTCCGCCGTCGAGTATGACAGCTGGCGCGAGGTCGGGGACGGCGTGCGTGCGCGATTCTGGAATGCGGGGCATATCCTCGGCTCGGCCTCGATCGAGATCGAGGTCGCGACGGGGGAGCGCGGCGGCAGGATGTCCCGCCTTCTGTTCTCCGGCGATATCGGGCCGGACCGCAAATTGCTCCACCCCGATCCGGATGCGCCGGAGAACTGGGACTGGATCTGCTGCGAGGCGACCTATGGCGGGCGGCAGCGCGAGCATGTTGGTCCCGAGCGCCGCCGGGCGGTGCTCGCCGAGGAGGTGAACGCGGCACTGGCGCGGGGCGGTAACCTGCTGATCCCGGTCTTTGCCGTCGAACGGACGCAGGAACTGCTGCTCGATCTCGGGACATTGTTCGACCGGGGGACGATCCCCGCGATTCCGGTCTTCCTCGATAGTCCGCTGGCGATCCGGGCGACGGAAGTGTTCGAGAAGAATGCCGAATTGCTGGAGGACATGCCCGCCAACGGCGACGGTTTCCGGCGCGCCAATATCCGTTTCACGGAATCGGTGGACGAAAGCAAGCGGATCGCCCGCGTCCATGGCGGCGCGATCATCCTCGCCGGCAGCGGCATGTGCGAGGCGGGGCGCATCCGCCATCACCTGAAGCAGAATCTCTGGCGCTCCGATGCGACGGTGCTGCTGGTCGGCTACCAGGCGCCGGGAACTCTGGGCGCCATCCTCGCGGGCGGCGCCGAAGCGGTAACGATCTTTGGCGAGGAGCTCCGCGTGAAGGCGGAGATCCGGCAGATCGACGTTTATTCCGGCCATGCCGACGGCGAGGAACTGGTCGATTGGCTGACAGAGCGGCTGCCGGTGAAATCCGGAATCTTCCTGACCCATGGCGAGGAAGACGCGCTCACGGCGATGCGCGATGCGCTGGAGGCGAAGGGGGTGGAGCCGGAACGCATCCTGATCCCGAAGCTCGATGACGTGGTGGACCTTTCCGGCGGCCGAGCGGTCTTCCGGAAGAAGCAGGCGGCCCGGCGGCTCTCGCCGGAAGCGGTGCGCGAGCCGGACTGGCACAACGAGCTGGCGGAGTTCTCGCTGCGTCTCAGGGCCGAGCTGGAGGCCGCGGCGGACGAGAGGTCGCGGAAGAAGATCATGCGCCGGGTGATGCGGGCGCTGGAGGGATCGGAGAGGCGCTGATACACAGCGCCTCAGCGGCGCTCCAGCAGCAGTTCCGCCGTGATCAGGACCGCGTTCTCGCCCCGTTTCAGGGCGCCTTCGCGGATGTCTCCGCCCTCGGTGCCGACGATGGCGATCTCGGGGCCGGGACCGCTCTGACCCTCCGCGCGCGCTTCGGCGTCGAGGATCAGGAACTCCGTCGGTAGGCTGCCGAGCACGCTGCCGCCTTCGAATGTCGCGCCTATCAGGCTCCCTAGGCCGTGCACCCGCGCGCCGTCCCAGCCGAGCCCGGCGCAGGCGGTGTCGAGCGCGCCCGTGAAATCCTGGTTCGGAGCGAGGCGGACGAGGGCGTACTCGCTGTCCTCCGCATTGCGCGCGTTGCCGGATGGGCGGAAGAGTGTGAAGTTGGTCTCCGGGTCCGGGCGGCGCTCGAAGCGGGCGCCCGTCAGGCCGATGCCGCGGGCGACGGTCGGCGCGGCGAGCATGGTCCGCGGCGCCAGGATATGGCCCATCGCGATCTCGCCGCCGGTTGGCGCCCAGAGCCCGTGACCGTGCAGGAAGGAGGCGCCATTCTCGCGTCCGACCATCATGCCGAGCCGCTCGATCCGTCCGGGGCCGCCGAAGGAGTGGATATTGGAATACCAGGCGACATGGTCCGCGTCGGGAGAGAGCGCCGGGATCACGTAATCGAGGCAGGAGACGATCGCTTCCTCGATCTCGAGCCAGGCGCCGTCGAGCCCTTCCGCCGCCATCGCCTCGCCGACCGCGTCCTCGAAGGGAAGCCCTGCTTTGAGCGTAAGCGCGACGGGGCGGCCTTCCGCGGGCAGGATCTCCTGCCGCTCCTCGGCGACCGGGCCCGGATGGGTGACGGTGCGCATCAGGCGGCGCTCCCGCCGGCGGCGAGCCGTTCTTCCAGCTCCGCCCGGATCACCCGTTTCGAGAGCTTGCCGTAGCCGGTTTTCGGCAGGCTGTCCCAGAAGAAATACTGCCGCGGCAGCTTGTAGGAGGCGATCTTCTCGCGGAGATACGCGTCGAGCGCGACAGCGTCGAGGCTGTGCCCTTCCTCCAGCACGCAGACCGCGACGCCGATCTCGCCCCATTTCGGGTCCGGCATGCCGAAGACCGCGGTCTCGGTCACCGCCGGGTGCAGCAGGATCTTCTCCTCGATCTCGCGCGGATAGATGTTGGAGCCGCCGGAGATGTACATGTCCGAGGCCCGGCCGGTGATGTAGACGTAGCCGTCCGCGTCCATGTGGCCGATATCGCCGGTGCGGAACCAGCCGTCGCGGAAGCTCTTGGCGTTCGCCTCCGAGTTCCGCCAGTAGCCGGCGAAGACCGCGCCGCCGGTGACACAGATCTCCCCGGTCTCGCCTGGCGCGAGCGCCGCGCCGTCCTCACCCTGGATCTCCACCTGCATGCCGGTGCGCGGAAAGCCGCAGGTGCCGACGCGCATGTCGTCGCCGGCGGAATGGTCCCGCGGCGGCAGGTAGGTGATCGCGCCCGTCACCTCGCCGAGGCCGAAATACTGCACCAGCACCGGCCCCAGCACCTCGAGCGCCTTGATCTGGTCGGAGCGGTACATCGGCGCGCCCGCATAGATCACGTAGCGCAGGCTCGAATGGTCCGCCGTCATCGCTTCCGGCGCTTCGACCAGCATTTTGAGGATCGTCGGCACCGTGAACATGTTGCTGACCCGCCAGCGCTCGATAAGCGACCAGATCTCGCCAGTGTCGAAGCGCGGCGCGGCGGGCAGGATCGTCGGCGCCCCGCGCGCCGCCATCATCAACTGGTGCATCCCCGCCCCATGGGACAGAGGCGCGACCACGAGGGAGGCGTCCGTCTCGGTCACACCGGGGACGAGATCGCAAAGATGGTTGTTGATGACGAAGCCGAGCTGGCCGTGGGTCAGGACCGAGGCCTTCGGCCGTCCGGACGTGCCGGAAGTGAAGAAGAGCCAGGCCGGATCGTCCCGGTCGACGGATGCCAGGGGCGGTACCGTGTCGGCATATTTCTCCATGAGGTCGTCGATATCCGGTCCGAATTGCGCCGCGCCGATGGCAAAGCGCGTTTCCAGCTCCGGACCTCCGACGGCGGCATGCTCCGGGAAGGCGGCATTGCAGATCATCGCCCTGGCGCCGGAAAGTTCCGCCATCCAGGCGAGATCGTCCGGCATGCCGCGGAAATTCGCCGGCACCCAGACGGCGCCGAGCCGGAAGCAGGCGAACATGCTCTCGAAGAGCTGGTTGCAGTTCTGCGACTGCACGAGAACGCGGTCCCCCTTGCCGACCCCGCCCTCGTGCGCGAGCACGGCCGCCATCGCCTTCACCCGACGGTCGAACTCCCGCCAGGTCCAGACGGTCTCGCCCCAGACGAAGGCGGGCGCGTCCGGCAACCGCCGCGCCTGCTGCTCGACCAGATGCGCGAGGTTCATGGTGCGCGTGCTGAAGGGGGTGACGGGTGTTCCGCTCATGGTTTCCATCCCGGTCTTCTTGTCATTGTGTGTCCTTCAAAGGACACAAGATTTGTTTTGCCAGACCTTATCGCGAACCAGCGGTTGCTGTGCAGGTGATTCTTATGCAGGGATCGGGCAAGGGGCTGTTTGGGGAAGATCTTTTGATGGCAAGAGATTCGGGGTTTTTGAAGAGTTCGATAAAGTGGGGCGCGATCGCAGCGGGTATCCTCGCGATGGCATTGATTGCCTTGTTCGTCTTCCATGTTGCCAAAACAGGCATATCGAGCATGGCTTGGGTGATCTCCGGGGGTAAGAACTATCACGCCTTCACGCCCGCGATGGAGCCCAACTTCAATCCGGGCGAGCATATGATGGCCCGATTGGAAAATTTCTCCGGTACTTTCCCACGTCGCGGTTCGGTGCTGGTCGTCCGTCATCCCCTCAATCCGGAGCAAGACTGGGTCCGGCGGCTTGTAGGACTACCGTTTGACAGGATCGAGATCGTCGATGGCGTGCTTCACGTGAACGGCAGTCCGGTCGCGCTATCGCAAGTGGATGCGAAGGACGACGCACGGCGCTTGATGCGGGAAACTCTGCCGGGCGGTCACTCCCATCTCATCCTTGTCTCGAAAGACGGTGGGGCGGGAGCCAATTTCGATGAAATCACGGTTCCGAGCGGACACATTTTCCTTTTGGCGGACAATCGGGACCGGGCAAAAGACAGTCGTCATGCGGAACTTGGATTGGTCCCTCTCGACAACATCATCGGCATCGCCGAGTTCATCTATCTATCGACTGATCTGTCGAGGCTTGGCGCGGCCATCGAATAGAGCAGAGGCGGCCGCAGCCAGTCGGTTTCACCACCGCCCCTCGAACGCCGCGAACCGCTTCTCCAGCTCCACCTGCGCCCGCGCCTTGTCGCTGCGGGCGATGAACGCCTTGCAGTCCGCCGTGTCGAAGCCGCTTGAGCAGGGGCCGACCGGCTGGGCGATGTTGAAGGCGTACCAGAGCGACGCTCCGGTGAGGAAACTCTGCTCCAGGCTCTGCCGGGAGAGCTGTTTTAGCTCCGCATAGTTCAGCCCGTAGCGCTCGCTCGCGAGCTGGTACTGGCTCGAGAGGTCGATCCGTTCGACGCCCTCGTCGTCGGTGGAGAGCATCACCGGCACGCCGGCGCGGAGATAGGTCGGGAAGGGGTGGTCCTTGCCCTTCACGCCGAGGATCTGCTCGTTGCTGGAAAGGTTGATCTCGACCGCGATGCCGTCCTTGGCCATGCGGGCGATCAGGTCCTCGCTGCCGTGCTCGAAGCCGATGGCGACACCGTGGCCGATGCGGTTGACGCCGGCGATCTCCACCGCCTCGCGGATATGGAAGGTCATGTCCTCAAGCTCGGTGACGCCGAGCCAGAGCTCGCCCGCATGGAGCGAAAGGCCGACCCGCTCGTACTTCCGCTTGAAGTATCCGAAGATCGCCATGTGCAGGGAATAGTCCCGGAGCGCGACGTGATAATCCTCCGGCGCGACGAAATTGACCCCGACGCTGAGCTTCTCCCGGTCGGCGATCATGTAATGCAGCATGATCTGGGCGAAGGCGTGTTCCGGCGGCTGGGTGCGGATGCTCTGGCCGAGCTGGCGCAGGGTGACGGCGCAGCCGGGCTCGGGCGCGGTGCCGCCGCAGCCCATCTCGGCGCGGGCGCCGGCCATCGCGTCGTTCAGCACCTTCGCGCCGGCATCGACCAGCTTGCCGAAGCCGTTATCGAGCAGCGCCTTCTCGAAGGCGGCGAGTTCGGCGTCGCTGCCGCCCTTCAGCTTCTGCGTAACGCCGAGCGCGGCCGGATTGACCCAGCCGAGCGTCATCATCGGCTCGACATAGACGATATTCTGCAGCGCCGCGTTGCGGGCGAGCCAGGCGAGACTTTCCGCCTTGCGCTCGCCGGAGATCGCGCCGAAGCGGGCGAAGGTGGCGAAAAACTGGTCGTGGCCCGAGCGTTCTTCCCAGAGCGGGTTGGGCCGGAAATTCCGCATCGAGAGGTTGTCGGTGATGGCGGCACGGCAGGCGTCGCTCGCGGCGGCATCGCTCATCCGGACCTGCACCGCCTCGCGGCAGTCCGGTTTCGCCACCGGCGGCACATGAGCAGCGCAGGCGACGATGGCGCGCTTGGCAGGGTCGAAGCAAAGATCGATATCCGGGTCGGCGGCCCAGTCGATATAGGCCTCGGCATAGACCGCGCCGGAGAGATGGGTGTGCAGGTCCGCGCCCTTCGGCATCGCCTGCAGGAAGGCGCGGGTGAGGGTGCGGTCGCCCCGGATCGCCTCGAAATGCGCGGCGGTGCGGGCTTCAGGGCTGCCGTCCGGCAGGCCGGCGCAGGCCCCGAGGCTGAGGGCGAGGACCCCCACGATGAGTGCGACGCGCATTGCCGGCTCCCTTATTCGCTGTTTTCGTCAGGGTACACGCTGGCTGGACGCCGTGCAGCATATTACGACGGGGGATGGAGACCGTGTATTGTCCGGGAGCCGCAATTCGCTGGTCTTCCTCCGGCGGTTCGGCTAACCAGTCGCCCGGTTCCCGACGAACCCCTCGCCACACCTCCGACACCATCCGGAATCCGATGAAGTCACCGATCTCCTTCTACGATGCGCAGGGCATCCTGTTCGGCGCCTTCATGATGTCGCTGAGCGTCATATTCCTGGAGCAGGCCGGGCTGGTGACGGGGCAGACGGCGGGACTCTCGATCCTGCTTTCCTATCTTCTGCCTTTCGGCTTCGGCACGGTCTTCTTCGCGGTCAGCCTGCCGTTCCTCGTGCTGTCCCTCGCGCGGCGCGGGATTGCCTTCACCCTGCGGACGCTGTTCGTGGTGGCCTGCATCTCGCTCGGTACGCCGTTGCTCTCGGACTTCATCGTGATCGAGCGCGTGCATCCGCTGTTCGGCGCCGCGCTCGCCGGAGCCTGCGCCGGCGTCGGGCTGATCGCGCTGTTCCGGCATAACGCATCGGCCGGCGGGCTCGGCGTGCTGGCGCTGGTGGTGGAGGAAAGGACCGGCTTCAAGGCCGGCTGGTTCCAGATGTGTTTCGACGCGGCGGTGTTTCTCGCTGCCTGCTTCGTGCTCGCACCGGAGCAGATCCTCTATTCCTTCGTCGGCGCGGCGATCCTCAATGCGCTGATCGCCTGGAATTTCCGGATCGGGCAGCGCTGAGCCGAGAATGATCGAGAATGATATTGCGGGCTGAAGGCCCGAGGCATCAGCAATGCCGGCTGAGGACGTTATAGAGCTGATCTTCCGTGAACGGTTTGGTCATGACCTCGTCCATCCCGGCGGCCTTGAATTCGGCATGTCGTTCGACGAAGGCTTCCGCCGTGAGGCCGATGATCGGAATCCCGCTATTCTTGTTGCCAGTGCGGATTTCCCGCGTCGCCTCGATACCGTCCATTTCGGGCATGTGGATATCCATGAAGACGACGTCGTATTCGCCGTCGCGGACTGCCGAGACCGCCTGCAGGCCGTTCTCGACCTGGTCGACCTTCTGCCCGAGCTTCTCCAGCACGGCGGTGACGACCATCGCGTTGATGGCGTTGTCCTCCGCCACCAGGACCCGGTATGCAGGCAGGGCATTATCGAGGCTTCGTCCGGCGGTTTCCGACTGCACGTTCTTGATCGCGCCTTCCGAGGCAATGGCGAACGGGATGAAGACTTCCATCGTCGTACCTTCGCCGAGCGCGCTCTCAATGCCGATGCGTCCACCCATCAACTCGACGATCTGTTTGACGATCGAGAGCCCGAGACCGGTGCCGCCGAACTTCCGCGTGATCGAGCTGTCCTCCTGCGTGAAGGCCTCGAAAATCGACGCTTGGCGTTCCGGTGCGACACCCGTGCCGGTATCGGTGACGGCGAAGTGTATCCCGCGGGTTCCTTCCGGAGTGCCCTTGGAACCGGCTTCGTCGCCGGTGACCTCCCACACCTTCAGGACGACGCTGCCGGCATCGGTGAACTTCACGGCATTGCTGAGGAGGTTCCACAGGACCTGCCGCAGGCGTACGGGGTCGCCTCTGATATAGTCGGGCTCCTCGATCCGGTACTCGCCGCGGATCGCCACCCCTTTCTGATCCGCGGCGGCGCGGAACGGGGTCATGATCGACGACAGCAGGTCTTTCAGGCTGAAGACCGTGTCTTCCAATTCCATCGCGCCGGATTCGATCCGGCTCATATCCAGAACGTCGTTGATGATCGCGAGCAGGGTCTTGCCGGACGCGATGATGTTGGAGACCTTCTTGCGCTGGTCCGCGTCGAGATCGGTATCCTCGAGAAGCTGCGCGATGCCGAGCACGCCGTTCAGCGGCGTGCGGATCTCGTGGCTCATCGTGGCGAGAAACGCGGACTTTGCCCGGTTCGCGGCGTTTGCGCTCTCGACATAATCATGAATCGATTTGGACATGGTTTCCATGTCGCGGGCGAGCTGTCCCAATTCGTCGTCCGACCGCACGTCGATGTTCGAGACCTGCTCCTGCTGTGCGATGGCGTCGGCGGCGAGTTTGAGTTTCACGATCGGGCCGACGAGCAGGGTCCTCGAGACCCAGGCGACCATTCCGCCGATGGCGAGGATCGAGGCGAGGGAGACGACGATCGTGGCGAGCCGGATATTCTCCACCTCCTTAGAGATCGCGGCTTCGGGGTAGGTCAGCAAGACCACCCAGTTCCATTCCGGCGTCTCGAACCGTCTGGCCCCGAATACCGCAAAATCGTCAAGAGCGGCCTCGTGCGTGCCGGTCAACCCGTCCGAGACGCCCATCGCAAGCTCGCGCCATCCCTCTTGTTCCAGGGTGTCCTTGCAGCCGGCGCAGAGCAATTCCCTGCCGTCCCTATTGAAGATCAGGATCCGGCGGCCCGTGCTCTCGCTCAGCAGCGCGAAGTCGTCCAGCGCCTCCGACTTGTATTGATCGACATAGGACTTCAGCGCCTTAAGCCCGGTCGTCTCCAGGAGGCGGTAGCGGCGGGCCAGGAACTGGTCGTGCGCGTCCTCGATCCTGAGGCTGAGCGCCCGTTGCTCGGTCTCGTAGAGCACGTCGCGTGAATAGGTGAAGGACCAGTATCCAAGCGCCCCCGTTCCGAGGAGAACGATGGGGACGATGGCTGCCAAGAATTTCGCATATAGGCTCAAATCATATGGCTTTCTCAGTGAAATACATTGCCCTGAGCCAACTCGAGAATGGCGGAGGGAATGACCGCTCCGAGACGTCCCGCGGTCGTCACGTTGACGCCGGCAACGAATTGGCGGGGACGGGTAATGGGAATTTCTCCCGGATCGGTCCCGGCCAGGATCGTAACGGCCGTCTCCGCGGCATCCTTGCCGATGAACTCGGCCGTGGACTGAAGCGCTACCATGGCGCCTCTGCGGGCATTGCCGATGTTCCCGCTATTGACGATCGGAACTCCGGTTTCCTGCACGGCTGCTACAAAGGCGCGATTGGCCTGATTGGGGCCGGCGACCAGCCAAAGTCCGTCGAGGCTCTTACGATGCTGCTCGATCAGTCGTAGCGCGGAAGCCTTCATTTCGAGGCTACCGGAGTCACCCGGACGATAGGGGAAACCGAGTTCGACCAGTTCTATCGCCGGGTAGTTCGGCGCCGCCGCGCGCAATTGGGCGGACACGCTCAATGCCGAGGGATAATCCGAGCGCAGGATTGCGATGCGGAACGGTGCCTCTCGCTTGGCGGTCCGAAGGACCTCGGACACAACGGCGAGCTGCGATTCTGCCGGGACCACATGGCTCTGGCCGGTCACATTGGACCCGCTCGGTGTGCCCATCGCTTGCGTGAGACCCTCGTCGACGGGGTCGGTCACGATCATGAAGAGCTGCGGGATGCGGGTCGCGGCGAGCAGTTCTCTCCCGGCTCGGGTTGCCAGGGTTGCAACGGTCAGGATCAGATCGGGACGGCGTTTCGCGATTGCCGAGGAGAGGAGGGAAACCGCCTGAACGATATCGCCTTCGGCATTCAGGAACTCATAGCTGACATTGTCTCCGTCGACATAGCCGCGCTCGGCCATCTCCTTGCGGAACCAGACGATAGAGGTGTCGAGCAAGGGCGAAGACAGGGTGGAGAGGATAACGATGTGTTTCGCGGGTGATTTTGTCGACGCCCCGGCGGAGAGGGAGAATGCCCCCCATAGGAAGAGGCAAAGCACCAGCCGCACGGCAGTGCGAAAAACCGACCGGCCCCGACCTGAACGCATTCTGACGCTCCCGATACGTATGAGAGTCCAACTCTCTTGTACCGCGCAAAGTTTGACCGCAAATCGCCAAAGTTGCAAAGGCTGGCCCGGTGCCGCCGCTGAGCGCCGCGATTTGGCGGCTGTTGCGGGTGACGGCTCGCTCGAATCGGTCAGGTTTTGGGATTTATGATAGGAAAGGCCTTCCAACGGGCGGTTCGGCTCCGCTAGGCTGTTTATCTCATCTTTTCCGCCTTCATTTGTTCGAGCAGATCATGACCAACGACACCGGCCTTATCCGGTCACACCCGCGTTTCGAGAAGGCCGCCGAGGCGCTGCGCGCCGGCCATGACCGCTTCGTCGAGGAGCTGATCGCCCTGACCGAGATCCCGGCTCCGCCCTTCAAGGAGGAGAAGCGGGCGGCGGCCTACGAGGAGATGTTTCGTGCGCTCGGCCTTGAGGAGGTGGAGCGCGACGGGATCGGCAACGTCACAGGGCTGCGGCGCGGGCGCGGCAACGGCCCGATCGTTGTCGCGTCGTCCCATCTCGACACGGTGTTCCCGGAAGGCACCGATGTGAAGGTTCGGCGCGAGGGCACCAAGCTCTTCGCCCCCGGCGTTGGCGACGACACGCGCGGTCTCGCCACCCTGCTCGCCTTCATCCGTGCGCTGGATGCCGCCGGGATCGAGACCGAGCAGGACATCCTCTTCGTCGGCGACGTGGGCGAGGAAGGCAAGGGCGACCTGCGCGGCATCCGCTATCTCTTCACCGAAAACCCCTACCGCGAGCGCATCGCCTCCTTCTTCACCTTCGACGGTATCGAGACCCAGGATTTGGTGACTGCGGGCGTCGGCTCCTACCGCTACAAGGTTGCCTTCAAGGGGCCGGGCGGGCACAGCCTCGGCGCCTTCGGCACGGTGAACCCGGCCTATGCGCTCGGCGCCTTCCTCGTCGGTATGTCGAAGATCGAGGTGCCCGGCGATCCGCGCAGTTCCTACTGTGCCAGCACCTTCCAGGGCGGCACGTCGGTCAACGCGATCCCGGAGGAGGTCTGGACCGAGATCGACCTGCGTTCTGAATCCGCCGAGGTGCTGGACCGGGTCGATGGCGAGGTCAAAGCGCTGATCGAGGAGGCCGTGAAGGGCGAGAACGCGCGGGGGGATACGTCGAACGGCGAGATCACCTGCGAACTCACCCGGATCGGCAACCGCCCCGCCGGTACCACGCCGCACAACACCACAATCGTCGAAGCGAGCGTGGCGGCGATCAAGGCCTACGGTTTCGAGCCGGAATTTTCCGCCTCATCGACCGACGCCAACATCCCGATGTCGCTCGGCGTGCCCGCCGTCAAGTTTGGCCATGGCGGGGCTGGGGGACGGGCGCACACGCTCGAGGAGTGGGTGGATGTCGAGCCCGAACTCAGCCTGCGCGGCCATTGCGCGGGGCTGCTGGCGCTTGTGGCGACAGCGGGATTTGTCGAGGCGTGATCCCGTTACGATTCGGGATACGACAGTCGCGGCCGTGGAGTTAGAATTGTTCGGGCAAGCCTTCTAATACGCTTGGGGGCCGGTCTTCGATTTTTTCAGTGAAATGTAGAGGGATATTTTGCCGTGTTGGCGGCGCCTTCTTGTGTGGATCCGAAGCATAGCGCGTGAAGTCAATGTAATCGATTGAGTTGCGCCGTGCAGCCCAATCGATCTCCAGGATCAAATCATCTGGCATGAGATCGGACATGGTCTTGCCTGCGCCGCGAGTATTCCGTGGGCATTTTCCGTATTTGAACCATCTCGCCATATCCAACTGGACGAGATCGTATTTATCCATTGTGTAGCGCCGGAATATCGCTTCAGGCAAACCGGGAATATCGCACGCTTCTTTGAAGATGAGTGGAAACATGAGGCTTGTGTATTTTCGCTCTGTTTCAGTGACGCTTCCGCGGTCCGGAAGAGTCGATGACGCGCATTTTGTCGACCCTGGCGGGGTTTCGCGTAAACGTTCGAGTGTGCGGGCGTTCAGCCGGGCGCCCGAATAGTCGGTTTCGCACAACCGGATATTGGTTCGGGCGCTATATCTCGGTTTGATCAATACGCTGGTAAATTCGGCCCCACGTAAACTTGTGTGAGTTAAGCGGGTTTCGTCGAGTTTTGCCTTGTCGAGCAGTGCGAAATCTAGATTTGCCCGGTCGAAATTCGTGTTTTTAAGAATCGCTTTCGTGAGATTCGCGCCCCTAAGATCTGCTTTCGCCATCGTAGAGTCGGTCAAATCGGCTTTTGTTAACTCGGCGCCGGTCAGGATGCTTTTCCTTAAGTTCGCGTTCTTGAACTCGCCACCGCTCAGATTTGCGTTTCGGAGCGATATCTTCTGCAAAACTGCATCTGTAAAATTTCCGTCGCGGATAACGGAGCCGTCGAGGTTCGATTTGTCGAGATAGGCATAGCGAAGATCCGCGCCTTTGAGAAAGGCACGAGGCATGTCCACTTGGACCAATGTTAAAAGTCGAAGATTCGCGCCGCTTCGGTTGATGCGTCGACCGATCAGATCGTGTGCTGTAACGATTGACTCTTCCGAGCCTAAATCCGGTGTGATGTCGGTGCGCGAAATTATCAGAGATCGCCGGTAGATTTGGTCGATTATATTTTCTCTCGAGAGCAATATCGTGCGGCATCGTAAACCAGAGTGAGTGCCGGGGTCGAATTGATTATTATCTTTAGCTTCATCGAGCTCCTCTTTGTCCTCTTTTGTCGCGCGACTGCCGTTGTAATGTGTCTGACATAGTTTTTTTTCTTTTTCATGTGATGAGAAATTATTTGTGACATAAAGAACCGTGCTTGCGAGGAAGGTTTTCTCCATGGATCCTCCCGGCGGGGTCATGTCAACCCAAGAAAAATAAATAGTGGGTAGAGCAATAAATAAATAGAAACTCAACAGGCAGGTTTTATTTATAAGGTGATTTTTTTCGGATAACTCGTACGATTTGTGAGCTGTAAGTAAGGCAATGAATAAGTCGAGGGTTGTGATTGTTGCATGGGTGGTGGTCAGCGGGTCGCTCTGATAGCGGACATGAAGCATTTGATGAAATGCCATCGTGGCCAGCGGCAATAAGAAGATGGTCAGAAGTGATCCGAAATGTGCTGCCGTCAGCAGCAATCCTGATCTGCAATGTCGCAGAGCAGCTTGACCTGGGAGGAACGGCGAGATGGCCATGCCTAATTGGTCTGCTCTAGCCAGACTGGCTAGGCTTTCATGAAATAGTCGCAGCCGTCGAAGAAATTCTATGAAATGCGAAAGTGTATAGGCATGGACAACGAGTATGACGATTGGCGCGAAATACATCGCCGGTACGAGTGGAACAGAAACGCCAAGAATTGGCAGTTGGATAGTCGTGCCGGTCAGAAATTCGACGTCACTGATTGAGGCTGCAGTAATGGCAACGTAAAGACAGACAGCGATTAGTGTATAAAGACTAGTTCGGCATGCGTGCGCAGAGTCCGAGCAGGCTTCTCGCAGCTGATCTTCTGTCCACATTTCGCTCATCCGGCCGGCGTTTATTCGCTTTTGGCCCAATTATGCGGGCTAGAGCAATTTCACCGACAAAAGTAACCGCCTAAATTATCGCATTAAATAATTTCTCCCTCTAGTTGTGTTTTCGATGCAAGTTTTCGAATTTCGAAACGGTTGCGAAGCAGTGGCTTCGTTTACCGGTTCAGCTTCCCCTCCAGCATCTCCTTCACCCCTTCCCATTCCTTGTCGAGGATGGAGAAATAGACCGAGTCGCGCAGGGTTCCGTCGGTGTGGATCATGTGCTGGCGGAGCGTGCCCTCGTAGATCCCGCCGATGCGCTTCAGGGCGTTCTGGGACTGCTCGTTCCTGTGGTGGGTCTTGAACTCGACCCGGATGCAGCCGAGCGTCTCGAAGGCGTGTTGCAGCATCAGGTATTTGGCTTCGGTGTTGAGCGGCGTGCGCTGGAAGCGCGGGTTGATCCAGGTGCTGCCGATCTCGACCCGCTTGTTCTTGGTGTCGATGGTCATGTAGCGGGTCGAGCCCGCGACCTCGCCGCTGGCGATGTCCACTGTCGCGAAAGGACAGTCGATGCCCTTTTCCTGGTTCTCCAGCGCGAGCCGGACATAGGCCGCGACCGCGTCCGGATCGGTGCCAGGCCAGGTCCATTTCCAGATCGCCGGATCCTCGGCGGCCTTCTGCAGCGCCGGGATATGGGACTCGCTGAGGGGCTCCAGGCGGACATGCTTGCCGGCGAGGGTGACGGGTTCGACTTTCATTCTACGCGTTCCTTGAGGTGCGGCGTCCGGACGGAGGCCGCGGTGGGTCAGACGATGGAGGCGGCCTGCTGCGGCGCGCCGGCGAGGGTGTCGGCGACGAGGGTGAGGCCGTGGCGCACGGTCTTCAGATCCTTCGGGTTGCCGAGCGAGAGACGCAGCCGGTTGCGGCCGGCGCCGGGGGCGGTGGCGAAGACCTGCCCGGAGGAGACGGACACGCCCTGCTCGCCCAGCACCGCGACCGCGTCCCGGTCGGTCCAGGGTGCGGGGACCGTGAGCCAGAGATGCATGCTGGTCGGGTGCTGGGCAAACTCGAAACCGTCGAGGATCTCGGCGGCCGCCTGCTGGCGTTTCCGCATTTCCGCCGCCTTCTCGTGGGCGAGTTTCTGTGCGACGCCTCGGGAAACCCAGAGGGCGAAGATCTCGGCCATCGCCGGCGCCGCCATCCATGTGGAGGCGCGCATCGCACGCTCGAGCCGCGGCACCATGGCGCGCGGCGCGCTGACACAGCCGATACGGAGACCGGGTGCGAGCTGCTTTGCCGCCGAGGTGATGAAGATCGACTGCTCCGGAAGCAGGTTGGAGAGCGGCTCCGGCGCATCCTCCACGAGAAAACGGTAAAGATCGTCCTCCACCAGGATCAGGTTGTAGCGGGCGGCGATCTGTGCGACCTCCTCGCGCCGCTTCATGCTCATCACCGTGTTGGTCGGGTTCTGCAGGGTCGGCATGAAATACATCGCGCGCGGCGCGAAGCTGCGGCAGGCTTCTTCAAGCGCATCCGGATTGACCCCTTCCTCGTCAAGCTCGACCGCCTGTATCTTCAGGCCGAGCATCTCGGCCAGGGGGACAATGCCGGGATATGTCAGTTTCTCGACCAGGATTGTATCGCCCGCCTGGACCAGGGCGGAGAAGGCGGCGAGCATGCCGTTTTGCCCGCCCGTGGTGACAATCGTCCGCTCCGCGTCGGTCTTCACGCCAAGGCTCGTCATCCAGTCGGCCGCCGCCCGGCGGTGACGCGGGGCGCCGCCGTGGGGGGCGTAGGAAAGCAGATTCAACAGATCGTGCCCGTCTGCGATCTCGTGCATGGCGGCGGAGAAGGCTTCGCGCTCGGAAGCGCCCAGCGGAGGATAGTTCAGGCCGAAATCGATGCCGCCCCGGTTCGCGCCGATCGGAATTTCGCCCATGTCGCGGCCGATCCGGCGGCGCACGAAGGTGCCGCGCCCGACCTCGCCGTCGATCAGGCCGCGCCGCGTGGCCTCGGCATAGGCACGCGAGACGGTGCCGACGGTGACGCCGAGCTGGTAGGCCAGTTCCCGGTGGGTCGGAAGCTGCGTGCCCGGCGCAAGCCGGCCGGTCGCGATGTCTTCCGCCATCGCGCGGGCGATGGCGAGATATTTCGGTCCGGGGATTCCCGAGAGATCGGGAAGCCATTCGAGCGCGGGGCGGTGCATCTTTGTCTCTGTGACAATGTTCCGATTGAACGACGATTGAATCGATATTACTCCCTGGAAGCAGGGGTTCAATTGTTAGATTGTATCGATTTTTGCCTCTCTGAATGATGACAATGTGATCGTGTCACGGATGGAATGCGGCGGAAGGCTTTGCCATGATGCCGTTCCCGGAAGTGACCTCGAAAGGAAAGACCCGTGGCCATCTCCTTTACGCGCCAGCAGCTCGAAGACGCCGCAGATCTGGTTCACAGCGTCGTTCCGCCGACGCCGCAGCATCACTGGCCGCTGCTCTCGGCGCGCGCCGGCGCCGAGATCCGGGTCAAGCACGAGAACCACACGCCGCTCGGCGCCTTCAAGGTGCGCGGCGGCCTGGTCTATATCGACGGCCTCAAGCGCCGGATGCCGGACTGCCCCGGTGTGATCACGGCGACCCGCGGAAATCATGGCCAGAGCGTCGCCTTCGCCGCCTCGCGCGCCGGGCTGCGTCCGGTCATCGTCGTGCCGCACGGCAATTCGGTGGAGAAGAACGCTGCGATGCGCGCGCTCGGCGCCGAACTGATCGAGCACGGCAGCGACTTCCAGGACGCTTTCGAGCACGCGGTCGCGCTCTCGGAGAAAGAAGGGCTTCACCTGCTGCCGAGCTACCACGAGGACCTGATCCGCGGGGTGGCGAGCTACGGGCTGGAACTGCTTACCGCCTGCCCGGACCTCGAGCGGGTCTATGTCCCCATCGGGCTCGGTTCCGGCATTTCCGGGGTGATCTCGGCGCGCGACGCGCTCGGCCTCAAGACCGAGGTGATCGGCGTTGTGTCCGAGAATGCCGCCGCCTATGCGCTTTCCTTCGAGCAGAAGAAGCCGGTCTCGACCAACAGCGCCGATACCTTTGCCGACGGCGTGGCGTGCCGGGTGCCGGTTCCGGCGGCCGTCGAACTGATCTGCAAGGGCGCGGAGCGCATCGTCACTGTCTCCGAGGCGGAGATCAGGGCGGCCATGCGGCACTATTTCACCGATACCCACAATATCGCGGAGGGCGCGGGCGCCGTCCCCCTCGCGGGCTGCCTGAAAGAGGCAGCGGCGAACAAAGGGAAAAAGATCGGTGTCGTCTTGACGGGTGGCAATGTCGACCGGGAAGTCTATCAAGAGGTCCTGATGGAAGCCGACAAGCTCAGGGAGGCCGCACAGTGACCGAAGAACTCTTCCGCGAAGATTCCTACCTCAAATCCTGCACCGCCAAGGTGGTATCCGCCGGACCCGAGGGCGTGGTGCTCGACCGCACGGTCTTTTATCCGACCGGTGGCGGCCAGCCCGGCGACAGCGGCACCATGAAGACCGCCGCCGGCGAGGTCGCGATCGTCGACACGGTGAAAGGCGAGGGCGGCATCCTGCATGTGCTGGAGGAGGGCGCCGTGCTGCCGCCGGCCGGCGAGGCGGTCGAGGTCACCCTCGACTGGGACCGCCGCTACAAGCACATGCGGACCCACACGGCTTTGCATATTCTCTGCTCCGTCGTCGATGGCGGCGTCACCGGAGGCCAGATCGGCGCGCTGAAGGGCCGGCTCGACTTCAACATTCCGGGCGAGCGGCCGGAAAAAGATGCACTCACGGCGCAGCTCAACGAGGTGATCGCGGGCGATCATCCGATCTCGATCTCCTGGATCACCGACGACGAGCTTCAGGCCAATCCGGATCTCGTCCGCACCATGTCCGTGAAGCCGCCGATGGGCAGCGGCAAGGTGCGGATGATCCGCATCGGCGAGGATGTCGACTTCCAGCCCTGCGGCGGCACGCATGTCCGCTCCACGGCCGAGATCGGCACCGTCCAGGTCGGCAAGATCGAAAACAAGGGCAAGCAGAACCGGCGGATCAACATCACGCTGGTTGAGTGAACATCCGTAACCAGAGGAAGAAGGACAATGCGGGTTCCGATTTACCAGATCGACGCTTTCACGGACAAAGTCTTCGCCGGAAATCCGGCGGCGGTCTGTCCGCTCGATACATGGCTGAACGATCTCACCATGCAATCGATCGCGGCCGAGAACAATCTGGCGGAAACCGCGTTCTTCGTCTCCGACGAGACCGGCGAGGCCGATTTTCATCTACGATGGTTCACTCCGACGGTTGAGGTCGATCTTTGCGGTCATGCGACTCTCGCCAGTTCGGCGCTGATCTTCGACGATCTGATGCCGGAGCGGGATGAGGTCAGTTTCCGAACCCGGAGCGGTGTGTTGCGCGTGCGGCGCGACGGCGACTATTGCGTGATGAATTTCCCGAGCTATCCGCCGGCGCCGCGCAAGACCCCTGAGGGCCTCTACGAGGCGCTCGGTACGACTCCGGTCTCGCTGTTTGACGCGCCGCAGGAACCCGAGCGCGACCGACTGATGGCGGTGCTCGAGAACGAGGACCAGGTGCGCGCGCTCCGCCCCGATTTCGGCCTGCTGAAGAAGCTGCCGACAGTCTCCGTCATGGTAACGGCGCCCGGTTGGCAGGTCGATTTCGTCTCCCGTTATTTCGCCCCGAACCACGGCATCGAGGAGGATCCGGTCACCGGCTCCAACCATTGCCTGCTGATCCCTTACTGGGCGGAGCGGCTCGGCAAGAAGGAGCTGCTCGGTCGGCAGATCTCGGCCCGCGGCGGCGAGTTGAAATGCAGCCTGAAGGGCGACCGGGTGGAGATGGCCGGCAGGGCCGCGCGGTATCTTTCGGGCCATATCGAGATTTAGTGTGCCGAACTAACAAAGGTTGTCATCCCCATGTAAATGGGGACCCAGGGATGACGGGCACTGCCCTATGCTCTCTGGGTCCCCGCTTTCGCGGGAATGACGACCGTTGGGAGGGGGTAAAACACATAAACGCCCGAAAATCGGCGTACGGGTTTCGGGCGATCTGGTAGGCGTTGGTCATGCTGTACGACACATACGACCACGACACGCTTTATGCCGCCCTCGAGCGCCGGGACCCGGCCTTCGAGGGGCGGGCCTATGTCGCCGTCACCTCGACCGGGATTTTTTGCCGGCTGACCTGCCCGGCGCGGAACCCGAAATCGGAAAATTGCCGCTTCTTCGAGACGGTCGGCGAATGCATCGAGGCCGGTTTCCGGCCCTGCAAGCGCTGCCGCCCGCTGGCGAAAGCCGCCGAGGGCGATCCGGGGGTGACGAAACTGATGGCAGCCTTCGAGGCGGAACCTGAGCGGCGCTGGACCGAGGCGGACATCGTCGCCCTCGGGCTCGACCCGTCCACGGTGCGGCGCGGCTTCAAGCGCCAGTTCGGCATGACCTTCCTCGAGATGGCGCGGCTCAGCCGCCTGCGCGACGGCTTCGTCACCCTTTCCGGCGGCGGGCGGGTGATCGACGCGCAACTCGATGCCGGCTTCGACTCTCCGAGCGGCTTCCGCGCCGCCTTCGCCCGCCTGCTCGGCCAGTCGCCGCGGAGTTTTACCGGCGGCGAGCTGTTGAAAGCGGACTGGATCGACAGTCCGATCGGCGCGCTTGTCGCGGTCAGCGATCGGACCCATCTGCACCTGCTCGAATTCGTCGACCGCAAGGCGCTGCCAAGAGAGCTGAAGAAACTTCGGGAGGCGGCCCCCGGCGGGATCGGAATCGGACGGCTGCCGCCGACCGAGCAGATCGCGGCGGAACTTGCGGGTTTCTTCGCCGGAGAGGGCGCGCGTTTCGAGACGCCGCTCGCCTATCACGGCTCGCCCTTCACCCGGGAAGTCTGGCTCGAATTGCAGCGCATCCCGGCGGGCGAGACGCGGAGCTATGGCGATCTCGCGAAGGCCATCGGGCGACCGAGCGCGACCCGCGCCGTTGCCCGCGCCAACGGGGCGAACCAGATCGCGATCGCCATTCCCTGCCACCGGGTGATCGGCGCGGACGGCTCGCTCACCGGCTATGGCGGCGGACTCTGGCGCAAGCGCAAGCTGATCGATCTCGAACAAAGCTATGCAACCAAGGGAAAAGAGAAACGCCATGTCCCAGGAAACCAAGGCCCGGACCTTCTCGGAGCTGCATCGTAAGGGCGATCCCGTCATCCTTTTCAATATCTGGGATGCAGGCAGCGCCAAAGCGGTCGCGGACTCAGGCGCGAAGGCACTGGCGACGGGAAGCTGGTCCGTCGCCGGCGCACAGGGCTACGGTGACGGCGAGGCGCTTCCGCTCGATCTGCTGGAGGTGATCGTGAAGCGGATCGCGGCAACGACAGAATTGCCGCTCAGCGTCGATTTCGAAGGCGCTTATGCGACCGGCCCCACAGGTGTGGGCAAGAACATCGCGCGGATGATCGCCGCCGGCGCCGTCGGGGTGAACTTCGAGGACCAGAAAATCGGCGGAAGCGGACTTTATCCGGTCGCCGAGCAGGCGGCGCGGATCAGTTCCGCGCGGTCCGCCGCCGAGGACGCGGGTCTGCCGTTTTTCATCAATGCCCGCACGGACCTCTTTCTCAAGGATCGGGAGCCGGAGAATCACCCGGCCCTGATGGCGGAAGCGATCGCGCGGGCGCGGGCCTATGCCGAGGCGGGCGCGAGCGGCATTTTCATGCCGGGCCTGAAGACGCCGGATCTGATCCGCCAGGCCGTCGAGGCCGTCGAGCTGCCGCTCAACATCCTGATGATGCCGGGTGTGCCCGAGCCGAAGGAACTGGCTTCCCTCGGCGTTTCGCGCATCAGCTATGGTCCCGGCCCCTGGCGCGAGATGATGGCCTGGGTGACCGAGCGCGCGGGCGAGGTCTACGGCGCCTGACGCTTTTTGTGTCGTCAGCGAGACTTTCTCCAACTTCGTCATTCCCGCGAACGCGGGGACCCAGGGAACGTAAAGCACCGCCCGTCTTCCCTGGGTCCCCATTTGCATGGGGATGACGAACTTGGGAGTAATCGATCGAAAGTCCGCCCTACCCGAGATAGCTCCGGATCGCGTGCATGAAGACGCCGGAGCCGATGCCGATCAACTCGTCCGGGAAGACATAGTCCGGGTTATGGACATGCGGGCGGCCCGCGCCTGCGCCGAGGAAGAACATCGCGCCTTTCGAGCCTTGCCCGAAACGCCCGAAATCCTCCGAGCCCCTGAACGGGAGTTCGCCCGCATCGTGGGTGACGCCGCGTGCGTCCAGTGCCTCTTCAAGCAGGTGGACCGCGTCCGGATGGTTCTCCGAGGCATCGAAGATGTCATCGTAGGAAATCTCGAACCCCAGGCCCGCGCCCTTCGCGGCCCGCTCCACCAGTTCCTCGGCCGCGGCGATCAAAGCCGCCATCTCGCCGTCCGACTTCGTGCGCAGCGTCGCCATCAGCCGGCCTGCGCCGGGGGCGACGCCGTAGGCGGGCTCGCCCATAGAGGCATGGGTCACCGTCACCATGGAGAAGCGCTCGCCCTTGACGTTGCCGCCGCCGAGCGCCGTCAGCGCCGGCATCAGGGCGGAGAGGGCGGCCATCGGCGAGATGCCCGTCTCCGGCTGGGAGGCATGGGCGGTCTTGCCGGTGAGGCACACCTCCATGCCGCGCGAGGCGCAGCAGACGATGCCGGGAGCGAGCGTCGCGTGGCCGATCGGGGCGCCCGGCATGTTATGCAGCGAGATCGCCATGTCCGGGCGGATCTCCCCGTAGCGCGGATCGGCGATCACCGCCGCCGAACCTGCCCCGGTCTCCTCCGCCGGCTGGAACATCAGGACGACGCGGCCCTTTGCCGGCCTCTGCCGCTCCAGGCCGTAGGCGAGTGCCGCGACGGTCGCTGTATGCCCGTCATGGCCGCAGAGATGGGCCTTGCCGGGCACCTCGGAGATGTAGTCGAGGCCGGAGAGTTCCTGGATCGGCAGGGCGTCGAGTTCGGAGCGCACGAGCAGGGTCGGACCGGGCTCGGTTCCCTCGAAAATCGCGGCGACGCCGTGCCCGCCGAGGCCGGTCAGGATCCTGTCCGGGCCGCGTGCCCCGACGAACTCGACGACGCGCGCCGCGGTCTGCTCCTCCTCGCCCGAAAGCTCCGGATGGCGATGGAGATCGTGGCGGAAGGCAACGAGGGCTTCTTCCTCGTCAGGCGTCAGGAAATGATCGTAGTTCCGGGTATCGGGCGTCATCTCACTTATATTCGATCTCGATGAAGGACATCGGCGCATCGCCTCCGTTGATAACATTGTGCTCCACCCCGGCATCCCGGCGATAGGCGGCGCCGGCCGGCGTCGTGACCGTTCGCGATCCTTCCGGCTCTTCCAGCAGCAGGGTGAGGTCGGTCATCGGGACGACGACATAGTCCATGCCGTGGACATGATGACCCGTTTCGGCGCCCGGCGCGAAGTCCCAGCGAGTGATACGAACCTTCTCGTCGTCGAGAAGCTGAGTCGGAGTGGCGGCGGGTCGCTTTGCGGTCATGGCGATTATCCGGTTCGGGTGTGTAACGGACCGAAGAGCGGTCGGGCATCGGCCCGGCTCAGGTCACGGCGGGGGAGAGCCCGAGCATGCCGCCCCGGCGGCCCTGCCGCAATCGTTCAATTCCCCGCGCGGACGCATTGCAGCCGTGCCGCCGGGGCGCTAGCCTCCTCGGAACGCAGCCGCTCCGTCGGCAAAAAAAATCGAGAGGAAGCAGGGAATGAGCGGAAATCCGTTCGAGGAGAATCTGGACCGGAACGCGGCGAATTACGTGCCCATGTCGCCGATTTCCTTCCTGGCCCGGACAGCCGCGGTGTTCCCGACACGCGCATCCGTGATCGATGGTGCCCGCCGCTTCACCTGGGCGGAAACGCGGGAGCGCTGCCACCGCTTCGCATCCGCACTCTCTAAACGCGGGATCGGCAAGGGAAATACCGTCGCCGTGATGGCACCGAACATCACCGCCGCCTTCGAGGCCAGCCTCGCCGTACCGATGACAGGCGGCGTTCTGAATGCAATGAATATCCGCCTCGATGCCCCGACCATCGGCTTCATCCTGGATCATGGCCAGGCGGACGTCCTCATTACCGACACCGAATTCGCCCCCGTGATCCGAGAGGCGCTGAAAGAGGTGAAGCGCGAGATCCTCGTCATCGACATCGCAGATCCGGCCGCTCCCGGAGGAGATCGTCTAGGCGAGATGGAGTACGAGGATTTCCTTGCGACCGGCGATCCGGACTTCCAGGCGATCCCGCCGCAGGACGAGTGGGATGCGATTGCGCTCAATTACACCTCCGGGACCACGGGCAACCCGAAGGGCGTGGTCTATCACCATCGTGGCGCCTACCTGAACGCGCTCGGAAACGCGCTGGTCTGGGGCATGGCGCATCATCCGATCTATCTCTGGACCCTGCCGATGTTCCATTGCAACGGCTGGTGCTTCCCCTGGACGATCACCATGCTTGCCGGAACCCATGTGTGCCTCCGCCGGGTGGTGGCGAAGGACATCAACGACGCCATCGCGGATCATGGTGTGACCCATCTCTGCGGCGCGCCGATCGTCATGTCGATGCTGCTGAACGCGCCCGAGGGCGAGAAGCGGAGCTGGGAGCATCAGGTCGAGATGATGACCGCCGCCTCCGCGCCGCCCGCCTCGGTGATCGAGGGCATGGAGGCGATGGGCATCAAGGTGACCCATGTCTATGGCCTGACCGAGGTCTACGGCCCCGCCGTGGTCTGCGAATGGCACGAGGAGTGGAACGGCCTGCCGATCGAGGAGCAGGCGCGGCTCAAGTCGCGCCAGGGCGTGCGCTATCCGGTCCAGGAAGGCCTGATGGTGGCGGATGCGGAGAGCCTCGAGCCGGTGCCGCAGGACGGCGAGACGATGGGCGAGGTCTTCATGCGCGGCAATATCGTGATGAAGGGCTACCTGAAGAACCCGAAGGCGACCGACGACGCCTTCCGCGGCGGCTGGTTCCATACCGGAGACCTCGGTGTGTGGCACGAGGACGGTTATGTCGAGCTGAAGGACCGTTCGAAGGACATCATCATTTCGGGCGGTGAGAACATCTCGACCATCGAAGTCGAGGGTGTGCTTTACCGGCACCCGGCGGTGCTGGACGCGGCGGTGGTCGCACGGCCGGACGAGAAATGGGGCGAGACGCCCTGCGCCTTCGTTACCCTTAAAAACGGTGCCTCGGTCACGGAAGCCGACTTGATCGCCTTCTGCCGCGAGAATCTCGCCCACTACAAGGCGCCGAAGACGATCGTTTTCGGCGAGCTGCCAAAGACCTCGACGGGCAAGATCCAGAAATTCGTTCTGCGCGATCAGGCGAAGGCGCTCTAGGCGCCGCTTCGGCCTGAAGGGACTAGAGCACGGACTCGATATAGACGCCCTTCAGACTGTCCTTGAACCGGGTCGAGACCTGCTTCTGCACATCGGATTTGAAGAGCAGCAGATCGCTCGCCGATGGACGGCCCTTTTCGAATAGCCGCAGGCAAAGCGGATAGACGATGCCGAGGAGCTGGGTCTTGGCATTCTCGAGCTGGGTCTTCTTGGCCGTATCCACGGCCTGAAGAGCAACCTTGACCCGATGCTCGGTCAGCTTGCCGTCGACATAGAGCGAGACGGTGAAGGGGCCGAGCGGAAGCACGTCGGGACCGACAACATGGCGATAATTGATGTCCCGGTTGAATTCCTTGTCTTTCTTGCGCTGGGCCTTGTCTTTTTGCGCACGTTCGGCCTCGGCCTTCGCGTTGGCCTTGTCGCCCGCGCTCTGTGCGTGCAGGTCGGACGCATGACCTGCGGCCATGAGCAGGCTGAGAGCAAGGATCGGCAAGAGACGGGACATCGGAAACTCCTCAGCGGACCGTTACCGGGGGCGCTTCCGCCCTGACGTGGTCTCCGCCGGTATCGCCCAGCATGGACATTAGGACGTCACTATAACGCAAGATCGTTAAGAGAGCCTCAAGACGGCTTGCCGTTTCGCTCACCCCGCTCTCCTCGATGGTGCGCAGCACGTCGGACAGGCTGTCGCGTTCGGTTGGATAGGCCACCAGCTCGGTCCGGACGTCCGGGGCTATGCCGGCGGCGTCGCGGGCGAGCCCTTCGGCCTCGGCATAGCCGCCGAGCACGTCCACCAGGCCGATGCGCTTGGCATCCTGACCGCTCCAGACGCGGCCCCGCGCCGCCGCGTCGATCTCCGCCGGGCCGAGGCGCCGGGCTTTGGCGACCTTGCCGGTGAAATCCTCGTAGATGGCGTCCAGAACCTCGTCGAGGCGCGCGCTTTCGCTGTCGCTGAAGGGACGGGTCGGACTGAACATCCCGGCATTCTGGCCGGCGCTGACGCCGTCCGTGCGAACCCCGTACTCGTTCAGCAGTCCCGAGAAGTCGAGCTTTCCGGAAACCACGCCGATCGAGCCCGTGATGGTGGTCGGATGGGCGACGACATGGTCCGCGTCGAGTGCGACGAAGTATCCGCCGGACGCGGCGGTTCCGCTCATCGAGACAATCACCGGTAATCCGCCGGCGCGTGCCTTGGAGAGTGCGTGCAGGATCGTGTCGGAGGCGGTGTAGCTGCCGCCGGGGCTGTTTACCCTGAGGATGATCGCCTTGACCGCCTCGTCCTTGGCTGCATCTTCGATCGTGTCGGTGACGGTGCGCGCGGCGGCCTGCCGATTGCGGGAGAACGGCGCGGAGCGGCCACGGACGATCGGGCCCTCGACCGCGATCACCGCAATTCTTGCAGCCTCCTCGTCCTCGTAGAGATCGAGATCGTCGCGCAGGTAGCGGGAGGCCGAGACGATAGAGCCGACAGCGGCCTTGGTACGGGCCCCGTCCAGGGCGTCGTCCCGGTAGCGCGCAACGTCGATCAGGCCGTTGCTTCTGGCCTCGTCCGCCGTCAGCGGCGCGCTGTCGATCAGGGCATTGACGGAGGAGGGGGAAAGCCGCCGGGCGGTGGCGATATCCGCCGCAATCCCGGCATAGAGCGAGTCGACCAGGCGGCGGTAGTTTTCCCGTACCGGATAAGGCATCGAGCTGTCCGTGAGCGGGGACATGGCGCCTTTGTACTCGTGCCGGGCGCGAAAATCCGCGTTGATCCCGAGGTCCCGGAGCGTCTGGCCGAAATAGGGCGTCGTCAGTTCGATCCCGCGAATGTCCAGCAGGCCGGACGGTTGCAGGCTGATCGTGTCGGCGCCGGTCGCGAGATGATAGAGCGCGATCCCGCCATTACCCTCGATGCTGTCCGCATAGGCATGAACGAAGCGGCCGCTTGCCCGGAAACGCGAGAGCGCGGCGCGCAGTTCCTGCGCTGCCGCCGGACTGACGCGCGCCTCCGAGAGATCGAGGAACAGGCCCTGCACCCGCTCGTCCTCGCCCGCGGTCCGCAGCAGGTTCACGATATCGAGCAGCGACGGTGCTGCACTGCCGAAATAGGCCGCGAAGGGGATTGTTTCGCCGGTCTCGCTCATGTCGGACTTCAGCGAGAGTGTCAGCGTGAACCGGTCCGGCAAGGGTTCTTCCTGCCATTGCTGCGCGGCGAACCGCAGGCCGACGACCCCGCCGACGATCAGCGCGATGAACAGAATCCCGAACGTGATCAGGACGCCTTTCAGAAATTTCATCATGGCGGCCAAGTTCCCCACTTGCTTCCCCTGAATTATATGGGGAGCGATCTAAAGGAAAACGATGGCAGCTCTGTGGCGCCGTCGTTCAGAAATGCCGGGTCAGCTCCCGCGGCTCATGATCCGCACTGGGCCGCATGGCGCATCAGGTGGTCCGCCAGCACGCAGGCCATCATCGCTTCGCCGACCGGAACCGCGCGGATGCCGACGCAGGGATCGTGCCGCCCCTTGGTCACGACATCGACCTCGTTGCCGTCCTTGTCGACGGAACGGCGCGGCGTCAGGATCGAGCTGGTCGGCTTTACGGCGAAGCGCACCACGACCGGCTGACCGGAGGAAATCCCGCCGAGCACGCCGCCCGCGTGGTTGGAAAGGAAGACCGGCCGGTCGCCCTCCATCCGCATCTCGTCCGCCGCCTCGTGGCCGGGGATTTCCGCCGCCGCGAAGCCGTCGCCGATCTCGACTCCCTTGACCGCGTTGATGGTCATCATCGCGGCCGCGAGATCGCTGTCGAGCTTGCCGTAGACCGGCTCGCCGAGTCCCGCCGGCACGCCTTCCGCGACGATCTCCACGACCGCGCCAGCCGAGGAGCCGGATTTGCGCACGTCGTCGAGGAAGCCGGTCCAGGTCTCGGCGGCGTCCTTGTCGGGGCTCCAGAACGGGTTCCGTTCGACCTCGTCCCAGTCCCAGTTATCGCGGTTCACCTTGTGCGGGCCGACCTGCACAAGGGCACCGCGGATATGGAAGGCGTTGCCGAGCCGGGCGGCGAGGACCTTGCGTGCGACCGCACCGGCGGCGACCCGCATCGCGGTCTCGCGCGCGGAGGAGCGGCCGCCGCCGCGATAGTCGCGGATGCCATACTTCGCCTCGTAGGTGTAATCCGCATGGCCCGGCCGGAACCGGCTCATGATGTCGCCGTAATCCTTCGAGCGCTGGTCGGTATTCTCGATGACGAGACCGATCGGCGTGCCGGTGGTCTGGCCTTCGAAGACGCCGGACAGGATCTTCACCCGGTCCGGCTCCTGGCGCTGTGTGGTAAAGCGGGACTGTCCGGGCTTGCGCCGGTCGAGAAAGAACTGGATGTCCGGCTCGCTGATCGGCAGGCGCGGCGGCACGCCATCGACGACGCAGCCGATGGCGGGGCCGTGACTTTCGCCCCAGGTGGTGAAGCGAAAGGCTTCACCGAAGGAATTGCTGGCCATTTAAGTCCGCTTTCCGGCTCAGACCGTGGAAATGTCGGGCGCGTCGACCGCTTTCATGCCGACGATGTTGTAGCCGCAATCGACATGGTGGACTTCGCCGGAAACTCCGCTCGAAAGGTCGCTCAGCAGGTACATGCCGGCGCCGCCGACATCTTCCAGCGTCACGTTACGCCGGAGCGGCGAGTTGTACTGGTTCCATTTCAGGATGTAGCGGAAATCGCCGATACCGGAGGCGGCGAGCGTCTTCATCGGGCCGGCCGAGAGGCCGTTGACGCGGATATTGTCGCTTCCGAGATCGGCGGCGAGATAGCGGATGCTCGCTTCCAGCGCGGCCTTGGCGACGCCCATGACATTATAGTGCGGCATGACCCGCTCGGCGCCGTAGTAGCTCAGGGTCAGGAGCGAGCCGCCGTCGGTCATCAGGTCGGCCGCCTCGCGCGCGATCCGGGTGAAGGAGTAGCAGGAAATATCCAGCGTCTTCAGGAAGTTGTCGCGAGTCGTATTGACGTATTTGCCTTTCAGCTCTTCCTTGTCCGAATAGGCGATGGCATGGACCAGGAAGTCCAGCCTGCCCCACTTTTCCCGGATCGTCTGGAAGGTACGGGCAACGTCGGCATCGTCCGTCACGTCGCAGGGCAGCACCATGTCGGAACCGACTTCGGCCGCCAGCGGGGCAACCCGCTTCTGCAGCGCTTCGCCCTGGAAGGTGAAGGCGAGATCCGCACCCTGCGCCGCGACCGCTTTGGCGATCCCCCAAGCGATGGAGCGGTCGTTCGCGACCCCCATGACAAGCCCCTTTTTGCCGCTCATGATCGGGCTTGGATGACTCATTCGATGCCTCTCGACGCAGGTTGCCAGGAATGTGTTAACGCGTGATTCGCGCGATCCTACACTAAAGCCGGCGTTCGGCAAACCGGCACCGGAGGGGGCGAAAGCGCTTGAATCTGGGGCTTTCGGCATCCCGCGACACCGCCGAATCGCTTTCATGCTAATCTTCCGGCCATGAGTAGCCAGAGCAACCGTCTCGAACGCTGGAAAACCCTCGCCGCCGCGGCTGTGGTGCGCGATGTCGCGGAGTATATCGGTTTCGCGCTGCTGCGCTTCTATCGCGGCGGCGGCATGCAGTCGGCGGCGGCGCTGACCTATACCACACTGCTCGCTCTGGTGCCTTTGCTTGCGATCGCGTTCGCCATTTTCAGCGCCTTCCCGGCCTTCGAGACGGCGCGGATGGCGATCGAGGAACTGATTTTCGAGAATCTCGTTCCGGAACTCGCCGGCCCGGTGCGCACCCATCTCGACAGTTTCATGCGCAACGCTTCGGACCTGGGGGCGGCCGGAACCATCGGCCTCGCGATTTCCGCCATCCTGCTGCTCGCGACAATCGAATCGACCTTCAACCAGATCTGGCGCGTGGAACGGCAGCGTCCTTTTCTGATTCGGGTTCTGACCTTCTGGGCCGTCCTGACCCTCGGCCCTATCCTGGCGGGGCTGACGATCTCCTCCACCAGCGATGCCTTTGCCACATTGCGGCAAACCTGGACCGAAGCGGGACTCGATGCGGGTTCGCTCGATCTCGGCGGCGGCGCCCGGGACCACGTGATCGCCATCGTGCTCCAGAGCATCAGTTTCATGCTGCTGTTCATGGTGGTGCCGAACCGTTCCGTCAGCTGGCGGAACGCGCTGATCGGCGGGGTATTGTCCGGCGCAGCCTTTGAAGGGCTGAAACAGGGCTTCGGCTGGTATCTCTCGGCCTTCCCGACCTATCAGAACATCTATGGCGCGATGGCGGCGATCCCGATCTTCCTGATCTGGGTCTATGCCTCTTGGACGGTGATCCTGCTCGGCGCGGTCTTCGCCGCCTCCTTCCCGGACTGGTGGCGTTCGCGCAATCTGGAGACCCAGCAGGAACTCGGAAGCGCGCGGGTCCTCTCGGTCGCACTGTCGATTCTCGGTGTGCTCTGGCGCGCGGCCCGGGAAAGCGGACCGGTGCGCGAAATAGTGCTGGAAGATGTCGCGCCGGCAGAGGCCATCTCGCAGGTGCTGGACCGGCTCCAGGGCGCCGGCTTCGTCGCCAGAACGGAGGACGACCGGCTCCTGGTTGCGCGCGATCCCTCGAGCGCGAGCGTCTATGAACTCTATCTCGGCCTCGGCTGCGCGTCCGAGTTGCCCCGGATCGACGGTGAGGTGGACACTTCCGATCCCCATGTCCACTTGTTGCGTCGTCTGGCGGACGCGGAACAGGATGCCCTATCGCAGAGAATTTCCGAAGTTCTGGAGACGTTGAAATCCAGCGGCGAAATTAGCATGCGATCATCCGATATCCGAGCGGTCGGTGAATAGCGGGACCGGAAGATTCAAGTGGAAATCGAAACCGGCGCCATCGGTGGTTTGATTGCTTTAGGGGGCCTGATCGTTCTCAAAGTCGTGTTGCCACATTACGTGGCATGGCGCCGCAACAAGCCTCGGTTTCTGCTTATTGAAGCAGTACTGATCGGGATCGCATTCCAATGGCTACCGATAGGTTGTCTCATCTACGAGAACCAGGTCGGTTCTTGGGTATTAGAGGCCATCATCGCCGTACACGTCGGTTTGGCAATCCTCCGATACCGAAACGCGGGGGAAGCCTAGCTGAACCGCATTTTGTGGCGCGGATTGTAGCCTTTCTCGTCTGACCATTTCTGCATCAGCTTAATCAGCTCGGGATCCTCGCCTTCCGGCAGCACGATCTTCAGCGTGACGAGCTGGTCGCCCGCCGCCTTTCCGCCCACCGCCGGCATGCCCTTGCCTTTCAGGCGCAAGGTGGCACCGGTGTTGGATTTCGGCGGGATCTTCAGCGAGACGTTGCCATGGACCGTCGGAACGGTAATCGTGCCACCGAGGACCGCCTCGTACAGCGTCACCGGGATATCGACCCGGATATTCTGGCCGTCGCGCTGGAAATAGTCGTGCGGTTCGACTGTGATTTCGACGAAGGCATCGCCGGCGGGCCCGTTGTTGGAGCCCTTGCGGCCCTGGCCCTTCAGGCGCAGGGTCTTGCCGGTCTCGGTCGCTGGCGGGATCTTCAGGTCGAGCGTCTTGCCGTCCGAGAGCGTGACGCGTTTGGTCGCGCCTGCCGCCGCTTCGACGAAACCGACTTTCAGCTTGTAATTGACGTCCGGGCCGACCGTGTAGGCGCCGCCGCCGCGTCCGGAACCGCCGCCGCCCTGATCGTGCTTGCGCAGGATGTCGTCGAACATGTCGGCATCGTCATCGTCGAAGATGTCGGAGAAGCCGAAGCCGCTGCCCTGCTTCTTGCGGGCCGAGGTCCAGGCCTTCCAGAAACCGCTCGCGCTCTTCGCCGACGGACCCGCGCCGGCAGCGCCGGCCATGCCGCCGCGATCATACTTGGCGCGCTTCTTCTCGTCCGAGAGGAGATCATAGGCCGCTGTCACGTCCTTGAATTCCTGCTCGACCTTCTTGTCGCCGGGATTGAGGTCCGGGTGCAGCTTTTTCGCGAGAGTCCGGTACGCCTTCTTGATCTCGTCCTGCGAGGCGTCGGACTTCACGCCCAGTATCTTGTATGGATCGCTCATGGCTCGGGATTATATGGAAAAAACAATCGGACCGGCGGCAAATTTCCGTCCGGTCCGATCATCGCAGAGCTGGGGCGCGGTGCCTAGTTCTGGATTTTCCAGCTGCCGTCCGGCTGGCGGCAGGCAGTGCCATAGGCTTCCTCGGTCTGGCCGCCGACATTCACCGTCTGAGTGTATTCGCGGCAATACTGGCCGGAGGAGGCCTGGTAGGTCCGGGTCGGAGTGACGGTACCGGAATTCCCGCTGTCCGGATTGTTCCAGCTGGTGGAGACGCCGACCGGATTCTTTTCGAGCGAGCGCTGGGTGCTCTGCGCCATCGCCGCCCTGTCCGCGTTGTCGAGCGACCGGCCGATCTCGCTGCCGAGCCAGGCGCCGAGCAGGGTGCCGGCTGCCACGGCCGCGACGGTCCCTTTGCCGCCACCGATATTGGAGCCGACGACGGCACCGCCGACCGCTCCCAGAAGGCCGCCCGCCGTCTGTTTCGGTCCGAGTTCGGTGGTCTGGCAGGCGCCGAGAGTGATCGCGGCGGCAACGGCGATTGCGGCGTGTTTTTTCATTGGTCTGCTCCCTGGCGACAGCTATGGCCCGAAACTGTAACGGCCGGATATCTGGAATCCGTCGCGCACAACCGAAATTTTAGCTTCGGCCTTCATGCGATGCACGCGGACGCGAGCGGTGCGACGTTACAACGCTGGACAGGCCGCGCCGGTGCTCGCTAGTGATACGCGTATTCCGGCTTCAATGTGGCGATCTTTACGGCAATAAAAAGGCCTCCATATTCACAACCTGTGTGAAACGCCACGCCCCGCCTAGAGGAACGAAAATGTTCGAACCCGATACAGACAACCCTTTCGCGCTTTTCGACCGCTGGTACCGGGAGGCGTCCGAAAGCGAGACGAACGATCCGAATGCGATGACCGTCGCGACGGCGGATGCCGACGGCCGTCCCTCCGCGCGGATTCTCCTGCTCAAGGATTTCGACGAGCACGGTTTCGTTTTCTACTCGAACTTCGAGAGCCAGAAGGGACGCGAGCTGACGATCAATCCTTTTGCCGCGCTTTGCTTCCATTGGAAGTCGGTACGCCGTCAGGTGCGGGTGTCCGGACCTGTGGTCCGGGTCGGCGACGGGGAGGCGGATGCCTATTTCAACTCCCGTCCGCGCGGCAGTCGTGTCGGTGCCTGGGCTTCGCAGCAATCCCGGCCTTTGGCCGACCGGGACAGCCTGATGGCGGCAGTGGAGAAAGCGGACAAGGAGTATCCGGGCGAGAACGTGCCGCGCCCGCCCTACTGGTCCGGTTGGAGACTGACGCCGCTCGCGATCGAGTTCTGGCAGGATGGCGAATTCCGCCTGCATGACCGCTTCCGTTTCACCCGTGCGGTCGAGGGCGAACCGTGGAAGGTCGACAGACTGTTTCCGTAAGGCGGGAAAATTCTCCGGCGGCCGATTTCTTGATTTAGGTCAATGTAGCGCAGGCCGCGCGGCGACTAGGGTTAATTCATCCAAGGCTCTTACCCTGAGGTGCTCTCATGTCCCTTAAGACCGTCCTCGCGCCAGTCCTCGGCAACGAAGCCGACGCGGCCATCCTGAATGCGGCCCTTGCCGTCGCGACGCCGCACGGTGCGCATGTCTTCGTTGCCCATATCCACCGCGACCCGCGCGATGTCCTGGTGCCGCAGGTCGGTATGGGCATGAGCGCGTCCATGATCGAAACCCTCGTCGACCAGGCGGAGAGTTTCGCGAACGAAGCCCGTGCGGCCTCGCTCGCGGCATTCGACAAATGGCGCGAGGACAACAAGCTGGTCATGGTCGAAAAGCCGACGGCTTCCGACGGCGTGACGGTCTCTTTCGAGACCCTTGTCGGCGAGCCGACGACGATGGTGGCGCAGCGTTCCCGCATGGTCGACGTGATCTGTGTGATCGCGCCGACCGAGCGCGAGGGCAGCGACGCGATGGCGATCGCCGAGGCGGCGATGCTGCAAAGCGGGAAGGCGACGATGGTCGTCCCGCACGATGTCGAATTCCCGGCGGTCAAGACCATCGCGGTCGGCTGGAACGCGTCAAAGGAAGCCGCGGCAGCCATCGCCCATGCCATGCCGCTGCTCGAGACCGCGGACAAGGTGCTCGTCATGTCCGGCATCGACAGCGAGTTGACCGAAGAGAAACTCTCCGTTTTCGTCGATTCCCTGCTCTGGCATGGGGTGAAGGCGGAAGCGAAGACCTTCGATGCGTCCAGCGGCAGCATTTCCGGCCGCCTGCAGGCGGAAGCGCGGGAGGCCGGCGCACAGCTCCTGGTCCTCGGCGCCTACAGCCACAGCCGTTTCCGCGAGTCGATTTTCGGCGGTGTCACCGACGATGTTTTGACGGAGACGCGGATTCCGGTTCTGATGGCGCACTGATCCAGTTCACCGCATTCCAAATAAGAAGGAGCAAGCCCCTTGAGCGTGCGTACCATTCGCCTCGAACTGGCACGGAACCCGGATTTTCCGGAAGGCAGTATCAATCACGGCTATGAATTCAAGGCCCCGCTGACCGGCGACGGCAGCCTCGATCTGGATGCCTGGCAGAAGGTGAAGACGGATTGCACCGTGCACCGTTTCTGGCAGGGCGAGCCGGACGAGGAGGGTCATCTGATCCATACCCGTGGCCGCCGCTGGGTCTTCAGCTATGAGGAAGGCGAAGAGGATGACGAGCCGATCTTCAAGTTCGACCGGCATCATTTCGTCGAAGGGGAGTACGTCTCCATTACGGAACATGACGGCGTCCAGCGGACCTTCCAGGTCGTTTCCGTGAAGTAGCCGACAGCTCGAAGACATTCTGACGACAGTGTTGCGGCGGCCCTTTTTCGGGCCGCCGCAATTGCTTACACTCCGGCGCCATGAGCACAGCGAAAAAAACCATGCTGCTGACCGGCGCCAGCCGGGGCATCGGCCACGCCACGGTCGGGTTCTTCAGCGAACGCGACTGGGAAATCATCACCTGTTCCAGGGACGCGCCGCCGGCCGAATGCCGGCGCGACCCGAACTGGAGCCATCACATCACCGCCGATCTGACGGATTCGGACAGCCTCGACCATTTCATCGTGGAGGCGAACGAGCTGCTGGGGGATCGCCCGCTCCATGCTTTGGTGAACAATGCCGGCTGGTCGCCGAAGACGCCGTTCAAGGAACGGCTCGGCTGTCTGAACGGGGATCTGGACGAATGGCGCCGGGTCTTCGAGCTGAATTTCTTCGCTCCGCTCCGGCTCGCGCGCGGTTTCGCGGCGGCTCTGCACCGGGGCAACGGCGCGATCGTGAACATCACGTCGATCGCCGGCCATTTCATCCATCCCTTCGCCGGCTCCGCCTACAGCACCTCGAAGGCCGCGCTCTCGTCTCTCACCCGGGAAATGGCGAACGAGTTCGCCGAACTCGGCGTGCGCGTGAATGCGGTCGCGCCGGGAGAGATCGAAACCGCGATGCTGTCACCGGAATACGAGATGCTGATCCCGCGCATCCCGCTGAACCGTCTGGGCACGCCGAGGGACGTCGCCTCGACGATCCACTACCTCTGTTCGGACGACTCGGCCTATGTCACCGGCACGGAAATCTTCGTGACCGGTGGTCAACACATGTTCTGAGCGGTATTGACCGCTCTGCAATCAGACCATCCAGGAGAACGCGATGAGTGGACGCCCGATTGACCATGTGGTGCATCTTGTCTCGGACCTCGACAAGGCGGGAACGGCCTTCGAGAGGCTCGGATTTCGCCTGACGCCGACGGCCTATCACGAGGACCGGATGGGAACGCGGAACCGGCTTGCCCAGTTCCGGGGACGGAACTTCATCGAGCTGCTCGAAGTCGACCGTCCGGATCTCCTGCAGCCGCACGATTTCGCCGCCGCGCCGCCGTTTTTCGGCTTCGGGGCGCACAACAAGGAGATGCGGCGCTTCGGCGAGGGCATGACCATGCTGGTCTTCGCCGGCGATGACGGGCGCGCGGATATCGAACGGTTTTCAGCCGCCGGTCTGCAGACCTACGCGCCGTTCGATTTCGAGCGCAAGTCGAAGCTCCCGGACGGTACGGAAGTGACGGTGGCTTTCACGCTCGCTTTCGTCACCAGTCCGGATATGCCGCGGGTCGCGTTCTTTGTCTGTGAGAACCGGGCGCAGGAGTATTTCTGGAAGCCGGACTTCCAGGAGCATGACAATGGCGCAGAGTCGATCTCGGCGGTTTATTTCAGCTCCCGGACGCCCGAAAGGGATGCCGAATTCATCGGGCGGATGTTCGGCGGCGAGGTGAGGTCGCTGAATGGCGGGTTCGCTGTGGCCTGCGGCCCGCGGCAGGAAACGCGGATCCTTCAACCGGACGCAATCGCCGCGCACGACCGGACCTTCCGGATGCCGGAGGACGGAAGCACGGTCATGGCCGGCCTGGAGTTGCACGCTGGAGAGACGCAGGCAAATGTGCCGTCCAGCAGCGCACACGGTGCCTTTATCACCTGGACGACAGCCTGAGCGCGGCGGTTCAGGCCGACAGTTTCCCCGCGAAGTATTCCGCGAGGGCGGCCACCTTGTATTTCGGCAGCCCGGTCCAGCGCGCGGAGAGAATCCCGTTCTCCGCTACATCGACGAAGATTTCGCCGGAAACCTCCAGCGGCTCCGACCGGTCGCCGAACTCGCTCAGTATCAGGGTAACGCGTGCCTTTTGCCGCCGTATCAGGGCGCCGCTATAGGGAGCGAGAGTGAAACCCGAGGGCGACCAGCATCTGACGGGATAGTCGCGCCCGTCGATGCGGACATAGGAATCGCCGCGCGGGCGGATCGTGGGTTGTGCCGCGAGATCGTTCGCCGGCGGAGTCGCCCGGGACCGGGGCCGGAAAAGGGCCATCATCATCGTACACCTCCTTTCTGGGGGCAGAGCTGACGAGAACATTGGCGCCGTATTGGAGTCAATGTAAATCAAAAATATCTAAAATACAATATAATTGAGCGGGAACTAGATGCCCGGCGAACCACTGCGCGTCGGCTGGATACTGCGCGGATATCAGATCGTCAGAGCGACGTTTTCTGGCTGTCGCACCAGGAGATCCGGTCTTCTACCTGGCGGATTTCCATCTCGATCCAGGCGCGGAGCTGACCTTGCTGCCATTCCTCGTGTGAGAGAAGGTCGCTGAGGCGCGCGAGTTCGCCCTCGTAAAGGCCCTTGAGTGCCTCGATCTGTTCAAGCTGCTCTTCTTTCTCAAGGAGATGCAGGAAGCGCAGTTTCAGGGCGACGACCAGTTTGTTGAGGTCGTTGACGCCGGGACGGACCGCAGCCGACAGGTAATCTCGAAGAGCCGTCCAGCCCTCTTCGGTGAGCTGGAGCTGGGCATTGTCCTCGAAGCCTTCGCCGGAAACCGGTGCGATCAGGCCCTCGAACTTCAGCAGTTCGATCGAGCTGCCCAGGAGATCGAGAGACGGACCGACGATGCGGGCGGCGAACTGCCGGACCTCGCTCGCAATTTCCGCATAAGCGCGCGGACCGCCGGACAGAGCGCCGAGCGCCGCCATCCGGATGGCTTCCTTCGGGATGAGGGAATTATCGCGATACATATCCTGCCCCGCAGATTTTGCGAACCGTTCTTAAAATGCGGTCAAATGCCGCAGATGTAAAGGGGTACGCGAAAATTTAACTCGGGCTGAGGCCGCGCAGCCGTTCCGAACGCCGGCGCAGGATCTCCATGGTCGCAAGCAGCAGGACCGAGATGCAGACCAGGATCGTGGCTACCGCGAGGATCGTCGGGCTGATCTGCTCACGGATACCGGCCCACATCTGGCGAGGCACCGTGCGCTGCTCGAAGCCGGCGAGGAAGAGCGCGACCACGACTTCGTCGAAGGAGGTGACAAAGGCGAAGAGGCCGCCCGAGATCACGCCCGGCGAGATCAGCGGCAGGATGACTTTGAAGAAGGTGCGCTGCGGCGAGGAGCCGAGGCTGGACGACGCGCGGATCAGGTTGCGGTCGAATCCCGAGAGGGTCGCCGTCACGGTAATCACGACGAACGGCGTGCCGAGCGCGGTATGGGCGAGGATCAGGCCGGTATAGGTCTGAGCGAGGCCGAGATAGGAGTAGAAGAAGAACAGGCCTGCCGCGGTGATGATCAGCGGAACGATCATCGGCGACAGCAGGATGCCCATGATGAGCGTCCGGTACGGCATTTCCGCACGTGAGAGGCCGAGCGCGGCGACGGTGCCGAGCGAGGTCGCGAGCAGGGTCGCCGCGATGCCGACGATGAAGCTGTTCTTCATCGAATGCAGCCATTGCTCGTTGTCCAGGATGTCCTGGTACCAGCGCAGCGAGAAGGCTTCCGACTTCAGCGCCAGCATTTCCGGCGTAAATGTGAAGTAGGGTTCCGCATTGAAGGAAAGCGGGATCATCACGATGATCGGAGAGATCAGGAACACGAAGATCGCGCCGCAGAGGAAGCGGAAGGCGTAATACCAGAAACGCTCGAGCGGGCCGGCATAGGAGGGAAGGGCTGACATGGTGCTTCTCCTTAGCCGAGCTTCATGTTGCTGATGCCGACAATGCGGTTGTAGAGCCAGTAAAGCGCGAGCACGCCTGCCAGTAGGATGCCGCCGAGCGCCGCCGCAAGGCTCCAGTTCAGCGACTTCTTCATGTGATATTCGATGATATTCGAAATCAGCTGACCATCCTGGCCGCCGACGAGGGCGGGCGTGATGTAGTAGCCGATGGCGAGAATGAAGACGAGGATCGAGCCAGCGCCGACACCCGGCACGGTTTGCGGCATGTAGATCCGCATGAAGGCGATCGCCGGATTGGCGCCGAGCGACCGGGCGGCGCGCATGTGATCCTTCGGGATGGTCTTCATCACGGAATAGAGCGGCAACACCATGAAAGGCAGCAGGATGTGCGTCATGGCGATGAAGGTGCCGGTCATATTGTAGATCATCTGGATCCGGTTATCGTCGCCGACGATCCCGATCCAGACGAGTATGTCGTTGATCACCCCGTTGGTCTGAAGCAGCACGATCCACGAGGTCGTGCGCACGAGAAGCGATGTCCAGAACGGCAGCAGGACGAAAATCATCAACAGGTTCGCCGTTCCCGCCGGGAGCGTCGCGAGCAGGTACGAAATCGGATAGGCCAGCGCGATACAGGCCACTGTCACTCCGATCGACACCCAGATGGTGCGTTCGAACAGTGTCACGTAGATCTGTTTGACCTCGGGCTGCGCTACGATATCGCCGCTCGGCTCCTGGGTCAGGTCGATGGCATTCAGATAGGCGCGGATCGTGTAGGGAGAGCCGGCTTGCCGGATTGTCTTCCAGGTGTCGGCCTCGCCCCAACGCTTGTCGATCTTGATGAAGGCGTCCTTGAAAGGCGCCTCGGCGCGTTTGATGCGACGGGTGGTCTTGTTCATAAGGGAGCGGAATCCGCTCTCCATATAGTTCAACCGGGTTCCGGCCTTGCCGAGATTGAAGCGGTTGTCGCGATCCGACATTTCGGCGGCGAGCGTAGCGTAGATGTCCTCGCCGGGGACTCCTTCACCATCCCATTGCTTAAGAACTTCCAAGGTTTTCGGAAAGGCTTCCGCGACCTCGGGCGCACTGATGCTGCGGAACAGCATTAGGCCGATCGGCAGGATGAAGGAGACCAGGATAAAGGCCAGCAGCGGAGTGGTCAGCAGGAAAGCCCGCATTTTGTTCATGCGTGTCGCGCGAGCCAGCGCCTGCTTCAGCGGCGTTCCGTCCGCCGCGCGCATTACGCCATCATTTTCCGTAACTGCCGCCATAGATCCGATCCTCTTTCACCGATCTTCAAGCTCGGGCGGGACGGTCCGGGCTTGAAGATCGGCCGGGGGCGGACAGATCCGCCCCCGAGCCTCAAGAGTCGATTAGCCGGCGAGCCAAGCGTTGAAACGCTCGTTCAGCTCGTCGCCGTAGTCGGCCCAGAACCCGAAGTCGTTCTGCAGCGGGTTCTTGAAGTTGGCCGGAGCCGTCGGCATGTGCGGCTGCATTTCCGGCAGGACCTTGGCGAAGGAGGATTTACGCACCGGGCCGTAGGAGATGTACTTGGCCTGGTCCGCGAGGCGCTGGGTGTCCGTGGAGAATTTCACGAAATCCCAGGCCGCCGCCTTGTTCTTGGTGCCTTTCGGCATGACCCAGAGGTCGATGTCCCAGACCTGGCCGTCCCAGACGATGTCGAACGGCTTCTTCTCGTTCACGATCGCGTTGAACAGGCGGCCGTTATAGGCGCTGGTCATGACCACTTCGCCGTCGGCCAGGAGCTGCGGCGGCTGCGCGCCGGCTTCCCACCAGACGACATCGCCTTTGATGGTGTCGAGCTTGGCGAAGGCACGATCGACGCCTTCCGGGGTCGCCAGCACTTCGTAGACCTTGTCGGCCGGAACGCCGTCGGCCATCAGGGCCCACTCAAGGTTCACCTTCGGGGTCTTGCGCAGGCCGCGCTTGCCCGGGATCTTCGCAAGGTCGAAGAAGTCGCCGAGCGAGGTCGGCGCGGCAGCCACCTTGGTCTTGTCGTACGCATAGACGGTCGACCAGACGATTTCGCCAACGGCGCACTCATGCAGGGTGCCGGCGATGAAGTCGTCCTTCGCCGGAGTACCGTCGGCACCGGCCGGCAGCTCTTCCAGCGGCAACGTTTCGAGAATGCCTTCGTCGCAGCCACGGACCGCGTCCGCCAGTTCGACGTCGATCAGATCCCAGGTCACGTTGCCGGCTTCCACCTGCGCACGGACTTCGGCGAGACCGCCGTTATAGTCTTCCGAGTTGATCTTGTTGCCGGTCTTGGCCATCCACGGCTCATGATAGGCTTTGACCTGGCTGTTCGTGTAGGCGCCGCCCCAGGAGACGACGGTGATGGTGTCGGCGGCGTGGGCCGCGGTGGTCAGTCCGATAGCGGCAAGGCCGGCGATCAGAAGACTGGAGGGTTTCACTATCTTCATTTGCGAAGAACTCCCTGTTTTGGATTTACCCCTGGAATCGTTCGCGGCGGTGCCGCAATCGGGAAACCGGATGGGGAGGCCGGCTTCCCTAAACCTTAGGCTGGACGCATCAGGCGTCCAGAGCCCGGCAATCGTCGATTTCCCATCCGACGCTGACCTTGTCTCCCTGAGAGATTGTCGCGTGCGCATGCGTGTTCGGCACTTTCACGATGAACTCGCTATCGCCGCAACAGGACATCCGGCAGCGGATATGATCGCCGAGATAAATCAGCTCGAGCACTTCCGCGTCGAAGATGTTCGGCAGCGAACCGGGTTCCGGCGCGAGCTGCACCCGTTCCGGCCGGATCGACAGGGTCGAGGACCCGCCGACGCCTTCGGGATTGACCGTGAGCGCCTGAACGACATTGCCGGCGACCTCGACCGTGCAGCCGGAGCCGTTCTTGGATTTTACCTTGCCGCGCAGCCGGTTGTTCTCGCCGATAAACTGGGCGACGAACGCGTTCTCCGGCCGCTCGTAAAGATCCGCCGGCTTGGCGAGCTGCTGCACCTTGCCGTCGTTGAAGACCGCGATCCGGTCCGACATGGTCAGCGCTTCCGACTGATCGTGCGTCACATAGACGACCGCCATGCCGAGATTGTCGTGGATGTGCTTGATCTCGTACTGCATCTGCTCGCGCAGATTCTTGTCGAGCGCGCCGAGCGGCTCGTCCATCAGCACCAGATCGGGCTCGAACACCAGCGCGCGGGCGAGGGCGACGCGCTGCTGCTGTCCGCCGGAGAGCTGGCCGGGACGCCGGTCGCCGAAAGCGCCAAGCTCGACCATGTCGAGCGCGCGGCGGACTTTAGCCTCCGTATCCGCTTTCGACATCTTGCGGACCTCAAGCGGGAAGGCGAGGTTTTCCGCGACGCTCATATGCGGGAACAGCGCGTAATTCTGGAACACCATGCCGATGCCGCGCTTGTGCGGCGGCACGTTGTTGAGCTCCGTTCCGCCGAGCATGATCTGTCCCTGGGTCGGCGTTTCGAAGCCGGCCAGCATCATCAGACAGGTCGTCTTGCCCGAACCGGACGGTCCCAACATGGTCAGGAATTCGCCGTTCGCGATGTCGAGGTTGAGATTTTTGACGACGAGGATTTCACCGTCATAGGTCTTTTGAACGTTCTTGAACTGAACGAACGGCTGGTTGCCGTCTGCCATATGTTTTTGCGCCCCTGTTCTGCCCGTCCGGTGGCGCGTTCCTCTCGCACACCGACAAGTCGTCGTGTTTTTCACGATCTGGTAACAAGCCTAAACATGCTCATTCGTCATTGTCAAAGTTCCGATTTCGCTATTGCGAAATCCGCAGAAAACTCCGTTTCCCAACGTTCCGAATCCGACACGCTCGGGTCGCTTTTCGTGAATTGCGGCCGGTGAAAAGGTGCAAGCTCTCTGCCTGAATTGAAAACAACCGGCGCGCCGGTAGCGGGGATTGGGCAAATGAAGACGCAGGCACGGGCAGTGGTGATCGGCGGCGGTGTGGTCGGGGTCAGCACCCTCTATCACCTCGCCAAAAAGGGATGGACCGACGTGGTCCTTCTGGAACGGACGGAACTTACGGCGGGATCGACCTGGCATGCCGCCGGCCTCCTGCCACTGTTCAATATGAGCTATAGCGTCGGGCAGCTGCACCAGTACTCGGTCGAGCTTTACAAGACGCTGGAGGAAGAGACCGGTCAGGCTGTCAGCTTCCACCAGACCGGCAACCTGCGTCTCGCGACCAACCGAGAGCGCATGGACGAGTACCGGAACTACCAATGCACCGCCGAGACGATCGGCGTCGAGGCGCATCTGATCGGCGTCGACGAAATCAAGAAGCTCTGGCCGCTCGCCTCCATGGACGGGCTGATCGGCGCGCTCTGGCATCCGAGCGACGGCCATATCGCGCCGGTCGATCTCACAATGGCACTTGCCAAGGGCGCGCGCATGAACGGCGCCGAGATCTACCAGCAGACCGAGGTGACGGGGATCGAGCGCGAGAACAGCGAGTGGATCGTCAAGACCGACAAGGGCGACATTCGCTGCGAGCATGTGATCTGCGCGACCGGCAACTATGCCCGTACGACGGCGAAGATGGTCGGGCTGGAGATCCCGGCGATCCCGGTGGAGCACCAATATATCGTGACCGACGTCGATCCGACGCTGAAGGAGTATCGCGAGGCCGGGAACCACGAATTGCCGGTGCTGCGCGAATCCGACTCCCAATATTACTTCCGCGAGGAACGGCATGGCTGGATCCTCGGTCCGTACGAGAAATTCGCGCCGGCCTGCTTCGTCGACGGCGTTCCCTCGACCTTCGAGAAGGATCTCTTCCCGGGCGAGCTCGAGCGGCTGATGCCGCATGTCGAGGCCTGCATGGCCCGCGTGCCGTCCTTTGAGAATGCCGGCATCAAGGACATCGTGAACGGTCCGATCTCCTACACGCCGGACGGAAACCCGATGGTCGGACCGGCCTTCGGCCTGGAGAATTTCTGGATTTCGGAAGGTCACAGCTTCGGCGTCACCGCGGCGGGCGGTGCCGGCTGGCAGATCGCCAACTGGATTGTCGACGGCGAGCCCTCGGTCGACATGATCGGCGTCGACCCGCGGCGCTTCGGCGTGGTTTCCAAGAACTACGCGAAGATCAAGAACGAGGAAGCCTACGAGCACGTCTTCGTCAATCACTTCCCGATGGAGGAGCGCGAGGCGGGCCGTCCGGCCAAGACAACGCCGGCCTATCCGCGGCTCGATGCCGCCGGTGCCGTCTGGGGCGCGCGTTTCGGCTGGGAACGGCCGAACTGGTTCGCGCCCGAGGGCGTCGCCCGCGAGGACGTCTATTCCTTCCGCCGTTCCAATTGGTTCGAACATGTCGGCAACGAGGTTCGCACCATGCGCGAGCGGGTCGGCCTGCTGGAGCTCTCCTCCTTCGCCAAATACGAGGTCGAGGGACCGGGTGCGCGCGACTGGCTCGACCGCATGGTCGCCAACGCCATTCCGAAGGGCATCGGCCGGATCAATCTCTGCCATGCGCTGAACCCCTCGGGCTCGGTGCGCTCCGAATTCACCATCACCCGCATGCCCGACGGAATCTGGGGCGAGCGCTTCTTCGTCATCGGCCCGGGCGCCGGGCACGATTACGATTTCGACTTCCTCTGCAAGCAGCTGCCGCGTGACGGATCGGTCTATCTGAAGGACATCACGACCCAGTACGGCGTCTTTGTGCTGGCCGGCCCGGATGCAAGAAAGGTGCTCGAGAAACTGGCGGACGCCGATGTCTCGAACGAGGCCTTCCCGTGGCTCACCATGCAGGAGATCCCTGTCGGTTATTGTCCGAACGTGCGGGCCCTGCGCGTCAACTTCGTCGGCTCCCTCGGTTGGGAACTGCACCACCCGATCGAATACCAGTTGCACCTGTTCGATGCGCTGATGGAGGCCGGCAAGGAGTTCGATATCGGGCTCGTCGGCATGCGGGCGATGGATTCCATGCGTCTCGAGAAGACCTACCGGCTCTGGGGGACGGACCTCAATGCCGAGAACACCCTCCTCGAAGCAGGGCTGAAGCGCTTCGTGCGCCTCAACAAGGGCGAGTTCACCGGCCGCGAGGCTCTGGTACGGCAGCAGGAAGAGGGCATCCCGAACACCTACTGCACGATCGAGATCGACGCGGACGATGCCGATCCGTTCGGCAACGAGCCGGTCTTCATGGACGGTGAGGTGGTCGGCCGCGGCACCGCCGGCGGCTACGGCCATTATGTCGGTAAATCGCTGATGCTCGGCTATATCCGCACCGACAAGGCGGTGGTCGGGGCCGAGTGCCAAGTGCGGGTGCTCGACCAGCTTCGCCCGGCGCGGATCGTCGCGGAAAGCCCCTACGATCCCGACAACGAGGCCCTCAAGGCCTGATCCTTCACAAACAGGACATCGGGTCCCGCACGGGACCCGATGTTTTATTTCGGACTTTCCATTCCGGAATCTCCTGCCTAGATTTTCATCAGTGACCCGGTTGGCGTCAAAAGACGCCGAAACACCTCAACGATTAATTGCCGGGCGCGACAGGGATGCATCACATCTAGGACGGGAGACTATCCATATGAGAATTCGTGCGATCGCATTGGCCGCGATGATGTCGACGACGATGTTCGTCGGCTTCGCCGAGGCCGAGAACGTGCTGCGATGGACCAGCCAGGGCGACGCCCTCACGCTGGACCCGATGGGCCAGAACGAAGGTCCGACCAACAGCATGAACGGTCAGATTTACGAGCCGCTCCTGAAGCGGGACCGTGAAATGGTGCTCGAGGCCGGCCTGGCGGAATCCTGGAAGCCGATCGGAACGACCGGCTGGGAGTTCAAGCTCCGTAAAGGGGTCAAATTCCATGACGGCGCGGATTTCACCGCCGAGGACGTGGCCTTCAGCATCACCCGGGCCCAGGCGAAGTCCTCGGACTTCAAGGAGCAGGTGAAGTCCATCAAGGAAGTGAAGATCGTCGACGACCACACGGTTCAGTTCATCACCGACGGTCCGAACCCGATCCTGCCGAACGAGGTTACCAGCCTCTACATCATGGACAAGGGCTGGGCCGAGAAGCACAACGTTGTGGAGCCGCAGGATTTCGCGGCCGGCGAGGAAACCTATGCCGTGCGGAACGCCAACGGCACCGGTCCCTTCATGGTCGAGCAGCGGCTTCCGGACGAGCTTACCGTTCTGGTCAAGAATCCGAACTGGTGGGGCAATGCGAGCGCCGAGCACAATATCGACAAGATCGAGTACCGCCCGATCAAGAACGCCGCGACCCGGGTCGCCGCGCTGCTTTCCGGCGAAGTCGACTTCGTGCTCGATCCGCCGCTGCAGGACCTGAAACGGATCGACGCGCAGGACAATCTGAAGACCATCACGGTGAACCAGATCCGGACCATCTTCTTCGGCATGGATCAGGGCGTCGACGAGCTGCGCAACTCCGACGTGAAAGGCAAGAACCCCTTCAAGGACAAGCGTGTCCGCGAGGCGTTCTATCGGTCCCTCGATGTCGAGGCGATCAAGCGCGTGGTCATGGAAGGGCTCTCGATACCGGCCGGGATCATCACCTCGCCGGGCGTGCACGGCTTCACCAAGGAGCTCGACAAGCGTCGGCCTTTCGACCCGGCGGCGGCGAAGAAGCTGCTCGCCGATGCGGGATATCCGGACGGGTTCACGGTCCAGCTCGACTGTCCGAACAACCGCTATAACAACGACGAGAAGATCTGCCAGGCGGCGGTGGCCATGCTGGCGAAGATCGGCGTGACGGTGAAACTGGACGCCATTCCGAAGAGCCAGCACTTCCCGAAGATCAAGAACCGGGTGAGCGATTTCTACATGCTCGGCTGGGGCGTTCCGACGCTCGATTCCCACTATGTCTTCAGCTACCTGTTCCACAGCAAGGGCAGCTGGAACGGCACGGGCTTCGCCAATGCCAAGGTGGATGAGCTGACCGACACCTTCGCAGTCGAGACCGATCTCGCCAAGCGGGACAAGCAGATCGCGGAAGCCTGGAGCATCGTGAAGGACGAGATCGTCTATCTGCCGATCCACCACCAGGTGATCGGCTGGGGCATGTCGACCAAGCTCGACCTGCCGATCCTGCCGAACGACTCGCCGCAGTTCCGCTGGGCGAAACTGAACTAAGAGCCTCTCAGACCGGGGGCGGCGGTATGTCCGCCGCCCCCGCGGTTTCGGGCACGATTTCCGCTATCAGGCGAGCCGAACGCGCATGTTGACCTATATCGCGCGCCGTATGCTGCAGGCCCTTGTGGTCATGGCTGCGGTGTCCTTCATTTCCTTTTCCCTGTTCAATTATGTCGGCGATCCGGTCGACAATATGGTGGGCCAGGAAGCCACGCTGGAAGACCGGCAGCGGATCCGCGAGGTGCTGGGACTGGAAGATCCGTTCTTCGTCCAGTACGCGCGCTTCATGCAGAACGCGGTCCGGGGCGAATTCGGGATTTCCTACCGGACCAAGCGGTCGGTGACGGAGATGATCGCCGAACGCATCCCGGCGACCCTTGAGCTGGTCTTCGTTTCCGCGATCATCGCGCTCGGGCTCGGCATCCCGCTCGGCGTGTTCACGGGGATCAACCGCACAAGCTGGATCAGCAAGGCGGTGCTGACCGTCTCCCTTGTCGGCGTCAGTCTGCCGACCTTCATCATCGGCATCAGCCTGATCTACATTTTCGCAGTGAATATGGGCGTGCTGCCGTCATCCGGACGTGCCGGGACTGTGGAGCTCGGCGGCTGGAAGACCAGTTTCCTCACCATCGACGGCTGGCGCAGCATCCTGCTGCCGGCTCTGACCCTCAGTCTTTTCCAGGTGACCATGATCCTGCGTCTCGTCCGCGCGGAGATGCTGGAGATCATGCGCACCGACTTCATCAAGTTCGCCCGGGCCCGCGGTCTGCCGGAGAACCGGATCAATTACAGCCACGCGCTGAAGAACACCCTGGTGCCGGTCATCACCATCATCGGCCTCAATATCGGCGGCCTGATCGCCTTCTCGCTGATCACCGAGACGGTGTTCCAGTGGCCGGGGACCGGGCTCATGTTCATCCAGGCGGTGGATTTCGTCGATGTCCCGATCATGGCGGCCTATCTCTGTTTCGTCGCCCTGGTCTTCGTCACCATCAACCTCATCGTCGACATTCTCTACTTTGTCATCGACCCGCGGCTGCGGGCCGAGGAAGGGCACTGATCATGGCGCTCGAACGGGACGAGACGAAACCGTCGCTCTGGGCGCGTCTGAACGACAACGACATCGCCTATTCCTTCTTCCATTCGCCGCTCGCGATGACCGCCGCGCTGGTCACCGCGATCATGGTGCTGTCCTCGCTGGCGGCGCCGCTGATCGCGCCGTTCGATCCGTTCGATCCGGCGCAGATCTCGCTCTGGGACGGCAAGAAACCGCCCTTCTGGGAGGCGGGCGGCGATCCGGCCTATCTGCTCGGAACCGACAACCAGGGCCGCGACATGCTCTCGACCATTCTCTATGGCGGCCGCATCTCGCTCATGGTCGGCTTCGCCGCGGTCTTCTTCGGCATGTTCCTCGGTGTGATGCTGGGGGTGATCAGCGGCTATGTCGGCGGCTGGTTCGAGACCCTGATCATGCGCCTTGCCGACATCCAGCTCACCATCCCGGGTATCCTGACCGCGATCCTGATTAACGGCATTCTGCGCTCCGTGCTGCCGCCGGAACTCAGGGACGAGCTTGCGATCTATGTCGTGATCCTCGCCATCGGGCTCAGCGACTGGCCGCAATTCGCCCGCGTGGCGCGCGGCGCGACGCTGGTGGAGGCAAAGAAGGAATACATCCAGGCGGCTCGGGTCATCGGCCTGCGTCCTTACCTGATCATGGCCCGCCATATCGTGCCGAACGTGATGCGGCCGGTGCTGGTGCTGGCCACCATCGGTCTCGCGCTGGCGATCATCGCCGAGGCGACGCTCAGCTTCCTCGGCCAGGGCGTGCCGCCGACCACCCCGTCGCTCGGTACGCTGATCCGGGTCGGCAACGAGTATCTGTTCTCCGGGCTCTGGTGGATCACCTTCTTCCCGGCCATCGCGCTCGTCGTGCTCGTGCTCGCCGTGAACCTGCTCGGCGACTGGCTGCGCGACACGCTCAACCCGAAACTCCGGTGACCGTCCCATGAGCCTGCTCGATATCAAGAACATGACGGTTGAGTTCCCGACGCGGCGCGGCGTCTTCACCGCGGTGCGCGAGGTCAGTCTCTCGGTCGAACCGGGAGAGATCCTCGGCGTCGTCGGCGAATCCGGGGCGGGGAAATCGACCATCGGCAATGCGGTGATCGGCCTTCTGGAGCCGCCGGGGCGGCTTGCCGGCGGCGAGATCTATCTCAAGGGCGAGCGGATCGACGGGCTGGACGAGGATGCGCTCCGTTCGATCCGCGGCAAACGCATTGGGATGATCTTCCAGGACCCACTGACCTCGCTCAATCCGCTACAGACGGTAGAGCAGCAGTTGATGGAAACCATCCAGCTCCATCTGAAACAGAGTGACGACGAGGCGCGGGCCAGCGCCGTGGCATTGCTCGACCGCGTCGGCATCCCGGACCCGGATGTCCGCATCAAGCAGTATCCGCATCAATTCTCCGGCGGCATGCGCCAGCGCGTTGTGATCGCGCTCGCGCTCTGCGCCGATCCCGAAGTGATCATAGCGGACGAGCCGACGACGGCGCTGGATGTCTCGATCCAGGCGCAGATCCTCGAGCTGATGCGGGAACTCTGCCGGGAGCGCTCGGTCGGCATGATACTGATCACCCACGATATGGGGGTGATCGCGGACGTCACGGACCGGGTCGCGGTGATGTATCGCTCCCGCCTCGTCGAAGAGGGGCCGACGGCGAAGATCCTCGGCGATCCCGACCACGAATATACCAAGAGCCTGATCAGCGCCGTGCCGCGGCCCGATGTCCGCCTCGCCCGCTTCCCGGTGGTCGAATATATCGAGAGCGCGGGCGACCGGAGGGACAGCATCGACGTCGCCACCCACTGGCTCGGCGAAGGCCGCTCCGATGTCTCGGCGGAGGGCGACCTGCTCCGGGTCGAGGACTTGCATGTCCGCTTCCTGACCCGTTTCAGCCTCTTACGGAAGAACCGGATCTATCTGGACGCGGTCGACCATGTCTCCTTCGAGATCCGCCAGGGCGAGGTCTTCGGTCTCGTCGGCGAGAGCGGCAGCGGCAAGTCGACCATCGCGCGGGCCATCGCGGGTCTCTACAAACCGGCCGGCGGCCACATCCATTTCGCGGGTGCGGATCTGACGCAGGTGGAGAGCGAGACCGAGATGGACCGCTACCGACGCCAGATGCAGATGATTTTCCAGGATCCCTATTCCTCGCTGAACCCGCGCATGAAGGTGCTGGACATCGTCGCCGAGCCGATCCGCTTCCATGGCCTCGCCTCAGGCGGTGCGGAGACGCGGCAGATCGTCATGGACCTTCTGGAGCATGTCGGCCTCGGTGCCGAGGCGGCGCGGAAATATCCGCACGAGTTTTCCGGCGGCCAGCGCCAGCGCATCTCCATCGCCCGCGCCCTTGCCACCCGCCCGCGTTTCCTGATCTGCGACGAGCCGACCTCCGCGCTCGATGTCTCGATCCAGGCGCAGATCCTGAACCTGCTGAAAGACCTGCAGGCGGAACTCGGCCTCACCATGCTGTTCATCAGCCACGACCTGCCGGTGATCCGCCAGATGTGCGACCGGGTCGGGGTGATGCGGCACGGCAAGCTGCTGGAGGTTGCGGAAACCGAGGCGCTCTTCCAGTCTCCGCAGCACGACTATTCGCGGCATCTGCTCGACTTGATGCCGAAACTCGAGGTGCTCTCGCACGAGGCCATCGCCGATCTCGAACTGGCGGACTAGGGCGGCGCTTGACAGAGGGCGCGCCTCGGCTCACCTCTGCATCACTGCCGTAACGCGTAATGGATCGACACCATGCCCGCCTGTATCGACCTTAAGAGCCGCGCCGTTCTCTCCGTCTCCGGACCGGATGCGCGCAAGTTCCTGCAGGGGCTGGTCTCCAACGACGTCGAGAAGGTGACGCCGGAGCGGGCGATCCATGCCGCCTTCCTGACGGCGCAGGGCAAATATCTCTTCGATTTCTTCATCGCCGAGGTCGCGGGCGCGCTGCTGCTCGACTGCGAGGCGGAGCGGCTCGCCGATTTCCAGAAGCGCCTCCGGCTCTACAAGCTGCGCTCCAAGGTCGAGATCGAGGATGCGGGAGACCGTTATGCCGTGCTCGCGGTGACCGGCGACGATGCGGCGGATGCGCTCGGGTTTGCCGGCGAGGCGGGCGCGGCGAAGGAGGTCGAGGGCGGCACGGTCTTCGTCGATCCGCGCCATGCCGGGCTCGGCGCGCGGGCCATCGTCAGGAAGGAGAAGCGCGACGCTTTCATCGCGGATAACGGCCTCTCCGAAGGCAGCCTCCAGGATTACGACTGCACGCGCATCCGTCTCGGCGTGCCGGACGGCACCCGCGACATGCAGGTCGAGAAGACCGTCCTGCTGGAGGCCGGCTTCGACGAACTGCACGGGGTCGACTGGCAGAAGGGCTGCTACATGGGCCAGGAACTGACCGCGCGGACCAAGTATCGCGGCCTGGTGAAGCGCCGCCTGATGCCGGTGAAGATCCTCGACGGCGAGATGCCCGCGCCCGGCACCCCGATCCTGCGCGACGAGCGCGAGGTCGGCGAGATCCGCTCCGGCGCCGGCGGCATGGCGCTGGCCATGCTGAGGCTCAACGCGCTGGAGGATCTGGAACACGCAGTACTCAGCGCCGGCGGGGCAACGGTGCTGCCGGTGAAGCCGGACTGGGCGAGCTTCTAGAGCATCGATTCACGGCCTTCCGGCACCATTGATATGCCGGCTCTTCGCTTGTTCGAAATGATGGCAGCTCATACCCTGCCATTGTGTCCTATTTACATTCGCTGAAGCTCTATTCCGCCCGTCTGCCGGCCCCGGTCCGCGGCGTCCTGCTCATGGCCGTTGCCGCGGCCATGTTCGTCTGCATGCACGCCATTATCCGCGATCTCGGCAAGAACGAGGGGCTGCATCCCTTCGAGATCGCCTTCTTCCGCAGCTTCCTCGGGCTTTTCGTCCTGGCGCCGCTGCTGATCCGCCAGCGTTTCCGCCCGCTCCACACCAACAATCTGAAACTGCTGTTCCTGCGCGGCGCGGTGAACTCGGCGGCGATGCTGATGTTCTTCTACGGCCTTTCGGTCACCCCGCTGGCCGAGGCGACGGCGCTCGGTTTCACCGCGCCGCTCTTCGCCACGCTGCTGGCGATGCTCTTCCTCGGCGAGGTGGTGCGGCTCCGGCGCTGGATCGCCATCCTGATCGGCTTCGCCGGAACGCTGGTGATCATCCGGCCGGGGATGGTGGATGTCGGGCTCGGGCCGCTGCTCATCCTCGCCGCGACCGTGGTTTGGTCCTTCGCGCTCATCATTATCAAGTTCCTGACCCGGACGGAATCCAGCGTTACCATCACCGTCTATGCCTCGATCTTCCTCTCGCCCTTCACGCTCGCCGCCGCCGCCTTCTTCTGGCGCTGGCCGACGCCGGAGGAAGCGGGCTGGCTCTGCCTGATCGCGCTGCTCGGCACCGTCGCCCAGACGGCGATGAACCAGTCGCTTAAACTGGCCGATGCCTCGGTCGTGCTGCCGGTCGATTTCAGCAAGCTGATCTGGGCCGCCTTCATCGGCTTCGTGATCTTCGAGGAGCTGCCGGATATCTACACCTGGATCGGCGGGGCGATGATCTTCGTCTCCACGACCTATATCGCGGTGCGCGAATCCCGGCTGAAGAAGCAGGCGGCGAAAGCTGCGGCATAAAGCGCGGCCCGGTTGACCCGGAGCCGCTTCCCGCGCATAAGCAGGCCCGACTTCCGCAACTCCATTTTCAGAACGGGTCCTGACCGATGGCTGCCGATCTCGTCCGCGTTTCCCGCGCCCTCATCTCCGTTTCCGACAAGACCGGGCTCGTCGAGCTCGGCAAGGCGCTCGCCGCGCACGGCGTCGAGATCCTCTCGACCGGCGGTACCGCGAAGGCGCTTTCCGAAGCCGGCGTGCCGGTGAAGGAGGTCGCGGACCATACCGGCTTCCCCGAGATCATGGACGGCCGCGTGAAGACCCTGCACCCGGCGATTCATGGCGGTTTGCTGGCGCTGCGCGACAATCCGGAGCATGTGGCGGCGATGGAAAAGCATGCGATCGCCTCGATCGATCTCTTGGTGGTGAACCTCTACCCGTTCGAGAGCACGCTCGCCTCCGGGGCCGGCTATGACGATTGCGTCGAGAATATCGATATCGGCGGCCCGGCGATGATCCGCGCCGCCTCCAAGAACCACGGCCATGTCGCGACCGTGGTCGACCCGGAGGACTATGCTGAACTGATCGCCGAGCTCGACGCCAACAAGGGCGCGACGAGCTACGCGCTCCGCCGCAAGCTGGCCGCGGTGGCCTATGCGCGGACCTCGGCCTATGACAGCGCCATCTCGACCTGGCTTGCGGCCGAGATCGGCGACACCTATCCGCGCCGCATCACTTTCTCCGGCGCCAAGCCGCAGATCATGCGCTACGGCGAGAACCCGCATCAGTCCGCCGCTTACTACAGCAGCGGCGATCCGCGCCCCGGCGTCGGCAATGCCGAGCAGATCCAGGGCAAGGAGCTCAGCTTCAACAACCTGAACGACACCGACGCCGCCTTCGAGCTGGTCGCCGAGTTCGACGAGAAGCCGGCCATCGCCATCATCAAGCACGCCAATCCCTGCGGCGTCGCCGTGGCGGACGATCTGGCGACCGCCTACAAGCGCGCCTTCGCCTGCGACACGGTCAGCGCCTTCGGCGGCATCATCGCCGCCAACCGCAAGCTCGACGGCGCGACGGCGGAGGAGATCTCGAAGATCTTCACCGAGGTGATCATCGCGCCGGAGGCCGACGAGGACGCGCTGAAGGTACTCGCCGCGAAGAAGAATCTCCGCCTGCTGCTGACCCACGGCATGCCGGACCCGTCCGCCGCCGCCCGCACCGTGCGTAACGTCGCCGGCGGTTATCTGGTGCAGGACAAGGACAACGGCCGCGTCACGGCCGCCGACCTCAAGGTCGTCACCAAGCGCCAGCCGACCGAACGCGAGCTCGCCGACATGCTGATGGCCTTCCGGGTCTGCAAGCACGTGAAGTCGAACGCGATCATCTATGTGAAAGACGGCGCCACCGTCGGCATCGGCGCCGGCCAGATGAGCCGGGTCGACAGCGCCCGCATCGCCGCCTCCAAGTCCCGCGACATGGCGGAGGCCGCCGGTGCCAGCCAGCCGGGCACGATCGGTTCGGTCGTCGCCTCCGACGCCTTCTTCCCCTTCGCCGACGGCCTGCTCTCGGCCGCCGAAGCCGGTGCCACCGCAGTGATCCAGCCGGGCGGCTCCATGCGTGACGACGAGGTGATCGCGGCGGCCGACGAGAAGGGCCTCGCCATGGTCATGACGGGGATGCGCCACTTCCGTCATTGAGTCCGGGATGGATCAGGTGTGGCGGAGAGCGTGCTTCGCGATCTTCGCCATCACCGATGGCAGGCCCGCTTCCCCGATCTTCTCCACCGGATGCCAGAAACAGTCCACCGGCTTCGAACCGGTCGCTCTCCCGCGATAGACTTCGAGCTCGAGATGGAAATGCGTGAAGGTGTGGCGGATCATGCCGGGCAGTTTCGTCCATTCGGTACGGACCGGCGCCTCTGCGAGCGCGCGGTTGAGCGGCTGCTCCTCTTTTCGCCACGCGCTTGACGGGATCTCGACCATGCCGCCGAGGAGCCCGATCGGCGGGCGCCGCCGGAGCAGCACCTCGCCGCGGCCGTTGGCGATCCAGAAGGCGACGCCCTTGCGGGTCGGTTTCGGCGCCTTCTTTTTCTTTTTCGGCAACTCCTCCGCGATCCCCGCGATCCGGCCTGCGCAGGGCGCGCTCCAGGGGCAGGTCAGGCATTTCGGCTTGCGCGGGGTGCAGATCGTGGCGCCGAGATCCATCACCGCCTGGGCATAGTCGCCGGGGCGATGCTCGGGCGTGAGCGCGGCGGCGAGCTGCTTCAGTTCCGGCTTGGCGTCGGGCAGCGGGGTCTCGACCGCGTGCATCCGCGCCATCACCCGCTCGAAATTGCCGTCGACCGGGGTCGCGGGAATGTCGAAGGCGATGGCGGCGATGGCGGCGGCGGTATAGGGCCCGATTCCCGGCAGGGCGAGCAGGCCCTCCTCCGTCTCGGGGAAGCGCCCCGCGTAATCGTCGCGGACTACGGTGGCGCACTTGTGCAGGTTGCGGGCGCGGGCGTAGTAACCGAGCCCGGCCCATTCGGCGAGCACGTCCTCGATCGGCGCATCCGCGAGCGCGGTGACGTTTGGCCAGCGGTCGAGGAAGCGGGTGAAATAAGGCCCGACGGCAGCGACCGTGGTCTGCTGCAGCATGATTTCGCTCAGCCACACATGGTAGGGCTCGGCGCGGCCGCCGGGCGGCGCGCGCCAGGGCAGGCGGCGGTGATGGCGGTCGTACCAGTCGAGCAGCAGGGCGGGCAGGGACGCGGGCGCGGGCACTTCGGCGAATTTCCATTGGGTCTCGGGCCGGAGCCCTTACATTAGGGCAGGAGGAGTGGGCGGCAATGGCTGACGACGGCACAAACCAGCAGACAGCGCGCGGAAAGCGGCATTACGGCGGCCTGACACGGGTCGCCGCCGCCGCGCCGGGGCTCGGCGACAAGGCGATGCGGCAGCGCGGCTTCACCGAATCGCGCATCGTCAGCGACTGGCCCGCCATTGTCGGCGAGGTACTTGCGCTTGATACCGCGCCGGAAAAGCTGGTCTTTCCCCGCGGCACGACCGGCGGCGGTACCCTGTATCTGAGGGTCGCGGGCGCGGCGGCGCTGGAGGTCCAGCACCAGATCCCGCAGATCATCGAGCGCATCAACACCGTCTTCGGCTATGGCGCCATCGCGCGAATCGCGCTGAAACAGGGCCCGCTGCCGAAGCGCCGGGAGAGTACCCGGCCGAAGCTGCGGGCGCTCGCGCCGCAGGAGGAAAGCCGGATCCACGAGAGCGTCGCTGGAGTCGGGCGCAGCGATCTCCGACAGGCGCTGGAGGATCTCGGCAAGGCCGTCACCGCCCGCTCCAAGGCGAAGCGCGCTGACGATACTGTGAAAAAACGGACCAATTCCTGACATGATTGCTCAGCAGAGTGTCCGGCTTGGCGGTCTCAAGCCGCGTTTTCAGATGGTTGCGGGCGGGAAAAAGCCGCACTAGAATTTCAACATCTTGTAACAGGAGGCGATAAGTGCGCCGTAGAACACTAAATCTTGTGTTGGGTCTGGGCCTGATTGCACCGGTGGCCGGGATGCTGCCGCTGCCGGCGCTGGCCGAGGGCGTGGATCTGGAAAAGGCGAGCGCGCCGCGCGTGCTGGGCAATCCGGATGCGAAGATCCTGATCACCGAATATTTCTCCATGACCTGCCCGCATTGCGCGCGCTTCCACACCGAGGTGCTGCCGCAGCTGAAGGAGGCCTTCATCGATACCGGCAAGATCCGGCTGGAAATGAAGGACTTCCCGCTCGACCAGTGGGCGCTCCGGGCCTCCGCCATGGCGCGTTGTCTCGACGGCAAACGCTATTTCGCGATGATCGACATCCTGATGAAGAAGCAGGAAGCCTGGTCGCGGGCGAACGATCCCTACGGCGCGCTGGTCAAGCTCGGCAAGCTGGCGGGCCTCTCGGAGGCGCAGGTCGAGGCCTGCATGAACGACGAGCCGCTGATCGACTACATCCTGAACGAGCGCCTGACGGCGAGCCGCGATCTCGGCATCACCTCCACCCCCTCCTTCATGATGAATGGACGCAAGCTCGACGGTGTGTTCACCTTCGAGTCCTTCGAGGAGGCGATCTCGGACGCGCTCTGAGGCGCGCTCAGGGACCGGCATTGAGGAGCGTCTAACGGGTGCATCTCTCCAAACTCCGTCTTTCGGGCTTCAAGTCCTTCGTCGATCAGACCGAGCTGCTGATCGAAGAGGGTATGACCGGGGTTGTCGGGCCGAACGGCTGCGGCAAGTCGAACCTCGTCGAAGCGCTCCGTTGGGTGATGGGAGAGACCTCCGCCAAGCAGATGCGCGGCGGGGAGATGGACGACGTCATCTTCGGCGGCACCTCCGGGCGGCCGGCCCGCAACCTCGCCGAGGTCGCGCTGACGGTGAACAACGAGGACCGCAAGGCACCCGCCGCCCTCAATGACTCGCCGGAACTCGAGGTCAGCCGCCGGATCGAGCGCAACAAGGGCTCTGCCTACCGGGTGAACGGCCGCGAGGTCCGGGCCCGCGACGTGCAGCTGCTTTTCGCCGATGCGGGTACCGGCGCGCGCTCGGCCGGCCTCGTCAGCCAGGGCCGTATCGGCGCCATCATCAACGCGAAACCGTCCGAACGCCGGATCCTGCTGGAAGAGGCCGCCAATATCCGCGGCCTCTATACCCGCCGGCGCGAGGCGGAACTGCGGCTCCGGGCGGCGGAAACCAATCTGGAGCGGCTGGAGGACGTGCTGAAGGCGCTCGAGGGCCAGCTCCATGGGCTGCGCCAGCAGGCCAAGCAGGCACAGCGCTACCGCACCGTCGCCGAACAGATCCGGTCCGCCGAATCGGTCCTGCTGCACCGGCGCTGGGAGGCGACCAAGGAAGAACGTGCCGCCGCCGGGAAGGTGCTGGCCGAGGCCTCCGACGCGGTCGCGGCGGCGACTCAGAAGGCGGCGGAAGCGAGCACGGTGCAGACCGAGACCGCGGCGACGCTGCCGTCCCTGCGCGAGGCCGAGGCCGCGGCGGCCGCCGAGCTGCAGCGCCTGACGCTGGCGCGGGCGGAGCTGGATAACGAGGAACGCCGGATCGTGACCGCCAAGAGCGAGGCGGAATTGCGGCTGCGGCAGATTGCCGACGATCTTGAGCGGGAGCTGGCGCTTTCGACCGACGCCGCCGAGGCGCTGGAGCGCCTGCAGGCGGAGCATGCCGAGATCGCCGCCGCCCGCGAGGGCGAGGCCGAGGCGCAGACGGAGGCGAGCGAGGCGCTGGCGGAGATCAACCGCGCCGCCGACGCACTGGAAACCCGGCTTTCGGAAATGACCGAACATATCGCCACCACGGAGGCGCGCCGGGCCAGCCTGCAGCGCCAGGCCCGGATGGCGCGCGAGCAGGTCGAGCGGCTGACCCGGCAAATCGAAAAACTCGAGGAGGACCGCCAGCGGCTGAAGGATTCGGCCGCGGGGCCGGGCGAGGTCGAGGCGGCGGAAAGCGCGGTCGCGGACGCGGAGGCGGCGCTCGAAGCGGCCCGCGAGGCGTCGGAGACTGCCGAAACGTCGCGCAACGCGGCGTCCGAGGCGGAAAGCACCGCTCGCGAGGCACTGCAGGGTGTCGAATCCGGCCTTGCCCGCCTGACCGCCGAGGCCTCCGCGCTGGAGCAGATCCTCGCCGGCGACGGCGAGGAGGAGGGCGCGTCGCCGATTCTCGATTCCCTCTCCGCCGAACCCGGATACGAGACCGCGCTCGGAGCCGCGCTCGGGGACGACCTGACGGCGCCCCTGGTCGAAGGCGAGGCAGTTCAGAAGCGCTACTGGAGCGGGTCCGCCGGCGCGCTTTCCGGTGCGTCGCTGCCGGAGAGCGTCGAGCCGCTCGCGGACCGCATCAAGGCGCCTCAGGCGCTCGCCCGGCGGCTGGCGGCGACCGGCGTGGTCGAGGATTTCGAGACCGCGCGCAAGCTGCAGCCGGTGCTGAAGGACGGCCAGCGGCTGGTCAGCCGGGACGGCGGGCTTTGCCGTTGGGACGGTTTCGTCACCGCACCGGGCGCGCCGAGCAGTGCCGCAATCCGCCTGCAGCAGCGCAACCGGCTCGGGGCGCTGAAGAGCGAGATCGCCGGGGTCGAGAAGGATCGCGACGCGGCGGCGGAAAAGCTGGAAGCCGCCCGCGTCTCGCAGCGAGAGGCGGCCGAGGCCGAGAAAGCCGCCCGCGAGGCGATGCGCACCGCGATCGCCGAGAGTGAGACGGCGCGGACCCGGCGCTCCAAGCTCGCGGCCCTGCTCGCCGAGATCGAATCGAAACTCTCCGCCATCGACGATACGAAGGTGCGCTACGAAGGCGAGATCGAGGAGGCCGAACGTCAGCGCGCGCAGGCGGAGGCCGCGGAGGTCGAACTCGACGACGTCGCGACGCTGCGGGCCGAGAGTGCGGGCTATCGCCAGGAACTGGCGGACAAGCGCAATGAGCTGGCCGAGGCGCGGAGCGCGCATGACCGGCTGATGCGCGAGGCCGAGGCGCGGCGCACCCGGCTGTCCGCCATCGAGGGCGAAATCAGGAGCTGGTCAGACCGCAACGAGCGGGCGGCGGTCCGCAAGGAGGAACTGACCGAACGGCAGGTTGCCGAGCGGACGGAGATCGAACGGCTGGATGCCCGTCCGGCGGAGATCGAGGCGCAGCGCACGTCATTGATTTCGTCCATCGCGGCTTCGGAAACGAAACGCAAGGAGGCGGCCGACGTGCTGGCCGAGGCCGAGGCGCGGCAGCGCAGCGCGGACGAGACGGCGCGGCAGGCGGACCGGGAACTCGCCGAGGCGCGCGAGGCGCACATCCGGGCGGAGGGCGTGCTGGAGCAGATCAACCAGGCAACCGCCGCGCTGCGCGAACGCATTCTTGAGCGCCTTGAATGCCAGCCCGGCGAAATCCTGGAGAAGGCCGGGATCGATCCCGAAGCCCCGCTGCCGGAGGCCGAGGAGGTCAGCCGGCGGTTGGAGCGGCTGACCCAGGAGCGCGAGCGGATCGGCGCCGTCAACCTGCGCGCCGAGCAGGAAGTGGCGGAGCTGGAGGAGCGAATCGCCGGCATGGAGAGCGAGCGGGACGACCTGATCCAGGCCATCGCCCGGCTGCGCGGTGCGATCCAGACCCTGAACCGCGAGGGCCGTCAGCGCCTGCTCGATTCCTTCGAGAAGGTGAACGCCCATTTCCAGGATCTCTTCACCCGCCTCTTCGGCGGCGGTCAGGCGCATCTGAAGATGGTCGAGGACGACGATCCGCTGGATGCCGGGCTGGAGATCATGGCGAGCCCGCCGGGCAAGAAGATGCAGGTCATGTCGCTGCTTTCCGGCGGCGAGCAGGCGCTGACCGCGGTGGCGCTGGTCTTCGCCGCGTTCCTCACCAACCCGTCGCCGATCTGCGTGCTCGACGAGGTCGATGCGCCGCTCGACGACACCAACGTCGACCGTTTCTGTACCCTATTGCAGGAGATCAGCAAGCAGACCGGTACCCGTTTCCTGGTCATCACTCACCACCGTCTGACCATGGCGCGCATGGACCGGCTGTTCGGCGTGACCATGGCGGAACGGGGTGTCAGCCAGCTGGTTTCGGTCGATTTGGCGGGCGCGGTGGAGCTTCGCGACGTGAGCTAGCTGGTGGCGATACGTCGCGTCTCTCTGAAAATGTAATAAAATCAATAAATTGCGTGCTTTTTCGCGGTGCGGCTTCCGCCTTGACAGGGGGAGGGGGCCTCCGTATGTTTGCGGCGCTTTTCCGGGTCAGGCTCGGGAAAGCGGGGTACTTCACCGGCTTCGGCCGTTCGGGATCGCTCCATGACAGGTGAAAAACCTAGCGATCCTCCCTCCCTCGACGATCTGGATGCCAGATTGCGTCGGGCCCGGGGCGAGGATACGGGAGAGAGCGGGCCGAAAGGGACGCGCGGTTCGGTCGCCACCGAAGGTTTCGGCATGGCGATGCGGATCGGCGTTGAGCTGGTTGCCGGCGTCGGCGTCGGGGCCGGTATCGGGTACCTCCTGGACAGTTGGCTTGGGACCGCTCCCTGGCTGCTCATACTGTTCTTCTTCCTGGGCGCCGCCGGCGGCATGATGAATGTCTACCGCGCCGCGACCGGAGAGGGATTGCAGGTGGGCTACAAGCGGTCCTCGACGAACAAACGGCCTGACGGACAGGCCGGGGACGAGTAAGGGGAACGAGGCGTGGCATCACCGGTCGCACAGTTTGAGCTGAAGACGCTGATCCCGATCGAGGTCGGCGGTGTCGATCTCTCCTTCACCAATTCCGCCGCCTGGATGGTTCTGGCGATTGCCGGCGTGACCGCGTTCCTGACGCTGTCCATGAGCGGCCGCCGCCTGGTTCCGGGCCGCTGGCAGCTGATGGCCGAACTCTCCTACGAGTTCATCGCCAACATGGTGAAGGACAATGTCGGCAGCGAAGGCCGCAAGTACTTCCCGTTCGTTTTCTCCCTCTTCATGTTCATCCTGGCCTGCAACCTCTTCGGCATGCTGCCCTACAGCTACACGCCGACGAGCCAGATCATCGTCACCTTCGCCATGGCCTTCGTGGTCTTCATCGGCGTGACGATCATCGCGCTTGCGCGCCACGGCCTGCACTTCTTCACCTTCTTCTTCCCGTCAGGCGCGCCGGTCTACATGGCGCCGCTGCTGATCCCGATCGAGGTGATTTCCTATTTCGTGCGTCCGGTCAGCCTCTCCGTTCGTCTCTTCGCGAACATGATGGCCGGTCACACCATGCTGAAGGTGTTCGGCGGTTTCGTCATCGCCCTCGGCGTCTTTGGGGTTGCGCCCCTCGCCCTGATTGTGGCACTGACCGCCTTCGAAATTCTGGTGGCGGTGCTTCAGGCATACGTTTTCACCATTCTCACCTGCCTCTATCTGCACGATGCGATCCATCTGCACTGAGGCCTGAGACGAACTGAACGAGGGCCGGGTGACCGGCCCGCTTTGTGAACTACGTGATCCAAAGGAAGGATTAGATCATGGACGTTGAAGCCGCGAAGATGATTGGCGCCGGTATCGCTGTTATCGCCCTCATGGGTGTCGGCGTTGGTATCGGTAACATCTTTTCCACGCTCGTTGCCTCCATCGCCCGCAACCCGGCGGCCCGCGGTGAAGTCTTCGGCATCGGCATCCTGGGCTTCGCCCTGACGGAAGCCGTCGCGCTGTTCGCGCTGCTGATCGCGTTCCTGATCCTGTTCTCCTAAGACCGTTTTTCGGGAGCCGGCTCCGGCCGGCTTCCGCGGTTTGAAGTGAGTACTGGAACGGAATTGGACGGCGGCATGACACGCTATCTCAAGAATTCGGCTGCGTTCGGTGTCACCGGGGCTCTTGCTCTGGCTGCCGAAGGTGCGTTGGCTGCCAGCGACCATGGCGGCGGCGGGACCTTGCCGCAGCTCGATATCGGTACGTTCCCGACCCAGGTCTTCTGGCTCTTCATCACCTTCATCGTGCTCTATATCGCGATGACGAAGATCGCGATCCCGCGCATCGAGTACGTGCTTGAAGAACGCCACAGCAAGATCGCGGAAGATCTCGACAAGGCCGGCAAGCTCAAGGCGGATGCCGAAGAGGTGCAGGCCAATTACGAGAAGGCGCTGGCGGATGCCCGCGGCTCGGCCCATGAAACGGTGGTCGCGGCCAAGGACGAGGCCGCCAAGAAGAACGCCAAGGCCGAGACCGAGGCTGACACGGCTGCCGTGAAGAAGGTCCAGGAAGCCGAGGCCAGCATCGACGCGGCCCGTTCGGAAGCTCTCTCCAACGTCAAGGACGTGGTGAGCGAGGTTGCCGGCGAGGCGGTGCAGAAGCTGATCGGCGTCAAGGTCACCAAGACCGAGCTCAACAAGGCCGTGGCCGCAGCGATGGAGGCGAAGTGATGCTCCAGGATCCCACATTCTGGGTCGCGGTCGCTTTCGTGATCTTTGTCGTGGCTGCGATCAAGCCGATCGTCTCCAAGGTGGGCGGCATGCTGGATGAGAAGTCCGCAGCGATCGCCGCTCAGCTGAAGGAAGCCGAGACCCTGCGCGAGGACGCACAGGCTGCGCTCGCCAACTATCAGCGCCTGCAGCGCGATGCGCTGAAGGAGGCCGAAGAGATCCTCTCGCATGCGAAGGAAGAGGCGGCCCGCATCCGCAAGGACGCGAAGGAGCATCTCGCCGAAAGCCTGAAGCGCCGGGAAGAGCAGGCGGCCGAGAAGATCGCCCGCGCCGAGGCTCAGGCCCTGCAGGACGTCCGCAACCAGGCCGTCGAGCTGGCCATGGTCGCGACGGAGAAACTGCTGGCGGACAAGGTGACGCCCGAAGTCAATGCGAAGATCGTGAAAAGTGCGGTCGACGAGCTTCCGTCGCGTCTTCAGTAACCGGGAATATTTTTTACGAAGAACCCCCGCTTGAGCGGGGGTTTTTTGTTTTCGCGGTTGCGAAAAGTTTGAGATTATTTGTCCGTTTTCTGCACAAAACCGTCATTTGTCTAGTGAGGCGCGAGCTTCTAAATCGGTCGTCGGTCCCGCTCTCGGACGGCCGGTTTCAGGCACCGAAAGCGAGGGATTTCGCAGTCTAGACACCGGTGCGGTTTTTCAATGGCAGATACGGTCCTTCCCGTCGGCAGCCTCCCCGCGACCTCCGGCGATGCGGCCAGATCCAAGGGCCTGCGCTCCCGTATCAGCGCGAAGCTGGTTCTTTCCGTCGCTCTGGCCAGCGGGCTTGTCTTCGCGGCCTTGCTGGTTGCGATCTTCTTTATTTTCACTTCCGTCCTCGAACGCGAGGACGAGCGCGCACAGTTGCTCGGGAGCATGAATCTCGAGCTGCGGAACGGCTTGCTGAAACTGCAGGACGACTATCTGAGCATTCCCGGCCGACTTGAGGTCAACCCGGTCAAGGATCTCCACAAATGGGCGCTCGAACAGGGCGCCGAGGAGAAAATCCATCGCGGACGCGATGAGATCGTCGGACGGTTCAGGAAGAGGAGTGCCCGGCGCGACGTCCAGAAGCCTGCGAAATTCGTCGTCGAGGCGGACGGCGGTACGGCTTCGGTCGCATTCGGCATTTTCGAGAACGGCGAATATACCAACGTGGTCACCGAACTCCGTATCCCCGGTGTGACCGCGGAGCAAATCAACGGGAAGGTCGACGAACTCCTCAATTCGGGCGGTGTCGAGCAACGGATCCTCGTGGTGAAGGGGGAACTTGCCGACGAGGCGCTCGCGGCCGAAGTGGTCCGAAACATGATCGTTCAAGAGAACGAGAAGATCCTCGCCAAGGAGGCCGAGGTCATTGCCTTCACAGAGCAGGCCCGCGTCCTCCTCGGTATCATGGCCATCTCAGGCGTGCTGCTGTCCGTTTTGTCCGTTTATCTCGGAACCCGGATGATCGTCACACGGCCCCTTGAGAGGCTGACGCGCGCGGTCCGGTCCGTTGCGGCGATGGAAGACGCGGAGGTGCCGCATACCGATCGCACGGATGAAATCGGCACCATCGCGCGCCGGGTCGACCAGTTCAAAGCGGTGCTGCGGGAAAACGCCCTTCTGCAGGAAAGAACCAAGGCCGCGCACGATGCCCAGGTCGAGCAGGTCGAGCATCGCGAGGCTTTGTTGAAGACTTTCGATACGGACATCAATTCCATCCTCGCAGAGGTCGCGCAGGTGACCCAGCGAATGGAGGATGTGACGCGGACCATGCAGGACGCCGCCGCCGGCGCCGCGCAGAGCGCGGAGCGGGCGCAGAGCGCTTCGGGCGCGGCGGCGACGGGGGCGACCGGCGTTTCGCGGGCCGCGGCCTCGCTCGATCAGTCGATCTCGGATCTCGGCCAGGTGATCCAGAATGCGGCGAACGCCTCCGCCGACGCGGCACAGCGCGCCGAGCATACCACCGCCACTGTCGCCCAGCTGACCGAGATGGCAGCCGAAGTGGACGGTTTCGTCGATATCATCAGTTCCGTCGCACACCAGACCAACCTGCTGGCGCTCAATGCGACGATCGAGGCGGCGCGGGCCGGGGAGATGGGCAAGGGCTTCGCGGTCGTCGCGGGCGAGGTCAAATCGCTCGCAGGGCAGACGGAGGAGGCGGCGCAGCAGATCTCCCGTCAGGTGATGGAAATGCGCACGGTGATCAACTCGGCGGCCAGAGCGATCGCCGAGGCGGGCGAGAGCGTGGCGGCGATCGACAGCAGCACGCAGGAAGCGGTCGGCGCGATGCAGGCACAGACCGACGCCACACGCGAGATCGCGCGCAGTGCCGACAGCGCGGCGGCGGCTACCGGCGATGTGGATAGCGGGCTCGCGAGCCTCGCGGAAGCGACCGGACGCAGCGAGGAGGTTGCCCGCGAGGTCGATGCGACGGCCGAGATCATGAGCGATCTCAGCGGCCGCCTGCGCGCCCTCAGCAAGCAGTTCTTCCGCGACATCCGGGTGAGCCCGGCGGAATGACCGGAGCCTAGAGGAAGTTCCTCGGGACCGATTCGTCGAAATCCTTTGCGAAGATCAGCTTTCCAGCCTCATAGGCCTCGATCCGCCCCGTGACATGGAAATGCGTCGCGTCTCCCGTGAGCGTGCAATAGGTTTCGGTCGCCACGTCCCAGTCACCGCGGGAAAGTTCCTGGCTCCAGTGGGTCTCCATGCGCGCGCTGAGCGGGTCTCCGGGCTGGATGCTATAGGTCTCGCGGGCGATGTGCCCCGTGGTGAGGTCGAGCTCGACGATCCGGTCGCGGCCGAAATCGTCGAAGATCTCGATCTTCTGCCTTCCGCTCTCGATATCCGTCGTCACCGTGCGGGTGTTCCTGGCCGGGCGCAGGATCTCTTTCTCAAGCGGCGGTGCCGCCTCGGCTTCCTCAAAAGGCTCATAAGGCGCGGCGTTCTCTTCGGCATTGCGCTCCGGCAGATTGAGCACGCTCGGGCCCGTCTTCAGCGTCAGAGTCGCCGCTTCCGGCGCCGGCCAGATCATCGGCCAGTAGCTGGTCGAAAGCGCGAGGCGGATCCGGTGCCCTTTCGGAACTGCATAGGCGACATCGTCCAGCTTGAGCCGGATCCTGTAGCTGCGGCCGGGCTCAAGCTCCTCGGGGCGCTCGTGGCTCTTCCGGTGCGTCAGGTTCAGGACCCCGTAGGTGATCCGGGTCGAGGTACCGTCCGGCGCGACGTCGTTCAGGCGCCCGATCAGGTGGGCCACCGGCTGGTCGCTCGCCAGTTCCAGATCGAGTTCGGCCGCGCCGAGGATTTCGAATGGGCCCTCGAGAGGCACGGTATCGAAGCAGACGGAGCCGGCATCGTCGATCCGCTGGTCCGTCGGTCCCTCGGGACCGAGCCAGATCATGCAATATTCGCCGCCGGCCTGCCCTACGGTCTCCGGAGAACGGATGACAGCCTCTCCCGTCGGGACGCCAGCCTCGGACAGCGCACCATCGCCCAGATGGAAATGACGTCGAGAGACGTTCGGCGAGGGCCAGGCGGGCTCGGCGCACCAGCGGCCGTCCCGGGTCTCATAGGCGGCCTTCGGCGGGACGGAGGCCTGCATATAGACTCGGAACATCGGATCGGCCTCGACGCCCCGGTCGATGCCCTTCAGCCACTGGTCCCACCAGCGGAGCGACTCCTGGAGGAAGCCGATGGCGGGGCCCGGTACGGCGAAGTGCGGGTATTTGTGCAGCCAGGGCCCGACGATGCCGCGGCGGAAGCCGGGAAGCTTCTCCAGCATCCGCGGCACGGCGTTGCTGTAGGCGTCCGACCAGCCGCCGACCGCCAGCACCGGGATTGCCACCTTGCTGTAATCCTCGCAGATCGAGCCGTGCTTCCAGAAGGCGTCGCGGGTCTGGTGTTTCAGCCAGTTGGCGATCAGCAGCGGCTCCGCTTCCAGCCGTTTCAGCCAGGTCTCGCGCCAGCTCTCCCCGACGAGAGCGGGATCCGGCGGCCGGGACGAGTAGCTGAGCATGGTCGAGGACCAGCCCATATTCTCGTTCAGCATGGCCCCGCCCTTGTAATGGATATCGTCGGCATAGCGATCGTCCGTGGAGCAGAGCGTGATCACGGCCTTCAGGGCCTCCGGCTGGCGGAAGGCGACCTGCAGTCCGTTGAAGCCGCCCCAGGAGATCCCGATCATGCCGACCGCGCCGCTGCACCAGGGCTGCTTCACGAGCCAGTCGATCACCTCGAGGCAATCGTCCTGCTCCTGCGGCAGATACTCGTCCTCCATGATCCCATCGGACTCGCCGTTGCCGCGCATGTCGACGCGGACCGCGGCATAGCCGTGGCCGGCGAAATAGGGATGGGTAAGGGCGTCGCGGACGGAAGTTCCGTCGCGCTTGCGGTAGGGCAGATATTCGAGGATCGCCGGGACCGGGGCGTTTTCCGCCCCCTCCGGCAGCCAGATCCGGGCGGCCAGCCGGCAGCCGTCGGACAGCGTGATCCACGTATTCTCGATTTCCCGCACCTGATGCGGAAACTGCCCGACAATCTTCATCGGAAAATGTCCCTGGTGTTAGTGGTCGGCGGCTTTCAGCACCCGGCCCTGCTTCGCCTGCTCGGCCCGGTCGGCCAGCAGATTGTCCAGCCAGTCCGGGTCCATCTCCGGCACGGAGGACAGCAGCAGGTCGGTATAGTCGTGGTGCGGCGGCTTGAACATTTCCGTCTTCGGCCCGTGCTCGACCACCTTGCCCTGATACATGACCACCACTTCGTCGGCGATCGCCCGCACGGTCGCGAGATCGTGGGTGATGAACATGTAGGAGAGACCGAGATCGTCCTGCAGGCGTTGCAGAAGCTTCAGGATATCTTCTGCCACGAGCTGATCGAGCGCCGAGGTGACCTCGTCGCAGATGATGAGCTGCGGTTCGGCAGCCAGCGCCCGCGCGATGCAGATCCGCTGTTTCTGCCCGCCGGAAAGCTCGGTCGAAAGACGGTCGATATAGTCGTCGGGCTCAAGCTCGATCATGGCCAGGAGCTCGCGCACGCGATCCTCGAGCTGCTTGCCCTTGAGGCCGAGATAGAAACTGACCGGGCGGCCGATCACGTCGCGGATCCGCTGGCGCGGATTCAGCGCGGTGTCGGGCATCTGGTAGATCATCTGCATGCGCCGGAGCTGGTCCTTGCCGCGCTGCTTGTAGCTGAGCGGCATCTCCTCGCCGGCATAGCTGACCGATCCGCTCGTCGCCGGCAGCAGGCCGGTGATGACCCGGGCCAGAGTGCTCTTGCCCGAGCCGGACTCGCCGACGATGGCGACGGTCCGCTTCTTGTGGATATCCACGGAAACGCCGTGCAGGACCGGAACGTCGCCGTAGGAGGCGGTCACATTGTCGACCTTCAGCAGCGGTTCCTCGCCGGCCGGAACCGGGTGTTCCGGACGCCGGAAGCTGCGCACGGAGAGGAGATCGCGGGTGTAGGTTTCCTTCGGGGCGGCCAGCATGGCGCGGGTTTCGCCCTCCTCGACCACGTTGCCGTAGCGCAGCACCATGATCCGGTCGGCCATCTGGGCCACGACGGCAAGGTCGTGGGTGATGTAGATCGCCGCTGTGTCGAACGCCTCGACGGCATCGCGGATCGCCGCCAGCACCTCGATCTGGGTGGTGACGTCGAGCGCCGTCGTCGGCTCGTCGAACACGATGAGGTCCGGTTTGCAGGACATCGCCATTGCGGTCATGGCGCGCTGGAGCTGTCCGCCGGAGACCTGGTGCGGATAGCGGAAGCCGATCCCCTCCGGGTCCGGCAGCTGCAGCCGGGCGAAGAGCGCCTTGGCCTCCTCTTCGGACTCGGCCTTGGTGCTGAGACCGTGTTGTACCGGCGCTTCGGTGAACTGGTCGATGAGCCGGTGCGCCGGATTGAAGGCGGCGGCCGCACTCTGCGCGACATAGGCGATGCGTGCGCCCCAGATGTTCCGCTTCTCGGACTCGTTCGCCTTCGCGAGGTCGGTCCCGTCGAAAAGAATCTCGCCGCCGGTGATGCGGCAGCCGTCCCGCGCGAAACCCATCGCGGCGAGGCCGATGGTGGACTTGCCGGCCCCTGACTCGCCGATCAGACCCAGCACTTCGCCCTTGCGGAGATCGAGATCGACACCGTGGACGATCTCGTTCCAGCTCTCGCCGCTCTGGCCCTCGATGCGCAGGCCGCGGATACGGACGAGGATGTCCTTGTCGTCTTGCGCGCTCATTCCTTCAATCCGCTTGCTTTGTGGAGGAACCAGTCGACGACGAAGTTCACCGCAACGGTCAGCAGCGCGATGGCGGCCGCCGGCAGCAGCGGCGTGATGTCGCCGAAGGTGATCAGGGTCGCGTTGTCACGGACCATGCTGCCCCAGTCGGCTGTCGGCGGCTGGATGCCGAGGCCGAGAAAGCTGAGGGCGCTGATGAAGAGGAAGACGAAGCAGAAGCGCAGGCCGAACTCCGCGACCAGCGGCGGCATCGCGTTCGGCAGCACCTCGCGCGACATGATCCACCATAGTCCTTCGCCCCTGAGGCGTGCGGCCTCGACATAGTCCATCACCACGATCCCCATGGCGACGGCCCGGGCGAGGCGGAAGACGCGGGTCGATTCCAGCACCGCGATGACCAGCACCATGTTGGTGATCGAAGTGCCGACGATGGTCAGGACCAGAAGGCCGAAGATCAGCGCTGGAATGGCCATCAGCACGTCGACGATCCGGGAGAGCAGTTGATCGACCCAGCCGGAGATCGACGCGGCGAGGAAGCCGGTGACCGAGCCGAGGAAGAAGGCGAGCGCCGTGGTGAGGAAGGCGATGCCAATCGTGTTCCGGGCGCCGTAGACAAGGCGGGTCATCATATCCCGGCCGAGACTGTCGGTACCGAGAATGAAACCTTCGCCCCAGGGCTCGAACTCCGCGCCGACGATCTCCGTCTCCCCATAGGGCGTCAGGACCGGCGCGAAGATCGCGATGAAGGCGTAGCCGACGATCACGGCGATACCGAAGATCGCAGTCGGCGGTGCGCTGCGGAGAAATCTCAGTGCGTTTTCCATGTCCGGTCTCCCCTCAGCGCGGATGCAGCAGGCGCGGATTTGTCAGGATCGACAAGATGTCCGCGAGCAGGTTGAGGAGAACGTAGGTACCGGCGAAGATCATCGCCGCCGCCTGTACCACCGGCAGGTCCCGTTTCGAGACGGAGTCGACCATGAGCTGTCCGAGGCCCGGATAGACGAACACCACCTCCACCACGACCACGCCGACGATCAGATAGGCAAGGTTGATCACCACGACATTGATGATCGGGGCGAGGGCGTTCGGCAGCGCGTGCTTCACGATGATGCGGGCGCGCGAGAGGCCCTTCAGATTGGCCATCTCGATATAGGGACTCGCCAGCAGGTTGATGATCGCCGCCCGTGTCATCCGCATCATATGTGCGACGACGACCAGGGTCAGTGTCAGGGCGGGCAGCAGCACCTTGTAGACCTTTTCCCAGAACGGCGTTGCGTCGCTGATATTGGCGATCGACGGGAACACCGGATAGGTCACGGCGAGGAAGAAGATCAGGATGTAGGCGACGAAGAATTCCGGAAAGGAAATCGAGCTCAGCGTCACCACATTGACCGCGCGGTCATAGAAGGAATAGCGGTATAGCGCCGCGAGCACGCCGAGGGTCAGCGCCAGAGGCACAGAGATCGCGGCGGCGGTCACGGCGAGAAACAGCGTGTTGCCGAAGCGCAGGCCGATCAGCTCGGAAATCTCGCGCTTGTTGGCGAGCGAGCGCCCCATGTCGCCCTGCAGCATGTTCCAGAGCCACTCGACATAGCGGATGTGCGGCGGCACATCGAGGCCGAGCTCGCGCCGGAAGGCTGCAACGGTTTCGGGGGTCGCGCCCTGGCCGAGGATTTCTTCGGCAATATCCCCGGGCAGAAGTTCGATGCCGAGGAAGATGATCAGCGAGACGACGAAGAGGGTGAGGAGGCCCAGCGCGAAGCGCTGGGCCACCATTTTCAGTATTTGTGACATGTAACCGGTGCCCGGTGCTTCGCGCGATTACGCGAAGGACCAGCGTTCCGCGAATTTGGAACCGTCGAGCTCCCAGTTACCGGCCATCTGCTCGGAGGGCAGGATCTTGTCCGAGGCCGCGAAGACATAGTTCGCGAACATCGGGACGACCACGCCGCCGTCGTTGCTGACGATTTCCTGCATCTCGTAGTACATCGTCCGGCGCTTGTCGCTGTCGAGCTCGGCGCGGGCCGCGAGAAGCAGTTCGTTGAAGCGGTCATGCTTCCAGAAGGTGTCGTTCCAGTCGGCACCGGCCGCGTAGGCCGTCGTGAACATCCAGTCCTCGGTCGGACGGCCGCCCCAGTAGCAGGCGCCCCAGCCTTTCTTCATCCAGACGTTGGACCAGTAGCCGTCGTTCGGCTCCCGCACGACCTCGATATTGATGCCGGCCTTGGCCGCATGCTCCTTGTAGAGCACGGCGGCGTCGACCGCGCCCGGGAAGGCCGCGTCGGCGGCGGAAAGCTGAATGGTCTCGCCTTCCATGCCGGCCTTCTTCAGGTGGAATTTCGCCTTGTCCGGATCGTAGGCGCGCTGCGCCAGACCGTCGGCATGGTACTGGTTGGTCGGGCTGATCGGGTGGTCGTTACCGACAACGCCGTGGCCGCGCAGGATCTTCTTCACCAGTTCCTCGCGGTCGAGTGCGTATTTCAGCGCCAGCCGCAGGTCGTTGTTGTCGAACGGCTTGGTGTCGGTCCGCATCGGGAAGGTGTAGTGCTTATAGCCGACCGTCTCCATGACGTTGATGCCGGGCTTGCGCTTCAGCAGGTGCACGGTCTTGAGGTCGGCGCGGTCCATCATGTCGATCTCGCCGGTGGTCAGGGCGTTCTGACGCGCCGCGAGGTCGATGATGGTGATGAGCTCGACCTGATCGAAATGGGCCCGGTCGGACTTGAAATAGTTCTTGTTCTTGTTCGCCATGAAGCGGACGCCCGGCTCGTAGTTCTCGAGCACGTAACCGCCCGTGCCGATGCCGTCGGTCGGGTTGATCTTGCCGTCGGTCGCCGGCTTGATGGCGATGTGGTAGTCGCTGATCACATACGGGAAGTCCGCATTGCCGGACTCGAGCTCGATCACGACCTCATGCTTGCCGTCGGCCTTCATCGACTTGACCTGCTTCAGCAGGGACTTGGCCGGAGACTTGGTGTCCTCGCCCATGTGATATTCGATGGAGGCGATGACGTCAGACGCCTCGAGGCTCTTGCCGTTATGGAATTCGACGCCCTTGCGGAGCTTGAAGCTCCAGGTCTTGGCGTCCGGCGAGGCTTCCCAGCTCTCGGCCAGTTCCGGCTTCACGCCGCCGGTATGGTCGACTTCGCCGAGATGGTTGTGCAGCGTGTAGTCGAGGGCGAGGGAGAAACCGTTTTCATAAGTCGCCGGATCAAGGGAATCCGTCGTCGATCCGTGTCCGATACCGGCGCGCAGATGCCCGCCCTTTTTCGCGGCATAGGCCTTGCGGCCCATCAGCGCGGAACTGGATGCGGCCGTAACACCAAGCGCGGCCGTGCCGCCGAGAAACCCACGGCGCGAAACGTCGCCTGACAGCGCCGCCGTCAGCTTTTTGTTGGATGTCATGAGAGCCTCCTGTTTGCTCACTTTTTTAAGGCGCCGTGCATTCTTGATTGCTTTGTTTGGCACCGATTGGGCCGCGAACCGACCGCATTTTCGACAGGGCAATAGTACGGGAAGTCGGATTTAAATCAACATGCCGCATATGGATTCGCGTTTTGCGGCAAGAACTTCATATTGCATTTCGATGGCGGCAGGTCCGTTGCCTGTTGTATGGAAGGGCCCGGAATCGCTCGGAAAGGTGCGCATGTCCCGGAAAACGGATCGAACGAAAATCAGCCTTACGGACGAGAACTCGATCTCGCTTATGAAGCGCGTGGTGGGCGAACTGGTGCGGCCCTACACGTTGCGCCTCGTCCTCGCCGGCTTCTGCATGGTGCTTGTCGCCGCGGCGACGGCGCTGTCGGCCTGGCTGATGGATCCGATGGTGAACAAGATCTTCATCGAGAAGGATCTCTCGGTGTTGTGGCTGGTCGCCGGCGCGGTGGTCGCGACTTTCTTCGTGAAGAGCGTCGCGACCTATGCCCAGGAGGTGATGATCGGCTATGTCGGCCAGCGGGTCGTCGCCGACACCCAGGCGCGGCTCTACCGCCATCTGATCAATCTCGATCTCGGGCTGTTTCAGGACCGGCACAGCGGCACCCTGATCTCGCACTTCACCTTCGACATCAACACCATGCGCAACGCGGTCGCGAACGCGCTGGTGGGACTGGGCCGGGACAGCCTCTCGGTGATCTTCCTGGTGGCGGTGATGTTTTATCAGGAATGGCTGTTGGCCTGCATAACCTTCGTGGTCGCGCCGCTCTCCGCCTATCCCATCCGGCAGCTCGGCAAGCGGATGCGCCGCGTTTCGGCCCAGACCCAGGAAGAGATGGGCTCGATGACCACCCTGCTCACACAGGGTTTCCAGGGGATCCGGATGATCAAGTCCTATGGGCTTGAGGAGCACGAGACCGGACGGGTACAGCAACTCGTCGAGCGGATCTTCGGGCTCAACTACAAGGGGATCCGGGTAAAAGCCGCGCCGCAGCCGATCATCGACTTCCTCGGCGGGGTCGCGGTGGCCGCAGTCATTCTCTATGGCGGTGCCCGGGTGATCGAGGGCCAAACATCCGCCGGTGCGTTCTTCTCCTTCATCGCCGCAACGCTGATGGCCTATCAGCCGCTCCGGGCGCTCGGAAAGATCAATACCAATCTGCAGGAGGGCCTGGCCGCGGCGCAAAGGGTCTTCGCGCTGCTCGACCGCCAACCCACCATTCGCACCGCCCCGGAGGCGAAGGCGCTGCCGCGGGCGGCAGGTGCGGTCGAGTTCTCGAACGTGCGTTTCTCCTATGCGAGCGGCGACGAGAGCGAACAGGGTGCGGCCCTGAACGACGTCAGCTTCGAAGCGCCGTCCGGTAGAGTGACGGCTTTGGTCGGTCCGTCGGGTGCTGGCAAGAGTACCGTGTTCTCGATGATTCCCCGGTTCTACGACCCGGGCAGCGGGGAAGTGCGCGTGAACGGCGTGGATATCCGGACCGTGACTCTGGAGAGCCTGCGGGACACCCTCGCTATCGTCAGCCAGGATGTCGTGCTGTTCGACGATACCGTCATCAACAACATCCGTTTCGGCCGTCTCGGCGCGAGCGACGAGGAAGTGCGGGCGGCGGCCCGCGCGGCGGCGGCGGACGAGTTCATATCGGCGCTGCCGAACGGCTACGAGACCGTGATCGGTGAGCAGGGAACGAAACTGTCGGGCGGCCAGCGCCAGCGTCTCGCGATCGCGAGGGCGATCCTGAAGGACGCGCCGATCCTGCTGCTGGACGAAGCGACCAGCGCGCTGGATACGGAGTCGGAGCGGCAGATTCAGAATGCGCTGAAGGATCTGATGACCGGCCGGACCACGCTTGTTATCGCGCACCGCCTGTCGACCATCCAGCACGCGGATGTGATCCATGTCTTCGATGCGGGCAAGGTGGTCGAAAGCGGCACGCATGAGGCATTGCTGGAGAAGGAGGGGCTCTACGCGCACCTGCACGGTCTCCAGTTCGGGCCCGCGGACACGGTGGTCAGAGCCGGCCAGTAGACTCAGGCTGTGTGTGGCCGGCTTAGTCCGGCCAGCGCTTGTGGACCCAGAACCACTCCGACGGCCGCTCGCGCACCCAATCCTCGATATGCGACGTCGCCGCCTGGGTCAGCAGGCGCACATCTTCCGCATGATCGCCGGTATCGGGTTTTTCCATCGGCGGCAGCACCGTCAGCCGGAAATGCGCCCCGCCGGTCCGTTCGATCCGGGTCGGAAGGACGTCGCAGTCGAGCTTGAGGGCGAACTCGGCGAAAGCGCTCGGGGTCATGGCCTCGCGGCCGAAGAAGGAAACGGGGATTCCCTCGCGGAGCTTCTGGTCGATCAGCATGGCGACGGGCCGGTTCTGGCGCAGCACCCGAAGAAGTTCGCGTCCGGCGGAAGGGCCCTTGGCGATGAGGCTCATCTCCGGATGCGTCAGCCGGTCCGTGAACACGCCCGCCAGATCGGGATTGTTCGGGCGGCGGTAGACGGAGCTCAGATAGTTCCCGTGCAGCGCCGCCGCAATCGGCATGACCTCCCAGTTCGCCAGGTGAGCGGAGACGAAGATCGCGGGGCGGGGAGAGGAGGTAAGCGCATGGACGGTTTCCAGTCCATGGATCTCGATGCGGTTGCCGGCCTCCGCCGCGATCCGCCGGTGGTGCGGATACTCTCCGGCGGTTCGGCCGAGATTGTCCCACATGCCGCGGAGGGTTTCGGCGATCTCGTGGGGCGACTTTTCCGGAAAGGCTCGCTCGAGATTACGTTTTGCGACCCGGTGCGCCGGCAGGAACGGACCCGCGAGGCGCAGCGCGGCGCCGCCAAGCCAGGAAGAGAAATCGAGCGGAAACTGGCGCAGCAGGAAGAGCAGGCTTCGTACGAGCCAAGCCTCGATCCGGAAACGCAGTCTTTTCAATGGATGAACGGTCACGCAGCCCTAGTAGCGCAAGGGGCCGGGTGGGGCCAGCGGATTTCATCGAAAGCAGGTCCGCGAATGAGAAAGGGAGGCTGAAAAGCCTCCCCGTCCCGGCCGCCCATGCTGTGACGCCCTTTGGGACTACTCGGCGGCTTCGGCCGGGATGTCGACGATCTCGCCGCGGCCCGGATAATCCTTGGCGATGACGAAATCGAGCGCTTTCAGAATGGCTCCGAACTCGGGCCGGGCGAACGGCATGGTCTGGACCGTGGCGAAGTAGAGCTCCCCGTTCGGCCGTACGAGGAAGAGCCCGGGTTCGACGAACAGGCTCGGTTCCTCTATGCCGACGGAGGTCTTGCCGCGGCCGGAGGAGACATAGAGACCCCACTCCCGAGCCTTGGAGAGCGTCAGGCCGTACCCGACCGTGAGATTTTCCAGCTTCCAGTCGTCCTTAGCCTGCGTCGCGCGGGCTTCGTCGTCGCTGGAGAGCACGATGACCTCGACGCCGCGTTCCTTGAAGTCGGCGAGTTTGCGGTCGAGATCCTTCAGGTAAGTGCCGCAGATCGGGCAATGCAGGCCGCGATAGACGACGACCATGGTGAAGTTCTCTGCCGGGGACTCCGCGAGGTTCCAGCTGCCGCCGCCGAGTGTGGGGACGGAGAGGACCGGAACCGGCTGGCGCGGAAAGAGCGGGGTGAGTTGGGTCATCAGTGAGGCTCCCTTGGATTGATTGACGCAACGAATATGGAACAAACATTCCAGAATACAACAGCGACAACGTTGCCCTGAAGGCACGGCTCTATCGAGGCTGCGTCACAAATCGTACTTTGGGGGTGATTACTCGGCGGCTGCCGGAAAACCGCGCTTGTGTGTGTCGATCACCGAAAGGGCGCTGTCGATCACGTCCCGCAGGGTCGTCGCGTCTGCATCGGCCCGCGCAAAGACACGAACTCCGTTCACCGTCGCGGTCAGGAAGCGCGCAAGGGCCCGGATATCCTGTCCCGTGGTGAGATCTCCCGCCTGCTGGGCGCGGAGCAGGGCACGATAGAAAGTATCCTCGACCCGCGCGAAACTCTTGCGCAGGGTCTCTCCGATCACCTCGTCATGTGGTGCGAGTTCGACCACCGAATTGGTGATGAGGCACCCGAGTTCCCGCCCGTCGCCGACGGAGAAATCGATGAGCCTGTCAAAATAGGTGCGAATTCCGGCAAGCGCGTCGTCCGTTTCGGCGACGACCTTCAGCCGTTCCGCGCTGACATTTGTAATGTAGTGCTGGACAGCGGCCTGGAAGAGCCCGCGCTTATCGCCGAAGGTATCGTACATCGAGCCGCGATTGATCCCGGTGGCTTCCACCAGATCCTGCACCGATGTGGCTTCGTAGCCGCGGCGCCAAAAGGCCCGCATCGCGTTTTCCAGGACTTCTGCCCGGTCGAATTCTTTCTGCCTAGCCATGAGGAAAGGATGATCTCTGAGGCGGGAATGTCAATAAACTGACTGAAATTCCATTATATGTGTGTCGGGGGTCACTAAGAAACTCCTAATTGTAAGAGCAGTATTGCGTGGGGCCGGCGTCACGTGAGAGGGGGAGACACAATGAAAGCGTCCGATCTGTTTGTGAAATGTCTGGAAGAAGAAGGGGTCGAACGGATTTTCGGCGTTCCCGGCGAGGAAAATGCCGACCTGATGATTTCCCTCAATTCCAGCAAGATTGAATTTGTCCTCTGCCGCCACGAACAGGCAGCGGCCTTCATGGCCGACTGTTACGGGCGCCTGACCGGCAAGGCGGGCGTATGTCTTTCCACGCTCGGACCCGGCGCAACGAATCTGGTGACCGGACTTGCCGATGCCAATATGGACCGGGCGCCGGTGGTGGCCATCATCGGACAGGGCAGCACCCGGCGGCTGCACAAGGAAAGCCACCAGAACATGGACAGTCTGGCGATGCTGGACCCGATCAGTAAATGGACCCAGTCCGTGTTGGTCGCGGACAACATTCCCGAGATCGTCCGTAAGGCTTTCAAGGTTGCGGAGTCTGAGAAGCCGGGCGTTACGGTGATTGAGCTGCCGGAGAACATCGCCAAGCGGCCGGTGGAAAACGCGGCCCCGATGGAGGTCCGCAAGACCCGACGGCCGGCGGCGGATCACAAGGCGGTCGCGGCGGCGGTCAATCTGATCGCCTCGGCGAAGAACCCGATCATCCTCGCCGGCAACGGCTCGGTCCGCAAACGCGCGGCCGGTCAGCTCCGGCGCCTTGCGCACAAGACCGGGATCGGCGTGGTCAATACCTTCATGGGCAAGGGCGCCGTCGCCCGTAGCGACGAGCATTGCCTCTTCACCATGGGGCTGCAGGGCGGCGATTTTGTGAATCTCGCGGTCGATGCGGCCGATCTGGTGATCGCGGTCGGCTACGATCTGGTCGAATACGCGCCGGGTTTCTGGAACCGGACGCCCGGCAAGAAGATCATCTCGATCGATTTCGAGCCGGCGGAAATCGACCAGGATTTCCCGGTCGATGTCGATATCGTCGCCGACCTTGCCGACGCGCTCTGGCAGATCAACGAGGAACTGAACAGCCGCTTCGAAGGCAAGTTGCCGCTCTTCAAGATCGGAGATCGGGCAAAGCTGCGCGCGACCATGTTCGACGACTTGACGCAGGAGAAGCACGACGAGAGCTTCCCGATGAAACCGCAGCGCATCCTGAACGACGTACAGACCTTTCTCGATGCGGGAGACGTGGTGCTGAGCGATGTCGGTGCCCACAAGATGTGGATCGCGCGTTACCTGCAGCCGGAAGAGCCGAACACGGTGCTGATCTCGAACGGGTTCTGCACGATGGGGATCGCGCTGCCCGGCGCCATCGGGGCGAAATTCGCCCATCCGGAGAAACGCGTGCTGGCGATCAGCGGAGATGCCGGCTTCATGATGAACGTGCAGGAGCTGGAAACCGCCGTACGGCTGCAGATGAACGTGGTCTGCATGGTCTGGTGCGATAACGAATACGGCCTGATCAAGTGGAAGCAGCAGAACCAGTTCGACGGCCAGCACTCGGATCTCGCCTTTACCAATCCGGATTTCGAGCTGCTGGCGAAGAGTTTCGGCATGTGGGGCCGGAATATCACGGGCCCGGGTCAGCTCGAGGATGCGCTCGACGAAGCGTTCAACCAGAAGGGTCCGGCGCTGATCGCGGTACCGGTGGATTACGACGAGAACCGCAAGCTGACCCAGCGGCTCGGTAACATCGTGATGCCGATCTAACAAGCGGCATTGCGGCTGTTGCTCGCCGCTTTGCTATCCGTCAGCTTCAGGAGGGTCTGAATTTTATTTCAAGGAGATAAGAAATGGTGAATTGGCCGACCGCCGCGATGATCAGCATAATCTTTCTCTCAAGTTGGGGAATTGCGCATGCCGTCGCATCTCTCAACCATTACCCATACATGGAAAATCGTGCCGATTATCCTTTGAGGCGTGCGCTCGCCGCATGCCTGCATCACGCGACGATAGAGAACATTTCGGCGAGGCAGCGAGATTACCGCGTGCGTCTGCCTGATGGCTGTCTGTTGGACTAAGCGCTTACCGTCGTTTCGTTTCTTTGCCCTCTATCCCCCGGACGTCGGCTTCAGCGGCGTTTTGGGGGCGGGGCTATTGGGAATTGTGCGCTTCGCTAAATCGTTCTTTGGCTTCGCCGGGGCGCGGGCATAGCCTGTTAGTTCCCGGATAAGCGGTTGAGCACCGTTGGCCAGAACCGCTCGGACATAGGTGCCAAGGGACGGCGCATAGGCGAACTGCACGTATTGAAGCCCGTTGCGGTAACAAAGAACGTTGAAAACCTCCGCCTTGCCGGCTTTCACCACAATCTCAGCCTTGTCCTGTACTGTGCATTCCCATCGCGATCGGTCGGTGCCCGGCGGGCGCACATGGAGGGTGTCCGTAATGAATTTGACCGTCTTGCCGGTTTCCAGCGGATGAAGCGGCCCGGACACCAATTCGATGCTTCGGCGTCCGGATCGTACCTCCCCGATCCAGGACAGAGGCGGAAAGATCGTGGAATAGGATGTCTGGCGCTCCTCTCCGGCTTGGTTGCGCCAGCCGATAAAACCGTTTCCTGTCGACACGACCTCCCATCTCGCCGTCGGATTGTCGTAGATAAACACGTCACCGACTTTGACAGGCGCTTCCGCCTGACCGCTGTCGAGCAATAGATCTTCCGCCATTAGCGGCGCTACCGGCTCGGCCTTGGGCGGCTCGTAGATGTCCGTCTCTAATCCAGCGCAACCGCTAAGCAAGGCGGCAATGCTGAGAAAAAGCGCACTCTCCCGATATCTCATTGCAGCCTCGCTTGTTGAATTACTGCAGTCAGGACTGGTTGCGGTCGTTCAACGGTTTCCGAGAGATGCGCCGAACATGCTGACCTCGACCATGAAGAGGCCAGCCAGCCAGCTCACCTTCGCTTGCTCGGAATCGTCGAAGAAGCTCGCCGGCATGGAGATCCCGATGGTCCCATCACCGGAAACTGTGCCGGACTTGAATGCAGTGCTGCGCAGGTTCGACGCAGGGTGATTCCACTCGTTGAGGAACTCCATTGTCGCGGTTTTCGACGGGCCGAAATCGGCATAGAACACCAGATCCTCGCAGCCGGCCTTGCCGCAATCGGCCATGAAAACGGCTACTCCTTTGGTGAAGTCCGGCGCATCCTCGATTACCAAATGCGGATTGCCGTCCTTGTCCTTGTGTTCCGAAACCTTGTAGCCGAGCTCTTCGATCGCAGCTTTCACAATTGGTGCTTTCATGGAGAAGCGTTCGCTTTCTCCGCCGAACTTGAAGGGTTCTGCTAAAGATTTGTGCGGAAAGCCAAGTGTCGCCGCAATTATCATGGCGGTGGCGAAGAGTTTGATTTCTGATTTCATAAGTGTTTCTCCGTTTCTCTAGTCTGACTCAACTTGGTTTAAGTGGTAATTTTGGCTTCTTTGGTGTATTTTTTAAAAGAAATGGATAAAATCATGCCAGCCCTCGCTGATGTCGTGCCCTAGTTCATCAAAGCCGTGCTTAACATCGTCCCAAGCGTGCTCAATGGTATGAACGACGGCATCTCCGGCCTTCTCCAGATCGTGTTCGACGTCGTGGGCTCCTTCTTCGACGAGATGTTCCGCTGTCTTGGCGACGGTGACGACCGCAGCGCCGGTTTCCTTCGCAAGGCTTGAGAAGGCGCCTTTGAAATTGCCGCCCCAGACGCCCTTGGCGAACCCGACGATCCCGCCGGCGAATTCCTCGCCAGCATGCACCGCACCCTTCTCAACTGTCAGGCCGAGCTTGTCCAACTCCTTGATCGCTTCGCCAATTAGGCTGGTGCTTCCGCAATTGCTGCTGAGATCAATATTGCCGATCGACACGCAATACTGCTTCCCAACGATTTCGGACAGGCACCCGATATCGCCGAGGCAAGCGGCGGCTGTTGCCGATTGGTTGCCGGTCGAAACCTTCGTCGTCCCGCCTTTGGTTGAATTGACGTTGCCAATCTCGATGCCGGCCATGCCTCCAATGGACGCGGCGACCGAACTGCTGAGCGACCCGGTCGTAACGCTGATATTTGTGGGGCCGGTTGCTGGTTGCATCAGGTTGCCAACATAGACGACGGATTTCGTTCCGCCGCCGACGGTCACTTTGTTATCGATTGACCCCGTCACGACCGAGATCGTTGCGGGGCCTGTCGTTCCGGCGGCGACGTTCCCGAGACTGACCCGAGCCGAGGAATCGACAGCGATAGCCCTATTGTTGATTGAACCGGTCTGAACGATATCCGACACGGTGCCAGTGGAGGTGATGCTGCCGATGGTGACAGACGCCCCGGCATCCGCACCGATGGATTCGTCTGATATATTGCCGGTCCGGATATCGATATCCTGATGGTTTGCGCCGGCACCGCCGATCGCTCCAACGGTCACGCTCGCCGTGGTGTCGATACCTTCCGCTTCGGCATTGATGTTTCCTGTCTTGACCGAAATCGTGTCGTCCGACGATTGCGCGCTCTCGATCGAACCGACCGTGATCGTGCTGGCGCCTTTTCCCAGCACGCCGACACCTGTATTGCTAACACCCCCGGTCGCAACTGTGACTTTGTCACCGGTCGCGTTGTTGCCGCCGACCGTTCCGATGTCCTGTGTCGCGGAGCCGCTGCCGAGCAGGCCGGCCCCCGCCGCGCTGAGGCTGCCGGTAGTGACCGACACCGAATTGTTCTTCGAGACGGTGGCCGAGATCACGCCAATCTGCTGCGACGATGTGGCGCTGCCGGCCAGCGCGGCTCCGACATTGGTGATGTTTCCTGTCGCCCGGACGGATACAGTATCGCCGCTGGCGGAATTGCCGGAGATTTCGCCAATGGTCTGGCGTACGGACGCGGTGCCAGCGACTGCAGCACCGACATTCGTGATGTTCGAGCTGGAAACGGAGACTCTGTCTTGCGAGGCGTCGGTTGCTGAGACCGCTCCAACCGTTTGCACGGCGGTGGCGGATCCTGCGAGCGCCGCTCCGACATTGGACACCGAACCGGCGCTCACGCTGTCGGTCACGCCGCTGGAGGCTTGGCTGCTGATCGAGCCGATCGTTTGCGTTGCTTCGGCGTTGCCCGCGAGAGCCGCGCCGACATTTGTCGCTGACGAGATGTCGACATTGACGGTGTCGTCCGAGGCCCTCTTTCCGGAAATAGCGGCGATGGATTGCACCGCCGTTGCCGATGCCGCCAAACCGGCGGAAACATTTGTCGCGGAACCGGCCCGGACGCTAGCGCTGGTTCCGCTGGCGCTCGTGCTGTCGATAACTCCTATTGTCTGGTCGGCGCGCGCGCCAGCAGCCAAGGCGCCACCAACATTCGCCGCCGAGGTCACATTCGCGTCGACCGTATCGCTTGAGTTGCTCGATCCATCAACAGCTGCGATCTGTTGCTCAGCGGATGCGCCGCCGGCGAGACCTGCGCCAACATTGGCAGCGCTGCCAATGTTGGCGGTTACCTTGACATTCGAAATGCCGCCTTTGCTCTCGACTTCGGCGATCTCCTGAGTTGCCGAGCCACCGCCGACCACCGCCGCGGAGACGTTCGCCGCGGATGATATATCGGCCGTGACAGTCGAGTTGTTGACCGCTCCGGAGCTTTGGATCGTTGCGACTTTCTGCGTGGCCCGCGCGTTCCCGCCAACGGACGCGCCTGCATTTACGATGCTGTCGAGTTGACCGGAAATCGCGTCACCTGAAGCGGACCTGCCGGCAATGGAACCGATCTGCTGAACGGCTTCGCCGCCGCCAGCGACTGAGGCAGCCACGTTGGTCGCATCCGAGCCGAGCGCCAGATCGATCGAACTCTGGCTAACCTCGCCACTCGTGCTAATGCTGCCGATTATTTGCGTCGCCTTGCCATACCCGGCCACCGATGCGCCGGCGTTTACCAGCGCCTTTCCATCGACTTCGATGCTGCTGTTCCGGACGTTCGTGCCTGTCACCCGCCCAATCGTCTGTTCTGTGTCGGAATAGCTTCCGACGCCCGCGGAGGCGTTTACTACTGTCGAAAGGTTCAGGGACAAATTGTCCTGCGATGAGATTGTCGCATCGACAGCGCCTATTCTTTGCTCCGCTTTCGAATAGGCGCCGACCGCCGCTCCGGCGTTTATCGCGTTTGAGAGATTGACCGTATCTGTCGTTCCAGCGATCACCTTTGCACCGATGGAGCCAATCTGCTGGATTGCCGTTCCGTCCCCCGAAATCGTGCCTTGTGCATTGACGACAGCTCCACGGCTGATATTGACCGTGAGATCGGCGCCGCCGCCAGGTGTCGGGAGCGGATCGGCTGCGGATGACGCACTCACTGGAACCAGAACGGTCACTAGGGCGGCGTTAAGAAAGCGCTGAATTGGAGACCGGTGCGGTGCGCTCATGGGTCAGCCCTTTTTCCCATTCGTGGCCGCCGCCGGTGTTCTTGGGGCTTGTCGTAGGTCGGCATCCCACCACGGTATGTAGGGAACATCCCGTGACGGTGTGAAGAGATTCATCAGTCGGAATGTCTCGAAGTCGATCAATCCGGTTGCAAGCAACCCGTGGCGCTGCTGGTAGGTCTGCAATGCCGTACGGGTCGGCAAGTCGAACGAGCCGTTGACCTCTCCCAGGTAATATTGGGCGTCTCTCAAAGCGGTCTGAACAAACCTGTAAAGCGCAGAGCGGTCCTCGGCTGTCCCCAGCTCGTTGAAGCGCTCTCGGAGGGCCGCACTGCGCGTTGAGACCGATCCGGCATTGGCGAGGCATCGCCAATAGGGGACATTATGCAGTTTACCGATGATCTCGATTGTTCCGACCTGTATCAAGGATCGGAACACAGTATTGAAATCAAGCGACTCCGTATCGGTGAATGAATAGCTGAAGCCGAAATCGCCGATCGTCAGATCGGCCGTGATCGCAGTTCCCTCCTGATGCTTAAGGGCGAGTGTATTGGATGACGCTATGCCCGGAATGATCTGTAGATTCGCGATATGTCCTACGCTCATATCTACGGTCACTGTTCCATACCCGGAATTCAGCGAATAGCTGCCAGTAAGATCTTCTTCACCCTTAAGTATGAAGAAAGTTCCCCCGTCGGTGAGTTGGCCGTCGTCGAAGACGAGCGAAGCGCCGGAGCCGCGCTGGCCGGACCACAAGTTTTTGTTAACCTGGGTTACGCCGCCGCGGATGAACAGATCGGGCGCTCGAAAGTCCGCCTTGTCTGGATGAGCAGCCTGAAGATCGAGGATGTCCCTGATGTCGACACCATAGGAAACGAAGCGCACGGCTTTGCTCCGCGTCGACATTTTGGCCAGCGCGGTGATAAGCATCTCCTTGCCGCCGGTACTGATCGAGCGATCGGAGGTCAGATTCTCGATTCCTTGTGAGGCGAGGTAAAGCGACGGGACCTCATGGATAACCATAAGGTCGTCCATGCAAACCAGCGCTTCGTCGAAGTTCGTAATCGTCGACTTCGGCAGATTATCCGGGTTCGCTTGCTGTATTTCTTCCGGTACCTCTGGCGAAAACGCCGAGCAGCCTGCCAGAGCCAATGCAGCGAAAAATCCATTGACCTTTGGTAAGCACGGACCCAGCACGCGCCGAATCATCAGCACGAGTTCCCTGTATTGATTATGCTGCCGTGAACAAACACAGTTGTTGAGTGCGCGTGATGATCGCCCGGGTGGGTTTGCACATTGCCGATCGCCACACCGCCGCAATGTACCTTTGTTCCGCGATTGGCAACCTGGCTGCCGCGTGTGCTTCGTGTCCGGTCCGACTGCGACAGCGGGCTGGTCGTAGAGGAATGCTGGCGCACCAAACTCTTGGCTCGGTTCGCCAGCAGAGTCGCATTGACTGAATTCTCAATCACCTGTTGAGCGTCCGCTTGACGCACCGAGATTGTCGAAATACCCGCTGCTGATACGACACACGCAATTGCGAGGGCGCTGATCAGAGATTTAGTCGGTGGAGATTTTGACTTCATGACTTCCCCCAGGCGAGTTGAAGCGGAATTCAGCTGTCGCAGTTGCTTCCAATCGAACCAATAGACTGACATGCCGTGACTTTCGCACCGGAAGCGCCGGCACCGACATTGACCACGCCGGCTTGGCCGATCGAGACATTGTCTTTCAGGCCTCCAGAAATATTGCCGGAAAGCACGGACCCGACTGATTGCTTGACGCTGCCCTGAAATCCACTGGCGCCCGCGCCTGCGTTGACCACGCCCGCCTGCCCAATATTTACGTTTAGGGATGCATTGCCGCCGATTGATGGAGCATCTCCTGCTATCGCGGAGATAGACCCAGTCAGAATGATCGCGGTAGCGGTAACGAAAGATTTCAATGTCAGCATGATAGCCCCTGTCTTTGGTCGTTGTCGATTTGATGTAGATCAGATTTGTAGATCAAACTGAACACTTGGCGGTGTCAATCGTAATCAGATCATCTTGACCCGAGAACCACAATGAAAAGTGGCGCCCTTGGTTTTCGGATTGGCGAAAATCAGTCCATTATGGGCAGGAAAGTTAATATACTGATCGCAAAAGAAGCGGCTGCAACGTGGAGAAATGGCGATCCATCTGCGTTGAACGCGAAAGCACGGTACGTAGTGCCCTGATACGCTGAGAAGGAGAGTAATCGGTATTTATGAGTTGTCTCTTTTCAGAGGCCGACTCTTGCGCAGGCGACGACTCGCAGGTCTTTCTGGTTCTGCTCACCGGCCATGGCTGCTTGGGGCGAGGCCGGTCTGCCGGAGCGCTTCCCAGAGGGCGATCGAGGCGCTGACGGCGATGTTCAGCGAGCGCAGCCCGCTGCGCATCGGGATCAGCACCCGGGCGTCCGCCGCGTCGTGGACCTCGTCGGGTACCCCTGCCGACTCGCGGCCGAAGAGCAGGGTGTCGCTTTCCTCAAAGACGAAATTCTGCAGCGGTGCGGCCGCCTTCGTGGTGAGCAGGACAAGGCGGCCGGGGGCTTTCCCCGCCCGAAACCGGTCCCAGGAAACGTGCCGCGTCCAGTCGACCCGGTCGACATAGTCCATCCCCGCGCGGCGCATGCGGGCATCGCTCAGGGCGAAGCCGCAGGGCTCTATGATATCGACCGCGATCCCGAAACAGGCGGCGAGACGGAGAATGGTACCGGTATTCTGAGGGATATCCGGTTGATAGAGCGCAATTCGCACGGTTCGATGCCTATTGCTCGAGAGAGGTTAGGGAGACTTTGCAATTGGGTTCAGGGGGTAGTATAGGACGGTGCAATGACGTCGGAGCAGGCATAAAAGCCTGCCGGTCGCGCGCGACCCTGTGTCGCACTCACCGCGGCAGGGGACGGGATAAGTTCCCTGTCGAAGCATAAGTGGGCGAGAGGTGCTGAATTACAATGGCTGAGATGGAAGAAGGCGCGACACGGCGCGACTTTATCAATGTCGCCAGCGGTGCCGTCGGTGCGGTTGGTGCCGCTGCCGCGGTATGGCCGTTCATCAACCAGATGAACCCTGCTGCCGATACGCTGGCCCTCGCGAGCACGGAGGTTGATCTCTCCGCGATCGAAGAGGGCATGTCGATCACCGTGGTCTGGCGCGGCAAGCCGGTTTTCATCCGTCACCGGACGGCGGACGAGATTTCAATAGCCGAAGAGACGCCGCTCAGCGATCTGCCGGACCCGACTCCGGACGCCGAGCGCGTGGAGAAGCCGGAATGGCTGATCCTCATCGGCATCTGCACCCATCTCGGCTGCGTGCCGCTCGGTCAGAAGACGACCGAGCCGCGCGGCGATTACGGTGGCTGGTTCTGCCCCTGCCACGGCTCGCACTACGATACCTCCGGTCGGATCCGTAAAGGCCCGGCGCCGCTGAATTTGGCTGTGCCGCCCTATGTCTTTACCGACGACGCCGCGATTAGAATCGGTTGAGGAGGCTGATCGATGAGCACTGCGAATTTCTCCAATCCGGTTGTCCGGTGGATTGACCACCGCCTTCCGATCTTCAGTTTCCTGCATCACGAAGCGCACGAATATCCGACCCCGAAGAACCTCAGCTACTGGTGGAACTTCGGCTCGCTCGCCGGCATCATGCTGGTGATCATGGTCGTGACCGGCATCACGCTGGTGATGCACTACACGCCGCATGTCGATTACGCCTTCGCCTCCGTCGAGCGTATCATGCGGGACGTCAATTCGGGCTGGCTGATCCGCTACATTCACATGAACGGCGCCAGCTTCTTCTTCATCGCCGTCTACATCCATATCTTCCGCGGGCTCTATTACGGCTCCTACAAGGCGCCGCGCGAGCTGCTCTGGATGCTCGGCGTCGTGATTCTGCTGCTGATGATGGCCACCGCCTTCATGGGCTACGTGCTTCCCTGGGGCCAGATGAGCTTCTGGGGCGCGACCGTGATCACCAACCTGTTCTCCGCCATCCCGCTGGTCGGCGACCATATCGTGACCTGGCTCTGGGGCGGCTTCTCGGTCGACAATCCGACCCTGAACCGGTTCTTCGCCCTGCACTACCTGCTGCCGTTCGTGATCTTCGCGGTCGTCGTCCTGCATATCGTGGCGCTGCACCGTTTCGGCTCGAACAACCCGCTCGGCATTGATGTGAAGGGTCCGCAGGACACCATTCCGTTCCACCCGTACTACACGATCAAGGACCTGTTCGGCCTCGCCGTCTTCCTGATCCCGTTCTGCGCCTTCGTGTTCTTCGCGCCGAACTTCCTCGGGCACCCGGACAATTACATCCCGGCGAACCCGCTGGTGACCCCGGCTCATATCGTTCCCGAATGGTACTTCCTGCCGTTCTACGCGATCCTGCGGGCGATCCCGGACAAGCTGATGGGCGTGCTGGCCATGTTCGGCGCCATCGCGGTGCTGTTCATCCTGCCCTGGCTCGACCGCTCGCCGGTCCGCAGCGGCAAGTTCCGCCCGGTCTTCAAGATCTTCTTCTGGCTGCTGTTCGTGGACTGCGTCGCTCTGACCTGGCTCGGCGGCAAGCCGGCCGAAGGCTGGTACGTCACCGCCTCCCGCATCGCTACGGCCTACTACTTCTTCTACTTCCTGATCGCGCTGCCGCTGCTCTCGATCTTCGAAACGCCGAAACCGCTTCCGAAGAGCATCAGCGAGTCCGTATTGGGTGGTTCCGGCGGCCCTGCCGCAGCACCGGCTGCCGCGAAGGAGAAAGCATAATGGGTATCAAGTCTCTGATCGCGGCGACTGCCACCGTCGCTCTCCTCTCCCTGGGCGGCCAGCAGCCGGCCCAGGCCGCGGGCGACGCTATCGCCCTGCCGAAGCAGGACTGGTCCTTCTCGGGGATCTTCGGAACCTTCGACCGGGCGGCCGCACAGCGCGGCCTCCAGGTCTACCGGGAAGTCTGCTCGACCTGCCATTCGCTCGATTACATCGCCTTCCGCAATCTGGCCGATCTCGGCTATTCGGAAGACGAGATCAAGGCGATCGCAGCCGAGTACGAGGTTGAGGACGGCCCGAACGACGAGGGCGAGATGTTCATGCGTCCGGGGACCCCGGCGGACCGTTTCCCGGCGCCGTTCCCGAACGAGAATGCGGCCCGTGCGTCCAATGGCGGCGCCTATCCGCCGGACCTGTCCCTCATCGTCGACGCGCGCGCAGGCTTCGAGGACTATGTCTACGCGCTGCTGATTGGCTACGAGGAAGCGCCGGCCGATGTCACGCTGATGGCTGGGATGAACTACAACAAGTATTTCGCCGGTCACCAGATCGCCATGGCGCAGCCGCTCTACGAGGACGGCGTGACCTATGCCGACGGCACCAAGGCCAGCGTCGAGCAGATGGCGAAGGACGTGACCACCTTCCTCGCCTGGGCCTCCGAGCCGAACATGGAAACCCGTAAGCAGACCGGCGTCGCGGTGATCCTGTTCCTGATCGTGCTCTCCGGTCTCTTCTACGCCTCCAAGCGGAAGATCTGGGCCGACGTGCACTGATCCGGCCTGCAGATATCGAAGCGAAGGCCGCGTCTTCGGACGCGGCCTTTTCTTTTGCGATTGGCAAGGCCCGGGTCATCCGCTACCCAGAGACGGCGTTTCTTTCTTGCTTAGGACGGTGACATGACGGACCTCACGCGCGATGCGGTGCTCGGCTTTATCGGCGGCAGCGGGATCTACGAGATCGACGGGCTGACCAACACGCGTTGGGAGACGGTGGAGTCTTCCTTCGGAACGCCGTCCGACCAGTTGCTCTTCGGCGAGCTCGACGGCCAGCAGCTGGTCTTCCTGCCGCGCCACGGCCGCGGTCACAAGCTGAACCCGACCGGGATCAACTACCGCGCCAATATCGACGCGATGAAGCGCGCCGGGGTGACCGACATCATCTCGCTGAGCGCCGTGGGCTCCCTCAAGGAGGAATATGCGCCAGGCCATTTCGTGCTGGTCGATCAGTTCATCGACCGCACCTTCTCGCGCGAGAAGACCTTCTACACCAACGGCTGCGCCGCCCATGTCTCCTTCAGCCATCCGGTCGCCGAACGGCTGCAGGCGGCACTGGCCGAGGCCTGCCGGAAGCTCGATCTGCCGCATGACGTGAACGGGACCTATATCTGCATGGAAGGCCCGCAATTCTCGACCTTCGCGGAAAGCACGCTCTATCGTTCCTGGGGCTGCGCCGTGATCGGTATGACCAACATGCCGGAAGCCAAGCTCGCCCGAGAGGCCGAGATCCCCTATGCCACCGTCGCGATGGTCACCGACTACGACTGCTGGCATCCGGATCATGACAGCGTGACGGTGGAGCAGGTGATCAAGGTGCTGACCGGCAATGCGGAGAAGGCGCGCAACCTTGTCCGGACCGTCGCACCGATGCTGGCGAAGCGTCCGGAGGTGGACCACCAGGGCGGCGACGATGCATTGGAATATGCCCTGATCACCCATCCGGACGCCCGCGATCCGGCACTGGTGGCGAAGCTCGACGCGGTCGCCGGCCGGGTGCTGAACCGCTGATCCCGGGGAGCGATGCGCCGCGGGTGGTGCTTGCGCCGCGACCGGTCTAAGATACCCCGGTCATGGTTCGGACATCTCAAACGCCCCCGTCGCGCCTCGGCGGGGTGGTGAATATCGGCACGGCACGGCTGGAGAACCTCTACCGCAAGGTCACGAAGGGGCAGCCTGAGAACCCGCGTTCGCTCCATGTGAAGAGCATTCTCGCGATGCAGAACGGCCGCCATGCAGAGGCGGCCCAACTGATCGGCCAGGCCGCGGTGCTGGATCCGGCCGATGCCGACCACCAGCGCCAGCTCGGCACGACCTGCTTCGAGGCCGGCTGGCTGGAGCCGGCCGCGACCGCGCTCAACCGCGCGATCTATCTGAAGCCGGACGATCCGGATCCGTGGTTCACCCTCGGCCAGGTGTTCGACGCCGCCGGCAATACCGACCATGCGCGCACCTGCTACGAGCAATGCCTCGCCCTCAATCCCCGATTCCACGACGCCCGCATCGCGCTCGCCGAGCAGGAGCTGGGTTAGGGATCGCGCGCTTTTTCGCTTTTTTTGTTTGTCATCCCCACGCAAGTGGGGACCTAGGGAAGACGGGCGGCGCTCTATGATCGCTGGGTCCCCGCTTTCGCGGGAATGATGACCGTATAGCGCTACCCCAATCGTTCCCGGATCTCGTCGTGATGGACGAAGATCTCGCTCGCCCCTGCAGCGCGGAGCTGGTCCGGCAGGCCCGGGTCGTCCGCACTCTCGCCGACATAGCCCCAGGAGGTCATGCCGGCCTCGGTGGCGGCGGTGACGCCGGTGGTACTGTCCTCGATCACGAGACAGGTCTCGGGCGCGGCGCCAAGCCGGTCGGCGGCGTGGAGGAACATATCGGGGGCGGGCTTGCCGCGGGAGACATGGTCGAGCGCGATCAGGTACGGATCGAAATGGGCATGCAGGCCTGTGAGCTTCAGCTTGCGCTCCAGCGAGGCGGCATGGCTGTTGGAGGCGACCGCTTTCGGCAGGGTCAACGATGAGAGCAGGGCCTCGACGCCATCGGTCGCGCCCAGGGAGCGCTGGTACTCGGCCCAGGTATCGTCCCGGACGCTGTCGAAGCAGCCATCCGGCAGCGGCTTGCCGAATTTCTCCTGGAATTCCTCTTCGACCAGAGCCACGAATTGCGGCCACGCCTTGCCTTTGAACTTTCTGCTGTAACTCTCCGGCTCGTAGTGCAGGCCGAACCCGGCAAGATGGCGGATATGGTACGTGCGCAGGATCGACTCGGAATTGATCAGGACGCCGTCGCAATCGAAAATGATGGCGGAGAACATGCAAGCTCCGGAGGGCAGGAAGGTGGGAGCCCCGGTTTAGGAGATTTGCGCTCTTTTGTCACCGCCGGATGAGCGCGGCCGTCATCCCCACACGGGTGGGGATGACGTTGGTTGACGCAGGGGCTCAGAGCGAAACCGGCTTCACGCTTTCCCGCATCCAGGCGGCGATGGCGGAAAGTTCCTGATCCCGGTGCGTCTGGCCGACGAGCTGGACGCCGACCGGCATGCCGGAGATCCCCATCAGCGGCAGGCTGATCGCCGGGACGCCGAGAGCCGAGGTCGCCGCGTTGAAGGCGGGCAGGCCGGTCTGGTGCGTGATTCCCGGCTCGCCGACGCTGCCGGAGCCGTCGAAGGCGGGGGCGATGCCGACCGAGGAGAGGGTAATGCAGCCGTCCGCGAAGGGGGCAAGCGCGCGGAAACGGGTCCGCATACGCTCTCGCTTGTCGAGCGCGATCCGATAGGCGGCAAGGTCCATGTCCTCGGCCACGGCGAGGCGCTGCTGCAGGCTCTCGCTCATCAGGCTGCGGTCCTTCTCCGCGAGATTGCGCAGGGTCCAGCGCAGTTCCCAGCAGCAGATATCGCGGGCCAGCTTCAGGCTTTCGGCCATCGCCACCTCGCAGGCATCGATGGTCGGGCTGTCGGCGCGGGTCAGGATCTGGATGTCCTGCCGTCGAAGCTGCTCCAATATTTGTTCGAAGGCGGCCCTCGTGGTGCCGTCCAGCATCTCCCAGCCTTCGGTCTGCAGCAGGATGAGATGGGTCGGTTTTTTCGACCCGGCCGGCGTTTCCTCTCCGTAGAGACCCGGATAGCCGGCGTCGCCGCCTGCGGTGGCGGCGATCTGGTAGGAAACCGCCCACATATCCTCAAGCGATCCCGCATGCACGCCGATATGGCTCTGGCTGAGACTGCCCGCCCGCTCGCCCCGGTTCAGCGCGCCGAGGGTCGGCTTGATCGCGTAATTGCCGCAGAAGCTCGCGGGCCGGATCACCGAGCCGACGACCTGCGAGCCGATGGTCGCGGGCACCATGCCGGCGCCGATCGCCGCGGCCGAGCCGCTGGAGGAACCGCCGGGCGTGCGGTTCGTGTCGAACGGGTTGCGGGTCGGTCCCGGATGGGAGAAGCCGAGTTCCGTCGTCACGGTCTTGCCGAGGATCACCGCGCCCGACATGCGCAGCCCGTAGACGAGGGCGCTGTCGGCATGGGTCTCGTTGCCTTTGAAGAGCGGGCTCCCCATCTCCGTCGGCATGTCCTTCGTCATGAAGAGATCCTTGATGCCGATGGGCATACCGTCGACGGGGGAGAGCGGTTTTCCGGCCTTGTAGCGTGCGCTTGCCTCGTCGGCTGCGGCACGGGCGCCCTCGCGGTTGATCGTCACCCAGGCCTGCACCTCCGGCTCGCGCGCCTCGATCACCTCGAGGCAGCGTTCCAGGTAGGCGCGCGGGCTGTCGCTTCCGTCACGGAAGGCGGGAACCGCATCGTGGAAAGTGAGCAGTTTCTGGCTGGCCGGATCGTAGCTGCCGCTTGTCGCGGTCTGCTGGCGGTTGGCAACACTCATGCTTATGTTTCCCCCTGTCGTTTTTATCGTTGGGTTCTTTTCAATCACTCAGGTGCGTATGGACCTCCTGACCACTTTGATCGCACTTGCCGCCGCCGGCCTGGTCTTCGCGTTCGCGCGCAGACAGGACCGCAAGGAGCGGCTTCCAGGGAATGTTACCCTGATCCCCTATACGATGATCCAGATTTTCGCCGTCGTCACCTGCCTCGTGCTTCTGGCGCATCTGGTGACATTGGTCTCGGGCGTGCCGTTCAAGGGGCGATTTGCGGGATAAGCGGCCGCCGGAGCTATTGCTCAGATATAGTCGAGCTCGGCCAGAAGCGGCCCCGCCTCCCGTGCCGCGATTTCCGCCTCCGCTGTGCTCAGAACTTCGCGCCAGCCGCCGGCGCGCCCGAGGCGGTAGTGCGAAGCCGGGTCTTCCTCGCCCTGCTGGCGCCCGCCCGAGAGCGTCTCGAAACTGGCGGCTTTCACGGCTTCCGCAACCAGTTCGGACGCGGTAGACGCGCCGAGAAATCCGAACAGTTCCGCGGCCACCGTTCCGGTATTCGCGTGGAGATCCTCGTAGCGGACTTCGAGGTAGTCTGCGCTGCCGCCTGAATCTTCGCGAACGGCGCGGATGCGCGTGATCCAGTTCCGGCTATATTCCGCGATATATTTCTCCCGGGAAAAATCCTTGGGGATCTTCCGCTGGAAACGCACGAAACCCGATACGGCGCCGTCTCTCGGATCGCGGACTATGTGGATGAAGCGTGAGCCCGGGAAGGCTTTCCAGAGCATCTTCAGCGCTCCGATATTCTCCGGCGTCTTCTCGCCGATGGCGACGAGGCGGTCCGGGTTCTTGTCGCCGATATTCGCTCCGGCGAGCGCGGCGAAGGCGGAACGGAAAATGGGTCCGGTATGCTCCGGCATCGGCGGGCGCACGCTGGGCGCCCAGAACCGGTCCGGATCCATCTGCTTCTGCCCGTATTGCTTCATCGCCTGGTAGAGCAACGGGATCAGGTCGTCGGCGAAGCGGGATTCGCCGAGGCAGAGCAGTTCCGGGTGTGCGTTCAGGAGCTGCTGCATCCAGGTCGTGCCGGAGCGCGGCAGGCCGCCGACGAAAAACACGGGAAGCCGCCTGAGGGAGGCATGCACCGGCTCGAATGGGTCAGACAATCATCTCTCCGCGCCTCTTTGAGACTTTCACCGGCAGAGTGTCAGTTTTAGCGCCCCCGGAAAACCGGCTTGCGCTTCTCCATGAAGGCGGTCCGCCCCTCGACGTAATCCTCGCTTTCCATGCATTTCAGCACCAGCGTGTCGCAGGCGGCTTCGTCCTGCGCCACTTCCGGCTTTTCCAGCTCGATCAGCGCCCGTTTCGCCGTATGGATGGCGAGCGGTGCGTTCTCCGAAATCCGGCTGAGCAGGTCCTCGACATGAGCGTCCAGACCGGCCTCGGGCAGCACCCGGTTGACCAGTCCCATCATCACCGCCTCCTCGGCGGTGAACTGGCGGGCGGTGTAGAAGATCTCTGCGGCGAAGGCGGGGCCGACAAGTGTGCGCAGGCGGCGGATGCCGTCCATCGCATAACCGATGCCGAGTTTGGCCGCCGGCACCGAGAAACGGGACTTCTCCGAACAGACCCTGATATCGCACTCGATTGCGATGGCGAGGCCGCCGCCGATGCAGAAACCGTTGATCCGCGCGATGGTCGGCTTCTCCAGGGAGCGCATCACCTGCTGGAAGCGGGCGACCGCCCGGTCGTAGGTCTCGACCGCCTCCCGGCTGGCGCGCTCGTCGCCGAACTTGGAGATATCCGCTCCGGCGACGAAAGCCTCGGTTCCGGCACCGGTCAGAAGGATGGCGCGGACATTGTCATCCTGCCCGAAGGCCTCCAGCAGCTCGGCCCCGTGTGTCCACATTTCCAGCGACATGGCGTTGTGGCGGGCCGGGTTGTTGAAGATCAGGCGGGCGATGCCGTTCTTGAACTCGGTCAGGATCGGCTGCGGGGCACTGGCGGGCATGGGTTCGCTTCCGGTTGCGGTTCAGATCACCTGCTTGTCACGCAGGGTTTTGATTTCATCGGCGCTCATGCCGAGCTCGCCGAGAATCTCGTCGGTATGCTCCCCGTAGGCGGGTGGCGCGGCAACAAACTTGCTTGGCGTGCGGGAGAGGGTGATCGGCTGGGCGACCAGATCTATATCGCCGAGGTCGTTCGAGTGCACGGTTTTCTGCATGCCGAGATGCTTGACCTGCGGGTCGGCGAAGGTCTGGTCGATATTGTAGATCGGCCCGGCCGGGACGCCTTCCTTGTTGAAAAGATCGACCCAGTGCTTCGTCGTCTCGGTCAGGATCACGTCCTGGATGATGGCGTTCAGCGTGTCCCGGTTCTCCGACCGTTTGGGCGCGGTGCCGTAATCCGGGTTTTCCGGCAGGTCGGAGCGGCCGATGGATTCGCAGAAGCGGGTCCAGATCTTCTCGCCGGAGACCGCGATGTTCATATAGCCGTCGCTGGTCTTAAAGACGCCGGTCGGAATGCTGGTTGGGTGGTTGTTACCGGCCTGCTTGGCGACCTCACCGCTCATGGTCCAGCGCGAGGCCTGGAAATCGAGCATGAAGATCTGCGCCTGCAGCAGCGAGGTATGGACCCACTGGCCCTTGCCGGAGGCTTCCCGCTCGAGCAGCGCCAGCATGATGCCCTGGGAGGCGAAGATGCCGGCGGTCAGGTCCGCCACCGGAATGCCGACCCGCATCGGGCCTTCGCCGGGCGCGCCGGTGATCGACATCAGTCCGCCCATCCCCTGGGCGATCTGGTCGAAGCCGGGCCGCTTGGCATAGGGGCCGTCCTGTCCGAAGCCGGAGATCGAGGCATAGACCAGGCCGGGATTCTCCTTCGCCAGGGTCTCGTAGTCGATGCCGAGGCGCTGTTTCACGTCTGGGCGGAAATTCTCGACGATGACGTCCGCGTTCTTCGCCATTTTCTTCAGGATCGCGAGGCCTTCCGGGTCCTTCAGGTTGAGCGTCATCGCCCGCTTGTTGCGGTGGAGATTCTGGAAGTCCGAGCCCTCGCGGGCCCCGCCGAGCTGGTTCCCGGCCTCCATCGCCTCGGGCAGTTCTATCTTGATCACGTTGGCGCCCCAATCGGCGAGCTGACGCACGCAGGTCGGACCGGAACGGACCCGCGTCAGGTCCAGAACCGTAAAGCGGGAAAGGGCATCGGAGGCATGAATCGCGGGCAATTTACTACTCCCTTGAAGACGATTTTTTATATTTGAACCATGCGCCTGTTAAAGAAAACCGCGATTGGCGATGGTCATTCGCGAACGGATAGAAAAAATACACCTGCAGATCTCGAAATCGCCATATCTGCTTCCTATATTTTTCATATACCGGCAGTCCCCGGTAAACAGACTTGGCGGTCGTTCCGTCAAGAACTGGTCCCCTTCTCCGGCTCTTTTAAGGGCCGGAAACTTGAAAAGCGGCGCCGCACTCCCCCCTCCCCCCAGACCGGCGCCGCTTTCTTTGCGCGCTTCTCGGAAAATACGCGCGGCGTGCTGACGCGTTGAGGCCGCCCGCAAGCTCCCCTATGGTGTGCCTGTCAGAGGCCGCGAGGGCATTGCTTTCATGGAATATTTCGGCGACCACCGCTTCGAGGGCGCGGGCCTTCGTTGCCGCAGGGGCGGGCGCCTCGTGTTCGACCGGCTTGATTTCGCGCTTGGCGCCGGCGGTGTGCTGATCCTGAAAGGCCCGAACGGCAGCGGCAAATCCAGTCTGCTCCGGGTGATGGCCTCGCTGGTGCGCGCGGAAGCGGGGGGCATGACCTGGGACGGCGCGACAGTTGCGGACGATCCGGCCGCCCACGCGGCGCGGCTGCACTATGTCGGTCACGCGGACGCGGCGAAACCGGCCATGAGCGCGGAGGAACTGCTCACTTTCTGGCGCGAAATGCGCGGTGGCACCGGGATCGGCGTCGGCGCGGCCCTGGAGCGGTTCGGCATTTCTCACCGGGCGGACTTCCCGGCGCGTTACCTGTCCTCCGGGCAGAAAAGGCGCCTTGCCCTGTCCCGTCTTCTGGTCAGCGAGGCGCCGCTCTGGATCCTGGACGAGCCGACCGTGGGGCTGGACGCGAACGGGGTCGCTGCCTTGGAAGAAGTGATCGCCGAGCATCGCGCGCGTGGCGGCATGGTTGTCGCCGCGACACATATCCGATTTGAAACGGGAGACGGAGTGACCGAACTCGACCTGTCCGCCTTCGCTCCCGGGCCGGCCGAGCTGGATGCGGCGGACGCCTTGCTCGGCGCGGCGGTTTGAGGCGGGTCCGATGAACGCATTCCTCGCCATCGTCCGCCGCGATCTTTCGCTCGCGCTTCGTCAGGGCAGCGACGCTGCCATGGCGCTGATGTTCTTCGTCATCGTCGTGACCCTCTTTCCGCTTGGCGTCGGACCTGAGCCGGGTGTGTTGGAGCGGATTTCGGCCGGTATCGTCTGGGTCGCGGCGCTGCTTGCGGCGATGCTCTCGCTCGACCGGATGTTCCAGTCGGACTATGACGACGGGACGCTGGAGCTGCTGTTGTTGACGCCGGCACCGCTGGAGCTTCTGGTGCTGGCGAAATGCCTCGCGCACTGGCTGACCACCGGCTTGCCGATGCTGGTGATCGCACCGCTGCTGGGGCTCTTCATGAACATGCAGACGGAAGCGTTCCCGGTGCTGCTCGCGACCATGGCGCTCGGCACGCCGGTGCTGAGCCTGATCGGGGGGATCGGCGCGGCTCTGGTGCTGGGCGCGCGCAGGGCAGGGGCCCTGGTGGCGTTGCTCGTATTGCCGCTCACGATCCCTCTGCTGATTTTCGGGGTCTCGGCGATCGAGGCGGCGGTGACAGGGCAATCCTCCGAGGCGCAATTGCTGATCATCGGCGCCATGCTGCTCGCCACGCTGCCACTCGCGCCCTGGGCGACGGCGGCGGCCTTGCGACAGGCTGTCAGTTGAAGTTTCGCGCCCTTTGGTGTTCAAGGGACGAAACGGTCGGAAAAGACCGGTAACGGGAGATCATGCGCGGATGAACTGGTTTCACTGGTTTGCCAATCCGGCCCGCTTCATGCGGTTTGCCGCCCGCTTGCAGCCATGGATTATGGCGCTCGGGCTCGCAACCGGTGCCGCCGGGCTCTATTACGGGCTCATCGACTCGCCGGCTGACTACCAGCAGGGCGAGACGGTGCGGATCATGTATGTCCATGTCCCGTCCGCGTGGATGGCGATGTTCGTCTACGTCTTCATGGCTTTCGCGGCGGCCAGCTTCCTGATCTGGAAACATCCGCTGGCGGACGTGGCGGCACAGGCGGCGGCCCCGGTCGGAGCCGGTTTCACGCTGATGGCGCTGGTCACCGGATCGCTCTGGGGCCAGCCCATGTGGGGCACCTGGTGGGTCTGGGATGCAAGGCTGACCTCGGTGTTGATCCTGTTCTTTCTTTATCTCGGCTATATCGCGCTGGTGAACGCTTTCGACGATCCCGAGCGCGGCTCTAAAGCCGGGGCGATCCTGCTGCTGGTTGGCGCGGTGAACGTTCCGATCATCAAGTTTTCGGTCGACTGGTGGAACACGCTTCACCAGCCGGCGAGCGTGGCACGGATGGACGGGCCGGCGATCGACCCCTCGATGCTGCTGCCGTTGCTGCTGATGGCAGCGGCGTTTCAACTCTACTTCTTCTATCTGCTCATCGTGCGCATGCGCGGCGAACTGACGGCGCGGCGGATCCGGCTGCTGCGTCTTTCGGATCCGGCGTAAGCGCGACGCTCGGTCGCTTTGAATGGGTCTGGAATTGTTCTAAATAACAGATACGCCGGATAGACGCGGAGCTGGGTGATTCAGGACTTTCTCGAAATGGGCGGATACGCGACCTATGTCTGGTCGTCCTATGCCGTCGTCCTTGTCGTTCTGGTCGGCATGCTGATCGCTTCGGTCAGCGCCATGCGTGCGCGGGAGCGTGAACTGAACGCGCTGGAAGAGCGGGTCGGCGGGCGCCGGCAGCGCCGCCCCCGCGCGACCACGGAGGAAGTGGCCGATGACGCCTAAGAGACGCCGCCTGTCGATCGTGCTGATCGGCCTCACCATGCTCGGTGCCGCGGTAGCCCTCGTGCTGACCGCGTTCGAGGAGAATCTTGTGTTCTTCTTCAGTCCGACAGAATTGCAGGCCAAGGAAATCGGTCCGGACCGGCGCATCCGCATTGGCGGTCTGGTGGCCGAAGACAGCGTCGCGAGCTTTGAGAACGGGCTCAGGACGGAATTCACCGTCACCGACCTCGAACATTCCGTGAAGGTGGTTTATCGCGGCGCCCTGCCGGACCTGTTCCGCGAAGGGCAGGGCGTGGTCGCGGAAGGTAAGTTCGCCAGCGGGGTCTTCACCGCGAGCGAGGTGCTCGCCAAGCATGACGAGAATTACATGCCGCGCGAAGTCGCCGACGCACTGAAGAAGTCCGGCCGCTGGCAGCATGCGACGGAAAACCAATGATCGCTGAAATCGGCCATTACGCCCTCGCGCTCGCCTTCTTTGTCGCTCTGGCGCAGACCGTGGTCCCGCTCTATGGTGCGGCCCGGCGCGATCCGGCGCTGATGGGATTTGCGGCGCCAGCCGCCTCGGCGCAGTTCCTCTGCATCGCGATTTCCTTCGGCGCGCTGACCCATGCCTTCGTCACCTCGGATTTCTCTGTCTCCAACGTCGCCGAGAATTCGCACAGCCTGAAGCCGCTGCTTTACAAGATCTCTGGCGTCTGGGGGAACCACGAGGGCTCGATGCTGTTCTGGGTTCTGATCCTGGCGCTGTTCGGATTCGCGGTCGCCGCCTTCGGGCGTCAGCTTCCGGAAAGTCTGAAGGCCCGCGTGATCTCGATCCAGGGCCTGATCGGGCTGGCTTTCCTTGGTTTCATCCTGCTGACCTCGAACCCGTTCGAGCGGCTCGATCCGGCGCCGCTCGACGGCCGCGACCTCAATCCGCTGCTGCAGGATCCGGGCCTCGCGTTCCATCCGCCCATGCTCTATGTCGGCTATGTCGGCTTCTCGCTCGCCTTCTCCTTCGCCATGGCGGCGCTGATCGAGGGCAAGGTCGATCCGGCCTGGGCGCGCTGGGTGCGGCCCTGGACACTCGCTGCATGGACCTTCCTTACCGCCGGCATCACGCTTGGCAGCTGGTGGGCCTATTACGAGCTTGGCTGGGGCGGCTGGTGGTTCTGGGACCCGGTGGAGAATGCCAGCTTCATGCCCTGGCTCGCCGGCACCGCGCTGCTGCATTCGGCCATCGTGGTGGAGAAGCGGGACGCGCTGAAGGCCTGGACCATCCTGCTCGCGATCATAACCTTCTCGCTCAGCTTGATGGGCACCTTCCTGGTCAGGTCCGGCATTCTCACCTCGGTGCATGCCTTCGCCGTCGACCCGGAGCGCGGGCTCTATATTCTCGGCATCCTGATCGTCGCGGTCGGCGGCTCGCTGACCCTGTTCGCGGTCCGCGCACCGGCGCTGAAGGCGAGCGGGCTCTTCGCGCCGGTCAGCCGCGAGGGCGGGCTGGTGCTGAACAACCTGATCCTCAGCGTGGCGACGGCGACGGTCTTCATCGGCACGCTCTATCCGCTCTTCCTGGACGCCATGACCGGTGACAAGGTCTCGGTCGGGGCGCCGTTCTTCAACGCGACCTTCGTGCCGGTGATGATTCCGCTTCTGGTCCTGCTGGCGATCGGCCCGCTGCTGCCCTGGAAGCGCGGGAATCTCCGCGTTGCGATCGAGAAGCTCTGGGTGAGCGCGCTCTTCACGGTGGTCGTCGCGGGCGGGATCTTCGTACTTGCGGACGATGCGCCGCTGGCGCCCGTTCTCGGCTTCGGTTTCGCCGCCTGGGTCGCCGGCGGCGTGGTGACGGAGCTGGCCGAACGCATCCGCCTGTTCCGCGTGCCGCTGACCGACAGTCTGCGCCGTGTCTTCAGCTTGCCGGGCGCGGCCTATGGCATGAGCCTCGCCCATATCGGCATTGCCATCTTCATCTGCGGCGCCACCGGGGAGACCAACTGGACCCGCGAGCTCGTGGTCAATTCCAAGCCCGGGGATACCCTGAGCCTCGGCCAGTACGAGCTGGTGCTGGAGAGCGTCGACCGGACTCAGGGACCGAACTATTTCGCCGATACCGCGACCCTGAGCGTCAGCAAGAACGGCGCGCCTTTCGCGGTCCTGCACCCGGAACGCCGGCTCTATCCGGTGCAGCAGATGCCGACGACGGAGGCGGCGATCCGCTCCGGTATCGCTGGCGACCTCTATGTCGCGATCGGCGAGGGCAGTGCGGCCCAGGGCATTATCGTCCGGGTCTGGGTGAAGCCTCTGGTTCCATGGATCTGGGTCGGTGCTCTCATGATGGTGATCGGCGGGCTGTTCTCGCTTTCGGACCGGCGCCTCAGGGTCGGCGCGCCAAAGCGCTCGACGCGGCGTCCGGGCGGCCCGGCCGTGGCGGAAGGGGCCGACTGACATGTCCCGATTGCTCTATCTGCTGCCGCTGCTGATCTTCGCGGTGATCGCCGGATATTTCACCGTGCCGATCCTGACCAAGAAGGACCCGCGCATCCTGCCGTCCGTAATGATCGACAAACCGGCCCCGGGGCATGACCTGCCGGCGCTGCTGCAAAGCAAGCCCGGCGTCGCGCCCGCGGATCTCAAGGGCGGGGTCAAACTGGTGAATTTCTTCGCCTCCTGGTGCGGTCCCTGCCGGGCCGAGCATCCGATCCTGATGCGCCTCTCCGCGGAGGGCGCCGTTCCGCTGGTGGGGATCAATTACAAGGACCGGCCCGATGCCGCGATCGGCTGGCTGCGCGAGCTCGGCGATCCGTTCGGACGCATCGGCGTCGATGCCGACGGCCGCGCGGCGATCGACTGGGGAGTCTATGGCGTGCCGGAGACCTATGTCGTCGATGCCGGCGGCCATATCCGCTACCGCCATGTGGGTCCGCTGACCGGGAAGGCGCTGAAGGACACGATCCTGCCGATGGTCGAGCAGTTGCGAAGGGGAGAGGGATGATGCGCAATCTTGTTCTCGCTCTCTTTCTTTGCGGGTTGGCGCTTCCCGCCCTGGCCGTGAATCCCTCGGAGATGCTGGAGGATCCGGCTCAGGAAGCGCGCGCACGGGAACTCAGCAAGGAAATCCGCTGCCTCGTGTGCCAGAATCAGTCGATCGACGACAGCAATGCGGGGCTGGCGCGCGATCTGCGCGTGCTGCTGCGCGAGCGTATCGTGGCCGGTGACGACGATGCCGAGATCAAGGAGTTCCTGGTCGAGCGTTATGGCGATTTCGTGCTGCTGAAGCCGCCGGTGAAGATGTCGACCTATGTGCTCTGGTACGGGCCGCTCGCGGTGGGCCTGCTCGGAGCGATCGGCGTTGCCATCTTTCTGCTGCGCCGTCGCGGTAGCGATACCGCAAGTGTCGCCCCGGCGCCGTTGAGCGACGAGGAAAAGCGGCGTGTTGAAGCCCTTCTCGAAGAGCAGGACGGGAAAGCCTGATGGTATTTTGGGTTGTCGCCGGAGTTCTGACATTCGGTACCATTCTGCTGCTGCTCTGGCCGGTTCTTTCGGCCAGCGCCGATGAGAGTGAGAGCGGACCAGAGTCCGATGAGGCCCTCGCGGTGTATCGCGACCAGCTGAAGGAACTGGAACGCGATCTCGAGGCCGGACGGCTCGCAAACGAGGATTTCGAGGCGGCGAAGATCGAAGTGCAGCGCCGCATGCTGGCGGCGGCTTCCGGGGACGAGGAAAGTGCTGTCGGTTCGGCGGCCGCCATCCGCAAACGCCGTCTTGCCGCCGCGGTCCTGGTGATCTTCTTTCTGCCGGCCGGAGCTCTGTTGAGCTATGTCTCCGTCGGCCGTCCCGGCATGCCGGACCGGCCGCTCGCGTTGCGGACGGACGGCGCGGGTACCGCGCCGCTGGCCCGGAGCGCGCAGCCGGCCGCCGCGCCGCAATCCGCCGCCGCGCAGCCCGGCGTCTCCGACATGGTCAGCGGTCTTGAGGAGAAGCTGAAGGCCAACCCGCAGGATGCGGATGGCTGGGCACTGCTCGGGCGCTCCTACATGGTCACCGAGCGGTATCGGGATGCGGTCTCGGCCTATGGCAAGGCGATCGAGCTCGTTCCCGACAATCTGCAGCTCCGCGCGGCCCGGGGAGAGGCGCTGGTCCTGGCGGCCGATGGCATGGTTCCGCCCGGTGCGGTCGATGATTTCCGCGCGGTCAACCTTGCTCAGCCGGAGGAGCCGCGTTCTCGCTATTATCTCGGCTTGGCCCGCAGCCAGGCGGCGGATCTGGTCGGGGCGCTGAAATGGTGGATCGCGCTGGAGGCGGATACCCCGCCCGGCGCGCCGTGGGAAGCACTGGTCACCCAGCGGATCGACGATGTCGGCACGGAAGCCGGGATCGACGTCGCGGCCCTGCGCGCGGCCGAGGCCGAGAAAAATCCGCGGCCGGCGCCGATGGACGCGGCGCGTGCGCCGACCGCCTCCGCGCCGGGACCGACCCGAGAGGATGTCGAGGCGGCGCAGGATATGAGCGCGGAGGATCGTTCGGCGATGATCCAGTCCATGGTCGAGCGGCTGGCGGGCAGGCTTGAGGAGGAACCCGACGATCTTGAGGGTTGGACCCGTCTCGCCCGTGCCTATGACGTGCTTGGCCGGAGCGAGGACGCGCTGAAGGCGCACGCGAACGCGGCCCGGCTGGCGCCGGAGGATCTGCAGCTCCAGCTGAACTATGCCCGGGCTCTGTTCCCGCCGGGAACCCCGGAAAGCGGCATCACCGGCGCGTTCGTCGAACTGGTCGGTCATATCCGCAAGATTGCGCCGGACAGCCCGGACGGCCTGTTCTACGGCGGCCTCGTCGCCGCCCACGAAGGCGATGCTGCAACCGCGAAGCGCTTGTGGTCGGCCCTGCTGGAAAAAATGGGACCGAACGCACCGGCGCGCGGCATGCTTGAGCAGCGGATCAAGGCGCTCGGGGGGTAGGCGAAGAGGAATCCGGTGCCGTCGAAATTGATGTCGATTTCGTGACATTAATCTTGCCGGTTCTGGAATGGCCATTATGCTGCGCCTGACTGTCACCGTTAGGATTGCGATAACATGGCTGTAGCGCACGCGCCGGACTCCGCGTCGGCTGCGTTGGTCGTCAAGGATCTGCACAAGAGCTTTGCCGGCCTTGAAGTGCTCAAGGGGGTCTCTCTGGAGGCCCGCCAAGGTGACGTGATCTCCATGATCGGCTCTTCCGGTTCGGGCAAGAGCACCTTTTTGCGCTGCATCAATCTGCTCGAGATTCCCGACAAGGGAATCGTTTCGGTCAACGGCGAGACCATCGCCATGAAGCCCGGACCGAACGGCACGCAGCAGCCTGCGGACATGCGTCAGGTCGACCGGATCCGCTCGCGGCTCTCCATGGTGTTCCAGAACTTCAACCTCTGGACCCACATGACGGTTCTTGAGAATGTGATCGAGGGGCCGGTCCATGTCCTGAAAGTGCCGCGCGAGGAAGCCGTCGCGCGCGCCGAGGCGCTTCTCCAGAAAGTCGGGATCGCCGACAAGCGGGACCAGTATCCGAGCCATCTTTCCGGCGGCCAGCAGCAGCGCTGTGCGATCGCACGCGCGCTCGCCATGGAGCCGCAGGTCATGCTGTTCGACGAGCCGACCTCCGCGCTCGACCCGGAACTCGTCGGCGAGGTGCTTCTGGTGATGCGCCAGCTCGCGGAAGAGGGGCGCACCATGATCATCGTCACCCACGAAATCGATTTCGCTCGCGACGTCTCGAACGAGATTGTCTTCCTGCACGAGGGGCGTGTGGAAGAACAGGGACCGCCCGAACAGGTGTTCGACGACCCGCGATCGGAACGGTGCCGCCAGTTCGTCAAACGGAACCGGTAGCGGCCGCTTCAACAACCGACAGGGAACCAAACGGGAGCTTACACATGAAGCGTTTTCTGACTGCACTGGCGCTCGCCTCCATCGCCTTCGGCGGTGCGGCCGAAGCCAAGGACTTCAAGGAAGGCAGCAAGGTCCGGATCGCGACCGAGGGCGCCTACGCGCCGTGGAACTTCACCGACAGCTCCGGCAAGCTGGCGGGCTTCGAGGTCGACCTTTATGCCGATCTCTGCGAGCGCATGAAGGTGCAGTGCGAGCTGCTGCAGACCGCCTGGGAAGGCATCATCCCGGCGCTGCAGGCGGGCAAGTTCGACGCCATCATGGCCGGCATGTCGATCACCGACAAGCGCAAGGAAGTCATCACCTTCTCGCGCAACTACATGGGCTCCCCGGCCTCCCTCGTCGTGCTGAAATCCAGCCCGCTGGCGAGCTTCGATGCCGGTCTGCCGACCATTTCGCTTGCTGATGTCGATGGCGGCGAAATGGCCGCTCTCGACAAGATGAAGGCTGCGCTCAACGGCAAGACCGTCGGCGTGCAGATCTCCACCACGCACGAGAACTTCCTGAACGAATACATGGCCGGCACGGTGACCGTGAAGACCTACGACACTCAGGAAAACCTCGATCTCGACCTGGCCGCCGGCCGGATCGACGCCGCGCTGGCCTCGCTCTCCTACTGGGTGCCGCTGCTGGAAGGCGAAAAGGGCGAGAACATGAAACTGACCGGTCCGAAGATGGACGGCGGTCCGTTCGGCAACGGCGTCGGCGCGGGTATCCGCCAGGACGACCAGGAACTGGCCGACATGTTCACCGTGGCCATCGACGCGGCCATCGCCGACGGCACGATCTCGAAGCTCTCCACCAAGTGGTTCGGCTTCGACGGCACGCCGAAGGACTGATCGTCCGGGAAACCTGAAAACACGCACGGCCGCCTTCCGGGGCGGCCGTGTCGTTGAGAAGAAGAGCCGGAAAGGCGCAATGAATGCCTGAATGGATGCAGCTTCTGCAATGGGGCGACGACGGCTGGGGCGACGAGATGGTCCGCGGCATGCTGATGACGCTCGCCGTCGCCTGCGCCGCCTTCCTGCTTGGCATCGTGATCGGCATGTTCGGCGCCGCGCTCAAGCTCTCGCGCTACATCCTCGTGCGCTTCATCGGCGAGACCTACACGACCCTGATACGCGGCGTACCCGACCTGCTGATCATCTACCTGCTGTTCTTCGGCGGCAGCATGGCGGTCATGGCCGTGGCCCGCGTGTTCGGCTATGACGAATATATCGAACTGGATGCCTTCGCCATCGGCACGATCGCGCTCGGTACGATCTCCGGCGCCTACGCGACGGAAGTGATCCGCGGCGCCGTGCTTTCCGTCCCGAAAGGGCAGATCGAGGCGGCGAAAGCATGCGGTATGAGCCGCTTCCTTCTGTTTCGCCGGATCATGGTTCCGCAGGTCGCGCGCTATGCGCTGCCCGGTCTCGGCAATGTCTGGCAGCTGACCCTGAAGGACACCTCCCTGATTTCCGTCGTCGGCCTCGTCGAGATCATGCGGCAGGCCTCCGTTGCCAGCGGATCGACCCAGAAGCCTTTCACCTTCTATCTGACGGCGGGGATTCTTTATCTCGTCCTGACGGCATTCTCGAACAAAGGCTTCGGCCTCGCCGAGATCTGGGCCAACCGCGGCGTCCGGAGGGCCTGAGCGATGGATTTCAATCTGATGGCGGAAGCCTTCCCGAAAATCCTCGACGGCCTCCCGGTGACGATGGCGCTTGCGGGAATTTCGCTTTTCCTCGGTTTCTTCCTTGCCGTTGGCATCGCATTGCTGCGGCTTTCGTCCTTCAGACCGATTTCAGCGCTCGCATATGGTTTCGTCTACGTCTTCCGCGGCACGCCGCTGCTGGTCCAGATATTCCTTATCTATTACGGGACCGGCCAGTTCGAAGCGGTACGCGAGAGCTTCCTCTGGCCCGTACTGCGTGAGGCTTGGTGGTGCGCGATCCTGGCCCTGACTCTCAATACCGGCGCCTATACCAGCGAGATCATCCGCGGCGGCATCCTCTCGGTGCCGTTCGGCCAGATCGAAGCGGCCAAGGCCTGCGGCATGAACGCACTGATGCGGTTCAGGCGCATTGTCTTCCCGCAGGCGATCCGTCAGGCCCTGCCGGCCTACGGCAACGAGATCATCCTGATGATCAAATCCACTTCGCTCGCGAGTACGATTACGTTGCTGGAGATGACCGGTATCGCGCGGAAGATGATCTCCCAAACCTACAAGCCGCTTGAGATCTTCCTGATTGCCGCGGTTTTCTACCTGACGCTGGTCTTCGTGGTGACCCGTGCCGTCGCCTATGTCGAATTCAGGCTCAATCCTGATCGCCGTGCTGCCCGGACCGCCAAAGGCAAGGACCTGACGACTGTGGCGGCTCTCGGCGCCGATGTCCGATAGCGGCGAAGAGATCGTTCTCAGGCCGGCCGGGATCGCCGACGAGGGGGCGATCCGGCGCTGGCTCGTCGCGCCGCATGTCGCGCGCTGGTCGCACCGCGTCTTCTCGCTCGCGGCAGAAGCGTTGGAAGCGGCGCTGCAGGATACCGAGACCGCCCTCTTCGTCGCGGAGATCGACGGACGCCCGATCGGCTGTGCCCACGTTTACGAGGCCTTTGGCGACCCGCGCTGGACCTCCGTCTCCGACGTGACCCGGAAAACCCGCACGATCGACTTCCTGATCGGCGAGACCGACATGGTGAACAAGAAGATCGGCCAGCGCATGTTGCGGGCGCTCGTCGCACAAGTGTTCCGGGATCCCGAGATCGACCGCATCGTCGTCTGCCCGCATCCGGACAACTGGCCGGCGATCATCGCGCTGAAGCGGGTCGGCTTTCGGGAGAAGGGGCGGCATCCGGATACCGCGCTCAATGCCATGTATCTGACAGTGACCCCGGCGACCTTCAAAGGCTGAGGCGCGAACTCGTGCACCTTTGAGGGGCACTGTGCTGACGCATTGGAATTTGCCCGCCGCCCCTGCCGCGCCTAGGCTTGGGGCCATGATATCCGACCAAGCTGCGGCGGCTCCTGCGCCGCTCGCCAGGCCTTTCGCCACCGCCGTCCTTTTCATGCTCGCCGCGATCACCGTGCTGCCCTGCATGAATGTGCTCGTGCGTTATCTTTCCGCCGATTACTCGACGACGCAGATCGTCTGGGCCCGCTATGTCGGCCATCTGCTCTTCGCGCTGGCGATCTTCCTGCCCGGGCGCGGCCTCTCGCTGCTCCGGGCGCAGAAGCCGGGCGTCCATATTTTTCGCTCGCTGCTGATGTTCGTCTGCACCTGCCTCTTTTTCCTCGCTGTGCGGCATATCGAGGTGCCGGTCGCGAGTTCGATCAATTTCACTTCGCCGATCATCGTCACCGCGCTCGCCGTCCCGTTCCTCGGCGAGAAGGTCGGATGGCGTCGCTGGGTCGCGGTGCTCGTCGGCTTCGGCGGGGCGCTGATTATCATCCGGCCGGGCGGGGCGGAGAGCCATTGGGCCATGCTCTGCGTGCTCGGGACCGCCTTCTTCTACGCGGTCTACCAGGTGCTGACGCGGAAATACGCGAGCAGCGATTCGGCGGAGACCTCGATCACCTATATCGCGTTGATCGGCGCTCTGATCCCGAGCTTCGTGCTGCCGTTCGACTACAAGCTGCCGGACAATGCGCTCGATTACGGACTTTTCGCACTGGTCGGCTTTCTCGGCGGGCTCGGGCATTTCTTCGTCATCAAGGCCTTCCGGCTCGGCGAGGCCTCGCTGCTCTCGCCGTTCAATTACGGCCAGCTCCTGATGGCGACTTTGTTGACCTATCTGATCTTCGGCACCTTGCCGGACGCCATGACTTGGCTCGGCGCCGGGATCATTGTTTCCAGCGGGCTCTACATCACCTATCGCGAGGCAAAGCGGACCCGTGCGCCGGGCGTTGCCGCGGAGGCGGCTGCGCCGCGTTAGATCAGAGCGCGAGATCCCGTTTCAGCCACCCTGCGAGCCGGGCCATGACCGGTCCCCAATCGGCGCCTTCCTCGTCGCGCCTGCGGTCGAGCCGGATCGACGGATAGAACGGCATGCTGTCGGTTCCCAGAGATACCCAGTTCACTGTGTGGGGCATGGTGTATCCGCGCACGCCAAGTGCCCCGGTCAGACTGAGGACGAGATTCTGCGGCGAGACCACGGCATCCAGTGCGGCGATCAAGGCGGAGACCCCATCGAGATCGTTGGTGAGATCGAGGCCCTCTGGCCGGGTGATCTCGACGTCGTTCTCGCGCTCGATCGCCTGCAGTTCCGCTTCGTCCTCGTCATATTGCAGGGTCACGAAGCTGAGACCGGGGATCGAGAGAAGGTCTGAAAGATTCCCGGCGCCGGGATAATAGATCGCGCCGAGATCGCGCCCGGCGCGTGAGCGCCAGGACAGGCCGAGATAGGGGCCGGGCCCTATCTCGGCGAGCCTCGTCCGCCAGCGCGCCACCTGTTCGGGGTCCGGCACCAGATAACCGGCCGTCTCCGGCATGGCGTCCAGCGACGGCCGGAAGAGACCCGGAAGGGAGCCCGCCATGACGCTGCAATCCGCGCCCGTCTCGCGGACAATGGTGCTGTAATTGGCGGGATCGAGCCGGTTCTCCGGTTTGCGGATCCGCTCGAAGAAATGGAAATCAGGGAAAGAGCGCCGCATCAGCGGGAGCAGACGATCCGTTGCTTCCACGGTAACAGAAGCCAGGGCGCCGTCTTCCAGGCGTTTTTCCAGCTCCGGAAAGCAGCTGGAAAACAGCACCTCGTCGCCGAGCCCCTGCTCGGCCGGAACGATCAGATTGCGCCCCGGTCCGCCGGGCTTCCAGATTGTCGCCGGCAATCCCCGGCGGAGCGCGACTGTCGGGACGAGACGCGCGTCGTAAAGGCGCCATCCCTGGGTCATATGGCCGGCGGTGAGCATGTAGAGACCGAGATTGAAGGCAACCACAGGATTGTCCGGAGCCCGCCTCAGGGCGTCCGTTGCGCGCTGGATCGCGCCCGGCACGTCGCCGGCCCGGTAGAGTGCCTGCGCATGGTTCGCGAGGCCGTCCGGGTTCGTGGGGTCGGCCGCAATCGACCGCATTCCGGCCTCCCGCGCCTCGTCGATCACATCGAGTTCGAAAAACACTGCCGAGCGGGCCGCCCAGAGATTGGCGGCGCCGGGATTGAGAGCAAGTCCCTCGCGGGTCACCCGGTCAGCCGCTTCGCGCCGGGCCGCGCGCCGGAGCAGCGTGGCGCGCTGTTCCCATTTGTGCGGATCATGCGGATCGAGACGGGTCGCCCGGCTGTGCGCCGCCATTGCCTCGCTGTTGCGGCCGAGGCGGATCGCGGTGTTGGCACGCTGCATCCAATGCTCGGCCTTGCCGGGGGCGGCAGCGGTCGTGCGCCGGAACCATTTGAGTGCCAGCGGATCGGAGGAGGTCCGGACGAAATATGCGGCATAGTTGAACAGCGCCGAGGCGCCGCTCGGTGCCAGGATCAGCGACCGGCCGAGGGCGAGGAGCGTATCGCGGTCCCTGTGTTTCAGCTCGGCACTGGCGATGCCGAGATATTCCCAGAGCGCCGCATTCTCCGGCTCGGGGCCGAGCAGGACGCGATAGGCGGCGGCTGCTGCGGCGTGATCGCCGCGCCGGTGCAGAGCAAAGGCCTGGTCCAGAGAGAGCACGGTTGCGGACATGGTTTAAGTCCCGAACGCGCGCAGCGCGGCGTGGATCGCGTCAACCGGGCCGCTCCAAGGCCCATCGACCGTCTTCGGGAAGCTGCGCATGCTCGGAAAGCCGGGAAAACCATCTGTGCCGTAGCGGACAAAAAGCGGCACGGGGTGAAAGACGAAGGTCGGTTTGCCGAGCGCGCCGCCAACCCAGCCGAGCGTGCTGCTCGGGCAGACGGCGACGTCGACGGCACTCGCAAGGGCCAGGATGTCGTCGAAATCGTCGGTGAGATCCAGGTCGTCGAGCACGGTGATCCGAGCGCCGAACGTGGCGCGTGCATTGTCGATCTCCGCCTGCCAGCCCCGGCCGTATTGCATCGAGATGATCTGAAGGTCCGGATCGGTCAGCATCCGTCGCCAGGCCGGTAGTTCGGTGTAGTGGATGTTCCGATAGGCTCCCGTGTTTTTAGAACGCCAGGCAAATCCCACCCGGGGTCCTTGCGGCAAGGCGGCGAGCCGTTCGGCGAGGCGGGCTGTACGGACCGGGTCGGGACTCAGGTAAGGCTGCTGTCGATCGAAATCGGCGAGGGTGCGGCGTAAGAACTTCGGCAAGCTCCCGCCGTCGATTGCAAAATCTACCGGGCTGTCCTTCGGCAGCCACTCGTAGTGCTGCACCGGCTTAAACCTGTCTCCGGCTCGGGCATAGGGATGTACCAGCACCGATGGGAAGCTGCGCCTGAAAACCGGTACCAGACGTTCATCGCACTCCAGCACCACACTGGCGCCGTCAGCTAGCAGCTCGCTTACCAAGCCGGCATAGAGGATCTCGTCGCCGACACCTTCCTCGGCGCAGACGAGGATCCGGCGGCCTTTCAGATCTTCTCCCTCCCAGAGCGGAGGCAAGCCGATCCGGCGAACCCTGTCGGCACGTTTCAGGCGCCATTCCCGCTCGTCCCAGCCCTCGCCAAGGCGCCCGGTCGCGAGGAGGCGCAAAGCATGGCGAGAGCGTATTTGCGGGTCGTGCGGTGCGAGCTCCACTGCAATCCGAGAATGCTCCAGGCAGGTTTCCATATCGAGCTGGTAATAGGCGCATTCCGCGATGCCTGAACGTGGCGCGGCATAGAGAGGCTCGACCGCAATGGCACGTTCGAACCAGCGCCGGGCGGTGACGAAATCAGGGAAGTTGATCTGGAGATAAGCGAGGTTGTTGAGACTCTCGACCAGCGCTGGAGCGAGAAGCAGACTACGTTTCAGGGCGCGATCCGCCGCTTCCAGCTTGTTCAGATCCAGCAGCGTGGTTGCCAGGTTGAGATGCGCGCGTTCGGAATCGGGGAGCAATGCGGCTGCCCGTTGATGCGCCGCCTCTGCCGCCGCCATGGCGCCATCGGCGCGCAGCGCGTTACCGAGATTCATGACGGCATTGCCGTGCTCCGGCGCAAGTTCGACGGCTTTGTGCAGAAGTGCGAGCGCGTCCTCCACCTCGCTCTTCTCGAGCAGCAGGCCGCCGAGGTTGGAGAGTCCGTCGACGAATTCAGGGTCGAGCGCCAGGGCATCACGATAGGCTTTCTCGGCATCGGCGGTTTCTCCCGCCGAATGGAGCACCCGGCCCAGGTTGCCGTGATACTCCACGCGTTTGGGGTCGATCTCGATCGCCGTGCCTATCAGATGTTTCGCTGTCCCGTCCTGTCCGCTCTGATGCATCAATACGCCGAACAGGTGCAGTGTATCGGCGTGTTGTGGTGCGATCTGCAGGATCGCCTGATAAAGCGCGGCCGCCTCCCGAAGGTGTCCTTGCTGGTGATGCGTCAGAGCCGCATTAAGTGCCGCCGGTATATCAGAATGCTGCATCGGTCCTGGTCAGGTCGCAAATCCGCTGACCATGTCGGCGGCCAGCGGTTCGCCTCGCTTCAGCTGGCGCGTCGCCGTCTTGCCGATCACCTGGCGGAGATATTTGGGCGGCAGTCCGTTTGCCGGCCGGATCGAGCGGATATTAGCCTCTGTCAGAGCCTCTCCGGCCGCGATGTCGGCCACGACATAGAGACTGCGGCGCATGGAGAGCATCTCCTTCTCCGCATCGGTCGGCCGGTAATTCGGTTTGCCGCGAGCATCGAAGGCGGTCCGCAAGTTGCGCACAAGTGTCGCGAGGTCTTCCGGCTCCAGCGAGAAGGCGGAATCCACTCCGCCATCCGCGCGCCGCAGGGTGAAATGCTTCTCCACCAACACCGCGCCCATTGCGACCGCGGCCTCGGCGACGACGGTGTCCATGGTGTGGTCGGACAGTCCGATGGCAACGTCGAGCCGGGATGCGAGGTCCGGGATCGTGGCGAGGTTCGCCTGATCGACCGGGGTCGGATAGCCGCTGATGCAATGCAGGACGAGGATATCCTTTGCGCCGGCTCCGCGGGCCGTCGCGACCGCGTCCTCGATCTCTTCTAAGCTCGCCATACCGGTGGAGATGATGAGCGGCTTCCCGGTGCGTGCGCAGCGCTCGACCAGATCGAGATCGACGATCTCGGGCGAGGCGATCTTGAAGGCCGGGCATCCGAGGCTCTGCAGCAGCTCGACCGCGGTCGGATCGAACGGTGCCGAGAAGAGGGTGATCCCGATCTTCCGTGCGTGCTGGAAAAGCTCTGCGTGCCATTCCCAGGGGGTATGGGCTTCCTCGTACAGCTCGAACAGGCGCCGGCCGGCCCAAAGCCCCGAATGGATCATGAATTCGGGGCCGTCATGGTCGATGGTGATGGTATCGGCCCGATAGGTCTGGATCTTCACGGCATCCGCGCCGGCTTCTTTCGCAGCGTCGATCAGGGCGAGGGCGCGCCCAATCTCCCCGTTATGATTGCCGGACATTTCCGCGACCACATAGGGCGGATGTTCCGGTCCAACCGGTCGGCCGTCGATCTTGAAATCTTTCGCCATGGTTTCCGTGACAGGGGCTTTGGTTAAAGCCAGAATAGCTTTTTTTACCGGGGGATAGAAGGGACGGCGGAAGGGTGAGACCTGGAGTGCTGGCAATTCGCGCCGACGCCGATGCCCGGATCGGGCTCGGCCATGTGATGCGCTGCTTCGCCCTCGCCGAAGGCTGGCGCGCACGGGGCGGAGAGGCCGCGGTCTTTTCCGGCGGAGAGTTGCCCGGACAGGTCGCGGACCGTTTGGCGCGGGCCGGAATCGATTTCAGGATGCTTGCCGCTTCGGACGATGGCGGGGAACTGGCTCTCGCGGTCTCGCGGCTCGGGGCGGATTGGCTGGTCGTCGACGGTCCTTTCGCCGGCGCGGACTATGTCGCGGCCGCGCGCCGGAGCGCACCGGTCCTGCTCATTGACGATGCGGCCGCACTGGCGCCTTTCCCGGTCGATCTTCTGCTGAACCAGAATGTCCAGGCCCGCGAGGAGAGCTATGCGGCCTGGAGCGGGGTCCGCGTCCTTGCCGGTCCCCGCTACGCGCTGATCCGGGCGGACCTCCGGCAGGACGTCCGTAAGCGGGCGATACGGGATATACCGGAGCGGGTCCTCGTTCTGGTCGGCGGTGCCGACCCGAACCGGTATCTCGAGATGCTTGCGGAGGCGGCGCGGGACGCGTTGCAGCGCGGGGAGATCGGGGAGGGGCGCGTGGATGCGGTGATCGGTCCGGCCAATCCGTGGCGTCCGGCGGCGTCTGTGTCGGGCAGTATCACATACCACACGGGCGTTCGCGATCTCGGGTCCTTGATCTCGGCAGCGGACATCGCACTCTCCTCGGCAGGCTCTGCGGTCGGGGAACTGGCCTTGCACGGCACGCCGATGGTGCTCGGCGCCAGCGTTCCCGTCGAGGAGCCGGTCGGCGCCGGCATGGCGGCGGAAGGCGCGGCGGTCTATCTCGGCCGCCTCGGCGACTGCGCGCGTGAGCGTGTCGTCACGGAACTCGTCCGGCTGCTGCGGGACGCCGGCGCAAGACAAGGCCTCTCCCGTGCCGCATCGACAATGGTCGACGGAAGAGGCGTGGAACGGGTAATAGACGCCATGCTCGAATTGACCGGGAGGGCCGGCGGGGCATGAAGACCGTTGCGATTATCCAGGCGCGCATGACCTCGACCCGGTTGCCGGGAAAGGTGCTGCGGGAAGTGCTGGGCACACCGCTGCTCGGCTACCAGATCGAACGTGTCCGCCGCTGCCGCACCGTCGACGAGATCGTGCTGGCGACCACGACCAACGCAACCGACGACCCGGTGGCGGATTTCGCGGCACGCAACGGCCTGCGTTTGTGGCGCGGTTCGGAGGACGACGTGTTGTCCCGCTATGCCGGCGCGGCCGAAATGGCCGGTGCCGATATCGTAGTCCGGCTGACCGCGGATTGCCCGCTGCTCGATCCGGAACTGGTCGACATTGTGGTCTCGACCTTGCTCGAAAGCGATCCGCCTCTGGATTATGTGTCGAACGCGGGCACCGGAACTCTACCGGACGGACTGGATGCCGAGGTGATGCGCGCCGCGGCGCTGATGGCGGCGTATCTCGAAGCCACGGAATGCCAGGAGCGTGAGCATGTAACCCCCTTCATCTACAATCACCCGGAGCGCTTTGCCTGCCGCAGGCTTCGACAGGATCCGCCGATCGAGGGGCAGCGCTGGACAGTCGACCAGCCGGAAGATTTCGAACTGGTCCGCCGGATCATCGAGGCGCTCTATCCGCGGAACCCGGAATTCGGCTACAGGGATGTGCTGGCCTTGTTGGACGCGCATCCGGACTGGGTCGAGATCAACCGGGTGGTCGCGGCCAAGCCGAAACCGGTAAAGAATGAGGACGGCGCCTATCCGGAGCAGGCGTGAGTGCCAGACGCGACGTCAGGAGAAGATCCTATGACCGATAACTTTCGCACCGAACAGGAAGCCTTCTGGGCCGGTGCGTTCGGCAATGCCTATATCGACCGCAATCGGGACGCGGCGATCCTCGCCTCGCGCACGACGATGTTCTCGCGCATCCTCTCGCGGGCCGGGACGGTGGGGTCCGTAGTCGAGTTCGGCGCCAATATCGGCCTCAACATGCTGGCGCTCCGCACCCTGCTGCCGGAGGCGAAGCTCTCGGCCATCGAGATCAACCCGGAAGCGGTGAAGGCGCTGCAGAGCCAGGAAGGTCTCAATGTCCATCACGGCTCGATCCTCGACCCCCAGGTCAGCGAACCGCACGATCTCTCCTTCACCTCCGGCGTGCTCATCCATATTAATCCGGACGAGCTGCCGCGGGTCTACGACAACATGTACGCGGCGAGCGGGCGCTATATCGCGGTCTCGGAATATTACAACCCGGCCCCGGTCGCGATCCCCTATCGCGGCCACGAGGACCGGCTCTTCAAGCGCGACTTCGCCGGCGACCTGCTGGACCGCTTCCCGGACCTCGCGCTCGTCGATTACGGCTTCATGTATCATCGCGACCCGAACTTCCCGGCCGACGACATGACCTGGTTCCTGCTGGAGAAGCGGGGATAGCAAAACGGCCCCTCGAAAGGGGCCGTTTCTCTTCAATGTCAGGGTGACTTACTCCGCCGCCTCGATCCGGACTTCCTCTTCCGGAGCGGACGGTTTGCCGTTGATGATCAGGCGGCCGTCCTCTGCCGTGACCGTCACCCTGGCGCCGTCGGGCACCGTGCCTTCGAGGATCTGGTTGGCCAGCGGGTTCTGCAGCGAGCGCTGGATCACCCGCTTCAGCGGCCGGGCGCCGTAGACCGGGTCGTAGCCGGTATCCGCCAGCCATTTCAGCGCGGCCTCGTCCAGTTCCAGCGTGATGTTCTGGTCGTCCAGCAGCTTGCGCAGGCGGCCGAGCTGGATGTCGACGATGCTGGTCATGTTCGAGCGGTCGAGCCGCGAGAACAGCAGGGTCTCGTCGAGACGGTTGAGGAATTCCGGCCGGAAGGCCCGGCGGACCACCTCCATCACCTGCTCGCGCACCTCGTCGACGGATTCCCCTTCGCCCTGCGCGGCGAGGAACTCGGAGCCCAGGTTGGAGGTCAGGATGATCAGCGTGTTGCGGAAGTCCACGGTGCGGCCCTGGCCGTCGGTCAGGCGGCCGTCGTCGAGCACCTGCAGCAGTACGTTGAACACGTCCGGATGGGCCTTCTCGACCTCGTCGAACAGCACGACCTGGTAGGGCCGGCGGCGGACCGCCTCGGTCAGCGCGCCGCCCTCGTCATAGCCGACATAGCCCGGAGGCGCGCCGATCAGGCGGCTGACCGAGTGCTTCTCCATGTATTCCGACATGTCGAGCCGGACCATGGCCTGCTCGTCATCAAAGAGGAACTCGGCAAGCGCCTTGGTGAGCTCGGTCTTGCCGACGCCGGTGGGCCCAAGGAACAGGAAGGAGCCGATCGGACGGTTCGGGTCCTGCAGCCCGGCGCGGGCGCGGCGCACGGCGTTGGAGACCGCGGCAACCGCCTCGTCCTGGCCGATCACCCGCCTGTGCAGGTTGTCCTCCATCTGGATCAGCTTCTCGCGCTCGCCCTCCAGCATCTTGTCGACGGGCACGCCGGTCCAGCGGGAGACGACCGACGCGATGTCGCGGTCCGTCACTTCCTCCTTGACCATCTTTTCCGCCGAGGCGGTCTCGGCATGGCCAATCGTGGCCTCGAGATCCGGAATCACGCCGTACATCAGCTCGCCGGCTTTCTCGAAATTGCCTTCGCGCTTGGCGGTCTCCAGCTCCATGCGGGCCTTGTCGAGCTTCTCCTGCACCTTCTGGACGCCGGTCACGACTTCCTTCTCGGACTGCCAGCGCTTGGTGAGCTCCTCGGAACTCTTCTCCAGCTCGGAGAGTTCGCCCTCGAGCTTCTTCAGCCGGTCCTTGGAGGCGCTGTCGGTTTCCTTCTTCAGGGCTTCCTGCTCGATCTTGAGCTGGATGATCTTGCGGTCGAGCTCGTCGATCTGCTCCGGCTTGGAATCTACCTCCATGCGCCGCCGGGAGGCCGCCTCGTCGACCAGGTCGATCGCCTTGTCGGGCAGGAACCGGTCGGTGATGTAGCGGTTCGAGAGATTGGCCGCCGAGACCAGGGCGCTGTCGGTGATCCGCACGCCGTGGTGCAGCTCGTACTTCTCCTTCAGGCCGCGCAGGATCGAGATCGTGTCGATCACGTTCGGCTCCTCGACGAAGACCGGCTGGAAGCGCCGCGCCAGCGCCGCGTCCTTCTCGATATGCTTGCGGTACTCGTCCAAAGTGGTCGCGCCGACGCAGTGCAGCTCGCCGCGTGCCAGGGCCGGCTTCAGCATGTTGGAGGCGTCCATCGCGCCTTCCGCCGCTCCGGCGCCGACCAGCGTGTGCAACTCGTCGATGAAGAGGATGATGTCGCCCTCGGAATGCGAGACGTCCTGCAGCACGGATTTCAGACGTTCCTCGAACTCGCCGCGGAACTTGGCGCCGGCGATAAGCGCGCCGAGATCCAGCGTCAGCAGGCGCTTCTGCTTCAGCGGCTCCGGCACGTCGCCGTTCACAATGCGCTGGGCGAGGCCCTCGATGATCGCGGTCTTGCCGACGCCGGGCTCGCCGATCAGCACCGGGTTGTTCTTGGTGCGGCGGGAGAGGACCTGAATGGTGCGCCGGATTTCCTCGTCCCGGCCGATCACCGGGTCGAGCTTGCCGGAGCGCGCGGCCTCGGTCATGTCCTGGGTGTATTTTTCCAGCGCGTCGTAGGAGTTTTCCGCTGTCGCGCTATCCGCCTTGCGGCCCTTGCGGACCTCGTTGATGGCCTGATTGAGGGCCTGTGCCGTGACGCCCGCGTCCTTCAGGATGCGGCAGGCGGCCGTGCCTTCGGCCATCGCCATGGCGAGCAGCATGCGCTCGACCGTGACGAAGCTGTCGCCGGCTTTCTCGGCGATTTCCTCCGACTGGGTCAGCAGGCGGGCGAATTCCGGCGCGAGATAGACCTGGCCGGCGCCGCCGCCCTCGACCTTCGGCAGTTTGCCGAGTTCGGCCTCGACCGCCGTGCGCGCCGCTTTCGCGTCGCCGCCGGCACGCTCGATCAGGTTGGCGCACATGCCTTCCTTGTCGTCGAGCAGGATCTTCAGAAGATGTTCTGGGGTGAGGCGTTGATGTCCCGCGCCTAGAGCCTGGGTCTGCGCCGATTGCAGGAATCCGCGCATGCGCTCCGAGAGTTTTTCGAAATCCAACGGATATCTCCTTCGTACCGCATGGTTTGCCGATACAGCTCCGTGCGCCCCATGAGGCGGCGCTGAAGCCTCTTTTCAGAAAGCCCCGGTGACCCTAAGCATCGCCGATTGCTTCCTGACTTGGAAGGTTCCATGACCCGCTCGGCGGCGTCTGGAACCCGCATGTCAGATATGGGTAGTGCCACGCCCGCCGCAAGGGGTGTTCCGTTCCCGTGTTGACAGGTCTTCGAAGCTATTTATGGTGCGGTGCACTATGGGAAAAGTCAGTCAGATTTATCGATTCCCCGTCAAAGGCATGACCGGAGAATCGTTGGAGAGCGTCCCGCTCGAGGCAGGACGCATGCTCCCCAACGACCGGCGCTTCGGTATCCTGCACGGCGCCTCGGCGCGGCGTGTGGAGGCGGGCGACCGCGATTGGAAGCCGAAGGCCAATTTCCTGCAACTCGCCCTTCACGAAAAGCTCGCCCAACTCGAGGCCCGCTTCGACGAGGCAAGCGAAGTGCTTCAAATCTGGCGCAAGGGGCGCAACGTCTCCAGCGGCAAACTCTCCGACGTCAATGGACGGACGGTCCTGGAACAGTTCTTCGCCGCCTTCATGGCGAAGGAAAGCCGGGGCCAGCCGCGCATTGTCGAAAGCGGCGAGCAGCCCTATTCCGACGTCAAGGTCCCGTTCGTCTCGATCATCAATCTGGAAAGCGTGCGCGATCTCGAACGCGTGGTCGGGCGCAAGGTCGATCCGATGCGCTTCCGGGGCAATATCCTGATTGAAGGCGTGCCGGCCTGGGAGGAATTCACCTGGGTCGGTAAGAAGGTGCGGATCGGCGATGCCGAAGTGACTGTGGCCGAACGCATCGGACGCTGTGCGGCGACCAATGTGGATCCGGCAACGGCGGAGCGGGACCTCACCATCCCGCGCGATCTGCAGAACGGTTTCGGCCACACCGATTGCGGCATCTACGTGGATGTGACTTCGAGCGGGACGATCAAGGTCGGGGATCCGGTCGAGCCTGTCGCCGGGTGAGCGCCATGCAGTCCGGCAATCCGGAATGACGCCGCTCGCCCTGCGCCGCCTAACGCCCGGTGACGCGGCGGCCGTGTCGGCACTCTCTGTGCAGCTCGGCTACGAACTCGACGCGCAAACCGCCGCGCCGCGCATGGGGCTGGTCCTGACGAGCGCCGGGCATCATGCCTTCGGAGCGTTTTCCGGCGAAAGACTGGTGGGTTTTCTGCATTGCTATGACCGCCCCTCGATCGAAAAGGGGAGGGCGCTTGTGGTGCAGGCTCTGGTCGTCGACGAGAGCGCCCGCGGCAGCGGTGCGGGCCGCTTTCTGATGGCCGAGGCAGAGCGTCTCGCGGGGGAGATCGGATGTACCTCGATCACCCTGTCCTCGAACATGCGACGCACCGGCGCGCATGCCTTCTACGAGCGCATCGGTTACAGCATCAGCTCGACCTCGCGCATATTCAGCAAGACGCTCTGAGCCCGGAAAGCGTTTCCGGCAAAAGAAAAGCCGGCGAACCATCTGGCTTGCCGGCTTTGCTTGATATTTGAAGGAACTTAGTCCTCGCCGGCGAGCGGGAGGCTTTGTTCGGCCGGCTCCGCAACCTTGCGCGGGCGGCCGCGGCGGCGGACGGGCTTCGGCTCTTCCGAAGCTTCAGCCTCGCCGGACTCGTCTTTCGGCATGCCGGACTCGCTGGCGCCGAGCATGGCGCGCAGTGCGGAGTCGTTATCCGAATTGGCCGCTTGCGGCTCGGAACCGGTGCCATTGCTGTTACGGCGGCGGCGCGGCTGGCGCGGTGTGCGCTCCTGATCCGCCTGCTCGGCCGCTTCCGCATCCTGGCGACGTTCGCTGCGAGTCTTACGTGCCGCCGCCTGATCGTCGTCGGACGGGGCCGGGACCTGATCGTTGGACGACTCGCTCTCGCCGTCCTCGTCGGAACGGGTTTGCTGCGGATCCTGTTGAGGTGCGTTGTCCTGCTGCTGCGCGTTGCGGCGGGCCTCGTTCTCCTCGTTGAAGGCGCTATAGATGCGGAAATAGTGGTCCGCATGCTGATAGAGGCTTTCCGCGAGCACCCGGTCGCCGGAGGTGGTCGCGTCCCGGGCAAGCGTCAGGTACTTCTCGTAAACCTGATGCGCGTTACCGCGGATCCGGACATCCGGTCCGTTGCTGTCGAACGTTTGATTCCTGTTGGGGACATTTGGACGGCGATTTCCGCCGCGACCCCGCCCACGCTTCGAATGTGGACCTTGTCTCATGGTCGATTTCTTTGCCGCTATGTTTGGGGAGCCAATAATGGCGCCCGAGCCAAAAACACCGATCCACACCGTGTGTCGGATCGAAACATCCGGTCGCCATCGGTTGGACTAAGTCCAAGCCAAAGCATTCGCGTCATACCGGGATGGTTTCCAGCAACAAGTCTGCCCCCTCGGCACCTGTTGCATGCAAGGGAGACTACCGGTTTAGGTCGGCCTTTCCAAGTTCTATTTCCCGCATTGCAGCAAGGCGTATTCTCGCAACCGGTCAGTTTCGGCGTACCTGAATGCAGCGCTGAATGCCCGCGAGATCGTTCCGGAACCCCGCGACGGAGAGACCCGCCGCTTCCATGATGCGCGCAACCTCTGGACCCTGGCCCTCTCCGAATTCGAACAGCGCGAGGCCATCTCTGTTAAGCAGAGATGCAAGGTTTTCCGCGATATTTCGGTACGCATCCAGTCCGTCGAACCCTCCGTCAAGCGCGCGAAGCGGGTCATGAAGGCGCACTTCCGGTTGCAGGTTTTCAATCTCCGGTGACGGAATGTAGGGGGGGTTCGACAGAACGATGTCGAACGTTCCGGTCACGTCCCGCGCCCAGGAGGAACGGATCATTCGTGCGCGGTCGGAAAGACATAGTTTCTCCGCATTTCGCCCGGAAATGGCGACGCATTCGGGATCGATGTCGACGCCCACACCCTCCGCGTTCGGGTATTCCGACAGCGCCGCGAGCAGGAGGCATCCGGTTCCGGTACCGAGATCGAGGATACGCAGTGAGGCACTCCGGTCCGGGCGGAGTTCGCGCAACGCGTCGATCAGAGTTTCGCTGTCCGGGCGCGGGTCGAGTGTTGCCGGAGACAGCTCGAACTCAAGGCTCCAGAATTCCCGATTGCCGAGGATGCGGGAAACAGGCTCCCCGGCAAGCCGGCGGTCCAGAAGGACATTGAACTGCGCCGCGCCGTCAGGTGTGACGGGCTCGTCTTCATGCCCATGCAAGCGGTCGTCCGCTCCCAAGGCGTGGGCGAGCAGCAGGCGTGCGTCAAGCCGGGCCGAGCCGCTACCGGCCGCGGCGAGCCGCCGCGTTGCCGCAGAGAGCAGTCCGCCTATCGAGGCCCCGTTCCCATCTCCGCCGGGAGACATCAGGAGAGGGCCGCGAGACGCGCGGCCTCGTCTTCGGCGGTCAATGCGTCGACCAGTTCGTCGAGGGCCTCGCCGGCGATCACCTTGTCGATCTTGTAAAGTGTCAGATTGATGCGGTGATCGGTGACGCGGCCCTGCGGGAAATTGTAGGTGCGGATGCGCTCCGAGCGGTCGCCGCTGCCGACCTGGTCTTTGCGGTCCGCCGCGCGTTCGCTGGCGAGGCGCTGGCGTTCGTGGTCGTAGAGCCGTGCGCGGAGGATCTTCATCGCCTTGGCGCGGTTCTTGTGCTGGGATTTCTCGTCCTGCTGCGAGACCACGATGCCCGAGGGCAGGTGGGTGATGCGGACCGCGCTTTCCGTTGTATTCACGTGCTGGCCGCCGGCGCCGCTTGCCCGGAATACGTCTACGCGCAGGTCCTTGTCCTCGATCTCCAGATCGACGTCTTCGGCTTCCGGCAGAACGGCGACGGTCGCGGCGGAAGTATGGATCCGCCCGCCGGATTCGGTTACCGGGACGCGTTGTACGCGGTGAACTCCGGACTCGAATTTCAGCCGGGCGAAGACGGAGCGCCCGCTGATTTCCGCGATCGCCTCTTTATAGCCGCCGATATCGTTTTCCGAGATCTCCATGATCTCGAATTTCCAGCCCTTCTGCGCGGCATAACGCTGATACATGCCGAAGAGGTCGGAGGCGAAGAGCGCGGCTTCGTCGCCGCCGGTCCCCGCGCGGACTTCCAGAATCGCGTTCTTCTCGTCCGCCTCGTCTTTCGGCAGAAGCAGAACCTGGACCTCTCGCTCAAGATCCGGAAGCTCCTTCTCCAGCCTTTCGACTTCCTCGCCCGCCATTTCCGCCATATCGGGGTCTTCAAGCAGTACGCGGGCGTCGTCGAGTTCCTTCCGCATGGCCGTCAGCTCGGTGACCTTCTCGGCGACTGGCGCGAGTTCGGAGAGTTCCCGCGAGAGCTTGGCAATGTCCTGCGAGCCTATATCCTCGCCGGAGGCCAGGATTGCTTCCAGTTCCTTGTGGCGGGCCAGCACCCTTTCGAGATTTGCCTGCAGGCTCACTCGTTTTCTCCCTGTTCTTCTTCGAGGCCGAACAGTTCCACCAGAGTGGAGATTGTCCTGTCGTCCAGTGTCTCGGAAGCCGCGAGCCGGCGTAGATGCTCCGACGGCCCGTGCATGATGCGGTTCAGCAGGAGCCGCGTCGCCTGTTCCGCAGAAAGGTTCGGCTGTTCCTCGTGCAGATTTGTCCGCATCGCTTCCAAATGGTTTCTGAGGCGCACGATCGCTGGGGCGGCTGTTCGCCCGCTTTGGTCCGAAAGAAAGCGCGCGACGGCTTTTTCGACCATTTCACGGGCGCGCTCCGCCTCTGCGCGGCGCGCATTCTTGCCTTCGGTCGCCGTGCGTTCGAGATCCTCAAGATCGAACAGGAAGGCCTCGTCGATCCGATTGACCGCCGGATCGACATCCGCTGGCACGGACAGGTCGACCAGGAAGATCGGGCGGTAACGCCGTTTCTGCAAGGCGCTTTCGACCATCTCGGCGGTCAGTACAGTGCGGCCCTCGCCGACGGCGGCGATGACAATATCCGCTTCTGACAGCGCTGCCGAGAGTTCCTCGAATGGACGATGATGGGCATTGATAGATTTCGCCGTCGCTTCCGCGCGCCGCGAGATCCTGTCCATGACAGTCACCGGCGTCTCGTGACCCTCCTGTAGCTGCTCGGCCAGAATCAGGCCAAGCTCGCCCGCGCCGAGCAGCAGGGCGCGGGTCCTGTCCAAAGCTCCGTGGACGTCGCGCGCGATGGTGATCGCCGCTGCGGCGATGGAGACCGGACCTTCGGCGATCCGGGTTTCCCGACGAACCTGTCGGGCGGCCTCGAACGCTGCGCTCATGGTCGCGTCGAGCAGCGGACCGGAGGATTTCAGGTTGCGGGCGAGGCGATGCCCGGCGCGCATCTGGCCGAGGATTTGCGGCTCCCCGATGACTTGGCTGTCGAGGGAGGCGGCGACCCGGAACAAATGGGCGACGGCGTCGCCGCCGACATGCCGATAGAGCAGAGGCTCTAAGAGGGCAGGATCGAGACCGACCGGCGCGCAGAGGATCCTCGCGATCACACTGCGGGCCTCCTCGGGATTGGGAAAAACACCCGCCACCTCGACCCGGTCGCAGGTCGAAAGCGGCATCGCCTCTTCGATCCCGAAGACCCGGAGTGACCGCAGGACCACCGGCAGCTCCTCGTCGGCGACGAAGAGTTGTTCGCGGATCGCGTCCGGGCAGGTCCGGTGGTTGACGCCGACGACGGCGAAACGGTGCAGGTCCTGAAAGAGCGGGGAAGCGGGACGGTCCGCCAATGCCGAACCTCGCTAGGACCCGGCTTTGAGATGGTCCCCGATCCTGTCCAGCGCGACTTCGGTCTGAGAGCCTGTATCCAGGTCCCGAACGGTCGCGACTCCCTTTTCGAGTTCCGTCTCGCCGAGAATGACGGCGTGGCTGGCGCCGAGTTTGTTGGCCCGCTTCATGCGCTTTCCAAGGTTGCCCGAATAGCCCATTTCGACAGCAAGACCGCTCTTGCGCAAGTCATGGCTGAGCTTGATGGCGGTGATCGTGGCCTCCGCGCCGACGGGAATCACCGCTACCGGCCGTGCCGGGGCTGCCGGCGCGTCGATCATCATGGCAATGCGCTCGATCCCTGCCGCCCACCCCACGCCCGGGGTCGACGGACCGCCCATGGTCTCGACCAGCCCGTCATACCGGCCACCGGCCATAACGGTACCCTGGGCGCCAAGCTTGTCGGTCACGAACTCGTAGGCCGTGTGACAATAGTAATCGAGGCCGCGCACAAGGCGGTCGTTCTGCCGGTAGGGAATACCGACCGTGTCGAGTCCCTCTTTCACCGTGCCGTAGAAGTCCCGGCTCGCCTCGTTCAGATAGTCGCCGAAGGAGGGCGCGTTGGCGACGATCGCGCGGTCTCCCTCGTCCTTGCTGTCGAGGATCCGCAGCGGGTTGACCTCGAGCCGGCGCAGGCTGTCTTCCGAAAGGCCGTCCCGGTGATCCATCAGATAGGCGACCAGAGCGGTGCGGTAGGCGCCACGGCTTTCCGTATCGCCGAGCGTGTTCAGTTCCAGGATGATGCCGTCGAAGATCCCGAGCGCGTCGAGAATGTCGGCGCCGACGGTGATGACCTCGATATCGGCCTGCGGCGCCGGAACGCCGAGAAGCTCCACGCCGATCTGGTGGAACTGGCGCTGGCGGCCCTTCTGCGGTCGTTCGTAGCGGAACATCGGGCCCTGATAAAAGAGCTTCAGCGGCAGATCCTGGGTCAGACCCTCTGAAATGAAGGCGCGCGCCACGCCGGCTGTTCCCTCCGGTCGCAGGGTGACCCTGTCACCGCCACGGTCCTCGAAGGTGTACATCTCCTTGGAGACCACGTCCGAGGTCTCGCCGAGCGTGCGGGCGAAGACTTCAGTGAATTCGAAGATCGGGGTCTGGATCTCGCTGAACCCGTAGCGGGCCGCGGTCCCGAGCGCGGTCTCAACCACATGACGATGCCGTCGCGCGTCCTCGCCCAGAAGGTCGTGGGTACCGCGAACGGGTTGCAGTTTCGCCATTGGTCAGGTCCTTTCAAACGCGCCCGCGGCGAGATGCGTGCGGGCGGCTCGGTTTATGCCGCGAAATCGGCTCGGATTCAAACGGATGCGGTGATTTTCGGCGCGGAAAACGCTCTTCCGGGTCAGGACGCGGCCGGCGGAACCGCGATGGCTTTCTTTTCCGTAGCCAGTTCCCGTTCGATCTCCGCCGCCTTCTCTTCTACGAGAGAGACCAGATGGTCGACGATCTTGTCGTCCTTCAGGCGATGGTGCGGCAGCCCGGCGATGTAGACTTGATGTGTGCCCTTGCCGCCGCCGGTGAAACCGATATCGGTCTCCCGCGCTTCGCCGGGACCGTTCACCACGCAGCCGATCACCGAAAGGGTCATCGGCGTGGTGATGTGCGCCAGACGTTGTTCCAGGACCTCGACGGTCTTGATCACGTCGAACTGCTGGCGGGCGCAGGACGGGCAGGAGATCACATTCACGCCGCGGTGGCGCAGGTTGAGAGACTTCAGAATGTCGAAACCGACCTTCACCTCGTCCACCGGATCGGAGGAGAGGGAGACGCGGATCGTGTCGCCGATCCCGCTCCAGAGCAGCATGCCCATGCCGATGGAGCTCTTGACCGAGCCGATGCGGAAACCGCCGGCCTCGGTGATCCCGAGGTGCAGCGGATAGTCGCAGGCGTCCGCGAGGCCCTGATAGGCCGCGACGGCGAGGAAGACGTCGGACGCCTTCACACTGATCTTGGTCTCGAAGAAATCGTTGTCTTCGAGGATGCGCAGGTGGTCGAGTGCGCTTTCCACCATGGCTTCGGGGCAGGGCTCTCCGTATTTTTCCAGCAGATGCTTTTCGAGGCTGCCCGCATTCACGCCGACCCGGATCGAGCAGCCATGGTCCTTGGCGGCCTTCACCACCTCGCGCACCCGATCGGCGCTGCCGATATTGCCGGGATTGATGCGCAGACAGGCGGCACCCGCCTCGGCGGCCTCAATGGCGCGTTTGTAGTGGAAATGAATGTCGGCCACGATGGGAACCGGGCTCGCCTTGACGATCTCCGGCATCGCCGCGGTCGAGGCCTCATCCGGGCAGGAGACCCGCACGATGTCGGCACCGGCGTCCGCGCAAGCCTGGATCTGCGCGATCGTCGCCTTTGCATCGGCGGTCAGCGTGTTCGTCATGGTCTGTACGGTAATCGGGGCATCGCCGCCGACAAGCACGTTTCCGACGGAGATCTGACGGGACTTGCGTCGGTCGATGTCGCGGTAGGGCCGCACGCTCATGGGATAGATCCGCTCGCTTTCGTCGCTCACTGCGACATGGCGTTTCGGGACTTATAAAGCAATGAGGCGCCGCGGGTAAACGGCGCCTTCATGACGTTTCGGCGGGGCTGGGTCCCGCCGGGACAGGGGCTCAGTCGGAGACTGTGTAGGTCAGCAGGCTCGCGTCAAGCGGGACGTTCCGGGCGATCTTGCCGAACGGACCCAGGCTCGGTGCTTCGGTTCCGTCGACCGAGATCTTGAGGGCGCCGGCATTGCCGGTAAAGAGCCGCAAGCCGCTGCGGGCCGGGACCTCGTACTGCTCACCCTTGCGCAGGATACGGGTCAACAGGGGAGTCGCGTCGGAGCCGCGCACCTGGACCCAACTGTCGTCCGTCGCACTGATGACGATACGGGGACCTTCGCTGGAAGCCGTGGGCGCCGGGGTCGGCTTTGAATCGATTGCCGCCGCTTCCGCATTGACCGCGGACGGCTCGGAGCTGCTGCGGCTGACGTCGGGCACGGCCGGAATGTCTGCCGGAGCGGACGCCGGCGCCGTTGCAGGAACGCTGGCTATTTCTGTTGCCGGCTCCAGAGTCGACGTGTCCGTTGCGGCGTCGGCCGACACCGGTTCGGCCGCGGTTGCCGGTCGTGCCGCTTGCGTTACCGGCGCAGCTGGAACGTCGACTGTCGGAGCGGACGCCGTCGCGACCGGCTCCGGCGTTTCGGTCTCTTGTTGCGGCGCCGGCGCAAGTGCGACGGGAGATTTCTCTTCAGATACCGTCTCTGCGGCGGCGGTTGCCTCAGGAGACGCAGAGGCAACCTGTTCCGCTTCAGGAGCGGTGTCGGTGGCCGTTTCGGCATCGACATTTGCAACCGGAGCATCCGTTGCCAGAGCCGTCTCTGCTGTCGTCGTCTCTTCGGGTGCCGGCTCCGCCGGAGCCGCGACACTTGCGGCCGGAGCGGTCTCGGCGGTGACCGCAGTGGGCTCTGACGCGCCGGACTCGATGGCCGGCTCTTCCAGCAGGAAGGCGAGGCGATCCGGGATCGTCGGGGTCAGGTCAGAGACACTGGTCTCGGAGGTCGAGAAATAATACCAGCCCCCATAGCTGAGGGCCGCGAGCAGAACGCCGACGAACATCAGCGCCCCGCCCGGAACTTTGCCTTCGGGGGCCGGGGATGGGAAGGAGAGCTGCGTCGGTTCCTGCAGCTTCTTCGCCTCGGCCTTGAAATCGGTGATCAGCTTCTCGGCATCGAGACCGACGAGCTGACTGTAGCTGCGGACATAGCCGATTGCGTAGGTCAGGCCCGGCAGATTGTCGAAATCGCCGGTTTCGAGTGCCTGCAAGTAGCTGCGTTGGATGCGCAGTTGCTGCGCCACGTCCTGAAGGGAAAGATCCTTTTCCTGACGTCCGCGTCTCAGGGTCCCGCCGACCGAGGAACTCATCTCGTCTTCGTGCGCCAGGACCGGTTCGTTCTTCAAGCTCTTGATTTGCTTGGCATTGGATGCAGGCGGCGCAGAAGCGACAAGTTTCGGGGCCGCCGACTCAGACGCGGCGTCCGCGACTTTTGACTTGTCGGCATCTTCGATGTGCCGGAGTCTCAACTTCGCCTTGGTGCTCATCTCATCCACGACCTAATTGCCCGCGAATAAATCATCCGCCTGACCATGCTATTTCTGGAGCGACTATTCAGTAAAACTCGCAGAGACACCACGGGGTAACCAAGCATTAAATGCCAAGGTAGATTAAATTGTTCGATGAATCAACGTTCTATTCGGATTTTTCGATCTGAAGACTCAGGCGGGCACCTGATGGTCGCGTGCGAACGCCTTCAAATGCTCGACGAGACGACCTTCCCGTGATTTCAATAAATTAGATATAAATGTTTCCAAATCGCTATAATTGATTGCTCTTATTGTTTCTTTTACGGGGCCAATAGAGGCTGCGGCCATCGAAAGCCTGCGATAGCCGATTCCGACGAGCGCCATCGCTCCGATCCGCGATCCGGCCATCTCTCCGCAGAGAGTCAATGGCTTGCCGTATTCTTCGCAGGCATCTGCAATCTGTTTGAGAAGCCGGAGGAAAGGTACGGAAACGGGATCGTAGCGGTGGGTGACCCGCTGGTCTCCGCGGTCCGCCGCAAAGAAAAACTGCTGCAGGTCGTTGCTGCCGACAGAAAGAAAATCGACCCGGGACAAGATCTCGGGAAGTTGCCAGGCGAGGGACGGGACCTCAAGCATGCTGCCGAGGCGCAGGTTCGACGGCAGTTTCTCGCCTCCGCGGATCGCATGTTCGAGTTCGCGGTCGAGGATCGAGCGGGCGGCATCGAATTCGCCCACTGTCGAGACCATCGGGAACATCAGGTCGACAGGCGCGCCGTCGGCCGCACGCAGGATGGCGCGGAGCTGGTTTCGGAGCAGGCTCGGATGGTCGACCGAAATGCGCAGGGATCTCCAGCCGAGAGCGGGATTGTCTCCCGGATCATGGTCGAAGGCCTGGATATGCTTGTCGCCGCCCGCGTCGAGCGTGCGGAAGGTTACGGGACGCCCTCCGGCACCCTCGAGGACCCGGCGATAGGCGTCCGTCTGCTGTTTCACGTCCGGAATGTCGCGCCGGACCATGAACGGGATTTCAGTCCTGTAGAGGCCGACCCCGGTCGCGCCCGTCGCGTCCAGCTGTTGCAGGTCGAACATGAGCCCGACATTCAGCAGCAGGGAGATATCAACGCCGTCGAGCGTTTGCGCCGGCAGGTCACGCAGGGCCTGATAGCGCGCCCTGGTCTCCGCGCGCGCTTTCAGACCGGTATGGAAGTACTCCTCCACGTCCTCCGTCGGGCGTAGAAGGATCTGGTTGTTATCCGCATCTACGATCAGGCGGTCGCCCGGATTGACCTCGCTCAGCAGGCCCGGAATGTTGCCGAGCACCGGGATGTCCAGGGCACGGGCGACGATCGCCACATGAGCCGTGGCCGACCCTTCCTCCAGGACAAGACCGTTCAGATTGTGACGGTCATAGTCGAGCAGCTCGGCCGGGCCCATGGAACGAGCGACGACGACGTAGGGCTGATCGCGGGTGACCGTCGTTCCATTACCCTCGCCGGTCTCGTCCTCGTCCGCGAGCTGCGCGATCAGCCGGTTCGCGAGATCTTCGAAATCGGCGAGGCGTTCGCGCAGGTAGGGATTCTGGACCGAGCCGAGCCGGGCGCGCATGTCGGCCCGGGCGCGCTGCACCGCCGCTTCGGCCGTGAGGCCGTTGTCGATCGCATCGTTCATGCGGGCGAGCCAGCCACGGTCGTGGGCAATCATCCGGAAAGTTTCCAGAACGTCCCTGTGCTCTCCGGCCTCGGCGAGGTCGGGGGCTGCCAGCAGCGTGTCGATCCGCGAGCGGACGCCCTCCATCGCGCTTTCGAGCCGGTCCTTCTCCACGGCCGGGTTGTCGGCGACGACCCGGCGGATCGCCGCGCTCTGGCGGTGGAAATGGGCAATGCCGATCCCGATCCCCGGAGCGACGGTCTGCCCCGTCAGCCGGAGCGCCGCGTCGTTGCGGTTCTCCTGCTCGCCGAGCACGCCGTTCGCGAGCAGTTCCGCCAGCACCATGGCGAAGGTCTCGAGCGTCTCGATCTCCTCGTCGGAATATTGCCGGCGGGAACGGTTCTGTACCACGAGCACGCCGAGCAGGCGGTCGGCCCGCATAACCGGCACGCCGGCGAGCGACTGGTAGATCTCTTCGCCGGTTTCCGGACGGTAGGCGAATTTGGGATGCGATTGTGCGTCCGATAGTGCGAGGGATTGTGCACGGGCGGCGATGTCGCCGACGAGACCCTCGCCGAAATGCATCAGGGTGCGATGAACCGCATCCTGGTTAAGGCCCTCGGTCGAGCATAATTCCAACAGGTTGTCGGCGCGCCGGACATAGACCGAGCAGACTTCGGCCGCCATGTCGGCGGCGATGATCGAGGTGATGCTGTCGAGACGTTCCTGCGGCGCGCGCGCCTCGGCCATCACGTCGCGCAGGCGGCGCAACATGGAGCGGGAGTTGCGGCCGAAGCCGTTATGCTCGACCGCCGCCGTCATCGGGTCAGCCGGCCGGCGGTCCGTCGAGGCCGTAGGCGGTGTGCAGGGCTCGTACGGCGAGTTCGGTATATTCCGCGGCGATCAGGACGCTCACCTTGATTTCCGATGTCGAGATCACCTGGATGTTGATCCCCTTGTCGGACAGCGTGCGGAACATGGTCTTGGCGACGCCCGGCTGCGAGCGCATGCCGACGCCGACGACGGAGACCTTGGCGACGTTCGGGTCGGCATTGACTTCCTTGAAGCCGAGCTCGTCGCGCAGTTTCTCCAGAACCTGCTGGGCACGCTCCAGATCGGTCTTGCCGATGGTGAAGGTCATGTCGGTGGTGTTGCCGTCCTCGGTCACGTTCTGGACGATCATGTCCACATTGACCGCGGCATCGGCGAGGCTGCCGAAAATGGAGGCGGCGACGCCCGGCCGGTCCGGCACGTGACGCACGGTGACCTTTGCCTCTTCGGGGCTGTAGGCGATGCCGCTGACGATTTTCTGTTCCACGATCTCATCCTCATCACAGACCAGGGTACCCGGCGCCTCGACGAAGCTCGAGAGCACCTGGAGCCTGACATTGTGCTGCATGGCAAGCGCGACGGAGCGCGTCTCCAGCACCTTGGCCCCCTGCGAGGCCAGTTCCAGCATTTCTTCGTAAGTGATCCGGTCGATCTTCCGTGCCGACGGGACAATCTTCGGATTCGTAGTATAGACCCCGTCGACATCCGTGTAGATATCGCAGCGGTCTGCGTTCAGCGCCGCCGCCAGCGCGACCGCCGACGTGTCCGAGCCGCCGCGCCCGAGCGTGGTGATCCGGTTGTCCGGGCCGAGCCCCTGGAAACCGGCCAGCACCGCCACCTGACCCTGTTCGAAGCGCTGGACGATCTCGCCGGTCTCGATGCCCTCGATCCGCGCCTTGCTGTGCACGCCATCGGTGCGGAACGGCAGCTGCCAGGCGAGCCAGGAGCGCGCGTTGATGCCGAGATTCTGCAGCGCCATTGCGAGAAGGCCGCTGGTCACCTGCTCGCCGGTGGAGACGATGGTGTCGTATTCCCGCGCATCGTGCAGCACGCTCATCTCGCGCGCATAGCCGACAAGCTGATTCGTGACGCCGGCCATGGCGGAGACGATGACCGCCACCTCGTTGCCCGCGTCGACTTCCTTTTTCACCCGGAGCGCTACATTTCTGATGCGCTCAATGTCGGCGACCGACGTGCCGCCGAACTTTTGCACGATACGCGCCATTTCGTTCCGCTTTTCAGGAGTGTATCCCAATGCCCAATACCGGAACGCGAACATTCCTAATGGCCCCGGGCGGGGCTATACATAACGACACGCCGCATCCCGGGCAAGCGCGCTAGACGGAGTACCCATGATTGAGAAGAGCATGGCGAGAAGCACGATCGATCCGGAAGACGTCCGGCGATTCTCCGCGGTCGCGGACGAGTGGTGGGACATGCGCGGGCCATTCGCGCCGCTGCACAAGTTCACGCCCGTCCGCCTTGAGCTGATTCGTGAATGGATCGGCGACCACTTCTCGTGCGATGAGGCGGCCGCGAGACCGTTCGCCGGTTTGCGGATGCTGGATATCGGATGCGGCGGCGGATTGCTCTCCGAACCGCTAACCCGGCTGGGGGCGTCCATGACCGGGATCGATGCGGAGGGAAAGACGATCCGCACCGCCGCTCTCCATGCGGAAGAGGGCGGGCTCGAGATCGACTACCGGGTCTCGCTCGCCGAGGCGCTCGCCGAGGAAATGCCCGAGGCCTTCGACGCCGTGATCGCGTCGGAGGTGATCGAGCATGTCGCCGATCCTTCGCTCTTCGCCACCTCGCTCGCGAAGCTGGTCCGCCCGGGCGGCGCGGTGTTCGTCACGACGCTGAACCGGACCGGCAAGTCGCTGCTTTTCGGAAAGTTCGCCGCCGAATACCTGCTGCGCTGGGTTCCACCCGGAACGCACGACTGGCGGCAGTTCCTTACGCCGGAGGAATTGCGCGACCTGCTGGCGGAGGCCGGCCTCACGGTGACGGAGCGTAGCGGGATCCGTTTCGATCCGCTCGCGGACAGCTTCTCGCGCTCGTCGGATCTCGCGATCAATTACGCGATGCTGGCGGTGAAACCGGGGGCGAACGGCTAGGCGTCGCTCTTCGGCACCCAGGGGATCGGGGTGAACTCGATGCCCTCTTCCATCAAGGCCTGTGCCTCGTCGGAGCTTGTCTCGCCATAGATCCCGTGCGGGTCCGTTTCGCCGTAATGGATCTTGCGGGCTTCTTCGGCGAATTCCTTGCCGACATAGTCGAACTTGCTTTCGACCTCCTTGCGGAGCGCGACGAGCTTCTCCCGGATGGCGGCCATTTCCGGTGGCATCTGGCTGACGGCCGGCATGGTCTCTTCCGCGCTTTGCCGGTTCGATTTTTTCTTCGAGCTGTTTACGCTCGGCGCCATCAAGGCCTTCGAGATCGCCGCCGAACCGCAATTCGGGCAGGTCAGCAGTCCGGCGCCGGCCTGTTTGTCGTAGGCGGCGCTGTCGCGGAACCAGGCGTCGAAGCTATGCTCCGCGTCGCACCGAAGTCTGTACTTGATCATCCATCAGATCCAAAATCGTTCTGACAGTGTGGAATAGCATGCCGTCGAAATAGTGTAATAATTGCTAATTAGCCAGTCTGTCGTTGCGCGGGGGGCAAATAATGAGCGAGACGGACGGCAGGACGCTGGGGCAACGGGACGCCGCGCATCACCTGCATCCCTTTACCGACAACAGGGAACTCGCGGCCGCCGGTGGCGCCACCGTGATCGAGCGCGGCGAGGGCTGCTATCTCTGGGACGATCAGGGCCACCGTTATCTGGATGCGCTCGCCGGCCTCTGGTGCGTGAATGTCGGATACGGCCGCAGGGAACTGGCAGACGTCGCCGCCGAGCAGATGCAGCGGCTGGCATACTACAACACCTTCTTCAACACCACGACGGGCCCGACGGCGGAACTCGCCGAGACCCTCGCGGAACTGATGCCGGGGCATCTCAATACGGCGCTCTTCGCAAATTCAGGCTCGGAAGTCTGCGACAGTGCGATCCGGCTGGCCCGCTACTACTGGCAACAGAAAGGCAAGCCGCAGAAGCGGATCGTGATCGGCCGGGAGGAGGGCTATCACGGCTCGACGCTGGCCGCGCTCAGCGCCGGCGGCATCGGCGCGATGCACGCCCAGGGCGGCACCGGACTGCCGGACTTCGCCCATATCGAGGCGCCGTACCGGTTTCTTCTCGGCCATGACATGCCCGAGGCCGCGTTCGCGGCCCAGGCGGCGCGCGCATTGGAGAGCAAGATCGAAGAGCTGGGCGCCGAGAATGTCGCTCTCTTCATCTGCGAGCCGATCCAGGGCGCGGGCGGCCTGATCTTTCCGCCGGAAGGCTATCTCGCCGAGGTGCAGAACATTTGCCAGCGCCATGACGTGCTCTTCGTGCTGGACGAGGTGATCAGCGCCTTCGGCCGTCTCGGTGCCTGGTCGGCAGCCGAGCTGTTCGGCCTCAGCCCGGATTTCATGACACTCGCGAAGGGGCTCTCCTCCGGATATCAGCCGATTTCCGCTCTGATGGTCTCGGACCCGATCGCCGAGGTGTTGCGCGACGCCGAGGGCGGACTGGCGCATGGCTTTACCTATTCCGGTCATCCTGTGGCGGCGGCAGTCGCGCTCGAAAATCTCGCGATCCTGAAGCGCGAGAAGCTGGTGGAACGGGTGCGGGAGGAGATCGGGCCGTATTTCTGCGAAACGCTGAAGCGGCTGGAAACACGCCCGCTGGTCGGCGAGGTTCGCGGGCTCGGGCTGCTCGGGGCCGTCGAGCTGATCCAGGACAAGGCCGCGCACAGGCTGTTCGATCCGCCGGGTGTGGTCGCCGCTGTTTGCCGCGAGAACCTGAAGGCGCGCGGGATCATCGTCCGGGCGGTCCGGGACACGCTGCTGATCGCGCCTCCCTTCGTCGTCACGCGGGAGCAGGTCGACGATATCGTCGACACGCTGGAGGCGGCGCTGGAGGATATCAGCCGCGAGCTCGGCATCATTGCCGAGGAGCAGAAGCTCGCGGAAGCCGTCCACGAGGCAGACAGACCGCTTGCCGGACGCGTCGCGCTGGTCACCGGAGCCTCTCGCGGCATCGGCGCTGAAGTCGCGCGGACCTATGCCCGCGCAGGTGCCACCGTCGTCGCGGCCGCGCGGGACGAAGCCGCGCTCAGAGCCCGTTGCGCGGAGATCGCGGCCGATGGCGGCTCCGCCATTCCGGTTGCGGTGGATTTCTCCACGCGGGACGGGAAGGCCGAGACCGCTCTGATGGCGGCGCTCGAGAAGCTGGGAAGCCGGCTCGACATTCTGGTCCTGAACGCGGCCCAGCTCGGCGACCTGAAGCCGCTCCCGGAACTGGAAGATGCGGCCTGGGACCGGGTGATCGCCGTCAATCTGACGGCTCCGCTCCGGCTTCTGCACCTGCTGCATCCGTTCTTGTCCTTGTCGGATGCGGGGCGGTGCGTCTTCGTCACTTCAGGTGCGGCACGCGGTGCGCATGCGGATTGGAGCGCCTATGCCGCCAGCAAGGCCGGCCTTGAAGCGATGATGCGGGCCTATGCGGCGGAGAACCGGAAATTCGGCCTGCGGATTAATGCCGTCGATCCGGGGGCCATGCAGACGGGAATGCGTGCGGCTGCCTTTCCCGGCGAAGATCCCGGATCGGTCACGCCTGTCGAGGCCGCGGGGCCGGTCTTCCTTCGTCTTGCGGTTCCGGATTGCAGTTTCTCCGGCGCGGTGGTTCCCGTCGTATCCTCCGCAGAAGCCGCGGAATGAGCGCTGCAAGTTCGGAGGCCCGGCCGATACCCGCTCCGTCCGAGTGGGTGATCCGGTTTGCGCAGCAGGTCCCGGAGACAGCCGAAGTCCTGGATGTCGCCTGCGGATCGGGTCGACATGGCCGGTTCTTCCGTGCCCGTGGAAATCCGGTCGTCTTGCTGGACCAGGATATTTCGCGCGTCGCGGACATGGCCGCCGACGCCCGGGTCGAACTGGTGGCCTCTGATCTCGAGGCCGGCCGGCCCTGGCCCCTCAAGGAGCGAACCTTCGGCTGCGTGATCGTCACCAACTACCTGCACCGTCCGATAATGACCGACATCATCGGTGCGGTCGCACCTGGCGGTTTGCTGCTCTACGAGACATTTGCGATGGGCAACGAGGCGTTCGGCCGACCGTCGAATCCGGACTTCCTTCTGCATCGCGAAGAGCTTCTCATTCTCTGCGGCCCGGAACTGCGCGTGATCGCTTTCGAGGATCTGACGGTCGCTGCGCCGCGGCCGGCCTGTATCCAGAGGATCGCGGCCGTCCGGGAAAAGATCGCGAATTCCTCTTCCTGATCCCGCCCTTGCAGCGGGATATCCACATGATTGAAAAACATTTTCTTCGCGTGCCGCACATTGCGGCTGTGGGGCATGTCACATACGATCTGGTGCGACGTCTTCATGATGAGGGGCAAGATCCGGATCATTTCCAGAATGCGTTCAGGCACGTTGATCGGGGTCTGCATAGGTCAAGTGGGGGCTGGCTGAGAACGGCAGGAACAGCGAAAAAATCGTTGTCCACCGTCCATAGCCACGGCGCTGGCAACGCCGAAGGAGGGCTTATGATCTTGGATTTCACGCCAGAACGGCATGCGGAGCCGAGCGGACGGACGAGCTGGATCCTGAGGGATTTGAGGGCGTACTGGGAGTACGCGCGCAAAGGCTCCGGGCTGCCGCTTTCGGAAGACCTGTTTCTGTCCGATCTTGTCGACGAAATGCCTTACGTGCTTCTCGCCTACGAGGACCGGGCACGCTTTCAGATTGAATTTGCCGGAGACGCGGCTTCGGATCTGCTCGGCGGGAATCCGATCGGGGCAACCACCGGATCGAATTCGCAACTGCCGTCCGCGATCGTCCAATGTATCCGGGCTTGCGCGGAACGGCGGGAGCCGGCGGTCGCGACAGGCGCGGGCATCCGTATCATCTGTCTGCCCTTCGGGGCGGCCAGCGGAGAAGTGGATCTGGTGCTTGCCGGCCTCGACGACGCACCGGTCTCCGGAGACCGCGGCAAGGTAGTCACCCTGGTTCGCTGAGCCGCGGCTGCCGATGCGGTCAGATCTTACCGTGGCATTGCTTGTATTTCTTGCCGGAGCCGCAGGGGCATTGCGCATTGCGCGGAACCTTGCCCCAGGTCGCCGGATCGTTCGGATCGATCGCGGCGGCACTCTGCCGGCTGCGGACCATGGTCTCTCCGTCGGCGTTCTGGCCGCCTGACTGGAGCGCCGGGTCCTCGCGGCCCTCGTGCATTTCCCGTTCCGCCCGCTCGGCCGCCATCCGCGCTTCCATTTCCTCCGGAGAGGCCTGGACGCGGATTTCCAGATGGGACAGCACGCCGGTCACGGTCTGGCGGAGGCCGGTCAGCATTCCGTCGAACAGGTTGAAGGCCTCGCGCTTGTATTCGTTGAGCGGATCCTTCTGGGCATAGGCCCGCAGGTTGATGCCCTGGCGCAGGTGGTCGAGCGAGAGGAGGTGCTCCTTCCACTGCTGATCGAGAATCTGCAGCAGCAGGCTCTTCTCCGCCATCCGCATGACTTCGGGGCCGTAATTCGCCGCCTTCTTGGCCATCGCCTCGTCGGAGGCCTTGGTGATCCGCTCGAGGATTTCCTGGTCGGCGATCCCTTCCTCTTCCGCCCAGTCCTTGACCGGCAGGTCGAGGCCGAGCAGGCGCAGGCATTCCTCATGCAGCGCGGGAATATCCCATTGCTCCGAATAGGCGCCTTCCGGGATGCAGCGCGCGACCACGTCCTCGATCACCTCGTGACGCATGTCGGCGACCGTCGCGGCGACCTCTTCGGCGCGCATGATGTCCTTGCGCTGCTCGAAGATGACCTTGCGCTGATCGTTCATCACGTCGTCGTATTTCAGCAGCTGCTTGCGGATCTCGAAGTTCCGCGCCTCGACCTTCTGCTGCGCCTTTTCCAGCGCCTTGTTGATCCAGCTGTGGACGATCGCCTCGCCCTTCTCCAGGCCGAGTTTCTGCAGCATGCCGTCCATGCGCTCGGAGCCGAAGATGCGCATCAGGTCGTCTTCGAGCGAGAGGAAGAACTTGGAGGCGCCCGGGTCGCCCTGACGGCCGGAACGGCCGCGCAACTGGTTGTCGATCCGCCGGCTTTCGTGCCGCTCGGTGCCGATCACATAGAGTCCGCCGGCATCGAGCACCTGTTTCTTGGAGGCTTCGACCTCGCCTCGGATGCTCTCGGCCTTCGCCGCGTCCGGTTCCTCGCCGAGTTCGAGCATGATCCGCATGTCGGCATTGCCGCCGAGCTGAATGTCGGTGCCGCGGCCCGCCATGTTGGTGGCGATAGTCACCGCGCCCGGCTGGCCGGCCTGGGCGATGATGGTGGCCTCCTGCTCGTGGAAGCGCGCGTTCAGCACCTGGTGCGGGATCTTGCGCTTCTTCATCAGCTCGGCGAGCAGTTCGGACTTTTCGATCGAGACCGTACCGACCAGCACCGGCTGACCCTTGCCGCGGCATTCGTCGATCGTGTCGATGATCGCGTCCCACTTCTCTTCCGCGGTCCGGTAGACCTCGTCGTCGTGGTCCTTGCGGGCGATCTCCACGTTGGTCGGGATCTCGACGACCTCGAGCTTGTAGATCTCGGCGAATTCGGTCGCCTCGGTCATCGCCGTGCCGGTCATGCCGGCAAGCTTCGGGTAGAGGCGGAAATAATTCTGGAAGGTGATGGAGGCGAGAGTCTGGTTCTCGTTCTGGATCGTCACGCCTTCCTTGGCTTCGAGCGCCTGGTGCAGGCCTTCGGAATAGCGCCGGCCTTCCATCGCGCGGCCGGTGAACTCGTCGATGATGACGACCTTGTCGTCCTTGACGATGTAGTCCGTATCCTTGGCGAAGAGATGGTGCGCGCGGAGCGCTTGGTTGGCGTGATGCACCAGCGAGATATTGGCGATGTCGTAGAGACCGCCTTCCTCGAGCATCCCCGCGTCGCGCAGCAGCTCCTCGATATGCTCCTGACCCGCCTCGGTGAAGGCGACGGTGCGCTGCTTCTCGTCCTTCTCGTAATCCTCCGGAACGAGGCCGGGGATAACGGCGTTCATCGCGGTATAGGTCGCCGAGCTGTCCTCGGCCGGGCCGGAGATGATCAGCGGCGTCCGCGCCTCGTCGATCAGGATCGAGTCCACTTCGTCGACGATGGCGAAATTGAAGTCGCGCTGGACCATGTCCTCCAGGCGGAACTTCATGTTGTCGCGCAGATAGTCGAAGCCGAACTCGTTGTTGGTGCCGTAGGTGACGTCCGCGGCATAGGCGGCCTTGCGCTCGGCATCCGTCAGCCCGTGCACGATGCAGCCGGTGGAGAGCCCGAGGAATTCGTAGACCTGGCTCATCCAGCCGGCGTCGCGCTTGGCGAGGTAGTCGTTCACCGTGACGACGTGGACGCCCTTGCCCTCGATCGCGTTCAGGTAGACCGGCAGGGTGGCGACCAGGGTCTTGCCTTCGCCGGTTTTCATCTCCGAGATCCGGCCCTGGTGCAGCACCAGCCCGCCGAGCAGCTGGACGTCGAAATGCCGCTGTCCGAGGGTCCGCTTGGCCGCCTCGCGGACGGTCGCGAAGGCTTCCGGCAGGATGTCGTCGAGATTCTCGCTGCCCTTCAGCCTTTCCCGGAATTCGCCGGTTTTCGCCGCCAGAGCCGCGTCGTCGAGCGCCGCGAAATCCGGCTCCAGGGCGTTGACCGCATCGACGGTCTTCTGCAGGCGTTTCAGTGTCCGCTCGTTTTCCGAGCCGAAGATGGCCTTGGCGAGTGCGCCGAGCATGCCGACCTCTGAGATGGAATCAGGTTTCCGGCCATTTACCGGGTGGCTGACAGATAGGGGGAAGTGCAATCCCTGTCAACGCGGGCGCACGACCGTGCGGCGTTCCGTCCGCCGGGACTTTCTCAGCGACGACCGGAGATGCGCCGGATAATATGCGGGAAGAACGAAGGGGCATGTGAGATCGCTGGTGTCGGATTGTCGAAACAGAGCTGTGCGGAGACGGCCCGTCCGGCGGAGCTTCAACTTGCTGCGCGCCTTCGAGGCGGCGGTGACCGACCGGGATATCGGCTTCATCGAGGTCGGCCAGCGCGCCGCGGTGAAGATCGACGCCTTCAACTACATGCGCTACGGCAGCGTGGCGGCGGACCTTCTGACGGGAGAAAGACGGGTGCTGGAATACGTGCTGCAGCCGGTGCTGCGCTATGCGAGCGAGGGGATGCGGGAGCGATGAAATTCTATGCTTTACTAATTTCCAGTACTTGCCTTGTCTCTGTATTTTTTCTGATTGGGTATTCTTTTTTTACTTTGCTTATATATAATATAAAAAACAAAGGAACTGACGATTATTTGCCATTTTATAATTTGAGAAGCAAAACCCATAAAGCAAACAATATGAAAAATAAAATTGGCCGCCTCATAAACTCGATGATTTTTATTGTTATAGTGTTGATGGTTTCTTATTTGGTTTCGAAAGTGAGTGAATGAGATGGTGCGGAATTTTAGAGTTAAGTAGAATTAAGGGGACACACAGAATTAAGGGGACAGAATTGAGGGGACACACTACGACAGAATTAAGGGGACACACTACGTAATTCCGCGCCTGCCTCAGGCCTCCTCCGTGGCGCCTTTCGGTTTCGGTCCCGGCCTTCGTTTCGCGAGAGCCCGGCCGAGGCGCCGCTCCAGCTCCTTCAGGAAGCCGCCGCTTCCGAGCGGCCGTCCGGTGCGTTCATGGCGCCGGATCGCCTCCGCCGTCTCCGCCTCCATGCCGCCCGCGAGAAAACTCCGCCAGTCGCCCACTGCCTCCGGCAGGTCGCCGCTCAGAATGCGGTCCGCGGCCGTTTCCCCGCCCGGCTCGATCATGCCGAGATGGGCGCGGGCGCTCGACCAGGGCCAGTCTTCCGGCCGGGCGGCGAGTCGGGCGCGGACCGGGTTCAACTCGACATAGCGCGCGGCCGCGAGCAGGTGCGCGCCGTCGAGCGGGAACGAGGAGAAGCGGCCCTGCCAGAGATAGCCGCGCCAGCCCTCCCGGAGATTGACCTGGCGGGTATAGCGCCGGTGCGCCTCTGCGAGGGCGGCGGCAAGCCCGCTTTCCGTCTCCGGCACGAGGATCAGGTGCACATGGTTCGGCATCAGGCAGTAGGAAGAGAGCGCGACGCGCGCGCGCGTCAGGGCCTCGGCCAGTATCTCCAGATACGCCGCATAATCCGCGTCGGAAAAGAAAGTGGTCTGCCGCCGGTTGCCCCTCTGGGTGACGTGATGGGGCAGACCGGGCACGACCACGCGCGCCAAACGTGCCATGAGGGAGGTATGAGAGGGACAGCGGCGGAAATGAGTCATGTGTCCCCTTAATTCTGCCGGAAATGAGTCATGTGTCCCCTTAATTCTGCGCACTACTCAACTAATTTTGGTGTCTTTGTTTTGGAGAACGGGAGCGAATAATGGCCGGTGAGACCGATCTCGACACCCTGATCGCGGCCATGTCGCCGAGACTGGCGGAGGGCGTCTTTGTCTTCGCGACCGTTTCCGGGCAAAGCGTCCCGGCGGGCGTCAGTCCCCGCATGACATTTCGCGAGGAGGAGGGGCTGACGCTCGTTCTGTTGAAGGACGAGGCGGAGGCGGCGGGGCTCGAATACGCGTTTCCGTGCCGGATGATCACGCTCGAAGTGCATTCCGCGCTAGAGGCGGTCGGCTTTCTGGCGCGTGTTACTTCCGCGCTCGCCGAGCTCGGAATGGGGGTCAATCCGGTGTCGGGGTTCTTCCACGATCACCTGTTCGTGCCGGACGGGCGGGAAATGGATGCGCTGGATAGATTGCGAACATTGTCGGCTGTTCCGTCCGGACTGGGGGAGGGCTGAGGCGCATCCGGGATGGTCGATTTCGCGGATTTCCGCGGAGTATTGAAAGTAAAATTAATTTCGATTAAAATTTGTAAATTCGCGTTTGCGTTGCCTAGAAAGGGTGGACGGAATGGTTGACCGTATCACCGGATATACGTCCGGCGTGGTCGCGCCCACGACTCTGCGGAGAAGCCGCCCGGTCGCCGGAGAGGCGCTGAACCAGCGCGTCACCCCGCGCCGCAACGACAAGCATCCGCGCGATAACGATTCCGAACACGATCAGGGACATCACGGGGACGACAGCGTCGACGTCCGGTTGTCGCAGGACTCGCTAGATCTCGCCGGGCACGCCTCGGCTGCGCCGTCTCCCTATGCGGCGAAAGCCTATGGAGGGGCCGCGCGTCACGCCGCGCCGCGCGAGAATGACGACGTCCTGATCTCGCACTCCACCGCGGTCCTGCTGACGGAGGACTTGAGCAGCCTGATCCGGCGCGCGGTGACGAATGTCGGGCTGGTCGTGCACGGTCTGATGAAGGTGCCGGACAATGCGGCGCACGACGTGGAGCGGCGCTTTCATATCGCCGCCCTCGCGGCGGTGCGTCCGGCGCGGGAACTCTATCTCCGGAAGAACGGGGAGCAGGGCCAGTTGCCGACGGGGCTGGCCTTCGAGAACATCTCGGCGCGTTATGACGAGTTGCGCGGCGCCGCGGATATCACGATCGGCGGCGCGGCGTTTCTCGACCGGATCGATTTCAGCGCGACCGGGGTCATGTTCGACGTCCGCGGCGAGGCGGCGGTGCACGAGCCCAAACCCGGGATCTTCATCGACACGGGCGAACATGGCGCGGTGATCGCGAACCGGATCATCGAGACGGTGCGCCGGGATCTGCCGCATTTCGGCGGCAGCGAGGATACCGAAGGCGCCATGGTGCTGATCCGCGCCGACAACAGCGACTTTTCCGATTACCGTTCCCCGGCCGAGTGGCTGGGGTTCGATCTTATCCTTCCCTTCCGGCAGGCCTGACCGCACTTGCCTATGAAAGGCGCCTTGCCGCCCTATGGGCGATCTGATAGGGCTGCTGCTCACCGCGCGGCGGGTAGATGCCGCAGCTGATTTTCGAGAGCAGGCACGGGCGGAGCGGCCCGGCGAAAGGCGCTGAAATGATCCAGAATTGCATCCCGCGGAAGACGGGCTTCCTGAAGACCGCGCTGATCCCGGCGGCGTTCGCCGCAATGGCCGCTGTCGCCGTTCCGGCGCAGGCCCAGCAGACAGGTGCCGAGGCCAAGACGGTTCCGGCCGAACAGGCCGCCATCGACCCGGCGACGACCGTGGTTGCCACGGTCAATGGGGAGCCGATCTACCTTGCCGAGATCCTGGCCCAGATCCAGCAGCTGCCGCAGCAGTACCAGCAGGCGCCGATGGAGCAGATCTATCCGCCGATGCTCGACCGCGCGATCGATGCGCGGCTGATCGCCAATGCGGCGCGCGAGGCGGGTCTGCAGGATCGCGATGACGTGAAGGCCCGGGTCGCCCAGGCCGAGACCGAGATCATCTCCGAGGTCTTCCTGACCGAGAAGGTTTCGGCCCAGGTCGGCGAAGAGAAACTCCGGGCGCGCTACGAAGCGCAGATCGCCGACAGCGCGAGCCAGGGCGAGGAGGTCAAGGCGCGTCATATTCTGGTCACGTCCGAGGAAGAAGCGCGGGCGATCATCGAGGAGCTGAAGAAAGGCGCCGATTTCGCCGAGCTGGCGAAGGAGAAATCCACGGGGCCATCCGGTAGCAACGGCGGCGATCTCGGCTATTTCACCAAGGAAGCGATGGTCGCGCCGTTCTCCGAGGCGGCCTTCGCGCTGGAGCCGGGCAGTTTTACCGTCGATCCGGTTCAGACCCAGTTCGGCTGGCACGTGATCCTGGTCGAGGACCGCCGCGCCGTCGAGCCGCCGAGCTTCGCGCAGATGCAGCCGCAGCTGGCGCAGGAGCTGACCCGCGAGATCCTCGCCGAGACGGTCGAGGGGCTCCGCAACGGTGTCGAGATCATGCGCTTCGGGCCTGACGGCTCGGCGCTCCAGTAACGGCTGCTTCAAGGGGACGTCAGCCATGTCCGATCAGGTTTCCCCGCTCGCGCCGGACTCCTTTCCGGAAATGCCCGTGGTCGCCGGTGTCCGGACCGCTTCGGTGGCGGCCGGGATCAAGTACAAGAACAGGAACGACGTTCTTCTGGTCGAACTCGCCGAAGGGACGACCGTCGCGGGAGTGCTGACCCGTTCCACCACGCCGGGTGCGCCCGTCGCCTGGTGCCGCGAGATCCTGCCGAAAGGAAGCGGACGCGGACTGGTGGTGAATTCGGGCAATGCGAATGTCTTCACCGGCGCCGCCGGTGCGGCCGCCGTGCGCGAGACGGCTTCCGCCGCGGCGGCTTTGCTGTCCTGTTCTCCCGACGAGATCTATGTCGCCTCGACCGGGGTGATCGGCGAGATCCTGGCGCACGAGAAAATCACCGCGAAACTTCCGGACGCGGTCGGCGCTCTGTCCGCTTCCGACTGGGACGGCGCGGCGAATGCGATCCGTACCACCGACACTTTCGCCAAGGGGGCGAGCGCGACGGCCGAAATCGGCGGCAAGACGGTGACGATCGCGGGCATCGCCAAGGGCTCCGGCATGGTCCAGCCGAACATGGCGACCATGCTGAGCTTCGTCTTCACCGATGCCGCCATCCCGGCCGGTCTTCTGCAGGCGCTGCTGCCGCCCCTGGCCGATCGGACGTTCAATTCGATCACCGTCGACAGCGACACTTCGACCAGCGATACGCTGCTGCTCTTCGCGACCGGCAAGGCCGGCAATGCGCCGCCGTCCGGCATCGAGGATGCTGCCCTCGATGGCTTCAAGCAGGCGCTCGAGAGCGTGTTGCGGGAGCTGGCGATCCTGGTCGTCCGCGACGGGGAAGGGGCGACGAAATTCATCGAGGTCCGCGTCTCCGGAGCCGAGAGCGACGCGTCCGCACGCAAGATCGCGCTGGCCATTGCCAATTCGCCGCTGGTGAAGACAGCGATCGCCGGCGAGGACGCGAACTGGGGCCGCGTGGTGATGGCGGTGGGCAAGTCGGAACAGCCGATCGACGTCTCGAAGATCCGGATTGGCTTCGGCGGCATTGATATCGCTGTCGGCGGCATGCGCGATCCGAATTACGACGAGGCGCCGGTCGCCGCTCATCTGAAAGGGCAGGAGATCGGTATCGACGTCGATGTCGGGATCGGCAGCGGGCGTTCGACGGTTTGGACCTGCGACCTGACGCACGGCTATATCAGCATCAACGCGGATTACCGAAGCTAGGAATCCCAGAGATGGAAGCGGTGACGACGGAGCGGCTTGCCTTCAAGCAGCCGGAGCTCGCGGACGGGGACGCGCTCTTCGAGCGCATGAACGATTTCGATATCGTGAAGTTCCTGACCTCCGTGCCCTGGCCTTACCGGCGCGCGGACGCGGATGCCTATATCGAGCGGGCGCGGAGCGGGCGGGCCGAAGGCAACGGGCACTACTACCTTGTGCTGGATAAAGCGACGCGGGCCATCCTCGGGACCGTAGACCTGCGGTTCGACCCGGAGGAGACGGCGCATTTCGGCTATTGGTACGCCAAGGCCGCCTGGGGACGCGGCTATGCCAGCGAGGCGCTCACGGCGCTGCTCGATTTCGGTTTCGGTTCGCTCGGGCTTCGGAACATCTGGGGCGCGGCGATGCCCCAGAACCCCGCCTCGATCCGGGTGATGGAGAAATGCGGGCTGACCGATGTGGGACGCATCGAGGTCGAGCGACCCAATTTCGGGGATGCCGTCGAGATGGTGAAGCTGAATATGCGGCGCGCGGACTGGCTCGCCCGCTCCGGCGGGGCGCCGGCATGAGCCGCGGTGCAGTGAAGCCGGTCGTCTTCGTCGTGGCCGCGGCCCTGATCGACGCGGACGGGCGCGTCCTGCTTGCGCAGCGTCCCGAGGGCAAGTCGATGGCGGGCCTCTGGGAGTTCCCGGGCGGCAAGGTCGATGCGGGTGAGAGCCCCGAGGCGGCACTGATCCGGGAGTTGCACGAGGAACTCTCCATCGACACCAAGGAAAGCTGCCTCGCGCCCTTTACCTTCGCCTCGCACGCCTATGACGATTTCCACCTGCTGATGCCGCTCTATCTCTGCCGCCGCTGGTGGGGGGACGTGCGGCCGCGCGAGGGGCAGGCGGTCAAGTGGGTGAGGCCGATGCGGCTCGCCGACTATCCGATGCCCCCCGCCGATGTCCCGCTCGTGGCGATGCTGCGGGACTTCCTCTAGAGGTCTCCGTCAGCCCCGGCCGACGAACGGCATCTTGGTCGCCATCACGGTCATGAACTGGACATTCGCCTCGAGCGGCAGGCCAGCCATGTAGAGCACCGAGCTGGCGACATGGGCGACGTCCATGCGCGGCTCCACCATCATCGAGCCGTTCGCCTGCGGCACGCCCTCGCCCTCGACCATGCGTTCGGTCATCGGGGTGACCGCATTGCCGATATCGATCTGGCTGCAGACGATGTCGAAGGGACGTCCGTCGAGCGAGATCGACTTGGTGAGGCCGGTGATCGCATGCTTGGTCGAGGTGTAGGGCGCCGAATTCGGACGCGGCGCGTGGGCCGAGATCGAGCCGTTATTGATGATCCGCCCGCCCTGCGGCTTCTGTTCCTTCATCATTCGCATGGCGCGCTGGGCGCAGAGGAAGGAGCCGGTCAGGTTGACGTCGACCACGGCCTGCCACTGCTCGGTCGTCAGCTCGTCCATCGGGATCGCGGGCGTGCCCATGCCGGCATTGTTGAACAGTACATCGAGCCGCCCGAAACTCTTCTTCACCGAGTCGAACAGGGCGTCGACCTCGGCCGCCTTGCCGACGTCGGTCGGCACAGCAAGCATGGCGCCGCCGCCGGTCTTGGCCATTCCTGCGGTATCTTCCAGCGCATCGAGGCGCCGTCCCGCCAGCGCGACATTGTATCCGGCGCCCTGCAGCGCCAGCGCCACGGCCCGTCCGACGCCCGATCCGGCGCCGGTTACAATAGCGGTCTTGCCGTTTCCCGACATGTGCTCCCTCCCCTGGGTATCCGTTTCCGCGGGGGGAGTTTGTCGCGGTGCTGCCTCGTTGGCACGCGGAAAATCGAGAAGAGAGCCGTCTCAGCCCGGATCGGGTTTGCGCTCGTCGCTCGGTATTTCGGGCAGGAAGGGGCTGATCTGGAGTTGCGGGTCCTGGCGCACCTTGCCCGGCGCGGCGATATCGGCCTCCCGATAGAGCCGGTCCCGCGTCGCGTCGATCTTGGCCATCAAAAAGCGGGCGTCCGCGTCCGTCATCTCCAGCCGGCGGTTCTGCAGCTCGGTCCAGATATTATGGACCTCTTCGATGGAGTCCTTGTTCGCCGGCATTCTTTCGAGTTGGTCTTTGGTCTTCTCGATCCAGTCGATCGATTTCTGCCGTGTCTCCTGCGCTTCCAGAATGAGGTCGGCGAGCCGGTCGATGATGTAGTTCGTTTGATCCGTCGGTTGCTCGCGGCAATAGGGGATCAGCCGCTTCAGATAGTCGAAATCCTGCCGGGTGAGCTGAAACAGCTTCTTGTCGAAATAGGTGAATTCGAGATTCTCGACCGCCATGTGACCTTCGATCCGGGCGAGGATGTTCACCGGCGCGTTGCCGCCGGGAATCTTGGCGCAATCGGCGTCGTTGATGCCTTCCGGCGCCGTGTTCTCCTCTTCCGTGCTCCGGTTCTGCGCCGCGGCCGGTGCCGTCAGGAGCTGGGATCCAGCGAGGACGGCAACCAGTGCGAACGGCGCAAGCCCGTTACGAAACGCGCGACCGGTCATCGGAACATCACCCTTTCTGATGCGCATAATTGATTTCTGCCCTTAGTCCCTATCACACTCAGCATGTCGCAGCTTCTTGCGGCCATGCAATCCTCGTGCCCGGAGTATTCCAATGAGCGTTCCCGCTTCCGTCGCCGCGTCCCAGCGGGTCTATGAGACATGGCGTGCCGAGAAGCCGTCGGCAACCGGCAAGCGCGGCGCGGTAGCCTCGCAGAATGTCGAGGCGGCGGCGGTCGGTCAGGCCATGCTTGAGGCCGGCGGCAACGCGATGGACGCGGCGGTCGCGACCGCTTTCGCGCTCACCGTGGCGGAACCCTGGATGAGCGGTCTCGGCGGCGGCGGCTTCATCACGCTCTATTCCGCGAGGGAGAAGGCGGTCCGCGTCGTCGATTTCGCGATGAAATCCCCGAAGGGGCTCGACCCGGCGAGCTATCCACTGGCGGAGGGCACCGGCGCCGACCTGTTCGGCTGGCCGGCGGTGGTCGGGGACCGGAACGTTAACGGTCCGCATTCCATCGCCGTTCCGGGGACGGTGGCGGGCTATGCCCTCGCGCTGGAGAAATTCGGCAGCAAGAGTCTCCCGGAGATCGTCGCCCCCGCAGCGGCGATGGCGCGGCGCGGGCATCGGGTGACCTGGTGGACGACACTGATGTGCGGGGCCGACATGCCCACGCTCCGGCAATATCCGAGCAGCGCGGAGATCTGGCTGCCGAACGGCTGCCCGCCGGCGATGACTGCCGACCCGTCGCCGAAATACATTCCCTTGGGCAAGCTCGCCGATACGCTGGAGGAGCTGGCGCGGGACGGCGCGGAGAGTTTCTATCGCGGCCGGATCGCCGAACGGATCGCGGCGGACGCCGCCCGCTTCGGCTCGACGCTCTCGATGGCCGATCTCGAAGCCTATGAGGCGGAAATCCAGGACCCGATCTCAATGACGCGGGGCGGCGCCACCTACCACGTTCCCTCGGGGCTCACCGCCGGTCCGAGCTTCGCGGACGCCCTGACGGACCTGCCCGCTTTCTCCGGCGCCGCGCCGGATGCTGAGACCTACGCCGCCTACGCGAAAACCCTGAAGGCCGCCTACGAGTACCGGTTGGAAAATCTCGGCCATGCCGGCGATCACGGCGACCGGAGCTGCACCAGCCATATCGCGGCGGCCGATGCCGAAGGCAATATCGTGATGATCACGACGACCCTGCTCTCCCGCTTCGGCAGCCGTCTGCTGTTCCCGGAGACCGGGATCATGATGAACAACGGCATCAACTGGTTCGATCCGCGCCCGGGCCGGCCGAACTCGCTCGTCCCGGACACCAAGCCGCTCTGCAACATGGTTCCCGCGGTGGTGACGCGGAACGGCGAGCCCTGGTTCGGTTTCGGGGCCTCGGGCGGTCGCAAGATCATGCCGGCGGTGTTCCAGCTCTGCTCCTTCGTGAACGATTTCGGCATGGACCTCGCCGCTGCGCTCGACGCGCCGCGGGTCGATCTCGGCGCCATCGACACGATCTATGCCGACGCAAGGCTCGACGAAGCGACGATGGAGGCGCTCAAGAAGGTCGCGCCGACCGAGAGCTGGCCGCCGACCACCTATCCGATCATGTATGCCTGCCCGCTGGGCGCGATGGTCGGCCCCGGCGGACCGTCCGCGGCGGCCCATCCGATGACGCCGCTCGCCGGAGCGCTTGCGGTCTGAGCCCTGCATGACCAAGTTCCCTGTCTGGGGCGCATCCGCGCCTCGTGAGGAGGCGGGAACATGGTGGATCGAAGGGCGCTCGCGCGTCTCAGGCTCGCGGAGCGGCAGGGGCTGAAACTGGCCATACTGTGCCGGACGGCAGCCGTCGCCGCCGGGATCGTCTGGTTCATTTCCGCCTGGAACGCCGTCGGGGCCACCCCGAGCACGCTCGGGCTGACGGCGCTCACTCTCTATGCGCTGATCGGCATTGCGAGCTATTCCGTGATCGGAACCCGCTTCGAGCGCTGGTGGGTCAAATACGCGCTCTATGCCATCGACATTCTCGGGGTTTGCGCATTTCTCGTCGTTATCCCGGTCAACAGCTCCGCGCCCGGCCTGCCGCAGGTGATCGCGTTCCGTTCCTTCGGGATTTATTTCCTCTTCCCTTTGCTGGCCATGGCGTGCCTGACCCTTTCCTGGCGTTTGGTCGCCTGGTCCGGACTGGTCTCCGTTGCCGGATGGTGGAGCTCGTTCGGGATCGCGATCGCCGGCATGGAACAGCGAATTTCCTGGAGCGACCTGCCGCACGAAGCCACCGAGGCGCAGTTTCTCTCCGTCTTCCTCTCCCCGGATTTCGTCGGCTATGGCAGCCGCATCCAGGAGACCGGGCTGCTTCTGATCGCGGCGATGATCCTGGCCCTCGCGGTCCATCGCGCGCGCCGGGTCTTCCTCGCGCAGGTCGCGGCCGAGATCGCGCGCGAGCAGATGGTGCGGACCTTCGGCCGTTTCGTTCCCGAGACCATCGCGGAACGGCTCGCCTCCGACCGGGGGGCCCTGACGCCGCAAGTCCGACACGGCGTTGCCCTGGTTCTCGATATCGAGGAGTTCACCAAATATGCCGACGGACGCGATCCGGCCGAGGTGATCTCGACCCTCGGCACATTCCTCGCCGATGCCGCCGACGCGATCTCGGCGCATGAGGGCGTCGTCATCAGCTTTACCGGCGATGGTCTGCTGGCCGCTTTCAACACGCCGCTGGAGATCCGGGATCCGGAGCGGGCGGCGCTCGACGCGGCCTCGGATCTGCTGGCGGCAGCGGAGGAGAACGGCTTCCGGGTGCGCATCGGGCTCGCCGCGGGTCCGATCGCGACTGGCCGTGTCGGTTCGGACCGCCGTCAGGCCTTCACGATTTATGGCGATACGGTGAACCGCGCCGCCCGCTTCGAGGTGCTGGCCAAGGAAGTCGGCGCGACGGTGCTCGCCGATGCCGGCGTGGCGGAGAAATCGAAGCCGGAGGACCGGCTGAAGCCGCTCGGCGAATACCGGGTCCGGGGCTTCGAGGCGCCGCTTCCGGTCTGGTCGAAGGAGCTTGTGGCCCTGCCGGGGAAGCCGGATTAGGAGGCAAGTCCCGCGAGCATAGGCTTGAAGTCGGCGCTTGGGATCGAGAGCAGGTCCGAGGCCCGGAGCTCGGGCCGCTCTCGGAGATAAGCGCCTACCATCTCGTACCCGAGCGTGTAGCCAAGCCAGCGCGGGAGCTTGCCCGTGCCGAACATCCATTCGTTCACGTCGATCTCGGACTGCCTGTAGACTGTCGACGCGTCGAATTGGTCTAGGGCGCTATCCACATATCCGGCCAATTCAGCTCGCGTCAGAGCCTGCTCCCAAGGCTCCGGTTTGTTGGAATAGAGTTCTTCGACGAACCGGCCCGCGAGGCCTTCGCTGACCAAGAGCTGTCCGAAGGTGGAGGAAAAACCAGCAGCCCGAAAGCGCATCACGTGATTGATCTCATGGGCGATCGAGCGTGCGAGAGGTTCGCCGAGATTGTCTTTGAACACTGGATGGTCCAATGCCAGCCAGAAAGTGACGAGACTGTCATTGGCGCGACCGAGATGTCCGCGCTCGGGGATGACCGAACTCGTCCAGACGGACTCGACCAGAAAGTCGACCGCGGGAGGCTCAGTAATTTCCGAAATACGCCGATGGGCATCCGTCAGGGCGGTCTCGAAAGCGCCTTTCACGGCCTCAAGCTCGCCGCGGGCGTTCACGTAATGGATATGCCACGCATTTCCGATGATCTTGCAAGCCATGCGATGTCCCCCAACGTCCGCGTGCGATGTGCCAAGGCTATGCGGGTGTCTCAGAATACGGTGCCCCAAAAGCCTCCGTGGTGTAACGGAAGACCCGGATATCATCCGACCAGTAATCCATCGGCAGCCCGGCCTTGCGCTTCAGGTTGCGGATGAAATCCTCCGCCTTCGGGATGCCTTCCCAGACGCTCGGCAGGAAGATGCCACGCTTGTTGCCGTCCTGCAGGATGAGACCGTCCACGTCCGGGCGGGCCTTCGCGACGAGGTCCTTCTCGCCGCTGAACGCGAGACCGCGCGGGGTGGAGAGTATGGAGACGTCGATATCGGCGCTTTCAAGCTCTTCCAGCGTCAGCGGCGGGAAGCGCGGGTCGCCGAAGCCCGCCTTGTAGGCATTGCCGATCACGTCGAGCAGCAGCGGCTGGTGCGCGATCACGCTGCCGATGCAGCCTCTGAGCTTTCCGGAGATCTTCACCGTAACGAAGCTCGCCCGCATGGCGGTCAGGCTCGGCGAGAGGTTGGCGCCGAGCTGAGCGTCCGCCGGGCGCCCGTTCTCGGCGCCGAAACGGAGCGAGAAGCGCGCCGCCTCGATCAGCTGTTCGCGGTCGGCCTCCGAAAGCCGGGCGCTGCCGGCATATTCCATCGCAGCCGCACCGTAGCCGACGACCCGGTCCTTGCCGCCCTGCGTGTCGCCGGAATTGCGCGTGTCGAGCCCGGTGATGCGCAGATCGTGCCGCCGGGCGAGGGAGAGCGCGCCGGCGATGGCGCGATGCCCGCAGGCGCCCTTGCCGTCGATCTCCTCCAGCTTCAGCAGCTCGATCCGACGCATGGTCTCGCGGTCGAGCTTTCGGGCGCTGTCGTAATCGAGGAAATGCGAAAGATCGGAGGAGACCGAGATCAGCGTCTCGGGGCCGCCCCAGACGGCATCGAGCGCCTGCGCGACCTGCGCCGCTCCGGCATCGCCGACCAGAATCGGCACGATCTCGAAATTGCCGAGCACCTGCTGCAGGAAGGGGACATGGACCTCAAGGCTGTGCTCGTTCTCGAACACCCGGTCCGCGACATGGAAGCCGGGCTGGGCGAGCAGGGTCTGTACCGCGTCCCAGGCGACGGGCACGGTGCCGAGCGGGGTCGCCCAGGCATCGGCGCTGGTGGTCGCCAGCCCCTTGAAGCCGACCCGATGCGCCGGGCCGATGATGACGACCCGTTTTATGATGCCGCGCCGTGCGGTGAGCGGCTTGAAGGCGGTGCCGGCGATGGGGCCGGAAAAGACATAGCCCGCATGGGGCGCGATCACGACCTTCGCCTCGGGCACCGGCGTCGCGGCGGCCTTGCCGAGGCAATCGGCGACGATGTTCTCCAGGGCGTCCGCAGCGCCCGGATAGAAGCCGCCCGCCACCTGCGGCGCGCGCACGGCGCCGCTGCTTTCGATCATCTGTTCCATTTATTGAATATAGGCACGGGCCGGCGCGAACGGGAGGGTTATTGCGCCAGCAGATATTGCAGGAGCAGCAAGCTCGCCGGCATGGAGAGGAAGGAGATCGCGGTCTGGACCGTAACGATCCCCGCCATCGCCGGGGCGTCGCCGCCCATCGCGCGGGCAAGCGTGTAGGCGGAGGCCGCGGTCGGCGAGAGGCCGAACAGCATGGCGGCGAGGAACAGGCTCTCGTCCAGCCCGATCGCCATCCCGGCGGTGAGGATGCCGGCCGGGAAGACGACCATCTTGCCGATCACGGCGATGCTCATGGTGCGCAGATCCGCCGCCATCGCCTTGACGCGAATATTGGCGCCGACGCAGAGCAGCACGATGGGCAGCGCCGCCGCGCCGAGGATCGTGGTCATCTGCGTTACCACCGGGATCTCCTCGAGGCCGAGCCCGTTGCAGACGAAGCCGAGCCCGACCGCGATCAGCAGCGGGTTGCGGGCGAGATCCTTAAGGACGGCGGCGAGCAGGCTGCCGCCCTCGCGCCGGGCGAGCGCCACCGCCATGATGCTGACGATGGCGATGTTGGTGACCGGGATCAACAGCGCCGTCACCAGCGTCGCCTTGCCGAGGATCTCGCCGCCGAACACCTGCTCCGCCACGGCGAGCGCGATGAAGGTATTGTGCCGTGCGCAGCCCTGCAGGATCGAGGTCCAGAGCGGCTTGTCTCCGCGAAAGAAGGGCTGCAGCAGGAGCGAGAACAGGATCGCCGCCGCGAAACCGGCATAGACCGCGACGGCCAGCTCCCCCAGTTCACCGCCGGAGAAATCGAGCGTCGCGATCTTGTTGAAGAGCAGGCAGGGAAAGAGCACCCAGTAGACCAGCTTGTCGTTCAGGTTCCAAAACTCGAAGCTCGGAATGCCGCCGCGCCGGAGCAGGTGGCCGAGTACGATCAGCAGGAAGATCGGCGCGATTGGCAGGATCAGGGTGGCGAACAAGGCGGCCTCGGGATTTCTCAGAACGGGCGGGATCGGAGTATAGTCGGCCAAAGAGGCGGGCGCGAACCCGCCGGGAGAGAGAGCTGGTGAACGAGACTGTGACGGACGTGGCGCCGAGCCTCGGCGAGACCGCGCCGCCCGCATTGAAAGGCAAAGGCCCGGTTGTCGAGACCGAATACTGGAGCCTGCTCGATGACGGGCGGGTGCAGTGCGAGCTCTGCCCGCGCTACTGCAAGCTGAAGGAGGGCGCGCGCGGGCTCTGTTTCGTGCGGGCGCGGCAGAACGACCGGATTGTGCTGACGACCTACGGCCGCTCCTCCGGTTTCTGCGTCGATCCGATCGAGAAGAAGCCGCTGAACCATTTTCTGCCGGGCACGCCGGTGCTCTCCTTCGGCACGGCTGGCTGCAATCTCGCCTGCAATTTCTGCCAGAACCACGACATCTCGAAGAGCCGCGAGATGGACGCGATGCAGGCGGAAGCCCAGCCGGAGACCATCGCCCGCGCCGCCGCCAAGCTCGGCTGCCGCTCCGTCGCCTTCACCTATAACGATCCGATCATCTTCCATGAGTACGCCGACGACGTCGCCGTCGCCTGCCGCGAGGCGGGGGTGAAGAACGTGGCGGTGACGGCGGGCTACCTCACCGAAAAGGCGCGTCCCGCCTTTTTCCGCCACATGGACGCGGCCAATGTCGACCTGAAGGCCTTCACCGAAGACTTCTACAAACAGGTGACCAAGAGCGAGCTCGGCCCGGTGCTCGACACGCTGGTCTATCTCCGCGAGGAGACCGATATCTGGTTCGAGATCACCAACCTGATCATCCCCGGCGAGAATGACAGCGAGCGGGAGCTCGACGAGATGACCGGCTGGGTGGTCGAGACGCTCGGCCCCGACGTGCCGATGCATTTCTCCGCCTTCCATCCCGACTACCGGATGCTGGACAAGGAGCGCACGCCTTTCGACACCCTGGCCCGTGCCCGCCGCATCGCGCTCCGCAACGGGGTGCGCTACGCCTATACGGGCAACGTGCACGATCTCGGCCGCCAGAGCACCTATTGCAGCGGCTGCGGCGAACGGGTGATCGGCCGCGACTGGTACGTGCTCTCGGACTGGAATCTGGATGCGAAGGGCTGCTGCACCAATTGCGGCACGAAGCTCGCGGGTGTGTTCGAGGAAAAGCCGGGGACCTGGGGGCAGAAGCGGCTGCCGGTGGATATTGGGGCGTTCGCCTAGCCGATCAGCCCGCGTGCGGTTTCCGTCAGTTTCGTCAGGCTGGTCTCCAGCGTCTCGCCCGCCGTGTCGACGTTCGCTTCGGCGCGGTCATAGAGTGGGGCGCGGGCTTCCAGGATGGCGCGGAGGTCGGTCATGGCCTCGCGGTTCTGTTCCATCGGCCGCATGTCGCCCTGTTCGACGACCCGCTGCATGTGCTCTTCCGGGCTCGCCTGCAGCCAGATCGTGTGCGCCCGGCGGAGCAGCATGGTGTAGGTCTCGGGATTGGCGACGATGCCGCCGCCGGTGGAAATCACCGCTTCCTCGTAATCGGTCAGGATCTGGTTCAGGCAGCGGTTCTCGTAGCGCCGGAAGGCGGGCTGGCCGGAAAGCGAGAGCAGTTCGCCGATGCTGGCGCCGTAATCCTGCTCGATCACCCGGTTAAGCTCGATGAAAGGCACGCCGAGCTTCTCCGCGAGAGCGCGGCCGAGCGTGGTCTTGCCGGCGCCGCGCAGGCCGATCAGGGCGATGCGGTTGCCGCGTGTGCTGCTGCCGGCGAAGCGCTGTTCCAGCAGCCGGGCGGCTTCCGCGAGCTCGCCCCCGTCGAGCGGGGAGAGCAGGGAGAGGATTTCCGCAAGCGCCGGATCGGTGCCGCCATGCGGGTCGGCCAGCTCCATCACGGACATGTCCATCGCGTCGGCGATCTGATGCAGGACCGCGACGGACGGGTTCCCGCGTCCGCTTTCGAGTTGGGCGAGATAACGTTCGGAAACGCCGCTGTCGCGCGCCAGTATCTTGCGCGACATGCCGCGCCGCGCACGCGCGGCACGGACGCGGTCGCCGAGGCGGGCGAGGTAATCCTCGATTCCGAGAGTGCTGCGGCGGGGCGGTGCCTCGTTCTGTGTTCTCTGCCTCATGGGGGCGCCACGGACTTTCGCGTCTGTTCTGCCGGACATCAACGAACCGGTCCCACCTGAATTATCATTCTTTGCGCCTCACCATAACATGAATTATAGTGCGTGTCTGATTTAGGTCACTTATTCGTATCGCGGATCGGCCAAAGAGGAGCTGCAAAAGCATGACGGTGAAAATTCTCGTTGCCACGCAAGGCGGTACGGCGGATCTCTGCGCCCAGGAAATGGTCGATGTCCTGGAGGAGCGGGGCTTCGAGGCGGAAGCGATGCTGATGGGCGATTTCGGTCCGGAAGTGTTCGACGAGGGCGGACAGTTCATCATTTGCACCGCGACCTACGGTTATGGCGAGATCCCCGACAACGGTACGGAGTTCTACGAGGCCCTGGTGTCCGACAAGCCCGACCTGTCGCGGGTCAGCTTCGCCGTCTTCGGCCTCGGCGACACGACTTACGAGGATACCTTCAATTTCGCCGGGCAGAAGTTCGACGCCATTCTCTCGGAATGCGGCGCAGAACGGATGGTCGAGCGGCATATCCACGATGCGAATTCCGGCGCTCTTGCCGAGGACGAGGCGATCGAGTGGATCGGTGGCTGGATCGCCGCGACGGAGTCGCGGGCGGCGGCCTGATCCCTTCGGGTCTCGCGCAGATCTTTCATAAAAAGTCGGAGCGCCGATCGAACGGCGCCCTTTCTAACATGGCCGTATCTGGCCAATTCGGGAGGAATATATGGCGCAGGACGCCGGGGCGGCGCGTTTTTACAACGCGGCAGAGGACCTTATCGGCCGCAATCTGAAGGCCGGACGCGGGGACAAGATCGCGGTCATCGATGGCGGTGGCAGCTACACCTACAGCGACATTGCGGAAAGGGTCGAACGGTTCGCCAATGCGATCCGGGCGGCGGGCGTGCTGCCTGAGCAGCGCGTCGTCCTTGCCCTGCATGACAGCGTCGACTTTCCGACCGCGTTTCTCGGAGCGATTCGGGCCGGGGCGATCCCCGTGCCGGTGAATACGCGGCTCGCGGCACGGGATTATGCCTATATCCTTGCGGATTCCCGGGCCGAAGCGCTGTTCGTCTCGGCTAATCTGAAAGATTTGGTCCTCGGCGAGGCGGAGGTGCCGCGCCATGTGATCGTGTCGGGCGGCGAGGGTGAGGGCTCTTTCGCGGCCTTTCTCGAGACCCCCGGCGACGATACCGCGCCGGCGGAGACCACGCCGGACGATATGTGCTTCTGGCTCTATACCTCCGGCACGACGGGAATGCCGAAAGGCGCCGTGCATCTGCATTCGCACCTGATGCTGACCGCCGAGCTCTATGCTGTTCAGACGCTGGGTATCTCCGAAGCGGATACGGTTTACTCGGCGGCGAAGCTGTTCTTCGCCTATGGGCTCGGCAACGGGCTGACCTTTCCCTTTGCGGTCGGCGCGACGGCGATCCTGCTGGAAGGGCCGCCGGATCCCGCCTCGGTGTCCCGGATCATCCGGGAGAACAAACCGACGGTCTTCTTTGGCGTGCCGACGCTCTACGGCATGCTGCTCGCCTCCAAGGATTTGCCGGAACAGGGCGATCACGCGCTGCGGCTCTGCGTTTCCGCGGGCGAGGCGTTGCCGGAGGAATTGCTGAACCGTTGGCGCAAGCGCGTCGGGACCGAGATCCTGGACGGCATCGGCACCACCGAGATGCTGCATATCTTCCTCTCCAACCGGCAGGGCGAGGTCGTGCCCGGTGCCACAGGCAAGGCGGTGCCCGGCTACGAGCTGCGGCTGGTCGACGACGAGGGAAACGTCTGCAAGCCCGGAGAAATGGGCGTGCTGGAGGTGTCCGGCCCGACTGCGGCCGTGATGTACTGGAACCAGCGGGCGAAGAGTCTGGATACTTTCCGCGGCCCCTGGACGCGGACCGGCGACAAGTACGTGGCGGACGAAAATGGCGTCTATACCTATTGCGGGCGCAACGACGACATGATGAAGGTTGGGGGGATCTATGTTTCGCCCTTCGAGGTCGAGGGCGCACTTCTGAAGCACGAGGCCGTGCTTGAGGCCGCAGTGGTCGGCCATCCGGATCATGACGGGCTAATCAAGCCGAAGGCGTTCGTCGTGTTGAGCGAGGGGGTCGAAGCCAGCGATGCACTGACGGAAAACCTGACCGCGTTCGTGAAGAACGATCTGGCGACCTACAAATACCCGCGCTGGATCATCTACGCCGACACATTGCCGAAGACGGCAACGGGCAAGATCCAGCGCTTCAAGCTCCGGGAAACCGCCTGAAGGGGCGGTTCCCCGAACCGGTCTCTTGGATCAGTGCTTCGGGGCCACTTTGACGGTGGGCTCGAAGCTGACCTTTTTTTGCATTGCCGCATGAAGGTCGAACAGCGTCGCGATGCCGCGTCCGAGCGTCCGGAGGGCTTCGTGAACCGCTTTGGACCGCTCCGCGCGGCCAGCGGCGATGTAACGGTCGACTTCACCGAAATCGATGGATTGGCGTTGAATCATAGGGCTCTTCGCAGTCATTACAGTGCTCCTGTCTCTAGGCGCGCCCGATAATCTTGCTGCTTGGCTTCTGCGTTTCCCACGGTCCGAATATACGAGATCCCGATCCATATCGCCATATTGCATCGCAGCAAAGATGGCATGCGATTTCGGAATGGTTCAGGTTTAAAGCATCTCGTCCCGGAATGAAGTGTCTGGACTGTCCGTATTGTCCGTATTCAGCAGCTGCAATCGGGGCAGCGGTTGCTCAGCGCCATTCGCTGCATGTTCTCGCGCCAGACGAAGTGTTGGCGCACGAGGGCGACAAACCCCGAGAAAACCGCCCAGAGGGCAGCGGATCGCTCGCGCTTTCCGGCGGCGATACCGGCGACGATTTCGGAACTGCTCGGGGTGCGTATCGTTGTCTGGGCCATTTCTTTTCTCCATGAACCAGGGAATGCGAAGAAGATAATGGTTCCAGTGGAGATGTTAATTATGGAAATAGGCAGCAAATTAATGCCCTCAAGGAAACAAAAATAAGAGTGATAAAATTTTTCGTGCCGAATTTGCCGTGAATGCCAAAGATTGAACCGTTTTTCCCGGATACTGAAGAACTATTCTTCCGGCGTCACGGTCAGGCGGCAATACGTGCGACCCGGCTCTTCGGCAGACGGATCACGGCTGTGGTGCCCCGCCCCTTCATGCTTTCCAGACCGAGCGCACCGCCATGGGCCTCGATAAAGGACTTGCTGATCGAAAGTCCGAGCCCGGAACCTTGAGAGGCACGCACGAACGGGTCTTCGCCTCTGACGAACGGTGCCATGACCTCGTCGAGCAGCTCCGGAGCGATTCCGATGCCCCGGTCCTTCACACGGATCTCGAGATCTCCGTCGCTTTGCAGTTGGGTTGATACGGTAATTTCGCTGCCTGGCGGCGAGAACTTGAGGGCGTTACCGAGCAGGTTCAGCAGGACCTGGGAAAGGCGTTGCATATCCCCTGTAACGACGAATGGCAACGGATCGGGCCAGGAGACAATGGGGCTGTCCGGCCCATCCGCGACGTCGAGAAGGCTCTTGACGTTGGAAAACAGTTTGTCCAGCGGAACCGATTCTTCCCGCAGCTCGACATCTCCGGGCTTGACCGTCATTTCCAGCAGATCCTGGACGATGGTCTGCAGCTGTCCGCCAGCCATCTTGAGCGCGCTCAAATATTCCGAGATCTTTCCGCCGGTCGGCTCTTTCGCAAACTTGGCGAAGAGCAGCTCCGTGTAGCCGACGATGGCATTCAGCGGGGTGCGGAGCTCGTGAGACACGTTCGCCAGCAGATGGTCTTTCTCGAGATTGGTGCGCTCGGCGATATGTTGGGCGGCAAGCCGCGAGCGCGATTCCTCCGCAAGCGCCTCGTTGCGCTGGACGAGTTCGGCCGCCTGGGCGCGTGTCCGGCGCCACAATGTCCAGATCCCGGCAGCGGCGAGCGCGAGGACGATGAAGGCGGCGAGGCTGATTTGCAGCATGAGCCGGAAGTCGAGCGGTTCCTTGATCCGGAGGCCGATCCATTTGTTGACGATCGCTGTCCGCTCCGCCGACGAAAGATGGTTGATCGCGCGGCGCAGGATGTTCGTGAAGATCGGCCAGTCCTTGCGCACCGCAATGGAGAGATTCACCGAGAAGGGCGTCTTGCCGGTGACCATGAGGGCGTTCATGCCGTCCTCTCGGATGGCATGGCTGGTCGTGAGGATGCTTCCGACATACGCGTCGACATGACCGGAAAGCAGAAGTTCCGCGCCTGCCGCGACTGTCGAAACCGGGACAAAAGATATCTCCGGATGCTGTTCCAGTAGATATTCCGTCGCCGCGTAGCCCCGGACCACGGCAACCGTCCGGTTTTCGAGATCGCCGAGATCGGCGGCGAAGAAGCCCCCGCGCCGGCCGAAGATCATCACAGGAAGCCGGAGATAGGGCGCGGTGAAATCGGCGTAGCGCCGGCGGCTATCGGTCGCGGCGGCCGCCGACGCGATGTCGAGTTCGCGATTTTCCAGCTTGCGCAAGGCTTCGTCCCAGTCCGACTTTGTGTCGTAGACGAAATTGACGTCGAGCAGTTCGGACAGTTTTCGCAGATAGTCAGGCGCAAGGCCCTGGTAGGTGCCGTCCTCGCCAATAAATTCTATCGGCGCATATTCCCGGTCTCCCGCGACGCGGATGGTCGGGTGCCTTAGAAGCCACTCACGCTCGGCTGGAGTCAGGGTGAAAGGAACCTGCTCCCGCTCCGGTGCGACCCATGCGCCGGAGATAGATCTCCTTTCCCTGACGGTGATGCTGTCGAGCGCCTTCTGGAAAATGTCGCGGAGCTTTTCGTTTTGCCTGGGGAAACCGAAGGCATTGACCGACGAGGTCTCCGAGATCGTTCCATGTTCTTTCAGATTTCCGATGAGCAGCGCATGGATCGCGTAATTCGCGACTGCGCGGTTGCCGACATAGGCATCCGCTTCGCCTTTCGAGACTGCTGTCAGGGCCTCGTTCGTGCTGCCGTAGCGAAGAATCTCGGCTTTCGGGAACCGGCGTTCAATTAATTTGCCGAGGAAGAAGCCTTCTTCGATCGCGACCCGCTTGTCCCAAAGGGCATCCAGCGACGGCAGCCGCTGCATGTCGACCGGCGCAAAAATGACATGCGGGATCCGGATATAAGGTTCGGTGAAACGGAAGATCCGCTCACGTTCCGCCGTCGGCGAGATTCCGGCCACCCCGTCGAGTTCACCGGCTTCGGCGGCGGCGTAGATCTCCGGCCATGGACCAGGGACGATTTCGATAACGCCGCCAAGCCGCCGGTCGACGGCGCGGATGAACCCCGCGCCGATGCCCTCCGGGGTTCCGTTCGCATCGGTATAGTCCATCGGGGCCCAATTGACATTCGTGCCGATGCGGATCGGGCCGTGGTCGCGAAGCCATTGTTCTTCGCCCTGGGTCAGTTCGAAGGGGGTGCTGCTGGTCTCCTCGACCACGGTCTGAAGGAGCGGCACCCATCTGCGATACGCTTCGGTCTGCTCGATATCCCCGAAGGACTCGATCGCTTTCTGCAGAATGCTCCGCAACAGGGGCCGGTCCGGCCGTACGCCGAATCCCTGTATGCTGCTCTCCAGCTCGTATTCCGATGCGATACGAAGATTGGCGAGGCCGTGATGGCGCGCCAGGTAGGCGTTGACCCCAACGACGCCAACATATGCATCCGCCCGGCCGACGGAGACGTCTTGCAGAGCTTCGAGCGGAGAATCGACATAGCGGGTGATTATGTCCGGATGATCGTAAAGAACCCTGTCCGTCGAAGAATAGCCGCGAACCAGGGCAACCGTTTTCCCGGAGAGCGTATCAGGACCGAGGATGCCGTAGTCGCCGGTGCGCGCCATGATCACCAACGGCGTCGGCAGGAAGGCGGTTGTGAAGCTCAGGAACTTCCCGCGCTCCTCCGTTTCGACAATGGTCGCGACCACGTCGATTTTGCGGGCTCGCGCCTTGTCCAGGATGTCCTGCCAGTCACGCACGGGCGCGGCAGAGAATTTCAGGCCCGTCAGTTCGGCAATCCGCGTGAACAGTTCAGGCGCCAAACCGGTTATGGCTCCTTTCGTGCCGATGAAGCTGTAAGGCGCGTAGAACGGATCGTAAGCGACGGAAACTTCGGGATTGCTGGCTATCCAGGCCCGTTCTTCGGCGGTGAGGCCGATATCGATTGCTGCCCCCGTGCCTTGGGCATTGCCATCGACGGGGGAAAGCAAACACAGGGCCGCCGCGATGACTGCCAAAGCTGTCAGAGATCTAGCAAGGGAGATCATCAGGGCCTTCTGCCTCTCTCCGATGAAAACATGCCGCTAAGAAGGGTCAAAGTGCACGTATGCAGCGAATCCGGTGGATGGGATTGAAATATATCCGATTTCTGCCTTTCCGAGAAGCCGAGCGCAGTGACCGGTACAGGTATTGATGCATATCAGATTTCCGGATGCGCCTTTTGCATCGACAAAAAGTCGTCGAGGCCCTATGAACCGCCGCACTGTTTGGCCGGTATGGCTTCCCGTACCGGCAGGACTCATCGGCTGGTACGGCTTCCTGTGCCGGCGGGAACAGAAAAGGAGCTCATCCATGAGCACTTCCGAAGCTGCGGTTTTCGGCCGCGCCGGTCTGATCGCGGGCATGACCGCGATGGGCATCGTCGTCCTGGTCTCCAATATCGCGGTGAATTATCCGATCAATGACTGGCTGACCTGGGGCGCGCTGACCTATCCGATCGCCTTTCTCGTCACCGATTTGGTGAACCGGATCTTTGGCCCGGGCCCGGCCCGCAAGGTCGTCTATGCGGGCTTTGCGCTCGGCGTGGCCCTGTCGCTCTGGTTCGCCGACCAGCGCATCGCGCTCGCCTCCGGCACCGCCTTCCTGGCTGCGCAGCTGCTCGATATCTGGGTGTTCGACAAGATGCGCCGCCAGAGCTGGTGGAAGGCGCCGCTGGTCTCCTCGCTGCTGTCGTCGGCGCTGGACACCGCACTCTTTTTCTCTCTGGCCTTCTATGCGACCGGGCTGCCATGGGTGACCTGGGCGATCGGCGACTACGGCGCCAAGCTTGCGATGGCCGCGGTTCTGCTGGTTCCGTTCCGGGCCTTCATCGCCGTCCTGCCGCAACGTTTCCAGCGAGCGGAACCGGCGGCGGACGCCGCCGGGTAACAACGCCCCATGCATGTCGACCTGTTCGATTACGACCTGCCGCAGCGCTTCATCGCGACCCGGCCCGCGGAACCGCGGGATAGTGCGCGGCTGCTCGACCTATCGGGGGACGGGATCGTCGATCGTTCGGTCGGCGATTTCCCGGACCTGCTCCGGGCGGGCGATATCCTTGTCTATAACGACACCCGCGTGATCCCGGCGCGGCTGGTCGGCCGGCGGGGCGAGGCACGGATCGAGGCGACGCTGCACAAGGCAGAGGACAACGGAACCTGGGCTGCCTTCGTGCGTCCGGCGAAACGCTGCCGGGTCGGTGACAAAGTACTTTTTGAGGGCGAACTTGAAGCCGAAGTGATCGAAAAGCGCGACGGCGGCGAGACCGTATTCCGCTTTCCGGAGAGCGGTGCCGCTCTGATCGAGACCCTGAAGCGCGTCGGCTCCATGCCGCTGCCGCCCTACATCAAGCGGGACGAGGCCGAGAGCGTCGACGACGATGCCTCCTACCAGACCATGTTCGCCGCACGGGACGGCGCGGTGGCGGCGCCCACGGCCGGGCTGCATTTCACCGACCGGCTCATCGAGCGGATCGACGCCGCCGGGGTCGAGCGCTGTGCGCTCACCCTGCATGTCGGCGCCGGGACCTTCATGCCGGTGAAGGCCGAGGATACCGACGACCACAAGATGCATTTCGAGTGGGGCGAGATTTCCGCCGATGCGGCGGAGCGGATCAACCGGGCGAGGGCCTCGGGCGGCCGCGTGATCGCCGTCGGCACCACCAGTCTGCGCCTGCTCGAGAGCGCGGCCCGAGAGGACGGTACGCTTCCGGACTTTTCCGGCGAGACCGGCCTCTTCATCACGCCGGGTTACCGCTTCAGGATCGTCGACTTGTTGCTGACGAACTTCCATCTGCCGAAATCGACCCTGTTGATGCTGGTCTCGGCGCTCGCCGGACGCGAGCGGATCCTGGACGCCTACGAACACGCCAAGGCGGAAGGCTACCGCTTCTTCTCCTATGGCGATGCCTGTCTCCTGAAACGCTCGGTGGGTGCGACATGACCGTCGGATACGAACTGATCAGCAAGGACGGCGCCGCCCGGCGCGGCCGCCTGACCACGGCACACGGCACCATTGAGACGCCCGCCTTCATGCCGGTCGGCACTGCCGCGACTGTGAAATGCATGCTGCCGGATTCGGTGAAGGCGACCGGTGCGGAAATCCTGCTCGGCAACACGTATCACCTGATGCTGCGTCCCGGTGCGGAGCGGGTGGAAAAGCTCGGTGGATTGCACAGGTTCATGAACTGGTCCGGACCGATCCTCACGGACTCGGGCGGCTTCCAGGTGATGTCTCTTTCCAAGCTCCGGAAGATCTCGGAGCAGGGCGTCACCTTCCAGAGTCATGTCGATGGGAAATCGCACGAGCTGACGCCGGAAAGTTCGATGAAGATCCAGCATCAGCTCGATTCCAACATCACCATGTGTTTTGACGAATGCACGCCTTTCCCGGTGGAAAAGAAAGACGCGGCGGAGTCCATGCGGCTCTCGATGCGTTGGGCGCAGCGCTCGCGTGATGCCTTCGTCGACCGGGACGGCTACGGCCTCTTCGGGATCGTGCAGGGAAGCGTGTTCGAGGATCTCCGTCACGAGTCCATCGAGGCGCTGACGAAGATCGGCTTCGACGGCTATGCCGTTGGCGGTCTCGCGGTGGGCGAGGGGCAGGAGGCGATGTTCTCCACCCTCGATTTCACCACGCCGAGTATGCCGGAGGACAAGCCTCGCTACCTGATGGGCGTCGGCAAGCCGGACGATCTGGTCGGCGCGGTCGAGCGCGGCATCGACATGTTCGATTGCGTGCTGCCGACCCGCTGCGGGCGAACCGGGCAGGCCTTCACAAGGCGCGGCACGGTCAATATCCGCAATGCGCGCCATGCGGAGGATCCGCGCCCGCTCGATCCCGGCTGTGCCTGCCCCTGTTGCAGGGATTATTCACGTGCCTACCTGCATCATCTGTTCAAGACCGGGGAAGTTTTGGGCCTGATGCTGCTGACGTGGCACAATCTCGCCTACTTTCAGGAAGTGATGGCCGGGCTCCGTTCCGCCATCGAGGGCGGACGGCTGAAGGAACATGCGGCGGCTTTCCGGACCGAACAGGCATTGGGCGATATCGAACCTCTCTGACGGAGCGCGGATGGAGCCGGAACGGCGGATCAAGCCAGAGCAGCGCATCAAGGACGAAGCGGCCGCCATCGGGTTCTCCGCTGCCGGCATTACCCGCGCCGAGGTCGGCACTCGCGAACAGGACCGACTCCGCGAATTCGTCTCGGGTGGCGAACATGGCGACATGGCCTGGATGGAAACCCATCTGGAGCGCCGCATCGCGCCGAAGGCGATTTGGGACGGCGCGCGCTCGGTCGTCGTGCTGACGCAGAATTACGGTCCGGATCACGATCCGATGGAGAATCTCGATGCCCGGGACCGGGCGAATATCTCCGTCTATGCCCGCAACAAAGATTATCACGACCTGATCAAGAAGCGCCTGAAACGGCTCGCGCGCTGGATGGTCGAGCAATATGGCTGCCAGGTGAAGGTCTTCGTCGATACCGCGCCCGTGCTGGAGAAGCCGCTGGCGGCGCGAGCCGGGCTCGGCTGGCAGGGCAAGCACACCAACATGGTCTCCCGCGAGCACGGTTCCTGGGTCTTTCTCGGCGAGGTCTTCACAGACATGCAATTGACGCCGGACGTGGCCGAAAGCGATCATTGCGGCAATTGTACCCGCTGCCTCGATATCTGCCCGACAGACGCCTTTCCCCGTCCGTACGCGCTCGATGCCAGGCGCTGCATCTCATACCTGACGATCGAGCATAAAGGGCACATCCCTGCAGATTTCCGGGAGGCGATGGGCAACCGGATCTATGGCTGCGACGATTGCCTTGCGGTCTGCCCGTGGAACAAGTTCGCTGAACAGGCTTCGGAGGCGGCTTTCGCCGCGCGAGACGATTTGGAACTGCCGCCGCTCGACGAATTTCTGGAGCTGGACGATGCCGGTTTCCGGGCGCGTTTCAGCGGCTCGCCGGTCAAACGGATCGGGCGCGACCGGTTCTTGCGCAACGTGCTGATTGCTTGCGGGAACAGCGGCGACACAAACATGATCTCCGGCATCCGCCCGCTCCTGAGTGACCCGTCACCGCTGGTGCGGGCGATGGCCGCCTGGGCCTCGAAGAAGCTGCTTCCGGCGGACGGTTTCTCAGGCTTGAGGGGTGAGTTTTGGGGCGCCGAAGAAGATCCGACGGTGCGCCGGGAATGGGGCGAAGAACAGAGCGTGCCCCGCTAGCGCGGAGCTGCGCAATTAACAGGCTGGGTTCACCAGTTCGGGAACATTGCGAGAAATACCTGGCTCGCCTTGTCGTTCCCCTTGCCCGCGACCGGCATCAGGATTTTCGTGGCGGTCCGGTAGCGTTTCTGGAAGATCGGAACGATATCGATCGAGGGGGTGCAGGTTTCCAGTACCTCCGACAGTTCGTCCCCGAATTTCGACCCGAAGGAGCGGTCGACATCGGACGCCTTCTGCCCGGTCCAGTCCTGCCCGGTCATATCCGAGATCAGCGTGCCTTCCAGCCTGTTGGTGAAATCGGACAGAGTGGGGGCGTGCTCGTAGATGCTGATGAAACCAAGCCAGTCCCTGAGTGCTATCGGATCGAAAGCATGCCGGTCGGGCACGGAACGATCCCCGCAGGCGCTGTACCAATAGGCAAGGAGACTGAGCGCGCGGAAATTCATCTCGTCGCGATGTTTGTTGGCTGCAAGTTCTATGAAAGCGGTGTTCATCATGCGGACAGAGATCTCCGGTCTTGCCGCGCTGGAACCCACGAACAGACGGTCCCGTGGAGAGTGGACTTATTCAGCAGAATAGCCGGAACCCAACGCTTGGCGCCGATTGTAGGGAGGTTTTTGCTAAAATTTTGTTAAGTTATTGAACGTGTTTCTTCGAGAGGGGCGATGACACGACCTCCGCGAACGGACTAATCTCTGCGGGTCCGCAACCACCCTCCCGTTCGAACGATGACCCCTGAAGATTTCCGCCGCCATGCTCACGAACTCGTCGACTGGATGGCGGATTACATGGAAACGGTCGAACAGTATCCCGTCAGGGCCCAGACGGCTCCGGGCGAGATTGCGGCGACGCTGCCCGACGCTCCTCCCGCCGAGGGCGAGCCGATGGACCGGATCTTCGAGGACTTCAAAACGGATGTGATGCCCGGCATCACCCACTGGCAGCACCCTCGATTCTTTGCCTATTTCCCGGCCAACAGCTCCCCGCCGTCGGTTCTTGCGGAAATGCTGACAGCGACCTTGGGCGCGCAATGCATGCTCTGGCAGACCAGCCCGGCTGCGACCGAGATGGAAACAAAGGTGCTGGACTGGCTTCGGCAGATGACGGGGCTTCCGGCCGGATTGACCGGCGTGATTCAGGATTCGGCGTCGGGTGCCATCCTCTGTGCCTTGCTGACCGCACGGGAGAAAGCGACGGAATGGCAAGCGAACGAGAAAGGACTGGGTGCGCAGCCTAAGCTCACTGTCTACACCTCGAACCAGACCCACTCGGCGACGGAGAAGAACGTCAAGATCATCGGTCTCGGGCGCGAAAACCTGCGCGCCATCGATGTCGACGAGAGTTTTGCTCTCCGTCCCGAACTTCTCGAAGCGCAGATCGAGGCCGATATCGCCGCCGGTTGCGTTCCGACCTGTGTGGTAGCCTCTGTCGGCGCGACCGGTGTCGGCGCGGTTGACCCACTCAGGGCGATCGGGGAGATCTGCGAGCGACATGATATCTTTCTCCACGTCGATGCCGCTTGGGCCGGCACCGCCTGGCTGCTGCCGGAGCAGCGCTGGATGCTGGATGGGATCGAATATGCCGACAGTCTGGTCTTCAATCCGCACAAGTGGATGCTGACGAATTTCGATTGTTCCGCCCATTATGTTCGGGATCCGAATGCGCTGGTTCGCACACTGTCGATTCTCCCCGAATTCCTGAAGAGCCGGGAACAGGGGAAGATCATCGATTACCGCGACTGGAGCGTTCCGCTTGGCAGGCGTTTCCGTGCATTGAAACTCTGGATGGTTATCCGCTCCTACGGTGCTGACGGACTCCGCCGGATCGTCCGGAGCCACATCGATCTGGCAGCGGAACTGGAGCGTTGGATAGCGGCCGAGCCGGACTTCGAGATCGTCGCGCCGCGTTCCCTTGCGCTTATCAACTTCCGCTACCGGCCCAAAGATGTCCGTGAGGGCGAGGGGCTCGACCGCATCAACGCCGTGTTGCTGGAGCGCATTAATGACGACGGTCGGATCTACCTGACGCAGAATAAGGTGCGGGGGCAGGCCGCGATCCGGTTCTCGATCGGCCAGACCAATACCGAACACCGCCATGTCGCCGAGGGCTGGGACGTGGTGAAGGAGATCGCCCGCAATCTCGATAGTGCGGCGATCCTCGCCGCCGACTGAACGAACGCCAATCAGAGGAGCGTGTTTTCATGGCTTTGTACGGAACCGGCATGCTGATGACCTTCACCGAGGTCGCACCGGAGGACGAGGCGGAGTTCAACGAGTGGTACAATCGGGAGCATATCGACGAACGGGTCTGGATGCCCGGCTTTCACAGGGCTCGGCGATATGTGGCGGTCGACCCGGAAGCGCGGGTGAAATACTTCGCCAGCTACGAGACGACGAAAGTGGAAGATCTGGCAGACCCGGATTACATGGCGCGGCTGGCAGTCCAGAGCGAGTGGAGCCAGAAGGTCATGGCGGGATTCACCAAATTTGACCGGCTGACCGCCTCGATCACAGTCGACAAGACCCACGGATTCACAGGCTGGCTGGGCGTGACGCGGTTCTTCCCGGAAGCCGGTCTCATGGAAAAGCTCCGGGCCCTCCTGGCCGACACACTCCTGCCGGAGCTCTCTGCCATGCCGGAGATGCTGGGGGGCTGCCTGGCGGAAAACGATATCGAGGTTTCCAACACGGGCCTGAAGGCCCAGGGAAAACCGGTTCCGCCCGGGCAAACCCCGGAGTGGATTGTCCTGCTCGACGGGGCCACCGAGACATCAATACGCGAAGCCAACGCGCGGCTGGAGGACGTATTGACGGAAGCCGGCCTTCCGGCCGTCGGCCTGGACCAGACCGCTTACAGTTTTCTCTTTGGGAACAATCGATAAGCTCGGGTGTCTTTGCTTGAGCCGAGTCCGCCGGGCGCGTAACGTGAGGTTATGAAGAGGCACGCGATCCTTTCCGTTATCCTCGGCAGTCTTGCCGGTCTCGCTGTCCGGGTTCCGGAAGCGCGCGCGGCAGACGGCATGGTCGATAGCCTCTCGAACAGCATCGCTTCGGTTCCCCTGACTTCGGTCGCACTTGCTTTTCTCTTTGCCCTGGCCGTCGGCCTAGCGGTCATGCAGTACGTCTACAAACAGCGCATTGCCGGATTGTGCGCCGACCTGGAGACACTGACCGGCCGGCTCGACGGTCGCGACACCGCTCTCGGGAGCCAGGGAGTCGGGCTGATCGGGCTGGTCGCGACGGACGGCGCAGGTGACGGTTCGGCGCTGCGCTACGTCAGCCCGGAAGTCGGATCTCTGCTGCGTGCCGATATCGACAAACTAGGGTCGATAGATTCGATCTCGGAACTTCTGACCGGTGGGGCGAGCGCCCGTTTTGTGACTGCCGTTACGCGGCTGATGGCGGAAGGCAAGGCGTTTCGTTTCGAGTCCGGGATTCGCAACGGTGCTCGCATAGTCCGCGTTTCGGGGATTCCGATCCCCGCCGGTGAGAGGGCTCTGCGCCGCGCGGCGCTCTCCGTCGTAGATATCTCCGAAGAGGTTTCGGCGCGAGACGGGGCGGAGGACGACAGCCGGAAGTGGCGTCGCAAGACGGAAGATCTGCTCGCCGCCGTGAACCTTCAGACCATCCCGTTCTGGCAACGGGACGAGGACATGCGGGTCCGATTCGCGAATATCGCGGCCGATGTGATCGATCTAGACTCGGAATCCGCACGCGATACCTCACGCCGCACGCGCCGTCTCGGAGCGCCGTTTTCGGAGAGTCGCTTCATTGTCGTTGACGGAGAGCGTCGCCTTTACGAGGTGACCGAAGCGCCGAGCCCCGACGGACGGGGGACGGTCGGTTGGGCCATCGACGTGACGTCGCTCGAGGAGGCGCAGGCCGAGATCGCCCGGCATATTGCGGCGCATGAGGACGTGCTGGAAGGCCTTTCCACGGCGATTGCCATCTTCGGGCCGGACAAGCGCCTCAAATTCTTCAACAGCGCTTTCGCGGACCTCTGGCAGGTCGATCCCTCCCAGCTCGATGCGGATCCGACCATCACGGAGTTCCTTGAGCTCCTGCGCGAGCTTCGGCGGCTACCGGAACAGTCGGACTTCCGGGCCTACCGGGACCACTGGAACGGTCTCTTCACCCGCCTGATCGACCCGCTGGAAGATTTTTTCTTCCTGCCGGACGACCGCACATTGCGCATGGTGGTGATGCCGCACCCCTTCGGTGGGCTCTTCCTGACCTTCGAGGATGTGACCGACCGTCTCGCATTGGAACGCAGTTATAACACCCTGAACGAAGTGCAGCGCGAGACCATCGACAACCTGGCCGAAGGGGTCGTGGTGTTCGGGGCGGATGGCCGCATGACGCTCTCCAACCCGACTTTCCAGCGAATGTGGGATCTCGATCCGGATTTCCACGAGCAGTCGCTGCATGTCTCCGACGTACTCGAGGCGATGCGGCCGCTGTTCCCGCCCGTCGAGGAGGCGGTCTGGGAGAACTACAAGCAGGAATTCGCAGCACGGTTCGCCGACCGGGATGCGGAGCACGGTCGGACCGAACGTCCGGACGGAACGGCGCTGGACTATTCCTTCGTCCCGCTGCCTGACGGGGCAACGCTGGTCAACTTTCTCGATGTTACCGACACGCTGAACGTGCAGCGCGCCCTGCAGGACCGGAACGAAGCTCTGGAAACGGCCGACCGGCTGAAGAGCGAGTTCATCGCCAATGTGTCCTACGAACTGCGAACGCCGTTGAACGCGATCATCGGTTTTGCCGAGATGCTCGACAACGGGTATGTCGGCGATGTCAGTGAACGGCAGAGCGAGTACCTGAAGGCTATACTCGAGTCGTCGGGACGGCTCTCCTCCTTGATCGGCAACATCATTGACCTGGCGTCGATCGAGGCCGGCTACCTTACCCTGGACACAAAGGAACTCGATGTCCGCGAAGTGGTAAGTGCTGCCGTCACGCTCGTCGAGGAACGGGCGCGGATGCAGGGCGTTGAGATCGGAATCGAGATCGCGGACAACGTCAGTACGATCGAAGCGGACGACCGCCGTCTGCGCCAGATTCTCTTCAACCTGATTTCGAGCGCGCTCCAGTTCACCGAAGCGGAAGAAAACATCACGTTGAGAATCAGGGAAGACGGCGAGCATCTCGAGTTCCTGATCCTTGAGGGCGGCCATGGCGTGCCCGAGGAATTGCGCACCATGCTGTTCGAGGTCTTCTCCGGCGTAGAGCGCGGATCCAGGTCTCAGGGGCCGGACCTTGCCCTGCCGCTCGTCCGTCGGCTTGTGGAACTGCACGGCGGTGCCCTGTCGCTCGAACAAGTCGATAACGAGGGGCTTTGCATCAAATGCCTGCTCCCGCTCCGTGCGGTGCTGCCGGACGCCAATCCGACCTTCGCGAACGAGCTCTCGCTGTGAGCGAATCACTTGCGGCCGCAGGCCTCCATATCGCTGGCCAGGAGGAGACGGAAGCGCTTGCCTGGATCTGCGCCGACCTCGCCGGCCCCGGCTCCTGTTTCCTGCTTTCGGGCGGTCTCGGCGCCGGCAAGTCCACCTTCGCCCGAGCGTTCATCCGCTACCTGCTTGGGGACGACGAGGAAGTCCCGAGTCCCACTTTCACGCTGGTACAGCAATATGGCCCCTTTGATAAAGGTGGGCAGGAGGTCGAGATTTGGCATGCCGATCTCTATCGGATCGGCGACCCGGACGAGATCCTGGAACTCGGACTGGACGAGGCCTTCGAGACGGCGATCTGTCTTGTGGAATGGCCGGACCGGCTCGGAAGTTTCGCGCCACCGGATGCGGTGGTGCTGCATTTCGAGATATGCGATGGAGATCCGGCGGAAGACGGCGAGCGCGCGGTCGCCCTCTCTCTTCCGGAACGGCTTCGGCCGGACTATGAAGAGGCTTTTGACGAAGCTGTTTTCGACGTCGTGTGGATAGAATGAGTGACAAAATCCAATCGGATCCGCGTGCGCCCGCACGCCGGAAATTCTGGCAAAAAGCAGGCTGGCGGGACGCGACGGAGATCGCTTTCGCGGCAGATGCTTCCTTCCGCCGCTATTTCCGCCTGACCCGTGCTGATGGGCGCGCGGCCATTGTCATGGATGCGCCGCCGGACAAGGAGGATGTCGGCCCGTTCGTCGAGATTGCAGGCATCCTGACCGGCTTTGGCTACAGCGTGCCGCGGATTGAGGCGGAGGATCGTACTGCCGGCTTTCTGCTGCTCGAGGATATGGGGGACCTGACCTTTACCCGGGCGCTCGAAGCCGGCTATAGCGAGGGCGAGCTGTACAGACTCGCCGGGGATGTGCTCGGAGACCTGGTGCAGCGCGACATTTCGGGTATCAGAGATCGCGTTCCCGCCTATAGCGACGAGAAGCTGCTCGACGAGGCCATGAGGTTCGTCGATTGGTATCTCCGGCGAGGTCTCGGTCTGCCCATCGGTGACGATGCGCGTGAGGCTTATGCAGAGGCATGGCGGAGCGTCCTTCCGTCGGTGCGTTCCGTCCCGGAAGTCCTCGTGCTGCGCGATTTCCATGTCGACAATATGATGGTGCTTGCGGACCGGCAGGGTCTGGCTGCGTGCGGGTTGCTGGACTTCCAGGATGCCGTCATCGGCCCCGCGAGTTACGACCTCGTTTCCCTGCTGCAGGATTGTCGGCGAGATGTTTCAGACGAAGTGGCGGACGAAGTACGCGCGCGATTCTTCGGTGCGGCAACGGAGATCACTGACAGGGACGGTTTCCTGAGGTCTTACAACGTGCTCGGCGCCCAGCGGCATCTCAAGAATATCGGTGGCTTTGCCCGCCAGTCCGTACATCTGGGCAATCACTCCTATCTCCGTTTCATCGACCGGATGTGGCGCTTCACTCTGCAGAATTTCTCCGACGAGGCTCTTGCGCCTGTCCGGGAATGGATTGAAAAACATGTGCCGGAAAATCACCGCGTGACACCGCCGCCGGGCGGACGCGCCGCTTGAGGAACTTCCCACCGACATGCTGCTCACCAGACTGAAGACCAAGAAGGCGACCATCCCGGAAACCGCGATGATCCTTGCTGCGGGCAAGGGGACGCGGCTTGCGCCGCTGACGGACAAGACCCCAAAACCGCTGGTCGAGGTCGACGGCAAGGCACTTATCGATCACATCCTCGATCGCCTAGCCGCCGTCGGCGTAAAGAACGTGGTCGTGAATACCTTTCATCTTGGCGAGCAGATCGAAGCGCATCTGGCGGAGCGCTCGGATGTGTCGATCACCTTCAGCCGGGAAGAGGAGCTGCTCGAGACTGGAGGCGGCGTCGTGAAGGCGCTGCCGCTGCTCGGCGATGCGCCGTTCTTTGTCATCAATGGCGACAGCCTGTGGGTCGATGCGATGAAACCGACCCTGTCTCGCCTGGCCGAGGCATGGGACGACAAGAAGATGGATGGGCTGCTGCTGCTGCATCCTTTCTCGAGGGTCCCCGGCTGGCACGGCTATGGCGATTTCACCATGGACCCCGAAGGCCGCCTCTCGCGGCGTGAGGAACGCCGTGTCGCGCCTTACGCTTATATGGGCGCCTCGATCCTGCATCCGCGGCTTTTCGAGGGGGCGCCGGAAGGGGCCTTCTCACTTAACCGGCTCTACGACAAGGCCCAGGAGGCGGAACGGCTCTACGGTGCCCTGCATGACGGCCTCTGGTATCATATCAGCACCAACGAGGATCTCGAGACCGCGCGCCGGCTCTATGCCCAGGGCCACGTGCCGGACGTGCCGTTCTTCTGAGATCCGCCAGCAAGGGAGGCTCCATGGGGATCGGCGGGCTCTATGCCATCGCGGCGACGGACGGGTTTGCCGATACGCTGGCGAAGGGCCTCTGGGAGGAGGCCGGCGAGGACCCGATGGTACTCGCTCGCATGTCGGTCCTGCTGCCGACCCGCCGTGCAGTCCGGACCTTGCGAGAGAGCTTCCTCCGGCTCGGTAACGGCCGCCCCATGCTGCTGCCGGCGATGCGCCCCGTCGGCGATATCGACGATGAAGAGGGCACTTTCGGCGGGCTCGACGGCGCCGTTGCCGCGGGCGACCTGCCGCCCGCCGTTCCCGGCCTCCGCCGACAGCTTCTCCTGACCCAGCTCGTCCAGCGCTTCCTCGAACGCAAGGACAGCGGCTCTGCGATCCATGCCGCCGGAGTGGATCATGCGGCGCTGCTCGCGGGCGAACTCGCGCGCTTTCTCGATCAGGTCCATACCGAACAAGTCAGGTACGAGGGGCTCGCCGGGCTCGCGCGCGAACGCTATGCGGCGCACTGGCAGGAGGTTTTGGAATTCCTCTCCATCGCGACCGAGTTCTGGCCGGCGATGCTGGCGGAGGAGGGGGCGATGGAAGCGCCGCTCCGCCATGCGGCGCTGGTCGACCGGCTCGCCGCGCTCTGGGCTGGGAGCCCGCCTGAAGACCCGGTGATCGTCGCCGGTTCGACCGGCAGTATCCCGGCGACGGCGCGCCTGATGGGCGCGGTGCTCGGGCTGCCGCGCGGCTCGGTTGTTCTGCCCGGCCTCGACCGGGACGCCGACGCGGCGACCTGGAGCGCGATCGAGGGCGACAGCGGCCACGCCCAGCACAATCTCGCCCTCCTGCTGCAGCGTCTCGGCAAGAGACGCGAGGAAGTGCAAATCTGGCCGGTCGCCGCTGAACGGAAGACCCATTCCGCACGGGCGCGGCTGATCCAGGAAGTTCTGCGGCCCGCCGAGACAACGGAAGCCTGGCGACGCCTCGCCGAGACGGACCAGGAACTGCTCTCCAGCGGCACCGAGGGGCTCTCCGTGCTGAGCTGCCCGAGCCACCACGAAGAGGCGGAGACCATCGCGCTGATGTTGCGCGAGGCGTTGGAGGACCAGACCCGCACCGCCGCGCTGGTGACGCCCGACCGGGTACTCGCCCGCCGGGTGAAGGCAGCGCTCCGGCGCTGGGAAGTCGAGGTCGACGATTCCGCGGGGCAGCCGCTGGCCGCCACCCTGCCGATGACCTTCTGGCTGGCGACGGCGGACATGGCGGTGGAAGCCTGCGCGCCGGTGCCGCTGCTCGCCGCCCTGAAACACCCGCTTGCCGCCGGCGGCATGGCGCAGCCGCGTTTTCGCCGCAGGGTGCGTACGCTCGAACGCGAAGTGCTGCGCGGCCCGCGCCCGGCGCCGGGACCGGGAGGCCTGCTGGCGGCTTTGGACGAAGCCTTCGCTGATGAAGATCGCGACGACATGCGCGCCTGGATCGATCGTCTCGCCGAACCGATCTCGTTTTTCTCCGGCCTGCTGCGGAGCGATGAGATCTCGCTGATCGACCTGCTCTCCGCCCACAACGCGGTCGCCGAGGCGCTGGCGGCGACGGACGAGGAGAGCGGCGACAAGCGGCTCTGGGCCGGAGAGGCGGGCGAGGATGCGGCGAACTTCCTCGCCGAGCTTGCTGAGTCGGCCCGTGATTTCCCGCCGCTGGACGGACGCGACTATCTCTCGCTGCTGGAGGCGCTGCTGGTCGGCCGCGTGCACCGGCCGCGCTACGGCACCCATCCGCGTCTTGCCATTCTCGGTCCGCTGGAAGGCCGGTTGCAGCAATACGATCTGATGATCCTCGGCGGCTTGAACGAAGGCACCTGGCCGCCGGACCCCGGCGCCGACCCCTGGATGAGCCGGCCGATGCGCGCGGAATTCGGCCTCCCCGCGCCGGAGCGCCGCATCGGCCTCTCGGCGCACGATTTCCAGATGGCCGCGTCCGCGCCGGAGGTCGTCCTGACACGGGCGGAGCGGGTCGAGGGCGCTCCGACGGTCGCCTCGCGCTGGTGGCTCCGCATGGAGACCGTGCTGCGCGCGCTGCAGCTGACCGAGAAGGTGCGCTGCCCGTTGGCGGACTATCCGCATTGGCAGCAGGAGCTGGACAGACCGGCGAAACTCGACCCGGTAAAACCACCGACCCCGCGCCCTCCAATTGACGCCCGTCCGCGCCGCTTCTCCGTCACCGAGATCGAGACCTGGGTGCGCGATCCCTATGCGATCTACGCCAAGCGGGTCCTCGGGCTGCGCTCGCTCGACCCGCTCGACGCCGATCCGGGCGCGGCGGACCGGGGCACGATGATCCACCGGGCGCTGGAACTCTTCACCAACGAGTTCCCGAAGGATATTCCGCCGGGCGCATTGGAGCGCCTGATCGAGATCGGGCGGGGGGAGTTCGCACGGGAGATCGCGCATCCCTCGGTGCAGGCCTTCTGGTGGCCGCGTTTCGAGCGCATCGCCGAGTGGTTCGTCGAGACGGAGCGCGTCCGCCGGTCCGGCATCGCCGCGATCTGGACGGAGAAGAAGGGCCACGTCACCGTGCGAGGTCTGAAGGATCCGGTGGATCTCAATTGCGAGGCGGACCGCATCGAAAGGCTGGCCGACGGCGGCTACGCGATCGTGGATTTCAAGACCGGTGCACCACCGACGGAAAGCCAGGTGACGGCCGGATACTCCCCGCAGCTCCCGCTGGAAGCGCTGATCCTCTCCATGGGCGGTTTCGAGGGGCTGCCAGAAGGTGCGGTCGACGCGCTCGAGTACTGGCGTCTCAGCGGCGGCGATCCGGCGGGCGAGCGCAAGGCGATCAAGGCGGCGATCGAGACGCTTGTGACCGAGGCCGAGGAAGGGTTGCTCAACCTGATCCGGACCTTCGACGATCCGGAAACGCCCTACCGCTCGCGTCCGGCGCCGGAATATGCGCCGCGTTATTCCGACTACGAGCATCTGGCGCGGGTGAAGGAATGGTCCGCCGGCGGGGAGCTGTCCTGAGATGGCGGAGCACGATCCGACAGCGGTGATCCAGGAGGCCGACCGGGCGCAGCGCCGGGCTGCGGACCCTGCCGCTTCGGTCTGGGTCGCGGCGTCGGCCGGGACCGGCAAGACCAAGGTGCTGACCGACCGGGTGCTGAACCTGCTGCTTGCGGGCGCCGATCCGGGGCGTATCCTCTGCCTCACTTTCACCAAGGCGGCGGCGGCCGAGATGTCCGCGCGCATTTCCGGCAAGCTTTCGGAATGGGCGGTCACCGGCGAGACGGACCTCAGCGGTCAGTTGGAGAAGCTGCTCGGCCGCCAGCCGGCGCAGGAGCAGATCGCGCTCGCCCGCCGGCTCTTCGCCCGCACGCTGGACACGCCCGGCGGTCTCAAGATCCAGACCATCCACGCCTTCTGCCAGGCCGTGCTGAAACGCTTCCCGCTCGAGGCCGGGTTGCCGCCGCATTTCCAGGTCATGGACGACCGCACCGCCGCCGAACGGCTCTGGGACGCGCGCGACCGGGTGCTGAACATGGCCGCCGCCGATCCGGAAAGCGTGCTCGGACAGGCGCTCCGGCTTATCAACCGCCGTTTCGCAGAGGAGACTTTCGACGGGTTGGTTTCCGAGTTGCTGCAGGAGCGCGCCCGGCTCGCCCGCTTCATCGAGGCTATCGGTGGGAAGGATAAGATCGACGCGGCGCTGAGGACGCATCTCGATCTGCCTGCCGACGAGACCGCCGATACGGTGCTGCGCGACGGTCTTACGGACAGTGCACTCGATCTGGTCGGACTCCGTCGCGCCACCGAAGCGCTGGTGGAGAGCAGCAAGACCGACATGGAGCGCGGCGCGGCCCTCGCGGACTTTCTAGCGGCGGAAGGCGAGCGCCGGACGGAGCTTTTCGAAAGCTATTGCGGCGTCTTCCTGACCGGCAACGGAGATCTCCGGAAAAGGTTGGCGACGAAAGCGGCGGTGGATTTGTTCTCCGACATCGAAACCGTGCTTGCCCGCGAGGGCGAGCGCCTGATCGCGCTGAAGGAGCTGCTGAACGCCCATGGCCTCGCCGAGCGCACATCGGCGGTGCTGCGCATCTCTGCCGCCGTGCTGGACGGCTACGAGGCGGGCAAACGGCGCGGGGCGCTGGTCGATTTCGAGGATCTTGTCGCGACGGTCTGCGACCTGCTGAAGCGGCCCGGCGTTGCCGCCTGGGTTCTGTTCAAGCTCGACGGCGGGCTGGACCATATCCTGATCGACGAGGCGCAGGACACGAACCCCGAGCAGTGGGAGGTGGTGCAGGCGCTGACCGAGGAGTTCTTCGCCGGCGCAGGCGCCTACGAGGAGGCGCGCGACGCCGGGCGCAGCATCTTCGCCGTCGGCGACGTGAAACAGTCGATCTTCTCGTTCCAGCGCGCCGACCCTGAAGGGTTCCTCCGCATGCGCCGGCATTTCGCCGCGCGCATCGAGGCGGCGTCCGGCACCTGGGCCTCGGTCGATCTCGAGGTCTCCTTCCGCTCCGGCGCGGCGGTGCTGGGACTGGTCGACCGGCTGTTCAACAGCCGTCCCGCGGGCGAGGGCGTGCTCGAGGCGGACGAGGAGGGCGAACTGCTCTCGATCCGCCACGGCGTTTCGCGCGGCGGCGATGCGAGCCTGGTCGAAGTCTGGCCGCCCTTCCTGCCGGCCGAGAGCGAGGAGGAAGGCAGCTGGGCCCTGCCGCTTGCCCAGCGTGGGCTCGACAATCCGGCCTCCCGGCTCGCCGGAGCGATTGCGGGCCGTATCCGCTCGTGGATGGACAGGGGCGAGATACTGTCTTCCAAGGGCCGCTCCATCGGTCCCGGTGACATCATGGTGCTGGTGCGCAGGCGCGGCGGCTTCGTGCATGAGATGGTACGCGCTCTGAAGGAGCGGGATATCGACGTCGCCGGTGTCGACCGCATGGTACTGAGCGACCAGATCGCGGTCATGGACCTGATCGCGCTCGGCCGTTTCCTGCTGCTGCCGGAAGACGACCTGACGCTGGCGACAGTGCTGAAAAGTCCGCTCATTGGGCTCGACGAGGACGAGCTGTTCGAGCTCGCCTGGAACCGCAAGGAGGGGCGGCTCTGGCGCGAGCTGCGGCGGCGCGCGCCAGAGAAGACTTCCTTCGCCCGCGCCGACGAGCTGCTCACCTCCTATCTCGCGCGGACCGACACCATGCCGCCCTACGAGCTCTTCGCCGGCATCCTCGCCGAGGGCGAGCCGAGCGGGCGGCGGCGGATTCTGGAGCGGCTTGGCATCGAGGCGGCGGACCCGCTCGACGAGTTCCTCGCCCAAGCGCTGGAATACGAACGCGGGCATGTGCCCTCCCTGCAGGGCTTCCTGCACTGGCTGGAGGCTTCCGAGAGCGACATCAAGCGCGACATGGAAGGCGGCGAGGGCGGCCGCGTGCGCGTCATGACCGTGCACGGGTCGAAGGGCTTGCAGGCGCCGATCGTCTTCATGCCGGACACCATGCAGGTTCCGCGCGGCACGGCGAAGATCCTCTGGGCGGAGTCGGGGGACGGCGTCCCGGTCCCGCTCTGCGCCCCGGCCAGGGCGGAGGACGCGGCGGCGAGTATCGGCGCCAAGGAAGCCGCCGAGCGCAAGCGCAACGAAGAATACAGGCGTCTGCTCTATGTCGCGATGACCCGTGCCGAGGACCGGCTCTATGTCGCCGGCTGGGCCACCAAACAGCGTGCGCCGGAAGGGAACTGGTACGATCTGATCCGTGGCGCCATGGGCGGTCTCGCATCCGAGATCGAGGACGGAACGGTCAGCGCCGCATCGGGCTCCGACCTGCCGTTGCTTCGCCACGAAACGCCGCAGGAACGTGATGTGTTGCCGCCCGTCAGGGTTGCTTCCGGAACCGAGGCGAGACGGCCGGTGCCCGACTGGGCGCAGTCGCAGCCGGCGCCGGAACCGGTGCCGCCGCGCCCGCTGATGCCGTCGCGCCCGAGCGATCCCGAACCGGCCCTGCGCTCACCGCTGTCCCCGACGGATCAGGGACGCTTCAAGCGCGGCCAGCTAATGCACCGAATGCTGCAGGTGTTGCCGGACCTGCCTCCGGAGCACCGCCGTGCGGCGGGAGCTTCTTTCCTCGCCCGGCCGCTGCACGATCTCGCGCCTGAACTTGCCGCGCGCTATCTGGACGAGGTCATGGGGGTTCTGGAGCATCCCGACTGGTCGGGCCTTTTCGCGGAGAATTCCAGGGCCGAGGTACCGATCGTCGGGCAGGTCGCGATCGGGGACGGGGGCGTCACAATCGTCTCCGGGCAGATCGACCGGCTGCTGGTCGCGCCGGACCGCGTGACCGTCGTCGATTTCAAGACCAACCGGCCGCCGCCGGAGCGCCTGCAGGACGTGCCGGTGATCTACCTGCGCCAGATGGCGGCCTACCGGGTCCTGCTGGCGGGCATGTTCGAGGACCGCGACGTGCGCTGTCTGCTGCTCTGGACCGACGGGCCGTTCTTGACCGAACTGCCGCCGGGACTCCTCGACTCACACGCGCCGGGGGCACGTGCCGTTTAGTGGCGAGGCTCTTTCCGCCGCGGAAATGCTGGGGCGGGGCAGGCTGTCTTGACGTGATTGCGGGCGCTTCCTAGATTCACTTCTCATGCGAGGGTGGGAGCCCGGCATGCAAGACAAGGCAAACGAGGAAGCCCCCATGTCGACGATTGCAGTCACCGACACCAGTTTCTCCGACAGCGTTCTGAATTCCGACAAGCCGGTTCTGGTCGATTTCTGGGCCGAATGGTGCGGCCCCTGCAAGGCGATCGCACCGGCGCTCGAGGAGATGGCGCAGTCGATGGGCGACAAGGTCACCGTCGCCAAGATCAATATCGACGAGAACCCGCAGACCCCGCAGCAATATGGCGTGCGCGGCATTCCGACCCTGATCCTGTTCAAGGACGGTCAGGTCGCGGCGACCAAGATGGGCGCGATGCCGAAGGCGCAGCTGCAGCAGTGGGTCGACGAAGCGCTCTGAGCGCCGTCTGACAACCCGAATTCTGAGGACGGGCGCCGTTTCGGCGCCCGTTTTCATTTTGGGCGCGGGGAGTCGGTCAGGCGTTCCGTTTCCTGCCGAAGAAGGAAAAGCTGCCGGCCTGCTGCTTCGGCGCATCCTGTTCGATAACGACGATCAAGAGAACGAACTGGTCGACCTCGCTGCCGTTCGAGCTGTAAGGCAGGATGAGCCGGTCATAGTAGAGATATCCGGCATCTTTGCCCGTCGGATAGATCCGGTGGGAAAAATGCGCCTGTCCGGACGCCATGACCTCGCGATAGGTGCGGTTCGCGGTCTCCAGATAGGTGCCCTCATAAAGCTCCTCGAAAGTCATCCCGGTCGGATCGCGCCCCGCGCGACGCACGATCTCGGTGCCGGCCAGCCGGTAGCGGAAACTTGGGCTGTCCGCACTTCCGCCGCGCTCGATGATTGCCATCCGGGGCATCGAACGGTGGAACGCGAGCGGGTCGAAGCTGCTCCGCAGCGGGACCAGATCGCCGCGCCGATGTGCCATCCAGTGCTCGAAGAGCGCGCGATGTTCGGGATGCGTGAGCTCGGACCCGTCTAGGATAGTGTCGGTAGAGTTTTTGTCGCCATTCGACATTCAGTTGCCAAGCAAAGCGCTGTTAAAAGTAATAATTTTGTCAGGAAATTAATCGACGACTCTGATCGAGCAAGATTAATCGAATAAAATATTGAGTAATTATAATAGATTATGCTTGTCTAAAATGTTTGCGGGATTGTTCGTAGCGTCAGAATGCATTGCGATTCAGGCCTGTCGAGACACAGGCCTTAACGATGCAGGTCTCTGTCGCGGCACAATAAAATATTCTGAAGCTTTGTTCGTGCGCTGCCGCGATCTTCTTCGAGCCGATATCCAGAGCTAGTCGAGAAACCGGTTCGGCTTGTGAAAGATACTGAGCATCAGCGCACCTTCGGGAGCCCGCGCGACGTGTCGGCTTCCGGCCGGGCGCCAGACATATTCCCCCGGCCCGATCGAGCCCTGCTCGTCTTCCAGCCGGCCTTCCAGCATGTAGGTCTGCTCTATATCGACATGTTCGTGATGCGGGAGCATGGCGCCGGGTTGCCAGCGGAAGAGCGCGGTCATTAGGCCGCTCTCCCTGTCCTCCATCAGCACCTTCATCTCGACGCCCTCGAACCGGGTCGGAACCCAGTCGAGGCAGTCGGGATCCACCATCCGGGAGTCGAGCGCTCCCAGGCGCGCATGGTCCGGGTAGTTCGGCGTTTCTATTGCCATCGGCTATTCTCCCTCGCTGCCGCTTGCACGCGGCTTCAAAAGGGAGAATAGCCGGAATAGCCGAACTCGTCAGATCCCGAGATTGTCGATCAGGCGGCAGGTGCCTAGGCGCGCCGCGGCGAAGATCCGGAGATTATCGCCGGGCGCGGTGGCGGTCAGAAAACTGTCTTGGTCGCGGATGTCGATATAGTCGACCTCCTGAAACCCGGCGGAGAGGGTCGCTTTCCGTGCCTGATCGGCTGCGATTTCGGGAGCCGTGCCGTTCTGAACGGTTGCCGCGGCGGCGATCATTGCCTCATGGAGCGCCGGGGCTATACGGCGCTGGCTCTCGTCCAGATAGGCGTTGCGCGAGGAGAGGGCGAGACCGTCCGGCTCCCGGACTGTCGGTGCCCCCAGGATCTCGATTGGCAGATCAAGGTCGCGGGCCATGGTCCTGATGACGGCGAGCTGCTGGAAATCCTTCTCGCCGAAAATCGCGATATCCGGCATTGCCTGGATGAGGAGCTTCGAGACGACGGTCGCAACTCCCGTGAAGAAGCCGGGTCGGCTCGCGCCCTCCATTAAATCCGAAATATCGTGCACGATGACTTCGGTCTTGTAGTCCGTCCCGTAGATCTGGTCGGGTGCCGGCGCATATACCGCGTCGCAGCCGGCGGCCTCGAACTTGGCGAAATCGCCTTCCTCGTCCCTCGGATAGGTGGCGAAATCCTCATTCGGCCCGAATTGCCTCGGGTTGACGAAGATCGTTCCGACGCAATGGTTCGCGCGTTCGAGACCGAGTCGGACGAGCGAGAGATGGCCTTCGTGGATCGCCCCCATTGTCGGTGTCAGGGCGATTGTCTCGCCGGCGCTTCTCCAGTTGCTCACACGAGCGCGGAGATCAGCTTTGGTGCGAATGATTTCCATCGTTCAAACCTTTCCCGCCGGTCTCTCGGCGTAGGTGTTGCGTTCGGCCGGAAAGGCCCGGCTGCGTACGTCATCCGTCCAACGCTGCGCCGCTTCGCGGATCGTGCCCGCGAGATCGGCGTACCGTTCGGCGAATTTCGGAAGGTGCCCGTCATAGAGACCGAGCAGGTCGTCGGTGACCAAGATCTGGCCGCTACAGGCGGCGGAGGCGCCGATCCCGATGGTCGGGATGGAGAGTGCTTCGGTCACCCGGCGGGCGACAGGCTCCACCGTGCCCTCGATGACGACGGCGAAGGCGCTGGCGCGCTCGACGGCAAGGCCATCCTCCAGCACCTGGCGGGCGCCGTCCTCGCCGCGCCCCTGGATCCTGAAACCTTCTTCCGCATGCTGCGGCAGCAGGCCGATATGGCCGAGTACGGGGATGCCGTCCCCGACCAGGGCGGCGATCGAGGCCTCGACGGCGATGCCACCTTCAAGCTTTACCGCATCGGCCCCGGTCTCGGCCATGACGCGGCGTGCGCTTTCGAGCGCCTGCCCCGGCCCGTCCTCGTAGCTGCCGGCCGGCAGGTCGACGACGACGCAGGCATGGCGCGCCCGTCTGGTCACGGCGCGGCCATGGGCGATCATCATATCGAGTGTGACCCCGACGGTGCCGTCCATGCCGTAGATCACCATGCCGAGCGAATCGCCGACCAGCAGCAGGTCGCAGACCGGATCGAGATAGGCGGCGACGGGCGCGGTATAGGCGGTTAGGCAGACCAGCGGGCGGTCGGGCGTTGCGGCGCGGATATCGCCCGGGCCGATATGGCGCCGGTTCGGCTCCGCCCCGCGAAAATCATATTTCATTGCATGTCTCCAACCCGATGCATGCCGCACAAATCGGCAGGTTTATCGGTTGGAGGCGTGGCTTATCGCAGGGGACCGGTGAAGCCAACCTGTATGCTGCAATGCGGAAAACAATGCTGCATCGCGGAAAATCTGTTCTCATCGTGGAAGCAATACACATCGCTCACGTCGCGGCTGTACTGAGACACTTGGTTTTGTAAGAAACGGAAGCGGGATTTTGCGAGACGAAGCGGGAAATACCGGCACAAAACCAAAGGGTTGTCGCGTGTCACAGCGGTCCGGCGCGAAGGTGTAAATTGCCAGATGGAACAGCGCTGCGACAAATGGACTTGGGAGTACGGAAAACAGAAAACGGGGGAATTCCGGGCGGCAGATGAAACCAGGTTTCAGGTTCGCGGCTGGAAGATGAAAGCTAAGTTGAAAGTTATTTGAGCGTCCCTTGAAGCCTAACCGGCGGCTTCGAACGACGAGGCTTGAGCGATTGAAGCGGGCGCGGAAAATGTCGCCGGGCCGGTCTGTTCGATGAAGCGCCCGTCCGTCAGTTCAGCCCCAAAACAGACCTGCTTTCCATTGCCCACGAGGGCAGCTCCGACAAAGAGGCCGACAGGGGCGGCAAGGATTTGCCCGAAGAACGCCCAGCCGGCTTTCGCCGCAAGGTTCGTCCCTTTCGCCTCGTCGAGCTCTTCGATGGATATCATGCGACCGATCAGAGGCTCACGAACCGAGAAGCCGCGCGTCAGATGGGATCGTAGCGGGAACGGGATAAGGCACGAGTTTATGATAGTTTTGCTAGAATCATCTAGGTGGTCGGCTCTGAAATTAGGCTCTGCCGAGCCACCTTAAATCGACCATCTCCTGAGAGCATATGTCAGTGTTCCTAACGAGCGTGGTCTCGTGCCATTTATCTGATCAGGTGGCCGGGGGGAGAACAAATGTCAGAGTTTTGGTTAGGTGTGACACAGACGGCGATTGGTTCATTCTTAGGTTTTGCGTTGGGTATCGGGGCATTTCTCTTACAGCAGCGCGTGCATTCCAAGTCGGAAGCGAAGGCAAAATGGCGAGCTGCGCTGGACGCGCTAAATCGTCTCAATATGGCCGCAGCGTCAAATATCGAGACTCTGGCGAATGTTAAAATGCAATTTACCAGCGATTTGGCCTGGGATGTTGAAAAGGTAGAAAGAGCGACGGAAAACATCGTCAACACGCCTCTGACGAACCGCGCAGAGAAATATCAAGATCTGCGCAGCTTGGCGAGTTCGCTACAACATTTTTATGTGTGCATGGAGCGAATAGCGGCTTTGTCGCCCCCGGACGCTTCGGAGTACTCGTCGCTCAACAAGGAAATGCCGCCACTTTCGTTATTTGCTCACCGAGCTATGGGAACAATGCAAAAAATTGAAGACGTTTCCACGAGCCGCAACACCCTCATCTCAGACTTTTCCCGAGAAGCCGACGACGGTTTAACTGAGGAACGATTATTGCATTTTTCAAGAATGCTTACTGCTACGGGCGCTTCCTTATGCAACGCCGTTGACCAGGGTATGGCGTTTTGGCTTTTGGTTTCTGACCAAATCAGGGCCTACATGACCCACCGGGCGAAAGGCGAGCCGTTCATATACTTCGATTTGTTAGAGGAGGTTGGCGATCACGTGCCTAAGGAGGACTTGGTTCCGTCGTTCCGGGAGCAATTAGTGACCTTTGAAGAGTGATCGCGTTCCGGGACTCAGAAGAGCGGATAAATCCAAAACCAAGTGGCTAGAAATCCAAAACCATCCGGCGCGCTACAGCGGCCTGGCGACAGGCGAAATTGTTTTGGAGTTCGGGAGGGAAAGTGGTGCCCAGGGGCGGATTCGAACCACCGACACGCGGATTTTCAATCCGCTGCTCTACCAACTGAGCTACCTGGGCACACTTGCGATCCGACCGCGAAGCCGCTGCCGAACCGGCGAGAGGCAGGTGTATAGAAGATATAAACGAGGCTGTCCAGCGCCCAATCCGTGCTTTTTTTCCGGGCCGCTTGATGACCTCTCCCATCGGCGCTATCCAAGGACAGGCTTGCCGGGGAGGGACCCGAAAGATGCAGTTGTCCGAGGCCTTGTCGCTTGCGATCCAACACCAGAATGCCGGCCGCACCGCGGCGGCGGCGGAGATCTATGACCGGATTCTCGAAGTGGCTCCGGAGAATCCGCCCGCGGCGACACTCCGGGCCCGGATCCATCTGAAGGAAGGCCGCTTGGACGAGGCGGACCGCCTGACCGAGACCGCCACACGGGCGGCGCCCGATTTCATGCAGGCCTGGAATGCGCGCGGCGACGTACTGGACGCGCGGAAAGAGCCGGAGGCGGCCAACGCGGCATGGCGCCGGTCGCTCGTCACGGGGCCGGAGAATACCGGACCGTTCGTCGGGCTTGGAAACCAGTTCCAGCTCGATAAGGAATATGGTGCGGCGGAACAGGCCTACCGCCGCGCGCTCGCGGGGCAGCCGGGCAACGTTCCCGCCGCCAACAATCTCGCACAAGCGCTTCTGATCGAGGGAGACGCGGAACGTGCGCTCGCCGCGACGGACCGTGTCCTCGCCCGCGACCCGAACCATGTCCGCGCAACCGCTTACCGCTCGGTCGCGCTGGAGGAGCTCGGGCGGTATGACGAGGTCGACCGTCTGATCGCGCATGGATCGGCGACGCGGCCGATCCGCTTCCCGGTCCCCGGAGGCTATAGGGATCACGTTGGGTTCAACGCTGCGCTTTCGGAAGAGATCCGCAACCACCCTAACATTTCGGGCAACCTCGACCCGTTGCGGCGGGCGATCCGAGGCGGCGCCTTCGTGCCGCAACTCTTCGATCAAAAGGGCCCGGCCATAGCCGCGTTCGAGCAGATGCTGGCAGCCGGACTGAACGATTATATCGCCGGGCTCTCCCGGGACCCGTCCCACCCCTTCTTTGCCCGTATTCCCGACGGCTACGCGGTGAATATCTGGGCCAATATCCTCGGCGACGAGGGACACCAGAGCGCGCATATCCACAATGCCGGCTGGCTGAGCGGGACCTATTACGCCGCCGTGCCCGAAACGGTGCGGCCGGACGACCCGGAGCGTGCCGGCTGGCTCGAATTTAACCGGCCGGGCTACGGCATCCCCTATCGCGGCACCCGCAAGCTGGAAGCGATCTGCCCGGAGCTCGGCATGGCGGTGGTCTTCCCCTCCTATGTCTGGCACAGCACGATTCCCTTCCGCGGCGGCGGCGAGCGGATCAGCATCGCCTTCGACCTGCATATCGACGGCTGATCGGTGAACGCGCGCGATCCCATGTCGCGGCTGCGCGAGGCCTCGCAGCTCATGCGTCAGGGCCGTCCGGCGGAGGCGGCGGCGATCTTCGGAGAGGTCGCGAAGCTCAATCCGCACCAGCCGGAGCTGCAGAACAATCTCGGCGTCGCCCTGAAGGCGGCGGGCCGGCCGAAGGAAGCCGTGCAGGCCTACCGGCGGGCGCTCAAGCTCAAGCCGGACTATGCGGTCGCGGAAGCGAACCTGGCGCGTGCCCTGCTGCAAACGGGCGACGGCGCGGCGGCGGTCCGTCACTTCGATAGCGCGCACCGCAAGGCACCCGAGGCGGGGTTTCTCGCGGAGATGCTGGACGCACTTGCCGGTCTCCGGTTTGCGAAGCCCGATCCGGCGCTCCGAACGATCCTGCTCGCAATGTTCGAGCGCCGCGATATCGACCTACAACGATTGGCTCCGGCGGCGCTCTCGCTTGTGCTGGCGAACCGCGCCATCGCGAAAGGCGCCGAGGTGGCCTGGCGCTGGTATCGCGAGGGTGGCGGCCCTCCGCCACCGTTGCCGGACGATCCGCTGCTCGCCGCGTTGCTGTCCTGGACGACATTGCCCGATCCGCGCCTGGAGGCCTGGATGGTAGCGGAGCGGCGGCGCCTGCTGCTGCACGGCGCGGTAAACCCGAAGTCGGCCGAACCGCTTTTCCTGCAGGCGATGACGTCGGAATACGCCTGGTGCGAGACGGAAGAGGAGGCGGTTGCCGTAGGAGCGCTTTTGGCGCTGGATCGGCTGACGCCGGAGCAGGCGATACTGCTCGGGCTCTATCGTGACATTGCTTCGGTTCCCGCCGCATGCGCCGCTCTGGAAGGTATCGGATCGGGCCTGATCCTTGACCGGTCGGTCCGCGAGCCGGAGGAGGAACGCATTCTCGGCACCGCGCTTTCGGCGCTGACGCCGATCGCGGACGAGATTTCGGAGAAGGTGCGCGACCAGTACGAGACCCACCCCTATCCGCGCTGGCGCAGTGTCGACGGACAAATCCGCCGCAAGTCGTTCGAGGCCCATCAGCGCGACCGCTTCCCGGCGATGCGCTTCGACGGAATAGACCTCAGGGCGCCGAAGCTGCTGGTTGCCGGCTGCGGTACCGGGCGGCACGCGATCCAGACCGCCGCGCGCTACGAGGGGGTCGAGGTCACCGCGGTCGATCTCAGCCGCCGCTCGCTCGGTTACGCTGCACGGATGGCGCAGGACCTGGGCCGGACGAACATTCGTTTCGCGCAGGCGGACATTCTCGGGCTCGGCGCGCTGGAGGAGCGGTTCGACGTGATCGAGTGCTCCGGCGTTCTGCACCACATGGCGGACCCCTTGGCGGGCTGGCGTGTCCTTCGGGGGCTGCTGAAACCGGGCGGGCTGATGCGGGTCGCCCTTTATAGCGAGATTGCACGGGAACGCTTTGCCAAGCTCCGGGCGGAGATCGAGGCCACCGCGGAAGACGAGATCGCCGCCGAGATCCGCGACCGGCGGCGCGACGCGCTGCTGTTGCCGGAAAGCGACCCGGCCGCCATCGTCTGGCAGACGGGAGACTTCTATTCCCTCAGCGGCTGCCGTGACCTGCTCTTCCATCGCCGCGAGGTGCGCTTCACCTGGCCGGAGATCGGCGCCGCGGTGGCCGAACTGGACCTGAAATTAGTCGGCGTGGAAACGGCCTCGGTGGCACTGCGGGAGCTCTATCTGAAGCGCTTCCCGGAAGATCCGTCGGCGACCGATCCGGCGAACTGGGACAAGATCGAGCGGGAGTATCCGGAAAGCTTCCTCGCCATGTACCAGTTCTGGTGCCAGGCGGCCTAGCGCTCCCGCCGCTCCTCCATCGCCTGCGCCAGATCGAGCAACTCCGCCTCGTCCGGTTCCTCGTTGGTCTGCAGACGATATTCGCCGCCGAGCCAGCGGCCGAGATCGATGGTCTTGCAGCGCTCGGAGCAGAACGGGCGGAAGGCCTTGTCGATCGGTTTGCCGCAGATCGCACAGCCGGCCTTGCGCTTGCGTTTGCTCTTCTCGAAATCGCTGATATCCGCCATCCGGTTTCCCCTAGCGCCTTGCCGGACCGATCTCGATCCGCTCCAAGGCATAGTCCGGCTGCGCGGTCACTTGCAAGGCGCCTCCGAGCTTGCGGTTTACCTCGGCCAGCGCTTCCGCGCCCGGACCGGCGAGCCAGTCTGCGATATCGGGCGCGCAGAGTATTTCCGGGCGGGCGATGCCGTTGGTCTCGCGCAACAGCCGTCGCAGGGCCGTGAGGGCAACAGTCGCGGCGCGCGGATGGCGCTCCGCCGGGCGGAGATAGTCCTCGGCGAGACTGCGGCCGACGCGCTGCACGGTGACTTCCAGAACGCCGCTCCGGGTCCAGCCGAGCACCTGGGGCGGCTGCGCGTTGTCGCCGCCAGAAAGCGGCCATCCCTCGAAAGCCGCCTGCATCGCGGCGGCGATCCGGTCCTTGTCGCTCTTCTGCGAGAGGCGGGGGAAATCGATCAGGACGAGGCCGGAGAGGCGGCGGAGGCGGATCTCGGAAGCGATAGAGGGGGCCATTTCCTCGAAAAGGCGAGCCCAGCCATTCGGCGCCCGCGCCGCGCCAGCGAGATCCACGTCGATGGCGACCAGCGCCTCGGTATCGTCGAAGGTCAGCGCGGTGCCGTTCGGCAGGACAAGGCGGCGGGCGAGCGCGCGTTCGATCTGCGTGTCGATATCGTCCGCCTCGAAACCGGTGCCGCCGCTGCTCTCCGCGACGGGTGCCGATGGGAAGAGCACGCAAGCGGTCTCTTCCGGCCTCGGGGCCAGGCGGATCGGCTTGGGGCCGTCCCCGGCGGCGATCGCGTCCTCGACCGATTTCCACTCCTTCAGAAGCCCGGTCAGGTCGGCAATGAGCTGAAGCTTTTCGGCACCGTCCGCATTCTCGTGCACCAGAAGCCCGACATCCGCCGGGCGGCCGGGCTCAAGCATCTCCTTCAGCGCGTCCCGCTTGCCTTTGGCCTTGATGGCGCCGGCGATCGAAAGGTCGCTCTCGGTCGGGCGGAGACTCATGAAGCGGCCGCTGAGCGAGATCTGGCGCGAGGCCTGCGCCTGTTTGCGGCCGGCGGCGTCCGCGGTCACGGTGACCGGCAGCAGCGCACCTTCAGCAGGCGCTTTTCTCTTGCCGAGATTGAGGAAGGCCTCGCCCTTGCCGATATCGAGAAAGGCCGCGTTCAGTTCGGGCCGGACGGCGGTAACACGGGCGAGCGCGATTTCGCCCCGGCGGCTTCTTGGCAGGCCGGTGCGCTCGACCCAGAGATCGGTGAGAATGCCGTCCGCAAGCGCGGCGATCCGGGTCTCCCCGGGGGATCTGTCGACGATCAGGCGGTCGGGCTCACGCATCGCCCTCACCATAGCGGAAACCGCATCCGGCAAGGAGGGCGTGAGTCTCGTGAAGATCGAGACCGACGACGTTGGAATGGGAGCCAGAGAGGAAGCGGATATGGATCGCGGCGAGGCCCTGGATGGCGTAGCCGCCGGCCTTGCCGTCCCATTCGCCGGAGGCGATATAGGTCTCGATATCCTCTTTCGTCAGCCGTTTGAAGGCGACAGTGGTCACCGAGATCCGGCTGCGCGTGAAACCCTCGGGGCCGATCAGGCGGATAGCACCGATCACACGGTGGCGGCGGCCCGAGAGATGTTTCAGGCAGGCGCGGGCCTGTTCCTCGCTTTCCGCCTTGGGAAGGATGCGCCGGCCGCTCGCGACGACGGTGTCGGCGGCGAGCACGAAGGCCTCCGGATGACTCTGCGCGACCGCATGCGCCTTTTCCCAGGCGACGCGTTCGGCATAAGCGTCCGGCAATTCGCCCTTCTTAGGGGTCTCGTCGATATCGGCTGGGCTGACGTGATCGGGCACGAGCCCGATACGGCCGAGCAGGTCGAGCCTGCGCGGCGAGGCCGAGGCCAAAACGAAATGCGCGCCGGAAGGGGCGCGCAATCGTAGGGGGCCAGACATGGCCGTCACCTCGGAAGACTTATTTGAAGCGGAAGGTGATACGACCCTTGGTCAGATCGTACGGGGTCATTTCCACGTTTACCCGATCACCCGCGAGCACGCGGATCCGGTTCTTGCGCATCTTGCCGCTGGTATGGGCGAGCACTTCGTGGTCATTGTCCAGCTTCACCCGGAACATGGCGTTCGGAAGCAATTCCGAAACGGTTCCGGAAAACTCAATTACGTCTTCTTTCGGCATTCCTACTCCTTCAAGCGTCCGAAGATTGCGGCAATAAGTGCGCCGGGCGCCCGGCGGGGTCAAGGTCTTTTCTCTTCATGGCAGCACTGCGAAGCGCTTAGCCGGAGCCCGCATTTTTATCCATCAGCGCCGAGAATCTCTGTTTGATCCGGCGCATCAACTCGTCACGCACATGGCGGTAGGCGTCGAGCCGCGTCTCCCGGGAGCCTTCGATGATTGTCGCGTCCAGCATCGGCCAGTACTCAATGTCGCAGGCCATGGTCCGGGTCAGCTCGATCGCGCGATGCTGCGCTTCCGGCGAGAGCGAAACGATGACATCGAAGAAATCGTCTTCCATCTGCTCAAAGCTCTTCGGCGCGTGGCGCGAGAGATCGATGCCGATCTCGTTCAGCACCTCGACCGCGAACGGGTCGAGATCGCCGTTGCGCACGCCGCAGGAATCCACATAGGCCTTCATCCCGATCAGATGTTTCATGATCGCCTCGGCCATCGGCGAGCGCACCGCATTCTGGGTACAGGCGAAGAGGACGGCGCTCGGCTCCCGGATCGGTTCACCCAGCGGCGACTGGGGCTCGGGGGGCATGGCGCGGTCCGACATCTGCGGCTTACCCCCGGATGTGAAGGACGCAGATGAGGGTAAAGAGGCGCCGGGCGGTATCGAAATCGATATCGACCTTGCCGGCGAGGCGTTCTTTCAGCAGCGTCGAACCTTCGTTGTGCAGCCCGCGCCGGCCCATGTCGATGGCCTCGATCTGGGACGGGTTCAGGTGCTTGATGGCGTCGTAATAGCTTTCGCAGATCTTGAAATAGTCCCGCACCACGCGCCGGAACGGCGTCATGGCAAGCCAGATCTGGTAATTGCCGCCGCGCTCGGGATCGGAAATGTCGAAAAGCAGCCGGTTCTCCTCGATCCTGAGCTTCAGCTCGTAGGGGCCGCCATCCTCGTCGCCCGCGGGGGCGAAGGAATTCTCTTCCAGCAGGTCGTAGATCGCGACCGCACGCTCGTGCTCTACTTCGGGGCTGCGCCGGACCACGGTGCGCTCGTCGAGCTCGATCTTGGAGATGCGCGCATTGGCGCGGCCCTCCTCGTCGTCATCCTCGATCGGGCCGTCGCCGAAATCGCGCACCATGGTTCACTCCCGCCTATTCGGCGGCTGCTCCGAGGCGGATCGCCACCGAGCGGGCATGGGCGCCGAGCCCTTCCGCCTCCGCCAGCGTCACCGCAGCCGGACCGATGGCGGCGAGGCTCGCCGGGTCGCATTTCACCCAGGTCGTACGTTTCAGGAAGTCGAGCACGCCGAGGCCGGAGGAGAAGCGTGCTGTCCGCGCCGTCGGCAGTACGTGGTTCGGTCCCGCCACATAGTCGCCGATGGCCTCCGGCGTATGACGTCCGAGGAACATCGCGCCGGCATGACGGATCTCGCCGGCGAGCGCGTCCGGATCCTCGACCGCGAGCTCCAGATGCTCCGGCGCCAGCCGGTCGACCAGGGCCGGGGCGTCGGCGAGATCGTTCACGACAATGACCGCGCCGTGATCGTTCCAGCTCGCGCCGGCGATATTGGCGCGCGGCAGGGTCGCGAGATGCTCCGCGACGGCGGCTTCCACCCTAGCCGCGAAGTCTGCGTCGTCAGTGATCAGGATCGCCTGCGCAACCTCGTCATGCTCGGCCTGGGACAGGAGGTCGATGGCGATCCAGGAGGGATCGTTCTCGGCGTCGGCGACAACCAGGATTTCCGACGGTCCAGCAATGGAATCGATCCCGACCTTGCCGAAGACCTGGCGTTTCGCTGCGGCGACATAGGCGTTGCCCGGGCCGATGATCTTGTCGACCGGACGGATGGTTTCGGTCCCGTAGGCGAGCGCGGCCACGGCCTGCGCGCCGCCGACCCGGTAGATCTCGGTGATGCCTGAAATCTCGGCGGCGGCTAGCACCAGCGGGCTGATCTCGCCGCCCGGCGTCGGCACCACCATGACCCGGCGCGGAACGCCCGCGACCTTCGCCGGGATGGCGTTCATCAGCACCGAGCTCGGATAGGCGGCCTTGCCACCCGGCACATAGAGCCCGACCGCGTCGACAGGCGTGTGGCGTAGTCCCAGACCGACGCCGTCCGCGTCCGCATAATCGATGGAGGTGGGGACCTGGGTCCGGTGAAAGGCCTCGATCCGCTCGGCCGCCTTTTCCAGCGCGGCAAGCGTTTCCTGCGAGCAGGCCGCCCGCGCTGAAGCGATCTCTTCCGCCGAAATTGCAATTCCGGTCTTGGCCAGATCGATCCGGTCGAATTTTTGCGTCAGCTCGATCAGCGCCGCATCGCCGCGGGCGATCACGTCGGCGATGATGCCGGCGACGGTGTCGCTGACATCGCTGTCGGTCTCGCGCTTGGAATTGACGAGGCCTTCGAACGCCTCCTCAAAATCCGGCGCTCCCGCAATCAACTTACGCGGCAAGGGCTGCCTCCCCGATACGGTCGACCAGATCCTTCACCGGCCCAGGTCGTGTCTTGAGCGCGGCGCGATTGACGGCGAGACGGGAACTGACGGCGGCGATCTGCTCGACCTCGACGAGGCCGTTCGCCTTCAGGGTCGAGCCGGTTTCCACCAGATCGACGATGCGGCGGCAGAGCCCAAGGCCGGGCGCCAGTTCCAGCGCGCCGTTCAGCTTGATGCATTCCGCCTGCACGCCGCGCGCTGCGAAATGGCGCCGGGTGACGTTCGGATATTTCGTCGCGATCCGGAGGTGGCTCCAGTGCTGCGGGTTCTCCTTCGCGGCGAGTTCCGCCGGTTCGGCGACCGCGAGGCGGCAATGGCCGACATTGAGATCCACCGGGGCGTAGATTTCCGGATGGTCGAATTCCATCAGCACGTCGCTGCCGGCGATCGCCAGATGGGCGGCGCCGAAGGCGAGGAAGGTCGCCGTGTCGAAGCTGCGTACGCGGATGATCTCGAGATCCGCGTCGTTGGTATGGAACTGCAGGCGCCGCGAGGACTCGTTGAAGAAGTCGTCTTCCGGCTCAATTCCCGCCCGTTCCAGAATGGGCGTGATCGCCTTCAGGATCCGGCCCTTCGGCAGGGCGAGGATCAATGGCTGGTTCGCGCTCACCGCGTCTCTCCTGTCTTATCTTGCCTGCCGCCAACCGTGCCGGGCGGCAGTCCGATCAGGCGCCCGAGGCCTCGTCCGCCGGTGCCGGTTTTGCATCCTCTTGCGGATGGGACGGCGTGAAGACGGTCGGCCAAGGTTCGCCGAGGTCCTCGATATGGCACAGGATGCGGTCGACTGCGAGTCGAATGGTCACGTTATCGGCGAAGGCGAGGTCGATCTGCCCGTCCGAGGGATGCACCGTGAGGAGGTTCAGGATCCGGTCCCGCTTGCTCCGCTCGAAGCCGTGGGTCTGCACCCGGCTGACGCCGTCGAAGCGGATGCCGCAATGGACCCGCTCGGCATAGAGCGTATCGCCGTCCGCAGGGACCGTGCCGTCTTCCGGCGCGGTCTCCCAGCGGAAGCGCTGCACCACCATGACGAAACGGCCGTCATTCGGCTCGTAGGTCATCTCAGAGACCGGGAGCAGCGCGTCCTGCAGGTAGGCGGCAACGACCGAGAGGTCGTCCGCATCCTCGGCACGGACCCGGAACGGCCGGTCGCTCGCCGCCAGTAGTGATACGTCTCGTGATACCATGGCCCCCGCCGCCCAGATTATCTAGACCGTCAATTCCTCGCCTGCCTCGGCGGCGACACGTTGAATGTCGGCACCGCAGGCGCTCAGTTTTTCGACCAGCCGTTCGTAACCGCGGTCGAGATGATAGATCCGGTTCACTTCCGTCACCCCGTCCGCCGCGAGGCCGGCCAGCACCAGGCTGACCGAGGCGCGCAGGTCGGTCGCCATGACCGGCGCGCCGATCAGACGGTCGGTGCCGCGGATCAGTGCCGAAGCGTGATGCACGTTGATGTTCGCGCCCATGCGGCTCAGTTCCGGCACATGCATGAAGCGGTTCTCGAAGATCGTCTCGGTGACCATGGAGGCACCGCGGGCGACGCACATCAAGGTCATGAACTGGGCTTGCAGGTCGGTCGGGAAGCCGGGGAAGGGCTCGGTCATGACATCGACGCCGCGCAGCTTGCCGCGCTCCGCCTTGACCCGGATCGAGCGGTCGCTTTCCTCGATCGTCACACCCGCTTCGCGCAGGATCTCGAAAACATTGTCCAGGAGTCCCTTGGTCGTGCCGGTCAGTTCCACATCACCGCCGGTAATCGCCGCCGCCATGGCATAGGTGCCGGTCTCGATCCGGTCCGGCACAACTTTGTGAATGGCGCCGCCTAGTCTGTCCTTGCCCTGGATATGAATGGTGTCGGTGCCGTGGCCCTCGATCTCCGCGCCCATGGCGATCAGGCACTCCGCGAGATCAGTGATCTCCGGCTCGCGCGCGGCATTGACCAGCACCGTCTCGCTGTCCGCGAGACTGGCCGCCATCATCAGGTTCTCGGTCGCGCCGACGGAGACCATCGGGAAAACCACGCGGCCGCCCTGCAGGCGTCCGGACGGGACCTCTGCCTTCACATAGCCGCCTTCGAGTGCGACCTCCGCACCCAGCTCGGCAAGTCCCTTCAGATGCAGGTCCACCGGCCGGTTGCCGATGGCGCAGCCGCCCGGCAGGGAGACGGTTGCTTCGCCGCAGCGCGCGAGCAGCGGGCCGAGCACCAGAACCGAGGCGCGCATCTTGCGGACGAGATCGTAGGGCGCCGTGGTGCTCTCGATCGTCACGGCGTGGAAATCGACCGTCTGCCCGCCGCCGGCTTCGTCCTGGGTACTGCGCTTCACCCCGTGCTGGTCGAGCAGCGCGCCCATGGACCGGATATCGGCGAGCTTCGGCATGTTGGTGAGGGTCAGCGGCTGATCGGTCAGCAGGCTTGCGGCCATCAGCGGCAGGGCGGCGTTCTTCGCCCCGCTGACCGGAATCTGTCCCTTGAGCGGAGTGCCGCCGCGAATCACCAACTTGTCCATGAATGTCCCCATTCTCAAAAGGGAGGCGGTCCCTCGCAAGCACCGGCCCCGCACCGTTTTACTTTATCGTGGCGCGGTCTCTCAACCCCGCCGCTTTCGAGAATTCCCATAGAATGGGGCAGGTTTTTGACGTTCCGTGCCAGGCGGCGCGGACAAGGCGCGTCACGAATCGCCGGAGCCGCTCTCGCCCCGCGTGTCTGCGGGTCCGTCGGCCCGCTGGCGCGTCTGGGCCTTGCGGCGATGCAGATTGGCGCGCAGGGCCGCCGCGCGGCGTTCCGCACGCAGCTCCGCCTCGCTCTTCGGGGCGCCGGACTCCGGCTCTTTCGGGGATTTGGCCATGGCCTGAGAGTGCCCACGGACGGCGCGCAATTCCAGCCAAGAAACGTGCTTGCACCTCTCAAGTGCCTGTGGCATGTTCCGCCGCGCTTCGCGAGGGGCCTCCCTCGCCGCCCGGCTTTTTGCCGAAAAACGCTGCCGTAGCTCAGGGGTAGAGCACTCCCTTGGTAAGGGAGAGGTCGAGTGTTCAAATCACTCCGGCAGCACCAGTTTCTCTCCTCGAATTCATCGGTCTGCCTTCGTCGGCCATGCGCTCGTGCGCACTTAATGCTTTGAATCTGACCCTTCCGAGAAAGTATTAGACTGGTCTCGGGGTTCCGGCCAAAGCGTGGAGGAGGGGCGAGAGCGTGGATCTGCAGGCAATGGTGAATGACGCCGCGGCGCTGCATCGCAGCGGCCGGTTCGCCGAAGCGCTCGTACTGTACCGACGCGTATTGCTCATTCGCCCGTCCATGACATCGATTCTCTCGCTCGCGGCGGAGGCGATGGTACATGGCGGCGCGCCCGGAGATGGCGCGCGGGTCGCCCGGCGCGCGGTCGCGGTCGAGCCGGGTAAGGGCGTGTTTCATAAGTTGCTGGCCTATGCCTCTACGATGGCCGGCGATCTCAGCAATGCGGAGCGCGCCTATGCAGGGGCATTCCGCGCGGAGCCCGGCAATCTAGATATTCTGAGCGACTGGGCCAGTGTTGCGCGCGCCCGCGATCCGGCGGCGGCATCTGCGGTTCTGCGCCGGCTCGTTCTGCTCGTCCCCCATCTCGGTGAGGCATGGCGCCGTTTCGGAGAGGCGGACGCGGCGTCAAATCCGGAGCGTAGCAGCAGGAGTTACCGGGTCGCTCTGCGCATTGCGCCGGGAGATGCGCCGGCATGGCGCGGGCTCGGTCTGGTCGGGTTGGCGGCCAAAGGGAATGAGGCGAATGCCGAGAATGCATTCCGCCACGCCGCCCTCGTCGCTCCCGAAGACTCTGAGGCGTATCGCTGGCTCGCGACGTCGACCTCCGAGATACTTGCTGCCGTCCCGCGATTTAGGCGTGCTTCGATGCTTGCGCCGGCGGATCTTACCGCTTGGTTCGGGCTCGCGAACGCCTGCTATCGAGGAGAGTCGCCCGAGAGGGGCGAACGCGCGTATCGCCGGGTCGCTGTTCTGGAGCCAGGGCACGCCGATGCATATGCGAACCGTCTCGTAATTCTGACCGAGCGCAATACACCCGCCGATGCGGTGAGGCGAGGATACCGCCGACTGCTCGCTCTTGCCCCTCTGCGCGAGCGCACACTCGCAAATATCGCGAAACTCCATATGGATCGCGGTGAAAACAGCGAGGCTGAGCGTTATGTTCGCCGCAGCCTTGTTTCCGGGCGGTTCGAACGTGCCTCGATGGCGGCGCTCGCCGGGATCTATCGGCAGACCCGCAGGATTGAAGCGGCGATGCGTCAGGTCCGGCGCAGCGAACTGCTCTTTCCCGAGAATGCGGCCCTGAAATCGACGCGCCTTATGGATTTGAGCTACAGCGCAGGCGTGACTGCAGAGCAGCTCTATCGCGCGCACCGGGACTGGGCAGAGCGCTGGGCGGCTTCCGAGCGTCCCCTCGGGTACGATGTCGACAAGAGGCCGGACCGACAGTTGCGGCTGGGGTTCCTTTCACCGGATCTGAGGCGGCATCCGGTCGGATACTTCATGAAGCCGCTGCTCGGCCAACTCGACCGGGCAGGCTTCGAGCTCTTTCTCTATTCCGATTGCGGCGAGGGGGACGATCTGACCTCGGATTTCCGTACCCGCGCCGACCATTGGCGCGATACGGCAGGGCTCGGGCACGAACCGTTGCGGCAGAGGATCCTCGATGACCGCATCGACATCCTGTTCGATCTCGCCGGGCATAGCTCGGGCAATCGCATGGAAATGTTCGCGATGCGCGCGGCGCCATTGCAGATGACCTGGATGGGGTATGTCGGCACGACCGGTCTCCGGACGATGGACTACCTTGTCACCGACCGTTTTCAGACAAGACCGGGCACCGAGGATTGGTACGGCGAGCGATGGCTGGTCCTGCCGGACGACTACATTTGCTTCGAGCCGGTGCCCGAGGCGCCCGAGGTGGCGCCAAGTCCGGCGGGTAGGAACGGTTTCGTCACCTTCGGGAGTTTCAACAATCCGGCCAAACTGTCTGACCGGAGCCTGGATCTCTGGGGGCGGGTCCTCGAGCAAATCCCCGGCTCGGAGCTGCTGCTTGCCTATCGCGGATTCAACGATCCCGGATTGCAGCGGGAGATCAGGGAGTTTCTGTCGGCCAGGAAGATTGAGCCGGAGCGAATTCGCTTCTCTGTTTTTGCCTCTCACGAGGCGTTCCTCGCGGGATATGGGGAGGTCGACATCGCGCTCGATACATTGCCGTATTCCGGCGGCCTGACGACCTGCGAGGCGCTCTGGATGGGAGTGCCTGTGGTCACGCTCTCGACGGCGGACCATTTCGCCGGGCGGCATTCCGTCAGTCATTTGACCAATGCCGGGTTTCCGGAGTGGGTGGCGGATAGCGATGAGGCCTTCTTCAAGGTCGCTTGCGGTCTCGGCTCTGATCCTGGGCGTCTGGCGGATCTTCGCGCAACTCTCCGGCAGAGAGTTGCGGATTCGCCGCTCTGCGACCGGACGCATTATGCCGACGCGGTCGCAGCGGCGCTTAGAATGGCTTGGCAACGATATTGTGCAGCGGACTAGGTCCGGATCAGCGCGTCCAGCATGACGACGCCGACGCCCTTTTCCATAATCAGTACAGGATTGGCCTCGGCTTCCTCGATCCGCGAATCCGCGGCTAGCCGGGAAAGGGTGCTGACCGTTTCCGCGAGGGCTTCCAGATCGCCTTCCGGCCGCCCCCGGAAACCGCGCAGCAGCTCGAACCCCTTCACCTCGCGAATCATCTCGCGGGCGCCGTCGACGCTGACCGGTGCCGGGCGGACGGCGCTGTCGCGGTAGATTTCAGTCATCACGCCACCCATCGCGACGGTCACGACCGGTCCTGCCACTGGATCGCGGGAGAGGCCGATCAGGGCTTCTCCGAGGCCGCTGACCAGCTCTTGCACGAGGATGCCGGCCAGCCGGAAACCCGGATGGTATCGCTCGGCGGACCCGCGCATTTCCATGATGGCGTCGATCAGTTCCGCCCGGTCCTTGATCCCGACCTTGATTGCACCGGCATCGGTCTTGTGCGGCAGGTCCGGCGAGACCAGTTTGGCGACGACCGGGAAGGAGACGGGCAGTTCTTCCGGAACGCCCTCCGACGGTGCGAGCACGGTCTGGCCCGGGCCGGTGAGGCCCATGGTCTGGAATATGGCTGCGGAGCTGACTTCATCCGCGGTGCCGGACGGCAGAGCGTCGATCAGAGCGGTGGCGGCGGCGGGAAGGGGCATTGCGGGTGCAACAGACTGGGCCGCCCCGGTCATCAGCATCGCCACGGTCTCGGCGCAGCTCTCCACGGTACGGAAGGTCGGGACGCCGCCGGCTTCCAGCAGCCGCATGCTGTCCGGAGCATGCGGAAGGGGGAAGGCGAGCACCGGCGCCGCGTCATCCGACGCCTCGGAGACCGCGTCGACGATCGGTTTCACCGCCAGTTCCGGATCGAATTGCGCCGATGAGCCGATGGCGACGATCAGCACGCCGGTCTCCGGGTCGCGGATCAGGGTCGAGACCGCTTCCTTCATGATCTCGTAGCGGGCTCCCGCCAGCGTGACGTCGACCAGCTTGCCGTGGCCGCTCGGAATGCCTTGCTTTGCGAAATGCGCTTTCGTGGAAGTGCTTGCGCCGGCGATTTCGACGCCACGGGCGCTCAATTGGTCGACGACCATGGCGCCGCCGCCGCCGGTGGTCGCGATCACGGTCGCGGTCTTCGGTCGGCCCGGTTGCAGACGGGCCTTCGCCAAGGCACCCGGCGCTTCCAGAAGGGTCTCGAGTTGCTCTGCCTTACGGATCCCGAGACTGCGCAGCAGCGCATCCACGGCTGCCGCCGATCCAGTGAGAGCGCCGGTATGAGAGACGGAAAGTGCCTGCCCCTCCTCGGATTTCCCGATCATATAGGCGACCACGGGTTTTCCGGCCGCATGCGCCTTGGCGGCGAAGCGGGCCAGTGCCGCACGGTTCCGGATTGTTTCCATGAACAGCAGGAAACCGTCCGTTCCGTCGTGATCGACGAGGATTTCGCCAACCTCGCCAATCCCCGCGGCAGCCTCGTTCCCGACGGAAACGAATGTCGAAAAGGCAATGTCGCGGGCGGCTCCGCGGCTGAGCAGGGTTCCGATCACACTGCCGCTCTGCGAGATCACGGCAAGCCGACCGCGGCCGATGGTTTCGGCGCCGAAGGCCGCGTTGGTGGTTGCCGCGAAGCCGGAAGCGGTATGGACAACGCCCATCGAGTTGGGGCCGATGACGAGCATGCCGGTTTCTTCGGCGATGCGCTGGACCTCGGCCTGCCGGCGCGCGCCTTCCTCACCGGCTTCCGCGAAGCCGTCGGCCAGTATGGCGACGATCCGCACACCGGCAGCGGCACAGTCCTTAAGCGCCTCTATGGCGGGATCCGCGTCGAGCAGGATATAGGCGAAATCCACAGGTTCAGGAACGGCTTTGACGGACGGCCAGGCCTTCTCGCCAAGTACCGTGTCGCGGGCCGGGTTCACCGGATAGATCCGGCCTTCGAAGCCGTGGCGGCGCAGAAAACGCATCGGGCGTGCCGTCAGCTTGCTTTCTGTGTTCGAGGCGCCGACGAGGGCGATGGTGGCCGGGGAGACGAGGGCTTGGAGGAGGGAGGCTGGCATGAAATTGGTAATCCGACGGAACCGGGAACCGGAGGGATAAATTGCTGGGAGCGATGATGCCCCGTCCGCGCGAGTTCTGACAAGTCGTGCTCCCACAAGGCAAAAACCTTCTGCTAACTTGCCTCAGGCACGTTAGAAACGTAGAGCGGAGCTGAAGGGAGCAATCGGGCTTGGACTTGCAGGCGCTAGTGAATGACGGCTTCCAGCGGCATCAGGCGGGTCACCTGGCAGAGGCTGTCCGGCTCTATCGCACGGTACTTGCCGTGCACCCGCCGATCGCCCTTGTGCTGTCGCTGGCCGGGGATGCCGCCACGGCGTCGGGAGATCCCGTTACCGGAGCGCTTCAATTGCGCCGGGCGCTTGCACTCGAACCGCGCAAGAGCTCCTTTCATCAGATGCTGGCGTTTGCGGAAGCGTCTTCGGGAAATCTCTCGGTGGCGGAAGAGAATTACGCGGCGGCGGTCGAGTGCGATCCAGGCAATCTTTCGGCCATGAACGACTGGGCAAACCTGATCCGCGTCCGTCTGCCGGAGAAAGCCCGCAGTTTGGTCCGCAAATGCGTCCTTGCGGAGCCGGGAAACCCGGCCCAGCTACGGCATCTGGCGGAACTCACCGTGCCCCGGGACAGGGCGGCGGGCAGGGACATGCTCGCCCGCGTCACCTGCCTGAACCCGCTGGACGACACAGCCTGGAAGCGTTTCGCCCTCGTTAAGATCGCTGAAGGGGAAAATGCGAACGCCGCCGGGGATCTCTTGCGCAGCCTGCTGCTCGGTCCGGCGGACGGTGGGAGCTACACCCGACTTGCGAATGCGTCCTCCGGCGTTCGGGAAATCGACGAGCGTCTCAGGAATTTCAAACGCGCGACGGTGCTCGACCGCTCCAGCCCTGACGCTTGGCTGTCATTCGGCAACGGTCTGCATAGTGCCGACCGGAAAGCGTCTGCGGACCTCTGCTTCCAGCGATCGTTGTTACTCGATCCCAGCAATCAGACAGCGCTGGGTAATCTGCTCGTGCTGCGCGCGGAAATGGGGATGTCCCGCGACCGGATACTGGACGGTTACCGGAAATTGCGCCGTATCGATCCGGCGCGTTCGGAGACGCATGTCAACTTCACGAAATATCTCTCGGAGCAGGGGGCTTACACCCTGGCGGTTCAGGCGGCACGCGTTGCAATGATCGTCGGTGGGGTAAATCATGACATGTTCATCGGCCTCGCCAACGGTCATCGGCAGTCGCGCCAACACGCTGCGGCCGAACGGTGCCTCAGATGGGCGGCCGTCGCTTATCCGGAGGCTGGAAATGTGCAGTCCGGCCTCGTCATGGGACATAATTACGAAACCGGCGTGACCGCTGAATCTCTCTACCGGCGCCATCGCAGCTGGGCCGAACACATGGCTCCCGAGGAAGAACCTCTCTCTTATGAGGTCGACCTATCCGAGGGCCGGGAGATTCACCTCGGATTTCTTTCGCCGGATATGAAGCGCCATCCCGTCGGCTTCTTCCTGCTCCCGGTTCTGAAGCATCTCGACCGGGAGCGGTTTCGGGTCACGATCTATTCAGATCTTGCCGAGGGCGATTATTTCACTGAGGAGCTGCGCCGGAATACCGACGTCTGGCTGGATAGCGGCCGCATTCCCGATACAGAGTTGCGCCAGCGCATCATGGAGGATCGGGTCGATATCCTCTTCGATCTCGCCGGGCACTCCGCCGGCAACCGGATGCGCCTTTTTGCCCGCCGGGCCGCCCCCCTCCAAATGACGTGGATGGGGTATGTCGGAACGACCGGGCTCTCGACGATGGACTACCTCGTGACGGACCGGTACCAGACGGTGCCCGGCACGGAGAAATTCTATACCGAGAAATGGCTGGTCCTGCCGGACGATTACATCTGCTTCTACCCGTCGCCGACCGCTCCGGCCGTCGCGCCAGCGCCAGTGCTGAACAACGGATACGTAACCTTTGGCTGCTTCAATAATCCCGCCAAGCTGACGGACGACACGCTGGGACTCTGGAGTGCGGTCATGGAAGCGGTGCCTGCTTCCCGCCTTCTGCTGTCCTATCGCGGTTTTGACGATCCTGGAGTGCAGGCAGGCATTCGGGCCGTCATGGGCAAGGAAGGGATCGCGCCGGAGCGCTTGTCATTCGAAACCAACCGCTTCCATGAGGAATTTCTCGGCGGGTACGGCGAGGTGGATATCGCACTCGACACATTGCCCTATTCCGGCGGCCTTACGACCTGCGAGGCTTTGTGGATGGGAGTGCCGGTGGTGACGCTGGCGACCCAGGATCATTTTGCGGGACGTCATTCCCTCAGCCATCTCAGCAACGCCGGTTTTCCGAACTGGGCGGTGGAGAGCCGGGCGGATTTCGTCGGTCTTGCGCGCGCATTGGCAGCGGATGCGGGGCGGTTGGCGCGCATCCGGCAGTCGTTACGCGCCGCCGTCGCCTCCTCGGCGCTTTGCGATCAGGCGCGGTATACCCGCAATGTCGAGAGTAAGCTGGCGGAGGTCTGGTCGGACTTCTGTTCCGGTTCGGCCTGCATGCGCTGTTAATCGTTAATTCAGTTTTTGCAGGTACGGATTTAGGGAAAGATTGCTTCGGCCTAAAAATCCGGGCATGAGATTATTAGGGGAAAGTAGCCGGCGGCGACAGTCTGCCTGGAATCGGCATGTCGAACGAAGATCTGAACATTCTCGACTTCTTAGTCGACGAACCCGAGGACTCTGCCGCGTCGGCCGAGCCCTGGAAGGTTCTTATCGTCGATGACGATCACGATGTTGCCGCGACGACGTCACTCGTCTTGCGCGATGTCGAGGTCGAAGGGCGTCCCTTGTCGCTTTTGTCCGCATATTCTGCTGCCGAGGCGAAACAGGTCCTGGCGGATAACCCGGATGTGGGCCTGGCACTCATAGACGTCGTGATGGAAACGCCGAACGCAGGTCTCGACCTCATCCGTTACATCCGCGAAGACATGGACAACAAGCTGATCCGCTTGGTCGTTCGCACCGGGCAGCCAGGGCATGCTCCGGAACAGAGTGTCATCACCGATTACGATATCAGCGACTATAAGGAAAAGACCGAACTCAGCGCGCAGAAGCTTTTTTCCCTCGCCTATGCCGGTTTGCGGTCCTACCAGCAGTTTCTGGCGATGGAGCAAAGCCGGCGCGGACTGATGAAGGTATTGCAAGCCTCGACCGCGCTCTTCGAACAGCCCTCGCTGGCCGGGTTCGCAGACGGCATCCTCGAGAATCTTGAGTCCATCGCCAACATGCATCGCGGGGCAGGAGAGAAAATCGGGGCCTCCGCGGTCCTCGCCGTGGCGGAACACAACAGCAAGTCGGTCGAGGATTACGAGGTGATCGCCGGTCATGGTGCTGTGGCGGATGCCCGGAGTTTGTCCGATATGGCTCTCGGCGCGGAAGATGAGAAGCTCGTCCGGGAACTGGCGACCCGCGGAGCCGGGATTCATACTTGCCGGAGCGAGGATGCATTGCTGGCCGGGATCGTCGGTCGTGGAGGACAGACCAGTCTTCTTTTCCTACCGGAACTTCAATCGCTGGAAGGGCCGGACGCGCAGATTGTCGAGGTCTTTATCAGCCAGGTTCTGACGGCATTCGAGAATCTGCGCCTGCATGACCAGACGGAACGCGCCCAACGCGAAATCGTTCTGCGCCTCGGCGAGGCGGTCGAAACGCGTTCCGGAGAGACTGGCAGGCACGTTTCGCGTGTCGCGCAATATTCGCGTGTGATCGCGGACAAGATCGGACTTTCCGCGTCCGATTCTGAACTCCTGTTCCGTGCCGCTCCGCTGCACGATATCGGCAAGATCGGTATCCCCGATGCCATCCTGTGCAAGCCCGGAAAGCTGGAGTTGGACGAGTGGGAAGCCATGAAGCGGCATACCGTCATCGGCTACGAGATGCTCCGGACGTCCGATATGCCGATCCTGCAGCTCGCCGCAAAAATTGCCCTTGAGCACCATGAGAAATGGGAAGGCGGCGGCTATCCGAACGATATCAAAGGGGACGCGATCTCGATCGAAGGCCGGATCGTCGGACTGGTGGACGTATTCGACGCTCTCACGTCGGAGCGTGTGTACAAGAAGGCATGGAAGGTCGAAGACGCGGTGGAATTGATCCGCGAGCAGCGCGGGAAGCATTTCGATCCAAACCTCGTTGACGTCTTCGTGGATAATCTCCCCACGATGATCGATATCAGAACCACTTACGGTGACGAGAACCTGGTGACGGCCTGACGGTTGCCGGCGTTCGTGTCGAAGAGGGGATCGGCATGGGGGGCGAAAAGGCGGTCACGCAGCGCCACGATATGACCGGAGATCTTTTCTTCGAGTGGCGTGCCGACGATCGGGGGCGCCTCAGCCATCTGTCCGACAATTTCAACCTCCTGACCGGACTGGATCCGGAAAGTCTGCTTGGAAAGCCGCGCTTCGGCCGGCCTGAGAATGCGGACGGCGACACGCTCCTCCCTGCAATGCTCGAAGCCGCGAGAAACGGCGTGCCGTTCCGTGGCCTGCCGGCGGTCCTGTCCGATGGGCTATCAGGCTGCAGGGTGTCTCTCATCGGTCGGGCTTCGGTGTCCGGTGAAGCCGGCAATACGGTTTTCGAGGGAATAGGCTTTTGTCCCGACAGCGGGCAGACGGTGCATCAGCCTGGGGGTAAGGCGGAAGCTGCGCATGCGGTGAACAAGACGACAATCCTGGATCGGATGCGCAACCTTGCGCGCGTCGGTTATTCGAGTGTGGATCCTGCTTCGGGGAACGTTCGTATCGTTGGCCCGATGCGCGAAATGCTCGGCATGACAGAGAGTGAAATTTCCCATGAGGGGATCCGCTCCCACATCTTCGCCGACGATCTTGCCGCATATGACGAGGCCCGCGCGAAAGCGTTCGAAACCGCGGAAGCCGCGACGGTCGACCTCAGGCTCGGCTCGGAGCGCTCGGAATGTCACCATGTACGGCTTCAGTTCGAGCCGGTTCTCGGAGACGACGGATCGGTTGAATCCCTCTTTGCGGTACATCAGGACATCACTCAGCAAAAGGAGCTTGAGCTTGAGGTCCAGAATAGCGACCGATCGTTTCGGCGAGCGCAAAGACTCGGCGTAATCGGGCATTGGACATACGAGCCCGGTGAAAAACGGGTGTATTTCTCTGAACAGGCCCAAAGCATCTATGACTGTGTCGGTCACGATTTTCTGACTTTCTCGGAGGCGCGCGACCGGGTCCATCCCAACGACCGTTCGTTTTTCGACAAGATGCGTGCGCAGACCGCCGATGGCGAGCCCGGGTTTGAAGCTGAAATCAGGGTCCAGCGGACAGACGGTTCGACCGCGCATATTCTCGTGGCAAGCGAGTTCGACTTCGACGACACGGGCAGGCTGAAAAGGACCTTCGGCGTTTTGCTGGACGTGACTCCGCGCGTCGAGGCGGAAGCGGCACGGCGCGATGCCGAAGCGGTAATGACCGACATTTTCGAGAATACGGATTCCGGCATTCTCGTGCGCGATCTCGAAGGCCGGTTCATCCGGGCGAACACACGAGCCGCCATCCAACTCGGTCTGCGCATCGACGACATTCTCGGGCAAACGGTGGACGGGGTGTTGGCGAAGAGCGACCGGATGGAGGCCTCGGAAAAGTTTCGGGATGCGGCGCTTCGCGTCGTGGCGACCCACGGATCCGTAACGTACGACTACACCTACGTTCCGGAGTCCGGTGCGCCGGCAACGGAGTTCCGAGTGGTCAATTTCCCCATTTCGGGACCTGACGGCGCCGTCCGAGGCGTTGCCAGCATGCGTTACGACATCACCGAATTCGTACAGGCGCAATCGGCGCTGAAAAACCTGAACGAAAGTCTCGAGCAGACCGTTCGGATGCGAACCCGGGAGTTGCGCCGCAGCGAGGAGCGGTTCCGCAATATCGCGTCCGCATCGGCCGATTGGCTCTGGGAACTCGACAGTGAGCTCAAACTCGCCTGGTGTTCGGACAATTTCTTCGAACAGACGGGCCGTGACCCGCAGGACTATATCGGCCATCCGCTCACTTCGCTCGTCACCGAGCAGGAGAGGTTTGTCGATCAGCGCGAGGCATGGGACGCGTTCGTTTCAAAGCTGGAGTCGCGCAGCCCGGTGCGGGGCATCGAGATCGTTCGAACCCATCCCTCGGGACAGCGTATCGTGCGGATAAATGCGCGCCCGGTCTGGTCCGATGGAAACTTCGTCGGTTTTCAGGGGTCGACCACGGATATTACCGAGTTGAAGCAGGCACAGACCCAGCTGATCGAGTCCGAACGTCTGGCCTCGCTCGGCGGACTGGTGGCCGGGATCTCCCATGAGATTAACACTCCGGTCGGTGCGAGCTACACCGTTGTGACCAAACTGACCAGGTCACTGAAGGAGCTTGACGACGCCTACGCGGCGCAAAAGATCAGTCAGGCGCTCTTCTCCCGCGTGTTGACCGAAATGAAGGAAGGACTCGGCATCATCCAGCGCGGGCTTGAGCGGACGTCGGACCTGATTTCGCATTTCAAACAGGTGGCAGTCGACCAGACGAGCCATAAACGCCGTACTTTCAGCCTCGCGGAGCTCTCACGCGATATCGTCGCCACGATGGAAGCGACCGTCTCCGGCCAGCGGATTGAGTTCGCGACCGAGGTGCCGGAGGACATCGAACTCGACTCCTATCCGGGGCCGCTCGGTCAGGTGATGATCAACCTGATCCAGAACGCCATCTTGCACGGACTTGACGATATCGGGGACCGACCGGGAAAAATCGGGATTCTGGCGGAGATGACCGAGGCGGGGACGCTCGGAGTGTTGGTCAGCGACAATGGCAAGGGGATGTCCCCGAATGTCGCACGCCGCGTGTTCGAGCCGTTCTTCACGACGAAGCTCGGTAGCGGAGGAAGCGGTCTCGGGATGCATCTCGTCTATTCGATCGTGCACACTGTTCTCGGAGGAACGGTATCCGTCGCGTCGGTTCCCGGTGAAGGCACGAAAGTATCCGTCGTGATTCCACTCGCGGCGCCGGAAAACCCGGACAAGGACATAGCGGAAGAAACGGGCTGATCCCCGCTGAACCGTCCCGCATTGTGCAGCGATGCGCGATGCCCTTTGGGATCGGGATTGCCAAGAATACACGTATAATGCACCTTTGGATGCTGGTGTGCACTATGTTGCATATCGATGCTGTGGCATAGTTGCCGCATCACACTGGGAGGCTTTGTGCGATGTACAAAAAAATAACGGCCCTTGCGGCCCTGGGAGCTTTGCTGGCTGCGCCGGCAGTGGCGGCCGACAAGGTGAAGATCGGTTTCGTCACCACAATCACGACCCCGGCTGGCGTCATCGGTCAGGACATGGTCGATGCGGTCAATCTCGCGGTCGAGGATATCGGCGGCAAGATGGGCGGTCTGGATGTCGAGCTCATCATCGAGGATGACGGTTTCAAGCCGCCGATCGGCAAGCAGAAAGTCGATAAGCTGGTGAAGAAGGACGATGTCGATTTCGTCGCCGGTTTCATCTGGTCACACGTTCTGCTCGCCTCGAAGAAGTCGGCTCTCGATGCCGGCAAGTTCCTGATCAGCTCCAATGCGGGGCCGTCGCAGGTCGCGGGCAAGCAATGCGACAAGAATTTCTTCTCGACCTCCTGGCAGAACGACCAGACGCCGATGGCGATGGGCGAGGTGCTGAACCAGAACGGCGTCAAGTCGGTCTACGTGATGGCGCCGAACTATGCCGCCGGCAAGAACATGATCGCCGGTGTCGAGCGGACTTTCAAAGGCGAGGTGGTCGGCCGCGATCTCACCAAATGGGGCAAGGACGCGCAGCTCGATTTCTCCGCCGAACTGGCGAAGGCGAAGGCTTCCGGAGCGGAAGCGCTCTGGGTCTTCTATCCGGGCAAGGCGGGCGGCGCTCTGATCAAGCAGTATGAGCAGGCCGGCCTGCTCGGCGAGCTGCCGCTTTATACTGTGTTCACTGTCGACTCGATCGCTCTGCCGAAGCTCCAGGCGGGCAATCTCGGTGGTGTCATGGGCTCGCTCAATACCCAGCATTGGGGGCCGGATCTCGACAACCCGCAGAACAAGAAGTTCGTCGAAGGCTTCAAGAAGAAATACGGCCGCTACCCGTCCTTTTATGCGGCCCAGTCCTACGACACGATCTTCCTGATCAAAAGCGCGGTCGAGGCGGTTAACGGCAACCTGGACGACATGGACGGCATGCGGGCCGCTATGGAGAAGGCCGACTTCCCGTCCACGCGCGGCAAGTTCAGCTACGGGAACAACCACTTCCCGATCCAGAACTTCTACCTGCGTGAGGTCGTCGCGGATGCGGACGGCGTCTGGACGACCAAGATCGTCAAGACGGTGCTCGAGAACCACCAGGATCCGTACGCCAAGGACTGCAAGATGTGATCACCCGCTGCGGGTGACGTGGAACCGGCGGAGCAGGCGCTTCGCCGGTTTCGGATTCCGGCGGAAACCGCCGGCAAAAAGACAATGCCGAACGGCACAAGAACAGGGGTATCCTGGTGGACTGGGGACTTTTCACAATTCAGATGCTGAACGGCGTTCAGCTCGGCGTGCTGCTGTTCCTGCTCGCCGCGGGGCTGACGCTGGTCTTCGGGATCATGGATTTCGTCAATCTCGCGCATGGTTCGCTCTACATGATGGGCGCCTATTTCTGCGCCACGCTGACCCAGGTGACGGACTCGTTCATCCTCGGCGTGCTGCTCGCGCTCCCCTTGACGGCCTTGCTGGGCTGGCTGGTTGAACTGATCGTGGTGCGTGCGCTCTACACGCACGACCATCTGGACCATGTGCTCGCCACCTTCGGCCTGATCCTTTGCTTCGACACTGCGGTCGATTTCATCTGGGGACCGACCGGTATGGCGATCCCGCTGCCGGCTTTCCTCGACACGCATGTCGATCTGGTCGGCGGCCATACCTTCCCGACCTTCCGTATTCTCATCATCTGCGCCGGGCTCGCCGTCGCGGCGCTGCTTTATTTCCTCGTGGCGCATACCCGCATCGGGATGCTGATCCGGGCCGGTGCGTCCAACCGCACCATGGTGATGGCGCTCGGCGTCGATATCGGCAAGCTGTTCGCGCTGGTCTTCGCCGTGGGCGCCGCCTTCGCAGGACTCGCCGGCATGCTGATCGCCCCGATCACGGAAGCCAGTATCGGCATGGGCAACGAGATCATCATCGTCGCCTTTGTCGTGATCATCATCGGCGGCATCGGCTCGATCAAGGGCGCCTTCGTCGCCGCGATGCTGGTCGGGCTGATCGACACGATGGGGCGTTCCTTCCTCGATCAATTGCTGAAGCTCTTCATGTCCTCGCAGAATGCCGAGACCTCGGCGCCGGCGCTCTCCGCCATGGCGATCTACGTGCTGATGGCCGTGGTGCTCGCCTTCCGGCCCCAGGGCCTGTTCCCGCCGAAGGTGCGCTGAGCCATGTTATCTCTTTTCCGGACGGGCCTTCCGGCCTACGTCATGCTCGCGGCTCTGGCTTTCCTGGCCGCGCTGCCTTTCATTTCCGAGTGGGTCGACAACGCCTTCCTGATGGATCTGTTCCTGCGCCTGATGGTCCTCGCCATCGCGGCGGTGAGCCTGAACCTGATCCTCGGCTATGGCGGCATGGTGAGCTTCGGTCACGCGGCCTATCTCGTGATCGGCGCCTATGCGGTCGGCATCCCGGCCTATTACGGGATCTATGACGGCTTTACTCATATCGTCATTGCGGTCCTCGGTTCGGCCATCGTCGCCTTGCTGACCGGCGCCATCGCGCTGCGTACCAAGGGCGTCTATTTCATCATGATCACCATGGCCTTCGCCCAGATGGTGTTCTTCACCTTCGTCTCGATCGAGGAATATGGCGGCGACGACGGCCTCGTGATCGACCAGCGCAGCGAGTTTGCCGGACTGCTCGATATCGAGGACGGTCTGACCTTCTATTACTTCGTTCTCGTTTCCCTCGTGCTGGCGCTCGGACTGGTGCACCGCATTGTGCATTCCCGCTTCGGCATGGTGATCTCAGGCGCCAAGGGGAACGAGCGCAGGATGCAGGCAATCGGCTTCCCGACCTATCGCTACCGCCTCGTCTGCTATGTGATCTCCGGAGCGCTCTGCGGTTATGCGGGCGCGCTGCTCGGCAACTTCACCTATTTCATCACTCCGGAGATGGGCGACTGGGTGCACTCGGGAGAGCTGATCTTCATGGTCGTGCTCGGCGGCGCCGGAAGCCTCTTCGGCCCCGTGCTCGGCACCGCCGTTTTCGTACTGCTCGAGGAATACCTTTCCCGATTTACCCAGTACTGGCACTTCCCCTTCGGGGCGATGCTGATCCTCGTGGTCATCTTCACCCGGGGCGGGGTCAACGGCATGTTCCGCTGGCTCGGCGCGCGGATCGGACTCGGAGCAAAGTCATGAGCGGCGCGTTCCTCGAGGTCCGGGACCTCTACAAGAACTATGGCGGGATCGCCGCGACCGATCATGTCGACCTCGATGTACGGGAATCGGAGCTGCATGCCATCATCGGACCGAACGGCGCCGGCAAGACGACGCTGATCTCCCAGCTCTCCGGCGAGGTGCCGCCGGATGGCGGGCGGGTCCGCTTCGGCGGCCGGGACATCACGACGACCCCTGCCTACAAGCGATCCCTGCTCGGGCTCGCCCGCTCCTTCCAGATCACCAGCCTGATGCTCGATATGACCGTGCTGGAGAATGTGGCGCTCGCCGTGCAGGCGCATGCGGGCCATTCCTTCCGTTTCTGGAGACCGGCACGATCGGAGACCGGGCTGACCGGACCGGCGATGGAGGCGCTTGCCGCTGTTGATCTGGCCGACAGGGCACATGACGTGGCGCGGGCAATGTCTCACGGCGAGCACCGCCAGCTCGAAATCGCGATGGCGCTGGCGACCCGCCCTAAGCTGCTGCTGCTGGACGAGCCGATGGCGGGCATGGGCGTGGAGGAAAGCCAGCGCATGGTCGAGATCCTGCGCGGTCTCAAGGGCGAAAAGACGATGCTGCTGATCGAGCACGATATGGACGCGGTCTTCACCCTGGCGGACCGGATTTCGGTGCTTGTCTATGGCCGGGTGATCGCCACCGGGACGCCGGAGGAGATCCGCAACGACGAGGCCGTGCGTCAGGCCTATCTCGGCGACGAGGTGGCGTGATGCTGAGAATTGAGGCAATCGAGACCTTCTACGGCGCCAGCCAGGTGCTGTTCGGCATGAGCCTTGAGGTTGGTGCGAACGAGGTGGTCACGCTCATGGGCCGCAACGGCATGGGCAAGACCACGACGGTCAATTCCATCATGGGCATCGTCCGCCCTGCGGCGGGCCGCATCACCTTCGAGAATGACGAGATCACCAACGCGCCGGCGCATCTGATCGCCCGGCACGGGCTCGGCCTCGTACCGGAGGGGCGCCAGGTTTTCCCGAACCTCTCGGTGCGAGAGAATCTCGTCGCGACCGCGGCGAACCGTTTCGGTGCGCGGGATCCGTGGACCGTCGAGCGCGTGCTGACCATGTTCCCGGAGCTGGAGGCGCGTATCACCTCGATGGCCAACCTGCTCTCCGGCGGCGAGCAGCAGATGCTCGCCATCGGCCGTGCATTGATGACGAACCCGAAGCTGCTGATCCTCGACGAAGCGACCGAGGGACTGGCGCCGTTGATCCGCAAGGAGATCTGGCACTGTCTTGAGCGGTTGAAAGTAGAAGGCCAGGCGATCCTCGTCATCGACAAGAATATCGACGATCTGAAACGGATCGCCGACCGGCACTATATCGTCGAAAAAGGCAAGGTCGTCTGGTCCGGGACGAGTGCCGAGCTCGATGCGAACGCAGAGTTGGTGCAGGAAAAGCTCGGGGTTTGACTTTGACAAACCCTTGGCTGTAACCGTGCGTGAGAAGTCCCGGCGAGGACTTGTGGACATAGGATGTTCTGAGGTCGATCAAGTCTGATGGCGCAAGAGGCCAACGTTCCGGATGAGGTCGCTGATATCGTTCGCAAAGCGATTGGTGCATTTCAGGAAAACTCGCTGTCCGACGCCATCATCGGTCTCGAAGCCGCCCTCCGGTACCCGATGCCTGAAGAGACCTGTCGAGACATCTGCTGTCAGTTAAGCGATTGGTGCACCAGGACGGGCGATCTGGGGCGCGCTAGACGTCATCTCATTCGGGCGATCCTCTTAATGCCGGGAGATACCCGAACCCGTTTGGAATATGCCGAACTCGCATTGGTGGACAGTCCGGCACTCGGGCTTCCGGAGTTACTGGCCCAGGTAAGGCGGGATAGGAGCGCACGATCGGCACTGTCTCTGGCCCGCATATTTCTACGGCGTGGCGAGGTGAAGCGGTCCGTGGCGCTCGCGCGGCTTGGGAATGCGCGGGAACGCAAAACCCGTGGGCTCTCCCGGACGGCGATACTCGATCAGTGGAACGAGAGGAAAAATCGCCTCGTACATCTCCGGCCGCACTGGCAGCGCCGCGACTGGTATTTCGGGCAGCGCGGCGATGTTCAGAATGTCTTCATCTGCGGTGTTCCAAGATCCGGCAGTACGTTGCTTGAACTGATGCTGCTCAGTATGGAAGGGGTCGCCTCCGTCGGTGAATCTCCGGAAGTTCAGGAATGCCTGGCCGCCGGATTAGCTGGAAAGCCCGCGCTCACCCTGCGCGATCTGAAGGTGCCTGCGAAGATTGTTCTGAACAAGCTGATGGACAATATCTATTTGGCGGATTTCATCCTTGAGAAGATCCGGAATGCCAAGATTCTGATTATAAACAGAAATCCCGAAAGCGTGTTTTTCAGCAACTACATGCAGAAGTACCAAAGCGATTGGGATATCTGTTACGAAGACTCGACCCTGGCGGACTTCATTGACGACGTCAGGAAGCGATCAGAAATGCTCGCGGCGCAATGGCCGGGTCGGGTCATGGCAATCGACTACGAACAACTGACCCGCGATCCTCTCCGGACGTTTATGAAGATATCCGTACTCCTCGGGCTCGAAGGCGACCGTTTCGACGGCCAGCATTTGCGCGCCGACACGGTACACACGGCGAGCAAGCTCGCGGTTCGGCAGCCGTTACGGGATGACATGAATCAGAAATATCTCAAGGCAGCCCGATTCATGCCGTACCTGCGAAATCGATATAGCTAGGTCCGCGATGCGATGTTTCGCGGAAGACGTGGCGACTAGGCCCTCTTCCGGATCCCGGCCTCGTTGAACATCGGCACCAGGATATCGACCAGATCCTCGATCATCGCGTCCGTGTGGCGCGGCGTCGGGGTGAAGCGCAAGCGCTCGGTCCCCTTGTCCACGGTCGGATAATTGATCGCGGTCACATAGATATTGTGATCGTAAAGCAGCCGGTTGGAGAAATCGCGCGCCTTGGCCGGGTCGCCGACCAGCAGTGGCACGATATGGCTTTCCGACGGCATCACCGGCAGACCGGCATCGGCGAAGGCCTGCTTCAGGCGCGCCGCCTGGCGCTGCTGCATCGCCCGTTCCTGCCCGCTGACCTTCAGGTGCCGGATGCTGGCCGCCGCTGCGGCCGCGGTGATCGGGGGCAGTGAGGTGGTGAAGATGAAGCCGGGGGCAACGCTGCGGATATAGTCCAGCACATGCGCCGGGCCGGCGAGATAGCCGCCATGCACCCCGACCGCCTTGCCGAGCGTCCCTTCGATCAGGTCGACCTTGTCGAGCACGCCGTCCCGCTCCGCGATCCCGGCCCCGCGCGGGCCGTACATGCCGACCGCATGGACCTCGTCGAGATAGGTGATCGCATTGAACTCGTGCGCGAGATCGCAGATCTCTTCGATTTTCCCGATATCGCCGTCCATAGAATAAACGCTCTCGAAGGCCACCATCTTGTGGCTTTCGGGATCGGCGGCTTCCAGAAGTTCGCGCAGATGCTCCAGGTCGTTATGACGGAAGATGTGCCGGCGAGCCGTGCCTTTGCGGATGCCCTGGATCATGGATGCGTGGTTCTTCTGGTCGGAGAACACATCCATGTTCGGCGAGGCGCTGAGCAGGGTCGAAAGGCTGGCCTCGTTGGCGATATAGCCCGAAGTAAAAAGCAGCGCAGCTTCCTTCCGGTGCCAGTCCGCGAGTTCCGCCTCAAGCTCGACATGGTAATGGCTGGTGCCGGAGATATTCCGCGTTCCGCCGGCGCCGACGCCGGTCTGGTCGACCGCCTCGTGCACTGCGTTCACCAACAGGTCGCTGCCGCCCATCGCCAGATAGTCGTTGGAGCACCAGACAAGCACCTGTTCCACGCGACCGTCGCGATAGTGCTTGTAGTACGGATATTTGTCCGCCTGCTTTTCCAGATCGGCGAAGACCCGATAGCGGTCCTCGGCCTTAATCCGGTTCAGCTTGTCCTGGCAGATGTCAAAGAGGTTCACGGCCTCTCTCTCCCATTGATTGTGCGGTCTGTTTATCTCGCGTTTTCCGACCTGGATTAATGATCCAGGTCAATCCGCACGCTCTCAGCTTGACTGATACACCGGATTTTGACTAGTTTCGCGCGTTATGTTGACGCACACGGAACTCGGCCTCGCACTTCGACTTAGGTTCCCGGCTCTCTAGAGAGACCGGGTCACGTCGCTCGTGTATGCTTGAACCGTGCTGATGCGCTGAGGATGGCCTCCATCCCGACATCACATTTTCAAGACAAATCATAGCCTTTCCGCCTCGTTTCGGGGTAGAGGTTCCGGCATCGGGCGCATTCAGGAACGGATTTTGAATGTAACCGCGAGCAGGCGCAGCAGGGAAAAGCGCGCCGCTCCGAGGGAGTTGAAGTGATGAACCAGATGCATATCGAAAAATACCAAGCCTACCAGCCGGTCAATCTGCCGGACCGGACATGGCCCTCGAAGATCATCGACCATGCGCCGACCTGGTGCAGCGTCGATTTGCGCGACGGCAACCAGGCCCTGATCGACCCGATGGACAGCGCGCGCAAGCACCGCATGTTCAAGACCCTGGTCGAGATGGGTTTCAAGGAGATCGAGGTCGGTTTCCCGAGCGCCTCCGACACCGATTTCAATTTCGTCCGCGAGATCATCGAGGGCGGCCTGATCCCCGACGACGTGACCATCCAGGTCCTGACCCAGGCCCGCGAGCACCTGATCGAGCGCACCATCGAGAGCCTGATGGGTGCGAAGAGCGTGATCGTCCATCTCTACAACTCGACCTCCGAGCTGCAGCGCCGGGTCGTTTTCCAGCAGGACCGCGAGGGCGTGAAGCAGATCGCCGTCGAGGGCGCGAAGATGGTCAAGGACCGTCTCGCCCGCCTGGAAGACGCCGGCACCAAGGTTCGCCTGCAATATTCTCCGGAAAGCTTCACCGGCACCGAGCTGGACTACGCGCTGGAGGTCTGCGAGGCGGTGATGGATGTCTGGCAGCCGACGCCGGAAAACCCCGTCATCATCAACCTGCCGTCCACGGTGGAGATGTCGACCCCGAACATCTATGCCGACCAGATCGAGTGGATGCACCGGCATTTCACGCGCAGGGACGCGATCATCCTTTCCGTGCATCCGCATAACGACAGGGGCACCGGCGTCGCGGCGACGGAGCTGGCGGTCATGGCCGGTGCCGACCGGGTCGAAGGCACCCTGTTCGGCAATGGCGAGCGGACTGGCAATGTCGATATCGTCACCCTGGGCCTGAACCTCTTCACCCAGGGCGTCGATCCGGAACTGGATTTCTCCAACATCAACGAGCTGATGGAAACGGCGGAATATTGCAACCAGCTGCCGATCCATCCGCGCCATCCCTATGCGGGCGAGCTGGTCCACACCGCCTTCTCCGGCTCGCACCAGGACGCGATCAACAAAGGCATGCAGGCGATCCGCAAGAGCAACGATCCGCACTGGGAAGTGCCCTATCTGCCGATCGACCCGCAGGATATCGGCCGCGACTACGAGGCCATCATCCGGGTCAACAGCCAGTCGGGGAAGGGCGGTGTCGCCTACCTGCTCGAGACCGATTACAAGATCAAGTTGCCGAAGGCGGCGCAGGCCGATTTCAGCCAGGTGGTGCAGAAGATCACCGATGCGACCGGCAAGGAGATCAACAGCGAGACCATCTGGTCGACCTTCCAGGATGAGTATATCGCGCAGAAGGATGCGCCTTACGAACTGGTCTCCTTCTCCTCGAAACCGATCGAAGGCTCGAACGAGCGTGAGCACATCACCGCCATTGTCGACCACATTGGCAAGAAGCACACGATCGAGGCGGACGGCAACGGCCCGATCTCGGCCTTCGTCAACGGTTTGCGCACGGAGTTCGGCCTCAATTTCCGGCTCAAGGACTATACCGAGCACACCCGTTCTGTCGGCTCTCGCGCCGAGGCGGCGGCCTATATCGAGCTGACCGTGCCGGACGAGAAGGGCCGGAGCGTTTTCGGAGTCGGCATCGATACCTCGATCACCATGGCGCCGATCCGGGCCGTGATGAGCGCGGTCAACCGGATCTAGATCCCGGCGCGGATCAGTATCCAGCCGAGCGCGGTCAATAGCATGACCGCGCCGGCATTCATCCAGAGCCCCGCTCGCGCCATGTCGGCGACCCGGAGCCCTCCGGCGCCGAAGACGATGGCGTTCGGAGGCGTTGCCACCGGCATCATGAAAGCGCAGCTCGCGGCCAGTGTGACGGGCGCGAGCATCGCCAAAAGCGGCAGGCCCAGCGCTTCCGCCAGTTCCGCCGTGATCGGCAGAAAGGCGGCTGCCGACGCCGTATTGCTGGCAAGCTCTGTGGCGAACAGAACGATGGCGGCAGAGAGGCCCGGAGCGGCCTCGTCCGGCAGGTAGCCGACGGCCGCGGAGAGAGTTCCCGCGAGCGCTTCGGCCAGTCCGCTGCCGCTGATCGCGTTGGCCAGCGAAAGGCCGCCCCCGAACAGCACCAGGATTCCCCAGCGGATCGCGCGCGCCTCGTCCCAATTCAGCAGGGCGCGTTTTTCGGAGCCCGCCGGGACGACGAAGAGCGCGAGCCCGGCAGCGAGCGCGATGGCCGTATCGCTGATCGCCGGGAGGAACGAGCTGATCGTCGGGCGGAAGATCCAGGCGAGGGCGGCGATCGCCAGCACGACGGCGATGCGCTTTTCGCGGGCCGTCATTGGTCCCGGATGCGGCAGGGCGTCGGCTTCCAGCTCTTCCAGCGGCCCGAACGCGAAGCGTGTCAGTACCAGCCAGGCAAGCACCAGCATCGCCAGCATGATCGGCAGGCCTATGGCGAGCCATTTCGCGAAGCCGAGCGGTGTGCCGTAGCTCTGGTCGAGAAAGGCGGCGAGCATCGCGTTCGGAGGTGTGCCGATCAGCGTAGCAAGCCCGCCGATGGAACAGCCATAGGCGACGGAGAGCAGCAGCGCCTTGCGCAGCCGCACCGGCGCGCCGTCCAGCACTGACTGGGCGACCGGCAGCAGCATGATCGCGCTCGCCGTGTTGCTGATCCACATCGAGGGCAGGGCGCCGGCGAGCAGGAACCCGGCGACCAGCCGGCGGCTGCCGGTGCCGGTCCGGTGCAGGATCGCCGTCGCAATCCGGGCATGCAGGCCGGAAGAGGTTATCGCCGCGCCGAGCAGGAAGCCGCCGAGGAAGAGATAGACGACCGGATGTGCGAAAGGCGCCGCCGCCTCCTTCAGATCGGCGATCCCGAGCAAGGGGAAGAGCAGGATCGGCAGCAGGGCGGTGACCGGCAGCGGCACCGCCTCCCCGATCCACCAGACAGCCATCAGCGCGGCGACCGCGACCGTGTGCCAGGCGGCCGGCGGCAGACCGCCCGGCGGTGGAAGGAGCAGCAGAAGGACGAAAAGAGCGGCCCCGAGCACCAGCGGGAAATGACTGACGATGTTCGGATCGGTGCGCTGGATTGCGGCCATTTGGTCCCTAGACACAGACTTGTCATTGTTGCCCTATGGACCGGCACGTGCCGCCGGTCCGTATGCCGGCGCCGATCATAACCCGTTGGAGGGGCAGCTGAACCCGCAATCTGAAATCCATCGCTACGAGTGGCGCGAGGTCCCGCGCCCGGTTGCGAACGGACATATGGTGATCGCCATAGGCGACGTGCACGGACGGGCCGATCTGCTGACCGCGCTGTTCGAGGCGGTGGCGGAGGATGTCGCGCGGATCAAGCCGGAACAGGTGACGGCGATCCTGCTCGGCGACCTGATCGACCGCGGGCCGGCGAGTCTCGAAGTTCTCGGCCTCGCGCTCGGCGGACTTGGGGCGTTCACGAAACGCCCGGTTACGGATGTCTGCCTGCTCGGGAACCACGATTACTGGCTCCGCCAGGCGGTCGACGGCAGCCTCGACGACGACGATCTCCGCTTTTGGGCCGCTAACGGCGGGGAGGAGACCTGGCGCAGTTTCGGCATCAACCGCGTGGTCGGCGCGCGGGACATGATCATGCAGACGCGCCGCCGCCTTCCGGATCCGGTGCTGGAATTCATCATGTCCATGTCTGTGACCTACCGGGTCGATGACTATCTTTTCGTCCATGCCGGGATCGATCCCCGTCAGCCGCTGTCAAACCAGACCCTGAAGACGCTCTGCTGGATCCGCGACCCTTTCCTGAACCCGGAGGTCTGGCCGTTCGAGCTGACCGTGGTGCACGGCCACACGGTGGAATGGAACCATGGCGAGCCGCTGGTGCATGACCACCGGATCGGGATCGATAGCGGCGCGGTGAAAACAGGGGTGCTGACCGCACTGGAGATCAATTCCGGGCAGATGCGTTTCGTCCAGGCCTGGGACGAGCGGGCGCTCGAGGAGGAGCGCCGGCGTTCGGGCTAGCGCTTCAGCACCAGTACGTTGCCGGTCAGGATCATCGCCGTGCCCGCGATCATCAGCGGGCCGAGCGTGACATTCTCCAGCAGCACGGACATGGCGAGCGCCACCACCGGAACGGTGGTGAAGGTATAGGCGGCGCGGCCGGGTCCGACCCGGGCGACCAGGGCGAAGAAGATCAGGAAGGCGCCCGCCGAGGCGACGATGCCGAGATAGACGAGCGAGCCGAGATAGAGCGCCGTCGGCTCGATGGTGATCTCCATCCCGCTCGCAAGCGCGATGGCGAGGCAAATCGAAGCGCCGCCGATGCCGCCCCAGAAATTGGCCGTGTAGGGCGATATTCCCCGCCGCTGGTTGCGGGCGCCGATAATGGTGCCGATCGCTGTGCCGAGGGCCGCGCCGAGAGCCCAGAGCATGCCGCGCAGGACGTCGCTGCCGGCCGAGAGCTTCGCGAGGTCTGGAGAGACGATGACGGCGAGCCCGGCCATGCCGATCACCATGCCGGCGAGCGCGCGCAGACTGATCGTCTCACGGAAGAGAATGAAGGAGATCACGGTCGCGAAGATCGGGGAGGTGGAGAGCGCGAGGGTGGCGACGCCGCTCGGGATCAGATGCGTCGAATAATAGAAGCAGATGAAATTGAGCGCGAAGAAGGTCGCGGCGTGCGCCGCGATCCATGGCACGTCCTGTCCCGCGACGCGGAGGCGCGATCGGGTCGCGAGCAACACGACGAGCATGAAACCCGCCAGCAGAAGCATGCGGTAGGCAACGGAGACCGGGACCGGTACCGGTCCGGCCTGCAGGGTCGTGACATAGGCCCCCGTCCCCCAGATCAGGGCGGAGAGCGCGAACAGGATGATGTGCACGGGCCGGTCCAATCGGCGGCGGATAGGTCAGTAACCTTATCCTATCGCCTCATCGGGGGATGACGGCAAGCGCCACGGAGACGAGCAACAGGATCGCCATGGTGATGTTGAAGGCCCGCCCGATCCTGGGCGAGCGGATGAAGCCCGCGAAGATCCCGCCGAAGACCAGCCAGGAGCCGTTCACGAACAGCATGACGCAGGTAAGGATGGCGAGTTTGGTCAGCGTGTCCCGGATCGGGTCGCTCTCGATCAGGATATTGCCGGCATAGAGCGCGGTGAAAACCGTGTAGGCCTTCACGTTGGTCAGCGAGACGACGATCCCGGCGCCGAAGCCCGGCGGGTCCGGATCGTCCGTTCCGTGCATGCCCGGCGGCGGTGCGGTGGCGATCCGGTAGGCGAGATAGAGCATGTAGAGCACTGCGGCCATCACCAGTACCGGACCGACCCCGGGCAGGGCGAGCAGCAGGCCGGTGACCCCGCTCGCGGTCAGGCAGAGCACGGTGAAGACTCCGGCATAGATGCCGAAGAGAAAAGGCAGGCCTGCCCGGATCCCGAAGGCGGCCCCGTTCGCGGTAATGGCGACGATGGCGGGTCCCGGGCTGCCCATCAGTGGAAAGGCCATGGCCAGCAGTGCGAGCACGCTGTCGAGCGTCGGAAACATTCGGGCCGGTCCTCCTCGGAGCATGTTTTTTCTGGTATCGTGCCCGCTCGGGCCCAGATGGGGAATAGGAACCGGCCGCATAACACTCGCGCCAGTTTGCCTTTAGTGACTGTTTTGACACGGGGCGGCGCGACCGACCCGACGCCCGGATTTCAGTCCTTCATGAGCATTCGTGTGGCCGCCGTTCGCCTGTCGCAATGAGCGGAGTTGACCTTGATTTTCTTTAAGCCTTTCGTGCGAACCGCGGCATGCGTCTCGCTGCTGGTACCGCTGCTCGGAGCGGGCGATGCCGTTGCGGCAAGCCAGCGCCACTATTCCGCCGGCCTTGTGGCCGGCGCGGCGCAGGCACAGTCCGGATCCGGAGATTTCACGGCGATCGCCATGGCCGAGACCTTCTGCCTGCGCTATCCGACCTACGACCTTGAGAAAATCTCCGCCGCGGTCGATGAGGTCGCCGGCCGGCATATCGAGCCGGAAGTTGGCTCGAACGCAACGCGATGGACGATGTCGGGCCCGTCGGGCCGCAAGCTGATTCTCGTCCGGGATTCCCGTCCGGGACGGCTGAAATGTGCCTTTCAGGCCGAACGCGTCGCGTTCGATGTGGCGCAAGAATGGCTCGACCACGTCTCGTCCGGTTTCGCGGAGGAGGTCAACGGGCAGCGACAGGACATCCGGATCCAGCACGACGCAGCGAAGGGATCGGCGGCGGTGACGACCGTGAAAACCGAACTCGGACCGATGTTCTTCGGCGTCTGGAGCACGCCCGACGGCGGCGCGATGACCACGATGGGGCCGCTCAGGGAATTCGTGGAGAAGAAGTGAGCGTTCCCGCCCGTCATCCCGGCGCAGGCCGGGACCAGGGGAACGAGATTCGATCTCTATGATCTCTGGGCGCCGGGGGGACGACGGTCAATGGTTTGACCTCAAGGACACCGTCGCCCATTTCAGGCAAAGCCTAGCTACCACTTTTCGCCAGAGCAGGTCGCTAGTGTGATTCCAATCAGAAAAAGAAGCCAGACAATGCAGCCGTGCCGAGTCTCGGCGTCGTGCATTGCGCGAGCCTTCTCGGTCAGAAAAAACGGATATCGCGGATCATACTCATGGTCTGTGTTTCGGTTTCTGAAATTGAATATCGAAATGCGTGCTTTTGAGTAAATGAAGACACCACAGCCAACAAAGATGAAGGCGATGCCAAGCAGCCTTAGGTTTTCTTGCCACGGTTCCAATTCTAATTTTCCGACCTCACGTTCACCGGCAACACCGAACTTTCCTTCGGCGATTTCAGCGCGATCACCGTCTGGCTGCGGGTCACGCCCGGCAACAGCTTGATGCGGTTGGAGATCACGTCCTCCAGCGCGTCGTTGGAGCGGGTGCGGATCTTCAGCAGGTAGGACCAGTCGCCGGTGACATGGTGGCATTCCAGCACTTCCGGCATGGCCTGCACCGCTTCGAGAAAGGACGCGTTATGCGCGCTCCAGTCGATCAGCACGGAGACATAGGCGAGCACGTCGAGCCCGACCGCCGCCGGCTCCAGGACAGCACCGTAGCCGCGGATCGCGCCCGCCGCCTGCAGTTTCTTCAACCGCTCGTTGACGGCGGAGACCGAGAGCCCGGCATGGGCGCCGATCTCGGCATAGGCGGCACGGCCGTGGCGCTGGATATAGTCCAGGATCGCGCGGTCGGTCTCGTCGAGGCGGGGCTCGCTCATTTTGCGGCCTGCAGAGGTTCGGCGGGGGCGTAGAGCGCGCGCTCGCCCTTCACGCCGCGCAGCTCCATCCGCGTCAGCAGGCGAGTCTCCTCCGGCAGGAGACTGGCGATGGTCTCGGAAAGGATGATGTCGGTGCCGAGCGAGCGACAGAGGCTCTCCATCCGGCTCGCCTCGTTCACTGCCGGGCCGATCACGGTGAAATCGAGCCGGTTGCGCGAGCCGACATTGCCGAACATGACCTCGCCCAGATGCAGCGCCACGTTGAGCCCCATGGCCGGGCGCTCGAGATCCGCCTCGGTCTCGGCGAGTTCGTCGACCGCCGCCAGGGCCGCTTTCGCGGCCTCCAGCGCGTGCGACGCGGTTTCCGCTTCCAATCCGGGGGAGAGCGGGAAGATGGCGAGGAAACCGTCGCCGAGAAACTTCAGCACTTGTCCGCCCGCCGCATGCACCGGCTCCAGCATGGCGTCGAAATAGCGGTTCAGGGCCGAGACCATCTCCTCCTTGGAGACGATATCGCTGACGCTGGTGAAGTCGGAGAGGTCGGCGATCATCAGGACGGCGTTCAGGCTCTCGGCCATGCCGCGCCGGATCTCTCCCTTCAGGATGCGCGCGCCGACCAGCGGGCCGACATAGGCACTCAGCAGGTTGGCGGCGATCTCCTGGTCGAGATGGGCCTGGATCGCGGAGGTGAGGGCCGGCACGATGGCGTCGATGAAGGCGATGTCGCGATCGGAAAAGCCGTCGGGGTGCCGGCTCGACCAGCGCAGGATGGCGCCGCAGCTCCGTTCGCCCTCCTTGATCAGGCGTAGCGCCTCGGTGCCGCCGAACATGCACGCGTAGTAATCGGTGAAGCCCTCGTCGCGAAAATCTACAAGCGCCTGGAAATCGAGCTGGGCCCCCGGGCCGGTCAGCCGGCGCCGCATCTGCAGGGTGCCGGTCGCCATCATGTGGCGCAGCGGGCTCGCCTTCCACTCCTCCGATTCGTCCCTGGTATAGGCGATCTCCTCCCGGCGGCCGGTTTCCGGGAGATTGCCGGCGCGGTCCCAATCGAAGAGCAGGGAGCCGACTTCCGGATGCAGCGTGTACATGGCGACGCGGCAGCGATCGAGCGGAATCCCAGCCTCCACAAGACGCTCCGCGGTGGCGGCGATCAGCTGTTCGTTCGGCACTTTCTCCCAGGACTGATAGACCAGCCACTGGATGATCTCCACCGCCTTCGGATCCGTGACCGGCTTGTTCTCGTGCATGCGTCTCTCTCACCTCGCCCGGACCCAGAATGCAGGCTCCACGCTGTTCTGGCAAACCCGGCGCGGCCTTGATAAAGGGTGGGGATGACCGTCCCCGACCGCCAGATCCGCCTGCCTGCGCTGCCGAGCCTCGTGCTCGCGCCGCGCGCCGCGATCTGGCTTGGCCCGGACGGCGAGCTGGAGGAGATCGGCCACGATGAGGCTGCCCGCCGTCTGCGCGCCGGTCCCTGCCTCGTCGCCCATGCCCGGTCGATTGCCCGGCGGCTGCGTCTCGACGGCTTCGAGGCGGTGGATGTGCTTGAGCTCTTCGCCTTTGTGCGTCCTGCCGCCTTCTGCCTGCCGACCCCGCGCGGGCTCGCACAGGCGCTGCTGCTGGCGCTGCCCGAGGACCATGAGGACGAGGCGCTGGTGCTGCGAGACGCGGCGGCGGCCCTACTGGGCGAACTCTCCGAGCGGAGCCGCGATCCGAGCGCCCGGCCGATCGCCGAGACCATGCGCAATTGCGGCTGGGCCTGGGGTGAGACCGTGCTCTATGCGCTCGGCGCGAGCGAGTTGCCGCCGCCGGGCGCGGTGCGGCCGAGCGGGCTGCAGGTTTGGCGCCGCCTCGAGGAATGGTCGGAACACGCGCCGGAGCCTCCGGCGGGCAACAAGCCGGTGACGGAGGAGGAGGCGCGGGGACGTCTGAAGGACCTGCTCGGCGGCGATGCCGAGGCGCGGCCGAGCCAGGCGGACTATGCCTCCGCCGCCGCATTCGCCTTCGCCCCGCGCGACGAGGAGCGGCGCCCGAACGTGGTGCTGGCCGAGGCAGGCACAGGCGTCGGCAAGACCCTCGGCTACATCGCGCCGGCGAGCGTCTGGGCGGAAAAGAACGAGGGCGCGGTCTGGGTCTCGACCTATACCCGAAACCTGCAGCACCAGATCGACGGCGAGCTTGACCGGCTCTATCCCGACCCGGTCAGGAAGGCGCTGAAGGCGGTGGTGCGCAAGGGGCGGGAGAACTACCTCTGCCTGCTCAATCTGGAAGAGGCGGTGAACACGCTGCCGACCATGCCGCAATACGGCACCGCGCTCGGCCTGATGGCGCGTTGGGCCGAGGCGACGCGGGACGGGGACGTGCAGGGCGGAGACTTTCCGGCCTGGCTTGCCGACCTGCTCGGGCGCGGGCGCACGGTCGGGCTCGCGGACCGGCGCGGCGAGTGCATCTATTCAGCCTGCCCGCATTATTCCAAATGCTACATCGAGAAATCGATCCGACGTGCGCGAAGGGCCGAGATCGTCGTCGCCAACCATGCGCTGGTGATGATCCAGGCTGCCCTCGGCGGGATCGACGACGGCGCGCTGCCGACCCGCTATGTGTTCGACGAGGGGCATCATGTGTTTGACGCGGCGGACAGCGCCTTCTCCGCCCATCTGACGGCGATCGAGACGGTGGAGCTGCGGCGCTGGCTGATCGGTGCCGAGGGGCGGCGCTCGGGGCGCGCCCGGGGGCTCAAGAAACGGGTCGAGGATCTGATCGCCGATGACGAGGAGGCGCTGGAGGCGCTCGAGGCCGCGCTCCATGCCGCCCGCGTGTTGCCGGGCGAGGGCTGGATGACCCGGATCGCGGAAGGCGAGACGCGTGGCGAGACGGAGCGTTTCCTCGCATTGGTCCGCGCCCAGGTCTATGCCCGCACCGACCATCCGGACAGTCCCTATTCGATGCAGACCGAGACCCATCCGCCGGTCGAGGGACTGCTGGAGGCCGCCGAGGCGCTGGACGCGGCGCTGGCCCGCATCCTGACACCGATCAAGCAGCTGAAGAAACGGCTGGAGGACCGGCTCGACGCGGATGCGGACGAGCTGGAAAGCGCGATCCGGCTCCGTATCGAGGCCGTCGCACGTTCCCTGCAAAGACGCGGCGAGATGACCCTCGGTGCCTGGCGCGACATGCTGAAGGCGCTGGCGCACGACACGCCGGAGGCTTTCACCGACTGGTTCGAGATCGAGCGCAGCGACGGGCGGGACATGGATATCGGCCTGCACCGGCACTGGATCGATCCGGGCCGGCCCTTCGCCGAGACGGTGGTGAAGCAGGCGCAGGGTGTGCTGATGACGTCGGCTACCTTGCGTGACGGCACGGGCGAGGAGTTCCGCGACTGGCAGGCGGCGGAGGAGCGGACGGGGGCGGTCTGGCTCGAAGCGCCGGCGGTGCGTGCGGCCGTCGCCTCGCCTTTCGACTATCCGGCACAGACGAAGGTCTTCATCGTCAACGATGTGCGCAAGGACGACATGGCGCAGGTCGCGGCGGCCTATCGGGAGCTGTTTCTTGCCTCCGGCGGCGGCGCGCTCGGCCTCTTCACCGCGATCCAGCGGCTGCGCGAGGTGCACCGTCGGATCGGCGGGGATATCGACGAGGCCGACCTGCCGCTCTACGCCCAGCATGTCGACGGGCTCGATCTCACCACCCTGATCGATATTTTCCGGGCCGAGGAGAACGCCTGTCTGCTCGGCACCGACGCGGTGCGCGACGGGGTGGACGTGCCAGGCAACTCGCTCCGCCTCATCGTCTTCGACCGCGTGCCCTGGCCGCGTCCGGACATCCTTTACAAGGCGAGGCGCTCGGCCTTCGGCGGAGGCACCTATACCGACATGCTGACGCGGCTGAAGCTGAAGCAGGCCTTCGGACGGCTGGTACGCCGGGCGGACGACCGCGGCGTCTTCGTGCTGCTCGACCCTATGATGCCGTCGCGCCTGCTCGGGGCCTTTCCGGAAGGGGTTGAGGTTCGCCGCTGCGGGCTCGCGGAAGCGGTCGCCGAGACCCGTGGCTTTTTCGGGACGGCACCCGTTCCGGCGGAGCCGATTGACGCGGACGAGGTGCCGTTTTAACGGGTTGGATACGGAAAAAGACCGTCATCCCGGCGCAGGCCGGGACCCAGGGGAAGACGGAAACGACTCTACGATCCCTGGGCCCCGGCCTTCGCCGGGGTGACGAACCAAGAAACGTGGAGGAAAGTGTGGCGGAACCGGTAGATGCAGTAGTGGTCGGAGCGGGCGTCGTGGGCCTCGCGGCGGCGCGGGCGCTGGCGATGGCCGGGCGCGACGTCATCGTGCTGGAGCAGCACGACCTGATCGGCTCCGAGACCAGTTCGCGCCATTCCGAGGTCATCCATGCGGGGATCTACTATCCGCCGGGCAGCCTGAAGGCCGAGGTCTGCGTCCGCGGCAAGCATATGCTCTACGAGTTCGTCGAGAGCCACGGCGTGCCCTACAAGAAGATGGGAAAGCTGATCGTCGCCACCTCCGAGGACCAGATCCCGGCCCTGCAGCAGATCAAGGAGCGCGCCGAGCAGAACGGCGTCCACGATCTCGAATTCCTCTCCCACAACGAGGTGACCGCGCGCGAGCCTGAGCTGCGCTGCGTCACCGCCCTCTGGTCGCCTTCGACCGGGGTGATCGACAGCCATGCCTACATGCTCGCCCTGCAGGGCGACCTGGAAGAGCACGGCGGCATGATCGCCTTCATGGCGCCGCTCGAGGGCGGCAAGGTGACGGAGGACGGCATCGAGCTGCATGTCGGCGGACTGCACGGCCTCACGATGAAGGCGAAGACGGTGGTGGTCGCCGGCGGGCTGCACAGCCAGACCGTCATGCGCCATCTCGAGGGCTTCCCGCCGGCACTGATCCCGCCGCAGCATTTCTGCAAGGGGAACTACTACCAGCTCACCGGCTGCTCGGCGCCGTTCAGCAGTCTGATCTACCCGGCGCCGGAAGCGGCCGGACTCGGCGTGCACCTGACGCTCGATCTCGGCGGTCAGGCACGTTTCGGCCCGGACGTGGAGTGGATCGACGAGATCGACTACGACGTCGACCCGCGCCGCTCCGACAGCTTCTACGACGCCGTGCGCAAATACTGGCCGGGCCTGCCCGACGACAGCCTGACACCCGCCTATGCCGGCATCCGCCCGAAGATCCAGGCGCCGGGCGAGGCGGCCGCCGACTACATGATCCAGGGCCCGGACGAGCATGGCGTGGCGGGACTGGTCAATCTCTACGGTATCGAGTCCCCGGGTCTCACCTCTTCGCTGGCGATCGCGGAGAAAGTGATGGAGAAACTCGGGTAGAAACCGTCAGGCGGCGTCCGCCTTTGCCCATTCGGGGAACGGGTCCGGGAGCGTCTGAAGAGACAGGAGGTCCCCGCACTCCTCCTCCGGCACCAGACACGCGTCGAGCTGCTCCTTCAACATCGGCCAGTCGATCCCGGCGCCGATGAAGACGATCTCCTGCCGCCGGTCGCCAAAGGGCTCGGCCCAATTGTCCCGGACATAGCCCCTAAACTGCGGATGGTCCGGCCAGCGCTCCTTCGGTACCGCGGCCCACCAGGTGCCGAGCGGGCTGGTGCTGGAGAGCGCGCCGGCAAGCGAGAACTCGGCCACCCATTCCGGCCGGGTCGCGATCCAGAAATGCCCCTTGGCGCGGATCACGCCGGGCAGCGGGCCGTTCAGCAATTCATGGATCTCGGACGGGTCGAACGGCCGCCGCGCCCGGTAGACGAAGGAGCCGATACCGTATTCCTCGGTTTCCGGCACGTGCTCGCCGAAGCCGTAGAGCTCCTTCAGCCAGAGCGGATGCTCGTGCGCTTTCTCGAAATCGAAGCGGCCGGTATCGAGGATCTCGTCCGTCTCCACCTCGGCGAAGTCGGTCTCGATGATTTTCGCGTCGCCGTTCAGGCTGCGCACGATCTGCCGCGCGGCGCGGAGGGCCTCCGGCCCGGCATCGCTCGCCTTGTTGATGACGACGAGGTCGGCGAATTCGATCTGGTCGGTCAGAAGGTGGACGAGCGTACGGTCGTCCTCCTCGCCGAGGGTCTCGCCCCTATCGGCGAGCGCGTCGTGGCTGGCGAAATCCCGCGGCAGGTTAACCGCGTCGACCACGGTCACCATGCTGTCGAGCCGGGCGAGATCGGAAAGGCTTTGCCCGTGTTCGTCGCGAAACTCGAAGGTTGCCGCGACGGGCAGCGGTTCGGCGATTCCGGTGGACTCGATCAGCAGGTAATCGAACCGGCCTTCCTCGCAGAGCCGGCGCACTTCGACCAGGAGATCGTCGCGCAGGGTGCAGCAGATGCAGCCGTTCGACATCTCCACCAGGGTCTCGTCGGTATGGCTGAGCTCGCCGCCGCCCGCGCGCACCAGGTCGGCATCGATATTCACTTCCGACATGTCGTTGACGATGACGGCGACACGGCGGCCCTCGCGGTTGTTGAGGATGCGGTTCAGCAGTGTGGTCTTGCCGGCGCCGAGGAAACCGGAAAGCACGGTCACGGGAAGGCGGGTATCGGCCACGGGTCTCTCCATTATGTAATGTTATAATATAACATATATTGGGATGGCGTCGGTTCCGCAACCCGGGGATCTTCGCTTTGTGAAATCGCCTTCCACCCGCGTTTACAGCCATTCCGGCCAGCCCTAGTCTTTCCCAAAAAGACATATGGGAGGACGTCCGATGAACCTGATGGCGGATGGCGCCGTCACGGCGGCGCTGGAGGACTGGCTCGCCGGTTTCAACGCGGCGCTCGCGGCCGGCAATGTCGAAAAGCTCGCGACGCTCTTCGAAGCGGAGAGCTAGTGGCGCGACGTGCTGATCCTCTCCGGACGGCAGAGGACGGTCTCCGGCGGCCCCGCGATCGGCGAACGCCTGGCCGCGGAAGCGGGTTTGGAGGGGCTCGGCCCGCTTTCCGTCGCCGAGGGGCACGAGCCGCCGCGCATCGTCGAGCGGGCGGGCGAGTCCGTGATCGAGGCGATCCTCTCTTTCGAAACGGAAAAAGGCGTCGGGCTCGGCCTCGTGCGTCTCAGGTATCCGGCGGACATGCCGCGCGCCTGGACCCTGGCGACCACGCTGGAGGACCTGAAGGGCTACGAGGAGGCGCGGATCTTCGAGGAAAAGGACGACCCCGCCTTCAATCCGAAATTCCACGGTCCCAACTGGGCGGACAAGCGCGCGGCCGAGCGCGCCTATGCGGACCGCGATCCCGAGGTGCTCATCGTCGGTGGCGGCCATGCCGGGCTGACGGCGGCGGCCCGGCTCGCCCGGCTCGACGTGGACACGCTGGTGGTCGACCGGATGAAGCGGGTCGGGGATAACTGGCGCCTGCGCTATCACGGGCTGCGGCTGCACAATTACATCCACAGCAACCACTTGCCCTACATGCGCTTTCCCGAGGGCTGGCCGACCTACATCCCGAAGGACCGCATCGCCAACTGGCTCGAATCCTATGTCGATGCGATGGACATCAATTTCTGGACCGAAACCAGCTTCGAGGGTGCGGAATGGGAGGAGGCGGCCGGCTGCTGGACCGCTCGCCTGACCCTCGCCGACGGTTCCGAGCGCACCATGCGGCCGCGCCATATCGTCATGGCGACCAGCGTCAGCGGCGCGCCGAACGTGCCGAAGATCCCGACCCTCGACCGCTTCAAGGGCCCGGTCCTGCATTCGAGCCAATTCACCGCCGGCAAGGACTGGAAGGGAAAACGCGTCTACATCTTCGGCACCGGCACCAGCGCGCACGACATCGCGCAGGATCTCGAAGGCAACGACGCCGAGGTCACCATCATCCAGCGCAGCCCGACCCTGATCGTGAATATCGAGCCGAGCGCGCAGCTCTATGACAGGATCTACTGGGGCGAGGGGCCGAGCCGCGAGGACCGCGACCTGATCAATCTCGCGACGCCCTTCCCGGTGGTCCGCATCGCCCACAAGATCATCACCGACAAGGTGAGGGAGATCGACAAGCCGCTGCTCGACGGGCTGGAGAAGGTCGGCTTCCGGCTCGATTTCGGCGAGGGCGGCACGGGGTGGCCTCTCAAATATCGTACTCGGGGAGGAGGCTACTATTTCAATGTCGGCGCCTCCGACCTGATGGCGGCGGGCCGGATCGGCCTGATCCAGTATGCCGATATCGAGCGGTTCGAGGCCGGGGGCCTGCGCATGGCGGATGGCGGACTCAGAGAGGCCGACCTGATCGTGCTCGCCACCGGCTACAAGGGCCAGGACCACATGACCCGCGTGCTGTTCGGCGACGCGGTCGCGGACCGGGTCGGCAAGGTCTGGGACATTGACCCGGAGATCCAGGAACTGAACAACATGTGGACCCCGACGCCGCAGCCCGGCCTCTGGTACACCGGCGGCAGCTTCGCGCAGGGGCGGATCTATTCGAAATATCTCGCGCGGGCGATCAAGGCGGAGCTGGCTGGTCTCGCGCCGCAACGGTCCGGTTAGCGAAGCCGCGGCTGTTTTTTCACATTTGAATTGATTTTGATCAGTAAATAATCGTTCAAAAACAACTGTATAAATCAATCCTGCCATTGATCTGGATCAAGGCCCCTGGCGATGCTGCGGCGCACTTTCCGCCGCAGCAATTCTGCAATAAGAGGACAGATCAATGACTCTCCCGGGGAAATGGATGGCGCTGGCCGCCGCCGTCGCCGTGTTTGGTTCGCTCGTCGCCGCCGGCGGCCCGGCGCTCGCCCAGTCCGAGGAATTCAAGCCGAAGCAGGCGGGCGATTTCCTGATCCGCGCACGCGGCATCGCCATGCTGCCGGACGAGTCCACCTCGTCCAACGACCTGACAGTCGGCAAGGGCGAGCTGAACGACGATTACGTGCCGGAAGTCGATTTCTCGTATTTCATCACGGACAATATCGCGCTCGAACTGATCGCGGCGACGACCAAGCACGATCTGAACTGGAAGAGCCCCGATGTCGATCTCGGCTCCGTCCGCCTGCTGCCGCCGACCCTGACGCTGCAATACCACTTCCTGCCGAAGGAGCGTTTCAGCCCCTATCTCGGCGCCGGCATCAACTACACGTTCTTCTATGACGAGAAGCCGGGCTCGGCGCAGTCGATCTCCTACGACGACGGCTTCGGCTACGCGCTCCAGGCCGGCTTCGACTACGCCATCTCCGGCCCGTGGTCGCTCAACGTCGATGTGAAGAAGATCTTCCTCGACACCACGATTACGACCAATCTCGGAGGCGGCCCGATCAATGTCGACGCGGATCTCGACCCGTGGGTCTTCGGCATCGGCATCGGCTACCGCTTCTGATCCGATCCGTATGCATCAATGAAAAAGGCCCTGTCCGATAGGACGGGGCCTTTTCTATGGGGTGATTGCTGACCGGATCAGGCCGCGAGGTCTTCGCCCGCGAGCGCCTTCTCGATCAGCGCCACGGTTTCATCCCGTCCGTAAAGCGCGATGAAGCTGCCGAAGCGCGGGCCCTGGTCCTGGCCGAGCAGGACCTGGTAGAGGCCCTTGAACCAGTCGCGCAGGTTCTCGAACTCGTGCCGTTTGCCGACCTCGTAAACCTGGGTCTGGATGGTTTCGGCGTCCGCGTCGGCCGGCAATGCTTTCAGCTCGGAAACGAGGTCCTGGAAGGCGGCGCGTTCGAGATCTGAGGGCGCGCGGTACTGCTTCGCCGGGCGGGCGAAGTCCTGATAGTAGTTCACCGCGTAGCCCGCCAACTTGTCGAGCGTCGGATGGCTCTCCGGCGTCGCGCCCGGCGCATAGCGCTCGATGAAGCCCCAGAGCACCGACTTGTCCTCGGCATGGCAGACGCTGGCGAGGTTCAGCAGCAGGCCGAAGCTGAGCGGCACCCGCTCGGCATTGCCGCGGCCCTTGCCCTGCGTGATGTGCCAGGCCGGGTTCTCAACCCTCTTCGCGTCGTCGCTCTCCTCGGCGAGCTTGTCGAGGAACTGGAAATACTCGTCCGTGTTCTTCGGAATGACGTCGAAATAGAGCCTTTTCGCGCGTTTCGGCTGCTGGAACATGAAGAGCGAGAGACTCTCCGGCGAGCCGTAGCGCAGCCATTCCTCGACCGAGAGGCCGTTGCCCTTGGACTTGGAGATCTTCTCGCCGTTCTCGTCCAGGAAGAGCTCGTAATTGAAGCCTTCCGGCGGCCGGGAGCCGAGCGTCCGGCAGATCTTCGAGCTTTGCTTGACGCTGTCGATCAGGTCCTTGCCGGACATCTCGTAGTCGACGCCGAGCGCGTGCCAGCGCATCGCCCAGTCGCATTTCCATTGCAGCTTGCAATGCCCGCCGGTGACCGGCACCTCGACCTTGGTGCCGCTCTCCGGATCCTCGTAGACCACGGTTCCGGCATCGGTGTTGCGCTCGACGATCAGTACCTGGAGGACGTTGCCACTGGTCGGACATACCGGCAGGAACGGCGAGTAGGTCGCCTGCCGCTCGGCCCCGAGGGTGGGCAGCATGATGGCCATGATCTCTTCATAGCGCTGCAGGGTCTCCAGCAGCGCCTTGTCGAACATGCCGCTCTTGTAGCACTCGGTCGAGGACATGAATTCGTATTCGAAACCGAAGCTGTCGAGGAAGGATTGCAGCCGCGCGTTGTTATGTGCGCCGAAGCTCTCATGCGTGCCGAACGGGTCCGGCACCTGGGTCAGCGGCTTGTTGAGATACTGGGCCAGCATCTCCTGGTTCGGCAGGTTGGTCGGCACCTTGCGGAAACCGTCCATATCGTCCGAAAAGGCGATCAGCTTGGTCGGCACGTCCGGCACGAGCTGCTCGAAGGCGCGGCGCACCATGGTGGTGCGGAACACTTCCCCGAAAGTACCGATATGCGGCAGGCCGGAGGGGCCGTAGCCGGTCTCCAGAATCACGTGACCTTTCTCCGGTTTCTCGCCCCCGAGCCGCGCGACGATTTTCCGCGCTTCCTCGAACGGCCAGGCGCGGGCGTTCTCGGCGATCTCGACGGGGATCAGGGAGGTCATGGATCTTGTCCTTCGGTTACGATTTGTGCGGCGGAAGCTAGGGCGCGGCGGGGCGGAGGTCAACGATCCCGCGCTGTGCTCGGCGGGCCCGCGCGCGTGGCCCGCTAATTTTCTTTCCGGAAAACGCCGATGCAAGCAATCTTTGACTTGAGAAGGCCGGAGCGCAGAAAAACTGGGAGGCGCGCCCTTGATCGATCCGAGCGAATTCTCCGTTTGGTTTCCGGAAACCGATGAAAAGCGGCCGGATCACGAAGGCTCGGTCTCCTTTCTCGACTATTGTCTCAAGGTGAAAACGCCAGGCGAGCCGGCCGCGCGGGACGATTTTTCGATCGAGAAACTGCGTGACTGGGTCGGGAATATCATGATCCTCGAACTCGATCCGGACCGGGAGGACTTCCGCTACCGCCTGTACGGCAGCGAGATCGCGAGCCGCACCGGTTTCGACATGACCGGCAAATGGGTCTCGGATCTCGGGGAGGATGTCGGTCCGTTCCTGCGCTCGCAGTATCTGGAGGCGGTGGAGAGGTCATCGATACTGCTCTGCCGCAATCCCTACGTTCATTCCCGTGCGCCCTGCGACTGGGAGCGTGTCATCTGTCCCGTCGCGGCCGGGGACAGGAAGCAGGTGGTCGTCTCCAATCGAATGGTCGAGCTGACCGGCACGTTGCGGGAGTTGCGGCTGGCGGCAAACGGGACCGAGGACCGCTAGGACCAGACCGTCCGGGCCGCTTGCAACCAGCGGCATTTTTCCAGCCGTGCGCCGGTCCCGCCGAGAAAGCGGTCGATACACCTCATTTAATTATGTATAGATGCGCGCCTTCGCGGCCGGTTGCCGCGGTACGCATTCTTCTGATCCTGGAATAATGAAATGACGCAGGGCCTCTGGCGCTCCGCCCTTGTGCTCGGACTGCTGTCTCTGGTGGCGCCGTTCGCAATCGACATGTATCTGCCGGCCATGCCCGAGATCGCGGCCGATTTCGGTGTCGGCGAGGCGGAGATACAGGCAACGATCACCGCCTATTTCATCGCCTTCGGCGTGGCGCAGATGATCTATGGGCCCTGGGCCGATCAGGCCGGGCGCAAGATCCCGACGCTCGTCGGACTTGCGGTATTCCTGCTCGGGTCGGCGGGAGCGGCGCTCTCCGGGTCGTCGCTGGAGCTGGTTGCCTGGCGCTTCGTGCAGGGACTCGGAGGCGCGGCCCTTATGGTTCTGCCGAGGGCGATCATCCGAGATCTCTATACCGGCGCCGCGGCGACCAAGCTGATGGCGCTGATCATGCTGGTCATTTCCGTTTCGCCGATGCTTGCGCCGCTCGCGGGCAGCATCGTCGTGGCCGCGGCGGGCTGGCGCGCGATCTTCTGGATCATTTCCGCCGCAACCGTCCTCAGTCTTGCCATCACCATGCTCGGCCTTCCCGAGACGCTGCGACGGGACATGCGCGTGCCGCTCGACCTGCGCGTGCTGGCGCGCGGAGTTCGCGAACTGCTCCAGGACCGGAACTTCCTCGCCTACACCTTCATCGGCGCGTTCGGCATTTCGGCTTTCTTCGTCTTCATCGCCTCCGCCGCCTTCGTCTATCGCGGCCAGTACGGTCTCGGCCCGACGGAGTTCGCCCTGGCTTTCGCCGTCAATGCGATCGGCTTCATCGGCGCCTCGCAGGTCGCCGGACTGCTGGCGGAACGTTTTCCGCTGGGCCGCGTGATCCGCGGCGGCACCGGGATCTTCGCCGCCTCCGCGCTGTCGCTTCTTGCCGTCACGCTCGCGACTGAGGCGCCGCTGTACCTGGTTGCCGCCCTGATGCTGTTTGCTTTCGCCGGGTTCGGCCTGGTCTATCCGACCACGCTTGTCATGGCACTTGACGAGCATGGCTGCAATGCCGGGCTCGCATCCTCTTTCGGCGGGACCCTTCAGATGTTCACCGGAGGGCTTATGATCGTGCTCACCGGCCCGGTCTTTGACGGCACCGTGGTTCCGATGGCCGCCGTCATCGCAGCTTGTGCGACGATTTCCTTTCTGCTCACGCTCGCGGTTCGCGTCCGGTACTGACCCTCGGCCTGTATGTCAGAGATCGCTTGATTCTCCCGTCCCCGCTCTGTATAAACCCGCCTCCCCACGCGTATGCGCGGGGCAGCGCCGCGTCATGGCTTGTAGGGCATGCCTGGCCGGCAGAGAGAAACCGCCAAAAACGGAGATCGAAATGCCCAAGATGAAGACCAAGAGCGGCGCCAAGAAGCGGTTCCGGCTCACCGGCAGCGGCAAGGTGCGCGGCAACGTTGCCTACAAGCGCCACCAGCTGTCCAGCAAGACCCAGAAGATGAAGCGCAAGGCCCGGGGGACGATGATCCTCTCCGACGCCGATGCACGCATCGTCAAACAGTTCCTTCCGTACGCTTAAGAGAGGGCAGCAGAGATGGCACGTGTAAAACGGGGCGTCACGGCTCACGCCCGCCACAAGAAGGTTACGGACAAGACCAAAGGCTATTACGGCCGACGGAAGAATGTCTTCCGCGTCGCCGTGCAGGCGATGGAGAAGGCGGCTCAGTACGCCTACCGCGACCGCCGGGTCCGCAAGCGCGATTTCCGCGCGCTCTGGATCCAGCGCATCAACGCCGGTGTCCGCGCTCATGGCCTGACCTATTCCAAGTTCATGAACGGTCTGAAGAAGGCTGGCATCGAGCTCGACCGCAAGGTGCTCTCGGATCTCGCGATCCACGAGCCGGCGGCGTTTAAAAGCCTGGTCGATCAAGCCCAGGCCGCGCTCGGAAAAGCCGACTAATACGGGGCATGCCGGACCTTCCGGCCCGCCTATCGGTAAAAGAGTTGAAAAGGGGTCTGGCCTTAGCCGGGCCCCTTTTGCTTTAAGGAACCCGCGCCGGATCGGAGCAGTCTCCCAAGCGAGGTGAAAAGAGGATCATGCAGGACGTCGAAACACTGAGAGCGGAACTCGCCGGAGCCGTTGAGGCGGCGGGCGATCTCGCGCAGCTTGAGGAGCTTCGGGTCAGCGCGCTCGGCAAGAAGGGCCGCATCACCGGGCTGATGAAACAGCTCGGCGGGCTGGATCCCGAGCAGCGCAAGGAAACCGGCCAGGCGCTGAACCGCCTGAAGGACGAGATCCAGGGCGCGATCGAGGCCCGCAAGACCGCCTTCGAGGATGCCGAGCTGAACGCGCGGCTGGCTGCCGAGCGGATCGACGTCTCGCTGCCGCCGCGTCCGGAAGAGGCGGGGCGCGTGCATCCGCTGACCCAGACCACCGAGGAACTGGTCGCGATCTTCGCCGAGATGGGTTTCTCCGTCGCGGAAGGTCCGCATATCGAGAGCGACTACTACAACTTCACCGCGCTCAACATCCCGCCGGAGCATCCGGCGAGGCAGGAGCACGACACCTTCTATCTGCCGCCGGACGAGAGCGGGACGCCGCGCGTGCTGCGCACCCATACCTCGCCGGTGCAGATCCGCACCATGGAGAGCAAGACCCCGCCGATCCGCGTGATCTGCCCGGGCCGCACCTTCCGCTCCGACCATGACGCGACGCACTCGCCGATGTTCCATCAGGTCGAGGGGCTGGTGATCGACAAGGCGACCCATATGGGCCACCTGAAGGGCTGCCTGATCGATTTCTGCCGCGCCTTCTTCGGCGTCGACGATCTGCCGGTGCGCTTCCGCCCGTCCTATTTCCCCTTCACCGAGCCCTCGGCCGAGGTCGATATCGGCTGCACCCGCAAGGGCGGCGAGTTCAAGATCGGCGCCGGCGACGACTGGCTGGAGATCCTCGGCTGCGGCATGGTGCATCCGAAAGTCCTGCAATATTGCGGCATCGACCCGGACGAGTATCAGGGCTTCGCCTTCGGTATGGGGATCGAGCGCATCGCCATGCTGAAATACGGCATTCCGGACCTGCGTCCCTTCTATGACAGCGATATGCGCTGGCTGAAGCATTACGGCTTCATGCCTTTCGATGTCCCGTCTCTGGCCGGAGGCCTCAACCGATGAAATTCACGCTGTCCTGGCTGAAAGAGCATCTCGAGACCGAGGCCAGCCTCGAGGAGATCTGCGACGCCCTGCCGATGCTCGGCCTCGAGGTCGAGGAACTGATCAATCCGGCGGAGAAGCTGAAGCCCTTCACCATCGCCCATGTGGTCGAGGCGGTGCAGCACCCGAACGCCGACCGGCTGCGTGTCTGCAAGGTCGATACCGGCAAGGAGATTATCCAGGTGGTCTGCGGCGCGCCGAACGCGCGCACCGGCATGAAAGGCGTTTTCGCCCCCTCCGGCAGCCATATCCCGGGCACCGGCGTCGACCTGAAGCCGGGCGTCATCCGCGGCGAGGAGAGCAACGGCATGCTCTGCTCCGAACGCGAGATGGGGCTCTCCGAGGATCATGACGGCATCATCGACCTGCCGGAGGACGCGCCGGTCGGGGCCTCCTTCGCGGACTATGCCGGGCTGGACGATCCGGTGATCGACATCGCCATCACCCCGGACCGGGCGGACTGCCTCGGTGTCCGCGGCATCGCCCGCGATCTCGCCGCGGCCGGTCTCGGCAAGCTGAAGCCGCTGGATATCCCGGAGGTCAAAGGCACGTTCGAGAGCCCGATCAAGTGGGACGTCGACGTGCCGGAGCCGTCGCTGGTCCCCTACGTGGTCGGCCGCTACTTCAAGGGCGTGAAGAACGGCCCCAGCCCGAAATGGATGCAGGACCGGCTGACCGCTGTGGGCCTCCGCCCGATCTCCGGTCTCGTCGACATCACCAACTACATGATGATGGATGTCGGCCGCCCGCTGCATGCCTATGACGCGGACAAGGTCTCCGGCGGCGCGATCCGTATCCGTCTCGCCAAGGAAGGCGAGAGCTACGAGGCGCTGAACGAGAAGACCTATACCTTCGAGGACGGCATGCTGGTACTTGGAGACGAGCACGGCATCGACGACATGGCCGGGATCATGGGCGGCGAGCGCACCGGTTGCACCGACGAGACGGTGAACATGTATCTCGAGGTCGCGATCTTCGACCCGATCTCGGTCGCCATGACCGGGCGCAAGCTCAATGTGCTGAGCGATGCCCGCTACCGCTTCGAGCGCGGCCTCGATCCGACCGGCCCGACCTGGGGCGTGCATCTCGCCTCGAAGCTGGTGCAGGAGATCTGCGGCGGCGAGATGAGCGAGCTGGTCGTCCACGGCCAGGAGGAGGACTGGAAGCGCACCATCACGCTGCGTCATTCCCGCATCCGCTCGCTCGGTGGCATCGACGTTCCGGAAGAGAAGGCGATGCGGATCCTGACCGATCTCGGCTTCGAGGTTTCCGGCAGCGGCGAGGCGCTCAGCGCCGTGGTGCCGCCGTGGCGCCGCGACGTCGAGGGCGAGGCCTGTCTCGTCGAGGAGGTCCTGCGGATAAACGGCTATGACGAGATCCCGGTGGTTTCCATGGAGACCGGCCATGTGGTGCCGGAGCCGGCGCTCTCCAAGGAGCAGATCCGCGAGGGCCGCGCGAAGCGCGTGCTGTCCGCCCGCGGCATGCTGGAGGCGGTGACCTTCTCCTTCCTCTCGCGCGGCGAGGCCGAACTCTTCGGCGGCGGCGCGGCGGAGCTGACGCTGGTCAACCCGATCTCCAGCGAGCTCGACGTGATGCGTCCGTCGATTCTGCCGAACCTGCTCGCTTCCGCGGCACGGAACGCGAACATGGGCGCGAGCGACGCGGCCATGTTCGAGGTCGGGCCGCAATATGCGGATGCGACCCCGAAAGGCCAGTCCAAGGTGATCGCGGGCATCCGCGTCGGGCGCACCGGTCCGAAGGACTGGGCGGGTTCCACGCGTGCCGTCGACGTCTTCGACGCCAAGGCCGATGTGGTGTCACTGCTGGAGGCGCTCGATGCTCCGGCGGGCAACCTGCAGGTCTCGACTGATGCCCCTGCCTGGTACCATCCGGGCCGCTCCGGCGCGCTCCGTCTCGGTCCGAACGTGCTGGCCTGGTTTGGCGAGCTGCATCCGAAGGTGCTGAAGGAGATGGACGTGAGGGGGCCGGCGGTGGCCTTCGAGATCTTCCTCGAGAAGGTGCCGACGCCCAAGTCGAAGGGCTCGGCCAAGAGCTTCCTGAAGCTCTCTCCCTTCCAGCCGCTGACCCGCGACTTCGCGTTCGTGGTGGAAAAGGACATTCCGGCTGAGAAGCTGGTCCGCGCCGCGGCCGGGGCCGACAAGGCCCTGATCTCCGGCGTGCGTCTTTTCGACGAGTATCAGGGCAAGGGCCTTGGCGAGAGCGAGAAGTCGCTCGCCATCCAGGTGACCCTGCAGCCGGTCGATGCGACCTTGACGGACGAGCAGATCGAGACCGTCGGCCAGAAGATCGTCGCCCAGGTTGAGAAAGCGACTGGCGGCCGGATCCGCGGATAAGTCCGATTTGCTGCTGGGGCAGAAAAAATTGGCCGGAACGGGAAATCCGTTCCGGCTCGCACTTACCTGTCCAGACTACGGGGCATGTCCGGTGTCGTCCGTAGCCCGTATCCGAATATCATCGAGTGCCTGCCATGCCATATACGATCGCTTTCGTTGTCGCCGCCGTTCTGCTGCGTCTTGGAAGCCTTGCTATCTCGGTCCGGAACGAACGGGGACTGCTGCTGAGCGGAGCGGTCGAGCATGGCGCCGTAACGACGAAGGTTCTGGCGCTCGCCCATGCGGCGTTCTATGCCGCCGCAATAACGGAAGCCATCTTGCAGCCTGCTCCGGCTTCCTGGATCACATGGACCGGGCTTACCGTATACGCCCTCTCCATGTGTGCGCTTTTCTGGGTGATCCGGACGCTCGGCAGGGTGTGGACGGTGAAGCTCTACATCGCGGAGGATCACCATCTGGAAACCAACTGGCTTTTCAGACGGGTGAGGCATCCGAATTACTATCTGAACATCGTTCCCGAACTGATCGGGTTCGCGCTGACGCTTCAGGCGTTCACGACCCTTTCGGTCGGCCTTCCCGTCTATGCCGTCATCCTCTTCCTGCGCATCCGGCAGGAAGAGCAGGTCATGCGGGAGCGTTTCCCGGAATACTGACCCAGCCCATCCACCCTGCGTGGGCCGGGCCTGCGCCGTCTGTTGTGCTTTTCAGGCCACGGCCGCTGACTCAAGCATCGAGCCGCCGGGTTTCGCCCGTGTCGGACCCTTGGCCCGCACCCCTCCCGAGAAGAGGGCGGTCTCAAGCATCATCTCGCATTTGCGCCGGAAATCCTCAGGAGCCTTGTAGCGGATCGCGCCGGCCAGCTTGACGCGAGCTTCGCGTATCTTCATCGCGCGCCGCTCGACCTCGTCTTCAAGACCGGCCTCGATCGCCGCTCGTGCCGCCACGGAGGTCGCTTTCATGAAGGCTTCCAGCATCAGTGCGTCGATGGCCGCATTGGCTTCGTCGGTATAATTCTCGGGTAATTTCGCGCTGCGGATCGCGTCCTTCAGGCTCTTCGCCGAGGCCTCGCAGCTCTCGACCTGGCCGCATGCCGCGCGCTTCTTGATCTGGGATATTGCGCCGTTGACCGCGGGCGCTAGCGTATGGATTCGGCGGATTGCCGCATCGTCTTCGACCGTTCTGGTCTCATTAAGTCCGAACATCTGCATCCCTCCAACTTTCTGTTGATGGTGCATGGTTAATGATGGGTAAATATTATATCAATTTTTACATAAAGGCGAGAAAAATATTCGGATATCCGCTTCTGCTGACGTCAACGATACTAAACTAGGTCTGGTGCGGTTGTCGGAACGTGCTGCCGATTGCCAATGCGCCTTATGATTCTGCAATAGCGCTGTGCTCCATAAGCGCTGTCTCGCTTGCTCGACCGTCTTTCTCACCACCGGCGTTTTCCATGGCGGCGTCAAGCGGTTTGGCTTTGGTTGGCCCCTTAGCTTTGACGCCGCCGGTAAGCAAAGCGGTTTCAAGCATCCGCTCGCATTTGAGCTGGAATTCCCTCGGTGCCTTATGTTTCATCGCGCCACGCAGATTCTCGCGAGCCAGTTTGATGCAGGCCGCCCGGCTTTCGGGGTCGTCTTGCATCGCGGCCTCCATTGCCGCCTTTGAGGCAAGATCGGTTGCTTTCATGAAGGCGTGCTGCATAAGCGCATTGATCGCGTTCCGGCTCTCGTTGCAGAAGGCTCGAGGAAGCCTCGGGTTTTTCAATGCCACGAGTAGATGGTCCGTCGCCTCTTTGCATTTGGCCGTAGACCCGGCATCGGCAAGCTTCTTGAGTCGATAGATCGCACTCTCGATCGTGATTTGGATCTCTACGATCTGGCGGCGTTCGGATTCCTCCACAGTATTGTTATTATCAACCATTTCTTTCCTTTATGTAATCATAGGAAAACATCACTTATTTTTAGAATATTGTATCACGTTTGGAGAAAAAAATCCAAAAAACCAGCAGAACGTAAGTAAAAATATATCATTCTGAGGGGTATTTTGGGGGAAATATTAAATTAAATTTACGGTGTGTCGATGAAGTGGGGGCGTATTATTGATATGGAAGAATTCATTGTGGCGAGAAAAATGTCCGGACTCAGATGAGTCCTCAGATCGGAAACATGGAATGGGCAGGTGCCGCTGTATTAAACGCCGACTGGTTTTTCGTAGTCGTGCAGTGGCTTGACCCCGCGCTTTTTGTCTTTGGCCGGTTGCTTGGCTTTGTTTGGCGTCGGAGGCGCGGTATCGACCGGTTTGGCCTTGTTCTCCACTTTAGGGGCCGTATCAAGCGGTTTCGCCTTGGTCGGCCCCTTGGCTTTCACACCGCCGGACATCATGGCGACTTCCAGCATGCGTTCGCACTGCTGCTTGAAATCCTGTGGCGCCTTGTACTTCATCGCACCCGACAGTTTCTCACGTGCTTCCTTGATTTTCGCCGTGCGCTTTTCGAGATCGTCCGATTTGCCGGCATCGATCGCCTCTTTGGAGGCAAGCGCGGTGGCCTTCATGAAGGCGTGCAGAAGCAGCCGGTCTACGCCGTCGCGTGCCTGCTTTGCGTATTCCTTCGGCAGCTTCGGATTCTTAAGCGCCTCGTTCAGGCGCTTCGCGCCAGCCTCGCAGCGGTCCGTAAGCCCTGCTTCAGCTTGCTTCTTCATCTGCAGCAACGCACTCTCGATCGAGACCTTCATTGCCTCGATACGGCGTTGCTCAGCTTCCTCCTCGGCGGTCTTTTCTTTGCCGAACCCGAACATCGGCAGCTCCTTGCCTGAAATGATGACGGAGTCGCATTTCTATTTCACAATTATGATAGTGGATTTATGAAAAATGGCTATAGAAAAGCGAAATAAGTATTTGAGTGTTTTGGGTAATTTTAAATCGCATTTGAGTAATTGTTTTGCGATTTGAAAATAATGTGCGGTTAATTTTCAACTTTCTCGAAATTGTCGGCCTGCGCGGGAAAATGTGCATCAAGGTGCCGGTCCAAACGAAATTCACCTGTCATCCGGAGGCTGCGGATAGCAGTTCGCCGGCCGCGGCGGCAAAGACCCGGGCGCCGGCCACGATGTCCTCGTCCGTGCTGTGCTCCGACCAATGATGTGAGACGCCGCTAATGCTGGGAATAAAGAGCATGCCCGTCGGAAGGTGACGCGAAAGCACGCGCGCATCGTGTCCGGCGCCGCTCGGCATCATGGTGTGCTTGCCCGGATTGAGCCGCTCCGCAGCTTCTGTGAAGGCGGCTTGCACCGTCGGATCCATATGCGCCGGAGAGGCATGTCCGATCACCTCGTGACGGACATTGCATGGTCCGGTCGCGTTTTCTTCGGCGATCAGTTCCAGCAAGCACTCATGCAGGCGCTGCATGATCGCCTCATCGGCGTCCCGGTACTGGAACATGATCTCCGCACGTCCGGGAACGATCGCCCGGGCACCCGGCTCGAGTGTGATGCGGCCGGTGGTCCAGACAGTGCGCTCGCCCGCCACCTTAGGGAAGTCGCGTTCGATCGCCTGCAACAGGCGGGTGGCGGCGACCCCTGCGTCGCGCCGGATCGACATTCGTGTCGTCCCGGCATGGTTCTGCGTGCCGTCGATGACGATCCGGTCCTGCCAGGTGCCGACGATGGATGTCACTATCCCGATGGTCAGATCGTTAGCCTCCAGCCAGTCGCCCTGTTCGATATGGGCCTCGAGAAAAGCGAGGTATCGCTCACGAGGCATTTGCAGGCGTGGCTTGCCGGCAAGGCCGGCTTTGGCGAGAGCTTCCCGCAGCGGCATTTCCGTTGTCTGATCGCGGGCCGCATCGATGGTTTCCTCTGCGAGTTCGCCGACCCAGGAGCGGCTGCCGAACATGCTCTCGAAATGACCTTCCTCATCGGCGAAGGCGGCGACGTCGACGCCGCTGCCTGCATGGGCGGCGCTCTCCGAGACCGCGCGGGCTGTCTCCAGCGCGTAGATCATCCCGAGCGCGCCGTCGAGCCAGCCCGCATGGTTCTGGGTTTCCAGATGGGAGCCGGCGAGCAGGCACGGGCCGTCCGTCGGCGCCCGGCCGATCACGTTCGCGACCCCGTCGATTTCAGCCGAGTGGCCCATCGCTTTCAGCTTGTCCGCGAACCAGTAGCGGGCGGTCGTGTCGTCTTCCGAGAGTGTCGGCCGATGGACGCCGGTCTTGTAGGCGCCGATCTTGCGCAACTCGTAGAGATCGGCAAGCAGTCGCGGAGCGTTGATCTCGATCATCGCGGATCTCCCGAACGGGTCGGATCCCGGGGAAGGTGGCAATCGCACCTAACGCGCCGGCGATCCGGGTTGTACTCTCTGTCGCGGGTCCGCAGTTAAAGTTCCCGGGCGGGTCTGCGGCTGTTATGACGCGAGAAAGTCTGGCCGAGGTCGATGGGGCACTTCAATAGCTAACTCGCGTAGGATTGTCCGGCATCTGCCGTAACAGACCGTTCAGATCAGCCCCGGTGCTCACGCTCAACCGGCTCTTGGACGAATTTCATTCCGTCTTTCGTGCCGATCAGCCAGGGAAGTCAGGTGATGTCCTCCTCGCTCGCTTAAGCGGAGGTTTCGCAGGTACCGATTTTGATTTCTTTCGGCGCCTCGACGCGAGCCGGGACTGGTTACGGTGAGCTTTTTCACGCCTTTTGACGGGAGCCGATAGACGGTGTCCTGCCGGAGGGACGCCTATCCCCCTGATTCCGAGCCGACTTCCGATGCAATGCATCCTTGCGTATGCTCGCGGCCGTTTGGGATTGGGGGACAGAATGAAATTCTCGCGCGCCTGCGAGCGCTTCCTTGAGCATTGCCGCCTCGAGAAAGGCCTCAGCGACCACACCCTGCGGGCCTATCGGATCGATCTCGGCGAGTTCGGGAAGTCGCTACGCGAGGACCCGGATCTCTGTGAGATTTCGCCGGAGCGGTTGCAGGCCTTCCTCGCACATATGCGGGATGCCCGGGGATTGAAACCGGCGACGGCAAAGCGCAGATTTGCCGCGTTGAAGGTCCTGTTCGCCTATTTCGAGCGGTTGGAAGTCATCGAGGATAACCCCTTTCACCGTTTCCAGCTCGCGCTGCGCCTGGGACGGCGGTTACCGCGCAATCTTAGTAAGGGGGAACTCGGCGAGCTCACGGCCGGAATCATGGTGTCGGCAGCCGGGCGCGCTCAATCCGGAGAGGCCCATAAGCGGTCGACCGTCGACCTCGCCATCCGGCTCATTCTGGTCACCGGCATTCGGGTCGGGGAACTGTGCGCGATCCAAATTACAGATATCGATCTTGAGGACGCCTCAATCCGTATCCGCGGAAAGGGGAACCGCGAGCGCAGAGTGTTTTTGGTCGGCGAGGAGATCTGTGACGGCGTTGCCTCCTATCTCAGGGCGCGTGCAGCGCGGCCATTGGCCCGCGAACACACGGTTTTTCTTGTGAATGCCCGTGGCGGTCCGGCCGCGCCGGGCTATATCCGCACACTCCTGAAAGAGAAGGCCGCCGCGCTTGGGCTGCCGAGGCGGATCACCCCGCACATGCTCCGCCATACTGCGGCGACCGAGTATCTGGAGAAGGGTGTCGACATCCGATACGTGCAGCGGCTCTTGGGGCACGCGTCGATCGCGACGACGGAAATCTACGCGGCGGCCACGGACGAGGGATTGAGGAGGGCTTTGATGCGATAACTCAGAATTATCGAGGTAGTCGTGTTGAATGTTTCCGCCGTTATTCCGGCTCTCAACGAGGCGGCCACGATCAAGAGCGCTGTATCCAGTCTCCTCTCTGTTGGAAGTGTGAATGACGTGGTCGTTGCCGTAGACTGCGCCACAAGCGATGATACGGCTGACATAGCTAGATCTGCTGGCGCCAGGGTGGTCTTCTCCGCTGCACCCGGCCTCGGCAACACGTTCAGGGCCGGTATCAATGCCGCTCACAACGATGTCATCTTCAGAACAGATGGCGATATCGACCAAGTCCCAGCTAGATGGGTCGAGGATAGCGTCAAACGATACGAGGCCGGCGCTCGATTAGTAAAAACGTTCTGGGATCATTCTAGGAAACCTCGTTTATCGACACTGCTGATAGTGCTCCCCGCAATCAGGCGCTTTTTTCCGGACCTCGCGTTTCTCAAGCAACCGATCTCCGGAATTTATCTATTCAATCGGATGGATATTGCGACGGAAAGATTGAGAGACGACATGGGCGCTGACCTGGACCTCGTGTTCCAGATCCACCGCCGTGGTCTGGCAATCGACCAAGTCGAGATTGACCCAATCTTCGATCGTCAGAAGACCGTCTACCAGGTTGCGGTAACCGCTGAACAGGTGTTGAACACAATCCTCGACTATGCGGAGACACGTGCAAGGTTTGGTGACCTGCTCCTTGTTATGGCCCACGCCGACGATGCCGAAATCTGGAGTGGGGGTACCGTGCTCGTCCATGCGATGCATGGCTGTGCCGTCGATCTGGTCTTGCTGACGGGGAACGATATCCGACACCGTGAAGCTGAGTGTGCGTCTGCGCGTATTCCGAACCACACGCTTTGGCCATTGGAATACCGCTCCTTCAGTGACATTGACGTGGACGCCGCTTCCTCGAAGGTCTCGGAGCTGATCATCTCCCGGCGCCCAGGGACGCTTATTACCCATCACCCACAGGACATTCACCCCGAGCATCAGATGTGCGCCAACATCGTCCATCACGCAATTCTCAAGACGCCGCGGGAGTACTGCGATGTTAGGTTGCTTTATTGCGATACTTACAATTCTGTGCTGAGGACCGGTCAGTCATTTTCGCCAGACTATTTTGTCGACATCAGCAGTGTCGCGGATGAAAAGCGAGAACTGATTCGTATTTTCGAAAGTCAGAATCATGAGTACTACAATCAAATGACAGTCCATCAGGAGAAGTTGAACGGCTTCCGTGCCGGGGTGCATCGCGCCGAAGGATATGAAACGGCTCGCTTTCACAAGCTCAACCGCGCACCACAACGGGTTCTGCATTCCATCCGCAGCCTCTAAAAGCTTTGAGAATTGCGGTTAACCTCGTGGAAGGGCCTTGAGCAGGTCGCTCACAAGATGCTTGCCAACGACGAGCGTTTCCGAGGCGATGGACGAGGTCTCCGACATCGCCAACGCAGCGCCGCTGGTTCGTGCCAACTGTCTCATGTCATGCATCTTTGCGAGCTTCTGACGAAGCGACGCTTGGTATTGGATAACCAAGTCGCGGTGACGCTGCGCTTCTAAGGCGGGCTCCACGGTATTGAGCAAGCCCAGTAGCATTGCGCAAATGCTCTCTACATCCTCGACGGCCAGGACTTTGAACTCCAGGTCATCAAGTGTTGCGCCTACGACCCCGACCACGGTGGAGAGACTGGTTGCGTGTGCGTATCGCGACTGTTGCAACGGCGATAGGCTCTCAACATCGAGTATCGCAGTGACCTGCGTTACATCTGTGGCCTTGCCAGACCGGATCTGAAGTTCAAGGCGGTTAAGGCGGGCCTCAAACTCGTCCACCTTTGGAGAGGTCGGCTCTGTTCCTTCGACAGCCCGAGCGTATTGCTTGATCCGCTCGATGAACGCTTTACACAACTCAGACGATGCATCCGTCAGGATGCGTGTCAATACGGCCGTACCAATGGATTCTAGCATAAGCCTCTCCTCCTCCCACTGGTGTGCGATCGCGTTGTCCAGAAAACGTACCCAAGCATCCTGTATGCCATTCACTCCTGATCCGAACAGCGCGACAAACGTCATGCCTTCGTGAACAAACTGGACTGGAACTCCAAACTCCTCGTCCATCCGGACGTGATAGAATTTTGAGAGTGTCGGGTGCGTGCGGTTTAGAAATTCCGCGATGCCATCGCCGCTGTCCGACGCTCCGACCACCACATGGCGGAGAATCGCCGGGTCTGGGGCCACCGGTTGCCCAGAGGCGCTTGATACGGGACACATCAGTACTGGTGTGCGCATTGTGTCGATTACATATCTGGCGATGCGCGCGGCAGCCGAGAAATCAAACCGTGTGAAATGAATCGCAATGGCCTGATGCTTATATGCAGGTTGGCCGGGCAACCAGAATGGTTCCAAGAGTCCGGAAACCAAGAAGGACTTCAACGTTGGCACCGGAGCCGGAATGCCGCTCAATCGTCGCAGCCGCTCCAAATGCCGAATATCTTCGTCTACAGATGTAGCTCCGCCCGACCGGGCCGCGAGCAGGTCGTAGAAATGCAGAACTGACCATTCCGACGCAATAGTGCCGACGCCGCCGTCCGCGCCCACCAACTCCAGCTCCCCGATGACATTGCGATACACCTCGGCTGCGGCCTCTGGATCGTTCGAATGCCAAAGTGCGGCTCCTCGCCGAAAAGCGATACGCGCCGCCTCGACCGGCGACTTTGGCCGGTACGACGCCATGGGCTTCGATGCATTCCCATAAAGACGTGACCGAACTGGGGTCGAGGCCTGAAGTTTCCGCATAGAGACGAGACGATCGAAGACATAACCGACTTTATAAAGCGTGCGGGAGCTAGCAACGATCGCATCTGCCGTCATTTCAGATCGGTCGATCTGACTAAGGGATAGGTTGGCGGAGAGATCTTCAAATATTTTGAAGAGATGTGGGCTGAATGGAAAGTGTTCGTCGAGCATAAAGCGGCCAAGATAGTTCACCAGAGCTTGGACCTGATGCTCGTTTGTCTTGATCGCCTGGATCCTTGAATGAACATCGTTGGCGTAGGCGGCGACGGCATCGATCGTCCGATGATGATGCCTGAATACGCCGAAAACCAGTTCGGAGCACAAGATAAACGGAGCTGAATGCTCAGGGATTCTACTCAGTAGGTCTTGCAGATCACCGTTAGTCGATTGCAGAAGCATAGGACTATCATAGGATAGGATTCGCGATGCGTTCGCTCGGGCGATCGCATCTGACGCCTCGGCGTCGCCGCGTGGTAGCCAACGCGAACGGACCAGGTTTTCGGCTTGCTCGGTGAGATCTAGCGCGCCCGATTGCAGCACGCGCACGAGAGAAGGGTCACGAAAGTCCTCAAGATCGCGGTCGGTCGCATTGATGCTATCCGCGATGAATTGGAACACCCTTGCATGGGCGGGATGTGCCAAAAGATACATCGGTCGCACCAAGTCCCCGGACCGCAGTCCTATGCGCTCCAGAAGGCGAGCATCAGGCCCTGGGCCGGCGGATCTAGCAGCGTCTGAGACCTCAGGCTGAGACGGCACAATCCCGGTATCACTCAGCTGGAGAGGATATTGCGGATCGCAATTGACAACAAAGGTGTCAACCCTGTGCATCATGGGATAGTCGCCCAAATCCTGGAGCAACTTTACCACATCAGCGGTCTCAGCGTCGGCAATCCTGCCTCTGACGGGGGGCTCGACAACAAAGATAACATGCTTTCCCGCGACGAAGGGGAGAAGATTGCGCAGGGCCTTGGGCGGAGTTGGTTTCCAATCGACATCACCGGGAAGGTCTAGAAAGACTAGGCTTTCTTTGCAGTCATTGCCCTTAGACTGGTCGAACCATCCAGCGGCACGAACCAATGACGATCCGACAATCTGAAGGATCATGGCCATAGACATCAATGGCTTGAGCGACACCCAGATAACACACACGTCTTCTCCCGAGAGATTTGTGTAGACCTCTAAGCTGTCGCGAATGAAATTACTGACTAACTCCCTTGATCCGCCGCTGAAAACAAGACTATTTCGCTCGACTTTAAGATGACTTGCATGCTGAATGATTTTAGATAATATCTGACTATGGTTTGAAGTCTTGCGTTTGTCTTTCGGGTGATGGCCAATGAACGCAATCATATGATAATTCTGAGTTATCAGTTAAAAAATATTGGCGGAATCCAGATCGTGTTTGCGCAGTTTGTCTCTTTTGCGTGGAGGCAAGGTATTGCGTGCAATGTTACATTGTAAAGTGTATAATTGCTCATCTTTTGCGATTGGTCTTTTGCGTCGACTCTGTGGTGCTAATCCCTCAAACCCATCCCGCCAGCTCACTCTCCACCAGCGCCTCGATCACCTTCGTCCCGTCCTCCGTGTCGTTCAGGCACGGGATATAGGTGAATTTCTCGCCGCCGGCCTCTTCGAAGGTCTCGCGGATGCCGATATTGATCTCCTCCAGCGTCTCGACGCAGTCGGCGGAGAAGCCGGGGCAGATGATCGCGAGGTTCTTCACGCCCTTTGATGGCAGCTCCTCGACCGTGTCCTGCAGATATGGCTTCAGCCACTCCTCCTTGCCGAAGCGGGACTGGAACGCGACCATCATCCGGTCTCCCGCCCAGCCGAGCTTCTCGCGCACCAGGCGCGTGGTCTTGAAGCAGTGGCAATGATAGGGGTCGCCATTGCGGAAATAGCGCTCCGGCAGGCCATGATAGGATGTGATGAGCAGGTCCGGGGTCCAGTCGAGGCTTTTCAGATGGCTCTCGATGGAAGCCGCCAGCGCATCGATATAAGCAGGGTGGTCGTGATAGGCGGGCGCGGTGCGGATCGCCGGCTGCCAGCGGATCTTCATCAGCGCCTCGAAAGCCTTGTCATAGGCCGTCGCCGTGGTGCTGGCGCTGTATTGCGGATAGAGGGCGACCAGCAGCACGCGCGCGCAGCCCTGTTCCTGCAGCGCGCGGATCCGGCTCTCCGTACTCGGGTTGCCGTAGCGCATGCCCCAGTCGACGACGATGTTCGGGTGCTTCGCCGCCAGCATCGTTCCGAGCTTCTCTGCCTGATTACGGGTGTAGAGGCGGAGAGGGGACTCGTCGCTCTCCTTCAGCCAGATCTGCTCATAGGCGTGACCGGTCTTGAAGGGCCGTGTCGGCAGGATGAAGAGATTGAGGATGATCTGCCATTTCAGCGGGTTCAGCTCGATCACCCGGCCGTCGGAAAGGAACTCCTTCAGATAGCGCCGGATTGACCAGTAGTCGGTCGCATCGGGGGTGCCGAGATTGAGCAGCAGGACGCCGATCTTCTCGTCCGGGAGGGCGGGATGGTCGGTGGGCAAATGTCTCTCGGCGAAGGCCATGCGCGGTTCCCGTCGGTCTGGATTTTAGAACGGTTTCAACATAGAACCCGGGCGCGCCGAGACCAGTGCGAAAATGACGCAGCGGGCTGATCCGGGTTTTCCGGCGACGCGAGCGAAGGGCACAGGGAAAAGGCCTGAAATAGCACGGCCCCGCCGAAGCGGGGCCTTGGATGCCAAGAGGTGTCGAAACGCGGGCGCGGATCAGCGCGGGGCGATGACCATGATCATCTGCCGGCCTTCCATCTTCGGATAGGACTCGACCTTGGCAGCTTCTTCCATCTCGTCGCGGACCCGGTTCAGAACGTCCATGCCGAGATCCTGGTGCGCCATCTCGCGACCGCGGAACCGCATGGTGACCTTCACCTTGTCGCCCTCGCCGATGAACTTGCGCACGTTCTTCATCTTCACCTGAAAATCGTGCTCGTCGATATTCGGACGCAGCTTGATTTCCTTGATCTCGATGACCTTCTGCTTCTTCTTGGCTTCGTTCTTCTTCTTCTGCGCCTCGTACTTGTACTTGCCATAGTCGAGGATCTTGCAGACCGGCGGATCCGCGTTCGGAGAAACTTCGACCAGGTCGAGGCCGAATTCCTCTGCGCGCCGGATGCCGTCCTGAACGGTCATGACGCCAAGCATTTCTCCCTCGGGATCGATGCAGCGGACTTTATCGACGGTAATGTCATGATTCACCCGCGGGCCGTCCTTGGCCGGCGGCTGATTAAACGGTGGTCTGGCGATCTAACGCCTCCTTCATTCACTGTTTCGGTTTCGTATGAGGCACGAAAAACCGGCCCGGATCACAAATGATCCGGGGCCGATGCTTCATCCTTAAGTCTAGTAATGGCTTCGTCAAGCGCAAGGACTTCTTGCGCCTTGCCGCCGAGACGGCGGAGCGCGACCTTGCCTTCCTCCGCCTCGCGGCGGCCGACGACGAGGATCGCGGGGATCTTCGCTTCGCTATGTTCGCGGATCTTGTAATTGATCTTCTCGTTCCGGCGGTCCATCCCGACCCGCAGTCCGGCGGCCTTGCACTTCTCCATCACCTCGGCGGCATAGCCGTCCGCGTCGTTGGTGATGGTCGCCACCACGCCCTGCACCGGGGCGAGCCAGAGCGGGAAGCGGCCGGCATACTGTTCGATCAGAATGCCGATCCAGCGTTCCATCGATCCCAGAATGGCCCGGTGCAGCATGACCGGACGCTTGCGGCTGCTGTCCTCAGCGATATAGGAGGCGTCGAGCCGCTCCGGCAGCACGAAATCGACCTGCAGAGTGCCGCACTGCCAGTCGCGGCCGATGGCGTCGGTCAGCACGAATTCAAGCTTCGGGCCGTAGAACGCGCCTTCGCCGGGGTTCAGCGTGGTGTCGAGGCCGGCGGCGTCGCAGGCATCACGGAGTGACTGCTCCGCCTTGTCCCAGATCGCGTCGTCGCCGGCGCGTACCTCGGGACGGTCGGAGAACTTCACCCGTACGTCGGTAAAGCCGAAATCCTTGTAGACCGCCGACAGCAGCTCGCAGAATTTCACGCTCTCCTCGGTGATCTGCTCCTCTGTGCAGAAGACGTGCGCGTCGTCCTGGGTGAAGGCCCGCACCCGCATGATGCCGTGCAGCGCACCGGACGGCTCGTTGCGGTGACAAGCGCCAAACTCCGCAAGCCGCAAAGGAAGGTCGCGATAGCTCTTCAGGCCCTGCTTGAAGATCTGCACGTGGCCCGGGCAGTTCATCGGCTTGAGCGCCAGCACCTTGTCGTCCTCGGCATTGGCCGTGAACATGTTCTCGCGGAACTTGTCCCAGTGACCAGAGGCTTCCCAGAGCGAGCGGTCGATCAGCTGTGGCGTCCGGACTTCCTGATATCCGGCGCGGTCCAGCTTCTTGCGCATATGGTCTTCGATCGTCTGGTAGAGGGTCCAGCCCTGCGGATGCCAGAAGACCGAGCCGACCGCCTCTTCCTGAATATGGAAGAGATCGAGCTCGCGGCCGAGCTTACGGTGGTCGCGCTTCTCGGCCTCCTCCAGCATGTGGAGATAGGAGTCGAGCTGCTTCTGGTCCGGCCAGGCGGTTCCGTAGATGCGCTGCAACTGCGGGCGGTTGCTGTCTCCGCGCCAATAGGCGCCGGCCACGTTCATCAGCTTGAAGGCGTGGCCGGTATATTTCGTCGACGGCATGTGCGGGCCGCGGCAGAGATCGAGGAACCCGCCCTGGCGATAAAAACTGATGGTCTCGCCCGAGGGGATCGTTTCGACCAGCTCGACCTTGAACGGCTCGTGCACCTTTTTGTAGTGCAGCACCGCCTCGTCCCGGTCCCATTCCTCGCGGGTGATCTGCTCGTCGCGGTCGACGATCTCGTGCATCCGCTGCTCGATCTTTTCAAGATCGTCCGGCGTGAAATGCTCTTCGCGATAGAAGTCGTAATAGAAGCCGTTCTCGATCGCGGGGCCGATGGTGACCTGGGTCTCCGGATAGAGTTCCAGGACGGCCTCGGCCATGATGTGGGCGCAGTCGTGCCGGATCAGCTCGAGCGCCTCGTCGTTCTTCTTGGTGACGAGCGCGACTTCGCTGTCGTCCGCGATGGGCAGAGAGAGGTCGGAGAGTTTTCCGTTGATGCGGACCGCGATCGCGGCCTTGGCAAGGCCCGGTCCGATATCGGCCGCGATCTCCGCGCCGGTGACGGCAGCGTCGAACGACCGGATGGAACCGTCGGGAAGCGTAATGGCAGGCATGGGTATAGACCCTTTTTAACTCTGGTACGTGTCGTGACGAATGGGGAAGGCCATGGTTGGGGAGGATGCCCCATATCCGTATGCCGTCTCGGCCGGCCAGGCCGAAACGGCTAACTAGTCACGATCGTCTGGATCGGATGCCACATGGGTCCGCAGGTCTACCGTTATGCGTGGATGGGCTATGTAGCGCCTGGGCTTCAGAATCGCAAGGGTGGACTGGCCCTGGAAATCTGTGTGCCCGCCGATATTGTTCCCGGCACTCGGCCGCTCTATAGCATTCGGGTAGAGATCCCTCTTTCCGAAAGCCAGACCCCGCAATGCCCGAAATCGATCCCTGCTTCGACAATTGCGTGAGCACGGTGACCCGTGTCGGCAGGGTCGCGTTTCCCGTCACGGACATCTATTTGCGAGAGGCGCTGCTCAGATGCGGCGATTATTGCTACGGCGAGATGATGACGTACCGATCCATCGTCGAGCGCGGGATGAGCGTGCTCGATATCGGAGCGAATATCGGGCTGATGAGCTTGCTGTTCTCGTCGCTTGTCGGTTCTACCGGGAGTGTGTTCGCGTTCGAGCCGAGCGTTTTCGCGGCAGGGCTGTTACGTCATAACCTTGCGGCGAATGGTTGCGGCAATGTCGATGTGCGCCGCGTTGCCATGTCGAGCCAGCCCGGCGAGGTATCGTTCCTCAATCCGGATGTGGCCAATATTCCCCACCTCAATTTCGGTGCGCTGTCATTTGCTTCCGGCGAAGAGCCCATTCCCGGAAGTCTTGTCCCGACACCGGTAACGACAATCGACGGGCTGGATCTCGCGCATTGCGATTTCATCAAGATCGATGTCGAGGGATTCGAAGCGTCCGTATTCGAAGGCGGATGGAGGACGATCCGCAAGTTTCTTCCGTTCCTGAGCGTCGAAGCGGGAGACGCAGATACGGATCTATCATGGTCCACGGAGTTACTCGGTCTCGGGTATCGGATCTCCGTACTCTCGTTCCGGATCTACTCATCGCCGAATTTCAAGCGGGCGCCGATCGACGATTTATCCAGGGTCGTATGTGCAAACGCTATCGCATTGCCGCCCGGGCGCGATCCAGATCGATATTTCGGCAAGGCGCCCCGCGTGGATATCTTTTCCGAGGATGAGCTGCGTGCGCGCTGCCGCAAGTTCTCGCAACACGAGCCGCAGCGGTGAACCCAGCAACTGGGCGGTCGGGGCTGCGCGAGAAGTTCAAGGCCGTTCCGCCAGCGGCGCGCTGGCAAGGAAATTCTGGAAGGCGAACCAGAAGCCGACATGCCCGCCGATCCGGTCGAGTTTTCGGCCATCTGACGCAACGAGCGCGACTTCGGTAACAGTCCATTGGCCATTCTTGCCTTCGACCTGATCGGGGCCGGCGGCGGAGAAAACATCGTCGTCGCGCCAATAGGCACGGACCGATCGGTTGTCCATGTCGCCGATCAGGACGACATTGCGTCCGGCGAAGCTGTCGTTGATAACCGGGCTGTCGGCAAAGATCGCAAGCGGCCAGGCCTTCTTCTCCGCTCCCAGCCGGATGACGAAGACGTAGTCCTTCGCCTTCAGCCTCCCGTCGTGCACCGCCGCCGGAAACATAAGCTCGGGGGACGCGAAATATTGTCCATACGGCCGTCCCGGGCGGTAGTCGCGCTCGTACCCGGTATCGAGCGACAGCACTTTCGTTTCGGTGTGGCGGCGGAGCCATTCGGCCCAGGTGGAGATGACCACCGGACGCACCTTCAATTCAATGCCCGAACCGGTCAGCGGGCCGACGACCGGCTTACCGGTGAACTGGTTCCAGAGCGAATTCGTGCCCCGGTCGTACATCAGTTTATTCGACCGGTAGAGCAGGCCGGATGAGCCGAAGATCATGCGCTCCGTGCGGTTTTTGAGCTTCGTTTCGAACAGGATTCCGGAGCCGCAGAGCGTGCAATAGGCCAGCGCGACCGGGACGCCGCCGATCACGTCATTGAACATTTCGTGCCAGTCCATGATGCGGAGTGGATAGGCGCGGGCATCGCCGTTGATCTCGACGCCGAAAACGAGTTCGCCGGGGGTGAGATAGGTCGCATCGTCCGGTGCGATCAGTTGTGGGTCGTTCAGGGCCGGAATGCCGTCTTTGGCAACGCCGCCCCAGGTGATCTCCTCCAGCCGGATCTCGTGTTTCACGCCCGGCTGGACGAACAGAAGGAAGTTCCGGTCGATATGGCTCAGCACGGAGGCCTTGAAGCGGTCGAACGCCGGCATCGTTCCGGTTTCCGGATGGGTTTCGATCCACAACTGCCAGTCGTGCCATGCGTCGCCGGCATCTTCGCCGCTGAGCTCGCGCAATACCTCAAGTGCAATTTCCTGCGGTCCGAAGAAGCGGAGCCATTGCACGATCGGCGCTATGAATTTCCTGTCTCCGCTCGCGCGCACCCGGTCGAATGCGCGCTCCCGCTCCGAGGGATCGTCGGAGAAGAGCTGAACGGCGAGGTCGATTGGGCGGCGACCGTCGGAAGGTGAGGCGACTTGCGCGGCCGTAATCTCCGGCCAGAGGAGAAACACAGCCAACAACAGACCGCCCAAGCGTCCCATGCCAAATCTCCGCAGAGTGTCAGATAGACCCGTTGAAGTCTGTCGGCTCGCGGAAGATCGCGCGAGACACGATCTGTCACGGGCGCGTCAAATGCGTGCGGAGCTGTTCGTCAGGAGATTTTCGCAAGCTTGCGTTACGGTCTCTACGGAGAGTTCGGTAAGGCATTCCGCAACCAGCAGCTGGACATTGTCGCCGCGCGGCGCCGCCTTGTCGGGAAAGCTGCCTGTCGAGAAGATTGCCACGGTCTGACAGCCGGCGAGCGCCGCGATATGCATGGGGCCCGTATCGTTGCCGATGGCGAGGCAGGCGGCCCGGGCGAGCTCCGGCAAGTCGTAAAGGGTCGTTTGACCGGAGAGATCGCGTGCGGTCGGGCAAATGGACTTGATCGTGGCGATGGCGTCCGCGTCCTCTGTCCCGCCGATCAGAACCGGCAGGAGTCCTTGCTCCTCGAACTGTTTCGCGATGGCGCCATAGAACTCCGCCGGCCAGCGTTTGACCGCCATCTTCAGAGAGGAGCCGGGGATCAGCAGCGCGAAATCGGCCGGCAGCCCGAAGCGTGCGATATCGCTTGTCATGAACGAAAGGTCCGAAGCCCGGACATCCTCGATACCGGCAATTTCGAGCTGGGTGCGCTGGCGGTCCTGGGTGTGGATCAGTGTCGGGCGCTTGTAGTGATGATAGTGGCTGCAACCGGGAACGATGCCGGACCATTCCGGGGCGTTACCAGGCCAAAAGAGGCGGTGGTAGAGGCCTGTCCGGTCGGAAGTCTGCAGATCGTAGATCCGGTCGAAGCGGCCGCCGATGAGGCGCGACCTTAGGGCGATAAGACCAGGCAGGTTCCAGAGCTTCGGTTCCCGATCGGTCCAAACCTGGTCGAACAGTTCTGTGCGCTCGCCGAGTTCCGCATATGCGGGGCGTGTCAGCAGCGTGATTTCCGCGTTCGGATGGTGGCGCCGGATCGCCTGCATCGGGCCAACGGCATATATGAAATCGCCGAGTGCGCCGAGCTTGATAACCAGGATGCGGCGTAAGGTGCTATCTGCCGGCATTGGGCGATTTGGGCAGGACTTCTTCGTAGACGGAGAGGGTGCGCAGGCACATGTCGCGGGTCATGTAGTGCTCTCGGGCATGTGCGATGGCCTTGGCCGAGAGCGCGGCCCGTTGATCCGCGTTGAGGGACAGCGCCTGGCGGATGCCGGTGGCGAGCGCGTCCGGATCGTTCGGCTTCACGAGAAAACCGGTTTCGCCGGGCAGCACGGATTCCCGCGCGCCTCCATGGTCCGTCGCGACGATCGGACGTCCCATCGCCTGCGCTTCGATCATCACCCGCCCGAATGGTTCGGGATCGATCGAGGCCGAAACGACCACGTCCGCGACTTTGTAGACGCAAGGCAGGTCCTTCGCCGGGCCGGTGAACATCACGGAGGCGGTCAGCCCGGCCTTCGCGATCTTCTCCTCAAGCTCCGCCTTGTAGCTCTCCTTGCCGTCGTAGGAGCCGACCATGATGCAATGCACCGGTTGGTCGCCGAGACGGGTTAGCGCCTCGATCAGTACCTCGTGGCCTTTCCAGCGGGTCACCCGCCCGGGCAGGACGACGACCGGCACGCCGTCGGGCAGACGCCATTCCCGGCTGAGTTTGATCATGCGTTCGGCGGAGACACCGTCCGGATCGTAGAGGTCGGTGTTCACGCCGCGCGGGATGATCCGCAACTTGTCGCTGCCTGTGCCGAAGCGGCGCTCGATCTCGCTCGCGATGAAATGGGAGATTGCGATCACCCGGTCGCCCCGGACCATCACCGAGTTGTAGAGCTTCTTCAGCGGATTGCTGTCCGGGAAGCGTCCGTGGAAAGTGGTGACGAACGGCACCCGGTTCTTGCGTGCCGCGCGCCAGGCAATCCAGGCCGGCATGCGTGAGCGGGCATGGACGATATCGACATTCTCGTTGTGGATGACATCGACAAGCCAGTCGAAATTCTGCCGCCAGCTCATCGGGTTCTTGGAACCGAGCGGATGTTCGATATGGCGTGCCCCGACACGGGTCAGTTCGTGTACCATCGGGCCGCCGGCGGAAATCACCAGAGCGTCCCACCCCGCCTGCACGAGTGCGTTTGCGACATCGATCGTGCCGCGCTCCACCCCACCGGAGACGAGGGCGGGGAGGACTTGCAGGACCACCGGCTTCTTGTCATGGGGCGGGCGGCGGAACATATCGAAATCGCCGCTCGATTGGCGAAGGTTCGGTATGTTAGGCCTCATGGACGGGCCGTCGTTCACCGGCGTTCCAAGCTTTCAGTTTTCATTGTTGAAAAGTTTACCACAATGACAGAGCAAACCCAGCAGCCCGAGATACCTTCCCCGCTTTATGCCGAGAAGCCCGAAGGCGCGAAACTCGCTTATCACAAACTGGACGGACTTGGACCCACAATCGTCTTTCTCGGCGGTTTCATGTCGGACATGACCGGGACCAAGGCGATGGCGCTGGAGGAACTGGCGCGGGCGCGGGGCCAGGCTTTCCTGCGCCTCGATTATCAGGGGCATGGGCAGTCTTCCGGCAAGTTCGAGGACGGCTGCATCGGTACCTGGCTCTCCGACGCGCTTTACCTGATCGACGAAGTGACGGAGGGGCCTCTCGTTCTTGTCGGTTCTTCGATGGGCGGCTGGATCATGCTGCAGGCGGCCTTGCAGCGTTCGGACCGAATCGAGGCCCTGGTCGGTATCGCACCGGCACCAGATTTCACCGAAGACCTGATGTGGGCCGGCTTCTCCGAAGAGGTGAAGCAGACCCTCCTGCGCGACCGGGTTTATTACGAGCCGTCTGAGTACAGCGACGAGCCCTACACCATCACCATGAAGCTGATCGAGGATGGCCGGAACCACCTGGTGATGCGGGAGAAGATGCCAATCACCGTTCCGGTCCGGCTGCTTCACGGCATGTGCGATGACGCGGTGCCGTTCGAGCTGTCACTGAAAATCGCCGGGAATGTCGAGAGCGAGGACGTGCAGATCTGTTACATCAAGGACGGCGATCACCGGCTCTCGACCGACCGGGACATCGCGATCCTCAAGGAAACTGTGGCCGCGCTGTGCGACGCGGCCGCCTGATCCCGCTCCTGGCGCTGCTTGGACTGCTCGTCTTCGGCGGGCAGTCGGTGGCGCAGGAGATCGATCACGAACAAGAATATTCGGCCTGCATGCAGCTCGCCCGGGAGCGCCCGGAGGACGCTTATCGCAGTGGGCTCGTCTGGCATAAGCTCGGCGGCGGGTTTCCGGCGCGGCATTGCATCGCCGTCGCACTGCTCGAGCTGCGCCAATATGACGAGGCCGCCGCCCGGCTGGAGCGGCTCGCGACCGATCTCGGGACCGCGCGGACCGGCCTGCTCGCGAATATCATGATGCAGGCCGGGCAGGCCTGGTACCTCGCCGGGCGGGCCGAGAAGGCGCTGAAAATCCAGAACAACCTGCTCGACTTCGCGCCGGGCGACCCGGAGCTCTGGCTCGACCGCGCGGTCTCTCTCATGGACCTTGAACGTTTCGAGGAAGCGCTCGGCGATCTGGACGAGGCGATCCGTTTGAACCCGGATCTCACTGCTGCGCGCACCTACCGGGCCGTCGCGCTGCGCGAGCTGGACCGGCTGGAGGATGCCTGGAAGGAAGTCGAGACGGTGCTCGCGCTGCTGCCTTACGACCCTGACGCGCTTCTGGAACGCGGGATCCTGCGCCAGTACCAGGGAGATCTTGAGGGAGCACGGGCGGACTGGCTCGCGGTGATTCAGTATGCGCCGGAGACATCGGCCGCCACTGCTGCGCGGGCGCGGATCGAGGAGATGGATGTCGTGGTGCAGTGACCTTGGCGCGATGGCCTTGAGAGCGCCGCTCAATTGAGCGGCGGTGTGTCGGAACTAAGCCGAGAGGTGGTGGAGCCAGCGTTCGTAGCGGCGGTCCGGTTTCAGTGTGCCGGCGGCTAAGATTTCTCCTGTGATGCCGTGTTGGCGAACCTCCTTAGGGGACAGGCCGTACCTCGTCCGGAACGCGCGGGTGAAAGACGCGTCGCTGGCATAACCGGCTTCGAGGGCGATGTCGTAGATTGGTCTCCGGGGCGCTTTGCGGTCGACAAGAGCCAGAAGCGCCCTGCGAAGGCGGCGATCGCGTACGTAATTCGCAACGCCGCCGTACCCTTCGAACAAGTTGTAAAGTTTTGCCCTGGAGACATTTGCATGTCGCGCGATCCAGTCCACGCAAAGATCCGGGTGCGAGAGGTTGTTCTCGATCAATCTGCGTACAACGGTCATCTGAGCGAGCGCGACGCCAGATCTCTGCGCCGGCTCTTCGGTGACCGCGGCGTTCAGGCAGGCGGCTGTCAGACCGACCGTGGCCGGTGCGATCTCGATGGCTTGCCGTGCGGTCATTTTGGCAGAGAGACGCTTCAGGGAGAGCATGTGGTCTCGCAGGAGCTGCACCATGGGCTCCGTGCCCGATAGGATTTTCAGATGCTGGTCGTCCGGAGCCTTAATCTGGTCTTCGAGCATCGACCGCGGGACAATCAGGGAAAGGTTCGAGAAATTGTTCGAACGGCAGGCGGCGTCCTGAGCGAGATCGAATACGACCAGGCCGTTTTCGGGAAACGCGAACTCGCCCCTGCTGGTTTCCCAGGTCAGGCTTCCGCGTTCGTAAAGCTGGACCATGAAATGATCCATGCCGTCGCGGCCGATCAGCGACGGGCTGCGAATCCAGTCCTGACGCCGCGTCTGGGTGCGGGCGAGCATGACGGAACCGAACATGTTCGCATCCACGGACGCCTCGAAATTCTCTTTCCGGACATCCCGGGGTGCCTCGACTTCGAAGATGCAGGAAATGCTCTCACGCCAGATATCGAAGCGCTCATTCTCCGGGACGCCGGAGACTTCAAACACTGCGTGAGGAACGGGATCTGAGACCTGAGCGGTGTGGTGTTTGGAAACGGCACAATCCATGACATGTTATCGAATTCAACTAATGATAGATGCTTGGGTGATCGCAGTGATTTTCCCATTTTCCACTCAAGTCGTAAAACTCGCTTGTCATTTAACTCCGGTCGGCGGTTTCGGACAAGACGAGACGCACAATAACTCACATATTCTGAACGTTCTGCATGATTTTCCAAACATTTCGCACGGTATGGGAAGCTCAATCGTGAAATAAGAAATTCGAGAGAAAACGGCAAGAATATGAAGGCTCACCGAGGTTCGAGTTAACTTTCTGATAACCAGAAGTATGTAGGTTTGCGCCACTCTTGAGGCCTCCTGGCGTGCGTGAGAATGGGTCGCTGTGTCTTGCACGGCGGCAATGTCGGTAGGTCTCTCAATCGGAAATCAGAGGCGGACGTGCGGGGCGAGGCGGTCGCGCGAGAAATACTGGGGAACTTTGAATGGCGACTTTGACCACTAGCGCTGCCGGCTTCAATCCGAACACCGGCTCTGGCATCACCGTCGGAACCGTGCTGACAGCCGGCAATGACACACTGACTGTTAGCGCGAACGCCCATATTAACAATGCGGCGACGCTTACCAACAGCAGCGGCGGAACCGACACTCTGATTTTCTCGTTCGGCGGAACTGCGACCGTCACCGAAATCGGGTCCGGCGATCTTTCCGGCTGGAGCACGATCCAGTTCGTCGGCGGTTCGACTGCGGTGTTTAATCAAAGCCTCATCACATCGATGGGTACCACTACGATCCAGAGCAGCAATACGAGCACAGTTAAGCTCTCTCTGCCCGATTCGGGCGGCGGTAATTTCGACCTTTCGAACCTCACGCTGACGAACATATCCCCGATCAGCCTGAGCGCCGATCCCGACACGATCACCGGAACCAGCGGGAACGACGTCGTAAATGTCAGGCAGGGCAACGACCTCGCCTATGGCGGGGCCGGAGACGATCTCTTCACGGATACCAACGGCAACGACACCTTCTACGGCGATGCGGGGAACGACACGATCAGTGCCGGTAGCGGCGATGATGTGATCTATGGCGGCGCCGACAATGATTCGCTGCTGGGCGGTAGCGGAAGCGACCTGATATACGGCGGCACCGGCAACGATACGCTCCAGGGCAACTCTGGCAGCACCGACACCGTTGCGGATACGCTTTACGGCGGGGCAGGCAACGATGTCCTCAGTTCGAGCGGCGGCGCGGACTACCTGGATGGCGGCACCGGCAACGATACCCTGGTCGGAGGCGCCGAGGGCGAGACCCTGAGCGGCGGCGACGGTGCCGACATCTTGAGCGGTGCCGCGGGGACCGACGTGCTGTTCGGCGGAGACGGAAACGACACCTACTCTGGTAGCGCAGCCGAATTCAACGGAGACACGATTTCCGGCATTGCAATCGGTGACAGCATCGTCGTGACCGGAACCGACCTCTCAAGCCTGAACGGGACAAATCTCGGCAGCACGCTGGATCTCGGCAGCAGCAATACGCTCAACCTTTCCGGAACTAGCGGCAGTCTCGCGATCGGAGCGTCGTTCTCCGGCGGCAATACCACGCTCACTTTCACCACAGCGACAAGCTCGTCGGGCAGCTCTGGCTCATCCGGCTCTTCCGGCGGTGGTTTGTCCGTGACGAACCAGACGGCGGCGGACACGGCGGGCTCTGCAACGGGCAGGACGCTGGTCAACAATAGCGGATCGACGGCGACCGGCGCGCTGGTGGAAGGCACCGGCAACGGTAATGTCGTGACCGTGACGCTGCCGAGCGGGGTCGCGCTGACCAATTCCGGGACCTCGACGGCACAAGCCTCCGGCGCCGCCGGGACCACGCTGACCGGCGAGATCCAGGCGACGGAACCGGACAGCGCCGAGCAGAGTTTCCTCGACGGCCACGGCCAGACGTTCCTTGCGGGCAATTCCGGCGCGGAGATGGACATCCGTTCGATCACCTTCTCCTCGACGGACAGCACGGCGCAGACCGTGCAGCTCACGGGCCAGGGCTCAAGCGGCGCCGAGGCCTTCGTGATCGACACCTCCGGCCTGCCGTCCGGCTCCACCCTGCAGCTCGACAATATCGAGTTCGCCGCCATCGTGGGCAATGCCACCGTCACCGGCGGAGCGGGCCAGAACTATGTCGTCGGCGACGATGCGCAGCAGTTCATCTCGCTCGGCGCGGAGGACGACACGCTGGCCGGCGGCGGCGGGGACGACACGATCGGCTCCGGCTACGGCGAGGACATCCTTTACGGCAACCAGGGTGCGGACAGCGTCTTCGGCGGCGGCGGCATGGACACGCTCTATGGCGGCCAGGACGGCGATACCGTGCTCGGAAACAACGACGACGACGTGCTCTATGGCAACCGCGGCGGCGACACCCTGTTCGGCGGCGAGAACGAGGATGCGCTTTATGGCGGACAGGACAACGACATCCTCTATGGCAACCAAGGGAACGACACACTCGCCGGAAATCTCGGCGACGACCAGCTCTATGGCGGCCAGGACAACGACATTGTTTCCGGCGGAGACGGAAGCGATTTCCTCGCCGGCAACAAGGGTGACGACACGCTCGAAGGCGGCAGCGGGGCCGATACGTTCTATTTCGAGTTCGAGGCGGGCAACGATACCGTCAGCGACTTCACCGCCGGCGAGGACACACTGGCATTCGAGAGCGGCCTCACCTACAGCGCGGCCGACAGCGGCGGCAACACGGTGATCACCACGTCGGACGGCGGGACCATCACGCTGATCGGAGTCTCCAAATCCAGTCTCGGCCTGGCGGCCACCGCAGGGTGGGATCTCGCGCCGTGAAGCGCGAGCAAATCCGTTAACCTTGCGGAAAATCCAACCTTGGCTCAGAAATCCAGATTGGCGTAATGCGCGGGCGGGCGGACGCCCGGGATGTGGTCGGAGAGCAGCGGGCGGAAGCTCGGGCGGGACTTGACCCTCGCATACCATTGCTTGGCTTCCGGGTACTTTTCCCATGGCACGTCGCCGATATAGTCGACAGCAGATATGTGCGCCGCGGCGGCGATGTCGGCGAGGCTGAAATGGTCACCCGCAAGCCAGTTCCGCCGCTCCGCGAGAAAGCCGATATAGGCGAGGTGGGTGGCGATATTGATGTGACCGGCGCGGATCGCCGCGCTGGAGGGCTCGCCGGTGCCGAGGAAGCGCTTCATCAGCTTCTCGCCAACCAGCATTTCCGTGACTTCCTCGTTGAACTTTCGATCGAACCAGGCGACCAGCCGGCGAATCTCCGCCCGCGCGGCGGCATCGCCGGGCAGCAGGGGAACCTCGGGCCGGGTCTCGTCCAGGTATTCCGAGATCGCCACCGAATTGGCAACGGTCGTGCCGTCATCGTCGACAAAGACCGGCACGGTGCCGTCCGGGTTCATGGCGAGGAATTCCGGGCGCCGGTCCCAGATCTGTTCGACCTTGAGATCGGCCTCGATCTTCTTTTCGCCAAGGATGACGCGGATCTTCCGGCTGAAGGGGGAAATCCAGAGGTGATAGAGGGTCGGCATTCGGGTCACCGGTGGGTGTCGGAGGCGCCAAATGGTTGGCGACGTTAAACTATCAGAACCTTGCCGATGCCGACAATCGCCAGAGCGCCCAGCAGGACGATGGCGGCCTGCTTCACCGTTTCCGGCCGGGTGATGCCGAACAACTTGTGACCGATGGACGTGCCGATCGCCATGACGGGAACCAGGGAGGCGCACCGGATCAGCATGTCCGCGTCGATCAGCCCCTTATAGACGGCAAGGGCCAGGGCGAGGATATCGACGAAGATGAAGAACGCGATGCCGGTGGCGCGGGTGATCGCGACCGGCAGTGGCGAGGAGAGATAGAGCAGCACCATCGGCGGGCCGGGAATGCCGGCGGCGCCGGACATCAGCCCCGAGACCACGCCGGTTCCAGCGATCATCGCCTTGCCCGGAACGGCGGCGAGCTTGAAGCCGCGCGCGATCAGGACCACCGAGACCAGAATGCCGAGATAGATCGCGATCTTCATCGGCTCCGGCTCGACCAGCAGAAGGCAGGCGAACCCGATGGGAACGCCGAGGATCGAGCCGAGCACCAACAGGCGGATGCCGGACCAGTGCACCTCGCGGTAGTTCTGCGGCAGCAGCGTGAAACCCGCGAGCAGATCGAGGATCAGGGCGAGCGGAACAACGGTCACCGGGTCCGCGACCAGCAGCAGTGTGCTGATGAGGATGAGCGCGAAGCCGAAGCCGGTGAAGCCGCGGACGATTCCGCCGAGCAGGGTGGCCGCGACGGCGACGGCCCAGATATGGGCTTCCCACCCGAAGAGATCGGACTCGAACATGAAACTGGATGGCCTTGGCTGCGGCAGAGGGTCAGGCGGCGCGGATCGCGCCGGTGAGTTCTTCTACGCCCTTTGCCGTTCCGCTCCAAGGCCGGACCGGACGCGAGACCGGGGCGGCGTGGAGCCGCTCCAGCAAAGCAGGTGCCCCACGCACCTGGAAACGCCGTTGCTCCACCGGACCGGGCAGCTCGAACCCGTAAGGCTCCGCCGGGATGAATCCATAGGGCTCGTAATAGGAGGGTTCGCCGACCACGAGACAGAGGTTCCAGCCCGCTTGGTCCGCCTCCTCGAGCGAGCGGGCGACGAGGGTGCGCCCCAGTCCCTTGCCCTGCAGGGCCGGGTCGACCACCAGAGGACCGAGCACGAGGGCGGGGAGAACCTCCCCGTAATTTTCCACATCGATCGCCCAATAGCGGATCGAGGCGCCCAGACCCGCCTCGAACCCCGTGCGCGCGACGAGACTGAGATCCGGCAGGGCCGGGCCTTGGCGGAGCTGGTAGACGGTCTTGCCCGTCCGGTCGGCGCCGAAGCCGACATCCAGCAGGGATTCGATGGCGGCCGAGTCGGCGGCCTGTTCTTTTTCGATGACAATCATGGGACGGATCTTCCGGCCTGATGGCGGCCGGTCCGCGAGGGGATCGGCCTAGAGCGTGGTGACGGACAGCGCAAAACGCGCGGCGATACGTCGTCGTCGCGGGTTTGCTCGTCGCAGCTCTCTGGCCTTCGTGATCATCGTGATCCGTTTCCAAGTTCGAAATCGGGAAATACTTCATATCCCACGGAAATACCAGTGAAAAACGCCGCGGACTCATTTCCGCGGCGCCCGGTCGATATGCAGAAAAGAAGTTGCTTAACCCTTGATCCCCGCCAGCCGCGCCATGATCGCGGCATTCGAACGGATGCCGCGGTGATAGCAGACCAGCTCGAACTTCTCGTTCGGGCTGTGCACCCGGTCGTCCTCAAGGCCGAAGCCGACCAGCAGGCTGTCGATCCCCAGGAGATCCTTGATCGAGCCGACGGCCGGGATCGAGCCGCCGCAGCCGATCAGCAGGGCGTCCTTGCCGTACTCGTCCTTGAGCCCGGCAAGCCCGGATTGCAGGTAGGGGGAGTCGGTCGGCACGCGGCGGGCCGGGAAGCCGCTCGCATGTACGATCTCCAGCGTGAAGTCCGCCGGAAGCCGGTCCGACACGAACTTCTTCAGCCCGGCGATGATCTTCTCCGGATCCTGGTCCGGCACGAGGCGGCAGGTAATCTTTGCGGACGCCTCGGCGGCGATCACGGTCTTGCCGCCCGGCTCCTGATAGCCGCCGGTGATGCCGTTGATGTCCAGGGTCGGACGGGCCCAGAGCCTTTCCAGCGCCGAGTAGTCTTTCTCGCCGCCCGGGGTGGACAGGCCGATTTCGCCGAGAAAGGCCTTCTCGTCGAAGCCGAGGCCCTCCCACTGCGTCAGCTCGTTGTCGCCGACCGCGAGCACATCGTCATAGAAGCCCTCGATTTGAATGCGACCGCTCTCGTCGTGAAAATCGCCGAGGATCTTTGCCAACAGGTTGATCGGGTTGATCACGCCGCCGCCATACATGCCGGAATGCAGGTCCCGGCTCGGGCCCTTGATCTTCACCTCGATGGAGACGATGCCGCGCAGCATGTATGTAATGGCCGGCTGATCGACGGACCACATGCCAGTATCGCAGACGACGCAGGCATCTGCCTTGAGCTCGTCCTTGTGGGCGGTCATGAAGGGCTCGAGGCTCTCGCTGCCGCTCTCCTCCTCGCCTTCCAGCAGAACGGTGACGCCGATCGGCAGGGAGCCGTGGACATCCATCCAGGCGCGGAAGGCCTCGATGAAAGTCATCACCTGGCCCTTGTCGTCCACCGCGCCGCGGGCGACGATCCGCTTGCCGCGCTCGGCCTCGACGATGGCAGGCTCGAACGGGTCGCTGTCCCAGAGCTCGTACGGGTCGGCCGGCTGCACGTCGTAATGGCCGTAATAGAGGATATGCGGCGCGCCTTCCGGCCCCTTCATGTGGCCGACCACCATCGGGTGTTTGTCCGCATCACGCACCGCTGCGTCGAAACCGGTCTCCGTCAGCTGTCCCGCCATCCATTCTGCGGCGCGCCGGACGTCCGGATCGTATTTCGGGTCGGTGCTGATGCTGGGGATGCGGAGTACATCGACGAGCCGGTCTACCGACGCGTCGAGACCGTCATCGATACGGGCGAGCACGGGGGCAAGGAGGTCCTGGGTCATGGGGCACCGTGGTTGCATTGAGGGCAATCCGCGCAGGCAGTTTTTCCGACAGTGGAAAGGGCGAGGATTGATCGTCGGCAGTTTGGCTCGCTATCGTTCGGTTAACAAGGGTTCGAACCCAGAGATCGAGAGGAGACGCCGTGACGCGGCTGATGGATTTGATTGAGCCGGGCAAATTGCTGATTGCCCCCGGTATTTTCGACGGTATTTCCGCCCGTATCGCCGACGAGTTCGGCTTCGAGGCGCTTTATATGACCGGCTATGGTGCGGTCGGCTCCCATCTCGGGCTGCCGGATGCGGGCCTCGCCAGCTATACCGACATGGTCGGCCGCGTGAAGGTACTGGCCGACGCGGTCTCCGCACCGCTGGTTGCGGACGGAGATACCGGGTACGGCGGGCTGCTCAACGTGCAGCACACGGTGCGCGGCTATGAGCGCGCGGGCGCGGCCGGGATCCAGCTCGAGGACCAGGAATTTCCGAAGAAATGCGGCCATACGCCGAACCGCAAGGTGATCCCGCTGGAGGATATGGTCGAAAAGATCAAGGTCGCGGCGGAAAGCCGGGACAGTTCGGACTTCGCCATCGTGGCCCGTACCGATGCCCGGACCAACTACGGTCTCGACGAGGCGCTGCGCCGGGGCGAGGCTTTCGCCAAGGCGGGGGCGGATATCCTCTTCATCGAGGCGCCGGAATCGGTCGAGGAGATGGAAAAGATTTGTTCCAGCTTCGACAAGCCACTGCTGGTCAATGTTGTCGAGGGCGGCAAGACTCCGGTGCTGAGCGCCGAGGAATATACCGGTCTCGGCTATTCCATGGCGATCTATCCGGGCACGGGGTTCCTTGCCATGGGAGCGGCGCTCCGCTCCGTCTACGGGCGTCTGAAGGAAACCGGATCCAGTCTTGGCGCGTCGCAGAAGCTGGACGATTTCGGAGCCTTTTCCCGCACCATGGGCTTCGGCGATGTATGGGACTTCGAAAAGGCGCACGCGCGCGACTGACAGATCCGGCATGCTGCCGCATCGTGGAAGTCGATTTGTCATGGTGGAAGTAGCCGCCAGACTTCGCCCATCGCTGATGTCAGGAGCAAGAGATGACCGCCGCGTCGTCACATGACGGGACTCTGGCCGCGCGTCTCGACCGCGCGCTCGAAGGAGAAGTGCTGTTCGACCGCTTCTCCCGCGGGCGCTATTCGACCGACGCGTCGATCTACCAGGTCGAGCCGGTCGGCGTGGTCGTGCCGCGCACCCAGGACGATCTGATCGCAGCGATGGAGATCGGCCGGGAGGCCGGCGTCTCCTTGTTGCCGCGCGGCGGCGGCACCAGCCAGTGCGGACAGACCGTGAACCACTCGCTGGTGATGGACTGTTCCAAGCATCTCAACCGCATCGTCGAGATCGACCCGGAGAATATGCGCGCCGTGGTCGAGCCGGGGATCGCGCTGGATCATCTGAATGCGGCACTGAAGCCCTACGGCCTCTTCTTTCCGGTAGATGTCTCGACCGCCAGCCGGGCCACCATTGGCGGTATGACGGCGAACAATTCCTGCGGCGGGCGCTCGATCCATTACGGCATTATGGTCGACAACGTGCTCTCCATCGACGCTGTGCTGCCGACAGGGGAACAGCTCCATTTCGGCCCGGTGCCGGGCAATCTCGGCGCCATCGAGGCTGAGCCGCGCTACCGCGACCTGGTGCAGGAGATGCGTGCCATCGCCGGACGTGAGGCGGCGGAGATCGCGGAGAAGTTCCCGAAGCTTATGCGCCGGGTCGGCGGCTACAACATCAATTCGGTCGATCCTGCAGGGCACAATATGGCCAGCATGCTGGTCGGCTCGGAAGGCACGCTCGCCGCCTTCCGGCAGATCGAGCTGAAACTGCATCGTATCCCGACCCACCGGGTCATGGGCGTCTGTCATTTCCCGACCTTTTACAAGGCGATGGACGCGACCCAGCACATCGTAAAGCTGAAGCCGCACGCGGTGGAGCTGATCGACCGCAACATGATCGAGCTCGCGCGCGACATCCCGATCTTCAAGCCGATGATCGCCGAGTTCGTGAAGGGCGAGCCGGACTCTGTCCTCGTGGTCGAATTCGCCGGCGAGGATCACGCCGCCTGTGTCGCGCAGCTTCGCGAGCTCGAAGTCCTGATGGCCGATCTCGGCTATCCGGACGCGGTCGTGGATGCGACCGACGTGAGGCTGCAGGCAACCATCGGCGAGGTACGCAAGCAGGGTCTCAATATCATGATGTCGATGAAGCAGGCCGGGAAGCCGGTCTCCTTCATCGAGGACTGCGCCGTGCCGCTTGAGGATCTGGCGGAATTTACCGACAGGCTGACGAAAGTGTTCGAGAGCCACGGCACGCACGGTACCTGGTACGCCCATGCCTCCGTCGGCTGCCTGCATGTCCGCCCGGTGTTGAACATGAAGGAGGAAGGCGACGTGAAGCGCATGCGCGCGATCGCCGAGGCCGCCTTCGACATGGTCCGCGAATACAAGGGCTCGCACTCCGGCGAGCATGGCGACGGCATCGTCCGCTCCGAGTTCCACGAGAAGATGTTCGGCCAGCGCCTGGTGAAGGCGTTTGGCGACGTGAAGCAGGCGTTCGACCCGGCCGGCACGATGAATCCGGGTCGCATCGTCAATCCGCCGAAGATGGACGACCGCTCGCTCTTCCGTTTCAAGCCGGGCTACGCGCCGATGAAGCTGGAGACCGCGCTCGACTGGTCCGAGTGGGGCGGTTTCTCCGGCGCCGTCGAGATGTGCAACAACAACGGCGCCTGCCGGAAACGCGACGCGGGCGTGATGTGTCCGAGTTTCCGCGCGACGCAGAACGAGAAGGACCTGACGCGAGGCCGCGCCAACACGCTGCGCCTCGCGCTCTCCGGCCAGCTCGGACCCGAGGCGCTGGTCTCCGAGGAGATGAAGGAGACGATGGAGCTCTGCGTCTCCTGCAAGGGCTGCAAGCGGGAATGCCCGACCGGCGTCGACATGGCGCGGATGAAGGTCGAGTTCCTGCACCACTATCGCAAGAAACATGGTTTAGGCCTAAAGGATCGTCTGGTCTCCTATCTGCCGCGCTATGCGGAAGCGGCCTCGCGGTTCGATTATCTCGCCAATGCCCGTGACGTTGTGCCGGGTCTGAAGGGACTCTCCGAATGGCTGCTTGGCTTCAGCGCGAAGCGCAGCTTGCCGGTCTGGAGCGATGCGCCGTTCTCTGGGGCCGAGGCGGAGGGGGGCGATCCGGACGAGAGCGACGGGCGTGACGTGGTGCTGCTGAACGATACCTTCAGCACCTATTTCGAGCCGGAGAATCTCCGCGCCGCCCTGCGCGTGCTGCAGCGTCTCGGCTACCGGGTGCATGTCGTCGATCCGCGCGCAGAGGGTGGGCGCCATCTCTGCTGCGGCCGGACTTTTCTCGCTTCCGGTCTCGTAGACGAGGCGAAAACGGAAGCGCGCCGGATGATCGCCGCCTACCTGCCCTATATCCGCCGAGGCATTCCCGTCGTCGGGCTGGAACCTTCCTGCCTCTTCACGCTCCGGGATGAGTTCAAGGCGATGCTTCCGGGCGCGGAGACCGATCTCGTCGCCGAGCATGCGCTGCTGTTCGAGGAATTCATTGCCCGCGAGCAAAAGGCGGGAAAGATCTCCGCCAGTTTCAAACCGGTCGCCAGGAAGGCGCTGGTGCACGGCCACTGCCATCAGAAGGCCTTCGCCGCCATGGGCGCGGTCGAGAGCGCGCTGCGCCTCGTGCCCGGCATGGAAGTCGAAGTGATCAATTCGAGTTGCTGTGGCATGGCCGGCGCCTTCGGTTACGAGAAGAAGAACCTGGAGGTCTCCATGGCCATGGCGGAGCGCGACCTGCTGCCCGCCGTGCGCGCCGCCGACGGGGACACCGTGCTCGTCGCCGACGGCACCTCCTGCCGCCATCAGATCAAGGACGGCGCCGCCCGCGAGGCGGTCCATGTCGCAACCATCCTGGACCGCGCGCTGGCGTGATCCCATCCTCTGGAGAAGAGCAATGACCTACAAGTCCGGCCCCCATTTCCTGCAGATCCCGGGACCGAGTCATGTCCCCGGCCGGATCCTGCACGCCATCGGGCAGCCGACCATCGACCATCGCGGCCCCGAGTTCCAGAAGCTGGCGAACGAGGTGCTGGCGAAGGTGAAGCCGATCTTCAAGACCGAATGCCCGGTGGTGATCTTCCCGTCCTCCGGCACCGGCGCCTGGGAAGCGGCTCTGGTCAACACCATGAACCCCGGCGACCGGGTGCTGATGTTCGAGACCGGCCAGTTCTCCACCCTCTGGTCCGAGCTCGCGACCCGCGTCGGCCTGAAGCCGGAAGTCATTCCGGGCGACTGGCGCCACGGCGTCGACGCGGCGGCGATCGAGGAGCGGCTGAAGGCGGACAAGGCGCACGAGATCAAGGGCGTCTGCGTCGTCCATAACGAGACCTCGACCGGCGTCACCTCGAACATCAGGGCGGTGCGCAAGGCGATCGACGCGGCGAAGCATCCGGCGTTGCTCCTCGTCGATACGATCTCGGGCCTCGGCTCGGCCGATTACCGGCACGACGAATGGGGCGCGGACGTCACCATCAGCGGCTCGCAGAAGGGCCTCATGCTGCCGCCGGGCCTCAGCTTCAACGCGGTTGGCCCGAAGGCGCTGAAGGCGTCCGAGAAGGCGACGATCAACCGGTCCTACTGGGACTGGCAGCACCAGATCGGCATGAACAAGGACGGCTGGTTCCCCTACACCCCCGCCACCAACCTGCTCTACGGCCTGAAAGAGGCCTGCGACATGATGATGGAGGAGGGGCTGGAGAACGTGTTCGCCCGGCACGACCGCTGGGCCGAGGCGACCCGCCGCGCAGTGAAGACTTGGGGCCTCGAGGTGCTCTGCCAGAACGCAGATGAATACAGCCCCGTGTTGACAGCCGTGCTGATGCCGGACGGCCACGACGCCGACAAGTACCGCGAGGTGGTGCTCGACAAGTTCGACATGTCGCTCGGCTCCGGTCTCGGCAAGGTGAAGGGCAAGGTCTTCCGCATCGGCCATCTGGGTTACTTCAACGACCTGATGCTGATGGGCACGCTCTCCGGCGTCGAGATGGGCCTCGCGGTCGCCGGCGTGCCGCACAAGAAGGGCGGCGCCCAGGCGGCGATGGAATATCTGACCGGCAACGCTTGAGTTTCAAGGCTCCCGGAATCCCCGGAACAGCTCCCGGCCGACCGGGCCCAGAAGGTAATCGGCGGCGGTGCGCTCCTCGGTGAGGAAGGCGATATCCGCCGCCATACCGGTCTTGAGGTCGGCGGTCTCGCCACCGGCCTCGAAGCGGAGCCGGGCCTCGTAATACTGCCGCCCGGTCGCCGGATCCTCCAGCAGGTCGGCCGAGACCCGGATCACGCGGGCGGCGAGCGGCGGGCGGTTGCGCCAGCGGTAGGCGCCGATCCGGACTTCTGCGAGCTGGCCGCGATAGATCCCGTCGATATCTCCCGCCCGCACGCGGGCATCCACCACCAGTTCGTCGGCACGGGGCACGATGCTCATGATCGTCTCGCCGGGCGCGGCCACGCCGCCCACGGTATGAAACGCGAGGTCGACGATTTCGCCCGCGACCGGCGACCGGAGTTCCGTGTTGCGCAATCTGTCGCGCGCGCTCTTCAGCTGCTGGCGGAGTGTGGCGATTTCATTCGAGGCCTCTGTCAGGGCCTCCGCAAGCTCGGTCTTCTGTTGGCTGCGAAATGCGGTGAGATTGAGCTTCGCCGCCGCCAGGTTTTCCTCGGCCTGCGCGATGCGCCGCCGGAGCGCGTTCCGCTCTCCGATGAGGCTTTCACGAGCGCGCTTCAGGGCCAGGAGGCGCGGTTTGCGCTCAAGCCCCTTGCTGAGAAGCGTTGCGACATCGGCGGTTTCCTCCTCGATCATCGGCAATTGCCGGTCGGTTGAGCGGAGTTCCGCGGCAAGAGAGGCGGCCTCCTCGCGCAGCTCGGCGATCCTGCGCTCCAGCACACGTTCCTTGCCCGCGCGCTCCCGCTCCCAGGCTTCGAACAGGGTGGCTTCGATCGTCATGACACGTGCACTCTCCGGCGAGGCGTGGTCACCCGTCAGCTCTGCGGGCCAGTCAGGTGCGTCGGCGCCGATCAGGCTTGCGTTGAGACGCGCAGTGCGTCCCAGGGTCTGCATCAGCCGATCGCGGATGATGTCGTGCTCGCTCCAGGCCTGACTAGGGTCGAGACGGAGCAGCGGGTCGCCGGCTGAAACGGCAGCGCCTTCCTTTACGAGGATCTGGTCGATACGGCCGCCTTCTCTGGTCTGGATGTCCTTTCTGTAAGACTGCACGGTAATGCGGCCGTCGGCGAGGATCGCGGCGTTTATCGGAACCAGACGGCTCCAGAGTGCGACCCCGGCGACGAAAAGGAGGATCGCCAGCAGAGCCCCGAGCGCGAGCCGCCCGACACGCGGTCTGTCCGGAAGCCGGGTCGTGGCGAGATCGGTCATGCCTCGACCGTTTCCGGGGTGGGGGCCATCTCCGGAATTGCCTGGAGGGGAAGCTCCCGTTGTTGGGATACGGGGCGCGGCGAAGCGATCTTGAGGACGCTTCCCTGGTCGAGCAGAACGACTGTATCGGCCGCCCGCAGCATGTCCGTTCTATGGCTGGAGACGAGCACGAGATGTCCCTGCCTCGCGAAGGCGCGCAGACTGGCAGCGAGCGCCTGGGCCGCAGCTTGGTCCAGGCTTGCGTCCGGTTCGTCTAGCAGGAGCAAGGCGGGACTTCCATAGAAGGCGCGCGCGATGGCGAGTTGCTGGCGCTGCCCGTCGCTCAACAATGGCAGGGCGGTGTCGAGGTCCGTGTCGTAGCCTTTCGGCAGGCGGCCGATCGCGTCGTGGATACCGGCGCGTCTTGCCGCTTCGATGACTTGATCCGACGTGTCTTCGGACAGCCGCGTAATGGCCGCGCGAACGCTCGGACCGAAGAGTTGCAGCGATTGCGGCAGGTAGCCGACATGGCGCCCGAAATTCTCGCGGTTCCAACTGTGCGTGTCATGACCGTCGAGGGTCAGCGCCCCTGCGGACGGCACCCACATCCCTGCGATGAGTTTAAGCAAGGTCGTCTTTCCCGCAGCTGCAGCGCCCGCGATACAAACGAAGCTGCCAAATTCCAGGTGGAGAGAGACGCCCCGGATGACAGGTTGCCTGCTGCCCGGCGGGACGAAAACAACCCTCTTCAGGTCCAGCGACCGGCAGGGCCGGGGCAGCGTCATCGTCCCGCGCACGATCCTCGGCGGCATGTCCAGCGCTTTACTCAATCTACGCATGGCGCCACCGGCGGCGCCCCATAGCCGCCAGCGGTCGAGCAACTGCTCCAACGGGGCAAGCGCGCGGACCAGGATGATGGAGGCCGCGATCAAGGTCCCGACGCTCGCCGACTGATCGATCACCAGCAGCATGCCGCCGCCGAACACGGCGATTTGCAGGCTCATGCGGAGCCCCTTGGCCGCACTCATCGATATGGAATGCCGGTGGGCGCAGCGGATGTTTGCCGTAATCATCGCGAGGTTCAGCTTCCGCCAGCGCCCGCCCAGGCGGCGCAGCATGCCCATCGCTTCCAGGGTCTCCGGGAAGTTCAGGGCGCTGCCGATTTCCCGATAGGCGGCGCCTGCTCTCGCGGTCGTTTCCGCAGCGGCCCGCCGGGTAAGCAATTCATTCACGATGGCCAGTGTCAGCAGCCCGGCTCCGGAGGCGAGCCCGAGCCAGCCGAAATAGGGGTGCAGAAGGAAGAGCGCGAAAAAGAACATGGGCGTCCAGACCAGCTCAAGACCGGCGGTGAGGGCGCCGCCCGAGACGAAATCCCGTACGAGATTGACGTCGCCGATCAACCCGGTCGCGGTTTCGGAACGGTCGAGTGCACGGGCCGCGATCGGCTCGAGCATCTGTTCTCCCAACCGGAGCGCAAACCAGGCGGCGAGGCGGTGATATGTGCAGTGTCGGAGGTAATCGAGGACGCAGAACAGCAGCACGGCACCCAGAGCCAGGATCGAGAGGCCGGTCACTGTCGCGATGCTTCCGCTGGTCGTGACGTCGGAAAAAAGCTTCAACATATAGAGCGGCGGAATGAACATCGTCAGCGAAATGGCGAAACTCAGAGCCAGGCCGAGCGCCAGCCCTGGAGCGCATTTCGCGAGAAGTAAGCGGGCGGCCGGATCGTACGATCCGGCGTCTGGAGCGGTGCTGTTCATAGTGAAATATCCACCGATAAAACCACTAAAAATTTACATCTTCCGGTTGTGGTCGTATGCGAGTCCGTTGCGAACGGTCTGCCCTTCCTCAGTTGATCGTGATGTAAGAGGCAATGTCGTTTGCGAGATCGGTCGCGCTCAACCCGTCGATCGTGACAAGGTTTCCGCTGCCGAAATCGATCACCGCATTTCCGGTCGCATCGCTCGATATCCGGTCCAACAGATCGCTGGCTTCGGTGACCTGCAGCCCGTTGATGTTCGAGGCGACGAGGATCATATCGGTACCGGCAACAAAGTCGTAAATGACGTCGACCCCGCTGTTGCTCTGGAAAACGAACTGGTCTCCCCCGAGATTTCCGTGGAGAGCATCGTCTCCCCGTCCACCGATCAGCGTGTCCGCGTTCTGGCCGCCATAGAGGGTATCGTCGCCGGCGCCGCCGAAGAGCGTGTCGTCCTGCTGGTTGCCGTAAAGAATGTCGAAGCCGGAATTGCCGTAGAGCAAGTCGGCATCCCGATTTCCGGCCAGGATATCGTCATCGTTGCCACCGGCGATCTCGTCATTGCCCTGGCCGCCGAAGAATCTGTCCGCACCTTCGTCGGAGCCGATGGTGTCATTGCCCTTGTTGCCGTAGATGAGATCGTCGCCGATGCCTCCGAAGACCTCATCGTCTCCCGCGCCGCCGCGGAGTTGGTCGTCTCCGAGGCCGCCGGTGACGGTATCGTTGCCGCTGCCGCCCTGGATCTTGTCGTTCCCGTCGCCGCCGCGGATTCGGGCATGACCTTCGCCCTGGATGATCAGGACCGATCCGTCGGACGCATCGGGATTCAATATGATCGAAATCTGCTGGTCGGCGGCCACGTTGGCAGCGGCATAGGGCATGTCTGCCGGAAGAAGCACAGGCGTCAGCCCCTCGCTTCCATCAGCCACGTCGGAGCCCGGAGCTGTGAATTCTTCGACGGAGCTTTCCGAAACGCCGATCTGGTCCAGGAAATCCCGGATCAGAATGCTCTGTTCGGTATCGATATTCAGGTTCAATGCCGGGTCGAACCCTCCGGGCAGCGATGCCATGTCTCACCTCCCCCAATTGCCGCCGGGCCGGCGCCGGTTATTCTTTTCTGTAGCCCAGCGGGATCACCAGAAACGTGTCCTGATGATGTAAAGCTCCTGGTTTCCCGGCCCAATGACCGGGCTCGTATCCGACGATCCTGAGGCCGCTGTCCTCGATCATGCGGGTCCAGGTACGGTACGTGTAGCCTGCGAAAAACTCCTGCCCCTCATAGGCGTAGTAGCAACCTGGTTCTTCCTGGGTTGCTGCGCGGTGCCGTCCGGTTCGGCGGACGTAATCGAAGAAGAAGTCGTCGATCACATGGGCGGTGAGATAGGCGCAAGCGTTCCGTTTTAGGACGCGCGCGAGCTCTGACAGATAGCTGAGGCTGTCGCGCTGCTGCAACTGGGTGAAGAGCGAGATCGCGAAGGCGAAACCGATCTGTTCGTGCTGGAGTTCGGAGAGGTGATAGCTGTTTCGGGAGATCGGCTTTCGGATCTCGAAAGAGTATTTGTTCACGGTTTCCCGCTCGATGAAGCGCATTGTGCCGCTGCGGGCCTTGACCGTACCGCGGCACCAGTCGAGCGCCTCGCGCCAGACGTCGATCCCGATATAGGTGCCGCCGTCGAGATATTGGGCGAAGGGAGTGGCAAGCCGGCCGCAACCGCAGCCGAGATCGAGCACCGTTTCGTCCGGCTCGATCCGGCCGCGCTGTACCATCTCCTCGAAATGGATACTCTGCGCGGCAAGGAACTGTGGAACCCCCGAATATCCGATCCGGTTGATCATGTTGTCCGGCGGCAATTGGTTCCGGTCCAGTCCTGTGCAGCTCGCAAGAGCCGTACGTACCCGTTTCAACCGGTCTTCCATCGCATGAGAGCTGTCCCGCGGCGCGTGTAGAAAGGCGCTCGATGTAAGTTTGCCCATGCTCATCTCGACCCGGTCCAGTCCGCTTGCCGTCCGGTGGAGGCGGATAATCCGGCGGTCTCGGCATATTCGTCGGCAAGGCCGGATAGCTGCCGGATCATCTCGTCGACGCCGATCGAGAGCCCGCGGGAGCGAATGATCTCCGAGACGGTCATATGCAGCAGGATCCGGCCACGGTGCAGTTCGTTCCGCTGCGCCGTGAGGCGGGATCTCAAGGCCGCGACGTCCTCACAGGTTCCCGGCCGCATCGCCGCCGGCCTGACGGATTCGATCCGCGCGCGGAGGTCTTCCTGCAGATAGGCATCTCCCATCAGCGAGGCCAGCGCCCGGAGCTTCGGGTCAGCCGCCCCGCCGCGCAGATACTTGTTCCGGATTAGCGCGTTGTAGGCGATATGCGGATTTCTGGCCGCGAGATCGGAGTTTGCGTAAGTGTCCTTTGCCGTCGTGCCGGTGCGGTGGTGGTAGTTGGCAAGCGGCGCATCCAGAACGCCGATATCCGCTTCCAGCAGGAAGCGCAGATTGAAGTCCCAGTCCCCCAACACCGGCAGGCTCTCGTCATATCCCTCGAGCCGCTCCCAGAGTGCGCGGCGATAGAGGAAGGCGATCGGCGGGAAACTGTTGGCGACAGCCATTTCCGCGAGCTGGACGGTCGAGAGCCAGCCATTGAACGGCTTGCGATCGCGTTCGATGACAGAGCCGTTGCTGATTTCCTCGGTCACGTGGGTACTGTGCGTGACCACGCCGTCATAGAGAGCCTCATGCTCGCCGAGGAAGCCGACTGTTCGGGCAAGGAAGTCGGGCTCCCAGCTGTCGTCGTCGTCGTGGATCACGATCAGGTCGGACCGGCTATTCCGGATGCCTGCGTTCGAGGCGGCCTCCATGCCCTGGCTGTCGTCGAAGGAGCAAAAGAGGATGCGGGCCGGGTCGATTGCTGTTTCCGAGAGGATGTCCCGGACGGGACCCGGGTCTCCGCCGTCATTCACCACCACCCAGACATAGTTACCGTAGCTCTGGCGGGAAACACTCTCGGCGGCGCGCCGGAACAGGAGCGGACGATCCTTTGTCCGGGTGACGATTGCGACACGGTCTTCGGTCTTCGGAGCGGCGGGCAGCGTTATCTTTTCGAGCAAGCGGCGCTGCACGCGCAGGCGGCGCTGTCCGCTGAATTCGAGCGCGGCCTGACCGGGAGGCCAGAGCGAGTCCTCGACTCTTTGCTCCGGACTGTCTTCCGGAAACCTGTCGCATGCCGGCAGGAGAGCGCCGACGGCGCCGGTCCGGCCGAGATCGAGCGAGCGCGGTTTGCGGGCCAGCAACGCGATTGCCGCCGTGTCCGGCTCCGAGATCAGGCGCGACAGAGACCGCAATGCGCCCTCGTAGCGGTCCAGGGCTTCCGTGGGAGATGCCGTCGCAAACTTCCGGAGATAGGCGCACACGCCGTCAAAGGCGGGGTCCGCAAGCCGTTTCTCCCTAATCGTTTCGGAGCGTCCTTTTCTGGCGCGATCTATATCGCTGTGGTCGATGCGCTCGATCGATGGAACGTTTGGCTCGAAAACGCTTTCGATCAGGTGCCGGTGCTGCAGCAGAATGGAGGCGGGCTGGTCCGGGTCGAAGAGCGGGGTGTCGAACATCAGCCCGGTCATCGCCGCGGGCTGTTCGCCCGATATGCTGGCGCGCCCGATGCAGCCGAAATAGAGCCCGGACCAATGCCAATCGTCGAACGCCTGCTCGAACAGGAGCTGTTGCGTGCCGCGCCATCCCGTGTCGATCAAGAGCAGCCGTTCGGCAGAGCCTGCGACGGCTTCGACATAATCGGCAAAGAGGCGTGACTGACGGCGCAGATGCCGGCGCACCCGCTCCGCTGTCGGAGCGTCTGATTGGAGGAAATCGTGCAGCGGCTGCGGGGGTACTTCCGGGATGGAGAGTGGCGTCTCCCGGGATTGTTCCGCGCGCAGCAGGCCACGCACGATCCGGTCGAGCGGTTCTCCTTCGAGCTCTGAGCCAAGGGCGGTCAGGGCGAGGGAGGGGCTGGCCGCATAGGTGCCTTTGACGGCCATCAGCCGCGAGGTGCGAAGTAAATGAACATGCTCCTGCAACGCCAGGTCCCTGCATGCGAGCCATATCTCGTAGAGGGATTTCAGACGCAGTCCGGCGCGGAGCAGGAACAGGATGCGGTCCGCTACCGGATCCGTTTGCAGAAGATGGGCGTGCAGTCTTAGGAAATAGAGATTGACGATCGGACCGAGGAGGTCGTGTCCGAATTGCGTCAATTGGGCCGGTGTCGGTCGTTGTTTCTTCATGGCACGAATGCCAGCTCGCGGCGAAGCGCACCGTCGGTTGATCGAGTGCGTCCGACAGCTTTCTCGAAGCAGACGCGACGGGCATTCAGTTCGGCTTCGGGAACCGGCAGGTGGAGTGCCTGCCAGCCGCGCCGTTTCGCGCTCAGATAGTCGCTTTGCAGATTGTCGCCGAGGTGCAGGGCGTGCGCCGGCTCGATACGTAAGCTCCGCTCGACATGATCGAAGAGCGTGCCAGCAGCCTTGCTCCCGTACCCGTCGGCCGAGGACAAGGTCCGGGGGCGTTTTCGCGTGCGGAGCTTCGCTGCCAGTATCCGGCTCACCCGCACGCCTTCCAGATACGTGTCGGAGAGAAAGGCGGTGCGCAACCGGGGAAAGCGCCGTTCGATAAGAGGGATCAGCGGATTGAGCATGACATCCTCGATCTCGGCTTCGATCTCCGTCTCGATGTAGAGCTGGGTCAGGTCAGGCTGGCCGAGCAGGGCGCAGGCGCCCGCCGCGATGGTGTCGAAAGTTGGGTCGCAATCCTCGGCGCCCGGCCGTCGCATTGCATACGCCGCGCGTGCGGCGGTCACGCGGGCAAGAAAAGCATCATTGGCGGAAAAGCCCGGAGATTCAGCCTTGGCCGCCGCCGCGCGGACAAAACGCTCGGCTGCGCTCCGGAACCTTGCCGCTTCGGACTTCCGGGCGCGAAGCAGAGCGGTGTCGAATACGTCGATCGTAAGGAGCGCGATCCGGAACCTGCCGACTATTTTCGCGATAGCATCCAGGACGAGGGCGCAATTGTCGGAGCTGTCGTAGAAGCTGCGGTGGTCGGTGCTGTCGTGCAACGCGGCAAGGTAAGGCGGCGGGCCCTCGACCCGCAGAACCGCTCTGCTCCCCCCGATTTTCCCGTGCCCGTCCATCGATCTCGGCCCCATGCCGTAGAGCCTTCCGGCTCAAGAGGAAGGGGGATCGTGCCACCATTCAATATGCAACGAAAGCCTTAATTTCTTTCAACTCATTCTAAATAAAGGCGTATTCGTTGACGGCCGGCTTCGGTCAGTTGAGGAATTCGGGCTCTTCCTTCTCCAGCATGCGACGGAGTGCCTTGAAGTGGCGATCTGCGACGCGGGCATTCTCGGTCGAGGCCTGCTGGCGGGTATGGGCGCGGGTTTCCTCCGGGATCGAGCGCAGCTTCCGGCCGGTGGACTTGGCCAGCACCTGGAACTTCGCGGCACGTTCCAGATAGTAGAGATCGTTGAAGGTATCTTGCACCGTCGGGCCGGTGGTGATGACGCCGTGGCAGGCGAGGAACAGGACCGACTTGTTGCCGATCTTGCTGGCCATCCGCGCACCCTCGTTCTCGTCGAGCGCAAGACCGCCATACTCGTCGTCGTAAGCGATCCGGCCGTCGAACATCAGCGCGTTCTGCTCGCACATCTCCAGCCGCCCGTCCTCGAGCAGGGTAAGGGCGGTCGCGTAGGGCTGATGGGTGTGCATGATGCAGACCGCGCTCGGCACCGCCTTGTGCATCTCGCTATGGATGAAGAAGGCGGTGTCCTCGACGGTCTCGTCGCCTTCCAGGATGTTGCCGTCGCCGTCGCAGAGCACCATGGAGGAGGCGGTCACCTCCGACCAGTGCCAGCCGAACGGGTTGATCAGGAAGCGGTTACCGCGCATCACGCCGTCATCGTCCGGAAGGGCGAGCGAGAAATGGTTGTCGACCCCTTCGTTGAGACCATAGCGCGCCGCCCATCGCAGGGAGCAGGCGAGGTCGATACGGGCTTGGCGGATATCGGTGTTCATGCGGTCTCTCCCCGGCAGATCGGCTTATGCGGACATAAGAAATTGTTGTTTTGCCGACGATAGACCGGCGGCTAGGGTCGCGTGAAGTGTCAAGCGGCGCAGGGATCACGGCCAATGCGGCGCCAATCGAGAGACGGCAAGGGGGCGGAATGTCCGCGAAGAGTTGCGCCGACGCGATCGTCGGACTGATGGAAAGCTACGGGATCGATACGATTTTCGGGATCCCGGGCGTGCATACGGTCGCCTTTTACCGGGGACTGGCGGCGAGCGGGCTCCGTCATGTGACGCCTCGCCATGAGCAGGGCGCATCGCTGATGGCCTATGGCTATGCGCTGGCGAGCGGCCGGCCGGCCGCTTGCTCGGTCATCACCGGGCCGGGATTGCTGAACGCGACGACGGGGATCGGGCAAGCCTATTCGGATTCCGTGCCCATGCTGGTCGTCGCCGCGGCGAACAAGAGCAACGAACTCGCCATGGGGCAGGGCTTTCTGCACGAGATGCCCGATCAACACGATGCGGCTCGTACAGTTACCGCGTTCAATCATCAGCTCCGCGCTCCCGAGAACCTGCCGGAAATCTTCGCGCAGGCCTTCGCCCGTTTCGACAGCAGCCGGCCACGGCCAGTCGGGATTGAGGTGCCCAGGGACCTGTTCGACACTCCCTGCGATATCGATATTTCCGCTTGGCCCCGCACGCCGAAACCGGCGCCGGACAGCGCTGCGATTGCAGAGGCGGCAAAGCTGCTCTCGGAAGCCTCGGCCCCAGTCATCCTTCTCGGCGGCGGCGCCAAGTGGTGCGGACCGCAAGCACTGGAGCTGGCCGGGAAAACCGGCGCGATGATCGTCACCACGACGGCGGCGAAGGGAGCGGTGCCGGAGACTCATGCGCTCAGCGCCGGGGCCACGCTTGAGCTCCAGGCGACACAGAAGGCGCTCGCGGACGCCGATCTGGTTCTCGCCGCCGGTACGGAACTGGCCGAGACCAGCTTCTGGGCACCGACTCCGGAGATCCGTCTGGGACGCCGCCTGATCCGGGTCGATATCGATCCGGCGCAATTGGTCCGGAGTTTCCGGCCCGACGTCTCGATCCTCGGCGATGCGAAGATGAGTCTGGAAGCGCTTTCTCGCGCCTTCACGGGAGCGCCGTCGGCGGATGGGGCAGGGCGTGCCGCCCGGCTGCGGGAAGAGAATCTCGCCGGGCACGAGGTGCCGGTAACGGCAAACCGCCGCCGGATGCTCGATCTGCTGGCGCAGTATCTGCCGGAGAACTGCTTTGTCTCCCTCGACTCGACGCAGGTTGCCTATACCGGCGCGTCCTATTTCCGCATCGACCACCCCAACGGATGGCACTTTCCCAACGGTTTCGGAACGCTCGGGACAGGTGTCCCGACGGCGATCGGAGCCAAGCTCGGGGTGCCGGACCGGCCGGTGATGGCTATTGCCGGCGACGGTGGTCTCCTCTTCACCGCCGAGGAACTGATTGTCGCGGCCGAACTGCGCCTTCCGATCCCGGTGGTGGTGTGGAACAACGGCGGCTACGGAGAGATCCGGGATCACATGATCGGTGCCGGAGTGCAGCCGCTCGGCACCGACCTGCTCGTACCGGACTTCTCGGCCCTTGCGAAAGGCTACCGCTGCGCCTACGCCTGCCCCGAAAGCGGTGACGCATTCGGCCGGGCCCTCGGCGAAGCCTTTACCGCCGCCGGGCCGACCCTGATCGAACTCAGGTCGGATGCAGCCTTTTTGAACGGCTGAGCGTCAGCCGCCGACCAGGGCCCGGACCTTTTCCAGGACCGGTTCCGGAAGCCGTGTCGGTTTGCGCGTATCGAGATCGAGAAGCACGCCGAACTGGCCGAGTTCTGCGAGCCTTTTGCCGCGCGTCGTGTCGATGAGCCGGTGTACAAGACGGATCGAGGACGAGCCTACATGCGCGACCGTGCTCTCGACATGGACGAGGTCGCCACCTTCGGGCCAGTGATCCATCTCGATCTGAAATTCAAAAGTCGAGAAACCGCGCCGGTTCTCCCGGAGGAAGGTCGGACTGAGGCCGATTGAGGCGAGAGCGTGGAACCCGGAGCCCGAGAACTGGTGGATCAGGCCGCCAAGGCCAAGCTTGCCGGTCCAATCGAGATCGCTCGGCCGAACAACGTCGGTCCCTGCGCGTACCCAGGTCGCGCTGTCCTTCACCGGTGCCCGTTCTTCACGCACCGGTCCGTCCCAATGGGCGGCTGAGCCCGGAAGCGAGGCGCCGTCCAACGTCTGTTCCATGGTGGTACAGACGGTGCCGGTATCGGAATTATAGAGTTTGTGTGCGATCACCGGCCTAAGGCCGGTCTGGATCAGAGCACTTTCGATATGGAAGAGATCGCCTTTCCGGAGTTCGGCATGATAACGCGTATAGCAGTCGGTGGTCCGTGCCTCGCGCGGGTCGACGCCGCTTTCCCGGAGAAAACGCCAGGCCGCTGCCTCGAATTTCTCGTAGTAGTACGCCACGGTGAAATGTTCGACGACGTCGCATTCCCATGCTTTTACATCGCCGCGGAACGTTTCTTCGAAATCTGAAGACATGATCTTAGCCTGATTGTGGTCTGACGGACGCGGAGCATAGCCGGATTCGCGGAACCGGCGTCAATCGTGCGTATCGCCTGATGGGACATTTGGCGCTACGCCTCCGCGTACAATCGAAATTTCTTTGCCGAAGTCTTGCGGTGTCATTAAGTAAGACTTCTTCTTTGCGAGTAAAAATGTATGTGTGATGTGAGCGGCTCGCTTTAGGATCAATAAATTGTTAAAAAATTCAGGGTCTAAACACGTCTGGAATAGCGAGCCTGTTTCTTTTGGACCGGGGGGGATCATTTGGCTGAGGCGACAAGAGGGCCGCAGTTTGTCCGGCGCGTAAGACGCGCCTGGTACAAAATTCTGCGCGCCTTGTCGGTTGAGGAGCCGAACTTCGAGGTCGAATACGAGCCCGAAGAGGAAGTGGTCGAGGAAGAGGTTCTCGGTCCCTGGCATCCGAAGACCATCGAAATGATAGAGACCATCTGGGGCAAGGGCTTCAACATGCCCGGCGGCCCTCAGCACGTGCTCACGCTCGCCAAACCGTTCGCGCTCGATAACCAGATGAACCTGCTGGATATCAGCAGCGGAATGGGTGGCGGCACTGTCGCCGTTTCCAGTAAGTTCGGCTGCTACGCGACCCTTTTGGAGAATGTTCCCGAACTCGCGGAGATATCCCAGCGCAACATCGACATGTCGCAGGTCAGATCGAAGATCAAGCTGCAGGAATTCGATCCGGCGAAGATCTCGCTGAAGGCGAATAGTTTCGACTGCATCCTGACCCGCGAGTTTCTGTTTCGTACGGAAGACAAGACCAGGATGCTGCGGACCATCAAACGTGCGATGCGAATGTACGGGCAGCTGTCTCTCACGGATTTCATGCTGGCGTCCGACAAGGATCCGTCGCCGTCGCTCAAGAAATGGATCGAGAGCGACCCGTTCCCGATCCATCTCTGGACCGTCGACCGCTATCATCAGGAGATCGAGGCCCTGGGGCTGGATGTCCGGGTCTCCGAGGATATCAGCAAGGATTATCACGGCTATATGACCCGCGCTTTCCAGAGCTTCATCGACCGCTATCAGGAAGGTAAGATCAAGGCCTCCAAGAACCAGCTCCCGATCCTGATGGGCGAGGTGGAGCGCTGGGCGCGGCTCGCGGCGCTGCTCGAAGCGGGCGAGGTTCAGCTGCATCGTTATTTCGCTCTGAAGCCGGTAAAAGGCTGAGCCTGACCTGCCTGCGTTCCGGGCCGATTTTTCCGGGATCAGGCGTTGACATCCTCCATCCACCACCATATGTTCCCCGCTTCCCGAGGGCCGGAAGGTCCTCCAGACAGGATTTTTTGGACTCGTGTCATGAAAATCGCGAATTCGATCAAGACGCTGAAGAAGCGGGACCGCAATTGTCGCGTCATCCGCCGCAAGGGCCGGACCTACGTGATCAACAAGCAGAATCCGCGCTTCAAGGCACGCCAGGGCTAACCGCCCCGGCCTGATCCGATCAAGGCGGCCGTCCGCAAGGACCGCCGCCTTTTTCATATCCGGATTCTCCATTCCGCATCGCGGGATGTAATCTTGCCTGCCGGAATATCGACGTCAGATTGCCCCTTGGGTTGGACGGTCTTATTGTGGGCTGAAAAAGACCTCAGGAGAGCGAAATGCAGATGCCGGAACCGGACCGGTCCGTAATCGAACGCCGCGAGGAAATCGCGGCCGCGCTGCGCGCCATTGTGCCCGGCGAGGGGGTGATCACCGCAGACGACGAGATGCGGGTCTACGAGACGGACGGTCTCTCCGCCTACCGCCAGCTCCCGATGATCGTTGTTCTGCCGGAAACGACGGAGCAGGTCGCCCGTATCCTTAAATACTGCAAGTCCGCTGGCGTTAAGGTGGTCCCGCGAGGTGCCGGAACCGGACTCTCCGGCGGCGCCCTGCCGCTGGCCGACGGGGTGCTGCTCGGACTTGGCAAGTTCAACCGGATCCTTGAGATCGATTACGAGAACCGGGCCGTGGTGACCCAGCCGGGCGTCACCAATCTCGGCATCACCCACGCGGTTCAAGATGATGGTTTCTATTACGCGCCGGATCCCTCAAGCCAGATCGCCTGTTCGATCGGCGGCAACATCGCTGAGAATTCCGGCGGCGTGCACAGCCTGAAATACGGCCTCACCACCAACAACGTGCTCGGCGTCGAGTTCGTCACCATCGACGGCGAGATTTTGCGGTTCGGCGGCAAGCACCTGGAGGCCGACGGCTACGACTTCCTGGGCCTGATCACCGGATCGGAAGGACTGCTCGGCGTCGTGACCGAGATCACCGTCCGCATCCTGCGCAAGCCGACCACCGCACGCGCGGTGCTGGTCGGCTTTCCGACGGCTGAGGCGGCCGGGGCTTGCGTTGCCGACGTCATCGGCGCGGGGATCATTCCCGGCGGCATGGAGATGATGGATAATCCGGCGATCAACGCGGCCGAGGACTTCGTCCATGCGGGCTATCCGCGCGATGCCGGAGCGCTGCTGATCATCGAACTCGACGGCCCGGAAGTGGAGGTCGATTACCTGATCGGCCGGGTCAAGGAGATCGCCGAGGCCAATGGCGCGACCGAAGCTCGGATCAGCGAGAACGAGGACGAACGCAATAATTTCTGGGCTGGCCGCAAGGCGGCCTTTCCCGCTGTCGGCCGAATCACGCCGGATTATATGTGCATGGACGGCACGATCCCGCGCAAGCAGCTCCCCGAGATCCTGAGCCGCATGAGCGAGATGTCGAAGAAGCACAATCTCCGGGTCGCCAATGTTTTCCATGCCGGCGACGGAAACCTGCATCCGCTGATCCTGTTCGATGCGAACAAGGAAGGCGAGCTGGAGCGCGCGGAGGCCTTCGGCGCCGATATCCTGACCGCGTGCGTCGAGCTCGGCGGCGTGCTGACCGGCGAGCACGGGGTCGGGATCGAGAAGCGCGACCTGATGGGCGAGATGTTCACCGAGAGCGATCTCAATCAGCAGCAGCGGGTCAAATGCGCTTTCGATCCGGAGGGACTCCTGAACCCGGGCAAGGTCTTCCCGCAGCTTCATCGCTGCGCCGAGCTTGGCCGCATGCATATATCCGGCGGGCAAATGCCATTTCAGGACATTCCGCGTTTTTGATTTCGATCAATGCCTGCCCGCGATTGTGGGCGCCTATTCATTGTCATGGGGACCGGTGGAAAAGGGAGATCGACGATGACCGACGCATCGAAGCCTTCGGCCGTGCCGGGCAAGGCCAATGGCACGGCAGGGCGCAAGCCAAGAGTGGCCCGGAAAGTTCCGGCGAAACCGACATATAGCGACGAGGCGCACGAGGAGACGGCGGTCGCGTTGCACCATCTCTCCGAGATGCGCCACTCGCCCGAGGATATCCGCCGGATCTTCGAGACCGGCGAATATCCGTACAAGGAGAAGATGAAGCGGGCGGTCTACGAGCGCCAGAAGGCCAATCTGCAGGCCGAGCTGCTGAAGGCCCAGCGCTGGATCCAGGAGAGCGGGCAGAAAGTGGTCATCCTGTTCGAGGGGCGCGACGCGGCCGGCAAGGGCGGAACCATCAAGCGCTTCATGGAACATCTGAACCCGCGCGGCGCCCATGTGGTCGCGCTCGACAAGCCGAGCGAGCGGGAGAAGAACCAGTGGTTCTTCCAGCGCTATATCGAACATCTGCCGACCGGCGGTGAGCTCGTGATGTTCGACCGCTCCTGGTACAACCGCGCCGGGGTCGAGCGCGTCATGGGCTTCTGCTCGCCGAACGATTATCTCGAGTTCATGCGCCAGACACCGGTACTTGAGCAGATGCTGACCAGGTCCGGCATCCGTCTCTACAAATACTGGTTCTCGGTGACCCAGGCCGAGCAGCGCCGCCGCTTCAAGGCACGGGAAACGGATCCGCTGAAGCAGTGGAAGCTGTCGCCGATCGATAAGGCCTCCCTCGACAAATGGGAGGACTATACCGAGGCCAAGGAGGCGATGTTCTTCTATACGGACACTGCCGACGCGCCCTGGACGATCATCAAATCGGACGACAAGAAGCGCGCGCGGATTGCCTGCATGCAGCACTTCCTCTCCACGCTGCCCTATGACAATAAGGACCGGCGCGTGGTGCGGGGGCCTGACCCCTTGATTGTGGGCTCCGGCGCCCACGTGTTCGGGCAGGACGAGCATATTCTCGGAAAGTCCCTGCATCCGGACCTGCAGCGCAGTCGCAACGCCGGTGACGGCGACGAGAAAACGAACTAACGGCCGCGGGGGCCACCCGCGCATGAATTTGGAGTGATATGGCGTCTACATTGAAGCCGGAGGATTCGCGGCAGGTTGAGGAGGCGGTTGCCTGGGCGGTCGCGAACGGCGAACCCCTCGAGCTCGTCGGACGTGGAAGCAAGCGGGCGCTCGGGCGGCCGTTTCAGGCGGAAACGGTGCTGGATCTTTCCGCCCTCGCGGGCGTGATCGATTACGAGCCGGCGGAACTGGTTCTGACCGCCGGTCCGGCGACGCCGATGGCCGAAATCGAGAAACTTCTCGCCGAACACAACCAGATGCTCGCTTTCGAGCCGATGGATCTGACAGCCCTTCTCGGCGGCACCTCCTCAGAAGGCAGCCTCGCCGGGGCTTTGATGATCAATAGCGGTGGGCCGCGGCGTATCAAGTCCGGCTCGGCCCGCGATCATCTGCTGGGTTTCGAGGCGGTGAGCGGCCGGGCGGAGCAGTTCAAATCCGGCGCGCGCGTGGTGAAGAACGTTACCGGGTACGATCTGCCGAAGCTGATCTGCGGCTCCTATGGCACGCTCGCCGCCGTGACGAAGATCGACGTCAAGGTTCTGCCGCGCCCGGAGAAAGTCTACACAGTGCTGGTCCTGGGACTGGATCCGGCAGAGGCCGTGAAAGCCATGAGCGCAGCGATGAACAGTGCGCACGAGGTTTCCGCCGCCGCGCACGTGCCCGCCGATCTCGCGGCGAAATCCGCCGTTTCCTATATCAAGGATGCGGGCCGGTCGGTTACTGCCCTGCGCATCGAGGGTTTCGGCCCTTCGGTCGAACGCCGCTGCGCGGATCTGCGCGCGGAACTCGCCGGCTTCGGCGCAATCGAAGAGTTGCACACCATGAACAGCCGCAGTTTCTGGCTCGAGGTGCGGGACGTGCAATATCTCGCCACACCGGTGCAGGACCCGGTCTGGCGCATTTCGGTGCCGCCATCGGCGGGTGCCAGTGTCGCCGAGGAACTTTCGAAGCTCGACGGGGCCGCCTGGTTCTCGGACTGGGCGGGGGGCCTGATCTGGCTGCAGCTCCCGGCCTCGACCGATGCCGCGGCAAGAGAAGTAAGGACGGCGGTCGATGCTGTCGGCGGTCACGCGACCCTGGTCAGAGCGACAACTGACGTTCGCGCGGCAGTCCCAGTTTTCCATCCGCAGCCAGCACCGGTCGCGGCACTCAGCCGGAGGGTGAAGGAGAGCTTCGACCCGAAGCAGATCCTCAATCCCGGCCGCATGTATGCGGGGGTCTGAGACGGATGCAGACGAACTTCACTCTCGCCCAGCTTGCCGACCCCGCTACCCGGGAAAGCGAGTCCATCCTGCGCAAATGCGTGCATTGCGGCTTCTGCACAGCGACCTGCCCGACCTTCGTCCTGCTTGGTGACGAGCTCGACAGTCCGCGCGGCCGGATTTATCTGATCAAAGACATGCTCGAGAACAGCAAGCCGGCCAACGACGAGGTCGTTCGGCATGTAGACCGCTGTCTCTCCTGTCTCTCCTGCATGACCACCTGTCCGTCCGGTGTGAATTACATGCACCTGGTCGATCATGCCCGGACCCATATCGAGGAAACTTACCGCCGTCCGCTGCTCGACCGCGGATTGCGGGCCCTGCTTGCCTTCCTGCTTCCATACCCGAACCGTTTCCGCTTCGCCTTGCTCGGCGCCGCCATGATGCGGCCCTTCGCCGGCCTGTTCGGCGACGCGCTCGGCGGTCGGATCAAGGCGATGCTGTCGCTCGCGCCGAAACGGTTCCCGGTGCGCAGCCCGCTCGACAAGCCAGGCACCCATGTGGCCGCGGGCGCGCGGAAGATGCGGGTCGCGATGCTCGCCGGCTGTGCCCAGCGGGCGCTGGCGCCGTCGATCAACGACGCGACCATCCGTCTGCTGACGCGGCTCGGGGTCGAGGTGGTGGTGCCCAAGACTGCCGGCTGTTGCGGCGCGCTGACCCACCATATGGGCAAGGAGGAGAGCGCCATGGCCTCTGCCCGCGTGAATATCGACGCTTGGGCGGCACTGGAGGCGGAAGAAGGCGGTCTCGACGCGGTGGTGATCAATGCCTCCGGCTGCGGCACGACGGTGAAGGATTACGGCTTCCTGTTGCGCGAGGATCCGGCCTACGCGGAGACGGCCGCGCGGATCGCATCGAAGGCAAAGGATGTCACCGAACTGCTGACCGAGATCGGCCTGCCGGAAACGGCTGCGGGCGACGGCATGCGGGTGACCTATCACTCCGCCTGTTCGATGCAGCACGGCCAGAAGATCAAGAGCCTTCCGCAGGCGCTTCTGAAGCGGGCCGGTTTCACCGTCAGCGATGTGCCGGAAGGCTACCTCTGCTGCGGGTCGGCCGGGACCTACAACATGCTGCAGCCGAAGCTCGCGGCCCGTTTGCGGGACCGAAAGATGGCCAATATCGCGAAGACGAAACCGGAGGTGATCGCGGCCGGCAATCTCGGCTGCATCACACAGATCGGCTCCGGCACAGAGGTGCCGATCCTGCATACGGTCGAGCTGCTCGACTGGGCGACAGGCGGGCCGAAACCGGACGTGCTCGACAGGATGTGATCGGCCGGGACTTGGCAGGAACGCCGGCTGCGCTACCTTGAGGATATGCGCAATCTGCTCTTTGCCGCACTCACCCTGCTTTTTTGCGCCGCGCCGGCCGCGGCGGACCAGAAGGATCCGCGCCTGGATACCCTGTTCGAGGAGCTGAAGACAGTCACCTCGGTTACGGACGCGCGTTATATCGAGCGCGAGATCTGGGGCATCTGGCTGGAGCTCGATGCCGATGTCGAAGCCGAGATGCGCTTCAACGAGGGGCTCCTGCTGATGAATGCGGGGCAGCTCGAACATGCCATTCGGATCTTCAGCACGGTCATCGAGGTCGCGCCGGACTTCGCGGAAGCCTGGAACAAACGCGCGACCCTGCTTTATTTCACCGGGGATTTCGCTGGTTCGGTGCGCGATATCGAGCGGACGCTGGCACTGGAGCCGCGCCATTTCGGTGCGCTCTCAGGGCTTGGGCTTATCTATCAGCAGCTGGAAAGCGCCGACGGCGCCATCAAGGCCTTCACCGCCGCTCTCGAGATCAATCCTCACATGCCGCATATCAAGGACCGGCTCGACGAGCTCAAGGAAGAGAAGGCCGGAAAACCGCTCTAATCGGTTTCATCGCAGATTCGCTTCAGGATGAGCCATTCGTCGGGTGTGAGCGCCTGTTTCGTTCCTGTCCCGTTTTCTCGCAGGAACCTGGCGCGTTCCCGGCTGTCAGGATGGGTATTGAAATAACTCGGGAGTGCGTTCTCAAGCCCTCCCTTTCCCGCAAGTCGCTCGAAGAAAGCGGCGCCCCCGCCGGTGCTCAGGTCCATGCGGTTCAACAGCCTTATGGAGTATGCATCTGCCGCCGCCTCATCCGCACGGGAGAACGAAAATCCGAGCCCGGCCTGTAACAATGTATCGCCGAAAGATCCAGCCGCATCCGAGCCCAGGAGGAGCGACGAGGCGATACCGATCGCATGATCGCGTATCCAGCGTTCTGTGAGATCCCGGTTTGCCACATGCCCGATCTCGTGCGCCAACACTGCTGCTAACTCGCCAGGATCCTGCGCGCGAATGATCATTCCGCGCATGACGACGATTCTCCCACCGGGCAGTGCGAATGCGTTGTCCATCTTGTTGTTCAACACATCTACCCGGATCGCATGCGAGAACCCGGAAGCAGCAACCAGGCGATCCGTCAGGGCCGTCAAAATCTCATTCGGACGACCCGCATTGCAGCGTTTGCCGAGGAAGCTTTCGATACTGGCGAGACTCGGCTCCTGGGCCTTTTCGACCGACCAAGGCACCATCCGCGCAATCGTGTCAGTGACCGGCGGGATCAGGAAATAGATCGCCGCAATGACCACGAGGACGCCGATGGCGAGCAAGGCTGGAATGCGAAGGGAACGCATACCCTCTTTCTTGCGGTCGATCAGGTCCGGCGCATGTTTCCCGACCGCCGCGACCTGCTCCGGTTCCTCGATGATAAGGCGCGAGTCCTGATGCTGGCGATGGGTGAAGGCAAGATGGCTTGTCGGCCGGTATTCCCAGAGCCGAATCAAATCCTCGTAACGCCAGGCAAGGGTGCCGCGCTCGGTCGCAAAGGAGATTCCGCCCGGCCAGATTTCAGGAGTGATTTCGTAGTGTCTGGCCGAACTACCGTCGAAGAAATGTGAAGTCATGGATCAAGCAATGTCGAAGTCGCCAAGAAGGCCTTCGCCTGTCGTATTCGTGTCGAGGTCCGATTGTACGAGCTTGTCCAGATTCAGATCGCCCACGATTTCCAGATGCTGCGCAAGGAAAGTGCCTTTCCGGAGCCAGATGAAGGGAAGCAGGATCCAGAACGTGAAGCACACAATGAACCAGTTGCCGACATAGAGGCCCAGAACCTGGTGAAGCTTCGGCGCAAAGCTGAACCGAGCCGCACCGAACGTGACTCTGCTGGCAGCTCTTTTCCAAAACTGGATCTGATAATTCAGGTAAGCGAGAGCAGAGCAGGTCGCTCCGATCATTACAATCCCGACGCTCTGCCAATGGACCGATGATGTGCTGTCCTCGGTGCTGAAGTCAAAATTGAAGCCAATGGTTATCCTTGAGCCGTCGATGTTGATAAATGCGGCAAGCACGACAAGGTTCATGAGCAGAAAGAGCAGGTACGGTCGCCAGAGGCCTTCCGTTGTTCCGGCAAACCAGAATTGCTGGCCACCGAATTTCGTATGATCCCATCTGTACTGGAGCAGTTTGACGTCCATCCAGGGTTTCAGCACACCGAATGAGACGAAGACCAGAAAGTAACAACCTATCGACATCAGGCCATACATATAGGCCGCTCCGTCAACAGACCCCCGAAGGCTGCGCCATTGCGTGCGATTGATGCGGTAGCGGTACGCGAGATAGCGTCCGGCTGCATAGAGAAAGGCTAGTCCGAGCAGGCTCAGAGATGACAAGAACGCGAATCCGAGACTGAAACCGAGTTCAGGATTGACGATGTTGGAATTCGCCCAGTTCGAGAAAATGCCGTATGGCAACAGGATCAGGACGAAAACCTTCAGAAAGCCGAGAAAGATCTCCAGCCCTGTGCCGGTGTATTCGAGCGGCAGACTGTCGAGCCGCATCCGTGGCCAGAGTGCCCGTCTCACTCGCGTGATGGCCCAGAAGCGGTAGATCAATAGTGTCAGAGCCATGAAGATCACATTTACGAGGTGAAGGCCGATCAGGCTTCCCTTGTCACTGGTATCGAAATCCAGAGTGTGAGTCTTCGGCTCGCTGCTTGCGGTCGCGCCCATGCTTCCCGAGCCGCTCGTCTCGAATGTCATGCTGTCTGTTCCCCAGGCTAGGTCCGGTCAGGTCTCATATCCCCAGGTGCAGTCTCCGACGTTATTCGCATCTTCGAAAGTGACGCGGCACACATAAGTCGCCGAAGGCATGGAGACCGGTGCTTGTGTGGAGGCCCGGTTGGAGGGTATCGCTAGCGCTCCCATCCGTGAATCGTCCGAAAGGCCCGCCCCATGACCTCTTACGATCTGATCCTGAAGAACGGCACCGTCGCCACGCCCGGCGCGATCGAGGTGATGGACGTTGCGGTGAAGGACGGCAAGATTGCCGGGCTCGGCAGTTACGATGCGGATTCCGCGCCGGAAGTGTTCGATGCGACCGGCCTGCACGTCCTGCCCGGCGTCATCGATACCCAGGTGCATTTCCGCGAGCCTGGCGCCGAGCACAAGGAAGACATCGCGCACGGCACCATGGCGGCGGCGATGGGCGGGGTGACGGCGATCTTCGAGATGCCGAACACCAATCCGCTGACCCTGACGCCGGAGACGCATGCGGACAAGATTGCCCGCGCGGAGAAGGGTGGCTGGGTCGATTTCGCCTTTTTCGTCGGCGGTTCGGCGGAGAATGTCGGCAAGCTGCACGAATACGAGAACCTGCCGGGTTGTCCCGGCATCAAGGTCTTCATGGGCTCCTCGACCGGCACGCTCCTGGCGAAGGACGACGAGACGCTGGCGAAGATCCTCGCCGACGGGCGCCGCCGCTTCGCGGTCCATGCCGAGGACGAGTACCGGCTGGAAGAGCGCAAGCATATCGCCGAAGCGGAAGGCCATCCCCGGGTTCATAATATCTGGCGCGACGAGGAGACCGCGGTCCGCGCGACCAACCGGATCCTGAAGCTTTCCCGCGAGGCCGGGCGCCCCGTCCATATCCTGCACGTCACGACGGCGGAGGAGATGGACATCCTCGCCCGGAACAAGGATGTCGCAACCGTGGAGGTGACGCCGAACCACCTGACGCTGGTCGCGCCGGACTGCTACGAGGAGCTCGGTAGCCGCGCCCAGATGAACCCGCCGGTGCGCGAGGAACGGCACCGCGCGGCGCTCTGGCGCGCCATTGAGCAGGGCGTGGTCGACGTGATCGGCTCCGACCATGCGCCGCACACGCTGGAAGAGAAGGCGAAGCCTTATCCCCAGACCCCGAGCGGCATGACCGGGGTGCAGACACTTTTGGTCAACATGCTGAATCATGTGCACGAGGGGCGGCTCTCGCTTCGCCGTCTCGTCGAACTGACCTCGGCGGGCCCGCAGCGGGTCTACAACATCGCCTGCAAGGGGCGGATCGCATCGGGGTACGACGCCGATTTCGCGCTGGTCGATCTGAAGGCGAAGCGCACCATCACCAATGACTGGATCGCCAGCAAATGCGGCTGGACGCCCTATGACGGCAAACAGGTGACCGGCTGGGTGATGGCGACTCTGGTGCGCGGCAAGTTCGTCATGCGTGAGGACGAACTGGTCGGCGGACCCTCTGGGAAGCCGGTGCGTTTCGTCGAGACCCTGTGAGCCTGCGGGTCCGGCCCGCAAGCGCCGGGGATGCGGCGGCCGCGGGTCAGGCGGGATATGCCGCCTGGCTGAAAGGCATTTCGCCGATCGTGCCCGCTGAGGCGCGCGGCCGGGTGACCGAGGAGAGTTTCGCGTCTTTCGTTCGCGAGATACCGGAGCAGATCCTGATCGCCGAGCGCGCAGGTGTCGTCGCCGGGCTCGGCGCGACGGAACGCGGCGACAATCATATCTCCGATATCTGGGTGGCGCCCGGGCATGAAGGCGCCGGTATCGGGACCGCGCTCGTCCGGGATCTGGAGAAACGGATCGCCGACCGGGGATATGACAACGTGACGATATCGGTACTCAGCGACAATGCGAGAGCGCTGTCGCTCTACCGCCATCTCGGATACGGACTCGTTTCCAAGGGACCCGAATTCGACATCCATCTCGGGTGCGATCTGGAGACCAGTTTTCTCATGAAGGATCTCACCGCCGGTTCGGAGTGAAGTTCACAGGAACGGCGCAGGAACGTCTCCCTTTCAAATGGCATTGATCGGGAGCGGCAAGAGCATGCCTGTCACAAATCCTGTCAACAACACCACCAACACGGCGGTGGCCCAGCTCAACTGCGCATTCTGTTCGCTCTGCGGCGTCCTCAACGATTCGAACTTCGGGGGACTGGTAGGGTTCTTCTTCAACCAGGTCTTTCCGCAGAATCCGGTGACCATAAACTCTGTGCAGGACGCGTTCTGGGACTATTGGGAGAGTGAGATGAATCTCGCGCACGACGACACCAAGAGTCTGGAACGGCAGGTGGCGGGCGTCGCCTGGTTCCTGAGCCATATCGTTCCGGTCAATCAAAATGTCACTGTCGATAAGGGCGGGAGCACAGACAACCCGCTCGATTTCAACTCGGCGGATACCTTCATGAACACATACCCGCAGGGCACGCGCTTCGCCTACATGATCGGCGAGTGGAACGACGACTTCGAGCAGTTCGTCAATGCACACTGGCTGACGGCGGAGAAGACGGCACACGGCATCCAGTACACGGACTATCAGATGGACGTCGCGGCGGGGATCCGGCAGGCCGTCGCCGCTGCGGTTCATGTCGACGCGAACACGCTTGCGGCGCCGCATGTGACCAATGCTCCGCGTCGTCCCTGGGGCGCGGCAGTCGAAGAGGACGACCGGGCGGTGGTCATCGCCTATCTGCCGTTCTGACAATCCGAAGACGGAGACGAGACATGGCGAACGTGCAGCAATTTGTCGATCAGAACTTCACCGGCTCGGTGGCGGTCACAGGCTTCACCTACAACACGCCGCCGAAGCCGAGTTCAGGAACGCCCCCGCCCTTTACGGCGGAATGGGCCGAAATCAAGACAGAGGTCGGAAAGCTGGTTCCGGGCGCCATTCTGAAAGGACAGAGCCCGACCCTGAAGGAAATGCTGAACGCGCTTCTCCTTTTGGGAACCACCTGGGAGGAGCTGGCGACCGCCGCGGCGTTGGCCGAAGGCAATGCGAAGACGACTCTGACGGACAGGCTGAAGAGCCAGGCGGCCGAAATCGACAAGAGCGTCGGTGAAATCCTGCCTGTAATCGCGAAGCAGATCGCGCTCAACGATCAGCAATCCAAGGCGGGTCCGTTCAATACCGAGGCGACGATCCAGCCCGGCAGCGCCGCGACCTACAACACGCCGCTCTCGACCCTGCGGGACAATATCCATGCGCTGAACACCAAGATCGGCATTTCTATCATCGAGCTGGGGTGACGCCGCATTTTGTTCCGCTCCGGCACGGAACACATGTCGCACCGCAGCATTGTAGTTTGGGACTCGCCCCCTGATTTCTGCTAGGGAGATCGAAAGCCGTATCTGCGGCGCAGAAACTCAGGGAGAAAGTCACATGACCGGATGTATCGTCGGCTGGTCCCATATGCCGTTCGGCAAACATGAGGACGAAGATGTCGAGAGCATGATCGTCAAGGTCGCGGCCGAGGCCGTCGCCGATGCGGGGTTCGAGCCGAAGGACGTGGATGCCGTCTATCTCGGCCATTTCAACGGCGGGTTTTCGCCGCAGGACTTCACCGCGAGTCTTGTCTTCCAGAGTTCCGACGATTTCCGTTTCAAGCCTGCGACCCGGGTCGAGAATGCCTGCGCGACCGGCAGTGCCGCCGTGCATCAGGGCCTGAATCTGATCGCCGCGAAGCAGGCGCGCGTCGTGCTCTGCGTCGGCGTCGAGCAGATGACCAAGCTGCCGGGCAAGCAGATCGGCGAGACGCTGCTGAAGGCGAGCTATCTGAAGGAAGAGGCCGGCATCGAGGGCGGTTTCGCCGGGGTTTTCGGCCAGATCGCCCAGGCTTACTACCAGCGCCACGGCGACCAGTCCGACGCGCTCGCCCTGATCGCCTCCAAGAATCACGCGAACGGCGTGCACAATCCCTATGCCCAGATGCGCAAGGATCTCGGCTACGAGTTCTGCCGCAACGAGTCGGAAAAGAACCCGTTCGTCGCCGGCCCGCTGAAGCGCACCGACTGTTCGCTCGTCTCCGACGGCGCGGCGGCTCTGGTCCTGACCGACGTCGAGACCGCGCTCGGCCGGGACAAGGCGATCGCCTTCCGCGCGGCGGCGCAGGTCAACGACTTCCTGCCGATGTCGAAGCGCGACATCATCAGGTTCGAGGGCTGCGGCCAGGCCTGGAAGCAGGCGCTCGGCGCCGCGAACCTGACGCTCGACGATCTCAGCTTCGTCGAGACCCATGACTGTTTCACCATCGCCGAGCTGCTGGAATACGAGGCCATGGGCCTGACCGCGCCGGGCGAGGGCGCACGCGCGGTCAAGGAAGGCTGGACCTACAAGGACGGCAAGCTGCCGGTGAACCCGTCCGGCGGGCTTAAGGCGAAAGGCCATCCGATCGGTGCCACCGGCGTCTCCATGCATGTCATGACCTCCATGCAGCTGCGCGGCGATGCCGGCGACATGCAGGTCAAGGACGCCAAGGTCGGCGGTATCTTCAATATGGGCGGGGCCGCGGTGGCGAACTACGTCTCCATCCTCGAACCGCTGCGTTAACCGGCTTTCCATGAATGCAATGCAAGGCGGCCCCTGCCGGCTGGCGCGCCCGGACGAGATCGAGAATGTCCGGGAAGTCCAGCGGGCTGCGGGCCGCCGCTTTCTTGAAACGCCCTATGTCTGGGCGGCCGAGGATCCGGTCGACGATGCCGCGGAGCTCTCCGCGTCGCAGGACCGGTGGCATCTCTGGGTCTCGGTAGACGGACAGGACCGGCCTGTGGGGGCCGGGCATCTGATGCTGCTTGGGGACAGCCTGCATCTGCGTGAACTGGACGTGCATCCGGACTTCGCGGGGATGCGGCGGGGCGCCGCGATCCTGAACGCGGTCGAGCGCTTTTTCGCCGGTCGCGGGATCGTTCAGATCAGTCTGACAACCTTTATCGATGTGCCTTGGAATGCCCCCTATTATCAGCGCCTCGGTTTCGGCATTGTGCCGGAGGAGGAGATGGGGGCCGCGCTTCGGGATGCTTGGCTCAGGGAAGCGACGGGATTTCCGATCGGCAAACGGGTCGCCATGCGACGGCCATTTCAGAAGAGGGGATGGGAATGAGCGAGACTTTCAAGGCGGTCCTGCTGCGCGAGGCGGACAAGAAGGTTTCGGCCGCAATTGAGCAGGTTCCGGTCGCGGACCTGCCCGAGGGCGATGTCACGGTGCGGGTTGCCTATACCACGCTGAACTACAAGGACGGCATGGTAATGAACGGGATCGGCCGGCTGGTGCGCGACTATCCGCATATCCCGGGCGTCGACTTCTCCGGCATTGTCGAGAGTTCCGAGCATCCTGACTACCAGCCGGGCGACAAGGTCGTGCTGACCGGCTGGCGGGTCGGCGAGGTCCATTGGGGCGGCTATGGCGAATTGGCGCGCGTCAAGGGCGACTGGCTGGTGAAACTTCCGGAGGGGATCGGTCTGGATGACGCGATGGCCATCGGCACGGCCGGTTTCACCGCGATGCTGTCCGTCGATACCCTGGAGCGGCATGGTCTCGAAAAGGATCGGGGCGACGTCCTGGTGACCGGCGCCGCCGGCGGCGTCGGCAGCGTGGCGACGGCGATCCTTGCCAATCTCGGCTATTCGGTCGCCGGCTCCACCGGCCGGCCGGAACAGGCGGATTACCTGATGGATCTCGGCGTCTCGCAGGTGATCGACCGTGCCGAACTTGCCCAGGCGCCGTCGAGGCCGCTCGCGGGCGAACGGTTTGCCGGGTGCATCGACAATGTGGCCGGGACCACTCTTTCGAATGTACTGACGCAAATGAAATACGGCAGCGCGGTTGCGGCTGTCGGACTTGCCGGCGGCAACGAGCTGAACACCACGGTCCTGCCCTTTTTGCTGCGCGGCGTGAGCATCCTCGGCATCGATTCGGTCATTTGCCCGAAGGAGCGCCGGCTCGCGATATGGAAGCGGATCGCCACCGACTTGCCGATGCAGAAGCTGCATCACATGATCGAGCGGCACACGCTTGAGGACCTGCCCAATCTCGGCAAAAAGATCCTCGAGGGTGGCGTTCGCGGGCGTACCGTGATCGAGGTGTCGGGCTCCTAGGCGCGGCTCCGCCGATCATTCTCGGACTGCAGGCGCTCCATCCAGTCTTCCTCCGTTCCGGGGGCGTACGGACGGCCGAGGCGCTCGGCCACTGCATGTGCGGCCGGCAGGATCGCCGGATCGTACTCCATGCTCATGTGGACCTCCTTGAAGCGGGCCATCTCCTTGTAGCGCAGTGTGTCGGAATCGGCCCTAGGGGTCTCCAGCTTGGCCGAAAACTCTCCAAGCGAACGCGACCAGTAGTGATTGACCCGCATCGGGCCGGCGAGCGGCTCCTCCGTGAAGGCGTTGAACGGTGTGTCCCGGATCGGACGACTCGTGGCATCAACGGCATGAGCTCCGTTCCGGTAGGAGAAACTGTGCGGCGAAACATAGGCTTCGACCTCGGCCGTATTGACTATGCTCTTTATGTGCGCGCCGGGATGGAGATAGCTCGAAAGCTCCGTTCTGGGCTTACCCGGGATCAGCAGCTCCGGGTCGCTGATCTTGTACTTGATCGGCGCCCGGAGCTGGTAGGACGTCGTTACAAGGCTCGTCGGCTGTGTCTCGAAGCCTGAAGATCCGTACATCGCCCAATTGAGACCCAGGCCCGGGATGTTCTCGTTGGCGGCAAGAAAGTCGCGGAGCGGCTTGCCGTCGAGGGAGAACGCAAACTCGTCGAGATCGAAGAATCCGATCCAGCGTGCCTTCGTTTTGTGGTTTTTGAGGCAGTGCTGATAGGCGCCGGCCTGCCTTCGCAACCCACCTCCAACACGCAGATACGTTACCATGCCCCGGTCGCGCCATGGTTGGATGGCGGCTTTGCTGTCATCGACGCTCTGGTCGTCGTAAAGAAAGAAGTGATCGACGCCCTGCAATTCGTAGAAGGTCATCCATTCGGCAAGGTGGCGCGCCTCGTCCCGGAAGATCGCGCAGATGGTAAAATAATGCTGGCTCATGGAACGAAGGTTTCGAATGCGGCCTTGAAGTCGGGATGCCAACGGGAGAGGGCGGGGCGGTTCTCGGTGATGTCCCCGGCGCCCCATAGGATGCGGCGTCTATCTTCCTGCTCCGAAACCTCGTCGTCCGGGCAGATGATGTAGAAGCTGCCAGCTTCGATTCCTTTCAGCATGTAATCGACGACTTGTTCCGGCATCCAGGCGCCTTTCCTGTGTTCGCTTTTGCCGGTGGTGGTCCAGCCGGGCACCAGGAGGTGCGCCGTCACCGAGGAGGGGCCGTTGGTCCTGAGCTCGTGCGCGAGGCTCTCGGTGTAGGATTTCACCGCCGCCTTGCTCAGATTGTAAACCGGGTGGCCCGGCGGATTGGTGATCCCTTGCTTGGAGCCGACATTCACGATCACGCCCGGATTTCCATCCGCGCCCATCTCCGGCAGGAAGCATTTCACGCCGTGGATTACGCCCCAGAGATTGACTTCGACCAGCCGGCGCCAGTCCGCGAGATCGGCGTCGAAGCCCCGCCCGGCCCGCGAAGCGGCGTTGTTCATCAGGATATCGACCCGCCCAAAATGGCGCCGCACCGAGTCCTTGAGGGCTTCCATCGCGGCAAGGTCGGAGACGTCGGTGGGAACCGCAGCGACCTCGTCGGATGCCGCCGAACTGACCTCTTCGAAGCTCTCGTCGAAATCTGCTGAGGGAAGGTCGACCATGCAGACCCGGAGGCCCATCCGGGCGAATCTCAGTGCCGCGGCGCGGCCGATCCCGAGCGCGGCGCCCGTCACGAGCGCGACGTTTCCCGCAGCGAATGATGCATGTTCCATTGCAGCCTCTCCCGTCCGGCTCCGTTTGCCGGAACTATGGCGCCTCGCGCCCGGGGCGGCAATGCGGGCCTCTGTTCAAGTCTCTGCCGCGCTTGCTAGACTCGGCGCCGACACGCATCGGACCGGGCCGGAGAGCCCGGCCTGCGCCGGAGGAAACGAATGCTGCCAGGGAACATGATGGACCGTCCGCTGACGGTTCCGAGCATCCTCGATTTTGCCGCGGAGATACACGGGGACGCATCCGTCGTATCGGCGCGCGTCGAGGGGGATGTGCACCGCTACACCTATGCCAATGCGCACCGCCGGGTCAGCCGGCTTGCGCACGCGCTGCAAGCGCTGGGGATCAAGGATGGGGACCGGGTCGCAACGCTCGCCTGGAACGGTTACCGGCATTTCGAGCTCTATTATGCGATCTCCGGTATCGGCGCCGTCTGCCACACCATCAATCCGCGGCTCTTCGAGGACCAGATCATCTATATCGTCGGCCATGCTGCGGACCGGATCCTTTTCCTGGAAACGAGCTTCCTGCCGCTGGTCGAGAAGCTGGCGGACCGGTTGCCGAAGGACCTGCGCTATGTCGTTCTCTGCGCGCGGGAGGATTTACCGGAGACCGATCTCGACGTCCTCGTCTACGAGGAGCTGCTGAGCGGGCAGCCGGACACGATCGCATGGCCGGAACTGGACGAGCGGCAGGCCTCGGGGCTCTGTTACACGTCGGGGACGACAGGGAATCCGAAGGGCGTGCTCTATTCGCACCGCTCCACCCTGATCCACACGATGGGGCTGCTCGCGGTGGCGGAGAAGATCGGGCTCCGGCCGGAACGGTCCCTGTTGCCGGTGGTCCCGCTCTTCCACGTCAATGCCTGGGGGCTGCCTTTCGCGGCACCGCTGGTCGGGACGACCTTCGTCCTGCCCGGAGCACGGCTCGACGGGCCCGGTCTTTTCGCTTTCATGGACCAGGAAAAGGTCAATACGAGCTGGGGAGTGCCGACGGTCTGGTTCGGCCTGCTCGCGGAAATGCGCAAGCAGGGACGAAAGCCGGAGGGTTTCGAGAACGTGCTGATCGGCGGCTCGGCTGCGCCGAAGCCAATGATCGAGGAGTTTGAACGCGATTTCGGCGTCAATGTCATCCATGGCTGGGGCATGACCGAGATGAGTCCTGTCGGATCCGTCGGTGTCTTCAAGGCCCGGCACCGGGCCCTGCCGGAAGCCGAGCGCATGCATCTCAAAACCGCCCAGGGCCGGCGCATGTTCGGGGTCGAGTTCAAGATCGTGGATGCAGCCGGTGCGCGCCTGCCCCATGACGGTGTTGCCTTCGGGGAGCTGCATGTCCGCGGCCCCGCGATCATGAGCGCCTATTTCAACGATGAGGATGCGTCGGAAGGCGCGTTCGACGAAGAAGGCTGGCTGAAGACCGGAGACGTGGCGAGGATCGATCCGGAAGGGTTTCTCTTCCTCGTCGACCGGACCAAGGACGTGATCAAGTCCGGCGGCGAATGGATCAGCTCGATCGACCTGGAGAGCGCGGCGCTCGCTCATCCGGACATTGCCGAGTGCGCGGTTATTGCGGTGTCGCACCCGAAATGGTCGGAACGGCCGCTGCTGGTCGCCGTGCTGAAGGACGGCGCGCGAATGTCGGCGGCGGAGATGAAGGATTTCCTCGCGGACAAGGTCGCGAAACTCTGGCTGCCGGACGATGTGGTCTTCGTCGACGAGCTGCCGCACACGGCGACGGGCAAGCTCTCGAAGCGTGAGCTTCGAGAGCAGTTCAAGGACTATGTGCTGCCCGGGTGCTGAGGGCCAAGCCGGGGCTTAGCCGATCTTGTCGCCGAACAGTTCCAGCGTGCGCTCACGGGCGATCTTCGCGCTGGTCGCGTCGTAGCTGCCGCGGTGGTCGCAGTTGAAGCCGTGACCGGCCGGATAGAGATTGACCGCGAGTTCCGGATGCGCGGCCTTGACCTTCTCGACGTCTTCCATCGGGATCGCGTGATCGTTCTCGCCAAAATGAAAGATCACCGGGCATTTCGGCTTCTCGGTCGCAACCGAGCCAATGCCGCCGCCGTAATAGCTGGCGCCCGCGTCGAAGCCGTCGAGCCGCGTCGTTGAGAGCCAGGCGAGGTAGCCGCCCCAGCAATAACCGACCACGCCGACCTTACCGGCCGCCGCCGCCGTGCCTTGCGCCGCGGCGATATCGAGCAGCGCGGCATCGTCCGAACAGCGACCCTTGTAGTCACGGCCCTTCTCGATATCCTCCGCCTCGTAGCCGAGCTCAATCTTCGGCTCGATCCGGTCGAACAGCGCAGGCGCGACGGCGAGATAGCCCTCGGAGGCGTAATCGTCGGCGACGCTGCGGATATGCGCGTTGATACCGAAGATCTCCTGCACGATCACGACCCCGCCCTTGGCCTTGCCGCTCGGCTGCGCGAGATAGGCGTCGAACTTGTGCCCGTCGGACGCCGTCAGCTGAATGAATTCGCCCATCAGTCCCTCCCTTGTTGGAAACGCTCGGCGCGGACTCTAGTGCCCGGAGCGGAACCGCGCAAAGCGGTTTCCGCGTGACGGCGCGATCCGGGTCGGGTAATCAGGAGGAATGTACGCGCTGGTAAACAGGGCGGCGGCCATCGTGGCGCGCCGAGTTATTAGCGGCCCGGTCTGAAGGTTCAGGCCGGGTCGTTAGCATTTCCTGTTTAACCCTTGCGGAATGATCCGCATCCGGGCCGATCGCGCCCGGCACTCCGGTACAGCGCCATGTCCACCACACTGCATCTTTTCTGCGGCAAGATCGCCGCCGGTAAGTCCACGCTCGCCAAACGTCTCGCCGAACAGTCCGGCGCTCTCCTAATCTCGGAGGACGACTGGATGAAAGGCCTCTTCGGGCCCGAGATGGAGAGTTTCGACGACTACATCCGCTACTCGGCCCGTTTGCGCACGGTACTTGCGTCGCATCTGGTCACGCTTCTGAAGGCGGGCAACTCGGTTGCACTCGATTTCCCGGCGAACACGCGGAAACTGCGCGGCTGGATGCGCGGCATTGCCGAGGCTGCGGAGGTGCCTGCGCTACTGCATTACCTCGATCTGCCGGAGGCATCCTGTAAGGCTCGAATGCGAGGGCGCAATGCTATGGGTGAGCATCCCTTCGCCCCGACAGACGCGGAGTTCGACCTTATCTCGGGATATTTCGAGGCGCCGGATCCGGGAGAGGGCGTGCCGGTCGTCGTGCACGGCGGACCTTGATTTCGCGCCTGATTTTGGGGCATTGACGAATGTGCTCCGAATGGCGAGCCCCCTCACAAGGCGGGATCTTCCGTTACCGAGAGTGCGGCGCTCAGATCAAGAACCGGAGGGGTCAATGGGAATCGTCACGGATATCGTCCTGCCTCTGGTGCTTGCCTTCATGATGCTGACCCTGGGGCTCGGCCTTCGGGTAGAGGATTTCGGCCGTCTTCTGACACAGCCGCGGGACATGCTCGCCGGAATCGCATTCCAGTTGCTGTTGCTGCCGGCCGTCGGGTTTTTGCTGGTCACCATGTGGTCTCTGACACCCGAGATCGCGATGGGCGTGATGCTGATCGCGGTGGCGCCCGGCGGCGTGACTTCGAACTATCTGACCTCTCTCGCCCGGGGTGATGTAGCGCTCTCGGTATCGCTGACCGCCATCGCCAGTCTGTTGAGCGTGGTGACGGTTCCGCTGGTCCTCGCGATGTCTCACGAGCGGATCGTAGGAGAGGCGCTGGCAGGCGAGGTCTCTATCGGCAGGACCGCTCTCGGCATTTTTCTGGTCGTGACCATACCGGTGCTGCTCGGCATGCTGATTAGGCGCTTCGCACCCGCGGTAACCGAACGGTGCGCGCCGTTTGCGACGAAGCTCTCGACAGCTTTCTTCGTTCTGGTGCTGGCGGGCGCGATCCTCCAGGAACGCGACAACGTCGTCGCTTATTTCGCGGAAGCCGGTCTGGTGACGCTGACTCTAAACGTCATCATGATGTTGCTTGCCTTCCTCGGCGCCCGGGCACTCGGGAGCGGGCAGGCGCAGCGCATCTCGATCTGCATCGAATGCGGGCTGCAGAACGGGACGCTCGCCATCGCGGTGGGCGTGCTGCTCTTCGGAGGCGGTGCCTATGTGATCCCGGCTGCGACCTACAGTCTGATCATGTTCGGAACCGGGCTGATCTTCCTGGCGCTGGCACGAGGCAAGCTGGCGCCAGCCCCTGGAGCGGCGTAGAGGCTCGCGGGAGGTCAGACGTTGAAGCGGAAGTGGAAGACGTCGCCGTCCTTCACCAGGTATTCCGAGCCCTCGACCCGCATCTTGCCGGCATCCTTGGCGCCCTGTTCGCCGCCGCAGGCGACGAAGTCGTCGTAGGAGATGGTCTCGGCGCGAATGAAGCCCCTTTCGAAATCCGTGTGGATCACACCGGCCGCGTTCGGCGCCTTGGCGCCGCGTCCGACGGTCCAGGCGCGGGCCTCCTTCGGTCCGACGGTGAAGAAGGTCAGCAGGTCGAGCAGGCTGTAGCCGGCGCGGATCAGGCGCGCGAGGCCGGCTTCCTCAAGGCCAAGGGTCTCCAGGAACTCGGCCTTTTCCTCGGCGGTGCCGAGCTGGGCGATCTCCGACTCGATGGCGGCGGAGATCACCACCGCGACGGCACCCTCCTTCTCGGCCATCTCGAAGACCTTGGCGGAATACTCGTTGCCGTCCGCCGAGCTTTCCTCATCGACGTTGCAGACATAGAGCACCGGCTTGGTGGTCAGCAGCTGCAGGGTGGCGACGATTTTCTTTTCCTCAGTGCTCCAGTCGTCGATGGACCGGGCCGGTTTGCCGTCGCGCAGCGCATCCAGCAGGCGGGTCATAATCGCGACATGGACCTTCGCGTCCTTGTCGCCCGACTTCGCCTTCTTCTCCAGCGGCGCGACCCGGCGCTCCAGGCTTTCGAGGTCGGCGAGCATCAACTCGGTCTCGATGGTCTCGGCGTCGCGCAGTGGATCGACCGAACCCTCGACATGAGTGATGTCGTCCGAGGCGAAGCAGCGCAGCACATGGGCGATGGCGTCGACCTCGCGGATATTGGCGAGGAACTGGTTGCCGAGACCCTCGCCCTTGCTGGCGCCGCGGACCAGCCCGGCGATGTCGACGAATTCGAGCTGCGTCGGCAGGATCGCTTTGGAGCCGGCGAGGGCGGCTAGCTTGTCAAGGCGCGGATCCGGCACCGCGACGCGGCCGGTATTGGGTTCGATGGTGCAGAACGGATAGTTCGCCGCTTCCGCCGCCGCGGTTTCGGTCAGCGCGTTGAAGAGGGTGGATTTGCCGACATTCGGCAGGCCCACGATGCCGCACTTGAAGCCCATGACTATCGATCCTGACTGTTGTCTTCGGCGCCGCCGGCCGTTTCGGCCTTGGGCAGGTTTTTCGGTTTCGGCGGTTTCGGGCGCTGCGGGAAAACCGCCTGGCTGACCCGGCTCATGAAGCTGCCATCCTCGCCGCGCACCAGCAGGTCGGCCTCGTCGGCGACCGCGGGGACCAGCTTGGAAAGCCAGCCCTCCTGTTCCGCCTTGGCGAAGTCGTGCAGGACATAGTCCTTCACCCGGTTCTTGTCGCCCGGATGGCCGACGCCAAGGCGGACGCGCCAATAATCCTTGCCGACATGCGCGTCGATGCTGCGGATGCCGTTGTGACCGCCCGCCCCGCCGCCGCGCTTCACGCGGATCTTGCCCGGTGCGAGGTCGATCTCGTCGTAGAAGACGATGACGTTCTCTAGGGGAATCTTGAAGAAGCGGACCGCCTCGCCGACCGCGCGGCCGGACTCGTTCATATAGGTGGTCGGCTTCATCAGAAGGACCTTCTCACCGCCGACGGAGCCGTCGGCGGTAAGGGCTTGGAAGCGGGAACGGAAGGGACCGAAGCCGTAGCTCGAGGCGATCTCGTCGGCGACGAGAAAGCCGATATTGTGGCGCGTCAGCTCGTATTTCGGCCCCGGATTGCCAAGGCCAACGAACAAAAACATCGCACGGTCCCTTTCCGAAACGCCGCGCCGTGTCCAGCGCGGCGTTACGTGGCGGATCAGTCCTCGGACTCGCCTTCTTCGGCAGCCTCGGCTTCGGCCTCTTCGCCGGCTTCCTCATCCGTGTCTTCGGAAGCTCCCTTCATCGCCGACGGCGCGGCAATGGTGACGACGGTGAAGTCGCGATCGGTGATCGTCGGCGTTACGCCTTCCGGCAGATCGAAGGCGCTGATGTGGATGCTGTCGCCCACGTTCCAGCCTTCGAGGTTGAGCGTCAGAGCGGACGGCATCTGATCCGGACGGCAGCTCACTTCGACTTCGTGACGCACGACGTTCAAGACACCGCCGGCCTTGAGGCCCGGGCACTTGTCTTCGTTGATGAACTCGACCGGCACGGCGACGGTGATCGTGGAGCTCGCGCTGACCCGGAGGAAATCGACATGCTCCGGACGGTCGGTCACCGGATGCAGCTGGACATCACGTGCGAGGACACGGTGCTTCTTGCCGTCGACCTCGAGGTCGATCAGGGTCGAGAAGAAACCGGACTGATGCAGCTGCTTGGTCAGTGTCCGCTCTTCCAGGGTCACGGAAACCGGGTCTTTCTTATCACCATAGATTACGGCCGGGATGAGCCCCGCGCGACGAGCGGCACGGGCGGACCCCTTACCGACCCGGTCACGCGTCTGGGCGCTCAGTTCGATCACGTCAGACATTGTGTATCTCCAATAGACAAAGTTCCGCCCACGGCCGACCTCCAGGGGTGCCGACCCGTCAAGCGGAACGGATGAGCGGGGCGTTTTAGTGGCTTTCGGTGGAAAAAGCCAGCCTTTTAGGACGCGGGCAAACCCGCGTCCCATGCAGGACCGGTCAGAAGTTGAAGAGGCTGGAAACCGAGCGCTCCTCGGCCACGCGCCGGATCGACTCACCGAGCAGCGGCGCGACCGACAATTGGCGGATATTTCGGGCCACGCGGACCGCCTCAGTGCTCGCGATGCTGTCGGTGGTGACCAGCGATTGCAGCGGCGAGGAGGTGACGCGCGCGACAGCGCCGCCGGACAGCACGCCGTGGGTGATATAGGCGTCGACCGAGACCGCGCCGGATTCCATCAGCGCCTCAGCCGCGTTGCAGAGCGTGCCGCCGCTATCGACGATGTCGTCGACCAGGATGCAGCGCTTGTCCTTCACGTCGCCGATGATGTTCATGACCTCGGAGACGCCGGCGCGCTCGCGGCGCTTGTCGATGATGGCGAGGTCGGCATTGAGCGGCTTTGCGAGGGCGCGGGCCCGGACCACGCCGCCCACGTCAGGCGAGACGATGGTGATCTGCTCGTCGCCGTAGCGCTCTGTGATGTCCTTGTGAAACACCGGGGCGGCGAAGAGGTTGTCGGTCGGAATGTCGAAGAAGCCCTGGATCTGACCGGCATGAAGATCGATGGTCAGCACCCGGTCGGCGCCGGCCGTGGTGATCAGGTTGGCCACCAGCTTGGCGGAGATAGGCGTCCGGGAGCCGGACTTCCGATCCTGGCGGGCGTAGCCGTAATAGGGGATGACCGCCGTGATGCGCCGGGCCGATGCGCGTTTCAGCGCATCGAGCGTCACCAGAAGTTCCATCAGGTTGTCGTTCGCCGGATAGGAGGTCGGCTGGATGACGAAGACGTCCTCCCCGCGCACGTTCTCCTGAATTTCGACGAACACTTCCATGTCGGAGAAGCGCCGGATGTCGGCTTTCGTCAACGGCATGTTCAGGTAGGCGGCGATCGCTTCCGCCAGTGGCCTGTTGCTGTTGCAGGCCAGTATCTTCATACGAACGTCTGACATTCGTGCCCTGTGGTCGCGAGTTGGGAAAGTGCGGCGAAGTCCCTATCGAGCTGAGCCGGATGCTCAGGAAATCGGCATCTCTGAAAGCGCGCGGACCATATCAGCGCGGGTCGAAATGGCGCAAGGGTTATTGCCGCTTTGTGACAGCATTCCCGCCTATTCGTTGGCGCTTATAGGCTTTGAGCAATGGCATGAGCCCCTCAAGCGCGCCGTCCACGATCAACGGCGCGGCGCCGAGCCAGGACTCGTCCATTGTCCCTGCGGGAACGGCGTTGCTCTGATCGATAGTACCGATTTCCCGTTCGCTGGCATCGGCGAGCCGCCAGGAAATGGCGACACGATCCGTTTTGCCGTCGAGCGGCTTGATGTCGATCCGGCCGTCGAGCGTGAGAGCGCCTTCCGGAATGGCGCTGCTCTCGACGATCTCCACGCCGCGCGACTGAAGCTGGCGCAACATGGTCTGGCGCAGTATCCCGTTGCCGGGCCCGCCGGGTCCGTCGATCAGGTCGAGATAGACAGGCGGCAGGTCGCCCAGGAGTTGCGGGCCGAGCGCCGGGATCAGCCAGGCGGCGACCTCCGGTGCGGTCTGGTCGGCGATGTCTTTGAAATGCGCCGGCTCCGGGGTCTCCCAGAAGGCGAGCGGGGGCACCGAAGTGAAGGACTTCTCGCCGATTACCTCGCCCGAGGGATCGTTCAGCACCCACTTCATGATGAGTTCCGGCGGTCCGCTATCGCGCATCTGTTGATAGCCCGAACTCTTCAGGACGTAGCTGCTGCGGTTCCGCGCGCGGTCGCTGGCCACAACGCTGTGCTCGACCAGCGCCTCTGACATGGCCGAGGCCATCGCCTTGCCGACCCATTCGACCGGACCGTCGACCGGTTCAACGTGAATGCCGGCCGCCTCCTGCACAAAGAGGAAGTCGTTGTGATGCTTGTCGTAGGCTTCTTGGCCGAATGGGCGGGGAATGTCGCCGCATCCGGAGAGCGCCAGAATCATCAGCGCGAGAGCCGCGATGGACTTGGTACGGCCGGGCCGGAAGATTTTGCTGTCAATCATGGGCGGCGGATTAAACGACCAGAACGCAGCTTACAAGCAAGCCGAGCAGAGTGGCGGCGAAGAGTATGTGGAGATGAGGCATCGCCCGAGCGCTCCCGCGGATTTCGTCAACGGCAGACCAGATCGGTCGGCATCCTGGAAAGGCGTTCGTTGCCGTCCTCCGTGACGATGAAGGTCTCACCGACATTCATCGCCAGATCCGCCTCGCTGTCCATCAGGATCATATGGGCGAAGAACACCATGCCGGGCCGGATTTCGACCGGGTTGCCGTGGTAGAACATCGGAAAGTCCATCCAGATCGGCGCGAAGACGGCGCCGAGCGAGTAGCCGCAGGCATTCATCCGCGCATGCCGGTAGCCGCGCCGGTCCATCACGCCGGCATGGGCATCGAAGACCGAGCCGACGATGTTCCCCGGCCGGAGCGCCTCGCGGCAGGCCTCCAGCGCCTCGACGCAGGCTGAGTGCATGTCGATCTGGGCGTCCCGTACCGGCCCTACCGGCCCTACCGGTATCGTCCGCATCATGCAGGCATGGTAGTGCCGGTAGGCCCCGGCGAACTCCAGGGTCAGTTGGTCCTGTTCAGCCAGCGTTCGGCGTCCGGTGAAATAGCGGCAGAGCAGGGCGTCCGATCCCGAGCCGATGATGAATTCGTTGCCGGGATAATCGCCGCCGCCCTTGAAGACCGCGCCCTGCATGGCAGCCAGGATGTCGCCCTCGAAGACGCCCGGTCCGGTCAGCGCATGGGCTGCCGCCAGCGCGTCGTCCGCGAGTTCGGCGGCGCGGCGTACATAGGCAAGTTCGGCCGGAGACTTCACGACCCGGAGCTCCGAGATCAGTTCGGATTCGTCCTTCAGCGTGCAGAAGCCGTCGAGCTCGGCATTCACCGCCATTCCGTTGCGTGCGGTCAGGCCGTAGGCTTCGTACTCGATCCCGAGGGTCTTTCCGGCGCAGCCGAACTCGCTCAACATCGCTTTCAGCTCGGTCGCCGGCGTGGCGCCGTCGCGATCGACCCAGATCCGGATATCGCCGATCATGCTCGTGTTCCGGGCCTGGCGGAGATCGGGCGCCCGAGTGATCAGAGCCAGCCTTCCGTCGGCGCCGAGATAGAGGCACTGGAAGAAGCAGAAGCCGAACGTGTCATAGCCCGTCAGATAGAACATGCTCTCCTGGCGGAACATCAGAAGGCCGTCGAGCCCCCGTTCTTCCATAAGGGCGATGGCCTGCGCGCGGCGCCCCGCGAGCTCTTCCTCGGTGAAATGCAGCACGTCGCTACTCCGAAATGACGATGGTCGAGAGCTGCCGCCCGTAATCCCGCTCGTCGCGGAGGCGGGATCGCCGGTAGCTGAAGAAATTCGGTTCGTCCCGGCAGGTATCGCAATCGAGCCGGTACACTTCCCCCAGTCCGAGCCTGGAGAGGCGCGAGACACAATAGTTCGAGAGATCGAACTGGTAATGTCCCTCGCGGGTGCCGGACGAGAAGAAGGCGGCGTTGTTGCGGTCCTGCTCAAGGAAGGGGTGCGGGAATTCCGGCCCGACCTCGTAGGAGTCCCGGCCGATGCAGGGACCGACGGCAGCCTGAATATTGTCCGCCCGAGCCCCGAGTTCGATCATCGCCTCGACCGTCGCCTCGATCACGCCGTTCAGCGCGCCGCGCCAGCCGGCATGGCAGGCGCCGATGATCATGTCGCCCGGATCGGCGAACAGGACAGGCGCGCAATCCGCGGTCAGGACGCCGAGTGCGACGTTCTTTCGCGCCGTTACCATCCCGTCGGCCCGCGGCGGTTCGTCCGGGCGTTCGTCACTGTCGATGACATGGACATCGGCGGAATGCACCTGGTTGCAGGTGAAGAGCATGTCCGGGTCGCAATCGAGCGCCGCCATGGTTCGCGCCCGGTTCGCGGCGACCGATTTGCGCTGGTCTCCGGAGCCGAACCCGCAATTGAGCGAACGGTAAATCCCCTGGCTGACACCGCCGCGTCGGGAGTAGAAGGCATGACGGATCTTGCCTGAATTCAACTCGTCTAGCTGGATCACCCTCGAAAGGCTCCTTTACGTCCGTGCCAGGTCTCTCGGCGGCCCGAATCCCGGCAATTCGTCGATGTCCGGCGCGGCGACCGCAATAACCTTAAACAGCGTGCCCATTTCGGCGGGTTCGATCAAGCGCCGCGCGCCGCTGCGGAGTGCCGCAGCCTGACTGTCCGTCGCGTTCCGCAGCAGCTGCTCCGTGCGCGCTTCAAGACCGAGCGCGGTCAGGAAGTTGCCCTGCGTGATCGTGCCGAAACAGGTGCAGCCGGCGGCATGGGCGCGGATCTGGAGAGCGTCGAAATCGACATGTGCCGTGAGATCAGCGCTGCCGGGCGCGTCGAGCACGTCGACCGGCCGGTGCGCCCGCACCGCCTGGAAGGTATCGCCGTAGGCGCTGCGCCCGTGTCCGTAATCGATGAAGAGCCCCGTGCCGCCTTGCGCCGCGAGATGCGCGGCGATTGTGCTCATATGGTCGCGGGCGGCGATGGAAATCTCGAAGACGGCGCCGGGATGTGGGTGCCCTGCGGATGCCGGGACCAGTGCGGCAAGTCCCGGCTCCGCCGGCTGCTCCGTCCAGACGAAGCGGGATTCCTTGTCGTCCCAGCCGATGCAGCGTTCCTTCCATCCGTCCGCCCGGAACACGAGTTGGCGGATCGGCAGTGCGTCGAAGAACTCGTTGCCGATCATCAGAGCGGAACGGGCGGGGAGGGTGTCTGGCGTCTCGTGCCAGGTGACCTCCACGCCCGCCAGGGTCTCCCGCTGGAGTTCGCGCAGCCGCGGGCTGGCCTCGACCAGATGGATATCGAGCGCATCGGCGAAACCAGGCACGATGCGCGTGGCTCTGAGCGCATCCGCCATCAGCGTACCGCGTCCGGGGCCGAACTCGACGAGCGCGATCTTCCCCGGCGATCCCATCTGCTGCCAGGCCGCGGCACACCAGAGCCCGGTCAGTTCTCCGAAGACCTGACTGACTTCCGGTGCGGTGATGAAATCGCCCTGCCGTCCGAACGGCTCGCGGCCTGTATAGTAACCGTGCTCCGGATGCAGCAGGGCCTCTTCCATATACCGCGCAACGGTCAGCGGGCCGTTGCGGGCGATTAGCTTTCTCAGGTGTTCCGAAAGCGGATTGGCGGTCATGCGCCCTCGGAAATGGCCGGGCGACGGCGAGCCCAAAGCGCGATAGCGAGACCGGCAAGAATCATTGGCAACGAGAGCAGCTGACCCATGGTCGCACCGGCGAAGAGATAGCCGAGCTGGGCGTCCGGTTCGCGGAAGAACTCGACCGTGAAGCGCGCGCAGCCGTAGCCGGCGAGGAAGAGCCCGCCCACTGCACCGGGATAGCGCCGTATATCCGTACGCCAGATCAGCCAGGCGAGGATCGAGAACAGCAAGAGACCTTCAAGCGCGGCTTCGTAGAGTTGGCTCGGATGGCGCGGCAGTGGCCCGCCGTTTGGGAACACCATGGCCCAGGGCGCGTCGGTCACCCGTCCGAACAGCTCGCCATTGATAAAGTTCGCGATGCGGCCGAAGAAGAGGCCGATCGGCGCCGCGGCGGCGACCATGTCTCCGACGGCGAGCGGATTGATGCCACGCCGAAGGGCGAAGATCACAAGCCCGAGGACGGTGCCGAGCATGCCGCCATGGAACGCCATACCGCCTTGCCAGACCTGAAAGATCTGCGCCGGATTATCGAAATAGTAAGCCGGGTTATAGAACAGCACATAGCCAACCCGGCCGCCGAGCACGACGCCGAAGGTGGCGTAGACCAGCAGGTCGTCAAGCGCCTTCGGCTCCATGAAGCGCGGGGAACGGCGGCAGAGAAAGACGCAATAGCGCCAGCCGAGGATCAGACCCGCGATGTAGGAGAGCGCGTACCATCGGACCGCGAACGGTCCGATGGAGAAGATCACCGGATCGATATTCGGGAACTGCAGGACCGTCTGTTCCATGACGTCGCGCTCCGGCGTTTAGCGATAGGGGTCTTCGGTATCGAGGAAACCCTGAACATAGCGCCGGACGCCTTCCTCGAGCGAGGTGAACTGGCCCGGGTAACCCGCCGTGCGCAGCTTGTCCATATTGGCCTGGGTGAAATACTGGTAGCGGTCGCGGATCTCGACGGGCGTGTCCACGAAGTCGATCCGCGGATCCTTGCCGAGTGCGACATAGACCGCGCGGGCCAAATCGGCGAAGGAGCGCGCCTGGCCCGTGCCGAGGTTGAAAAGGCCGGAAACGTTCGGCGAATCGTGCAGCCAGAGCATGACGTCGACGCAGTCGCCGACCCAGACGAAATCGCGGAGCTGGCCGCCATCCTCGTAATCCGGATGGTGCGAGCGGAAGAGGATCGCCGGCAGGTCGGCCGCCGCGCGCGGGTAGATCTGTGCCACCACGCTCTGCTGGCCGCCCTTATGCGCCTCGTTCGGTCCATAAACGTTGAAAAACTTGAGGCCGGCCCATTGTCTTGGCGCCTTGCGGCCTTCCGCGATCAGCCGGGCGACGCGGCGGTCGAACAGATGCTTGCTCCATCCATAGGGGTTGAGCGGCTGCAGGCCGGAGAGGCCGTCGATGCTGGCATCGTCGTCGAAACCTTCGGCGCCGTCGCCATAGGTCGCGGCCGAGGAGGCATAGATCAGGCTCGCGTCATTCTCGGCGCACCATTTCCAGAGATCGACCGAGGTGCGGAAATTCTGCTTCACGATGAAATCGGCATCGCGCTCCGTCGTCGAGGAGCTGGCGCCGAGATGGAACACGGTCCGGACCAGGCCCTTGTGCGCGTCGAGAAAGGCGAAAAGATCTTCCGGCGGAATCAGGTCGGCAAGTTCGCGTTTGGCAATGTTGCGCCATTTCTCGCCGCTGCCGAGCGTGTCGCAGACGACGATGTCGCGGGCGGTATCTTCGCGCTCGCTCAGCGCGGCCACCAGGTTCGATCCGATGAAGCCGGCGCCGCCGGTGACAACTATCATGTCCGCTTCCTTCCTCGCCGCGGCAATTGGACCGATGCCTTCCTTGCCATGGCGCATGACACCATATGGGTGTTCTGGCCCGATGCGGATTGCTTTCGCAAGCTCGAAAGTAGTAGGTCTGGGGCCGGAAGCCGCTGAAGCCGGACGGAAGGAGCCTCCGATGCAGACGAGCAACAGGTTTTTCGACGACCTCGCCAAGATGGCGAACGGGGCGATGTCGGCGGCGGCTGGGGTCCGCGAAGAATTTGAGCAGATGATTCGCCAGCAGTTCGAGCGATTCCTCGGCGAGCATGACCTCGTTACCTACGAGGAATTCGCCGCGGTGCGGGAGCAGGCTGCCGCGGCGCGGGCGGCGCAGGAATCGCTGGAAAAGCGGATTTCTGCGCTGGAGAAGGAACTGGCCGGGCTGAAGGAAGGCAAGGCCAAACCCGCCCGGCGGGCGCCGAAACAGGCCAAAACAGCGGCTTCTGCCAAGCCGGCAACCCAAAATGGGACGAAAGACAAATAAACTCCTGTTTTGTAAAGAAAACTAAATATACCAAGTTTTCCGTGGCGACCCACGAAATATAGGTTGATCGCGTGACTCTCAAATGAGAGTCTACTTCTCGTGGTGCTTGGCGATTGGCATCACGCTAGATCTAGTCGTGCTGTCAGGGGCGGTTCGCTAGACCAAGCTTCCCTGTCTACGATCGTCCCGGAGCGCCGGACAGCGCACCTCTCAGAGGGGGTTTGATAGTATGTCTCTGACTTACGTCGAAACGGTTGAAGTTCCCCGAAACCCGTTAGACCTGATGGAGGAAATTGTTGGAGCCAACGACTGGGCTCACGAACGTGCAAGCAGTGACGAACTCGCAGTCGAAATCCAGGGCCGCTGGGCCGATTACCGGCTTTTTTTCCTCTGGCAGGAGGATATGGGCGCCCTTCACTTCTCGTGCATCTTCGAAAGCCGGGTTCCGGTTGAGAAGCGGCGCGAGGTCCATTCCCTGCTCGCGATGATCAACGAAAAACTCTGGCTCGGCCATTTCGACCTCTCGACCGAGGACGGGACGCCGATGTTCCGTCAGACCAGCCTGCTGCGCGGCGCCCATTCGGCGAGCGTCGAGCAGCTTGAGGATCTGGTGGACGTCGCCCTGACCGAATGCGAACGCTTCTTCCCCGCGTTCCAGTTCGTGATCTGGGGTGGCAAATCGGCGGAAGAGGCGATGCAGGCCTCCTTGCTGGATGTTGTCGGAGAAGCATAACTCCAAATGAACAAATCTCTCCTGCTGCTTGGATGCGGCAAAATGGGCGGTGCCCTTCTTCAAGGCTGGCTTGAAAAAGGCTACGCCGCCCACGGGGTCTGCGTGGTTGAGCGCGCGGAAGCCGCGACGAAAGATTTCGAGAATATCGATGGTGTGACCATCGTACGCGACCAGGACGATATCCCGACGGACTTTCATCCCGGGATGGTGATACTGGCGCTTAAACCGCAGGTGATGGACGAAGCGGCTCCGCTCTCGCGATATATCGGCCCGGAGACCGCGTTCCTTTCCATCGCGGCCGGTAAGACGATCGGCTATTTTGAGAAGCTGCTTGGTGCGGGGGCGGCGATCATCCGATCCATGCCGAACACGCCGGCCGCTGTCGGCCGCGGTATTACAGCCTATGTCGGCAATTCGGCGGCAAGCAAGGCGCAGATGGATCTGGCCGGCGACCTGCTATCCTCGGTGGGCGAGGCAGTAGAGGTGCCAGACGAGGATCTGATCGATGCCGTCACGGCTGTGTCGGGCAGTGGCCCGGCTTATGTCTTCCTCGTCATCGAAGTGATGGCCGCGGCTGGTGAGAAACTCGGCCTGCCCGCCGATCTCGCGATGCGGCTTGCCTCGGCGACGGTGTCCGGAGCGGGCGAGTTGGCTCGTCTCTCGGACGAGCCGGCAGCGCAACTCCGGCAGAACGTGACCAGCCCGGGTGGCACCACGGCGGAAGCCCTGAAGGTGCTGATGGCCGAGGATGGTATCGGCCCGGTTTTCGAGCGGGCGCTGAAGGCCGCCGCGGACCGGTCCCGCGAGCTCGCCGGCTGACCCACTTTTCTTGCTTCGCTCTTTCCGCGTCCCATATCGAATAAGGGAGTGCGGAGAGACGAAGTATGGCATCCGACGAAAACGACGCAATTCTCGACGCAGCCTTGGCCGTAGCGGGCGAAAAAGGCTGGCGGGCGATGGATCTCCACGACGTGGCGGAGCGCGCAGATCTGCCTGCCGCGGATCTTGAGCGCCGCTACCGGACCAAGCGGGCTTTGCTCGACGCGATCGCCGACCGGTTCGACAGGGAGGCGATAGCGGCCATCGACCCTGATGCGGATGATCCGGACCTGCCGGCGCCAGAGCGACTTTTTGACGCGCTGATGACCCGGATCGAACTGCTGCAGGAGAACCGTCCGGGCTACGTTGCGCTCCTCAAAGCGGCCTGTTCCGATCCTTGCATGGCTCTCGGCGGAGCGCCGCGGCTTCATTCGGCTATGGGGGACGTGTTGCACCGGAGCGGACTCGGGGCGCGGGGGCCGTTCGGATGCATTCGCCGTAAGGTGCTGGGGGCGCTCTATCTTTCCGTATTGAAGGTGTGGATGGAGGACGAGAGCGATGATCTCGGCCCGACCATGTCGACACTCGACGGCCGGTTGCGCAGGTTGGACGAATTCGTCGCTTCCATACCCTCGGGGCGCTGAATATCCCCTCGGGAAATTCGGTATTTCATGCAAGCGACGGTTTTGTTGCATTGCAACATGATGCTTGACATTTTCACTAAAAATCCCGATATATCGCGGATCACGCCGGGCGACAGTCGTGCTGCATTGCAGTAATTCATCGCAGGGTTAAGCTGCGGACTGCGCGCGATAGATGATCACCAAAGTGGAGACGTCCAATGGCCAAGCAAGAAAATCCCTTCTTCAATGTCGACTTCCAGAAAATCATGACCGATTTCAAGATGCCGGGCATCGACGCCGATGCGCTGATGAACGCCCAGCAGAAGAATATCGAGGCGATCACCAACGCCAATCAGCTCGCGGCGGAAGGCATGCAGGCCATCGGCAAGCGCCAGGCCGAGCTGTTCCAGCAGGCGGTTGAAGAGTCCCAGAAGGCCCTCGGGGATCTGATGTCCCAGGGCGCTCCGGAGGACCGCGTCGCCAAGCAGGCCGAAGCGGTCAAGAAGACGATCGAGCAGACCGTCTCCAACATGCGCGAGATTTCCGAGATGCTCGCCAAGTCGAACCAGGAAGCTTTCGACGTGCTGAACAAGCGCATCACCGAGAGCCTCGACGAACTGCAGAGCCTCGCGGGCAAGAAATAAGCTTTCCCCTTCCCGAGACCTGACCAAGAGCCGCCGGCATCTCCGATGCCGGCGGCTCTTTGTTTGTGCGGTATCGCGCCGGAACGGAAATCGGCTTCACGGCTTCGGACACGCGGCTTATGGTCCGTTTCCAAACGGGAGTAGAGCATGACGATTGAGTATTCGGATTTCCTCAAGGTCGATATCCGCGTCGGCACGGTCATCGATGCCGAACCCTATCCGGAGGCGCGCAAGCCGGCGATCAAGCTATGGGTCGATTTCGGCCCGGAAATCGGCACGCGGAAGACCTCGGCCCAGATCACCAAGCACTACACACCCGAAGAACTCAAGGGACGTCAGGTCGCGGGCGTGGTGAATTTCCCGGCGAAACAGATCGGCAAGTTCATGAGCGAATGCCTCGTCGTCGGCTTTCCGGACGAGGAGGGCGGCGTGGTATTGCTCGGCCCGGACCTGAAGGTGCCGAACGGCGGGCGGCTGTTCTAGACCGGGATCCGGATCCGAACCCTCAATCCGCCTAGCGGGGCTTCTTCAAGCCCGATCTCGCCACCGTGGCTGTGCACGATATCGCGCGCGATGGTGAGGCCGAGGCCCGTGCCGCCGGTCTCCGGGTTGCGCGAGGGATCACCGCGGTAGAACGGCTTGAAGACCCGGCCGCGATCCTCTTCCGGAATGCCGGGGCCGTCATCGTCGACAAAAATCTCGAACGCGTCTTCCGTCGCCTGCAGGGTGATCCGGACGGTCTTCGCATGCCGGCGGGCGTTGGAGACGAGGTTCGCCAGCGCCCGTTTCACCGATTGCGGTTTCAGCTCAAGCGGCGGAATGGGCGCGTCCGTCATTTCCAGTTCGAGCGGCATGCCCCCGCGGCGCTCACCCATCGCAAAATCCCCGAGCAGGGACTTTATGTCGGTCGTGACCGTCGCCTCGGTGCCTTCGCCGCGGGCGAAAGCGAGATAACCCTCGACCATCCGCTCCATGTCCTGCACGTCGGCCTGCAGTTCGCGCACCGCGGTGTCGTCGCCGAGCATGGCGAGCTGGAGCTTCATCCGGGTGAGCGGTGTGCGCAGATCGTGCGAGACCCCGCTCAGCATGTCCGTGCGCTGCTTGATCTGGCGCCGGATGCGGGCTCGCATCTGCTGGAAGGCTTCCGCCGCTTGGCGCACTTCCTTCGCGCCCTCCGGTTTGAACTCAGGCACTTCGCGCCCGAGACCGAACGCGCGTGCGGCGATCGCGAGACGGCGGATCGGGCGGATCTGGTTGCGCATGAAGATGAGCGCGATGGCGAAGAGGATCAGCGCGCTGCCCAGCATCCACATTACGAAGATGTAAGTCGTCGAGCTGTAGAGCCGCTTCTCGTGTGCCAGCACCTCAAGCACGCCGCCCGGGAGCTGCACCTCGATGGCGATTTGCCGCTCGCCGGCATCCGGGTCGACATTGAAGGGACGGCGGACATGTTCTTCCATGGAGCGACGCATCTGCCGCAGCGTCGGGTCGAAGAGCGGATCGCCGGTGCGGTTTTCCAGGATGGCACCGGCCCGGTAGGTCACGACCAGGCCGAGATTGAGCCGGGCCTTGCGGTCGATCCGGGCGAGGGCGACCGGGCTCGGATCCTCCTCGACCTCGGTCACCAGCATGGCGACCTCGCCGGCAAGGGACGTCGCCAGGCGCCGCACCATCGTGTCCCAGTGCCGGTCGTAGAAGACGAAGGTGGAGATCGCTTGCATCAGGATCAGCGGGGTCAGGAAGATCGCCAGCGCCCGGCCAAAGAGGGTCTTCGGCATATGGCGCTTCAGCCAGGACTGTTTGCGGGCGCGGGGTGGGTTTTCGGCAAGCGTTGCCATCAGGCGGACGGAGCTCTTTCTGTTCTCACCTTCCGGCGGAGCCGGATGCGGGCATGTTAGGGGAAATCGACCCGCTGGGATAGACGAGCGGCCGAAGCGCGATTCAGCTTCCGGCGGGGCCGGCTTTCAGGACATAGCCCTTGCCGCGCACGGTCTGCAGGAAGCGCGGATATTTCGGATCCTTCTCGATCTTGCGGCGGAGCCGGTTGATCTGCACGTCGACGGCCCGTTCGTGTCCGTTCACGGCGTTCCGCGCGACAAGGTCCTCACGGCTGAGGGTGCGGCCGGGCACCTGGGCGAAGCATCCGAGGAGCAGTGCTTCCGACTCGGTCAGGTGCACGGTCTCTCCGCTCTTGGTGAGCTCGTTGCGCGCACGGTCGTAGCTGTAGGGGCCGAAGGCGACCAGGCTCTGCTGCTCGGCGGTTTCCGGCACGGCGCGCGTGCGCCTCAGAATGGTGCGGATCCGCAGCAGCAGCTCGCGCGGCTCGAAGGGTTTGGTCAGGTAGTCGTCGGCGCCGGTCTCCAGCCCCTCGATCCGGTTTTCGACCTCTCCCATCGCGGTCAGGAGCAGGATCGGCAGTTCCCGTGTCTTGCGCAGCGAGCGGGTCAGATCGAACCCGGTCTCTCCCGGCATCATCACGTCGAGCACGATCAGATCGAATTCTATGGCGGCAAGCTTGCGCCGCGCGTCGGCGGCATCGCCGGCGGCGGTAACGCGAAAGCCGTTTTCGGAAAGGAAGCGCGTGAGCAGTTCGCGCAGTCGGCTGTCATCGTCGACGACGAGAATATGCGGGAGATCGTCCTCGGCGGCGGACATTGCCGCTAGCCTTTCCTGCGCCGGGGAACGGGCATGCTCGAGTTGACGATTTCGAACCGCTCCTGATCGACCGGATCGATGATGCCGCGGAGCACCTCGCGGAAACCCTGCACGGCCTCGGCTCCGGCGGCCCGGTAGGCGCGGGCGATGCGGGCGCGCTGATTTGCGGTTAGTTTTCGCTCCAGATCGATGCCCCTTTCCGTCAGGGTCAGCAGCTTTTTGCGCCGGTCGCCCTGGTCGGTCTGCTGGTTGATATAGCCTTCGTTCACGAGCTGGCTCAGCACCCGCGAGAGACTCTGTTTGGTGATCTTGAGGATCTTCAGAAGGTCGGTGACGGTGATTTCGGGATTGCGTCCGACGAAATAGATCACCCGGTGATGTGCCCGCCCAAGACCGAGTTCGCCGAGGATCGCGTCCGGCTCGCCGGTGAAGTCGCGATAGGCGAAAAACAGCATCTCTATGCCCTGTCGCAACTCCTCCTCCCTGAGGAAGAGCGGATTGGCCATACTTTTTACGTCAACCATGTTGACATATTTCCTTCTGAATGTTAGTTCTCGGCCCGTGTTTGGGTAACAATCTATCCAAAGCGCCCGTCAAGTTGAATAAATCGAACGGGTTAGGCTTTGGAGCTTGCCGGGATGAAACCTCATGAGCCTGCTTCCTTTTGACGATCGGGACGGCGCCATCTGGATGGATGGTGCACTTCTGGACTGGCGCGACGCCAAACTCCATGTGTTGAGCCACGGGCTGCATTATGCCAGTTCGGTCTTCGAGGGCGAACGGGTTTATAGCGGACGCATTTTCAAGTCCCGCGAGCATACCGAGCGCCTGCACCGCTCCGCCGAAATTCTCGGTTTCAAGATCCCCTACGACGTGGACGCGATCGAGGATGCCAAGCAGGCGGTGATCGACTCGATGGGTATCGTCGACGGTTATGTCCGTCCGGTCGCCTGGCGCGGCAGCGAGATGATGGGTGTGTCTGCGCAGCAGAACACCATTCACCTGGCCGTCGCCGCCTGGGAATGGCCGTCCTATTTCGACCCGGAAGCGAAGATGAAGGGGATCAATCTGGACATCGCCAAATGGCGCCGTCCGGCCCCCGACACCGCGCCGACCAACAGCAAGGCGGCCGGTCTCTACATGATCGCCACCATGTCCAAGCACGATGCCGAGGCGCGCGGTTTCCACGATGCGCTCATGCTCGATTATCGCGGCTATGTTGCGGAGGCAACCGGCGCCAACATCTTCTTCCTGATGGATGACGGCCGGCTGCACACGCCGAAGCCGGACTGCTTCCTCGACGGCATCACCCGCCGCACGGTGATCCAGCTCGCCAAGGATAATGGGTACGAGGTCGTCGAGCGGCATATCCGTCCCGAGGACATGACCCGCGCGACCGAGTGCTTCTTGACCGGCACCGCAGCCGAGGTGACGCCGGTTGGCAAGATCGGCACCTACGGTTTCACCCCGGGCGAGATGACCCGCACGCTGGTCGATGCCTACGAGGCGACGGTCCGCGCCCACGCGACCGGCGTCGCCGTCGCGGCCGAATAAACCCTCACACAAGCCGGTCCCGGACGAACGCTTCCGTTCCGTCCGGGCACTGGACCTCATTCCTGCAACGGGGGAAGCTTTCCGGATGAAAGCTTCCCCCGTTTGCATTTTCGACGGCGAAAACTGGGTTCCCGGTCCCCTCGCCAAAGGTCCGTTTCCTGGCCTGCATGGCGGTGTCTCCGGAGGGCTGCTCGCGGCCGAGATGGAGACGCGGGCGGTGGAACTGGGCGCGGGTGCCGGGCTGCAGATGTCGCTCTCCCTGTTGCGTCCGACACCTATGGAGCCGATTCATATCTCTGTGCGCACCCTGCGCCAGGGACGCCGGTCGCTCCAGCTCTCGGCCGAGTTGATGGCTGGCGGCAAGCTCTGCGCGACCGCCTCGGCTCTCTTTCTTGCCGAAGAGCCGCTTTCCTTCATTCCCGAACGCGATCTCCTCCCGGCCGAGGTCGGAGGTGCGCCCTTCCATGTCGGGCGTGTCACGGACGCGCCATGGTTTTTTGAGGCCTGCGAGATGCGGCGCGAGGAGAGCGGGCGGATCTGGATGCGCCACATAAATCCGGTGGTGGAAGATATGGGCGGCCTCTGCCGTGTGCTCTCGCTCGCCGACTGGGCGACGGGCCTCTCGCGCCCGGACTGGGTTGACGAGAACAATGTCATGTTCCCGAACCCGGAGATCACGATCCATCTGCAGCGCCCGATCGCGGGCGAGTGGCTCGCGGTGGATTCCGAGCCGCACTGGAACCCAAGCGGCCTCGGCATAACCACGAGCGATCTCTACGACACGTGCGGCTATCTCGGCCGCGCCACCCAGCCGGTGGTGCTGGCGGTGATGGAGTGATCAAACACCCAAGGGTCGTCATACCCACGCAAGTGGGGACCCAGAGAGCGTGGAGCTGTGCCCTGGATCTCTGGGTTCCCGCTTTCGCGGGAATGACAACTGAAGGGGTATGACGGGATGACGTTCCGCCGGACCGTCAGATGCAGACGCTCTCGAGCGGCGGCAGGCCGTTGAAGGCGACGGCGGAGTAGGTCGTCGTGTAGGCGCCGGTGCCGAGGATCCAGACCTTGTCGCCGGGCTGAAGGTCGGACGGCATCGGATACGGATTTTTCTCGTACATCACGTCGACGCTGTCGCAGGTCGGGCCGGCGAGCACGACCGGCTCCGGCGCGCCGTCGCGCAGGGTAACGATCTTGTAGCGGATGGCTTCGTCCATGGTCTCTGCAAGGCCGTTGAACTTGCCGATATCGAGATAGACCCAGCGCGGCGCGGCGCTGTCGTCCTTCTTGGAGACGAGCACGACTTCGGCCTGGATCACGCCCGCATCGCCGACAAGCCCACGGCCGGGCTCGATGATGAGATCGAGCGGACGGGTGCCGAATTGCTCGCGCACGGCGGCGATGACGACCGCGCCATATTCCAGCAGGTCGGTCGGAGTGCTGTTGTCGTAGGTCGCCGGCATACCGCCGCCGAGATTGATCATTCGCAGGCCGACGCCGGCGGCGTCGAGGCGCGCCATCAGGCGGCCGACATCGCCGAGGGCCTGGGCCCAGGCGCGCGGGTTCTTCTGCTGCGAGCCGACATGGAAGGAGACGCCGTATGCGTCCATGCCGCGGCGGTCGGCCTCGATCAGCAGGTCGCCGGCCATGGCGACCGAGCAGCCGAACTTGCGCGAGAGCGGCCAGTCGGCGCTGTCATTCTCGGCGAGGATGCGGCAGAAGAGCGACGCGCCGGGAGCGGAGCGTTCCAGCTTTTCAAGTTCGGCCATGCTGTCGAAGGCAAAGAGGCGGACGCCGTACTCGAAGGCCTGGCGGATGACGCGCTCCTTCTTGATCGTGTTGCCGAAGCTGATCCGGTTCGGGCTGACGCCGCGGGACAGCACCAGCTCGATCTCGCCGATGCTCGCGCAATCGAAGCATCCGCCGAGCGCGGCGACGCGATCGAGGATCTCCGGCGCCGGGTTCGCCTTGATGGCGTAGAAGATGTCGGCGCCGCGGAAGGCGGCGGCCAAGGTGTTGTAGCGGGCCTCGACCAGCTCCAGATCCACCGCGACGCGTGGGCCGTCGATCGCCTCGGCGGCGAAATAGTCGGCGAGGCGCGGCGATACCATGGAGACGGCACGCGCTACGGGCATACGCGCCGGCTCGACGAGCTGGATGGAGGAATTCTGGTTGTCGGAGTGCTGAACGGCGGCAACGCCGCGTTTCGGCTCAAGCATCGGTGCTTCCCTCTCGGAACCGGCCCGCATCGGACCTGAGTTACAAAAAGGACGCCTCGTCGTTGCTTAACCTGCTGGGGCTGTGATGCCTGGGCCAGTGGCACGTGCGCGCGTCGTGGGGCCCATATGACGGTTTCGACGGCGCAATGCAAGAAGTTTCATGCGCAAAAAATGCGCCTAGGAAGGATTGTGGGCCGCATGGACATCCCGGATGCGGGCGGCGGTCTCCGGCGTGAGTGCGCCGGTCAGGTCCGATGGGAGCCAACGCCTTTGAAACGCTAGCAAAATATTGCGCGCGCCCGCGTTCATGACCTGGGTCTCCGGCGCTGCATAGCCGATATGAGAAAGTAGCCGCATCGCCTCTTCGAACGCCATATCGGACCGGCTGGAGGGTGACGGCTCCGGCCAGAGACCGACGCCGGATTTCGCGAGTCCGGCCCAGTCGAACAGCTCGCCCGGATCTTCCTTGCGCTCCGGCGCCACGTCGGAATGGCCGAGCACCCGGGATTGCGGGATCTCGCGGCGCGCGATGATGTCCAGGGAAAGCGCGCTCAGGCTCTGCATCTGCGCTGGTGGGAATCGCCGGTAACCGAACTGATGGCCCGGATTGACCAGCTCGATCCCGATGGAGCGGGCATTGATGTCGCTCGCGCCGGCCCAGGAGGCAACGCCGGCATGCCAGGCGCGCTGTTCCTCGCCGACCAGGCGCCAGCAGGTGCCGTTCTCCTCGATCAGGTAGTGCGCGCTGACCTTGGCGGCGGAATCGGTGAGCCGCTCCAGCGCAGCCTCGGCGGTCCGCATACCGGTGTAGTGCAGCAGCAGAATATCGATCTGGGTTCCGTCCGGCCGCGCATCGCGGTTCGGGGAGGGGCGGTCGAATATCTCTGGCACGCCCGTCATCTCGTCCCTAACCCTCGGCCTCCACTTTCGCCTTCGCCTTGCCGCCCGTGGTGACGGCGCCGACACCGACGATTGTAAGCGCGGCGCCCGCGAGCTGGAAGGCGTCCATATGTTCCCCGAGGATGACGATTCCCGCACCGGCCCCGACCAGCGGGGCGAGGATGGTCAGGGGCATGGTCTGCGAGACGTCGTATTTCTGCAGGATCCGGTACCAGAGCCCGTAGCCGAAAATGGTGACGCCGAGCGCCATGTAGACCACACCGCCCCAACCGGCGAACCCGGCACTCTGCAGTGCTTCCCACTGGCCGTCCTCGATGGCGAAGGATGCGACGAGCATCATCGGAGCCGCCAGCACCGACATCCAGGCGTTCAGGACGAAGGGATTCACCGCGCCCATCCATTTCACCTGAATGTGGGCGAGCCCCCAGAGCAGGGCGGCGACGATGACGAGCCCGAGATGGAACAGGCTGCTCGAGGTCTTCGGTGCGCCTGCCAGCATGGCGACGCCGACGAAGGCTACGGCGATGCCGAGGATCTGTTTCCGGGTCGGCCGCTCGCGGAAGAAGAAGACCGCGAGAATTACGGCGAACGGCACCTGGATCTGAGCCGCGATCGCAGCGAGCGAGGCGTCGGTGCCCTGGAGGCCGGTGAACATGAAGGCGAAATGCAGCACCCCGAGGGTCATCGAAAGCGCGAAGATATGCGCGAATTTCATGCCCTGGGGCTTCAGGAAGGGGATGAGCAGGAGCGCGGTCAGGAGATAGCGCAGCCCGATCAGCATCATCGGTGGGAACTCGGCCATGGCGAGTTTGCCGAAGGCGAAGTTCATCCCCCAGACGACCATGACGATGACGCCGATCAGAATGTCGAGTGGCTTCATGAAGCGCGGGCTTTCTCCAGATTTTCGCGCATTTCCTCCAACTCAAGCCATTTCGTTTCGGCCTCGTCGAGTTCGGCCTGTGCCGTCTCGAGTCTCTTGCTCGCCTTCTGGAAGGCGTCCGGGTCGCGGGTGAAGAGATCCGGATCCGCGAGCCTGTCCGCTAATGCGGCGATTTCCGTTCCAAGCTTCTCGATCGTATTGGGAAGAATTTCCAGTGCCCGCTGATCCTTGTAGCTCAGTTTGGTCTTCGCCTGCGCCGGTTTCTCCGTCGCGGCGGCGGGTTTGCTGTCTTTCTTCTTCGGCGCGGATGCCGGCTCCGGCTCTTCCTGGCGGCGCAAAGCCGCGTAATCGCTGAAGCCACCGACGAATTCCTCGATCCTTCCATCGCCTTCGACCGCGATGACCGAGGTCACGACCCGGTCGAGGAAGTCGCGGTCATGGCTGACCAGGATGATGGTGCCTTCATATTCGGCAAGGACCTCCTGCAGGAGGTCGAGAGTTTCGATGTCGAGATCGTTGGTCGGTTCGTCGAGCACCAGCAAGTTGTGCGGCGCGGCGAACAGCTTGGCCAGCAGCAGACGGTTACGCTCGCCGCCGGAGAGGTTCTTCACGTGGGCGCGGGCCTGCCGTTCCTCGAACAGGAAGTCGCGGAGATAGGAGACGACGTGCTTCGGCTTGCCGTGGACGAAGATCGTGTCGCCGCCGCCCGGGCAGAGCGTCGACCAGAGCGTTGCCTCTCCGTCGAGCGCCTCGCGGTACTGGTCGAAATAGACCGCCTCGACACCGAAGCCGACGCGCACCCGGCCCTTGTCCGGTTTCTCTTCGCCGATCAGCATTTTCAGCAGCGTTGTCTTGCCCGCGCCGTTGGCGCCGACGAGCCCGATCCGGTCGCCGCGGCGCACGATTGTGGAGAAGTCCGTCGCGATCACCTTCTCGCCGCCGTCGGGTAATGCGAAGGCCTTGGAGATATGGTTCGCCTCGATCACCAGCTGGCCGCCCTGTTCGGCGTCGCCGACGCTCATATTGACGAGGCCCGGGCGCTTCATCCGTTCCGCCTTCTCGCGCCGCATCCCGAGCAGGGTGCGGACCCTTCCCATATTGCGCTTGCGCCGCGCGGTCAGGCCCTCGCGGAGCCAGCGGGTCTCCTCGGCGATCTGCTTGTCGAGCCGGCGCTGGGTTGCTTCCTCGTCGGCCAGTACCTTGTCCGCCCAGTCGGGAAAGGCGGCGAAGCCGTCGGAGTTCCGGCGCACTTCGCCCCGGTCGATCCAGTAGGTCCGGTTGGAGAGCTTGCCGAGAATCGTCCGGTCGTGGCTGATCAGCAGGATGCCGCCCTTGAAGCCGGCGAGCTCGTCTTCGAGCCATTCGATGGTCGGCAGATCGAGGTGGTTGGTCGGCTCGTCCAGCAGCAGCACGTCCGGTTCGGAAACAAGGGCGCGGGCGAGTGCGACCCGGCGGGATTCTCCGCCGGAGAGTCCGTCCGTCGTGCGCTCTCCGTCGATCCCGAGATGCGCCATGATCGCATCGACGAGATATTCCGCAGGATGCTCGCCCGGCGCCGATGCGAGGCCGCCCGCGACATGGTCCCGGATTGGAACTCCCTTCGGCAGTGGCGGGTCCTGCGGCAGGTAGGCGATCTTGGCGCCCGGCTGGACGAAGCGTTCGCCCTGGTCGAGATCGACCATGCCGGCGAGGCACTTGAGCAGCGTCGACTTGCCGGAACCATTGCGTCCGACAAGGCAGATGCGCTCGCCCTTGGCGACTGTTACGTCAGCATTCTCGAAGAGCACGCGCTCGCCCAATGTCAGGCGCGCGCCCCGAAGTGCCACGAGCGGCGGGGCGGAAGAGGCTCGGGCCATGGATCAGCTCATGCCGCGTTGCTTGGTGATGCGGTCGTAAGCCGCATTGATGGCGGCCATCTTCTCCGTTGCGGCGGCGACGAATTCCTCCGGCAAGCCCTCGGCGATCAGCCGGTCCGGATGATGTTCGCGGATCAAGGTGCGATAGACCCGCTTCACTTCGGCGTCCTCCGCGTCGTGGGCAATGCCGAGCACGCTGTAGGGGTCCTCCGCGTCCTTGTCGCCCGCGACCGCGCGGATGCGCTGGAAGGCCGTCTCGTCGAAACCGAAGATCTCGGCGAGGCGCTCCAGATAGGCGAGTTCGTTCTGGTGGATGACTCCGTCCGCTTTCGCGATATGGAAAAGGCTCAGGAGCAGTTCTTCAAGCACCGGCGAGCCGGGATTGAAGAGGCGTGCGATCTGCTGTGCATAGATCTCAAATCCGGCGACGTCCCGCCGCGCCATGTCCCAGACCCGGCCGACATTGCGCACCTCTTCGGGCGGGATATGGAAGACTTCGCGGAAGGCGGCGATTTCGTCGCGCGTGACCACGCCGTCCGCCTTGGCCATCTTCGCACTCAGCACGACGACGCCGATGGTGAAGGCGATCTTCTTGGTCGCCGCCTGCTCGTCCTTGTCGTCTTTCGGCGCGTCGGCGCTGGCGAAACGGTCCACGGCATGGCCCGCCGTCGCGCCGAGCATCGCGCCGATCGGCCCACCCAGCGCGAGACCGGCCGCGCCCCCGATGATTTTACCCCAGATACTCACGTTCGACGCTCGGTTGCCAAGACAGTGCGAAATTGGAACACAGGTGGAACATGTCGGCTGAGGCCCTTTCCGTCAACAGCCAGTCGTGGAGGCCAGCCTTGCTGTGGCGACGGCCTCTTGCTGGCGTGCGTCAAGCGGGAGTAGGTTGCCGGCAACGCCAAAGAATCCAGTCGAATACGGAGGCCGCCAAGATGGATGTGAAGGCAGATCGCGTGGATGAGAAGACCCGCGGGGCGGCGCTCGATGCGTTGAAGCAGATTTTCGGAGACCGTTTCACGACCGCCGAGGCGGTGCGCGAGCAGCACGGCAAGGACGAGAGCTATCATACGCCCATGGCCCCGGACGCTGTCGTGTTCGCCGAGACCGAAGACGAGATCGCCCAGGCCGTCACCGTGTGCAACCGGCTCGGTTTCCCGGTCATCCCGTTCGGCACCGGAACCTCGCTGGAAGGGCATGTCGCGGCGATGAAAGGCGGGGTGACGATCGATACCTCGCTGATGGACCGCATTCTTTCCGTCAATGCCGAGGACCTCGACGTCGTCGTGCAGCCGGGCGTCACCCGCAAGCAGCTGAACGAGCATCTGCGCGATACAGGTCTGTTCTTCCCGATCGATCCAGGCGCCGACGCGTCGATCGGCGGCATGACCGCGACCCGTGCCTCGGGCACCAACGCGGTGCGCTACGGGACCATGCGCGAGAACGTGCTGTCGCTCCGCGTCGTCACGCCGACAGGCGAGGTGATCCGCACCTCCCGGCGCGCCCGTAAGAGCTCGGCCGGCTATGATCTGACGCGGCTTTTTGTCGGCTCCGAAGGAACGCTCGGCATCATTACCGAGATCACGCTGAAGGTTTACGGTATTCCGGAAGCAATTTCGTCCGCGGTCTGCCAGTTCGAGGACTTGGAAGGCGCGGTCGACTCGGTGATCACCACGATCCACGCGGGTGTGCCGGTGGCGCGCATGGAGTTGCTCGACGAAGTGCAGATGGGGGCCTGCATCGATTATTCGAAACTTGAAGGCTACGAGGCGAAGCCGACCATCTTCTTCGAGTTTCACGGCAGCGAAGCCGGGGTGAAAGAACAGGCCGAAACGGTCGAGGCGATCGCCGCGGAATTTGGCGGCTCTTCTTTCCAATGGGCAACCCGGACCGAGGATCGCAACGTACTCTGGCAGGCGCGACATGACGCCTATTACGCCGCGCTCGCCCAGCGTCCGGGCGCGCAAGGCTGGCCGACCGACGTTTGCGTTCCGGTCTCGCGGCTTGCCGAGTGCATTCTCGAGACCAAGAAAGATCTGGAAGAGACCGGCCTCTACGCGCCACTGGTGGGACATGTCGGTGACGGCAATTTCCACCTCGTCTATATCATTGACCTGGACAATCCGGACGAGATGGGCCGGGCGAAGGCGCATAGCGAGCGCATGGTGCGACGCGCCCTGGCGATGGACGGCACCTGTACCGGCGAGCACGGCGTCGGCTACGGGAAGATGCCCTATCTCGAAGAGGAGCACGGAGCGGCGCTCAACCTGATGCGTTCGGTCAAGCAGGCAATCGACCCGAACAACATCATGAACCCCGGCAAGATCGTCAGGGTCTGAGCGACGGGCTTATAACGCCGCGGCGTCGCTGAGACTGTCGTCGTTTTCCCGTTCTGGGTAAGCGCGAACCCGCTCGGCAGGGAGGTGAATGCGGACGCGGGTCCAGGATCCCTGTTCGCTTTCCACCGTGATTTCGCCGCCGTGGAGCTCGGTGAGATTGCGGGCGAGGGACAGGCCGAGCCCGACGCCGCCATAGCGGCGCGACAGGGCCTGCTCGGCCTGTTGGAATGGCTCCATCACCCGCTGAATGTCCTGCTGCGAGATTCCGACACCGGTGTCCATCACCTCAATGTCGATCCCGCCTTTCCCTGCAAGGGCCGCGCGCATCGTGATTTCGCCGCCGGACGGGGTGAATTTCACGGAGTTGATCAGCAGGTTGATCAGGACCTGACGAAGCCGGGTCTCGTCCCCGTAAAGCGCCGGCAGGTCTTCCTGGATGTCGAGGGTCAGGCTGAGATTGGCTTCGGTGACCCGGTCGCCGAGCATGCGGGCGCAGGAGCGCAGCATCTGGCGGATATCGATCACGCTTTCGTCCAGTTTTACGAAGCCCGCCTCGATCCGGGAAATGTCCAGCAGGTCGTTCAGGACCGTAAGAAGATGCTTTCCGGTCTCGTTGATGTCGTTGGCGTAATCGAGATAGCGCTCGTTCTCCATCTTGCCGAACAACTGGCCGGTGAGAATTTCGGAGAAGCCGATGATCGCATTGAGCGGAGTGCGGAGCTCGTGGCTCATGTTCGCGAGGAACGCACTCTTGGTCCGGTTGGCGAGATCCGCTTCGTTGATCGCCCGGAGCAACTGGTTCCGGCGCTCATACTCTTCCGTAACGTCCGAGCCGATGCCGCGATAGCCGGTCAGGACACCGTCATCGAAAATCGGCGTGCCGCTGATGCGCTCGTAGCGCCGCTCCCCGCCGGACCCGATACGCGCATATTCGAAGTTCCGGAACGGGGCACGTGCCTCGAGCTGCGCGCGATGGTTCTCCCAGTCGGTGGCGTTCGAAACGTTCCAGTCGAGATCCTGATAGTCGAGATGAGAGGTCCCGAGGCGCGAGGCGGCCGTGTCTCCGGTCACGGCCTCGAAGCGGTCCGACAGTTCGGTCAGACGCATGTTCTCGTCCGACTCCCAGAACCAGTCCGACGAGATTGCCGCGATGTCGCGGAACCGGCGCTCGCTCTGTTTCAAGGCGATGCGTGCCCGCCTGCGGTAGAGGTGGTTGACGACCAGCATCGCGATAAGCGCGCTCTGGAACAGAATGAACAGCGCGCCGATCCAGATGACCTGAACGTCGAGCCCTGCAATCTTCGTGACGTCGTTGAAGCGTCTCGAGCCTTTCGGAATTCCGTCGCTGTTCAGGCCGAACTTCCTGACGGCTTCCATGTCGACATAGGTGACGTTCGGGCTCTCGATCTGTACCGCGATCTCGCTTATGGGCGTTCCTGTGAGGATTCGGGCTGCCATGCCCGCGGATGCCCTGCCCTGTTCGTAATGGCTGACAACACGCCCGCCGGCCGGACCGTCCCCCGGAACGAACGGCATCGGGTGAAAGAACGGCGCCCTCAGGTTCGCGTTGATCATGTCGAAGACCTGGGAACGCGACCGGGAGCGACCGGTATAATCCCGGAAGGCGGAGAGCAGGAGCACGGGCTGGTCCGGCTCCAGAACCCCGAGTGCAAGCGCGAGGTCTTCGTGGGTCATGCTTTCGAGCGAAAGGGGCACGATCTCGAATGGCATGTCCGTGCTTGGGATCTTCTCCATCTGGACAAGATTCAGGCGGCCTGTAGGAGTCGCGTCGCCGATGACATAGAGCCGTTTCGACGACGGTATCAGGTCCTTGATCAGGCGAACCGTATCGGACAGGGACAGGATCTCGACAACACCCGTGAATTGCGGATCGCCGTCCAGGGACTTCGCCTTCTCGACATTGTTCACGCTGTGAAAGACGATCGGCAGCCCCTTGAACAGGCCGTCCCGTTCCTGAATGGCGAAATCCAGCGCATTGTCGTCACCGATGATGACGAGATCGTAAGGTTCGACGGCGTCGAGTTTCGCTTGCAGGCTTTCCTTGAACACCCGGCCGTAAATGGCGGAGCCAAGGCGTTTGGTGTCCATGAACTCCACATCGATAAGTGGCTGTGTCCCTCCCTGAAGGAACTCTTCGAAGCCTGCGCGAATTCCCTCTATCTGCTTGGGGACGCTATGAAATCCTAGGTGATAGGAGCTGACAAACAGGACCCGCTTATCGGCGAGCATGGCCTCCGCGCGGGCAGGGCCGAGCGCTGCCGTCGCGGCAATTGCCGCCAGCAGAAGGAATGCGAACCTGAGGATACGTCCGCGCATTCGATGCCCTTCTGTTGTCCTTTGCGCGAGCAGGTTCCGCGCTCCGGTCACTCGACCGGTCGCTTAACAATCCTCGGTTAATGTTAAGAAATTGCTTACGCTTCTCTGAAGGCTTCCATCACCTTGCCGCAGAAGCCGTCGAACGCATCGCGTTCGATCCAGCGCACGACGGCGACCAGGTCGAGTTCCGGGTCGATCCAGATGACGTTCGAGCCCTTCCCTTTGGCGAAATAGCTGGAGCGTGGGGCGGAGGGCGCACTGCCGCCGGCGCCGTTCAGCCACCAGAGATAGCCGTAATCGTCATTGATCGGACAGGGCGTTGTCGCGGCCTCGATATAAGCTTTCGAGACCAACCGCTTGCCGCTCCAGGTGCCGCCGCGCGCCATCATCAGGCCGGTGAGCGCCTGGTCGCGGGAGCTGATGAACATGCCGCCGCCCCAGTGCGAACCGCCGGAGACGGACTGGATGCGTTTGCCGTCGATCTCGACCCAGGAATTCTCGTAGCCGTGCCATTCCCAATCGGACGAGGCGCCGATCGGGGCCATGATCTTTTCCTTGAGAACCTCCGGCAGCGGACGCTTCCAGACCCGGAGCAGGGCCAGCGCGAGGCGGTTCACGCGGACGTCGTTATATTCCCAGAAGGTACCCGGCGCCTGCATGTCGCGGGCCTTGCCCTTCATGGTGCCTTCGCCGGCCGAGGCGTCGAGATCGCGGTTGTGGTCGATCCAGTCCGGCTTGCTCCACAGTGTGCCTTCCCATTCGCTGGTCTGTTGCAGCAACTGCGCCCAGGTGATCTCCCTGTTCTGGTCGCTATCGAAGCCGCCATCGTCGACCAGTTCTGCGACGGGACGGTCGAAGCTCGGGATCAGGCCTTCGTCCAGTGCGAGGCCGGCGCAGAGCGAGAGATAGCTCTTGGCGATGCTGAACGTGATGTCCGGGCGCTGTGTGTCGCCCCATTCGTGCACGATCTTTCCGCCGCGGACGATCAGTCCGTGCGGATCCTCGCGCGGCCGGGTGATGCCGATGACGTCGCGCAGCCCTTCCGGTTCCCCGAAAAGATCGTTGTCGAGAGCCTTGCGCACGTCACGGTCCATTTGGGATTCATTGGCGACCGCAAAGTCGCTCGCGGCTTTCAGACCGTCGGCGTCGAAGCCGGCATCGCGCGGGTCGATACGATCCCAGGAAGTGCTGGAGGCGGGAAAATACTGTGTCATCTCGATCTCTGAGCTAGCGCGGCGGGAGGCGCGACAGTAGCGCCGCTCCGGAGAAGCGGTCCAGACTTGCATTCCGATCAGGCGCAATCGCAGACTGGAACGAAAGCAGCCGGAGGAGAGAACGATGGGCATGTCGGAGCAGGACCTGAAGGCGATGCAGGCGCCGCGATATACAGGAGTGCCGACCTTCATGCGCATGCCCTACCGGGAAAGCGCCGCCGGTCTCGACATCGCATTGATCGGAGTGCCTTATGACGGTGGCGTCACCAACCGTCCCGGCGCCCGTCACGGTCCGCGGGAGATCCGCAATCAAAGCAGCCTGATGCGGACCATCAACCAGGCGACCGGTGTCTCGCCCTATGAGCTCTGCGATATCGCGGATGTGGGCGATGCGGTCGTCGAAAGGCCGTTCCAGCTCGAGCAGGCGCACGAGCAGATACAGGCATGGTATGAAAAATTGGCGGCGACCGGCGCCGTTCCTCTCAGCGCCGGCGGCGATCATTCGATCACGCTGCCGATCCTGCGTGTGCTCGGACGCGATCGGCCGGTCGGGCTGATCCAGATCGATGCCCATTGCGATACCGGCGACGATTATCTCGGCTCGCGTTTCCATCACGGCTCGCCTTTCTCTCGTGCGGTGGATGAGGGCGTACTGGACCCGAAGCGCTGCGTGCAGATCGGCATCCGCGGCGGTATCAACGGTCGGGATCAGTGGGCCTTCAGCTATGAGCACGGGATGCGGGTCATCCAGATGCACGAGGCGCACGAGATGGGGCTCGACGCGGTGATCGCGGAGGCGCGCCGGGTGGTCGGCGACGGGCCGACCTATTTCACCTTCGATATCGACGGGATCGACCCGGCCTATGCGCCAGGTACGGGAACGCCGGAAATCGGGGGCTTCACCGCGCTGGAGGCGCAGCTTCTGGTCCGCGGCATGAGCGGGGTGAACCTTGTCGGCGCCGACATCGTCGAGGTCGCCCCGCCTTTCGACCCGAGCGGCATCACCGCTCTCACCGGTGCGACGATCATGTTCGAGCTTCTCTGCATCCTCGCCGAAGCGGTCGCCGCCCGAAAGGGCTGAGCCAATGTGGTGGCACCCGTTTTCTCGGTTGTCGTTTGTGGTTTTGGGGCTCGCATGGAGTGCCCTTGCGAGTGCCGGTGAGACGGGGCACTGGGTATATCTGGCCAATGCGCGGCTCAATACGGGCGCGGTACCCGAACTGCATTTTGCGCCCTGGCCGGTGGACCGGACCGCTGCCGTTTATGTGCGAACCGGCGCCGGACGGGTGGTGGCCCTGGATCTGAAAGACGGCCCGGTGCTCCGTGTCCGTTCGGGACCGGAGCGCCGATTCTGGGTCGGTGGAAGTTCAGGCTACTTCGCGGTTCCCCGCAGCGGAAAATCCGTCGACCGTGAGGCGCTGATCGTGTTGGTCGTGGCCGGTGCCGTGCCGGACCTGGGCGGTCTCGCGCCGATTGCACGCGCGCTGGTGCCGGACAACGCACCGCAGGTCGACCTGTTTTTCCGCAGGCTTGCGAAGGCGTCCTGGATCGCGGATGTGGAGACTCACATCGTCCCATATGAGATCTCGGCGGAGCGGAACACCTCAGAGACAGTCAGGATCTGGGAGGAAGGTAGGAAAGTATTGGTCTCGTTTTCCGGCTTCCCGCTCGACAGGGTTCTCAGCGTTGCGGATATCCTGTCGGTCGAGACCGGTGGTGTCCCCGCGCCGGTATTTCCGGTCCGCCTCGAGGGAGCGGGCCGGGTGGAAATGCGTGTCGGCACGGTGCTCGGCGCGGATCATATCGCCAGCCTTCTGGAAGCCATCGTCGCGGATCTCGATGCGGTAAGCTCGCCGGTTGCCATCACGTCGGCCCCCGGAAAAGTCAGCGTCACCGCGGAGTACCGGTCTCCGGACTAGCCCGGGCCAGAGAGCCGTTGCGGGACGCGATCAAATCACCGAAGATGAACACGTAAAGCATGAAAAAATAATAATATATTCATCAAAGGGTGATGTCCGGAGGTGAGTTGGAACAGGGAAGCGCATTCGGGCTCAGAACGGAAATAAGCGGGGAGTTGGCCTCCGCGCTCGCCGCCGTGGTTGAAACCTCCGCGGAGGGCGGACGAAGATACGGGGCGCGGGCTTGCCGCTCTCTGGTGCAGACCATCGCCGCCCGGGCTTATGGACGTCCGCTTCTGGAACTTGCCTTTCTCATTGGCGCGGCGGACCGGATTGCCGGTCGGGGCAGCTATGTCGGGTTTCTCTGGGGGGTGCGCGCAGCGACGGCTTCCGCCTTCAAAGCGTCAGCACTGGCCTCTCCGGCCACGGGAGACGATGTCAGGGCAGAGGCCGGAGAACTGGTCCTGCTCAATATGCGGCCGGAATTTCGCATCAGCTACAGCCGTATTCCGTTTCTGGCGGCTTTGCTCGATTTCTGCGTTACGTCGCTCGGCTTCGATGTCGTCGATGGCGAGATATCGTCCTATCTCGCTGGGCCGAGGGATCATTCCGGGGCTCAGGAGCTTGCGAATGCGCTCTCCCGGAAGCTCTACGAGTTCCTGAAAGGGCATCTGCCGTCCCAGCAATATGAACGCAAGTTCAATGCAATTTGCGGCTTCATCTCGGAACGGACGGGGCAGCGGCCCATTGCCGAGGATGTCGATGACCGGACGGTGCTCGCTTTCTGGGAGCAGCGCTGCAAGGAGCATGGCGCCGTTGGCGATTTCAGGGGATTCCGCACGGTCGCGCTAGACTGCCTGCGTTTGCGTGCGGCTCTGAAGGAAGCGTCGGCCCGCCGGGCGGTGGAAAGCGCGGCGCCAATCGGGCCGGCGAGGGATCAGGGGGAGGTCGATCCGGAGCAGGTTCGGGAAGCGCTGGAGACAATAGACGAGAAGCGCGCAGTCCTGGCGGAGCTCGCGGCGCCGCCCGCAGACAGGCTGAAATCGGTGAACAAGCGCGAGGCGGCCAGGCTTGAAACGGTTCTCGAAGCCGGAGAAGCGGCCGGTCTCCTGCCTTTGACCATTCTACGCTCCGAAGTTTTCGGCGCGCATCAGGCGCGCATCATCCAAGCGCTGCGCCGGCATGGCGGAGACGGCATGGGGGAGGCCGCGGCCGGTCTGATCGGCGCCGAGCCCGACGAAACCTACAATGCGGCGGTTACCGGTTATTCCGCGATTTCAACTCAGCTCCGCAAGACCCGTAAGGCCCTGATGTATATTCTATTCCGGAACCGCAGGCCGGAAGCGCTGTCGATCGCGGCCGCGCTCTGCCCGGACGCGCTCCCGGCTCTCAGGGCAAGCCTCACGGGCGACGGGCAATACACGGAAAATGTCGTGCTCCTGCACCCTGACCGGGCCGCGAGGGATCTGATCGGGAGCGCTTTGACAGGAGACCCGGATACCTGTCCCGAAGCCGCGCTTTATCGCTCGGCGCGGATCGCGTTCGCAAAGGTAAACCGGCGCGGCTTCGAAGAGCATCTGGTCTTCGATCCGGAGACCGTCGAGGCTGCGGAGGCAAGCGATCCTTTGATCGAGAGGTGTAATGCAACGCTGCAGGACCTGCTCGGGGCGCTGACACGGCATTTCGATCTCATTCCGGCCGATCAGGTTTTCATCGATGATTGCCGCCGCTTCCGTGCCGCACTCTCCGCGCTCTACAGGGAGCCGGCATGACGACGGGAGGTGGGCACGAAAGGGCTTCGCTTGAGGAGCAGCTGTTTCTTGCATCTTCTCTGGCGCAGGACCTGCGTGCGGCCGTCTTCGAGGCGGTTCCCCGGATCGGGTTATCCGAACTGGCCCACAGCCTCTTGGTGCCAGACACGCCGGAAGCGCAAGTCGTTCTTGATCGAGCGGTCCAGGACCCGATAGCGGCCCGCATGCTGGAACAGGTGGCGCGCAGGGTCGCGGTTGCCACATTCGCGGAGGTCGCGGCGGCGAGTTCCGGCGATCTTGCTCATCGAACGGCGGACGGATTCAACCTCCGTCTGCTGGCATCGCTCGCGGAAGACGGTCCGCTCTACCTTCTTGTCGACCGGACGGAGGCCGGAGCGGGCGCCCCGCGATTGCTTGTCTGCATTCCGGTCAGGGGTGAACCGGTTCTGACGCCCTTGCCGGAGGACGGGGACTATCCGCTCCAGCTCCTGCTCGCACCGGATGCGCCGTTGGTCGAGGCTTTCCGCGATCCGGACACCAGGTTCTTCCTGACGTGACAAGTGCGACCACGCGCGTCCGCATTCTTGTCGCGACAACCCGCGGACCGGTCGCGGTTGTGCGTATCCAGCCGGAGCATCCCTCAGTCAATTCGGTGGTCTGCGTGTCCGGTTCGCTGGCTTCCCTGCCGGTCAGCCGCGATTACGACGCATTCGTACGGAGGCCGACGGGGATCGTTGAACAATATACGGGCCATCCGGTGTATCGCACCGATCTGTCCGCCGCGATCGAAAGCGGTGACAGCTGGCAGCTCGGGCTGTTCCTGGCGCATCTCCTGAAACGGGAGGACAAACTGGCCGAAGGAGACGAGCCGGCCGCGCTGCAGGTTCTCGTGACGGGGCGTCTCAATCGAGACCTCGATGTCGGTCCGGTCGACTTTGTCGCCGAGAAACTGGCCCGGGCCGGCCCGACTGACGATGGCGGCGGGTTGTTCCTGTTTCCGCTGGAAGGCGAGCATCCCCCGGAAAACACGGGATGGGATTGCAGGCCGGTTGCCGATGCCAAGGACGCCTTGCGCGCCTGCCTCGGTGAGGCGCGCGCAAATCGGCTGCTTGAACCGGCTGCCACTGCCTTGCGCGCGGCGCCGTGGCCCGGAAGGCTGTGGTTCGCGGCCGGTCTGGGATTGGCCTGTCTGCTGGGCGGTGCGTTCGCGGTTCGACAATTGCCCGGCACTGGAGATGCGGCGCGCGCGCCCGCTCCGGCGGGGCAGTCGATCATGGCGGTGGAGATCATTCCGAGGGACCACGAGGGATGCGGAGCGCCGCTTCCGATAGGCCCGGACGTCGACCGGTTCGACGGCATGGCATGCGCCGCGATCGTCTCCGTCCGGCGGGACGGGGAGTTCTGGATAATGATGTCTGTTTCCGGTGCTTTCCTCGAATACGTCGACGCTCAAAGGTATCGGCTTGAGCATCATGGTTATGCGAGCGGCGGCGATTGGCTGGTTCGGCGCATCGATTTCCCCTATTGGGTGCGGCGCCCCATGACGCTTGAGGCCGAAGTCACCCAGCTGTCGCTGGATGGGGCGCGCATTCTGACCGCCCGTAGAAGTATTGAGGTGCACCCCGGAAGGGTGGCCGAATAAACGGAGATCCGCATCTGAGTAAAATTTTACTGATTTTCTCGTTGTCTTAAAATGCGTTCAAATCGCATGCGGTCTTGCGGCTCCTGACGGACTCTTGATTGGGCCGCAATCCGATTTCAGGTTTCCAGCGCGACTCCGAATTCTATAGTTGTTGGCGAGGTCTCGTGCTGACTGTCCATTTGTGCCGGGGGCAAGATCGCAATGGAGGATTGGATCGCGCCTGTGAATGGCTTGTGAATAATGAGGCTCTTTCGTTTTTTAAAGCTAAAGGCTGGGTTGACTTTTTGAATGCAATGTTTCGAGGCGGGTGGACATGGGCCGAACCGTATCTTCGATATCCCGGACTTCGCGGTGTTCTGCAGCGCGAAAAAAGTTATCCACAGGAAGAATCCGTTGTGTTTCAAATATATTACGCGGCATTTGCGGCGCAGGATTCACGATTCCCTGCGCTGTTTTTGCGCTTGCTCTGACCTGTTCCCGCAGTGGACCCGCTCACGCAGAAGCCGTCGATCTTGAATTGGTTTTTGCGGCGGACGGGTCCGGTTCGATCGACGACGACGAGCTCTATCTTCAACGCAAGGGTTACGCGGATGCTCTGATCGACCCCAGAGTTGTCGACGCGGTGAATTCAGGTCGCACAGGGAAGATTGTGGTCACTTATATCGAATGGGGCGATCCGTCGTCGCAGCATATCATCGTTGACTGGACGGAAATTGCGGGCGTTGAAGATGCTCGCGCATTCGGAGAAGCCCTGCTCGCCGCGCCGCGGGCGGCCTGGGGATATAACTCAATCAGCGAGGCGATCGCGTTCTCGACCGACCGGATCGTCGAAAACGCCTATGATGGCGCCCGTCTCGTGATCGACGTCTCTGGCGACGGGCCGCAGATCGGCGGCCGGCCGATCGACTGGGCGCGTGACCGCGCGGTCGATGCGGGTATCACGGTAAACGCGCTCGCGGTCAAAAGCCGGGGCCGGAACCGCCCGGGGCCCGGCGGCATGCCGCTTGAGATGCATTACCGGCTCGACATCATTGGCGGCGTCGGAGCCTTCGTCATGGTGGCGGACGAGAAGACGCCGTTCGCCGAGGTCCTGCTGGCGAAAATCATCAGGGAAATCGCCGATGCCCGGCCGACCGGCGCTGGCCGCAGTCTTGCTGGGGTTGGCAGGCGGGATGATCCACACCAATATTCAGCGGACCTGACGACATGCGAGGCGAAAGACGATGAGCGAACCGGCCCTGACGCTGGATGCCAGTGGACTAAAATGTCCGCTGCCGGTCCTGAAGGCCCGAAAGGCGATCAAAGGCCTTGAGGCTGGCCAGACGATCTCCGTTCACTCGACGGACCCGGCTTCTCCCCTCGATTTCAAGCATTTCTGTAATAGCAGCGGACACGAGTTGGTTAGCGAGGCCGAGTCCGAGGGAACCTTCACCTTTCTGATCCGCAAGGGGGCATGACGCGCCGTGCATGATGTCTCACGCCGTGGCGCTCTTTGCTGGCTGCTGGCAGGAACTATTGCCGCCGCGTTACCGGCGCGCGCATGGGCATACGGCACACGCGAGTCGGTCATAGAGATGGTCGAGACCGCTTCGGCGGCGATCGCGGCACATGGTTTTCCGAAGGCACTCTCCGAGAGCCCGCGGCATGCCTGGACGAGGCCGGATGAAGGGCTTTATGTCTATGTCATGGATCCGGATGGCGCGCTTTTGCTGCATCCGAACAAGCGGGTCGAGGGCGACAATGTCGCCGGCAGCAAGGACCGCAACGGCAGATACTTCATCCGCGAGATCATCGAGGCCACGACGCTGCGTCCAGCCGGCGCCTGGACGCTCTATATGTGGCCGGATCCGGTGACCGGGACCCTGGTTCCGAAAAAGACCTATGCCAAGCGTGTCGGGGGCGTGATCGTCTGTGCCGGTTATGCCGGAGCGGATGTCTGACGACCGACCGGCTCAGCTCATCAAGGTTCGCCACTGACCCGGCGTGACACCGAAAGCCTTCTTGAACAGGCGGGTCATGTGGCTCTGGTCGGCGAAGCCGGCCGCAGCCGCCACGTCGGCGAGTTCCGCCCCGTTCCGGATCATGTGTCGCGCCCGGTCCAGCCGGCGCAGAGTCAGGAAGCGGTGCGGACTGACTCCGAAATAGCGGCGAAAATGGCGTGCGACGGTGAAACGGTCGAGGCCGTGTTCCGCCTCGATCTCCGCCATGGATATCCCGTCGCGCCAGCAGTCCGCGAGATGATCGCGGATCCGCAGAAGGGCCGTGCGATGTTCGGGGGCACGTCGGGGCGGCATGCCCGACATCCGGGCCAGTACGTCCGCTAGACGGGCGAGGGCGGCTGCCGGCTCACGCTCCGTCTCCGACCCTGCCTCCAAAAGTCCGGAGATCGCCGCAAACAATCCTCTGTCGGAGCCGACGACCTGCCGGACGAACGGCAGGGAGACGCCGCCGAGAGCCTCGCCGATCAGTTCGGGGGAGATATAGGCGGCGCGATACCCGTAGCCGGACTCCGTGCCGGGGCGGCCGTCATGGAGCTCGTCGGGATGAATAACGAAGGCCTGGCCGGGCAGGGCGGCGCGATCCTCGCGGCGGTAGCGAAAGCTCTGGACCCCTTGCGTTGTGATCCCGATGACGTACTCGTCGTGGCGGTGGGGCGCAAAGGCGTGACGCAGGTCGCCGGTCTCCACGATCTGAACTCCGTCGCCGAGGGAGAGCATGCGTATCCGCCCGGGTTCGGGCGGGGCGTTCAGGCTGCACATTCGTTCAAGACCGCCCTCGTTGGCCGCGTGCAATGTTCGGAAAGCATTCATGACGGTGATGGAAATGACAAGCAGCCTTCTCCTGCTCTGGCTGGCCGCCTTTCCGCTCATGGGAAGCCCCGGTCCGGCGACTCTCAGTCTCGCCGGGCTCGGCACGGCCTATGGGTTCCGGGCAGGATTGCCGTATCTCGGCGGGATCGTCCTCGGCACGACCTGTGTTCTGCTGATGATCGCGAGCGGCGTCACCGCTCTGGTTCTGGCGGAGCCGGCTCTGGTGACGGTTCTGACCGCTGCGGCCGCCGTCTATATTCTTTATCTAGCCTGGAAAATCGCATCCGCGCCGGCCGGCGTGCGGAGCGACGGCGAAGGCACGGCGCCGGGATTTCTCCCGGCGCTGTTCCTCGCGCTCGCCAATCCGAAGGCCTTCGCGGCCATCGGCGCGGTCTTTGCCAGCCAGACCCTGTTGCCGGGCGATTATCTGACCGACTCGCTCGCCAAGATCGCAGCGCTCACGATCGTGATCCTCGTGGTCAACACATCCTGGCTGGCCTTCGGTTCGCTCTTCGCGCGGTTGCTCAACGACCCGAGGCTCGGGCGTGCGGCGAACATCGCGTTCGCCGCCATGCTGCTGGCGTCGGTCGCGCTGGCCCTTTCGGGGATCTGACGTCAGCCGATCCCGTCGGTTCCCGCACCGCAGACAACGACGCCGATATTGGCGCCTTCCGCGACCTTGGCGGCACCTGTCCGAAGAGCAGCGAGCGCGGCCGCGCCGCTGAGTTCCGCCGCGATACCGGCCTCGCTCCAAAGCCATTCGGCGGCGGCTTTCATCTCCGGGTCGGAAACCAGCGCCAGTTCGTCGACATTTTCCGAGATCAGCCCGAAATTGAGCTCGGCCGAGGTGCGCGGAGCAAGCGTGCCGGCGGCGGTTTCGATCTTGTCCAGCGTGACCAGATGTCCGGCGGCGCGGGCCGCGTGATGGGTGGGGGCGCCGACCGGCTCGACGCCGATCACGCGGATACCCGGCTTCAGCAGCTTCGCCGCCGTCGAGATCCCGGCGATCAGTCCGCCGCCGCCGATCGCGACCACCAGCGTGTCGATCTCCGGATTGTCGGCCAGCATTTCCAGCGCGATCGTCCCCTGGCCCGCGACGACGCGGGGATCTGCGAAGGGATGGATATAGGTCAGACCGTCTGCATCCGCCCGGACCATCGCCGCCTCGTTGGCATCGTCCCAGACGGCGCCATGCACAATCACCTCGGCACCCCAGTCCTTCAGTTTCGCGGCCTTTGCCGACGGCGTGCTTTCCGGCAGATAGATCACTGCCGGACATCCGCTCATCCGTGCTCCGAAAGCGACGCCGAGCCCGTGATTGCCCCCGGAGGCCGTGATCAGGCCGCGCGCCTTTTCCTCTTCCGAGAGCGACATCACCGTATTGGTCGCGCCGCGCACTTTGAACGACCCGGTCGGCTGCAGGTTCTCGAGTTTCAGCAGCAGCCGGGTACCCGGCGCTGCCTCGCTCCTGCAGGCAAGCGCCTCGAGCGTAGGTGTCCGGCGAACCCTTCCGCGGATACGGGCGGCGGCGGCGTCAAAATCGACGCGGCTGAGGGACGTCTGGGAATTCAATTGAGGATGCCTCCATCGACAACGAAGAACTGACCGGTGGTGTACGCGCTTTCGTCCGAGGCGAGGTAGAGCACCATGGCGGCGATCTCCTCGGCGGTCCCGAGACGGCCCAGCGGCTGGCGGGCGATGAAATCCTTGCGGGCCTGGACGGGATCGTCGAAGGCATTGATCCGGCCGTCGAGCGACGGCGATTGCACGGTGCCGGGGCAGACCGCGTTGCATCGGATGCCCTGCTTCAGATAATCGGCCGAAATCGACTTGGTGAGGCCCAGTACGGCGGCCTTGCTGGCGCCGTAGACGCAGCGCGTCGGGATGCCTTTCAGGCTGGAGCTGACCGAGGACATGTTGATGATCGAGCCGCCGCCATTCTCCAGCATCGCCGGGAGGAAGGCACGGCACATGCGGAACATGGCCTTCACGTTGAGATTGAAGGAGAAATCCCAATCCTCGTCGGTCGTGTCGAGCAGTGTGCCGTGATGGACGAACCCGGCGCAGTTGAAGAGCGCGTCCACTGCGCCGATCTGCCCCGCCGCCTCTTTGACGGCATCGCCGTCCAGCACATCGAGCTTACGCAGCGTTACCCCGGGCTGGTCTTTGAGCGCGCCAAGCGCATCCATGTTGATATCGGTCGCGATCACTTCCGCGCCTTCCCGGACGAAAGCCTCCGCACTGGCGCGGCCGATGCCCTGCGCCGCCGCCGTAATCAGGGCTTTCTTGCCTTCCAGACGTCCTGCCATGATTTCCCCCGCTTTGATATGATTATGGCCAATGAGTAAGCATCGGCATTCCACGTCGCAAGCTTTTGCGCGGCACCGCTGCTGAGCTATCATTGCAGCAATTAATCCAAGGGAGATGTGTGATGGCCGAAGCTGACGGGAACCGCGGCGGCGAAAGACTGACGGTGAGGCTCAACCCGGCGGACAATGTCGTCACGTCGCGCACCGAGATCGCGGCGAATGTGAAGATCGCGGAGGAGATGGTTGCCACGCTGGCGCCGATTCCGCGCGGCCACAAAATCGCGACCCGCAAGATCGGGGTCGGCGAGCCGGTGAGGAAATACAACCAGGTGATCGGTTTCGCGACCCAGGACATCCGTCCGGGCGATCATGTCCATACTCAGAATGTTGCGATGAAGGATTTCGAGCGCGACTACGCCTTCTGCATGGACCGGCACGATACGGATTACGTGCCGGAAAAGGACCGGGCGACGTTCCAGGGCTTCAAGCGCCCCAATGGCCGGGTCGGCACGCGGAACTATATCGGCGTGCTTACCAGCGTGAACTGTTCGGCCTCGGCGGCGAAATATCTCGCCGAAGCGGTGAAGCCGGAGCTGCTGGAGAAATATCCGAACGTGGACGGGGTGGTGGCGCTAAGCCATGCGACCGGCTGCGGCATGGCCGATACGGGCGAGGGTTATGCGAACCTGCAGCGTGTGCTCTGGGGCTTCGCCGGGCATCCGAACTTCGCCGGCATTATCATGGTCGGCCTGGGTTGCGAGGTGAACCAGATCGACTTCCTGCTGGAAGCAAACCAGCTCGAACGCGGCCCGCGCCTGCGCACCATGACCTTGCAGGAAACCGGCGGGACCCGGAAGACCATCGAGAAGGGGCTCTCCCTGATCGAGGAGATGCTACCGCTCGCCAACCAGAGCCGGCGCGAGACCTGTCCGGCGTCGGAACTGACCCTGGCGCTGCAATGCGGCGGCTCGGACGCCTATTCCGGAATGACTGCGAACCCGGCGCTCGGCTACGCGGCCGACCTGCTGGTGCGCCACGGCGGCACCGCGGTGCTGGCGGAGACGCCGGAGATCTACGGTGCCGAGCACCTGCTGACTCGCCGCGCCGTCAGCAAGGAGGTCGGCGAGAAACTGGTCGAGCGCATCAAGTGGTGGGAAGAGTACTGCGCGCGCAACGGCGGCGAGATGAACAATAATCCGTCTCCCGGCAACAAGGCGGGCGGGCTGACGACCATTCTCGAGAAGAGCCTCGGCGCAACCGCCAAGGGCGGGACCACGAACCTCACCGGGGTCTACAAGTACGGCGAGAAGATCGACACCAAGGGCTTCGTCTTCATGGACAGCCCCGGCTACGATCCGGCGTCGATCACCGGACAGGTGGCGAGCGGCAGCAACGTTGTCGCCTTCACCACCGGGCGCGGCTCCTGTTACGGCTGCAAGCCCGCTCCCTCGATGAAACTCGCGACCAATTCCGCCATGTACGACCGCATGTCCGAGGATATGGATATCAATTGCGGCCCGGTGATGGACCAGGGCGTCTCGATCGAGGAGATGGGCACGCAGATCTTCGAGCAGGTGCTCCGTGTCGCCTCCGGCGAGAAGACCAAGAGCGAGCGGCTCGGGATCGGCGATCACGAGTTCATTCCGTGGCAGATCGGCGCGGTAATGTGAGCGGCGGGGCCAGCCGCCCGTGAGCGAGGATTTCGAGCAGAGCTATCTCGGCCAGCTGCGCAAGCTGATCGGCAACCGGCTGGTGCTGATGCCGGGCGCGCGCTGCGTGATCGAGGACGAGGCGGGACGCGTGCTGCTGCAGCTGCGCGGCGACATGCATGTCTGGGGCCTGCCTGCCGGCTTCTGCGAGGCCGGAGAGAGTGTGGCGACCACGCTGGTTCGCGAGGTTGCCGAGGAAACCGGGCTGACCGTTCTGGACCCGGTGCCCTGGGGCCATGCCTCGGATCCGGACAGCAACACGCTGACCTATCCGAACGGGGACATGATCCAGGGTTTCGGCCTCGACTTCGTCGCCCGGAAATGGGAAGGCGAGCTGCATGCGGACGGGGAGGAGACCCTTGCGCTCGACTGGTTCGGTCTGGACGACCTGCCGGAGATGCTGCCCTCGCATCGGCTGACGCTGGATTACTTCCGGCGCTACCGCGAAACCGGCGCGTTTCAACTCTTCTGAGGCCGTCATGTCGTTTGAAAGTTTTCTCGGCGAACTGCGCGCGGACGCGGATGAAAAAGCGCGGGTCGCACCGCCGCCGGGGGCCGTCGATTGCGCGGTCTCGGTCACCAGCCTTGATGGCGAGGCGGCTCCGGCGGGCCAGCCGGAGCATCCGCCGCATGCCTATCGCGAGGTTCAGGAAGAGCTCGGTCTCGACCGGCTTGTTCTGCTGCCGCCCGAGGGAGGGGGCGATACCGATCTGCTGCTGAAGGCGAGGGATGCGCTCGCGGTCTCGCGCGGTGACCTCGTCGAGGATTGCGTGCGCGTCTTCGCCGGACTCGGGTCGGGGGAGGATCCGGCGCGTTTGGCGGATCTGGCCGAAGCGGGGATTGGCGGGCTGAAACTGACCATGCTGCGGGGGCGCGAGACCTGTTCCTGGGACGATCTCGACCGCCATGTCCGGCGGACCCATGACCTGACCGGCTGGAACCGGGAGATCGCGCTCGACGGATCGGACCTGCATGAACTGGAGCAGACGATCCGCGGCTGGCCCGGCGAGACGATCCTGTCGGATTGCGGCGGGTTCCGCTTTTCCCGAAGCCTGACCCAGCCCGGCTTCCGGGCACTGCGGCGTCTCATCGACCGGGGACGTCTCTGGGTGAAGCTCGCATGTCCCTACCGGATCTCGAAGACCGGCGATGCAGGCGATACGGAAGTCGGCGAGATTGCGCGCGCACTCGTCGACTGGGCGCCGGAGCGGATGCTCTGGGGCAGCGGCTGGCCGAATGCCGACGGAGCCCCGGCCCGGGAAGACGAACAAGAGAGGAGCGGGGCTGCGGTCCTGCTCGATCTGCTCGCCGACTGGGCACCGTCGAAAGAGACGCGGACGCGCATTCTGCTGCGCAACCCCGAGGAACTCTACGGTTTCGAGCCGTGGCCCATAGCGCCCGAGCAATAACATCGCGGCGCGCCTGCGGGCAGATTGAAGCCCCCGGCGTCAAATTAACACAATTAATTTATGGTTAATTTGGCCTGCAAAATCAACGCATCGAGCAAGATTTGGTAATTATTGGTTAATATTGATCGTCTAGTTTGCTCGCCAATTCGGTGTGATAGAAGCTTCGGCTCTCTTGCAAAAGGCAGATAGATGACGTTCTCAAGTATCAGCGTGCGCAACAAGGTAACTGCGGTCTCGGTTGTTCTCGTCGTGGTTGCGATGCTGGCCACCGCCGCATCCGCGATCTTCGTGATCGGCGACTATGTTCAAGGCCGTGCATCCTCGGCTCAGGCCGGTAATTACCGGACGGCGGCGCTCATGCTCGGCGACCGCTACCCGGACCTCGTCGTGGAGCGCAAGAGCGACAGCTTGGAAGTATCCTGGAAAGGCCTGATCCCGGCTTTCGAGGAACATGCTGCGATCGATGATGTCGGACTCGCGACCGGCGAGACGGCAACCATCTTCGCCTGGGATCCGGAGAGCGAGGATTTCTGGCGCCGCACCACCAACATCAAAAAGAATGACGGCAGCCGCGCCATAGGCACGCCGCTCGGCAAGACCGGCAAGGTCTATTCGGTGATCATGAAGGGTGAGACCTATCGCGGCCTCGCGACCATTCTCGGCAAGGAATATTTCACGCTCTATCAGCCGATCTTCTCCGCCGAAGACAAGACCAAGGTCGTCGGAATTCTTTATGTCGGCGTTGGGCGTAGCGCGATCGAGCAGATCGAAAAGGAACTGAGGGTTAGCCTGCTCAGCGTCATGGCCGTGCTGGCGGTGATCGCCGTCGCGATTTCCGTTCTGCTGATCGGACGCCTTATGAAGCCGTTCCCGGTCCTGCGCGGCGTGATCCAGCGCCTCTCCTCCAACGAGCTTGACGTCGCCGTGCCCTATCTCGACCGCAAGGACGATATCGGGGACCTCGCAAAGGCGGTGGAGATGTTCAAATCCGCTTCTCTCGAGACCCAGCGCATCGCCGAGCAGCGGGTGCAGGACGAGCAACGCTCCGAAGCCGAGAAGCGGCAGATGATGAGCCGCACGGCGGAAGAGTTCGAGGCATCGGTCGGCGGCACGGTCGATCAGGTTTCCGGCGCGCTGCAGGAATTCAGCCGCTCCGCCCGGGAGATGTCCAGCACCGCCGAGGACAGCAAGGCGAAGGCCGGGATCGTCGTCACCGCTTCCGAGGACGCTTCCCGCAATATCCAGACCGTTGCCTCGGCGACGGAGGAGTTGAGCGCCTCCATCACCGAGATCGGCCGTCAGGTCGCGCAGGCCTCAAATGTCGCGTCCGGCGCGGTCCGCGAGGCGGCGGAGACCAACAACAAGGTCCAGGGGCTTGCCGAGGCGGCGCAGAAGATCGGCGAGGTGGTCGGTCTCATCACCGACATCGCGGAGCAGACCAACCTGCTGGCCCTTAACGCCACCATCGAGGCGGCGCGGGCCGGCGAGGCGGGCAAGGGCTTCGCGGTCGTGGCCTCCGAGGTGAAGAACCTGGCGAGCCAGACGGCGAGCGCGACCGAGGAGATCTCGGCGCAGATCCAGGGCATCCAGTCCTCGACGCAGGAATCGGTGACCGCCATCGGCGCCATCACCCAGACCATCGAGCAGGTGGACTCGATCGCTGCCGCCATCGCCGCCGCGGTCGAGCAGCAGACCGCCGCGACCCAGGAAATCGCCCGAAACGTGGAAGAGGCCTCGGCCGGCACCACGCAGGTGACGGGTAATATCCAGGAGGTCTCCGGCGCGACCCAGACGACCGGCGATCTGGCCCACCGGATCGAGACCGAGTCCGTGGCGCTCTCCGAGAAATCGGAGCAGCTCAAGGCCGAGATCCAGCGTTTCCTCGCGGGCATCCGCGGCTGACGCGGACGGAACATTCAACAGCCTGATGGGCGGCCGCATTTGCGGCCGCCCTTTTTCCTGTCCGGGGTACGGATTGACAAAGCGCCGTGCCGCCTCCCATCATCGCCTTATCACCCGGGGGGTCCCGACAAGGGGCTGAGATATTGCTGGCTCTCCGGAGCAGCGCAATGACCCGACGAACCTGATCCAGTTCATACTGGCGTAGGGACGGTGCGCGCTTCGGGGCACTCTTGCATGAGTGCGGACGGACAGGGGCAGACCCTCGAAACACCCGAAGCCAAAGCCCCTCACTCCGCGAACTGGGTCTCCAACGCCCGAGCGAGCTGAGGAGGCTCCGAGCCCATGAATGCCATCCATCCGAAAGTGACCACCGGTGCGCTGCCCGCGTCCCGCAAGATCCACGTGCCCGGCACGCTGCATCCCGATATCCGTGTGCCGATGCGCGAAATCGCGGTCCATCCGAGTGCCGGCGAGCCGCCGCTGACGGTCTATGACTCGTCCGGCCCCTACAGCGACCCGGCGACGGATATCGAGATCGCAAAAGGTCTGCCTAGGCTGCGCGAGGACTGGATCGCGGTGCGCGGGGATACAGAGGGCTATGACGGGCGCCGCGTGCAGGCGATGGATAACGGTTTCGCCGAGGGAACCCGGCTGACACCGGAATTCCCGGTCCGTTATGCGCCGCGCCGGGCCACCGGCGGCAAGGCGGTGACCCAGCTCGCCTATGCGCGGGCCGGGATCGTGACGCCCGAGATGGAGTTCGTCGCGATCCGCGAAAATCTTGGCCGTGCCGCCGCGAAGGAGGCGCTGGCGCGCGAGTCCCTGGAGCGTGATGGGGAGAGTTTCGGCGCCTCGATCCCTGATTTCGTCACGCCCGAGTTCGTGCGCGACGAGGTGGCGCGCGGGCGGGCGATCATCCCGGCCAACATCAACCACCCGGAGAGCGAGCCGATGGCGATCGGCCGGAACTTTCTGGTGAAGATCAACGCCAATATCGGCAACTCGGCGGTCACCTCCTCGATGGAGGAGGAGGTCGAGAAGATGGTCTGGGCCACGCGCTGGGGCGCCGACACGGTGATGGATCTCTCCACCGGGCGGAACATCCACAATATCCGCGACTGGATCCTCCGCAATTCGGCGGTCCCGATCGGCACCGTGCCGCTCTACCAGGCGCTGGAGAAGGTTGGCGGCGTGGCCGAGGACCTGACCTGGGAGCTTTACCGCGACACGCTGGTCGAGCAGGCGGAGCAGGGCGTCGACTATTTCACCATCCATGCGGGCCTGCGCCTGCATCACGTGCCGCTTACGGTGGACCGGGTCACCGGGATCGTCAGCCGCGGCGGCTCGATCATGGCGAAATGGTGCCTGCATCATCACCGCGAGAGCTTCCTCTACGAGCATTTCGGGGAGATCTGCGACATCGCCCGCGCCTATGACGTTTCCTTCTCCCTCGGGGACGGGCTGCGTCCGGGCTCCATCGCGGATGCCAACGACGCCGCCCAGTTCGCCGAGCTGGAGACCCTCGGCGAGCTGACGCAGATCGCCTGGGCGAAGGATTGCCAGGTGATGATCGAGGGCCCGGGCCACGTCCCGATGCACAAGATCCGGGAGAACATGACGAAGCAGCTCGAGGTCTGCGGCGAGGCGCCGTTCTACACACTCGGCCCGCTCACGACCGACATCGCGCCCGGCTACGATCACATCACCTCCGGCATCGGGGCGGCGATGATCGGCTGGTTCGGCACCGCGATGCTTTGCTACGTCACCCCGAAGGAGCATCTCGGCCTGCCCGACCGGGACGACGTGAAGACCGGCGTCATCACCTACAAGATCGCCGCCCATGCAGCCGACCTCGCCAAGGGCCATCCGGCGGCGAAACGGCGCGACGACGCCCTCAGCCGGGCCCGTTTCGAGTTCCGCTGGGAGGACCAGTTCAACCTCTCCCTCGACCCGGAAACGGCGCGCAGTTTCCATGACCAGACCCTGCCGAAGGAGGCGCACAAGCTGGCGCATTTCTGCTCCATGTGCGGGCCGAAATTCTGCTCCATGCGGATCAGTCACGAGATCCGCGGCGAGGCGCAGAAGGAGGGCATGGCGGCGATGGCGGAGAAATATCGCGCCGGCGGAGATCTTTACATGCCGGTTGGGGAGAGCTGAGGCCGCATTTCATGTTGCGTTGCGGCGTGATTTTGTTGCGCCGCAACGCGCTAACCCCTTCCAGAGCCTCGGAAATCCCCAGTGCTTTTGCCTCTTCTGTCGTTATCGGATAACTTATGTCGTAAGAACGATAAACGGGAGAGGTGAAGGTCATGGCGTTGCTGACGAAAGCGGAAGAGATTTCCGATATTGCCTTCGGGTTCATGGGCTCGAAGGCGCTTTTCGCTGCGCTGCATCATGGAGTTTTCACCGCCCTGGCCGACGGCCCGCTCTCCGTCGGGGAGATCGGCGAGGCGACCGGACTGCATCCCGACCGGGTGCAGACCCTGCTGACCGCGCTCGCCGCGCTCGGCGTGGTCTCGACCGAGGACGGCCGTTTCGCCAATTCGCCCGCCGCCGAGGCCTTCCTGGTGAAGGGCGCGAAATACGATTTCGGCGACTATCTCCGCTTGCAGGTGGATCGGCAGATGTACGGGCTGCTCGACCAGATCGAGGACGCGATCGCCAACAACCTGCCGGACGACGCGACCAGCTCCTATGCCGACTGGTTCTCCGACCCGGAGCAGGCGCGGCTCTATTCCAGGAGCCAGCATGCCGGCTCCCTAGGCCCGGCGCGCGGCCTCGCCAAGCAGGTCGATCTCTCCGGCGGCAAGAAGCTGCTCGATGTCGGCGGCGGCACCGGCGCCTTCGCCATCACGCTGGCCAGGGCTTTCCCGGACCTGACCGCCACCATCGTCGATTTCCCGAACGTCGCCGATCTCGGCGAGCAATATATCGAGAAGGCCGGCCTTTCCGACCGGATCAGATATATCCGCGGCAACGCGCTCCGCACCGAGTGGCCGGAGGGGCAGGACGCCATCCTGATGTCCTACCTCTTCTCCGGCGTGCCCGGCGACGAGCACGAGAACCTGCTGCAGGGCGCCTGGAACAAGCTGGTCCCCGGCGGCCGCCTGCTGATCCACGATTTCATCGTCAGTGCCGACCGCACCGGCCCGAAACTCGCCGCCCTCTGGCAGCTCCAGCACACGGCCTTCACCCCGGAGGCGCGCTCGCTCGACGACGCGTGGCTGCAGGAGAAACTGGAAGCGACGGGCTTTGTCGACGTGAAGGTCGAGCCGATGATCCCCGGCATGACGATGCTCGCGGAAGCGGTGAAGCCGGGGTGAGCCCGCCGTTTCCCCACCCACGGCCCGCCGCTCCCGCACCTGACCGCCGTCCCCACCCGGTCTCTATCCCGGCCCCACAACAGTCGTCATCCCGGCCGGAGAGCCGGGACCCAGCATTTCGAAGAGCGGTGACGGCGCGGAAATGGATCCCGGATCAGGTCCGGGATGACGGTCTGGATTTGGCAGAAGCGTGTCGTGCCCCCATGGTCCCGAAGCGCTAGGATGCAGGCACCATGAGCGAGAAAACCGACACTGCCGACAAACCTGATCTCGAAGCGCGCCGCACCGAGATCATAGCGGAGATGGGTCGGCGTCTCGATAACGGGCAGGCTTCGATCGACGGTGAAAAAATCTTCGCAGCGTTTCAGGCGGCAATCGACGAAGGCATTGCCAGCGGCGCGCCTGTCCGAATGGACCTCGCGGCATTCAAGGCTGAGATGCGTTCCCGGAGAGACTCCGGGTAAATCGAGAATGCAGGCGTTGTATCTTTTAACGCTGGCAATGGAGAATTAGTTAGAGAATTCGGTAGTGTGTCCCCTTGTTTCCCCTCGGAGAGACTCCGGGTAAATCGAGAATGCAGGCGTTGTATCTTTTAACGCTGGCAATGGAGAATTGAGTCGAGAATTAAGTAGTGCGTCCAATTAATTTTTATTTAAAATAGAATGTCAATATATATTGAGCTATCAGTGTCATCGATGAGCTCTCCGCCAAATATTAATAAAATACTGAGTAGCATTATTATTATGAAAAGTTCTGATAGCCACGTTTTCAGTCCTTGTTTTAATATGGGTCCGCCGTTTTTTAAGCGAATTAATGTGCTTAATGTGTTCTCATAAATGCTTATTTCTTTATTTATTTTGGATAAAATAACATCAATATCTTTGCGGGCTTTAGATATAGCGTCTTTTGATATTTGTTCTCCAAATCTTTCGGGGTCGTATTTTTTCAATATAGCAATAATTTTTTCTCTTTCTTCGTCCCGTTTGGGGATTAATTCTGTAAGTTTATGTTCGATATATTTGATCCTGACATCTAGGTAAGACGTAAATTTTTTTTCAGCATTGAATGCGATGGCAAATAATAAAAAAAGTGGTGATAATGGCCAATAAAATGCAATTAGTATTGGTGATATATAGTTTTCACTATAGTATTGATATTTATTTCCGTATACGGAGAGTTTTTTGCCAATTTCGGTTTCTAATATTTCATCAAAGAAGCTTGAAAGGCCATGGGTGTATTTTGTGAGAATGGATGCGCTGCGCATTAAAATCATTTTTCGAATAAGAGAGAGTCTTTCTGCTAATTTATGAGCTTCAATTATATCGGGCTTGGACAATAATATTTCACGATACATTTTATCGAACTGACTTCCGGTCAGTCTAATTCTAGCATATGCTTCTATAATGGCTCTACTTAGAGTAAACCACATTATAAAATAAGGAATTACAAAGTGCGCGGGCGGTAATGGTATTGAAATATTGAAAAAATAACAAATCTTCCAAATCGAATATGATATCGTTTCGCCAAATGGAAGAATGTAGAAATTATAGGAAATAATAATATTGGAGAGTATTTTTCCAGGTTGATAGTTCACAAACCGGTCGATTAAGCTGGAAACAGCAGCCATATTGGCTGCGATGCCGACAATCTTCCACCAGAATAGAACATTTCGCAGGGTTTTGGTGCTGTCACCTTGCTCAAATTCTTTAACGTCGAACACTAACAAGCTCACATAAAGTTTTTCTTTTCATATTATTTTCACACGAAAAAAGTGCAGTCAATCCCGAGAAAATCGTACGGTTCTATGGTTGTTTTCGCAAAAATTGAGTTTGCAGAAGCTCGGATCGGGCCGTGCGGAAAGTTCTGCTGAACAAAGTCAGTTTATGTTGGCAAACAATATAGGAGTGGATCAGCTCGGGTTTCCCTCACAACACCCGATACACATTATAAACCGGACCGCTCGGCGTCCGGTCCCCCGTCCCGACGCAGACCGCCTTGTTCAGCCAGAGATACTTGTCCGCGCTGGTCTCGAAGCGCGGCGTGATGCGGAAGTAATAGTCGTCGCGGTTCACCGGCTGGCCCGCGTTCAGCCGCGCCATCACCTCTTCCGGCCCGTGCCGGAGCCCGGCATAGGTCATGTAGATCAATGCGCCGTCGTCGGTTTCCAGCACCAGGCGGACGTCGAGCTGGGTGACGCCGTCCTGGCGGACCAGGATCCAGTCCCCGCCGCCGCCGCGCACCGTCCCCTTGAGCCCCGGGCCCTCGAACGTGCCGCCGGTGACCTTGGCGATCTTGCGCTCGCCGTAGGGCGTGTGGCCGAGGAGCTGGAGCGGGGCTTCCACTTCCAGCGTGATGTCGAAGAGATGTTCCGTCTGGATATGGCTCATGGGGCCGGTCCTCCCGTTTATCGTTAATGGGAGTATGGCCGTTTCGCCGGCGCTTGGAAATCGCTCGCTCCGCATCGCGGAACGGCCCGGCGCGAACCTATTCGGTGACGGTGACCGTCGCCCGCATCTTCGGGTGGATCCGGCAGCGCAGGATGAAGCGGCCCGGGTTCTCGAAAGTCACGGCGACCTCGCTGCCGGAATTCTGCAGGCCGATATCGAAGGCGCCGCCCTCGGTATCGGAATAGACATTGTGGCCGAAGACGTCGGAATTCAGGAAGAGGACATGTTCGCCCGCCTTGATGGTGACCGCTTTCGGCCGGAAGGCGATACCGGCCTGCTCGATCACCGCCGGCGTCGCGGCAGAAAGGGCGCCGACGGAAAGCCAGGCCCCCGCGGTCGCGAGGGCGAGGCTTCGGGCGATGCGTGTCCGCGTCCGGGGCGCCATCGTCAACGGTTCACCACGGGCGCGGCGATGTCGATTACCGCACCGCCGCCGGAGGCGATGCGGCCGATCCTCGCGAGCCCGCCGCGCGCGACGTCGAGGCGGTAGAGCTCCCGGCCGGCGACGGCGAAGCCGTGATACTCGTCCTGCGGGTCGGTGTGGATGTCGATCGCCTCGACCGTCGTTCCGGGCGCGAGTCCTGTCGGGCCGACGCTCTTCAGCACGCCGTCGTTCGGCGGGTCCTGCACGGCGTAGATTCCGTGCAGGCTGTCAACGTCGAAGAGCTGGGTGTATTTCGTGCCCTTATAGGCATTGATATAGGCGCCGGCCAGCACGCCGGTCGTCTTGCCGGCGTTGCGGTCGCCGGCGGCATAGGCGAGGCGGCCGTCCACGATGGCGGCGCCGGTCTCGACATTGACGCGGAGATTCTGACCGTTCGAGGCCATCACCCGGAGCCTGTCGGCCTGCGGGTTGAAGTCGACCACCAGATTATCGACCGCTTCCAGCCGCTCGGAGATCTTGGACTTCAGGGTCGCGGCGCCGCTCTCCGGATCGATCGTGTAGATCGCCCCCGAGGCCGTCACGGCATAGAGCGCGAGATCGGCCGGGCGGATATCGATCCCGAGCACCTTGGTGTCGACACCGGTGATATCGACGATCCTGGTCCTGGAGGGCGCGCTGTCGGTCAGCAGTACGAGCTGGTTGCGGGCGGTGAGGGCGATCAGGTCGAGCGCGGCGGCGGGGGCCGCCCAGGCAATGCCGGCGGCGAGCAGAACCGCGGCAAGAGTCTTGGAGAGAATCATCGGATTGTGTCCGTTTCCCGTTTGCGACTTGCCTTGCATACGACGCGGCACGGGGAACGGATCGGATTCGCCGGGCGGCGGATCAGAGTTTGAAGATCGCCTCGACCTTGGCCTTCAGCTGGTCCGGGGTGAAGGGCTTGGCGATATAGGCGTCGACCCCGGCGCGGCGGGCCTCGATGACGAAGTCCTTGTTGGCGTTCCCGGTCAGCATGATGAATTTCATCTTCGGAAAGATCTTGCGTACCGCCTTCAGGAATTCGAGCCCGTTGATCTCCGGCATGTTCCAGTCTGAGACGATGAGCTGCACGTCGCCGTCGAGCTCGCGCAGGATCTTCAGTGCCTTCAACCCATCGGGCGCGTGGAAGATGCGCTTGAAGCCCATCAGTTTCAGGGAGCCCTGGGCGAGTTTGGTCGCCATCGGCTCGTCTTCGGCGACGATCACCTGGAATTCCGAGAAATTCGGGCGGATGGCGGCGAGAGGATCGGTCTGGCTGTTCATTGAGCGGCCTGGCTCTCCAAAAGGGTACGGCTTTCCTCAAGCGCGGCGAGCAGCCGTTCCGCCGCCGCCGCGTATTCGTCTACATGAAGCGTTCCGGCGGCAGTTTCAAGCGAAAGCGCGTCGCGATAGACCCGGCGGAGGCCGACCGAGGCGGCCGCGCTTTTCAATGTGTGGGCCGCTTCGCCGAGCGCGGCCGCATCCTGCGCCGCGAGATGGCCGGATATCGCGGCGCTGTGGTCGCCGAGGCCGGAGAGAAAATCCGTCACCATTTCGGCCGCGAAGTCGTCGCCGAGCTGGGCGCGGTAGGTGTCCAGCACCTCCGGCTCCAGCGCCGGGCCGTCCTGCATCAGTTTCTCCGCCACCGGCGAGGCGGGGGGAGGCGCGTCCCCGGCATCGGGGAACAGATCCTCGCCCGTTTCCGTCTCCGGAATGACCGGGCCGAGCACCCGGGCCAGCGCCTCGAAGAGCAGGCCCGGATGGATCGGCTTGGCGACGTATCCGTCCATGCCGGCCTCCATGCAGCGGGAGATCTCCTCGGCTGTCGCCGCGGCTGTCGCGGCGAGGATCGGGATATCGGAGCGGGGCGGCGGCAGCGCGCGAATGCGGCGCGTGGCTTCCAGTCCGTCCATACCCGGCATGTTCATGTCCATCAGGATGGCGTCGAAGGTCCCGGCCGGCTCGATTTCGATCGCGGCGAGTGCGGCGGCGCCGTCTCCGACGATGCGGAGCGTGTGCCCCTCGGCTTCGAGCAGCCCGCGGGCGACCTGCTGGTTCACCAGATTGTCCTCCGCAACGAGGAGCGAGAGCGGCGGCAGCGTGGCGGTGACGGCATCGGCGTTCTCGTCCGGCGCTTCGCCGAGCGCGAGGGGCAGTTCGAACCAGAAGGTGCTGCCCTCGCCGGCGACGCTGTCGACGCCGATGGTGCCGCCCATCAGCTCGACAAGCTGTTTGCAGATCGCGAGCCCGAGCCCGGTGCCGCCATATTGCCGCGCGGTGGAATTATCGGCCTGGCTGAATTCCTGAAAGAGCCGCCCGAGCTTGTCCTCGGGAATTCCGATCCCCGTATCGCTGACGGCGAAGCGGTAAAAACCCGGCTGAGCACCCGGTGCGACGGCGATGGTGACGCCGCCGCTCTCGGTGAATTTCAACCCGTTGCCGACAAGGTTCAAGAGGATCTGCCGGAGCCGGGCGCTGTCGCCCTTAAGGTGCGCCGGGCAGTCCGCGTCGATCTCGGTGCTGAAGGAAAGCCCTTTCTCCTCGGCGCGGCCCTGCATCAGGGCGAGCGAGCCCTCGATCAGGCGGCGGAGATCGAAGTCGAGCACTTCCAGGTCGAGCTTGCCGGCTTCCAGCTTGGAGAAATCGAGGATGCCGTTCAGCAGGTGCATCAGCCCCTCGGCGCTCTCCAGCACGGTTTCGGCGAAATGCCGCTCCTCCTTGCCGAGCGGCTTGCGCAGCAGCAGACGGGTCATGCCGATGACGCCGTTCATCGGGGTGCGGATCTCGTGGCTCATCATGGCGAGGAAGTCGGACTTCGCCTTCGCCGCGGCCTCCGCCGTATCGCGCGCTTCCCTCACCTCGGTCATCACGTCGCGGAACACCATGAGCGAGCGCGCCATGCCGCCGATTTCGTCTCCGCGGCGGAGATCCTTGGGGTCGACCTTGATCGAGCGGTCGCCGGAGGCGAGCTCGATGGTGCGCCGTCCGAGCCGGTTCAGCGGGCGAATGATATCGCGCGCCAATAGGGCCGCCACGAGCAGCGAGACCAGGAGCACGCCGATCAGGATCCAGATGATGAAGCGTCTTGTCTGGTCGACTTCGTCTTCGGCAGCAAGCCAAAACCGATAGCCGTCCTCGGCCGCAGTCTGCACCAGAATATCGAGATCGGTCTTTACCCGCTCAGCGATTCGGTCCCGTTCCTCGACTCTTTGAGGATCGGCACGGGCCGCCATCGCGATCTTCCACCAATCATTGAATTCGCGTTCGATCTTGGTCGCGAGTTCCTTGGTCCGTTCGGACATCCGCCGTTCCAGCGCGACGTCGAGATCGAGGAAAAAGTCCTCCCGAAGACGCTGAAGGTTGTCCTCGCTGGCGCCGACGGAAAGCCGTTCCTCGAGTTCGAGGATCAGGAAATCCGACTGCGCGGCGCGTGCGAAATTGATCGCCTGGAAAGGCTTGTCATACATCGCTTTGGCGATGTCGCCGAGCGACCATGTTGCGAAGAGGCTCGTTCCCGCAAGGGCGCCCGCAGCCAGCACGGCCACCAGGAACGCGCCGATCAGTTTGAAGCGGAGGGACATTGGCCCGGACTATTCGGTGACGGTGATCTTCAGCCGCATGCGCGGATGGATGCGGCAGCGCACATCGACGATGCCAAGCTTCTCGAGCACCACGTCGCGCTCTTCGCCGGGGGCCTGCAGGCCGATATCGAAACCCGCGCCTTCGGTCTCGGAATAGACGTTGTGGCCATAAAAATCGTCATTCACGAAGCGAACCATGTCGCCCCGCTTCACCTCTATTTCCTTCGGTGTGAAGTGGCGACCCTTCTGACTGACAATGGCGGCGGGATCGGCGGCAAGCGGAACCGCGACGCCCGCTGTCAGCGACAATGTGGCTGCCAGCAGAGCGGCGCCAAGTGTTCTCCTGAGGGACATGCGAACGTCCAATCTGTGGCCGGAAAAAATCATTATACCGCAATTTCCGCGGGTTTACTTGAGAGAAGCCTCCAAGTCTATAAATCCTCGTGACCGATGCCGTCGTTCACAAACAGGCGATCCAGCTCGAGTCGATGAAACAGCTCGGCTTGCGCTCCCCTGTCGGGACCGAAATAGAGCCCGAGAGCGGCGCAATGCTGGAAGAAGCCCGGGGCCGGGAGCTTCCTGCCGGATTTCGAGACAACGACTGCCGCACGCAATGGCCGGCCTTCCGCATGATCCCGGCTCACCAGCCGTTCAAGCGCTTCTGTCAGCTTGTGAATGGCCTTCGGGCCGGGAATCGCGGCCTCGGCGGCGAGTTCCGCGTAGGCGATGCAGCGTCGCTCGCGCGCATACCGTTCGAGGACCTCAAGCAGGCGCGGATACCAGTCCGGTGCGGGCGGAGTTTCCGGTTCAGGCGCGGTCATCTGTTCCTCTTCGGCCGGAAGGGCTACGTGACAGGGGACGGTTTCTTCAGTAAAGGGTGAAGCAAAGCATGTGGAACCAAAAATGACGGCTTTCAGGGCGACGCTTTTCAACGTCCTCTTCTACATTTTCACCCCCATCATCGGCCTGCTGGCGCTTCCGGCTTTTCTCGGCCCGCGGAGCTGGGTCTGCTGGGTGCGCGATGCCTGGTGCCGCGGCACGCTGGCCCTGCTGGCGCTGACGGTCGGGTTGCGCTGGCGGATCGAAGGCACGGAGCACCTGCCGCAAGGCCCGTGTCTCGTCGCCTGCAAGCATCAGTCTGCCTGGGAAACCATCGCGCTGCAGCTCTTCTGCCCCGATCCGGCGATCGTATTGAAGCAGGAATTGCTGAAACTGCCGGTAGTCGGATGGTATTTCCGCAAGGTGGGCATGGTCCCGATCGATCGCTCCGCCGGCGCCGGAGCCCTGAAGCTGATGGTGAAAGCCGCGGAGGAGCGGGCGGCCGAGGGGCGCCCGGTGGTGATCTTCCCGCAAGGAACCCGCGTCGCGCCGGGCGATGAGAGAGCTTATCATCCGGGCGTCTACGCGCTTTATCGCGCACTTGGCCTGCCGGCCGTGCCGATTGCGCTCAATTCCGGGAAATTCTGGGCCAAGGACAGCTTCATAAAATATCCGGGAACGATCGATGTCCGTGTGCTGGCGCCGATCCCGCCGGGACTGGACCGCAAGAGCTTCATGAGCCGGCTCGAAGCGGCGATCGAGGAAGAGACCGCAAGACTGGAGGCGGCGGCCTCTACTTGATCGTCATCTTCATGACCTGGACGTTCAGCAGGTCATCCTTGTCGATGATGTCGCGCAACCGGACCCAGAGCCCGTCCCGGATCTTGTTGATGCCGTCGAATCCGTTCAGGTCGTCCTGCGTGAAACGGCTCGCATAGACGATGACCGCATCGCGGATGCGCGGTTCCAGGCTTGCGACCCGGGCCTGAGCGGCCGGGTCCTTCAGCTCAAGCGCGAGACTCAGCAGCATGAAAACCGGGTAACGGCGCTCGGTCTGCAGGTTGATAACGAATTCTTCGAGCTGGAAAACGACGGCGTTGGGGGTGGTCTCGGCGAAAGGCGGAGGCGCCTTGTTCAGATAGGGCTCTTCCTTCGGTGCCATCTCGGCGCCATTCATCGCGGCCCGGCGCTTTCCAAGTGGATCGAATCCCGGGATCAGCCCGAACATCACGGCCCCCATTCCGGCGCCGACGATGAGCATCAGCGGCAGGGTCACGAAGATGATCAGCTTCTTCACTTGGTACAGGCTCCGTTCGCGCGATGGACTGTCTCAAGCCCTTCAACTAGCAGCTATGCTGTTCGTCTGAACAGCATTTCCGGTGCAAAGGGCCGGTCTTTCGGTCCTATGATAGGCTCTGCGTACGGAGGATGAGTGTGTCGATGCAAGACAAGGATGCGCGAGAGTGGCTGGAATTCTATATGAAGCAGCCGGAAGAGCGCCATGCCGAGAAGCTTCGGGCCGAGGCGCCGGGCGTGGAATCCTTCGTGATTGATCTTGTCGATGACCGCTTCTACATCACCTTCCGCTTCGACGACGGGCGCGAGCGCGCGATCGCGCTCAGCGAAGACCGAGCGCTGTTTCTGCGCGAATATCTGACGACGGGGCTGATGGAGCGGGCCGCACGGGGCCGCTAAAGCGGCCGCCTGGGGCCTCAAATCTCCGTTCAGCGTCCGACCGCGTAGCCTTGCATGCCGCGCGGATTTGCAGCGGCGCGCAGCATCTCGCCGTCCTTGGCGGCGGCCGTAAGGCGGCCTTCCGACCAGTCCTCGCCGACCTCGACATCGTGGCCGCGGCGGCGCAGTTCCTTGACGGTCTCTTCCGGGAACCTTCCTTCGACCACCAGTCGCTTATCGATCCGGCCGCGCGGCCAGAAGGAGCTCGGGAAATGCTCGTTGTGGAAGGCCGGGCAGTCGATCGCCTCCTGCAGGTTCATGCCGTGCTCCGCATGGTGCAGGAAAAGCAGCAGGGACCACTGGTCCTGCTGGTCGCCCCCCGGCGTGCCGAACGGCATGTAGGCCTCGCCGTCGCGTAGCGCGAAGCAGGGCGAGAGCGTGGTGCGCGGACGCTTGCCCGGTGCGAGCGTGGAGGGCGAGCCCTCCTCGAGCCAGAACATCTGCGCCCGGTTGCCGAGGCAGAAGCCGAGTTCCGGGATGATCGGCGAGCTCTGCAGCCAGCCGCCGCTCGGCGTCGCCGAGACCATGTTGCCGTCGCGATCAATGATATCGATATGAACGGTGTCGCCCTTGGCCTCGCCCATCTTGCCGACGGTCGGCTCGCCGACGCCGAGGCCGGCGCCGGAAATGTCCGCCGCATGCGGCTCCAGCGTGAAGGCGATGTTGTTGCTGTAGCCCTCGATCGTGCCGGCGACGAAGGCATCGGAGGCTTCCTTGCCGACCAGTGCCCGCCGGCTCTCGGCATAGGCGTCGCTCAGCAGCGTCTCCATCGGCACGTCGACGAAATTCGGATCGCCGTAATAGGCCTCGCGGTCGGCATAAGAGAGCTTGGACGTCTCGGTCACGGCATGGACGAAATCCGGACCGGTCGGGTCCATATCGGCAAGGCCCATGGACTTCAGCAGGGACAGCTGTTGCAGCAGTACAGGGCCCTGGCTCCAGGCGCCCGGTTTCATCACCGTGTAGCGGCCATAATCGTAGCTGAGCGGGGCCTCGTAGGTGGCCGACCAGCCGGAAAGGTCGTCGCCGGTCAGCAGGCCTTTGTGGCGGCGCCCGGTGGCGTCCATGTAGGCATCGCGGCAGAAACGGTCGATCGTCTCGGCGATCCAGCCGCGGTACCAGATGTCGCGGGCGCGGTCGATCTGCGCCTCGCGGCTTCCGCCGCCGGCTTCCGCTTCGCGCACGATGCGCTCATAGGTGTCGGCCAGCTTCGGGTTGGAAAACATGCCGCCCGGAACCGGCGCCTTTCCATCTTTCAGATAGATCGCGGCCGAGGTCTTCCACTCGTTCAGGAAGAGGTCGCGCACGGTCTCCACCGTGTCCGTGATTTTCGGTACCACAGGGTAGCCGTTGCGCGCGTAGCCGATGGCATATTCGAGGATCTGGGCGAGGCCCATCGTGCCGTGATCGCGCAGCATCAGCATCCAGGCGTCGAACGCGCCGGGCGTTACTGCGGCGAGCAGGCCGCTGCCGGGAATGAGATCGAGGCCGAGATCGCGGATCGCCGGGATAGTCGCGTTTTGCGGCGCCGGGCCCTGGCCGCAGATCACCCGCGTCCGGTTTTCCTTCGCGCTGTGCATGATCAGCGGCAGGTCGCCGCCCGGGCCGTTCAGGTGCGGCTCGACGATCTGCAGCACGAAACCTGCCGCGACGGCCGCGTCGAAGGCGTTGCCGCCGCGCTCAAGGATGGCCATGCCCGCCGAGGAGGCGAGCCAATGGGTCGAGGCGACGACACCGAAGGTGCCGCGGATTTCCGGTCTGGTCGTAAACATCGTTGTTCCTGGAACGGAGGTGTCGAGGAGGACCGACTATAAGGCTGTAAACTGCGGGTTCGCAATTCCTGCCCCATAACATTTCTTAAATTGAATTTTAACCTCCTAAATGCTACAGATTAGGGGCCTCAGAAGGGGTGGTCCGATTCCTGCACATCATAATGCGGCTAGAGTCGGGCCGTAGAACCGGCTGCAGAAGCAGAGGGTATCATGTCAAACGCATCGGTCGCACTGGCCATTCTTGGCGGAAGCGCCTCGTCGTCCTACTCGACGACCGGTGTCGCCGCATTCGCAAAATACAAGGCAGATCCCGAAGCTGCGCGCCTCGCGTTCTACAATCGCGCCGACGTCCAGAAAAACATTTCCAACTTTCAGGAATCCGCGAACGAGATTTCGTCGCTCGACGATCTGCTCGAGGACCGGAAGGCACTTGAGTTCGTTCTGACAGCTTTCGGTCTCGAGTCCGAGATCGGCAATCCGGGCAAGCTGAAGGCGATTTTCAACAGTGACAAGGACGATCCGAACTCCTACGCGAACCGGCTCGCGGATCCGCGTTACGCTGAACTCGCGTCCTTCTTCAATGTCGCGAACGAGGGCGTGTCGAAGTTCAGCGACGCGACAACGCAGACCGAGGTTATCGACAAGTATCTGACCAACGCGTTCGAGATCCAGATCGGCAACGAAAACCCGGCGGCCCGCGAAGCGCTCTACTTCTTGCGGAAGATAAACGAAGTCGACTCCTCTCTCGAGGTTCTCGGGGATATCGCGCTTCGCAGTATCGTCACTACGGCGCTCGGCCTGCCGGCCGAGATCGCCAATCAGTCCGTCCTGAAGCAGGAAGCGCTGCTGGATGCGAAGCTTGATTTTGACAAGCTGAACACGCTCGACCGTGACGAGGAGAATGCGAGCAAGACGCAGCTCGATCAGGTTAACGACGACCTTGCTGAATTGAAGTCAGGACTGGCTGCGACGACGAACGCGAGCATTGAGCTCACTTCCCTCCAGGAGCAACTGGAGGATTTGCGGATAAGGCTCCAGGATTTCGATAATGTCACCGATCCTGGCGGCGTTCTCGCGAGCGAGATACCCGTTCAGGAAGCCGCGATTCCAGAACTAATTCGTCAGCAAGGGCTGATCGCTGCCGCGGACCAGGCATTGGCGGATACGGATCCGAAACTTACACGTCTTAACGAGATCTTCGATGCTGCCGCCGACGTGGAAGACCAGGACGAACTGGATAGTCTGAAGGCTGAATTCGCAGATCTGGTCAGTGAGATCACTGCCGCAGACGGCACAATCAAGAGCGCGAATTATATAGACAGTACTTCAGGTACGACGGAGAACCTTTTTGTGCCGGCGGGCGATGGAGGGAGCGGTATCGATGCGCTTCCCTCGTCCAAGGTCACGACCGCGGTAGATTCGGAAGGCACTGCCGTCGTTACGTCATCTTACGATCTCTCCACTTTTCTGAGCGATCTTGACGATGCGAACACCGCGTTCCAGTCGGTTGCTCTGGGGTCGCTGTCGTCGGGCATTGCTGCCGCCGAGTCGATTTTTGATGATGCGGAGTCCGCGTTCGCTTCGGCAGAGATCCAGAACGCGGTCAACGGCTCAAGCTTCACCAACAGTATCGACGACGTGAATTTCGGGTACACCCTGAACTCACAAGAGCTGTCTCAGGGAGTTTCCGCCGTAGACGACGCTTTGACGCGGCTCGCCGATGCCGCCAGCGTGCTTTCCGAGATTCGGGCTCTCGCCTTCGAGGCGCAGCAGGACGATGCCGATATAACGGAACTGAATACCCAATATGGCGCCAAGTATGACGAGTTGAGCGCGCTAATCAATGAAGCGGGCTCTGCATCCGATGGCGTGAGTACCTATACATTCGATAACTTGCTCACGAGCGGTACGCTCATCTACGAGGCCGATGCCAATTCCGGCAAGAGTATCGATGCGCGCGGCGGCACGCTTAATGCCGATATTCTCGCGGCCTTGCCGACGACTCTTTCGGCCGCAAACGCTAACGGCATCATTTCGGACGTCGACACCACATTCACAGACGCCCTATCGGAACTTAAGGACAATCTGGTCACGGACCGGAGGGTGTTCGATTTTGCGGCGAACATCGCCGACCCGCTGGGCTCGATCGATGCGGAGATTCGGCAGATCCGCAGCGATCTGGATAATATCATCGAGCAGGCGGGCGAGAGCGGTGACAACCTGCTGGAAGAGTTCGCGAGCGACCTGAAGGTGACGCTGGGTACGCTTGGTACGGTGATTACCGTCGATGCTCAGAACGACTTCAAGGACAACTTCGAGAGTTCACTCAGTTCGTTGCAATATCTCGCCGTCAGCGGTGCGACTGCGGAGGACCGCGAGGAACTGCTGAACGATGCACTCTTCTCTGTGGGTTCCACGCTGAGCCGGATCAAGGCAGAGCAGTATACCCTGAACATTCAGAACACGATTCTGGAAGAGCAGAAGAGCGCATTGACCGGAACCAGCGGCTCGGCCGAGAATCTCAGCTTCCTGAAGCCGCTTGAGAACACCAATTACGCCATCAAGTTCATTGAGCAGTATCTGATCAAGGTCGATCTTGAGGCGGTCGGTGGCTCGACTTCGGCCGGATCGTCAAATGCTCACTTGGTGAGTCTGTTCACGAATATCAGCGGCGGCGGTGGATTGCTCAATCTGACCAGCTGACCCGACCCTCAGGTGCCCGCGGTCAGCGGTGCTGTAAGTCGCCGGAGGGTGGCAATCACGCTAAGCGCGGTGATCTTCCCCGTTTTCGGATTTTCCTCCGTCGGAATATTCTCGATCGTCATCGTGAAACGTGCGCTGTCCGCCTCGACCCTGATCGTGTGAGTGTTCCGTGTCACGTCCGGGTCGGCCCAGATCTCGACGCTGGTGCGTTCCGGGCCAACGCCTGCGAGGCTGAGAGCGGCGGCGACGTTTACATTGGCCGGAAAGCCTTTGGCGGCTTCGCGGGCATTGCCCTCGAAAACTTTCTTGGCCTCGTTGAGCCGCTCGACGGAAATATCGTTCTCGACCAGATAGGGAGCACCGGCGAGGCCAAGCGGCGGCTTGCGGGTCTCCAGCGTCACCGACTCGATTTCGCCTTCGGCGGCGGCGCGTACCGCATCGAGGCCGATCAGTGCGCCCGTCGGAAGCACGAGACGCGCGCCTGTATCCTTCGCGCGGTCGACCAGATCCATGTGGTTCAGCAGGGCGCCGATGCTGACCGGCACAAATATCCGGCCGGTTTCGATCGCCGGGCGGGCGATGGTCTCGAACACCGAGGCGGGCGCGCATTCCACGACGATGTCGCAGGTCTCGGCGAGACTCTCCAGCGGCACGATCGGTGCTTCGGCGCCGATGGCAGCGAGATTGCCTTTGGCTTTCTCGGCATCTCTGGCGGAAACAGCTCCGAGTGTTAGATCCGGCAAAGTGCCGTCGGCGATCGCGCGTGCAAGCGTGAGTCCGATGGCACCAAGGCCGCCAATTCCAACTTTCAGCTTCTCGCTCATGGATTCGGTTTCCCGCTATTGAGGTGCATTCATGATGAAGGGTCCTCTGTAGCTCAATTTCGCCGTCGTTCAAATGAGGTTGCAGCGGCGCGCCGCTGGACGGCAATCGGAGGCAACGTATAGTCTGGCGCGATTCGGGTGGGGGCAGGATGCGACGGTTCAGGTTCTTATTGTCTCTGGTTCTGGCGGGAGCGGCGATTTTTGCGCGGGCCGATACTGTGCGCGCTCAGGAACTCTCCTGCATTACGGTATCGATTATCGTCCCCGCAGCGGTCGAATCCGGAAGCGATCTGGTGGCCCGGGCGATTGCGGAGGGTGCAAGCAAGGTCGGTACAACCACGTACCGGGTCCGCAATCGACCGCGCGGTATCGCGCGCGAACTGATAGAGAGTGCCGCTCCGAACGGATGCACCTTGTTGCTCGATACCCAGATTCGGGTGGCTTTCGAGATCTTGAAGGGTGATCGCGAAGCGTGGCGCGCGTTGACGCCTGTCGCTTTGCTGACCCGAACGCCGATGGCGATCGCTCTCTCGTCCGGTGGACCGGCGAAGCCGGCGCCGAAAGGCGAGGAGCCGGAGACCCCGAGCCTGGCGCAGATTGTCTCCGAGCTTCGCGCCAAGCCGGAGTCCGTCTCCTTCGCGCTGGTCGACGACCCCCTGGAGCAGTTGCTCTTCCTGCAGATGGAGGAGGCATTGGATGTCCGGTTCCGGATCCGAAGCTTTCCGACCGGAATGGCGCGTTTCAGGGAGATGCTGAATGGACCCGCCGGTCTTCTGTCCTTTGTCTCGCTGCGGGCCGCCGAGGCGCGCATGCACGAGAAACAGCTTCACACCCTTGCCGTAACGGGGGCCGCGCCGTCCGAGGACATGCCTGACATCCCGACTCTCGGGATGCACGCCGGAGGGCTGACGCTGGGCGTCGACCACGGCATTTACGGTCCCGCGGGGCTGCCGGCCGAACTGGTCGCGGCGCACGCAAACATTTTCCAGAAGGTAATGGAGACCCGCGGCGTGCTTTCGGAGCTACACAAGGAGTACGGCACTGAGTCGCGCCTGATCACCGCCGACGGCTTTTCCCGCTACCTGGAAAATCTCGCGGCTGATTGGAAGGAAATGTTGCAGCGCCAGAATAACCGGGGGCGACTTGGCCAGAAGAGCTGAAGAAGTTCTCTAGTTGAATCAACGCACTGCAATCCGACGACTTAGATCGGGCGACATTCGACCGCGCGATGACTCGGTTTTGCGGCAGTCGCGAAAGGTTGACACCCGAAACCTTATTCATAGGGTTACTGCCACTGGACGGGCGTGCCGGCGGTGCGCTCGCGAGATATCTAAGCGTTGGTTTTCGGCCAACGTGATTTCAGGGAGACAAGAAATGAAGATCAAGACAGCACTTCTCGCGGCCTTTGCGACCGCGTCTGTCGCTCTTTCCGGAGCGCCCGGCGTGCAGGCCGCCGATCTGTCCTGCCGCACCGCCAAGCTGATCGTTCCGTGGGGCGCCGGCGGCGGTACCGATGTCGTGTTCCGTCAGTTCGTGGAATCCGTGAACGAAGCCGGTGCGAAGCCGAAACTGCAGGTCGTGAACATCGGCGGCCAGGGCGGTAACAAGGGTGCCAAGGAAGCCCGCAAGGCGAAGCCGGACGGCTGCACGCTGTTCGCCATTCACCAGAGCGCGCTGACCAGTTTCTTCAACGGCCGCGTCGATTTCACCTGGGACGCGTTCGAGCCGGTCGCGCTTCTTACCCGGACCCCGGCCATCATCGGCGCGAACTCGGGTGTCCCGTTCAACAACGTCAAGGAACTGGTCGAAGCCGCAAAGAAGGCGCCGGGCACCGTGACCGCCGGCGGAACGCTGGGCTCCACCAGCCACTTCATCTTCCTGCTGCTGGAAGACGCTGCGGGTGTGAAGTTCAAGCACGTTTCCTATGACGGCACCCGCCAGCGGATGACCGCGCTTCTGGCGAAGAATATCGAGATCGGCGAAATCAACCTCGCCGCTGCCAAGAAGTATATTCAGACCAATGAGCTGAAGGCGCTGGGTATCACCACTCCGGAACGCAACCCGGAGATCTCGGACGTCATGACCCTGAAAGAGCAGGGCTATGACCTGATCTACGGTACGGACCGCGGTGTCGTTCTGCCGAAAGGCGCAAGCCCGGAAGTGATCGCGCACTATGCCGAGGTCTTCAAGAAGGCCGCCGAAGACCCGAAGGTCGTCGAGGCGATGAAAGCCAAAGGCACTTCGGTCAACTATCTCGGCCCGAAAGACTACACGGCCTATTTCGAGAAGACCTTCGCGGACTGGAAGCGGATCGCGATTGAGGTTGGACTTTACAAAGGCAGCTGATTAAACAGCTCTGCGGGCGGCGGCTCCCGATCCCGGGGGCCGCCGTTTGCGTTTTCAAACGATAATTCGGAGGGACGCTGGTGGGCCGGTTGAACCGAGATACGCTGATCGCGCTTCTGCTCCTGGTCTTTTGTGGCGTGATGTTCTCCGCCAGCCAGGACATCGAAGTGACCAATTACGGCACCATGCCGTCGCATGTCTGGCCGCAGGTGGTCCTGGCTGTCCTGACGGTTTTCAGCCTCGGTTTGCTCGGTCAGAGCGTTCTGAAAGCCGAAGCTCCCGGCGCTGAAACAGCGGAAAGCGCGCCCGGCGGGATCGGGAAGTATCGCAACGCCGCGATCGTTTATGCGCTGTTCTTCCTCTTCCTCTTCACCCTCGACATCCTCGGCATGTTGCTCGGCGGCGTCGCCTTCGTGTTCCTCGCGCTTACGCTGCTCGGCGAACCCGGCTTGAAAAGGGTCCCTCTGCATCTCCTCGTCGCGGTCGCGACGGTGGGTGTGATGTGGAGCATCTTCACTTTCGGTCTCGGCGTCCTTTTGCCGGACGGCGAAATCCTGCAGCTGAACTGAGGAGAGACCGATGCTTGAGAACATTCTGTACGCATTCTCCGATGTCTTCGCCGTCGGAAACCTGATGCTGATGACGATCGGGGTGACCGCGGGTCTGATCGCCGGCGCAATTCCGGGTTTCACCATCGCCATGGCGATCGTGCTCACGCTGCCGTTCACATTCGGACTGAGCCCGGTCGAGGGGCTGGCCACGATGATCGGCGTCTTTGTCGGCGGTCTCTCAGGCGGCCTGATGTCGGGCATGCTGACCGGCATACCCGGCACGCCGTCCTCGATCGCGACGACCTTTGACGGCTTCCCGATGGCCCGCGGCGGCAAGCCGGGGCTGGCGCTCGGGCTCGGGGTCTGGTCCTCCTTCTTCGGCGGCTTGATCAGCGCGGCGCTGCTGGTCACCCTGGCGCCGAGCCTCGCGGTCATCGGCCTCGAGTTCGGCCCGTGGGATTATTTCTCGCTGGTGCTGTTCGCGCTGACCATCACCGCGAGCCTTTCGGGCGAGAACCTGATGAAAGGCATGATCGCCGGCGCACTCGGCCTCTTCATCGGGACGGTCGGCGAGGACGAGGTGAACGGCGTCGCCCGCTTCACCTTCGGCGTCGACGATCTCGAATCGGGCTTTTCTTTCCTTCCGGTGCTGATCGGCCTCTTCGCTTTCAGCCAGCTGCTTTCCGACATTCAGGACCGGGTCAAGGCGCGCGCCGCGCTGATGGATACGCGCGAGACCGACGCGAAAGTCCGGGTCGAGCACCTGACGGCGATCCGGATGATCTTCGCGCGCTGGACCAACCTCATTCGCTCTTCCTTCATCGGCGTATTTACCGGTGTTCTTCCCGCCGCCGGCGGCTCGATCTCGAATATTCTTGCCTACGATCAGGCGAAGAAGGCTTCCAAGACCCCGGAGAGATTCGGCAAAGGCGAACCCGACGGGATCATCGCGCCGGAAGCCTCCAACAACGCGACGGCCGGCGGAGCGTTGATCACCATGATGGCTCTCGGCATTCCGGGCGACATCGTCACCGCGGTGATGCTCGGCGCTCTGCTGATCCACAACGTGCAGCCGAGCCCGACCTTCATCAGCGACAATCCGGATCTCGCCTACGCGATCTTCATCGCCTTCTTCCTGGCTCACTTCATCATGATCGCCATGCAATCGGTGACGCTGAAGCTGTTCCTGCTGGTGACACGGATCCCGATGTATGTGCTGGCCTCGGTGATCCTCGCCTATTGCGCCATCGGCGTCTTCGCGCTGAACAACATCGTCTACGATATCTGGGTGCTGTTCTTTTTCGGCATCGCGGGCTACGTGCTTCGACTGCTCGGCTTCCCGCTGGCGCCGATCATTCTCGGTGTCGTGCTCGGGCATGTGGCGGAGCTGAACCTTTCGCGGGCGCTCTCGATCGACAGCGATCTGATGCTGTTCGTCAGCCGTCCGTGGTCTTTGTTCTTCCTCGTGGTCGCGGCTTTCTCGGTAGCGTTCCCGTGGTACCAGAAGCTGCGCGGCTCGCAGCCTTGGACACTGGCCTATCTGCCGGTCCTGCTCGCCTGCGTGTCGGTGCCGATGTTCATGATGGAAGGCATCGTGCGCCCGATTATCGGTGTGGCGTTGCTCGCGCTTTCCGCCTATCTTCTGTGGCGAAGTGCGAAAAACGGATGGAAAGTGACGCCCGACGGCGACCACGAAGTCCATCTCGAAGAAACCTGAGCCGCAGCGGCTCGCGTCCTGGCCACGGTGCCGGGAGCGGGCCGCCCCGCGTCCGCGAAGGCCATGCACGGCTCGAACTGCCCCGTCCGGGGCGATGCGTAACCATTTTTATCTCAAGGTGACGTCGTGGAAATCCGCCATCCTTATCTCATGTTCCTGGGCGATGCGCCCGATCAGCTCGCAGCCAAGACCGCGAACGGCGTGAAGGTCTGGCGCGAGGACTGGTGCCTCGGACAGTTCCGCCTTCCGGGCTGCAACGCCGATCTGAAGCTTCCCGATATGAGCATCGAGGAAGCGGCGGCCGCCGGTGTGAAGACGGTCATTCTCGGTGTCGCGAACCGCGGCGGTTTCATGCCGGACAGCTGGCTCGTCGAGCTGGAAAAGGCGCTCGACCTCGGCATGGAAATCGCCAGCGGCCTGCACACCCGCATCAGCACCATTCCGTCGCTGGCGGAAAAGGCGAAAGCCAAGGGACTCGGTCTCTACGACGTACGCCATCCGACCGGCAATTTCTCCATTGCCAACGGTAAGAGGCGCCCGGGCAAGCGCCTGCTTCCGGTCGGCACCGACTGTTCCGTCGGCAAGATGTTCACCGCGCTCGCCATCGAGCGGGAGCTTCACAATCGCGGCGTTAAGGCGAGTTTCCGGGCGACCGGCCAGACCGGCATCTTCATCGCCGGCTCCGGCGTCTCCGTCGATGCGGTCGTCGCCGACTTCATCTCCGGCGCGGTCGAGGAACTTGCGCCGGCCAACGATGCCGATCACTGGGACCTGGTCGAGGGGCAGGGCTCACTCTTCCACGCTTCCTATGCCGGCGTGACGATGGGCCTCATCCACGGCGCCCAGCCGGACGCGATGGTGCTCTGCCACGAGGCCAACCGTCCGCACATGCGCGGCCTGCCGGAATATCCGGTCCCGAGTCTCTCCGAATGCATTCCCTACTATCTGCAGGCGGCCCGCCTGACGAACCCGGACGCGCAATTCGTCGGAGTCTGCGTGAACACTTCCAGCCTCGACGATGCGGCGGCCGAGGATTTCCTCAAGAAGGCGAGCGACGAGACCGGTCTTCCGGCGGTCGATCCGATCCGCAACGGCGTCGGCGCCATCGTTGACAACATGCCGCTCTGATCCGGCGCACGGTGAAATAAAGGGGAAGTCTCATGTACCGGTCGGTCTCGGTCAGGCGCGAAAGCTGGCCCTTGCAGGGCGTGTTCCGGATATCCCGCGGGGCGCGGACGGAATCGCACGTGATCGTGGTTGAGATTGCCGGCGACGATGTCGACGGTCTCGGCGAGTGCTTCCCCTATGCGCGCTATGGCGAGACGCTGGATAGCGTCGTGGCACAGATCGAATCCGTTGCGGGAGAGATCGCCAACGGCATGGACCGGGAGGGACTCCTCTCGGCCTTGCCGCCGGGTGCGGCGCGCAACGCGATCGACTGTGCGCTCTGGGACTTCGAGGCGAAGAAGACCGGCAAGCGGGCCTGGGAACTTGCAGGCCTGCCGGAGCCGGAGCCGGTGACCACGGTCTACACCCTCGGCGTCGACGAGCCGGAGGCGATGGGCGCGAAGGCGAAGGAAAACGCTTCCCGTCCGGTGCTGAAGCTGAAGATGACCGGCGACGGCAAGGACCTGGAACGGGTCACGCTCATCCACGAGAATGCCCCGAACGCGAAGCTGGTGGTGGATGCGAACGAGGGCTGGACGGTCGAGCAGTACAATGAGTATGCGCCGAAATTCGCCAGGCTCGGCGTCACCATGATCGAGCAGCCCCTGCCGGCCGGCAAGGACGAGGGGCTGAAGGGGCTGGACCGGGTCGTGCCGGTCTGTGCCGACGAGAGCTGCCATGACAGCAAGACGCTGGACGAGCTGGTCGGCAAATACGACATGATCAACATCAAGCTCGACAAGACCGGTGGTCTGACGGAGGCGCTGAAGTTGCGCGACCGGGCGCTCGCCATGGGCTTCGAGGTGATGGTCGGCTGCATGGTGGGCACCTCTCTGGCAATGGCGCCGGGGGTGGTCGTCGCGCAGGGCGCGGCGGTCGTCGATCTGGACGGGCCGCTGCTGCTGGCGAAAGACAGGGACCCGGGCCTCGTCTTCAACGGCAGCATCATCCAACCGCCGGAATTCGGCCTCTGGGGCTGATCCGTGGGCGACCGGCAGGATGTCACGGGCCATTACAGCTCCGAAGGCGGACTGGCCGGCCGGCTGATCGAGATCCTCGAGAAATCCGGGATTGCCCGGGCGGAGATCACCGAGGCCAGTCTCCATAGCGTCGATCAGTTGCACCTGCGCGGGCGGATTGCCGCCGAGGAGTTCCTGGACGCGCTCGGCATCCGGCCCGGAGACAAGGTTCTCGATGTCGGTTGCGGCCTCGGCGGACCGTCCCGCATGGCCGCGGCGCGCTACGGCGCGGACGTTTCGGGGATCGATCTGACGACCGACTTCTGCGACGCGGCGCGGGAACTGAACGCCCTGGTCGGGTTGGATGACATCCGGATCGAGCAGGGCGATGCGCTGGCTATGCCCTTCGCAGACGACAGTTTCGACAGGGTCTTCACCCTGCATGTGGCGATGAATATCGCGGACAAGCCCGCGCTCTACCGCGAGATCGCGAGGGTTCTGAAACCCGGTGGACGGTTCGGGCTCTATGACATCGTTGCGGGATCGAGCGAACCGGTGCATCTGCCGGTGCCCTGGGCGAGTTTGCCCGAGCATTCGCACCTGATTCCGGCGGAGGATGTCGAGGCGGCCGTGATCGCGGCCGGTTTCGAGACCGAACGTTTTGAGGACCAGTCCGCGTTGGTGGAGGCGTATCTCGACGCGCAGCGCACGGCGCGGCAGGAGCGGGTGGAAAAAGGCGAGCCAGAACCGCCGTCCGGTGCCCCGGTCATCATGGGCGAGACCTTTGCCCGGAAACAGAAACACATCTATCGCAATTTGAAGGAGGGCCGGATCGCGGTTCGTCTTGGTATCTTCCGTCTGAAAGACGCGTGACCGAAAGCGGCCGAAGATGCCGCAGCAGGGAGGAACCATGACCACCGATGGCGATGTCATTGCCGAGATCCGACGCGCGGTCGCCGCGCTTTGCGCCGATTTTCCGGGCGAGTATTGGCGCGAGAAAGACCGCGAGCGGGCCTACCCGACGGAGTTCGTGCAGGCGCTCACGGAGTCCGGCTATCTTGCTGTTCTGATCCCGGAGGAGTACGGCGGTAGCGGCCTCTCGATCAGCGCCGCCGCGGCGATCCTCGAGACGATCCATCGCAGTGGCTGTAGCGGCGGTGCCTGCCATGCCCAGATGTACATCATGGGCACGCTGCTCCGGCACGGCTCGGAAGAGCAGAAACGGAAATTCCTGCCGAAGATCGCGAGCGGCGAGCTCCGCCTTCAGGCCTTCGGCGTGACCGAGCCGACCAGCGGTACCGACACGCTTTCGCTCTCCACCACGGCGGTGAAGCAGGGCAACTTGAGCTATCTCGTGAACGGCCAGAAGGTCTGGACCTCGCGCGCGGAGCATTCCGACCTCATGCTCCTGCTTGCCCGGACCACGCCGAAGGAGGAGGTGAAGAAGCGGACCGAAGGTCTCTCCGTCTTCATCGTCGACATGCGCGAAGCAAAGGGCAACGGACTCGAGATCCGGCCGATCCGCGCCATGGTGAATCACTCCACCACCGAAGTCTTCTTCGACAACCTGGAGATCCCGGCGGACAGCCTGATCGGCGAGGAAGGCAAGGGTTTCCGCTACATCCTCGACGGAATGAACGCGGAGCGCATCCTGATCTCCCACGAGAGCCTCGGCGACGCCCGCTGGTTCATCAAGAAAGCCACGAATTACGCGAGCGAGCGCAAAGTCTTCGGCCGGCCGATAGGGCAGAACCAGGGTATCCAGTTCCCGATCGCGAAGGCCTATGCGGAGACCGAGGCGGCGGCGCTGATGGCGGAGAAGGCGGCGCAGCTCTTCGAAGCCGGAGAGCCCTGCGGCGCCGAGTCCAACATGGCGAAGATGCTGGCGGCGGAAGCGGCCTGGGCGGCGGCGGACACCTGCATGCAGACCCATGGCGGGTTCGGCTTCGCCGAGGAATACGATGTCGAGCGCAAGTTCCGAGAGGCGCGTTTGTTCCGAACCGCGCCGATCTCGACCAACATGATCCTCGCCTATATCGCGGAGCATGTCCTCGGCATGCCGCGCTCCTATTGAGCGGGGGCATGGGATGACCAAGCCTCTCGACGGCATGCTGGTGCTCTCCATCGACCAGGCGGTGGCGGCGCCCTATTGCGCGTCCCGCCTCGCCGATGCTGGTGCCCGGGTGATCAAGGTCGAACGGGCGGAAGGAGACTTCGCCCGCGGCTACGACCACGAGGTGCATGGCGAAAGCGCCTTCTTCCTTTGGCTCAACCGCGGCAAGGAAAGCCTAGTCGCGGACCTGAAGAACCCGGACGACCGCGCGCTTCTGCACCGGATTCTCGCCAAGGCGGATGTCTTCATCCAAAACCTCGCGCCCGGCGCGACGGACCGCATGGGGCTCGGCTCGGACGAGCTCCGCAAACGCTATCCGCGCCTGACCACGGTCGATATCAGCGGCTACGGAGACGAGGGTCCTTATGCGGAGATGAAGGCCTACGACTTCCTCGTCCAGGCCGAGAGCGGGCTGATTTCCGTCACCGGTTCGAAGGAAGAGATGGGCCGGGTCGGGGTCTCGATCTGCGATATCGCCTGCGGGATGTTCGCCCGGATCTCGGTGCTGGAAGCCTTGCTGCTGCGCGAACGGACGGGCGAGGGAAGCCAGATCAAGGTCTCGCTCTTCGGCGGTATGACCGAATGGATGTCGCCCTGGCTTCTGCACGAGGCCTACGGGGTGCTGAAAGAGCAACGCATCGGCCTCAACCATCCGGCCATCGTGCCGTATGGCGCCTATGCCTGCGCCGGCGGGGACATGATCCTGATCGCGGTGCAGAACGACCGGGAATGGCGCAAGCTCTGCCGCGACGTTCTGGGCAACGAGGCCCTCGCCGACGACGAGCGGTTCTGCACCAACACGGACCGCGTCGCCCATCGCGACGGCGTCAACGCCGAGATCAATGCAGTCTTCCGCACGTTGTCCAGGGACCGGGTTAGGGAAATGCTTTCGGCGGCGGGGATCGCCTTCGGCGCGATTAATAGCGTCGCCGACGTGCTGGAGCACCCGGCACTGCGCCGCGTGCCCATCGAGACGCCTGTCGGAACCATAGAGACCGTTGCGCCGCCGGCGAGTTTCGCCGGAGCGGATCAGAGCTTCGGCCCGGTTCCGCGCCTTGGGGAGCATAGCGCGGCGATCCGGAGCGAGTTCCTAGCCTGACACCCGTATACGCCTGAAAAAGAAACGCCCGGCACAAGGCCGGGCGTTTTTGGTTTTGCGTGCTCCCGCTATTTCAGCAGGACGCTCGGTAGCCAGAGCGTGATCTCCGGCCAGGCAACCACGATCGCCAGACCGATCAACTGCAGGATCACGAACGGGATGATGCCACGATAGATCTGCTGCATCGACACCATCTCCTTGGCTACGCCTTTCATGTAGAAGAGCGCGAAACCGAAGGGCGGCGTCAGGAACGAGGTCTGCAGGTTGATCGCGACGATGATCGCGAACCAGTAGAGCACCTGCTGCTGAACGAACTCGGTCTGCGCCATGTTGGTCGGGACTTCTAGGCCAAGGTGCGGCGCGAAGGCCGGCGCCATGGTCTGGATGACCGGAGCGAAGACCGGCAGGATGATCAGCGTGATTTCCAGCCAGTCGAAGAAGAAGCCGAGCAGGAAGACCACGAACATCAGCATGAAGAGCAGCGGCCAGGGGCCAAGCTCAAGCCATTCGATGAACTCGATGATCAGATCCTCGCCATAGACGTTCCGGAAGATCGTCGAGAAGGCCGTCGCGCCGACGAAGATCAGGAAGATCATCGCGGTGGTGAGGCCCGTGCGGTGCACGACGTCTGTCAGCACTTCCCTGGTCAGGGTCCCGTTGGCAAATGCGAGGATCAGCGAGCCGAAGGCGCCCACACCGGCGGCTTCCGTCGGCGTGGCCCAGCCGGCGAAGATCGAGCCGAGAACCAGCGTGATCAGAAAGATCGGGGGCACGAATCCCTTCAGGATACCGCCGAGATAGCTGTCGCCTTCCTTCCGGCCGATGATCATGGAAATCCCGAACACGGAGAGGAAGCCGATCAGACCCCAGTTGAAGACGTCCGCCAGATGGGATTCGGCCATGATGTAGCAAAAGGCGATGGCCGCGGCGCTGTAACCGGCGAACTTGATGACGTTCGTCTTGTTGGTCGGCTCCATCTGGATCGCGTCCTCAGCGATCGCAGGCGCTTTCTCCGGCGAGATGATGCCCATTACGACGATGTAGACGACATAGAGACCGGACAGCACCAGTCCCGGGAAGATGGCGCCCACGAAGAGGTTGCCGACCGAAACCGCGAGCAAGCTGCCCATCAGGACGAGCATGATCGAGGGCGGGATCAGGATGCCGAGGGTTGCGCTCGCCGCCAGCGTACCGGTCGCGAGCGAGCGGTCGTATTTCTGCGAGATCATGGTGGGCAGCGCCATCAGGGTCATCATGACGACCGACGCGCCGATGATGCCGGTGGTCGCGGCCATGATCGTGCCCATGACCGTCACGGCGAGAGCGAGGGCGCCAGGGACGCGGCGGAACAGGACCTGCAGGATGTGCAGCAGGTCTTCCGCCACCTTCGAACGCTCCAGCATGGTGCCCATGAAGACGAAACAGGGAATGGCGACCAGGATCGGGTTCTGGATCGCCCCCGAAGCGCCGTCACCGCCCCAGATCCGCTGGACGACCTGGAAGAAGACCGCGAAGTCGAGGACTTCGAGCCAGATCCCGATAAGGCCGAACGAGACCGCGACACCGCCGAGTGCGAACGCTACCGGAAGCCCTGTGAAGAGCATCAGGGCGAGCGCAAGGAACATGTACGCCCCGAGAAACTCGTAGAAATGATCGTATAGAAGCTCAAACATCTTGGATTTCGCCGCCCCTGGATTGTCCGCCGGTTGTCATGATCGCTCCGATCATTCCGGCTTATGGTGTTCGTAGTTGAAGATTTCCAACGCGTCGCGCGCTTCCTCGTGCTCCTCGCGGGTGCCGAACAGATAGGCGGCAAGCCTGAAGAGGGTGGCGAAGATCGCCAATGCGAGAACGAAGCAGCCGATCAGCATGAAGGACTTGATGACATAGCGCCACGGAATGCCTGTCAGGGACTCCGATCCTTCGCCCTGTGCGTAGGAGATCGAGACCAGAACCCAGGATTCCCATGCGACCGTGAAGAGGAACGGAATCGCCAGGAGCAGCAGCCCGAGAAACTCAAGCCAGGCCTGCTTTCGCGGCCGCACATGCTCGCGGAAGACGTCGACGCGGACATGGGCGTTGGCGAGATAGCCAAAGCCGAAGGTCATCAGCAGGATCACGCCGTGCAGGTGCCACTGGAAATCCTGCAGGATGGTGGAAACGGAATAACCGTATTCGATGGAGAAATCCGAGAAGTAGAGCCGGATGAAGTCCACCTTCCGGGTCACGACGTCGAAAACGATGATGAAGACGAGTGGCAGGATCAGCCAAGCCATGGATTGACCCGCCTTGCGGGACCAGCGATCCAGAACGCTCGCGAGGTTCAGCGCGGCTTTCATGAACGAAACCTCAATTGCCTGATGGTGGGTAGCCATTTCCCTGGCGCGCTCGTCTGCTGGAGGCTCGGTGCCGGTTGGTCCGGCCCTGTCGCAAGGGGATGATCTGAATAAAAACGGAAAAGGCGGGAGACCCTCCGGGGAAGGTCTCCCGCAACCTTTTTCTCTTACTTCAGGTAACCGCGGTCACCCCAGACTTTGTAGCCCTCATGGAACTTGGTGTAGCTGTCCCAGAGCTTCTTGACGTCGGGGTTGGAGGCGAGTTCCTCGGCAAGGACCTCTTCCCATGCACCGCGGAGCTGGTCGAGCACGGAGTCCGGCCAGGTCATGTTCTTCACGCCGTCTTTTTCGTTGGCGATCATGGCTTCGAACTGGGAAGCCTCGCCGTCGGCGATCATGGTGATGAGGGACTGGTCACAAGCGACTTCGAGCATCGCCTTGTTCTCGTCCGGCAGAGCGTTCCACTTGTCCATGTTCACGAGAACTTCGTTGGACGTGGACTGCTGGTGCCAACCCGGGAAGTAGTTGTACTTCGCGATCTGGTAGAAACCGTAGGAACGGTCAATCGCCGGCATGGAGAATTCGGTGGCGTCGATTGTGCCACGCTCCAGCGCCGGGTAGATGTCGCCGCCAGCGAGCTGCTGGGTGGAGACGCCGAACTTCTGCATCACCTTCGCGCCGACGCCGAAGAAGCGCATTTTCAGGCCCTTCAGCTGATCGAGGCTCTTGATCTCCTCACGGAACCAGCCGGACGTTTCCGGCGGGATCATGCCGCAGAGCAGATACTTGATGTTGTCGCGGGCGTATAATTCGGTACCGATCTCGACGCCGCCGCCATATTTGAACCAGGAAACGAATTCCGGAGCCGCCGGGCCGAACGGCCAGGTCGACAGGAACGCGTAGGCGGAGTTCTTGCCTTGGTTGGCGCCCGGGGTACCGAACGCGGCATCGATCGCGCCCTGGCTGATCGGGTCGTAATAGGCGTAACCGCCCGTCAGTGCACCGGGCTCGAACACCTTGATGTCGAAATCGCCACCGGACATTTTGCCGACCGCTTCGGAGATCCGGTGCGGCGGCGGGCCGATCACTTTCACGTTCTGACCGAACGCAGCGTGCATTTTCCAGCGAACTTTTTTGGCCTCGGCATCGCCGGAGCCAAGACCGATAGCCACCGTCGAAGCGATCGCAAGCGCCCCGACAGTCTTAAGCAAACCCAATTTCATGAGTTACCTCCCTAATCCAATGTCTAGCCGGATCCGGTTTTCCGGATCTCGTTGCTTAACCCCACAGTCGGTTTCTTATCGGCGTCCGGTTGCTTGTCCGAGGCCGTTTGGTCCCGTGGAGCGCGAAGTATTGCCACGAATTTTCACGCCGTCAAAGCCTTCGAGTCCCAACCTATGACTGGAAAAGGAGATTTCCCGGCATGAGGAAATACGTCGATGTATACGTTAATTTGCTTGAAATCCGCAGGTTTCTGCGTCAAAGCGCCCGGGCGATCAAGTCCGGCAAATGGCCCGCATCGGGCAACACGAAATCTGCAATTTTACTCAATTCACCCTCCGGCGTGGCACCGGTAAGTACGCCGATCGTTGCGAAACAGCCGGCGGCGCGGCCGGCCTGCATATCCGCCGCGTTGTCTCCGACCATGATGGCTTCCCGGGGGGTGAGTGCATGCGCGGCGAGGAAGGCCCGGATCATGTCCGGGGCGGGTTTCGGCGTATGTCCGCTATCGTAGCCGGCGACGAAATCCACAAGTTCGGAGAGCCCCATGCGCGCGATCATGTCCCGCGCGCCGCGCTCCGCATCGTTGGTCACCACCGCGATTCGGATATCACGGTCGCGCAGGTCTGAAAACAGGGCGCCGAGGTCGCAGACCGGGGTCAGGTTACCGGCAGCGTAATTGAGCCAGTAATCGTCCAGCCACTCGGCCATCGGCACCGGATCCGGCAAACCGGGCGCTAGCCCGTGCCAGAGCGTCGCCACCTCGAGAGCCGTCCCTTGGGCAAGCAGCGTGCCGGGAGCTATGCTGTTGTCCTCGGGATCCCCTCCTGCGGCGCGGGTCAGAGCGTCCGGATCGGCGTCAATCCCGTGCAGGCCGACAAGGTCGCGGGCGGCCGACATCAATCCCGGCAGCCAGGTTTTCTCGAAATCGATGAGCGTGCCGTCCTTGTCGAACGCCACGCCGCGAATGGATTGGGCCAAGGGACGGCTCCGGTTCGGCGGGTTGCGGAGGCAATAGGCTCGCGTGCCGCGCGCGCGGGCGCAAGGGCGGATTGGTGCGACCGTCCGTTCGCGTCAGTTCACGGCGCTTGCAACGAAACCGGCTGCTGCCTGGCGTTCCGCTTTCAGTTTCTTCCAGGCGGCAAGTTTGCTCGCCTTGCGGTCTTCGAACTCGTTCTTGAGACGCTGCGCGGTGGCCGCCGCGACTTTGAGCTGGCGGGCGGCGCGCGCTTCTCGGATCGCGGCTTCTCGTTCCAGGCGTTCCTTGCGCTCTTCGGCCGCCGCGTCGAGCTCTTGGGCTCGTTTCGCTACGCCGGCGGCGAGTTCGATGTCGTCGGTCGAGGGATCGGCCATGGTTACGGCAACTCCCTTATAGGCCTGCTGCTGGAGACGCGAGACCGCCTGGCGGTAATTTCTTCCGCGTGTCTCGTTGCCGGAATGGTAATGCTCGATTGCCTCGCGCCAGGAGCCGTGACGCTTCTTCAATTCGCTTAGAAAGCGGGCGGCGTAGGCGGCGTTCTGTTCGGGGTCGAACGCGTCCTCGAGACTGTCGAAGGCTTTGCCGTGATAGTGCAGATTGATCTGCATGCAACCGACATCGATGTTGGTCGTGCCCTCGGCGAGTAGGCGCCGAACCTCGGCCATCGCCGCGATCTTATGCGGGAAATGCTTGCCTTCGCCGCCCGACGTGACGGTCCAGGGCCAAGTGTAGCTCTCCTTCCGGTCGTCGTGCCAACGGCCGGTTTCCTTCAGCGAGATCGCAAACAGCAGGTGCCTGGGCATGCGATGTTCCCCCTCGGCATGACGCGCCGCGTTCGCGCACATCTTGTCCGAGGTCTCGCTCGCAACCGCCGGGGCGGCGAGTAATGCCAGCGGGGCGGCAATAAAGGCCAGCTTCAACAGTAAGCGCATGGTCTGACTCCCTTTTCGGGAGTAATAAAGCAAGGACCGTGCCGAATTCGTGAGGCCGGGAAGCTATTCCGCCGCGTCGCGGACGCCTCCAGCTCCGTTCGCGGCGAACTGGAGCGCCGTCTCCGTGAGCGCAGCCATCAGTGCGCGCATGTGCCGTTTCAGCGGCTCTATCCCGCCGCGCGGCTCGATCCGGCGCTCGTCCATATAGAGTGCCCGGTTGATCTCGATCTGCAGCACATGAACGCCGAGCGCCGGGCGGCCGTAATGCCGGGTCACGAAGCCGCCTGCATAGGGGCTGTTGCGCCGCACCGTGTAATGCCGGGCCCGGAAGAAATTCTCGGCTCGCTCGATGAAGCGCGGCGCCGCCGTGACGCCATGACTGTCGCCGAGTACGATATCGACCGGCCGGCGTTCGCTCCGCATGTGACGGACCGCGCTCGAGGGCATGGAATGCCCGTCGATCAGCAGACAGAACCCGAACCGTTCCATCGCTTCGGCGATCAGCCGCTGCAGGGCCCGATGATAAGGCGCATAGCAGCGCCGGATCCGGTCCTCGGCTTCTGCGACTGTCAGTTTCCGGCCGTAGACCGGTTCCGAATTGGCGACCACGCGGGCGATGGTACCGAGACCGGCCGAGATTCGGATGCTGTCGGTGACGGCACCTGGAGGCAAGGGGTCGGAATACATGTCGGGGTCGAGCTCGTAAGGCTCGCGGTTGACATCGACATAGACCCGGGGAAAGAGCGCACTCAGAAGTGGCGCGCCGGCATCTGCCGCCCCCTCGAGCACTTCTTCCATGAAGGCATCCTCGGAGGAGCGCAGATCGAGCGGGCCGAGCCGGGTCGCCTCGATCAGGTCAGACGGATAGTCGCGGCCGCTATGCGGGGACGCGATCACGAGCGGACTGTCGGGACGTGCAGGGCGCTCGATGCGGTAGATCCCCGCGATCTCGTCGGGCACCGGCGGGACCGGATCGGCGGCGACGCTGCCTGAGAAAAGAAAACCCGGCTCGATGATCGCGGCAACCCTGTCGTCCATCGGATTGTGACTTGTCAAACCGTGCTCTCCGCATCTTCTCGGCGTCCCTCAAACCTAATATGGATTCCGCTGATGGCAAGCTTCCAGCAACCACCTCCCGAGGCCGTCCGAAAAGCCGCAAAACAGGTCTTGCAAATCGAACTGACGCTGGCTATACACACGCCTCCTTCGCGCGGCGCACATCCCGATGCCGCGAGATATAGGGCGCGTAGCTCAGCGGGAGAGCACTACGTTGACATCGTAGGGGTCGCTGGTTCAATCCCAGCCGCGCCCACCATCCTTCCCCCGAACGTTCCTTTATTCCGCTTCACCAAGCTGTCACGCTTTGGCGTAATGCTGTTCGTGCAGTCTGGGAGCGGACCATGAACGACAGTGACGCGATCATTCTTGCCCCCTGGAAGGTCGGCGATGCGGCGGCGAATGAAGGCACGCTGGAGGCCGTGCGCGGGCTGATCAAGGGCGGGCGCAGGAAGCAGCTGCTCCATAATCTGAAGGCGTGGGAACCTGAGACGATCCTCGATCTGCTGGTTCACCTGCCGCTCTCTACGGCCCGTAAACTCTTCGCCTGGCTGCCGCACGATCCGTCGGACCGGGTGCTGGCCGAGCTGCGGCCGGAATTTCGCGCCGTGATCACCGAGGGCGCCTCGATCGCACGGCTTGCGGAGATCATAGACCGGATGCCGGTGGAGACCGCAGCCGAGACGGTGGCCGCCCTGCCGGACGAGGTCCAGCGGGAGGTCGCGGAACGCCTGCGGTACGGCGCTGAGATCCTGAACGCAGCGCATTACGGAGGGGACAGCGCCGGACGGATGATGAGCCGGAGGCTCGTCGCACTGCCGGCGACGACGACAGTTGCCGAGGCGGTGGCGGAGATCCAGCAGGCGGCGGAGACGGTTCAATACGGTATTTGTGCTTGATCCGGATGGGCGGCCGGTCGGCAAGTTCAAGCCGCGCCAGCTTTTGCTCTCCCCGCCGGACAGTCCGCTCTCGGAGATCATGGAGCCCGACCCCGTGGTCGTTTCGGCGGATCTCGATCAGGAGGAAGTGGCCCGGCTCTCCCACGGCCGCGATCACAAGAGTTTTCCCGTGGTCGACGCGGCCGGAAAACTGATCGGCCAGATCACCCACAAGAAGCTGGATCAAATCATGCGCGAGGAGGCGGCGGAGGATCTGCTCTTCATGAGCGGCGTCTCGGGCGATGCCAGGACGACGGACTCTGTCGCGCGGATCGTGCGCGGCCGACTGCCTTGGCTGCTGGCCGGGCTGATCGGCGCGACCTTCGCCGCGCTGGTAATCGGCTCGTTCGAGGAGTCTTTGCAGCAGGCTGCGATCCTCGCTGCCTTTATTCCGGTCGTCATGTCCGTGGCGGGAAACTCGGGCCTCCAGGCCTCGGCTGTCTCAGTGCAGGCGCTGGCGTCGGGCACGCTCTGGCCTGGCGACGTGTTCTGGCGATTTCTCCGAGAGCTTGGCGGTGCGCTGGCCAACGGCGCGGCGGTCGGAACGGTGCTCGCGGTGCTTGTCATACTTGCCGGGCCGGCCGTCGGACTTCAGGCGCCTGTCCAGCTCGCGGCTGCGGTCGCTTTCTCGCTGTTGACCGTGACCACAATAGCGGCTCTTGTCGGAGCGCTGGTGCCGATTGCGCTCGATCGCGCGGGCATAGATCCGGCGGCTGCGACCGGCGTATTTATCACCACAGGCAATGACGTGCTCGGCGTTTTCGTCTTTTTCGTCATGGCCGAGCTATTTTATTTCTGAGGATTTCCGCCGGATGCGCGCGCGGAGAGCGAACTCTCTCCATGCCCGGTTGATTTGCATAGGCAAGAGTAGGAAGCTGCTGGAAACCCTCAAGGGAAACAGCCTGCGAACTGGCACAAGAGGTGACGCGTGGCGAAACTGGCGAAAATCCTGATACTCGGTGTTTCCCTCGTGGGGCTTGCGGCCTGCGGGGACGATGCGGGACAGCAAAATGCGCAGACTCAGACGCCGCCGAGCGTGGTCGTCAAGACAGTCGAGGCGCAGGATGTGTCCACGACGATTGAGTATGTCGGAAAGACGGCGGCCTCGCAGCAGGTCGATGTCCGGGCTCGGGTCAACGGGACCTTGCTTGTCCGGCCGTTTCGCGAGGGCACCAACGTAAAGGCCGGGGAGCTTCTGTTCTCCATAGATCCGGCCGAGTTCGAGGCGAATGTCGCTCTGGCAAAGGCGGAGGTCGCCAAGGCCGAGGCCAACGTGGTCGAGACCAGGGCGAACCGCGAGCGTTACAAGGTGCTGGTCAAGCGCCAGGCCGCGAGCCAGGCCAAGCTGGACGAGGCCGAGGCGCTCTACCAGAACGCGGTGGCTCAGCGCGAGGGCGCGAAGGCGCAGCTCCAGAAAGCGGCTCTCGACCTCGACTACACCCAGATCGCTTCTCCGCTCGACGGCCGCGCCGGGCTCGCAAAGGTGGACGAGGGGAACCTGATCGGTCCGGATTCCGGCATTCTGGTCTCCGTGATCAAGCTGGACCCGGTCAACGTCCTGTTCTCGATCAGCGAACGCGAGTATCTCGGGTTCGCCACGCAGGGACGCGGGCAGGCGCAGGCCGCCTTCACGCCGAGGATCCGGCTCGCAGACGATACGATCTACCTGCATGACGGCGAGATCGATCTGATCGACAACAAGGTCGATCCGGCCACCGGCACGATCAATATCCGGCTCCGCTTTCCCAATCCGGATGAGCTCCTGTTTCCGGGGCAGTTCGTGAACGTCATTCTGGTCTCCAGCAATCCGGTGCAGAAGGTGGTCGCGCCGCAGGCCGCCGTGCAGGAAAACCAGTCGGGCGCATTCGTCCTCGTGGTCGATCAGGAGAACAAGGTGACCTCGCGGCCGATCCAGACCGGCGAGACCTTCGGGGCAAGCGTGGTCGTCGAGGAAGGGCTCGCGGCGGGCGAGCGGATCGTCGTCGAAGGGATCCAGAAAGTACGGCCCGGGGCAGCGGTCACGCCTGTCGAGTCCGGCAGCTAGGCGGGCCCCGGGATGTTCAGCGCCTTTTTCATCGACCGGCCGAAATTCGCCTTCGTCATCGCCATCGTGACGGTGATCGCCGGATTGCTCGGCCTCTATGCACTGCCGGTCGCCGAGTTCCCCGAACTGGCCCCGCCGCAGGTTCAGGTATCGGCGAAATACCCGGGTGCGAACGCGGAGGTCGTCGAACAAACGGTCGCGGCGGTGATCGAGGCCGAGGTGAACGGCGTGGAAGGCATGAGCTACATGTCGTCCAAGAGCGGGAACGACGGGTCCTATACGCTTACCGTCACTTTCGAGATCGGTTATGACGGCGATACCGCTCAGGTGAACGTGCAGAACCGGGTCGCGCAGGCGACGCCGAGGCTGCCGGAAGAGGTTGTCCGCCAGGGCGTGACGACCAAGAAGCAATCCACGAGCATGTTGCTGGTTGCCTCGGTAAACTCGCCGGGCGGGACCTACAGCGACATCTTTCTCAGCAACTACACCTCGATCAATATTCGCGACAATCTGGCCCGCGTGCGCGGCGTTGCGAGCGTGGATATCCTCGGCGAGCGGTCCTACAGCATGCGGATCTGGCTGCGTCCGGACCGGCTGACAGGTTTGGGACTTACCGCGAACGACGTCGTCGCGGCGATCCGCGAGCAGAATATCCAGGTTTCTCCCGGAGCCGTCGGCGCCCAGCCTTCGCCGGCGACGCAGCAGTTCCAGTACACGCTGCGGGCCAAGGGGCGGCTCGAGACGGAGCCTGAATTCGCCAATATCGTCCTGCGCGCAGGCACGGACGGATCGGTGGTGCGGCTGAGCGATATCGCCCGGGTCGAACTCGGGGCCGAGACCTATGACTGGTTCGGTCAGCTCGACGGTAAGCCGGCGGCGCTGCTTGCCGTCTACCAGTTGCCGGACGCGAACGCGCTCGATGTCGCCGACGCGGTGAAGGCGGAACTGGACGATCTCGCCACGCGGTTCCCGGACGATATCGTCGCCGATGTCGTCTACGACACCACTCTCTTCGTCTCCACGTCGATGAAAGAGGTGGTGATCACCCTGTTCCAGGCGCTCGTTCTGGTCGTTCTGGTCGTCTATATCTTCCTGCAGGACTGGCGCTCGACCCTGATTCCGGGCATCGCCATTCCCGTCTCGCTGATCGGGACCTTCGCGATCCTCTATGTGATGGGATTCACCATCAACACGGTGTCGCTCTTCGGCCTGATCCTTGCGATCGGCGTCGTGGTCGACGATGCCATCGTCGTCGTGGAGAACGTGCAGCGTCACATGGCCGACGGTCTTTCGCCGCGCGACGCTACCCGAAAGGCGATGATCGAGGTGAGCGGGCCGGTGGTGGCGACTACGCTCGTGCTGCTCGCGGTCTTCGTACCGGTCGCGTTCACACCCGGGCTCACGGGGCGCCTGTTCCAGCAGTTCGCCGCGACGATTTCCTTCGCCGTCTCGATCTCCTCGATCAACGCGCTGACGCTGAGTCCCGCGCTCTGCGCGAGCATCCTGAAGCCGCCGTCGGAAGCCCGTTCCGGCCCGCTCGCCTGGTTCGAGCGCGGAATTACCGGCGCCCGCACGGCCTATACGGCGGCGGTGCGGCGGCTGGTGCGTATGATCGCCTTTACCGCGATCTCGGTGACGGCCATCGGCGTGCTGACCGGCTGGATATTTGCCGGAACGCCGACCGGCTTCATTCCGGACGAGGATCGCGGCGCCTTCTTCATCGACGTTCGCCTCCCGGACGGCGCGGCCCTGCCGCGTACCCAGTCCGTTATGGAGCAGATCCAGACGATCCTCGACGACACGCCGGGGGTCGCGAATTCGATCTCCGTCGGCGGCTATTCCCTGCTGCAGGGGGCTGTCATTCCGAATGCGGCGCTTTTCATTGTCGTGCTGGAGCCGTGGGACGAACGCAAAACGCCCGACGTCACGCTTAACGGAATCATGGGGCGCGTGGCGCCGCAGCTCGGGGCAATCCCGGCCGCGACGATCATTCCCTTCACGCCGCCGCCGATCTCAGGTCTCGGCAGTACCGGCGGGTTCGAGTTCGTCTTGCAGGACACGGAGGCGCGGACGCCGCAGAGTCTCGCGTCGACCATGGGCGGGCTCATCGTCGCAGCCAATGGCGAGCAAGTCCTGGAGCGCGTTTTCAGTACCTTCCGGGCGAGCTCGCCGCAATTCGAGATCAAGCTGAACCGGGATCTGGCAAAGACCAAGGGCGTCTCGATCTCGGATCTCTTCACCGTTCTCAATGCCAATTTCGCCGCCTTCTACGTGAACGATTTCAACAAGTTCGGTCGCGTGTACCGGGTCATGGTCCAGGCCGAGTCCGACCGGCGGGCGACACCGGAGGATATCGGAAAGCTCTATGTCAGGAGCGCGAGCGGCGAGATGCTGCCGCTGCGGACGCTGGTCACAATCACGCCCGCCTTCGGCCCGGAATCGATCGAGCGCTACAACATGTTCCGCTCGGCGGTCGTGAACGGGCAGCCGGCGGCGGGCTATGCCTCGGGCCAGGCGATCCAGGCCATGCAGACGGTCGCGGATGGCACATTGCCGGACGGTTACCGCTATGAGTGGACCGGCCAGGCGCTGGAAGAGATCAAGGCGGGGCAGGCGGGCTCGCTGATTTTCGTGCTCTCCATCGTCTTCGCCTATCTCTTCCTGGTGGCGCAGTACGAGAGTTGGACCACGCCGATGTCGGTCATGGTCTCGGTCGTGTTCGCGGCCCTCGGCGCCGTGCTCGCGCTCAGGTTCTCCGGCATTCCGATCAACAGTTACGCGCAGGTCGGTCTCGTGCTGCTGGTCGGGCTCGCGGCGAAGAACGCGATCCTGATCGTTGAATTCGCGAAGGAACTCAGGGAGAAAGGAAAGAGCATCTTCGACGCGGCAGAGGAAGCCGCATCGCTGCGCTTCCGGGCGGTGCTGATGACCGCCTTCTCCTTCGTGCTCGGCGTGCTGCCGCTGGTCTTCGCTTCTGGCGCCGGCGCGGCGAGCCGGGTCTCCGTCGGGATGACTGTGTTTGGGGGCATGCTGGTGGCGACCATCGTCGGCGTCGTCATGATCCCGTCGCTTTATGCCATGTTCCAGACCTTCCGCGAAAAGGTGAAGGGAAAGCAGGCACCGGCCCCGAAAGAGGCAGCGGAAGCCGGCGATTGAGCGGAATGTCAGCTTGAGCGGATTTTAAGCGGCGCGCGGCTGAGATCGTTGCCCGCGATCGTGGCTTTCTTGAGCAGGCGGATCAGCTCCGCCGCTTCGGCATCGTCGAGACCGCCGACCATCTTTTGTTGGGCGGCCTCGACCGCGGGCGCCAGTTTTCCCAGTTCCTCGATCCCCGCGTCGGTCAGTTGCAGGCGGCGCGCCCGCCGGTCCGTCTCGCTCACTTGCCGGGTCAATAGTCCCTTGCCCACGAGGCGGTCCACCACGCCGGTGATGGTCGTCCGGTCATAGGCGATCAGTCCGGCCAGCGTCGCCTGATCGGTCCCGGGATTGAGCCGGACGGTCTCGAGCGCGGCGAACTGGACCGGGGTCAGGTCCGAGCCGATGCGTTCCAGCTCGGCGAAGAAGACCGCCACCGAGATCTGATGGAACCGGCGGATCAGGTGGCCGGGCATCTCTTTCAGATCTTTCACACGCGCTTCCTTCAATCAGCGTTCAATTGACATGTATGCTGATGATCAGTATACAAACTAATAATGAATTCGCCAACTATTCTCGCCCGAACGGATCGGTCGGACATCGCCCGCTCCGGCGGGGCAATCAAGGCGGACACGGTGAAGAGGGAACGCGATGCAATTTCACCTGAACGGTTTCCAGCCCGGCGACCCGGAGATCCACGCACCGGTTGAGAGTCGCGTCGACGCGAACGCCCAGGAGGTCGATGTCCTGATCGTCGGAAGTGGGCCGGCAGGGCTCACTCTGGCGGCGCAACTGGCGGCCTTCCCGCAGATCCGCACCCGGATCGTCGAGCAGAAACCGGGGCCCATGGAACTCGGTCAGGCGGACGGCATCGCCTGCCGCACGATGGAAATGTTCGAGGCCTTCGGCTTCGCGGAGAAGATCGCGAAGGAAGCTTACTGGGTGAACGAGACGACCTTCTGGAAACCCGATCCCGAAAGGCGCGTACACATCCATCGCAGCGGGCGGATTCAGGATACCGAGGACGGGCTCTCGGAATTTCCCCATGTCATCCTGAACCAGGCGCGGGTCCACGACCGTTATCTCGAGACGATGCGCAACGCCCCGCGCCGGCTGGAGCCTGTATACAACCGCCGCGTCGCCGAGATCCGCCGGGATGACGCTCGCGATGCGGATTACCCCGTTACGGTCGTGCTCGACTGTCTGGAGGAGGGGGGCGACGGCCGGCAGGAGATCGTGAAGGCGCGCTATGTCGTCGGGTGCGACGGTGCGCGCAGCAAGGTGCGGGAGGCGCTCGGCCGTTCGCTCCGCGGGGACTCCGCGAACCAGGCATGGGGCGTGATGGACGTGCTCGCCGTCACCGATTTTCCGGACATCCGGATGAAGGCCGCGATCCACTCGGCAAACGAAGGCAATATGCTCATCATTCCCCGGGAGGGCGGCTACCTCGTCCGGCTCTATATCGAGCTGGACAAGCTCCGGGAAGACGAGCGGGTCGCGAGCCGCAACATTACGCCGGACCATCTGGTCGCCGCCGCCAACCGGATCCTGCAGCCCTACACGATCGACGTGAAGGAGATCGCCTGGTGGTCGGTCTATGAGATCGGCCAGCGCCTGACGGACAAGTTCGACGACGTGCCGGAGGGAGAGGAGGGAACCCGCGCGCCGCGCATCTTCATCGCAGGCGATGCCTGTCATACCCATAGCCCTAAGGCAGGGCAGGGGATGAACGTCTCGATGCAGGACAGCTTCAATCTCGGCTGGAAGCTGGCCGCGGTCCTGCAGGGGCAGTGCACGTCCGGCCTGCTGCACAGCTATTCCGGCGAGCGGCGGGCAATCGCCAAGGAGCTGATCGATTTCGACCGGGAATTCGCGAAGATGTTCAGCGCCGCGCCGAAAGAGGAAGGCGACAGCGAAGGCGATGGCGTCGACCCGAAGGAATTCCAGCGCTATTTCGTCAAACAGGGCCGTTTCACGGCAGGCACCGAAACCCGCTACGGGCCGTCGCTGATTACCGGTGCGGCGGATCATGAGAACCTGGCGAACGGCTTCCCTGTCGGCATGCGCTTTCATTCGGCGCCTGTGATTCGCCTCGCCGACGCGAAGCCGATGCAGCTCGGCCATGTCGTGAAGGCGGACGGGCGCTGGCGGATATTCGCTTTCGCCGGCGCCGGCGATCCCGCATGCGAGTCTTCCGGCCTGCTGGGACTGCTGGAGTTCCTGTTCCGCTCCGAGAATTCGCCGGTCGTCAGATACACTCCGGAGGGGGAGGATATCGACTCGGTGATCGACCTCCGTGCGGTCTTCCAACAGGATTTCCGTACGATGGAGCTGTCCGAACTCCCGCCGTACCTCCTGCCGTCAAAGGGCCGCTACGGCCTGCGGGACTATGAGAAAGTGTTCTGTGCGGACCTGAAAAACGATTGCGACGTCTTCGATATGCGGGGCATCGACCGGCAGCGCGGATGCATGGTCGTGGTGCGCCCGGACCAGTATGTCGCCCAGGTTCTGCCGCTAGACGGTACCGCCGCGTTGGCGGCGCTTTTCGACGGTTTCATGCTGCGGCGCTAGCCGAGCAAAACGCCGAAGGCCCGGGAGAGACCCCGGGCCTTCGCGATGTCTTGCTCCGGGCGCGGTACTAATCGGCGGCGATCTTCTGCGCCGCTTCTTCCTCGGCTCCGTCCCGGTCTTCGCGGATATGGGAGATGAACTTGCTGGTCTCGTCCATCAGCAGGTTGCAGTTGCGCGAGAGTTCGTCCGCCGAGGCTTGAAGCTCCTCGGTGGCCGCACCGGTGCCGACCGCGTCGTCGGCGACCCCGCCGATCTCGCTGATGACGCTACGGATCTTGTCCAGCGCACTGCGTGCCGACTGGGTGACCGAACTCGTGGCCGCCGCCTGCTGTTCGACGGCGGCGGAAATCGCCGTCATGGTCTCGTTGGTCTCGGTCGCCGCATCGGTGATGATCGAGACTGCCTTGGTCGAGGATTCGATCTCAGAGAGCATGCCCGAGACCTGCTGGCGGATCTCCTCGGTCGCGTTCTGGGTTTGGGAGGCGAGGTTTTTCACTTCGCTCGCCACGACCGCGAAGCCCTTGCCGGCATCTCCGGCCCGCGCCGCCTCGATGGTGGCATTGAGGGCCAGCAGGTTGGTCTGCTCTGCGATATCGGCGATCAGCGAGACGATGTCGTTGATCTTCGCGCTGGCGGCGTTGAGGGCGTTCACCTTCTCCGCCGCATCGGCGGCTTGTTCGGCGGCCCGGTTGGTCAGTTCGGAGGTCGAGGCGACCTTGCTCGCGACCTCGGTCACGGCCTGATTGACCTCGTCTACCGAATTGGTCACGGATTCGATCTCCGCGCCGGCATCGTTCGCCGAATCCCGGACGCTGGCGGAGCGCGACGCGGTCCGGTTCGCGGTGCCGCTGACCTCGGTCGAGGTGGCGGAGAGTTCGGTCGCCGAAGCGGAGAGCGCGTCGATCACGCTTCCGACGGCAGTCTCGAAATTGTCCGCAAGTCCGAGAATGATGGCGCGTTGCTTCTGACGTGTGTCGATTCGGAATTGTTCCTGTTCTTCGCGATAACGCTCCGCGGCCCGGCTTTCCTGCTTCAGGCGGTAGAGCGCCTTGCTGAGATTGGTCATCTCCTGCGGATTCTTAAAGTCAGGAACCCAGGCATCCAGATCGCCGCCCGCCAGATCCATCTGAACCTTTGTCAGCTCCGTAATTGGCCGCGCCATGCGATTGCCGAAATAGAATCCAAGAGCGGCCACGCTCGCGCCGATTACTGCTATCTCGATCAAGATCGTCAGCAGCATCTGCCAGATCGGGGCGAAGATCTCTGCTTCGGCTTCGGTCGCGAGGAACGCATAAGTCGTTCCGAGAAATTCAAGCTGCGCGTAGTGCGCGATAAAATCGCCAGCCTCGGCCTGGATCGTCCCGATCCCCGATCCTCCGGCGAGAGCGTCCCGCACGAGGTCGTTGTCGATCTTGCGTTTCAGAATTGCGTCCGACCGGAGCGCGGTATCGTTCCGGGCAAGGAGATCGTCCCCGACAACCAAGAGTTCTCCGGTCGCTCCCAGGCCATCCTGATTGGAAAGCAACTGGTTCAGGCGGTCGACCGGCATCTGGAAAACCAGAACGCCTAAAGTCTCGCCGTCCTGGACAATCGGTGTCGAGATGAAGCTGGCCGGTGCATCGTAACTCGGTCCGTAGGGTCGGAAATCGAAAAAACTGTGGTTCGTTGAATCGTTCTTTCCGGCGGCGGCGCGGAATGCGTTGGCGAGATCGGTGTCCTTCCATTCGCCCGTGTTCATATTCGTCGCGTAGTCCAGCTCCTTGTAGACGCTGTAGACCAGATCTCCGGACATGTTGAAGATGAAGATGTCATAGTATCCGCGCCGCTGAAGGAGTTCGCGGTAGACCGGATGATATTTGCTGTGCATGGCGGAATAGCTGGAGCCGTCGCCGGCATCGTCCAGCTTCTCCTTTTGCCCTGTCGGGTTCGGGTTTTCGGTTATGTAGAGCTTCTGAAGGGTGGCAAGCTGGTTGCCGCCGAGATCCTGCCAGGATGCGGAGAAATCCTTCGCAGCCTGCGCGGTGAGCGGATTGTCGGCGTAGAGCTGCAGGTCGTCTCGGATTCCCTGCAGATAGTCCGATAGCTGCTCGCGCCGGATTTTGTCGATGGCTTCAAGGCGGTTTTCGGCTTCGTGTCGCAGCGTCCTGCTGGCTTCGTAAGCCGACAGACCGCCTACGATGAGAAGTGCCAGAACGGCCGGGATCAACGCGAGAAGAAGGATCTGACGAGCGAGAGTCATTCGGCACTCCACTAAAGCAAATCGTTACGTCGCGCAGAATGTCGTGCATTTAAGTTAAAAATTCACAAATGAACTGCATTTGTATTCTACCAGAATTAGAATCGATTTTTGCATACTAAATTAGGACGCTGCGGTCGCCGTCAATTGGCATCCAACAAAGCATCGCAGAAGCTGGAGATGAGCCGGAGATTGCGTTTTTCCTGCGGCGTCACGAGGCACACTTCGAAAACATCCCGGATTTCCAGGACGTCGAGAGCAACGAGATTGGCCGACGGGTGCTGGCCCTCTTCGAGCAGGAAGCCGACTCCGATGCCGTGCAGTACGGCTTCCTTGACCATCGGGAAGGAATGCGTGCGCACCGTCGAGGTGAGTTCGATCCCGTGTTGTTGCGCCCGGCCCATCACCAGACTCTTCGTCAGCGAACCCTCCTCCGGGAGAATCAGGGTCTCTCCCGCAAGTTCACGGAGCGATACCGTGCCCCGGCCGGCCAGCGGATGGTCGCGGTGGACGAAGGCCTTGTAGCGGGTCGTCCCGATCTTTTCGACGTCGAGCCCGTCCTCTTCCGGTGCCGCGACAATGACCGCGATATCGACCTCGCGTGCGTTCAGCAGGCGGAGCGCTTCGGCGCGGCTGCAGAGGCTGAACTCGATCTCCACTTTCGGGTATTGCCCGCCGTAGCGGGCGATGACCGGCATGATCGGCCGCGGTGCGTTCGCGATGATGCGGAGGTGGCCGGTGGCAAGCCCGCCATAATCCTGCAGCTTTTCCTCGACCTGCTGTTCCAGCGAGCGCAGCCGGTCGGAAATCTCGAACAGTTCGCGTCCCGCCCGCGTCAGTTCGAGCCCTTCGCGCTTGCGCTGGAACAGTTGAACGCCCATCGCCTTTTCCAGCTTGGCGACATGCTGGGTGATTGAGGATTGGGTGACGCCCGTATTCTTGGCCGCTTTGGAAAAGCTGCGGTCCCGCGCGGCCTGGGTGAAGGCGGCGATCTGATAGGGGCTGGGTTTGACGTCTCGATGCATCCGCGTACCGCAGGATTGTTTCAGCGTCGTCCCCCCGGGCGGCGCCGCGGATTCTATTTCACCAGAAAGTATGTTACGGGAATTTGAAATGATCGCGTGCGGCCGGACCGACCGAATACAGTGATACGGCGATGGCAAGCGGCGCGGCTGGGGGGACATACCTTTTTCTGAATCGGGGGATTTCAGACATGACCAGTTCTTCGATCGGCACGCCCGATCAGCTTCGCGACCCGGACTATACGCCGCCGCTGGCAAAGGCGATCCCGCTCGGGATCCAGCATGTGCTGGCGATGTTCGTCTCGAACGTGACGCCGGCGATCATTGTCGCCGGCGCTGCCGGTTTCGGTTTCGGCTCCAACTCGCCCGACTTTCCGGAACTGCTCTACATGATTCAGATGTCGATGGTATTCGCCGGCATCGCGACCCTCCTGCAGACGGTTTCCGCCGGACCGGTCGGTGCCAGGCTGCCGATCGTCCAAGGCACGTCCTTTGCCTTCCTGCCGATCATGATCCCGCTGGTTGCCGGCAAGGGTGTCGACGGGCTCGCGGCGCTTTTCACCGGGGTCATCGTCGGCGGTATCTTTCATGCCCTGCTCGGCACTGTCATCGGCCGCATCCGCTTTGCCTTGCCGCCGTTGGTGACCGGCCTCGTCGTCACCTTGATCGGTCTCGCCCTGGTCAAGGTTGGAATCCAGTACGCAGCCGGCGGCGTTCCGGCGATGGACAAGCCGGAATACGGCTCGCTGCTGAACTGGTCCGCGGCGGTGATCGTCATCATGGTCACGCTCGGTCTGAAGTTCTTCGCGCGTGGCATGCTCTCCGTCTCGGCCGTCCTGGTTGGGCTCATCGTCGGCTATGTCTATGCGATTGCCATCGGGATGCTGCCGCTTTCCGCCATCGGCGGGTCGTGGGAACGTGCGGCGGCTTTCGCTCTTCCGCAGCCCTTCAAGTACGGCGTCGAGTTCTCCGCCGCCGCGATCATCGGCTTCTGCCTGATGGCCTTCGTCTCCGCGGTCGAAACCGTGGGCGACGTCTCGGGCATCACAAAGGGCGGCGCCGGGCGAGAGGCGACGGATAACGAGATCCGGGGCGCGACCTTCGCCGACGGTGTCGGCTCTGCGATCGCGGGCTTTTTCGGAGCCCTGCCTAACACCTCGTTCAGCCAGAATGTCGGACTTGTGGCGATGACCGGGGTGATGAGCCGCCACGTGGTGACTTATGGCGCGATCTTCCTGATCGTTTGCGGCCTCGTGCCGAAAGTCGGGGCGATCATCCGGACGATCCCCATCGAGGTGCTGGGCGGCGGCGTGATCGTCATGTTCGGCATGGTCGTTGCGGCCGGTATCTCGATGCTGAGCGATGTGCACTGGAACCGTCGCAACATGGTGATCTTCGCCATCGCGCTCTCCATCGGACTCGGCCTGCAACTGGAGCCGAGGGCGGTGCAGTACCTGCCGGATTCATTGCGCATCCTGATGACGTCCGGTCTGCTTCCGGCAGCCTTCATCGCCATTTTCCTCAATCTCGTCTTGCCGGCGGAACTCTCGGAAGAATCGACCGACGAGGTCTCGGGCGGTCTCTCCGGGCGCGGTGACAGTACGACTCCCGGTGTATGACGCATAATCGTTTGAACTTTCTGTGAAAGACGCGGCCGGCATGCTCCGGCCGCGTTTTTCTTTGCTTATCAGGGGTTCCGGTATTGGGCGCGTCGCCGGTCCGTGTGCGGCGCAGAAAGCCGGCGGCTGCACGGTGGCTCGTTTCTGTCCGTGATATTAGCGCTGCTAATATGATGTCATTTCCACGTAAACGACGTTTGCTAATCCTGCTTTCGGATCGGACATACCGGAGCAGGCCACATGGCGCGCATCACGCTTTCGGGCATTGAGAAAAACTTCGGCACGACGCGGGTTCTGAACGGACTCGACATCGACATTGCCGACGGAGAGTTCCTGACGCTGGTCGGCCCGTCCGGCTGCGGTAAGTCGACCCTGCTCAGGATCATTGCCGGGCTGGAGAGCCAGAGCGGCGGCGACGTGACCATCGACGGCAGGCTGGTCAACCACGTCCGGCCGAGCCGGCGCGACCTCGCCATGGTGTTCCAGTCCTACGCGCTCTATCCGCACCTGACCGTGCAGCAGAACATGGAAACGCCGCTCCGCCTGCGCGACATGACGCCGTGGGAGCGGATGCCGCTGGTCGGCGCGACGCTGCCGGGACGGGGCGGGAAGCTGGAAAAGCTCCGTGGCCTCGTGCGCGAGACGGCGGAAACGTTGAAGATCGAGCATCTGCTGCAGCGCAAGCCGGGACAGCTCTCCGGTGGGCAGCGCCAGCGAGTCGCGCTCGGCAGGGCCATGGTCCGCAAGCCGGTCGCCTTTCTCATGGATGAGCCGCTCTCCAACCTCGATGCCGCGCTCCGCGTGCATATGCGCTCTGAACTCGCAGAGCTCCATCACTCGCTGAAGACCACTTTCATCTATGTCACGCATGATCAGGCAGAGGCGCTGACCATGTCCGACAGGATGGCGGTGATGATGGAGGGGGACATCCTGCAGCTCGGAGCTCCGGACGAGATCTATCGCGACCCCGCGGACCGCCGGGTCGCGGAATTCATCGGCAGTCCCCGCATCAATATGCTGGACGGCGAGGCGGATGCGGATGGCCGCGTCGTGGCGCACGGCATCCATCTGAAGCGAGAGCTTCCCGGTGGGCGGCAGAACCTCTCCGTCGGCGTGCGGCCGGAGCATCTGGACGTGCTGACCGAGGGTGGCGACGCCGAATCTTGGCCGTTCCGGGTCAGCCACAAGGAAAATCTCGGCTCCGACTACTTCCTGCATGGCCATGTGAATGGCGGCGGTCAGCGGGTGATCGCGCGGGCCGCGCCCGAGCTCGCGGCATCGCTCTCGATCGGGGCCGACATCCATGTCCGCCCGAAGCCGGGCACGGCCATGGCCTTCGCTGCCGATCATCGCCGCCTGCGCTTCCGGGAGGCTTGAGATGGCGGTCGATGTCGCAATCGCCGCGGGGACGGAGCGGCAGGCGCCGACGCGGCGCAAGCTGTTCACCGCCGAAAGCCTCGCCGGCTACGTTTTCGTGGCCCCGGCGATCGTCCTGATGCTGGTGATCCTGGTCGCCCCGGTGTTGATCGCGGCCGCGCTCTCCTTCACGGATTACAGCCTTGGCAATCCGGACTTCGAGTGGGTCGGGACCGAGAATTACGAGAAGATGTTCTCGCGTTCGACTTACAAGAAGATGCTGACCGCCTCGGCGATCTACGTGCTCGTTGTGGTGCCGGTCTCCATCGGCCTCGGGCTCGGTGCGGCGCTTCTGATCAACTCGCTGAAGCGTTTCGGCGACATTTACAAGACGATCTATTTCCTGCCGGTGATGGCGGCCCTGCTGGCCATGGCGATCGTCTGGGAATTCTCGCTGCATCCGACCATCGGGATCGTCAACAAGGTGCTCGCCTCCGGCTGCGGCGGCGTGCTGGAGGAGATCTCCGAATGGTACGCGGCGGGCTGCGCGCGCAACTTCCCGCTCTGGTTCGGCGACCGCGACTACGCCATATGGACCGTCTGTTTCATCGGCATCTGGCAGGGCTTCGGCTTCAACATGGTGCTCTATCTCGCCGGCCTGACCTCTGTGCCGCGCGAGCTCTACCATGCCGCCGCAATGGATGGCGCGGACCGCGCCTGGGACCGCTTCCGGCTCGTCACCTGGCCGATGCTGGGGCCGACCACGGTCTTCGTGGTGACGATCACCACCATCCGCTCCTTCCAGGTGTTCGATACCGTCGAGGCCATCACCCAGGGCGGTCCGTCCAAGACCACCTACGTGATGATGTATGCGATCTACGAGAAGGCGATCCAGCACAACCTGATCGGCATCGGTGCCGCGATCACCATCGTCTTCCTGGCCTTCGTCCTCCTGCTGACCTTCGCCCAGCGCTGGCTGGTCGAGAGAAGGGTGCATTACTCATGATCGGCCAGTCCTCGCCCTTCTCGGAGGCGCTGAAGCACGCTGTGCTCATTCTCGGCGCTCTCATCGTCATCCTGCCGTTTTATGTGATGGTGAGTTATTCGCTGAAATCTCCGCGCGAGATCGAGACCAATACAGGCGGCTTCTTCGGCGCCCAGGAGCAGATGGTCGACGAATACTGCGTCAAGCTCGGCAACGCGCGCGAGGACTGCCTCGCGACGCCCGTGATCCATAACTACACGCAGGCCTTCAAGAAGGCGCCGCTGCTCCGCTATCTGCTGAACGGCGTGATCGTCACCGCCTCGATCTTCCTCATCCAGGTGCTCGTCGCCTTGCCTTGCGCCTACGCACTCTCGAAGCTGAAGTTCTGGGGGCGCGAAATCGTCTTCGGCATGGTGCTGTTCTGCCTGCTGATCCCGGTCCATGCCATCGCCCTGCCGCTCTATATCATGCTGGCCAAGGCGGGCCTGACGAACAGCTACGCCGCACTCGTCGTGCCCTGGACCATCTCGGTCTTCGGCATCTTCCTGATGCGCCAGTTCTTCAAGACCGTACCGGACGACCTGATCGACGCCGCGCGCATGGACGGGATGAACGAGTTTTCGATCGTCTGGAAGGTGATGCTGCCGACGGCGATCCCGGCGCTGATGGCCTTCGCGATCTTCTCCGTCGTGGCGCACTGGAACGACTACTTCTGGCCGCGCGTGGTGATCACCGGCAACCGGGATCTCTATACGCCGCCGCTCGGGCTGCGCGAGTTCAAGGGGGACGGCGACGGCTCCTACTGGGGGCCGATGATGGCGACTGCGACCATCATCGTCACGCCGCTTATCGTCGCCTTTCTGATGGCGCAGAAGCGCTTCATCGAGGGAATCACACTCACGGGGATGAAATGACGGGAGGGTGAGGTTGGCGGCTCCCACGGCAATGGGAGCCGCCCATTCGTCCCTGCAAGGGGGACGCCGTGCGACGCGGACGGAGGCATCTGGAGGCACTCGGCCGCACGCAGCAACATTAAGGAGTTACGGCATGAAACGTCTGTTTGCAATGGCCGCCGCCGCGGCCTTCTACGCGGCGCCGGCCAGCGCCGTCGAGATCGAGGTCGGCTATCCCTACAGCCACCTGTTCGACGTCACCTACGAGAAGATCATGGAGAGCTTCAAGAAGGAGCATCCGGAGATCGAGGTGAAGTTCCGGGCGACCTACGAAAGCTACGAGGACGGCACCAACACGATCCTGCGCGAAGCGGTCTCCGGCAATCTTCCGGACGTCACGATGCAGGGCTTGAACCGTCAGGCGATCCTGGTCGAAAAGGGCATCGCGAAATCGCTCGAGCCGTTCATCGCCAAGGAAGCCGACTTCGAGAAGGACGGCTACCACCAGGCGATGTTGAGCCTCTCGACCTTCGACAAGAAGGTCTACGGCCTGCCGTTCTCGGTCTCGCTGCCGGTCGGCTATTACAATATGGATCTCGTCCGCAAGTCCGGCTCCGACAAGCTTCCGGAGACCTGGGACGAGGTGGTTGCGCTCTGCAAGACCATGCGTGCCAACGGCGTGAAGAACCCGGTCTTCTGGGGCTGGAACATCACCGGCAACTGGTTCATGCAGGCTCTGATGTGGAGCCAGGACGAGCCGATCGTCAAAGGCAACAAGGTCAATTTCGACGGCGAGGCCGGCCTGACCTCGCTTGAGACCATGAAAAAGATCTTCCGGGGCTGCGAGATGCAGAATCTCTCCTGGAAGGACGCGCTGGCTTCGTTCTCCGCGGGCGAGATCGGCATGATGTTCTGGTCCACTTCCGCGCTCGGTGCGGTCGAGCGTGCGAAGGGCGACTTCGAGCTGAAGACCAATGAGTTCCCGGGTATCGGCGAGAAGCCGAAAGGCCTGCCGGCCGGCGGCAACGCGGCCCTTCTGGTCTCCCAGTCGGACGACCCGGAGCGCCTGCAGGCGGCTTGGACCTTCCTGAAGTACATCACCTCGGGCCTCGGCGCCGCCGCGGTCGCGGAGACCACGGGCTACATGCCGCCGAACAAGGCCGCGAACGAGATCATCCTCGCGGACTTCTACAAGCGGAACCCGAACAAGGAGACCGCCGTGCGCCAGCTACCGCTGCTGCGTGACTGGCTCGCCTATCCGGGCGACAAGGGCCTCGCGGTTACCCAGGTGATCTATGACGGCATCGAGTCCATCGTTACCGGCGAGAACGACGACATGGCCGCCCTTCAGGACGATCTGGTCGCCGAAGTCGGCGACATGCTGCCGCACTAACCTCTGCGGCCGGACCGGTGGGTTCCAACCGCCGGTCCGGTCTTCTTTCCAAGCTGAAGTGGGTTCCAGGGGAGGACCAGACGTCCCATGAGTTTCATCCAGATCACCGATACACATTTCGTCCCGGGCGACGCGCTGCTCTACGGAACGAGCCCTAAGAAGCGGCTGGCGCAAGCGGTCGATCTGATCCGCCGGTTCCATGGCGATGCCGAGGCGGTGCTGCTGACCGGCGATCTCGCCCATCACGGAGAAGAGGGGGCATACGAGACCCTGAAGGAGGTGCTCGCGCCCCTGGACATGCCGGTCTTCCTGATGATGGGGAACCATGACAGCCGGGCGCCGTTCCGCAAGGTCTTTCCGGACATGCCGGAGAGCGATGGCGGGTTCGTCCAGTTTGCCTTCGACGTCGCGGGCGCCCGGGTGATCTGTCTCGACAGCCTGAACGACGAGCCGGGCGATCACGAAGGCCGGCTCTGCGACAAACGCCTTTCCTGGTTGGACCGGGAACTCGGAAAGGCGCCGTCGGACAAGCCGGTTATCCTGGCGGTGCATCATCCGCCTTTCGATCTCGGCATTCCGGCGATGGACAAGATCAAGCTTCGTGACGGGGCGGCACTTTTCGAAGTGCTGCAGAAGCGACGCCCCGACCAGATGCTGTTCGGACATGTCCACCGGCCGATCGCGGGACACTGGCGCGGCATCCCGTTCTATCTGCAGCGCGCGGTCAATCATCAGGTCTATCTGAATTTCGAGGCGCGGGACGAGGTCGAGTTCGTGGAGGAGAATCCGGATATCGGTATCGTCCGCGTCAGCGAAGACGGAATTCAGGTGTTCACCCGTTCGGTCGGTGGCGAAGGTGAACCCTATTCGCACGACGAGGAGTGAGGCACGACTGCTTCACTCGGTCATTCCGGTTTCGCGACCGGGATGACCGGGGGGGATTTACATCAGGTCCCAGCCCGTCGCTGCGGCGAGATCCGCCTTTTGGACTCCGATGACGGTAACGGTTCCCCCGTCCGAGAATGTAACAACTGTGTTGCCGTTGATTTCCGTCCCCCCGCTGACTCCGAGGCTGTTCTGAAGCGCGAGCGTATCGGTGCCGGCCTGGAAATCGTTGACGGTGTCGTTGCCGCCTCCGAATTCGAAGACGAAAGTGTCCGCCCCATCGCCTCCGACGAGCGTGTCGTCACCCTTGTTGCCGAAGATATAATCGTTCCCCTCGCTGCCGGAGACGGCATCGTTGCCCTGGCCGCCATAGAGCACATCGTCGCCCTTGTTTCCGGCGATGGTGTCTTCGCCCTGGTTTCCGTAGACGACGTCGTTGTCCTGGCCGCCGAAGATCGCGTCCTCGTTTTCGCCCCCGAAGAGCGTGTCACCGCCGCGGTTGCCGTAGAGCACGTCGTCGTCATTGTTGCCGAGCACGGTGTCGCCGTCCTGACCGCCATAGAGCGTGTCCATTCCGCCGCCGCCGAAGACGCTGTCCGCCCCCTGGTTGCCGTAGAGAATGTCCTCGCCAAATCCGGACCCGATCGTATCCGCACCGGCGCCGCCGGAAAGCGTATCGTCCTCGGCACCGAGCGAGATGAATTGCGAGGCGTCGTCGCCCGTCACGTAATTCTGTCCGGCTCCGCCGGTGACTGTCGCCTGCCCCATGACCGAGGCGAATTCGATATTGTCCAACTGCAGTGTGGAGCCGGACGGAAGCGATCGCATGTCGATGACGAAAGCTTCCGACTGTCCGGAATTGCTTGTGCCGGAAATCACGATCGGGTCGGTGGCCGTGGTGCTCGTCGAGGTCGGTATAATGGTCCGCACGTCGAGCGTCGTCGTGCTGGCCAGATTGTTCAGGAAATTACGGGCGCCGCCGATCAGGGAAGTTTCCCCGGACGAATCCCGAACGTCGATGGCATTGACCAATGTATTCAGAGCATCGGTCGCGCTCTGTGCCGTTGCCGGCCCGGAGGAAGTTATGGAGACCGAAGGCGGCAGTGTGGCGGTAACGATGTTGCCATTGTTACCGGTGTTCTGGACGATCGCGGCCGTGCCGGAACTCGACCCGTTGTTTGTGATTGTCCGCGCACCGCCTGTATTGGTATCCGACGGGTCGTCATTCACAACCACCGGGCCGGACGATCCGTTCCCGCCGGAATCCCCCCCGCCCGAGGATCCTCCTCCAGACGAGCCTCCGCTGGAGGCGGCGTTGAAGGTGATGGTTGTGGCGCCGCCGGTAACGCTCGCGCTTATGGTCAGTCCGGCCGAAGCGTCCGCGATATTGATGGTGCCGCTGGATGTTGTAATCGTCGAACCCAAGGTCGTTCCGTTGAGCGCGCTCAGGGTGTCGTCGGTGATGACGATCTGGTCGCCGGCCGCGATGCCGCTGATCGTGTCTCCGTTAAATTCGTCTTTCGTTCCGCTGAATGTGTCGTTGCCGGCGCCGCCAGCCAGGACGTCCTGGCCGTTACCGCCACTCAGGAAGTCGTCGCCGGACAAACCGAACAGGCTGTCGTTGCCATCCTGACCGAGAAGACTGTCGCCGCCGCTTCCGCCGCTAATGACATCCGCGCCACCGCCGGCATTGATGGTATCCGCGCCGCTGGTGCCGGTGATGGAGTCGGCGGAGGTCGAGCCGGAGATGAGCTCGATACTGTCGAGGGTGGCGCTTGAGAGATCGAAGGCACCGCCGCCATTGAGGGCGAGGACATCGGTTCCGACGCCGCCGCTGACGGTCTCGGCCAGACCGGTGATGTCCGCCGAGGTGGCATGGAAGGTATCGGCACCGGTGCCGCCGATCAGGTTGTCCGCACCGCCGCCGCCCGAGACGAGGTTGGCGCCGTCGCCGGCATCGATGGTGTCGGCGACGCTGGTGCCGGTGATGGAGTCGGCGGAGGCCGAGCCCGAGATGAGCTCGATGCTGTTGAGCGTCGCGCCCGAGACATCGAAGGCGCCGCCACCGTTGAGGGCGAGCACGTCGGTTCCCGTCCCACCGCTGACGGTTTCCGCGAGACCCGTGATGTCGGAGGAGGTGGCGTGGAAGGTGTCGGCGCCTGTCCCGCCGATCAGATTGTCCGCACCCGCGCCGCCGGAGACGTTGTTGGCGCCGTCGCCGGCATTGATCACATCCGCTCCGCCGCCGCCGGCAATGGTGTCGGCGCCGCTGGTGCCTGTGATGGAGTCGGCGGAGGCCGAACCTGAGATCAGCTCGATACTGTCAAGCGTGGTGCTCGAAAGATCGAAGGCGCCGCCGCCATTGAGAGCGAGCACGTCGGTTCCCGTCCCACCGCTGACGGTTTCCGCGAGACCCGTGATGTCGGCCGAAGTGGCGTGGAAGGTATCGGCGCCGGTGCCGCCGATCTGGTTGTCGGCGCCACCGCCACCTGAGATGAGGTTTGCGCCGTCGCCGGCATTGATGGCGTCGGCGGCGCTGGTGCCGGTGATGGAGTCGGCGGAGGCCGAGCCGGAGATGAGCTCGATGCTGTTGAGCGTCGCGCTCGAGAGATCGAAGGCACCGCCACCGTTGAGGGCGAGGACGTCGGTTCCGCCGCCGCCGCTGACGGTCTCCGCGAGACCGGTGATGTCGGCCGAAGTGGCGTGGAAGGTATCGGCGCCGGTGCCGCCGATCAGGTTGTCCGCGCCACCGCTGCCTGAGATCAGGTTGGCGCCGTCGCCGGCATTGATGGCGTCGGCGCCGCTGGTGCCAGTGATGGAGTCGGCGGAGGCCGAACCCGAGATCAGCTCGATGCTGTCGAGCGTGGTGCTCGAAAGATCGAAGGCACCGCCGTCGTTGAGGGCGAGGACGTCGGTTCCGCCGCCGCCGCTGACGGTCTCCGCGAGACCCGTAATGTCGGCCGAGGTGGCATGAAAGGTATCCGCGCCGGTGCCGCCGATCAGGTTGTCCGCACCGCCGCCGCCTGAGATGAGGTTGGCGCCGTCGCCGGCATTGATGGTATCGGCACCGCTGGTGCCTGTGATGGAGTCGGCGGAGGCCGAACCCGAGATGAGCTCGATGCTGTTGAGCGTCGCGCCGGAGAGATCGAAGGCGCCGCCGCCATTGAGGGCGAGCACGTCAGTCCCGCCGCCACCGCTGACGGTTTCCGCGAGACCCGTGATGTCGGCTGAGGTGGCATGGAAGGTATCCGCGCCGGTTCCGCCGATCAGGTTGTCTGCGCCGCCGCCGCCGGAGACGAGGTTGGCGCCGTCGCCGGCATTGATGGTGTCGGCGCCGCTGGTGCCGGTGATGGAATCGGCGGAGGCCGAGCCTGAGATCAGTTCGATGCTGTTGAGCGTCGCGCCGGAGAGATCGAAGGCACCGCCGCCATTGAGGGCGAGCACGTCGGTTCCCGTCCCACCGCTGACGGTCTCCGCGAGACCCGTTATGTCCGCCGAAGTGGCCGCGAAGGTGTCGTTTCCTGCATCGCCGGAAAGGTTGTCGGCACCCGCGCCGCCAGAAATCAGGTCGTTTCCGTCACCGCCGAGCACGACGTCGGCATCGTCGCCTGCGAAAATCGTATCGTTGCCTGCCGCGCCGGAGATTGTGTCGGCGCCGGCCAGGCCGGAATAGGAATCGTTACCGGCGAGAAGGTCCACGGTGTCCGCGCTCGCGGTCCCGCTGAGGGCGTCGTCACCGGTCGTCGGACCGCTCACCGCATCGGCGAATATGAACGTGTCGAATGCCGGACTCCAGAGCGCGCTGCCGTCATAGGTAACAGTGAAGCTGGTGATATTGTTCCAGGTGCTGATCTGGCTGAGATTGCCGACACCGCTGCCGGAGCTGACGGAAAGGCCGCTCAGGTCCACCGAAGCGGTCGCTAGATTGAGGGTGGTTCCGGAACTGGGCGTGAATACGAAATTGTTCGAGGACAAGCTGGTGACTTCGGCGAACCTGAACGATGTCAGCGAGACAGCCGAATCGAAGCTGAAAGTCATCGTCGTGGTGGAGCGGAGGAAGTCGGGTGCCGTCAGGATGTAATTCCCGGACGTGCCCGCGCCGACGTCGGTGTTTCCGACAACGATGTTGCTATCCGTCGGTGTCGAGCCGGAATTCACCCGCGACTCGTTGATCGAGACGGTTAGCGTCACGCCGTTGTTCGTCGAAGTCACGCTTGTCGCAGTCGAGGAGTCGCCGAAGCCGATCGTCCCGGAGGCAAGAGTATGCGGGTAATTGGCAAGCGCCGCCGGCTCGAAGAGCGCTGCCGCCACCGGCAACCCGTTCCAGCCGGCATTGCCGCCGAGGTCGCTTTCCGACGCCGCGACGGAACCGCCGAGGCAACCCTGCAGTGCGCGCACGAAGCGCTCGCCCTCCGGACCGGCGCCTGTCGAGCAGGATGCGAGGACAATTTCGGCATCTCCGGACAGGGCCGAGGCGATCCGGGTGAGCGATTCCGTTGATTGTTCAAGAACGGAGCGATCGATCCAGGCCCCAGAGAGGTTGATCGCGCCCGGTTTTCCGTGGCCGACGACTACCAGTCGGTCGATCGCGGGGGCGTTCGTGAGCTGGTCTGCAATTTCTGAGAGAGCGCAGTCACTGTGTGCAAGGACGTGAACTTGTGCTCCGGAGGTTGCTCCGGACGCCAGAATGTCCGCTCGACATACACTGGAATCTATGAAGAAGACAGTGGATTTCGCAGCCATTGTAGCTGTTTCCTGACGTTTGCGATTAGGCTCCGGTGCTGCTGCAATTATCCTGACGTGCAGTCAAAATTCACCAAAGAGCACCTAATTTCTATGTAAATTTACATGTGGTCAATTGATTTCATTATGTTTTTTCGAATAATCAAAAAACTAAAGTTCATTTGTTTGGTGTCGCAATGCTTTAAATATTTAAATGATCTGATTGAATTAGCTTTCTTTCAGCAACCAAAGAATGTGACGCCATTTAATATGTGAATTTGATGGTTTTGCGCCCCTGGAAAATTTTGGTTCATGAGCTGGTGCGTTTAACCTAAGCGTGTGTATGTATGTATCTATGTATCTATGTATGTTCTGTGGCAGGCAGATAGGGCGGCAGCATGTTGTGGAGCTGGAAAGCAACCGCCCGCAGAGGGGCGGTTGCTCATACCGTTGCTAACAAGCAAGAGAGAGTTTAGTTGCGTGGCGGGTAGAGGCCCGACGTCACCATGCAGTATTTCAGCGCCATGACAGGCCCCTGAATGCCGAATGGTTGGCTTGCGCCGGTGTTGCCCACAACGACCGTGCCTCCCGAACCGGTGAATTCGAGACCGCCGACAGGAACAGGACTTCCGGTCCCCGGGCCATAAAGTTTGGCGTCCGGGTTTGGCGAAAGCGGATTGAGCGCGACTGATTGGAGATAGTTGTTCGGTGAGTCGGGAGTTGGTGATGCGCCGAGGCCGTCGTAGGCTTCGAGGGATATCTCGCTCTGACCGCTCGCTTCGAAAACGGCGGCGTGGTTATGCCTAGCGAGCTGGTTTTCCGTCAGCGTGTGAAACTCCTTGCCGCGCCATTGACCGAGTTTGATCGGGGTGAGGCCCGGTCCGGTGCCGTCCCCGATCGCGGAACGGCCACGCATATCCGGCAGTTGGAAGGTCGACCGGCAGTCGCCGCCCCAGTTGCAGCTCAAGAGGGAGAAAAGCGCCGTATTGTCGCCGATCTTAAGCATCTGCCCCTTAAGCTCGGTATAGCCGCGCGGGCAAAAACTGGCTGCCGTGGTGCAAACGGATCCAAGATAGGCAAGGGACGAGTCCGCGCAAACGGCTTCGGCTTTCTGTGTCGGCAACAGGAGAGCCGAGACGGCCGCGGCAGCTACGACTGTACGTGTCACGGAGCGTTTCAATATATCAAAGGGCATGTTTCTCTCCTCTTCCGGTTAGTTGCTCAAATTCAAACTATAGCAGTGCGCATATGAAGATATGCGCGACTAAAGTGTGTTTTTTGAGAAAACGAGACCTGTTTAATAGGGTTGACGGCTTTCTGGTGCGGCCTGCGATTCGCCGTAGATAAGGCGCGGCTTCCGGCATTTGAGCGAAGTCCGGGACGATTTTGCCGTATTCAGATCTGGCGAAGGTAGGACATGGCACGCGAACTTGCCGCGCCGGTACTCCCTGGCCGGAAATCATCCCGCCTATTCGATCTGCGCTGTCGGCCGTCGATCTCAGATAGGGCCATATGGCCCTGCTGGTCGAGCGGGAGCACGCGGTGGGAAATCGAGGAAGGGCCGACCTGCCGGCCGAAGATGTGTGGGGTCTGCAATATTTCGTGCACCATGACCCGCCACGGTAGGCTGCGATACCCGGAAGCGCTTACGGGGTCGGCTCTGCCGGAATCAGGCCGCGGGCCGCTCCTATAACAGCGCTCAGCTTCTCCCTGTCGCCGATCTGATTCGCGAGCAGCAGGATTAGCCGGGCGTTGAGGGCGTCGCTCTGGGCTTTCGTCAGGCCTTCATGGGCGGCGAGGAGTTCGGCGTAAAAACCGTCAGGGTTTTGCAGATTGGGGGAAGTCTTGAGTACGCTCACGCCATGCCTCCTGCAGCCATGCCGACTGCCGCCGCGACGGCGCGGGGATCGTACGACGGCCAGCGACCGGCGACATGCTGGTCCGGGCGGAGGAGATAGACCGCTTGTTTTGCCGTGCCGAGATAGCGCTCGCGGAGCGCGCCGGACGTATCGTCGCTTGCGGACAACGATATCCCGCGAAGCGGCAGGCCTGAGGCAGCGCTCGTCTCCGGAACGGCTTCATCGACGCCCAATAGAGTGAAGTCGCCGCCGAGTTTTTCCAGCAGCCAGCCGTTGCCCGACGGCGCATCCGCAGCGGGTGCGCCGGGCCGCGTGCGTGCGGGCCCGCCAGGTAAGGCGTCCGCTGTGTTCAAGGTCGAGGCGTCGTGGGTTGCGGGAACACTGAGGCGCCCGGAATTGACCAGAGGCCGGGCGAAGGCGTGATGCTCGGCAAGATCCAGAACGGCATCGCGGAAGATTCGGGACATCTCCGATTTCGGGGTGATGAAATCGGTCGAGCGGGTCGAGTTCAGGATGTTCTCGTCCGCGGCTTGCACACGCTCTTGATTGTAGCTCTCGATCAGGCTTTCCGGCGCCGTGCCGTCGAGCACCAGCTTAAGCTTCCAGGCGAGATTGTCGGTATCCTGGATGCCACTGTTGGCGCCGCGCGCGCCGAAGGGCGAGACCTGATGTGCGCTGTCGCCGGCGAAGAGCACGCGGCCATGGGCGAAGCGCTCCATGCGGCGACACTGGAAGGTGTAGATCGAGACCCATTCGAGGCTGAATTTCGCCTCCTCGCCGAGCATGGCCTTCAGGCGCGGGATCACGTTCTCCTCACGCACCTCCTTCTCTCGATCGATGTCCCAGCCGAGCTGCAAATCGATGCGCCAGACGCCGTCCGGCTGCTTGTGCAGCAGGGCGGACTGGCCGCGGTTGAAGGGTGGATCGAACCAGAACCAGCGCTCTGTTGGGAACTCCGCCTCCATCACTACGTCGGCGATCAGGAAATTGTCTTCGAAGACGCGGCCATGGAAATCCAGCCCGAGCATGGAGCGGACGGGGGACTTGGCGCCGTCGCAGGCGACCAGCCAGTCGGCTTCGAGGCTATAGGGCCCCTCCGGCGTCTCGACGGTGAGCCGAACACCTGTTTCGTCCTTTTCGACGTGGGTGACTTTGTTGCGGCCGCGGATCTCGACCGGTTTGCCTTCCGCCTGCAATTCGCGCAGGCGCTGCAGGAGCCCGACCTCGAAATGGTATTGCTGGAGGTTGATGAAGGCGGGGCGGCGGTGACCCGCTTCGGGGAGCAGGTTGAACTCGTAGACCTGCCGCTCGTCGAAGAACACCTTGCCCTTGTTCCAGGTGACACCCTTCTCGACCACCGGCTGGCCGCAGCCGAGCCGGTCGAGGATCTCCAGCGTCCGTTTGGAGAAGCAGATCGCGCGCGAGCCGTGGCTGACCTTCTCGTTGTCGTCGAGCACCAGGACCGGCACGTCCTTCAGCGCCAGGTCGACGGCGAGCGCGAGGCCGACCGGCCCCGCGCCGACCACGACGACCGGGTGCCGGACCGGGGCTTTCGCGTCCTGGTCCGGCGAGCGTTCGTAGGGATAGAGCGGCTGCTCGAAGATCCGGCTCATGGGACGGCCCTCCTAGCCCTGGAGCTGTTCCCACATCTGCCGGTCGCGCTCGGCGGTCCAGATCCGGGGGGTGTCCATGCCGAGCGCCTCGTCATAGGCGCGGGTCACGTTGAAAGGCAGGCAATGCTCGTAGATCGGCACGTCGCTGAATTTCGGGTCGCAGGCGGCGCGCACCGCGTCCCAGGCTTCCTTCAGCGAGCCGCCGCGCGCCGCGACGGCGGCCGCCGGGCGGTAGGTGTTGATGAGGAAGTCACGGGTGAAATCGAGCGCCGCGTCGACCTGCTCGACACCAACAAGGGCGGCGCCGCGCCCCGGCGCGATGGCCAGCGGATCGTAGCTCTTGATGTTGTCGAGGGTGTTGCCCCAGTCGCTGAAATGGCCGTCGCCGCAATAGCAGGCGGCCTTGTACTCGACGATGTCGCCGGTCAGCATCACGCGCTCGTCCGGGACCCAGGCGACGATGTCGCCGGCGGTATGGGCGCGGCCGAGATGCATCAGGTCGACCCGGCGGTTGCCGAGATAGACCGTCATCTTGTCCCGGAAGGTCATGGTCGGCCAAGTCAGGCCCGGGATCGATTCATGGCCCTGGAAGAGGCGCGGGAAGCGGCCGAACTCGCTGTCCCAGTCTTCCTGTCCGCGTTCGGCGACCATGGCGCGGCATTTCTCCGAGGCAAGGATCTGTTCCGCCCCGTAGGCTGAGGCGCCGAGCACGCGGACCGCGTGATAGTGCGAGAGCACGACATACTTGATCGGCTTGTCGGTGACGGTGCGGATCTTCTCCACCACCTTGTGCGCGAGACGCGGGGTCGCCTGCGCGTCGACGATCATCACGCTGTCGTCGCCGATGATGACGCCGGTGTTCGGGTCGCCTTCGGCGGTGAAGGCCCAGATGTCCCGGCCGATCTCGCTGAAGGTGATCTTCTTTTCCGCCATGTCGCCCATGGACGCGAATTGCTTGGCCATCTGGCCGTCCTCCCGTTTGCTCTCTTCTTGTTGTCTAGTCGCGTGCGGGCAGAACCCTGCCCGTGCAGTCTCCGAAACCGATCCTGTAGCCCTTGCCCTGCGCATGCCCCCGAAGGGTGACGCGGTCGCCGTCCTCAAGGAAGCTGCGCGTAACGCCGCCGGGCAATTCGATTGGCGTCTTGCCGCCCCAGCTCATCTCCAGCAGCGAGCCGTAGCTGTCCGGCGTCGCGCCCGAGATCGTCCCGGAGCCGAGCAGGTCGCCGGTCCGCATCGGGCAGCCGCTGCTGCTGTGATGGGCGAGCTGCTGAGCCGCCGAGTAATACATCGTGCCGTAATTGGTCCGGCTCACCACCGTTTCCGAGTCCGAGCCCGCAGGTGTCAGCGCGACTTCGAGATCGATGTCGTAGAGCATCGGTCCAGGCTCTTCGAGATAGGGCAGAAGCGTCTTCTCCCGCTCCGGCGTCGAAGTGCGGAACGGCTCCAGCGCGGCCCTCGTCACCACCCAGGGCGAGATCGTGGTGCAGAAGGCCTTGCCCTGGAAGGGGCCGAGCGGCTGGTATTCCCAGGCCTGGATGTCGCGCGCCGACCAGTCGTTCAGCAGCACGTAGCCGAAGATCATCTCATCCGCTTCCGCGACCGAAACCGGCTTGCCGAAGCCGCTTCCCGTGCCGACCACCGCGCCTATTTCCAGCTCGATATCGAGCCGTTTGCTCGGGCCGAATTCCGGCATCTCGGCGTCCGGCGCCTTGAGCTGGCCTTTCGGGCGGTGGAAGTCGGTGCCGCTGACCACGACGGAGGAGGCGCGGCCGTTATAGCCGATCGGGATATGCAGCCAGTTCGGCGGCAGCGCGTTCTCCGGCCCGCGGAACATGGTGCCGACATTGAAGGCGTGCTGTTTGCCGGCATAGAAGTCGGTGTATTCGCTGACCCGGAACGGCAGATACAGGGTCACGGCGGCGAGCGGATGCAAGTAGCGCCCCTCCTTCTGCCGCACCGCGCCATCGCCGCTCTCGCGCAGCAGATCTGTGAGGCGGGCGCGGACCGCGGCCCAGATCTTCGGGCCGCGCTCCATGAAGGGGTTCAGTTCGGGCGCGGAGAAGACCGGGGCATCGCCTGACGGCAGCAGCCCATCGGCTTCGAGCGCGGCGAGGTCGAGCACGCGATCGCCGATGGCGACGCCGCAGCGCGGCGCGTCCTTGCCGTGGGAGAAGACGCCGTAAGGCAGGTTCTGGACCGGAAAGTCCGAGCCCACCGCGTTGGCGGACGGAAGCCAGCTTCGCATGGTCACTTGATGCCCGGCGTTCCGTCGAACTTCTTCTCGAGCCCGGTCCAGCAGCCGATGTAATCGTCCTGGATCGGGGCTTCCTTGGCGGCATATTCCGTCAGGTGCTGCGGGAAGCGGGTCTCGAACATGAAGGCCATGGTGTCGGCCAGCTTGTGCGGCTTCAGCTCCGCATTCGAGGCCCCCTCGAAAGCCTGGGTGTCGGGGCCGTGCGGCAGCATGCAATTGTGCAGGCTCATCCCGCCGGGCACGAAGCCCTCCGGCTTGGCGTCATAGGCGCCGTAAATGTTGCCCATGAATTCCGACATGATGTTGCGGTGATACCAGGGCGGGCGGAAGCTGTGCTCGGCCACCATCCAGCGCTCCGGGAAGATGACGAAATCGATATTCGCCGTGCCCGGCGTCTCCGACGGCGCGGTCAGCACGGTGAAGATCGACGGGTCCGGATGGTCGAACAGGATCGCGCCGACCGGCGAGAAGGTGGTGAGGTCGTACTTGAAGGGCGCGTAATTGCCGTGCCAGGCGACCACGTCGAGCGGCGAGTGCGGGATCTCGGTGACGTTGAAACTGCCGCACCATTTCACGATCAGGCGGCAGGGCGTCTCCTTCTCCTCGTAGGCGGCGACCGGGGTCTTGAAGTCGCGCGGATTGGCGAGGCAGTTAGCGCCGATCGGGCCGCGGCCGGGCAGGGTGAACTTGGCGCCGTAATTCTCGCAGATATAGCCGCGCGCTTCCTTGTCCAGCAGCGTTACCTTGAAGATCATGCCGCGCGGCACAATGGCGATCTCGCGCGGCATCAGCGTCATGCGGCCGAGCTCGGTGAAGATCTCGATGCGGCCGAGCTGCGGCACGACCATCAGCTCCGCGTCCGCGTTCATCATGTAATCGTCTGTCATGTCCGCGTTGCAGGCATAGACATGCACTGCCATGCCCGCCTGGGTATTGACGTCGCCGGCGGTGGTCATGGTCCTGATGCCGTGCACGAAGTCGGTCGGCGCGCCCGGCACCGGGACCGGGTTCCAGCGGTACTGGCCGAGCGGCAGGCCGTGGTCCGGCTGGTGCGGCGCGGTCTTCCAGCCGTCGACGGAGATGCGGGCGAAGCGCGAGGTGTGTTTCACGGACGGGCGGATGCGATAGAGCCAGCTGCGCTCGTTCTCGCCGCGGGGCGCGGTGAAGGGGCTGCCGGAAAGCTGCTCGGCATAGAGGCCGTAGGCGCATTTCTGCGGGCTGTTCTGACCCTGCGGCAAGGCGCCCGGCAGCGCTTCGGTCTCGAAATCGTTGCCGAAGCCCGGCATGTAGCCGCTGGCGGTCCCGGTCAGCGGATTGCTTTGCATGGACGCGGATTCGGAAACCTTGTTCATTCCGTCCTCCCTAGGGCGCTGTTTCAGGCCCGGATTTTTGATTGGTTGCGGGCGCTCCGTCCCGTAGGATGAGGATGATCATTACAAATGAAACGAATGTCAATTGCCGATGCCCGTCGAAACCGATGACGACATGGACATGCTCGATCTGGACCGCTTCCTGCCCTACCGGCTGGCGGTCATCGCGTCCCGGGTCAGCAAGGCTCTCTCCAGTCTCTATGCCGAGCGCTTCGGAATCTCGATTCCTGAGTGGCGGGTGATCGCGCATCTCGCCCGGTCCGAGCGGATTTCGGTCCGGGACATCCATGGCAAGGTCAATCTGGACAAGGTGAAGGTCAGCCGGGCCGTCAGCCGGCTGGAGACGGCGGGGCTGGTAAGGAAGTCGAGCAACGCGGCGGACAACCGGCTGCTGGAGATCTCTCTGACGGAAGAGGGATGGTCCGTCTACCGGCAGATCGTGCCGCTCGCATCCGAGTTCGAGAAGGAGCTTCTGGGGGCGCTGGATGCCGCCGACCGGGCCGCGTTGGAGCGGATTTTCGAGCAGCTCAACGAGCGCCTCGACCGAGGCGCCGTGAGCTGACTCAGACCGGCGGCGGTTCCGTTCCCGGTGGCCGGGGACGCCACGCGCCCGGGATCTGGCCGACCAGCAGGCGTGCCACTCTGCCGCCCTCGTCGCTCAGCGGCAGGATCAGGCGGGTCCAGCTCGCGGTCTGGGAGCCGGGACGCGGGAAGTGCGTGGTGAGCAGCGGCGCCGCTCGTTCGACAACGGCCTGATAGGTGGCGAGGAAAAAATTCACGATATATTCGCTGTCGCCGAAGGCGCACACGGTTTGCCCCGTCACGTCGCGTCCGAAGCGCTCGGCGATCAGGCTGCCATAGAGCCGATAGCGGAAATCCGCGCCGTCCTCTAGGGCCTCCAGAATCATTAGATAGCCGAGGATGAAGCGCATTTCCGCCGGGTCGATGCCTCCCAACGGAGCCGCCGGTCCATCCGTTCGCTTGGTCTGCCAATAGGCGAGAAGCTGCCGCAGCCGTCCGTCCTCGACCTGTGCCGCATCCGGGGCCCAGGCCAGCTTCGGGGGATGCGCGTCGTTGGCCAGGAAAACGGCGTTCACATCCGGCACGCGGTCCTGCAGCAGGGCGTCGCGGATCTCCGCTGCGACCCGAAACTCGCTCTTAAACATCACCCCAAAGATCCCGCCATGCCCCAACTTCGATTGCCCGCACGTTCTGTGGGAACCTGCGCGCAATCGACGAGGTGCCCGAGCGTCCGGCAACCGCGCACTGATAGAAAAGCACCATTAAAAAAGTGTGAATATGGGCGGAAATCGACCCGGAGGTCAAATTCGCGGCTGTGCCGACATAGGGCCGGCCCCGGAAGATTGCCGGGGCCGGGTTATGGTGGGGGCCGGGAGGACGTTGCCGGTTTAGCTCTTGCCGGCGTCCTTGTCGGCCGTCTCCCAGGTCTTGGCGAAGGCGTTCCACGCGTCGGCGAAGTCGGCCTTCAGGTCGTCCCAGGCTTCCGCGGTGCCGGCCTTGAGGGCGCCGTAGCGCTCGCCGAGCTCGTTACGCGCCGCCTGCAGGTCCTTCAGGCCTTCCTGGGCCGCTTCGCGGGTGGCTTCGGTCATCTCGGCCCAGTTCTCGCGCAGAGCCTGACCGCGCCGGTCGATCTCCGCATCGAGCCGGTTCATCGCCTCCTTGGCCTCGGCGACTGCCTGCTTGCGCTCCTGGGCCGTGTATTTGGAGATGGCCTCCATCGATTCCGAAATCTCGGTGCGGACTTCCTTGGCCGTGACGAAGGGTTCCGTTTCGGATGCGATGGCCGGTGCGGCGCCCGCGGTGAGGGCGGCGGCAAGCGCGGTCGTGCAAAGGATTTTGCGGATATTCATCTGTCGTCTCCTTACTGGTATCGGGATTTGGCGCTGTCGAAAGCCGAGGAAATATCCTTCCAGGCTGTCTCGAAGCCGGACTTCAGGTTCTCCCAGGCGTCGTTGCTCGCGGCACGCAGGTCCTGTAGCCGGGATTCGGCCTTGTTGCGCTGCGCGCGCATCTCGTCGGCCTGGCGCCGGTATTCGATTTTGGCGTCGGCCTCGGCCTCCTCGGCCTTGGCTTTTACCTTGTCGATTTCGGCGTCCCACTGGTCGATGCGGGCCTTGGCTTTCGCGATGTACGGATCTTTGTCTGTCATATCGCACCTCCTTGCCGGGTAAACGCATGAGGGCGCCGATGGTTCCGAAAACGATCAGAGGAAACAGGCCGCGTTCGCCTGTTTCGTATCCCGCTACGGTAGGGATGCCGCCGGCAGACCGGCCGTCGCACGGCCTGATATTGCTTGCGATATCGCTCAGCGGCTCTTCCAAGAAGAAACCGCGTTCGGCGCGGCCAATCGGATGAAGTTTTGTCGGGTGCGGCCGCTGGCGCCAGGACACGCAGCATTTTTTCGAAAACAATAAATAATTGAAATTTTATAAAATAATAAACGATAAAATGGCTCTCTGCACGGCCCCATATTAGCCTTTCCCCGCATTCAATTCATGAAAGGGGAGTGTCATGGCCTGGCTCATTCCGAGCAAGAAATCGCGTGCCGCAACGGGTCTGCAGGAGACCGCTCCGGTTTATTACCGCATGGTCGACACGCCGCAGCTTTCCTATGCCCAGTGGCGCGAGGAGAGCGGCGACACGATCGCGACCTTCAGCGCGCCGCCGGCGGGGAAGGTCGCGATCGTGGGAGCCGGGCTGGGCGGTCTGGCCGCGGCGTACGAGTTGCTGAAATGCGGCGTCGACGTCACGGTCTACGAAGCGACGGAGCGTTCGGGCGGGCGTCTTTACAGCAAGAAATTCAATGACACATCGCCGGACATCGCCGAGCTCGGCGCGATGCGCTTTCCGCCCTCCGAGGAACTGCTGTACCGCTATCTCGATCTCTTCGGCATCGGGCTGGTCGACGATTTCCCCGATCCGGGGAAAGTCCCGACCTATGTGGCGTACAAGAGCAGCAAGTACCCGCCCGGAACCAGTTTCCCCCCGGCGGAATTCGATACGGTCAACGCGGGCTGGAACGCCCTGATGAATAACGGCGCGACGATCACCTATGTCGATTCCGCCGGCAATACGCAGACGAAGACCCTGGTGGCGCCGGCGGCGATCCAGAAGGCGCTGCAGACCGACGCGAGCGGTACTTCCCTCAATCCGGACGTCGATGTCGAGACGGCCTGGTCCGACTGGCTCAGCGTGTTCGCCAACCGGAGCCTGATCAATGGCCTGGTTCTGATTTTCAGCAGCGAGGCCAACCTGCCGGAGGGCGCGACGCTCTGGTCCTATCCCGAGGATTACGAACGGTTCGCCTCGCTCGGGACCGGGTTCGGCGGGTTCGGACCGCTCTATCAGGTGGCGTTCCTCGAGATTATCCGCCTCGTCGTCAACGGGCTCGAAACCGATCAGAAATTCGTCCCCTCCGGCATCGAGAGCCTTGCCGACAGCTTACGCGACACGACCATCACCCAACCCGGCGGAGGGACGACGACGGTCGGCGACAACCTTAATCTCAACAGCCCGATCTCCGGCATCTACCGGTTCGGCGACAAGATCGCCGTGCTGGGAGGCGACGGGACACCGGTGCCCGCCGGGCCTTTCGATCAGGTGATCGTCGCGACGACCCAGCGCTCGATGGAGATCGATACCAATCTGGGCCTGTTCTACGGGATCGAGCTCAATGGCAATACCTACGGCCCGACCCAGGAGGCGGAGACCGCGCAGGCGCTCCGGGACATCCACATCATGAATTCCTCGAAGGTCTTCATCCGCACGGCGACGCAGTTCTGGAAAGAGGGAACGAATGTGCCGCGCTGCATCCTCAGCGACTCCCTCTCGGCCAATCTCTACACGCTCGATTACGGGGCGACGAGCGGCGTGGTGCTGATCTCCTATGTCTGGGGCGACCAGTCGATCAAGCAGATCTCGTTCCAGGACAAACAGGCGCGTGTTGAACTGCTGCGCGACGCCATCGCGGCCTTCGATCTCGATTTCGCCGCCGAACTCGTGCCGGCGGGCGGGGATTACGAGAACAATGTCCAGATGATCGACTGGGAACTGCAGCCGCACTTTTACGGCGCCTTCAAGCTCAGCCGCCCGAGCCAGGATCACTATGTCCAGCAGGTGTTCTACGACTACCAGAAGGTCTCCGGCGGCGGCGCGAACGTCTTTCTCGCCGGCGACTCGGTGTCGTGGATCGGCGGCTGGACCGAGGGGGCGTTGCAGACCTCGATGAACGCGGCCTGCGCGGTCGCCGAAGCGCTCGGCGGGACATTGAACACGCCGGTCAATCCCCTGACGGCGCTGCAGGCGAATACCTACAATTACAACGTAACGAACGCATAGCGCCGGCCTGTCCGGGAGATGGCGGTTTCCGCCGTCGCTCCGGAGCCGAAATGCAATCGGGCCGGGTTGAGGGATCGTCTCCGCCCGGCCCGCGGCGTCTCTGGCGATTTTCCCGAAAGTTGTGTTACTGATTTTATGGAGATTGACGCGTTACGCCTGTGCGCGCCGCGATGGGCTTGTCTCGAGCCGGGCGACAGGGGGGCGTCCGGGCTTCGACGGATTTTTCCGCCGGTCACGTTAAGGTTGGGAGGTTCTTTGATGTCGCAATTTCAACTCATGGGTATTCTTTTATGCACTCTGTGAAATTCGTCGCCGTCATCCTCTCCACCCTCATCCTCGCATCCTGCAGCACGCTGTCGAAGGAAGAGTGCCATCTCGGGGACTGGAACGGCATCGGCTTCGCCGACGGCTCCTCGGGGCGGGGCGGCAACCGGATCGAGGCTCATCGAAAGGCCTGCGCCGAGCACGGGATCAGCCCTAACCTGGATGCCTATCTCGCCGGGCGGGAGCGCGGTCTCGGCCATTATTGCGCACCCTCCAACGGCTATCAGGAGGGGCTGCGGGACGATGCCTATGAAGGGGTGTGCCGCGGGCGGGACGAGGAGGCTTTCCTCGCCGCCTACAATGCCGGCCTCGCCGTGCATGACGTGAGATCCAAGATCTTCAGCCTGGAATACAGGGTCGGAAAGAAGCGGGAGGAAGTCGGCAAGGTCGAGGACGCGCTCGATGTCGCGCGGAGCCGCAAGATCACCTCGGCCGAAGACGGCGAGGCGGTCCGCAACGAACTCCTGACTCTCGGCGCCCAGCTCGAACGCCTGAACGGGGAAAAGCGGGTGATGGAGAAGGAGCTTGAGCTTCTTGAGAACGAGCTTACCCGGCTTCTGGAGCGCCACCGGAACGGCTTGTACAGCTAGAGCGCGATCATGTTACGCGATCCGTCATCCCGGGCCTGACCCGGGACCTCCCGGCGGAGTACGCGTTCCAAAGATCCCGGGGCAGGCCCGGGATGACGGTGTGGGCTCGGAAATCAGAAGTATTCCGGCAGCGCCGCGGCCAGCGCCGTGCGGATCCGCTCGCGCACCGGAACCACCGGGTCGGGCTTCTCGAACGTCAGCCCCGTCACCTGCTCGTAGAGCGAGACATACTTGTCGCTGAAGGCGAGCAGGGTCTCGGCGGGGATTTCCGGGATCGGGTCCTTGTAGGGATCGCACTTGGCGGCGATCCAGAGCCGGAGGAACTCCTTGTCGAGGCTCTCCGGCTCCTCGCCGGCATCGAACCGCTTCTGGTAACCATCGGCGATCCAGTAGCGGCTTGAATCCGGCGTGTGGATCTCATCGGCGATTGTGATGGTGCCGTCTTTGTCGATGCCGAATTCGTACTTGGTGTCGACGAGGATCAGCCCGCGCTCGGCCGCCAGTTCCTGCCCGCGGGCGAAGAGCGCGAGGCTCTTCTCGGCCAGCTCGCGCCACTGCACGTTCGTCACCAGATCCGAGGCGAGGATCTCCGCCTCCGTGATTGGCGCGTCATGCCCGCCATCCGCCGGCTTCGTCGTCGGCGTGATGATATTCTTCTCCAGCTTCTGGTTCTTCCTCATGCCGTCCGGGAAGGGATGGCCGTAGATCACCCGCTCGCCCCGATTGTACATCGTCCAGGCGCTGGTGCTGGTCGAGCCGGTGAGATAGGAGCGGACCACGATTTCGATCGGCACCATGTCGAGATCCTTGACCAGCACCACGTTCGGGTCCGGGTAGGAGATCACCTGGTTCGGGCAGATGTCGCTCGTATGGTCGAACCAGTAGCGCGCCGTCTGGGTCAGCACCTGGCCCTTGCAGGGCACGGCGGCGAGCACCTGGTCGAAGGCGGACTGCCGGTCGGTGGCGATCAGCAGGCGCCGCCCGTCCGGCAGCTTGTAGGCATCCCGCACCTTGCCCCGGACGAAACCCGGCAGTTCGGGGAATTCCGCGTCGGTGAGGCAATTGTCGAGGAGTTGCGAGGAGACGGGCTGCGGCGCCATGGGACGGGGTCCTGCGTGCGGTGAATTCTGTGCGGCGGCACGATAGCGGCTTTGCGCGCGGGTGCAATGGTGGGGTTGGGGGAGGTGGTCGGCGGGGCCGGGCAGGGCATCGAATTGAGCGGCACGTCCCTCAATTCATCCGCCCCACATTCGTCATCCCGTCGAAGGACGGGACCCAGGGATCATAAAGCGCCGCCCGTCATCCCCTGGGCCCCGGCCTCCGCCGGGGTTACGTCGCGAGTTGGGTGGCGAAGTAAGATTCACATGTCGGCCAGTCTTTCGCTGGTTTTTACGATGCCTCCGCCGATAGCGATGCAAAGAGCGGCAATGACGAGCCGCCTCACCACATTCTTTCTGTCACCTTCGTTTTTGATGTCAAAGTCGAGCCACGGGAGAAAAAATCTATTCCTCTCGGTTCCTGGTATTTTCCCGGAACTGATTTGAAACAAACCTCGTGCAAGCACATAGAAGCCAAAAATTATGATTGCGGTTCCTGCAATCTCCAAGGCGAGCGGAACGTATTCCGAGATCATTGAGAGTGAGCCTTTAATAGCGGTACCCCTTAACTCCCGTCATCGCCAATCAGGCTGATTACAGAACCTCAGAGAAGAATAGGCAGACAAATCCGATAAAATTAAGGGGACACACCACCCAAATTAAGGGGACACACCACCCAATTACTCCGCACCGTTCACCATGCATCTGGCCGTTAAGTTAAGTCGTGTGTTCCTGTAATCTCCCGGGGCTTACCCCGCCTTTTGCAGTGTGGGGATCTGCTCGATGATATCGGCCAGGTCTTTCTCTGCCTGGGCAATGTCCCATTGCGACTGGAGATTGACCCAGATCGTGGGGCCGTTGCCGCAGAGTTTCCCGAGCCGTAAAGCCATCTGGGCGGTGACGGGGGCTTTCTCGCTCAGGATATCGTGGAGCGTCTGCCGGGAGATCTTCAGGTTCTCCGCCAGTCTGGTTTTGCTGACGCCAAGCTCGGGCAGGATCTGGTCGCGCAACAGCGCGCCGGGATGCATCGGGGGAAGACCTTTAAGCATCAGTGATAATCCTCCAGTTTGACGTTGGTGGCGCCCGAATTCCATTCGAAGGTGAGGCGCCAATTGGCGGTGACGCGGACGCTGTAGGTGCCTTTGCGGTCTCCGGTCAACGCGTGGAAGTGGAAACCGGGCAGGTTCATGTCTTCCGGCTGCGATGCCGCGTTCAGGGTCTGAAGCATCTGCACAAGCCGGTTTTGAGCTGCACCCTGAACCGGTAACTTCCCACCTTTCCCGGTGGCGGCGAACTGCCTGAGGCCTTTGTGCGAGATGCTCTTGATCATGGAGGACTGTAAGGTATTGGCTTACATTTGTGAAGTGTTGGTTTACGCTGGAGGCTCCTGAGCGGCCGTGAGTGAGGTCTGGCAGGGTATCGAATTGAGGCGTGTGTCCCCCTTAACTTTCGGGTGCAATGGTGGGGTTGGGGATCGCAGGGAAAGGGGCCGGGCCGATATTGAATTGAGTAGCGAGTCGCTCAATTCATCCGCCCCTCGTTCGTCATCCCGTCGAGGGACGGGATCCAGGGATCATAAAGCGCCGCCCGTCATCCCCTGGGCCCCGGCCTCCGCCGGGGTGACGTCGCGAATTAAGTAATGTGTCCCCTTAATTCACCGAATTAAGTAATGTGTCCCCTTAATTCCGAATTAAGTAATGTGTCCCCTTAATTTGGGATAGCAGAGCGGATGGGGCCGGGCGGGGTTTCGAATTGAGCGGTGAGTCCCTCAATTCATCCGACCCACACTCGTCATCCCGTCGAAGGACGGGACCCAGAGATCATAAAGCGCTGCCCGTCATCCCCTGGGCCCCGGTTTCCGCCGGGGTGACGTCGCGAGTTAAGTAACGTGTCCCCTTAATCCTCAATTGGCGGTTCGGGTAGTGTTGAGGGTAATTTATCTTTAAGTTGTAGTTCTTTGTTCAAATCCCTGATGATGCCCCGTGCTTCGTCATACGCGGTCGCAACCCGTTTTCTAAACAAGAGCATTTCTTGCAGAGGGATTAGATCTCCGTCTCCTTCTTTCACCGGGAAATCAATAAATTCTCTCATGTTCTTTACGAAAAGAAATAGGCCAAGAATTCGTGGTATGTATTTTGGGTCAAAATAATGAATGATTTCAGCATAGCGAATATCTAAGCTGCTATCGCTATATTTTGCTATGCGATAGTATTTGGAGCGTACAAAAACTTCTATTGGCCTTTTGTTTATAAATTCATCGTCTGTAGTGATGATTGTCGCTCTCCATTGCGCCATATCAGCACGAACAGCGGAATAAAAGTTCAACTTTGCGTCTCTAATCTCTCTGGTGCGCCTTTCATTCTCCCGTTCTTGAGCAGCCTTTATCTGCATCAGGGCAACGGCATATACACCGCCGACCCCAAGCATCGCACCAAAGAACCCGCCCCATTTTTCAATAAAAATGCTAGAGGCGTCATAAACACCTGGTGTGAACACCATAAGTGCTACCCAGAGCGCCACCGCAGTAAGGGTCAGGAAGAGCGCTTGCGTAATCGTTTCCTTATTCATCAGCAGAAGGGTCTAGGAATGCAGTATGGAAATCAACCGACTAGTGCGGCCTTGTGAATTAATATGGTGCAATACTTATTTATCCCGAATCACCCGTCGTGCATCCAGCCCTCGAATTGAGTCGTGTGACTCCTCTATTCCCTAAGGGGTAGTACCTAAACATCCAAATCGATGATCTGGTGAACGTGAGTAACGGCATAGGCCGCCGGTCGACCGCCGCGCGTTTGGACATTTACATCCACTACGAATCCTTTGTGATAAATGTTCTCTTCTATATTGCGCATCTGATCTTTGATGCGTTCTTCGGCTAAGCTGGAGCCGTAAATGAGGGGCAAATCGCGGTCAGATAACGACTCAATAATTACCCGCTCGCCACTCTTTACCCCGACATCAGCGCTACCAACGTCAGACCTCTTGAAGACCATAAGAACCCGCTGCCGGTCAGCCGAGGAAATTGCATCAAGGGCTTTCCGATGATCCTCAATCTGCTTAATCGCGGCGCGTGACTCATTCGTATTGAATGTTACTGCCGCGCGAACCTGGCGCTGACCGTTCTCGTAGACAACAGCGGCGATCTGTCCCTTGCCGTTCTTTGACTTAGCTATGGCGCCAACCTGCTTCATTAGATCGTCAAGTTCGCCTTTGGATGCGTCATCTAGACGTCCATTTCCGCCCAGATAAACGCTGAGCCGCTCCCCATAGGCGTGCACGAATTGGCGAACAATGAGGATTTGATCCATTAACGAGATAAGCGTCCCCGCGTGCGGAACCAAGTCGGCGATAATTGAGCCGGTTCGAACCTCTCGCACGTAGACTTTGGCGTCATCCCGAAGATCCGGATGTTCGCGCTTCATGTAACGTTCATACTGGTTTGCGATGGACGTAAAAGCAGAAACAAAGTCGCCAAGCTCAATTGGCTCCTCTGTGTCGATTGTTACTTCGATATGCGCGCCGCCCCCGTCCATAAGGTGAGCATAGGATCAAAATTCTATCTTTCCGAGCGTTTTTGCATGCGAGGAAAACGAGGCTGCGAACGTTGTCGACCTACGGATTCTCGTTCAGGCGCATCTGCTACTCCATCCTGTTCGGCGTCTGAATGGCGAATGCAGATAGAAAGATCCCGGCTCTGCGGCCGGGATGACGGTAATGGTGCGGTGGGGGTGACGGGGGCGAGCGAACTCGCCCCCTCGTCATCAAGCGAGACTCAGACCGCCAGCCCGCGCTCCATCGCTAGCGCCAGCCGCCGCGCGAACGCTTTCGGGTCCGGCACGGCCTCGCCTTCCATGATGCGGGCCTGGTCGAGCAGCAGGTAGGCCGCGTCCTCCAGTTCCTGGCCGGTCTTGCCCGCCTTCACGCGCTTGGCCAGGGTCTTGATCACCGCGTGCTTGGCGTTGATCTCCAGCACCCGCGGGGTCGCCTGTTCGAGCTGCTTGTGCTGGCGCAGCAGGCGTTCGAGGTTGATGTCCATGTCGCCCTCGTCGGCGATCAGGCAGACCGGGCTGTCGGTCAGGCGCTTGGACTCGCGGACATCCTTGACCGTGTCGCCGAGCGCGAGCTTGAGGGAGGCGATCAGCGGGGCGATCTCGGCGCCCGCGTCCTGCTTCGCCTCCTCGTCCTTCTTCCCATCTTCCGGCTTCTCGTCCGCGCCGCCCTTCACCGCGTCGAGATCGGCCGAACCGCGGGTGATGGACTTGAACGGTTTGCCCTCATAGCCCTCGAACATGGCCTGGAGCCAGAAATCGTCGATCGGGTCGGTTAGCAGCAGGACCTCGACGCCTTTGGCCTTGAAGCCTTCGAGATGCGGGGAGTTCAAGAGCGCCTCGGGGCTCTCGCCGATAATGTAGTAGATGGCCTCCTGGCCCTCCTTCATCCGCTCGGCATAGTCCTTCAGGCTGACCAGCTTGTCGCTTTCGGTGGTTTTGAAGCGGACGAGGGAGAGCAGGGTCTCCTTGTGCTCCGTGCCGTCGGCATAGAGCCCTTCCTTCATCACCGGGCCGAAGGCGTCCCAGAACTTGGCGTATTCCTCCGGCTCCTTCTCCGCCTTCTTGGAAAGCTCGGAGAGCACGCGCTTGGTGACGGCCGACGAGATCTTCTGCAGCACCGGATTGCGCTGCAGCAGCTCGCGGCTGACATTGAGCGGCAAATCCTCGCAATCGATCACGCCGCGCAGGAAACGCAGGTACTCGGGAACCAGTCCCTCGCAATCGTCGGTGATGAAGACCCGCTTCACATAGAGCTTCACCCGGTTCTTGCGCTCGGGATGGAAGAGGTCGAAGGGCCGCTGGGTCGGCACGTAGAGCAGCGAGCTGTACTCGATCACGCCCTCGGCCTTCCAGTGCAGGGTGGCCCAGGGATCGTCGAAGGCATGCGCCGCGTGGTGGTAGAATTCCTTGTACTGCTCCTCGCTGATCTCGCTCTTCGCGCGGGTCCAGAGCGCGGAGGCCTCGTTCAGCGCTTTCTCTTCCTCGCCCGCGTCGGTCTTGGCGACGAAGAGGATCGGCACCGGGATGTGGTCGGAATAGCGCTTCACGATGTGCTGCAGGCGCTGCTCTTCGAGGAACTCGAGCGCGTCCTCCTTCAGGTGCATCGTGATGATGGTGCCGCGATTGGCCTTCTCGGCGTCGGAGATCGTGTATTCGCCGAGCCCGTCGGAGGTCCAGAGATGGGCCTTCGCCTCGCCGGCGCGCTTGGTCAGGACCTCGACCTTGTCGGCGATCATGAAGGCGGAATAGAAGCCGACGCCGAACTGGCCGATCAGGCCCGCATCCTTCTTCTCGTCGCCGGAGAGCTCGGAGACGAAGGCCTCGGTGCCGGAGCGGGCGATGGTGCCGAGATTGTCGTTCAGCTCCTCCGCGCTCATGCCGATGCCGTTATCGGAGAGCGTCAGCGTCTTCGCGTCCTTGTCGGCGGCGATCCTGATCTTGAATTCGCCGTCGCCCGTGGTCAGATCGGGATTGGTCAGGGCGAGATAGCGCAGCTTGTCGCAGGCATCGGAAGCATTGGAGATCAGTTCGCGCAGGAACACCTCGCGCTCGCTGTAAAGCGAATTGGCGACGATCTTCAGGAGCTTGCTGACCTCGGCCTGGAACGTCCGCTTTTCCGCAGTCATTTTCGCGATCACCTCTTGCTAAAAACGGAATCATTGTGATTGATGAGGCCTGATATGTGGGAAGTTGGAATTAATCGCAAGTCCCGCAGAGCGCAGACCCCGATCGAGGGCATAGTCTTACCTTCCCCATGAGCAGCATGACGCAGGACGGCCGGATCACCGCGATGCTCGGCCCGACGAATACAGGCAAGACCTATCTTGCCATCGAGCGGATGCTCGGCCATGCCTCGGGCATGATCGGCTTCCCGCTGCGCCTGCTCGCGCGCGAGAATTACGACCGCATCGTCGCGCTGAAGGGAAAGCACGCCGTCGCCCTGATCACCGGCGAGGAGAAGATCCTGCCGCCCAGGGCGCGGTATTTCGTCTGCACGGTGGAATCCATGCCGACGGACCGTTTCGTCGATTTCCTCGCGGTGGACGAGATCCAGCTCTGCGGCGACCGCGAGCGCGGCCATGTCTTCACCGACCGGCTGCTGCATGCGCGCGGCCGTCAGGAGACCATGTTCCTCGGCTCCGACATCATCCGCCCGCTCTTGAAGAAGCTGGTGCCGAAGGCGGAGATCGTCACCCGCCAGCGGCTCTCGAAGCTGAGCTATACCGGCCCGCGCAAGCTGACCCGCCTGCCGCGCCGTTCCGCCATCGTCGCCTTCTCCGCCGCCGACGTCTATGTGCTGGCCGAGATCGTCCGGCGCCAGCGCGGCGGCGCCGCCGTGGTGCTCGGCGCGCTCTCGCCCCGCGCCCGCAACGCCCAGGTGGCGATGTACCAGGAGGGCGAGGTCGATTACCTGATCGCGACCGACGCCATCGGCATGGGGCTCAACATGGATGTCGACCATGTCGCCTTCGCCGAGGACATGAAGTTCGACGGCCGCGCGCCGAGGCGCCTTACGCCGCCGGAAATGGCCCAGATCGCGGGCCGCGCCGGGCGGCACATGAACGACGGCACCTTCGGGGTGACGGCGGACTGCCCGCCGCTCGACGAGGAGATGGTGGAGGCGCTGGAAAGCCACAGCTTCGATCCGCTGCGCCATGTCTATTGGCGCAACAGCCGGCTCTCCTTCGGCAGCCTCGGGCTGCTCCGGCGTTCGCTCGAGACCCACAGCGAGGAACCGCACGTCATTCGCAAGCGGGACGCCGAGGACCAGCGCACCCTGGAGGCGATGGCAAGGATCGAGGCGGTGCAGGACCGGGCGACCTCGCCGGACAGGGTGAAGCTGCTCTGGGACATCTGTCAGATCCCGGATTTCCGCAAGACCATGAGCGAGTCGCACGCCCAGCTGCTCTCGAAAATCTTCTTCGACCTGACCGACGGACCGGAGCGGCTGGCGACGGACTGGGTGGCGAACCAGGTGAAGCGCCACGACCGCACGGACGGCGATATCGATACACTGGTAAACCGTATCGCACATATCCGCACTTGGACGTATATTACACACCGGGGAGACTGGGTGTCCGATCCCGTGCACTGGCAGGCCAGTACACGGGCGGTCGAGGACCGGCTTTCGGACGCCCTGCATGACAAGCTCACCCAGCGGTTCGTCGACAAGCGCGCGGCTCTGTTCATGCGCAAGCTGAAGGACGGCGGGAGCTTGTCTGCTGCCGTGAAATCCGACAGTACGGTGGTCGTGGAGGGCCATGCCGTCGGTCACATGGAAGGATTGAAATTCGTGCCTGATGTAGTTGATAGCGCGAACGCGAAGCCGGTTCTGACGGCCGCGCGCAAGGTGTTGCCGGAAGAACTGGCGCGCCGGACCGGACAGATCGAGGCGGCGGACAACGCGGCCTTTTCTGTCGGCCCGAAGGGCTCGGTGGTCTGGCTCGGGGCGGAGATCGCCCGGCTCGAGGCCGGCGCCGACATCCTGTCGCCGCAGATTCGCGTCGCGAACGAGGAAATGCTCGAAGGCGAGTTGCGCAAGCGGATCGAGACCCGTTTGCGCACCTGGCTGACGGGCGAGACCCAGGAGCGGCTCGGCCCGCTCTTGGAGATCAAGCAGGCGGAGCTGGAAGGCGCCGCGCGCGGGATCGCCTTTCAGGTGCTGGAAGGCATCGGCGGCGTCTCGTCGGACAAGGTGTCCTCGCTGCGCCGCGATCTCGACGACGAGCAGCGCAAGTCGCTGGCCCGCCTCGGCATCCGCTTCGGCACCGAGACGGTCTTCCTGCCGGTGCTGCTGAAGCCGAAGGCGGTGGAATTCCGTGCCATGCTGTGGAGCGTATTCTCCGGTCAATTCCCGGAAGAGGGCCCGCCGCCCGCCGGCCGCGTGATGGTGACCCGCGCCGAGGATGCGAGCGACGAGTTCTATCTTGCCATCGGTTACAAGCGCGTCGGCGGCCACGCGGTGCGCGCGGACATGCTGGAACGGGTCGCCCAGATGGTGCGCCAGGCCGCCCGTGAGGGTGCCTTCGCGATTTCCGCCGACATGCTGTCGCTCGCCGGTGTGGGCCACGAAGCGATGGCGGCGATCCTGACCGATCTCGGCTACCGCCGGGGCGAGGATGTTGAGGAGGAGCCGCGCTTCATCCCGCGCCGCCGCGAGCCGAAGCGCCGCCCAGAGGGCGAGCAGAAGCCGAAGGGCGGCAAGCCGCGCCAACAGACTGGCGAGGGCGGCGAGAAGCGGGAGCGTAAGGGCGGGCCGCGCAAGCCGAAGCGCAAAGAGGGCGGGCCGAGAGGTCCCAAGGTCATCAGCTCGAAAGAACCGGCGATGCGGCCGGAGGATTCTCCCTTCGCGGTGCTGCAGCAGCTCAAGCTGGCGAAATGAGCGAAGCCGGGACCCAGCGTGTCGACAAATGGCTCTGGTGTGCCCGGTTCTTCAAAAGCCGGGGCCTCGCCAACAAGATGCTCGGCGCCGGTCGGCTTCGTCTTTCGGGAAAATCCGTTTCCAAGGCGCACCAGCTGGTCAGGCCGGGCGACGTGCTGACTTTCCCGCAAGGCCCGCATATCCGTGTGGTGAAAGTGCTGTTCCTGGCCGAGCGGCGCGGACCCGCTCCCGAAGCGCAGACTCTCTACGAGGATCTCTCGCCGATCGAACCCTCCCGTCCGAAGGACACCGCTGCGCCGCCGGGGCCGGCCGCTCCGGCGCGCCGGGAGCCCGGTGCCGGCCGTCCGACGAAGCGCGAGCGCCGGCACCTGGACCAACTCCGCTCCGGCGGCGAATAGGCGGGCCGCTTGCCAAATTTCCGAGAGGGCTTAGATAGGGGAGGCCCTTTCCCGTACCTGGATTTCACATGCTTGGTTCACTGAAGTTGTTTTTCGACACGCTCCGCACCGGCGGCGCGGAGGAAGCTTCCAAGTCCGACGGCACCACAGACGCTGTTGCGACCCTGCTCGCAAAGGCGGCGTCTCTCGACGGTGAATTCGGCGAGGCGGAGCGGAAGACCATCGAGACCTTGCTGGCCCAGCGGTTCTCCCTGACACAGGAAGAGGTTCGCGATCTCATCGACGAATCGCTCAAGGAGATGGAGCAGAGCGTCGATTTCTACAGTTTCACGAAAGTCATCCGCGACGAGTTCGACCACGAAAAGCGCGTGGAACTGATGGAAATGCTTTGGGAAGTGGCTTATGCGGACGGCGTTCTGCACGACTACGAAGCCAGCCTGATGCGCCGTGTTACCGGTCTCATTTATGTTACAGATCAGGAGAGCGGTGCTGCGCGCAAGCGTGTCATGCAGAAACTCGGGCTTGCCGAGTAACACGTTTTTTATTACGAGACCGGGCAGTGTTTCCGGGCATGGAGTCCTTTGATGACGTATATCGTCAACGATCTCTGCATCAAATGTAAGTACACCGACTGCGTCGAAGTGTGCCCGGTCGATTGTTTCTATGAAGGCGAGAACATGCTCGTCATTCATCCCGACGAATGCATCGATTGCGGCGTGTGCGAGCCGGAATGTCCGGCCGAGGCGATTCTTCCGGACACCGAGCCCTCCGCCGAGAAATGGATCGAGTTCAATCGGGAATATTCCGAGCAGTGGCCGAACATCACGCGCAAGATCGACGCCATGCCGGATGCGGATGAGATGCAAAAGGTCGAAGGCAAGTTCGAGAAGTTTTTCTCGCCTGCGCCGGGCAAAGGTGACTGAGCTTCGGAATTGCCAGGATTTACCTCAAATTCCGGGGAAACCTTCATAAATCTTTAAGCCATGCGTCGTACGCGCGTTGGCCATGCGCCCGCAGACTCCCAATTTTATGAAAATTGTGCTAAGGTCTTAATATTCGGTGGGGCAAAACGTCTCGCCTCGCCGCCGTTTCCGAGAAGGTTTCGGACCATATTAAGAGCGGTATCCGCGAAGGTGGGCCATGGCCCACTTTTTTTGGCGCGTACCGGCAGCTTTCTGCGCTTTGCGCGGATCGTGGTTCTGAAAAGTGAGAGAGACTGAATAATGACAAAAAAAGTGGAGTTCAAGGCTGGGGATTTCGTGGTCTACCCGACCCATGGCGTCGGAAAGATCATCGGCACCGAGACTCAGCAAATTGCAGGGACCGAACTCGATCTGCTGGTTATCACTTTCGAGCAGGACCGTATGACGCTGCGGATTCCTGTCGGGAAAGCCAATAATTCCGGCTTGCGCCGTCTGAGCACCCGTAAGCAGATGGATGCCGCGATCACCAAGCTCAAAGGCCGCGCGCGCGTTCGTCGCACCATGTGGTCCCGTCGCGCCCAGGAATACGAGGCGAAGATCAATTCGGGCGATCCGGTTTCGATCGCCGAAGTCGTCCGCGACCTGCGCCGGAATACCGGTCAGGCCGATCAGTCTTACAGCGAACGGCAGATGTACCAGGCCGCGCTCGACCGGCTGGCCCGCGAGTTCGCCGCGATCGAGAAAATCGACGAGGACGCGGCGACGGACCGTCTCGAAAAGATCATGGCGGCTGCCTGATCCGGGATACACCCGCCGATATTCGATTTCAGCAGGCGGTGCCATCGGCGCCGCCTGTTTCATTTCAGAAGAAACCCAGGGTCAACTTGAACCGTTGGCGGCGGGCGTCTGAATTGCTATCTGGTGGGTAGGAGCAGAGCAATGTCAGACGCGGCGAAAATCGAAACAGAAAGTGCGAGACCGGCATCCGGGTCGGATGCGCGCTTTGCCGTCCTGCGCAAATGCTCCCGTATCTGGGCGATTGCTTCCATTCACGGCAGCGCGGATCATCTGTCGGGGCTGCACGCCGCCTTGGGAGAGCGCTATGAGCCCGGCGATCGTTTCGTGTATCTGGGCAACTATTATGGCCATGGGGAAAAGGTGCTGGAGACCGTGGACGAACTTCTGCGTTTCCGCCGTCTCATTCTAGCCCAGCCTCCCTATACCGATCTCGACGACATCGTGTATCTCCGCGGACGTCAGGAAGAAATGTGGCGTAAACTCCTGCAGCTTCATTTCGCTGGCGATTGCGAGGAGATCCTCGACTGGATGCTGGCGCACGGCGTGCGGCCGACGTTGCATGCGTATGGCGGCGCGGAGCAGCAGGCGAGAGCCGCCATAATGGAAGGACTTCTGGCCGTGAGCCGGTGGACGGGGCAGCTCCGGCAATCAATTCGCGCGCATCCGGGGCATAATGAATTCATGACCGGGTTTCGCAGGGCCGCTTACACCGATGACGAAGCAATTCTTTTCGTCAGCGCGGGGCTGGATCCCGCCCGCGACCTCTCAGACCAGGAAGACGGCTTCTGGTGGAACACTCAGGGGTTCGGTCAGATCGCGGAGGCTGGCTACGGAGGTTTCCAGAGAGTTGTCCGCGGTTTCGAGCCAGCTCACGAAGGTATCGTCGAGACATCCTCGACCCTAAGCATCGACGGCGGAGCTGGCTTTGACGGCGAGCTGCATGCCGTCTGCCTCGACCGGCAAGGCCTGATTGTAGATAGGGTCAACGCTTGACGTTGAACGGCTCGGCCGAACCATCCGGACCCGACGTACTATTGTGTGTGCTCTCGCGTTTGTGAACTGATAAGAGTCGCCAAAACCTCTGCGCGGTGATCCGATTTCCCTCGGGGATCGTAGATGCTTGTGAGTTTTCTCACTGCTGCATTGTAGAGGTTGAGCCATGGCACATATAGACGATCCTGGTACTCGGCGTGCCAACGTCACGTTCATCAAGGCCAGCATGAACGAGCCTCTCCTGGAACGGGAAGAGGAGCTCGACCTCGCAAGAGCCTGGCGGGAGGAGGGGTGCGAACGCTCTCTCCACCTTTTGGTCCGCTCCTACACGCGGCTGGTCGTCAGTTCAGCTTCGCGCTACCGCAATTACGGTCTGCCTATCGGCGATCTGATCCAGGAAGGCAATGTCGGCCTGATGCAGGCGGCTGCCCGCTTCGAACCTGAGCGCGAGGTCAGGTTCTCGACCTACGCGAGCTGGTGGATCCGGTCGGCGATCCAGGATTACGTCCTGCGCAACTGGTCGATCGTGCGCACCGGGACGACCGCAGCGCAGAAATCGCTCTTCTTCAATCTCCGTCGCCTGCGGGCCAAGATCCAGCAGGCGTCCGAAGAACTTTCTGCCGGAGAGCAGCGGCAACAGATTGCCGAGGAGCTCGGCGTCGCGATCAAGGACGTCGAAGCGATGGAACAGCGCATGTCCGGTTCCGACCAGTCGCTCAACGCGCCAATCGGGGAAAGCGGCGAGGATGAATGGATGGAGCTCCTGTCGGACGAGCGTCCGACGCCGGAAGATATCGTCACCGGCATGCGGGATGCGGAGACCCGCTCCAAATGGCTTAAAGAGGCGCTGTCGGAACTCAGCCCCCGCGAACAGACCATCATCGAACGCCGTCGTCTGGTTGAGGACGGAGCAACCCTTGAGGAGCTTGGCGTCGTGCTCGGGGTCAGCAAGGAGCGTGTCCGGCAGCTTGAGCATCGGGCCATGCTAAAGCTGAAACAGCATATCAGCCGCAATGTGGACCGGAGTTCGGACCTCTATACCGAGGCCTGACGGAGGTCACCGGGGGGCGATGGTCTTGACGCGCGTTCCCGCATTCGGGGAGACGTCGCGTTCCAGTCCGTTGATCACCCGGAAGAAACGCGTTTCGTAGCCGGGCATTGGGATGCTCGCGGCAAGGCTTTGCTCGGTGTCGCCGCCATCAACGGTCACAACCCGCACCTCAAACGGTCTGATCGATTTACGTTCTTCTTCGCTGAGCGGGCGAAGACTGTAAGTCGTCCGCCGCAAATCCTCGTTCAAGGCCTGGGTCCGCTGGCTGGGGATCAGAAACTGCATGCGATAGACGGTCCGGGAATCGAACCTGACCGCGACCAGGCGTAACACGTATGAGGATCTGTCGCGCGCGGTGACAGGGAGCCACCCCGTCGCGCCAACCATCCCGTTGACGTCGATCGACTCGAGGTCGCGTACATTGTGACCCTTCGCCCATTGAGCGCGGATGTAATCCACCGGCGGCACGCTCGTACCTTTCGGCGCCTGATCGAACACGATCCTTGCGCCTTGCTGATCGGCCGCGAGCACCTGCGTCGGCTTGTTGAAGAGCCGGAAGCCGGCGGGGACCTCGAAACGGAAATTGAGGTCTTTATGCAGGAACTCCTTGCCTCGGATGGTTCCTTCCTTCGGATCGTCTCCGAACATCAGGCCGTCGACCTGGTCCAGGAAGACATCTTTGTTGGTGACCGGATTTGCCAACTGCTGCACGGCGGCTGCGGCCAGCGCCTGCTTGACCCGGTCTACTGTCCGAGGATGGGTGGCGAGCAGATTGATCGCGTCGGGATCGTGGTCCGATCCCGACATTTGCGCCTGTAATCGGCTGGCTTCGCCCATTTTCGAAAGGAAGCTCGCCATCGCGCCGGTGTCGTATCCGGCGCGATTCAGGTAACGAACCCCGAGCGTGTCGGCCTGGAATTCCTGGTCGCGCGAATAGCTCTGCAGATAGAGCGTGGCGCCCTGGCTGGCGATATCGGCGACCGCGCGGCTATCCGCGAGGATACCGAGGAGAGTAGCGCCGAGATTGGTCGCCACGGCGCGCGAATAACGCTCCGCGCTGTGCCGGGCAGTGACGTGCCCGATCTCGTGGGCGATGACACCAGCGAGTTCGGCTTCGTTCTCGGCCAGCGCGATCAGCCCCCTGGTGACATAGACATAACCGCCCGGCAGCGCGAATGCGTTGACGTCGGGCGTATCAAGTACGGTGAATTTGAAGTCGAGGTCCGGCATTTCGGACGTCGCGGCCAGTCGCTTTCCGATCCGCGTCACGTACGCCGTCAGTTCAGGAAGCTCATCATAGGCTCCGCCGAATTGCTGACGGATTTTCGGGTCCTGTTCCCTGCCGACCCGCAACTCGTCTTCGGGGGACATAAAGGCGGTGAAGCTCTGCTCGCCGGTGGCGGGATTGGTACTGCAGCCTGACAGAAGCGTGCCGGTAGACAGAATGGCGCATAGCAATGCGATCAGGCTGGCAGGGCGGATCGTTCTTCCGTGAATCACCTCGATCACCGTCGCCACGCGATTTCTCCCGTACGTTTCTTTCGTCAACCTTAGAGCGCGATGTTGGTTATTCTGGCAAGAGTTCAAGCTGTTCCGGATGTGTGAGCTCGATTAGCGGCCCGTTCTGCGGCTTGACCCAACCGCGCCCGCGGACGGAGCGACCGGAAAAAGTCAGCGGATCGATTCCGAGCTTCTCATAGCGGCGGAGGGCTCGCCGCCCGATCCTGAACGTGAAGTCAGTTCTCCAATCGGGGCCGAAATTCAGAAAGACCGTGTCACGTATCCGGGCGGCATCGACAACCCGCCCCTCGACGATCTGGAAGCTGTCGATATCGTTCCATGTCTCGGCGGGATTGCGGATGCGGTAGTGGGGGAGCTTCCAGATGCCGCGCCTTTCGCTCCGTGCTCTTCGTTCCAGCGCCAACATTTCAGCGATCAGGGCGCGATTGTCGTGAAAGCTGTAGACCCGCGCCATGCCGTCCAGAAGCAGTCGCCCCTGGACCCACGTGCCGTTGGGGAGTGTCAGATGCGCGAGGTAGCGCCGGTATCGGTCTTCGTGCCGTCCGCCAAAGTGAAGCGAAACTGTTTGCGCCTCGGTCAACCGAAGCAAGGCTGCACGGGCTTCCTCGGCAAACGGCCAGGCTTCGAAGCCGACACGCCCAAGCGGGAGTTTCGGCGCCTGTATCCCGACAAGTCTGACCTGCTTCCCGGACCTGAGAACAAGCGTGTCCCCATCGACGATCTCCGTGACTGCCTGGTCCTTCAGTTTCGCGCCCGGCGCGTTTTCGGGAAGGCGCGGGATCTCGGCTATGCTGTCTCCTGATACAGAGAAAAAGACGAGCAGAGCCGTCAGCCGGAGAATGTGAAGAGCGGGCCGCATAGTCCTATCGGATCACGGAGATTGAGAATATCTCAAGCAGCGAATGCACCGTCGGTCGCGCGCGGGGGTGACGGCGGAGCTCGGTGAGGATATGGAAGAGATGTTGTTCAAGTCGGAAGCCGCGCAGGAGTGACCGTGTCCGAAAGAGTACTGTTCCCGCGGACCGCTGCCCGGCGCAGCGGACATCTGCAGGTCGACGATCTGCACCGGATCTACTGGGAGCAGATTGGCAAGTCCGGCGGAATTCCTGTCGTGTTCCTGCACGGTGGTCCCGGTTCGGGGATATCCGAAGCGCATCGCCGTTTTTTCGATCCAGAGACGTTCGATGTCGTTCTGTTCGACCAGCGCGGCACCGGCCGTTCGGCACCGCTTGCCGAGCTCCGCGGAAACACGACCCAGGACTTGATTACCGATATCGAGCGGCTCCGGGAGCATTTTGGAATCGAGCAGTGGATCGTCTTCGGCGGGTCATGGGGCAGCACGCTGGCGCTCGCTTACGGGGAGGCACATCCGGAGCGCTGTCTCGGATTTGTCCTGCGGGGGATTTTTCTCGGTACGGAACGTGAGGTCGACTGGTTTCTCCATGGTATGGGCCAATTTTTCCCTGAGGCGGAACGCCGGTTCGTCGGGTTCCTGCCGGAGCAGGAGCGGGGAGATCTTCTGGCACACTATCTTCGCCGACTGGTGGCCGAAGACCCTGAGATCCATCAGCCGGCGGCCGATTGCTGGGCAGGATACGAGGCGGCCTGCTCGTCTCTCCTGCCGCTTCCGGCGATAGGCGGGGAAGAACCTCAGCGCGCCCTTTCTCTGGCCCGGCTCGAGGCCCACTATTTTGCGAACCGCATGTTCCTCGAACCCGGGCAGCTTCTCGCTCAACTGGACCGGATCAGGCATCTGCCAGCCGTCATCGTCCAGGGGCGCTACGATGTGATCTGCCCGATCTCCACGGCGGCGCAACTCGCGGCCGCCTGGCCCGAGGCCAAATTCGAGATTGTCCCGGATGCCGGGCATTCGGCAATGGAGCCCGGAATCGCGCGCAGCCTGATTGAGGCGATGGAAAGCATCCGGCAGACGATACGGCCTTGAAGCCATCAACGCGGTGGTTATCATGCGCGCGGTTTTACAAGGGGGGATCCCGGTGAAAAGGTTCTTGAGTGTGGCGACGGCGGCGTTGGCTTTCCTCGTCTCGTCGAATGTCTCCGTTCGTGCCGAGGAACCGGCGTTTTTGTCGCTGGGGGCCGGCGTCTACGACGTGATCGACAACGAGACGACGGCCGAAGCGCGGGTCGAGTATCGTTTCTCGGAGCAGAACAAGCTCTGGCTGTTCACGCCGTTTGTGGGGTTCATGGCGACCGCCGAAGGCGCGACCTACGGGTATGGTGGGATCGGCGTCGACATTTTTTTCGGCAAGCGCTGGGTGCTCACCCCGAACTTTGCTGCCGGCATATACGGTAATGGGGACGGCAAGGACCTGGGCAGTGCCATCGAGTTCCGCTCCGGTGTCGAATTTGCCTACCGCTTTGACGACTACTCGCGCCTCGGGCTGACCTTCCATCACATCTCCAACGCCGGGATTGACGAACAGAATCCGGGAACCGAGTCGGTGATGCTGATGTACTCGGTTCCCTTCGACAAACTGTTCGGCAATTAGCGGGGGAGGGGCTGCCGGTTCACGCCTCCAGCCCCAGTTCCTTGCACCAGGTGCGGAAGCGCTCGAGACCGGCTTCGTCCGTCGCGTAGAGCACCTGATCGCGATATTCGAGATCTGACGCGTAATCGACTTCGCCGACAGGTTTCCGCGTCGCGGTGTCGAATTCGTTCCTGACCAGAATGTCTGCCCGGAAGCTCAACTCCCATCCGTCGGCGCCTTCCTTCAGGAAGGAGCCCCGACGGATCTCATGCAGGACTGTCTGCAGTCGCTCGATGCCGGTTTCCTTCTTCACCAGCTCTTCGAAAGCCGGCTCGTAAAAGAGGGCCTGATATCCCATCAACGCCATCGAGAACTGATAGCCCTCTGCCTGGCGCGCATGCACGAGATGGCCGACGGCGTCGATGAAGTGCGGGTCGGCGAGCTTCGGAAAGTCCGAAGTGGTCCAACTGAATCCCATTATGTCCGTTCCGGATGCTGTTAACGGCTGCCGTTTGCGGAGAGTGCCATAACCCGGTCCGCAACCAAAGAAAACGCAGCAAGAAACGTGCCGTCTCTGTACTGGAAATCTGTCGGGAACTCTGATAAGTTATTTATATAGCATTTGTGACAAAATCGTTGCGATGGGAGGCAAAATGCGTCCGTTGATGAGATCCTTGGGGCTTCTGGCCCTGCTGCTTGGAACGTCCGGCTGTACGGTCGCCGCCGTAGGCGGTGCGACATGGGTCGCGACCGAGGCTTACGCAGACAAGAATCCGTTCGAGTACATGGCTGGATTCTTTGAGCGCGATTGCTCGCGGATCACTGTTTACGATCAGCCTCCCCGTTGCAGATACTAGGATAAGCCAGTCCACTTCCCATAAAAGTTAACTTGTCGCTATCCTCTCGCCGGACACAGGGGAGGACAGATTATGGCAAAGACAGTTTTCATCAGCGGATCTGGGCGAAACATCGGCCGTGCCATTGCGGTACGGCTCGCGCGGGACGGATTCAACGTCGTTTTGAACGGTAGTCACGACCGTGCGGCATGCGAACGTGTGGCCCGGGAAGTGGAGGACGCCGGCTCCGAAGCAATGATCGCCATCGGCGATGTCGGCAAGAGTGCCGACGTTCGGGCCATGGCGGCTTCCGCGCTTGAGCGGTTCGGCCGGATCGACGCGCTGGTGAACAACGCGGCCATCCGACCCCAGAAGAAACTCCTCGAGATGACCGACGAGGATTGGGACCGGGTCATTTCCGTCGATCTCAATGCCGCTTTCTATCTCTCACGGGCTTTTCTGCCGGGCATGGTCGAGGCGGGCTGGGGGCGGATCGTCAATTTCGCCGGCATGAACGCCATTCACGGATATGCCGGTCGCGCGCCTGTGTCGGCGGCCAAGCATGGCGTCTGGGGGCTGACAAAGGCGCTGGCCAAGGAATTCGGTCCCGAGGGTGTCACGGCCAATGTCATTTCACCCGGCCCAATCCGGCCGGATGAATCCGACCATGAGCACGCCGAACACATCCGCTCGCAGCTTTCGAGAATCCCGGTCGGACGACTCGGTGAAGCGGAAGATATCGCCGCAATGGTCAGTTTGCTGTGCGGAAATGAAGGCGGGTTTGTCAACGGCCAGATGCTTGCCGTCAACGGGGGGACTGAAACATAATATGGTTGATCCGTTGTATTCACTGCTCTCGCCAAGGTGGCGATGTTAAGGCTGATAACAGCCATTCTTAAAAAACTCTAAACGAATCTGCGTCTGATTTAGCCGCAAACCGTGTATAGTTCTACGGTAAGCGGGGTAATTCGGTCGCATAGAAATCTCGAATGCCGTCCGCTGGCGTAGGCGAATGGCGAAGTATTGGTGCGCCCTGCCTGGATAGACGCCGTCGGCAGAATGCCGGGTATTTGTTGGCGGCGAAGCTCGGTCGAGCGGCGACGTCGTCGGTAGCAAGACGGGGTATTCGACATGAATCAGCAATCATCCGCGCTGGTACCGCATTGCCGGCGTGTATTCGGCCAGTACCTGGAAAATTTCGGTTACTTGCTCGAGAGCGGAACGGATATGGAGGCCTGGTGTGATGAGATCCGGCGGAAGTCCGAGTTCGTGAACCCGCAGTTCGAGCCGGAGAACCTCGACCAGTCGAACAGCCGCTACGTCAGCATCCGCAAGGCATCTGGCGAGCTGGCTTGCACCATTGCCTTTCGCTTTTTTGACACGGACGACTTCCTAGACGATTTCGAGGCCGGATACTTCTTCTATGATCGGCCGGATGCGCATGGCTGGGAGAATCATGAGTCCGGGCTGCGCGGTAAGGTACAGCTCGACGGCAGGATCTGTTCGCGTGGCGGGCTGCATAGCTATGACCGCGGCAACTGCATCAGCTGGTACATCACGACCGTGGCCTATACCTACGCGATCGAAGCCGGAGCGAGCGCGACTGTCGGCAACACCTTGCCGAAGATCACCGCCGCCCAGCTCGCACCGCGCCTCTACGGCTATCGGCACTCGCAGATGATGCGTCCGCATACCTTCCCGTTCACGTCGGGGGAAGTGTCCCTGGCGCTTGTCTGGATCTCGGGGGAGGAAATGCGCGAGGAAGTTCGCATGCGCACGCAATTTCTGGAATCGGCTCCAGGGCCGGATATGCGCTCTACCGTCGACAGTTTCAATGGCGCGCTGATGGCGGCGGAGTAGAGCCGGACACTTCCGGACCCCGTCATAATCCATTTCGGTTGAGGTTGGCCGGACCCTAGACCGGGACCCGGCCGAATTGGGTGCGGTTTCCGCCGAGCATCAACCGCTCGGCGCGAATGCGCTCGGACGGCTTGTCCACGACGTCGAGCCGATCGCGAATGGATTTCAGGCGGGCTTCGAGCGCATCGCGGCGCTCTTTGTCCTCGCGGGTCGTGTAAATCGCGGCATCCTCCATGATCACGGTTAGGCGCGTAATCATGTTGCGCGCAAGGTCGCAATCGACCCCGCCGTGCCCCGCATGCTGGTCCAAAAGAGACTCCGTCGCCTTGATCAGACGTTCGACGGTCCCAAAGAAATTCCAGTTCGGCGGACTATCCCGATCCATAGTTGCGCCACCCCGTGCCAAGTCTTTTGAGTACAATAGCGTGTTGGTTCGGTTGTCGCAACTATATATGTCTCACTTAATTCGTGCGTTTATCCAAAGCCTGTAACATCCTGAAATCGCATCCTTGGTCCGCTTGCAGGACTTGCTCCGCATACAGCCGGTCATAACCGCGCAAGGTCATCGGATCGCGTTCCGTTATCGATTGTCCTGTGCGCCGGCGCTCCAGTTCCTCCTCCGGAACCAGCAGATCCAATCGCTTCTCCTCTACCGACAGCCGGATTCGGTCGCCGGTGCGCACCAATGAAAGCGGGCCGCCGACAGCGGCTTCTGGGGTGACATGGAGGACGATGGTGCCAAAGGCGGTGCCGGACATCCGCGCGTCGGAAATGCGGACCATATCCTTTACACCTTTTGATGAGAGCTTCTTCGGGATCGGCAGATAGCCGGCCTCGGGCATTCCCGACGGACTGCGAGGCCCTGCATTCTGCAGCACGAGGATGTCATCCTCCTCGACGTCGAGGTCCGGGTCGTCGATCCGGGCGGAGAGATCCTCCAGGGAGGAAAAGACCACGGCGCGGCCTTCCTTCTCGAGCAAAGTGGGATCCGCCGCCGAGCGCTTCAGGATGGCGCCGCCGGGTGCGAGGCTGCCGAAGAGGGCGACAAGACCTCCCTTGGGTTCGATCGGGTCGCTCGACGGCGAAATCACGTCCCGGTTCACTGGCCCTGTTTCCGCCGCAAGCCGCTCGCCCAGCGTTTCGCCGGTGACCGTCATGCAGTCGAGATTCAGCAGAGGTTTCAGCTCGCGCATTACAGCGCCGAGTCCGCCCGCGGCGAACAGGTCTTCCATATAATGGCTGCCGACCGGCTTCAGATTGACCAGGACCGGAGTGGTTTCGGAAAGCTCGTTGAACCACTCGAGCGGGATCTCGATCCCGGCCCGTCCGGCGATCGCCGTCAGGTGGATCACCGCATTGGTCGAACCGCCGAGCGCGAGAAGGATTCGGAGCGCGTTTTCAACCGACTTGCGGGTGACGATTTCGCTCGGCCGGATTGGATTGGCGATCATGCGGACTGCCGCCGCGCCGCTGGCCTCCGCAGCTCGCAGCCGGTCGGCATGGACCGCCGGAATGGCTGCCGTGCCGGGGAGCGCCATGCCGAGCGCTTCTGCGATGCAGGCCATGGTCGAGGCGGTGCCCATGACGGCGCAGCTTCCGGCCGTGGTGGCGAGCCGCCCTTCGATCTCGCGGATCTCGGTGCTATCGACGGTTCCGGCGCGGTATTGCGCCCAGAAACGCCGGCAGTCGGTACAGGCGCCAAGCTTTTCCTCGCCTTCCTCGCGCAGATAGCGGGAGGTCATCATCGGTCCGCCGATGAGCTGGATCGCGGGCAGGTCGGCGGAAACCGCGCCCATCAGCTGGGCCGGCACAGTCTTGTCGCAGCCACCCATGAGGACGACCGCATCCATCGGCTGGGCACGTATCATCTCCTCGGTGTCCATGCTCATCAGGTTGCGGAACTTGAGGCTGGTCGGGTTGAGATAGACCTCGCCGAGCGAAATCGTAGGGAAGTCCACGGGGAGGGCCCCGGCGGCGAGAACGCCTCTTTTCACGGCTTCCAGAAGCTCGGGAAAGTGCCGGTGGCAGTTGTTGAAGCCGGAACCGGTATAGGCGATGCCAACGATCGGTTTCTCGAGGCTCTCCGGCAGATAGCCCATGGAAGCGGCGAAGGAGCGGCGGAGATAGAGCGAGAAATCGAAATCGCCGTAATTGGTCAGTCCGCGCGCAAATCCCTGCGCCTTTGGTTGGTCCGTCTTGTCCGCCATGTCTCTCTCCCCCAGGATTTTTATGGACAGTGTGGACGTGGCGCCGGTCCCCGTCCAGACGGAGAAGCGGCAGACAGACATGCCGAATTGAAAATCTACATTTCTTCCCAGAGCCTCTCTTCAAGCTCGAGCTCTGCTTCTTCTTCCTTCAGGAAGTCGCGCCGGGAGAGCATACCGACAAGTTTTCCACGCTCGACGACCGGCAGGTGGCGGAAGCCGCCCGCCTGCATGATCCGAAGCGCCTCGATCGCCTGCTGATCGGGCCGCACGGTGGTCGGGTCGGTACTCATGACCTCCGAGAGCGCGGTCAATCCGGCATTTCGGCCTAGCGCCACGACCCGCTCGATCAGATCCGTGCCGGTGAAGATCCCGACAAGTCGCTCATCTTCGACGACGAGAACGGAGCGGACCCGGCGCTCGGACATTCGTGCGGCCGCTTCCTTGACCGTGGCGCTCACAGGCAAGGTCAGCAGATCCTGATTCGAAACAACATCCGGAACCACACAGCGGAGCATGGCACTTCCTCCCATGATGGATTTTTTCTCTTATGTTTCGATTTTGTGGTGGAAGTTCAAGCGCCCTGTTTTCCCCGGCCGTCGGAAACGCCTGCAAATCCTAGGTTTCGGCGTTCGCGGTGCGACAAAGCGTCCATCGGCCGCAACCGTTTCACGAAATCGTTGATATATTCAATAAATTGAATATGTTTGGTGAACGGGCATGAAGCGATCTCGTTCGGTCGCGTCTCCCGGATTGTCTGAACAGAAAGGACATCACGCCATGCGCGCTCCTCTTTCCTGGAAAGCCGGCGGCCTCATGCTCGGGATCGTGTTCTTTGCGGCGGTCCTGCTGGTGAAGCCGATCGGAGTCTCGACCCAGTTCGTGATCTTTGACGGTATTCTCTGGGACGCGGTCTCTCCTTCGGTGGTGACTGAGTCCGCCGATGCCAAGAGCGGTTACACCAGCATGAACGTCTATCTCGCTAAAAGCGGCGGGAAATACGCAAAGTCCGTCGAGAACCCGCTGAACTACAGCTTCGTCTTCGTTCTTGCCCTGATCGGCGGTGCGGCGATCTCCGCCCGTCTGCGCGGCGGCGTGGAGAAGGCGGAGCGGGCAATGCCCGCGGTCTGGCGGGACAATTTCGGCGATGCGCCCTGGAAGCGCTACCTCGCCGCGTTTCTTGCCGGTTTCGTCGTGCTCTACGGCGCCCGTCTGGCCGGGGGCTGCACCTCCGGGCACATGATGAGCGGGATGATGCAGACCGCCGTTTCCGGTTTCGTCTTTGCCGCAGGGGCTTTCGCCGCCGGTATACCGACGGCCCTTCTGCTGTTCCGAAAGGAGTCGTGAGATGAGTTCCATCCTCCTTGCCATTGTCATCGGTGGCGCCTTCGGCTTCACGCTCGACCGGGTCGGCGCGACCAATCCGAACTTCATCATCCGGATGCTGAACCTCACCAACCTGCACCTGATGCGGACCATCCTGCTTGCCATCGGCGTTGCGGCTCTGCTGACCTTTGGCGGCCTGCTGAGCGGCCTGGTCGATCCCGGCCATCTCTCGGTGAAAGACGCCTATCTCGGGGTCTTTGTCGGTGGCGTCCTGCTCGGTCTCGGTTTCGCCGTCGCCGGCTACTGTCCCGGCACGGGGCTCGCCGCCGCGGCTTCGGGGCGCTTCGATGCCATGGTCTTCGTGCTCGGCGGTCTCGCCGGCGCCTTCGGCTATATGGTGACCTATGCCGACGTGAAGGCGAGCGGAATGCTCGACAAGATCCTCGGCGGCAAGGCGACGCTCGGGAATATCGCCGGCACGAGTTACCCGGTTCTGATGGATATCCCGGGCGAATTGGTGGGGCTCGTGCTCGGTGCCGCCTTCATCGCCATCGCCTGGTTTCTGCCGGACCGCATCGTCGGCGCGAAGAACCGCACCGTGGCGGCGGAATAGTCTCTCGCCACCTGCCCGGCACGGCGCGCCGTGCCGGGACTTTCTCGGCGCAAGGTCGGGACATCAAAACAGGGCCAAAGGCCTCGGCTACAAACCCGCGGGAGGGAACCTATTCGATGATCGGGATTTTCATGCGCGCCGTTCCGGCGCTGTTCGCATTTCTGTTCGGCGCAGCCGCGCCAGCGCAGGCCAGCCAGGACATTCCGGACCAGTATCCGGGCTCGGTGCTCTATTCGAAGCCGGTGGAGTTCATTCCGAACGTGTTCTCCGCCATCGGTGCGACCGCGCCGCCGACCTACGAGAACAGCGGCCACAATAACAACCTCTCCTTCATCCTGACCGGCGAAGGTGTCGTGGTCGTCAACGGCGGCGCGTCGTGGAAGCTCGCCGAGGCGCTGCACGAGGAGATCAAAAAGGTAACCGATCAGCCGGTCCGTCTCGTGGTGAACGAGAACGGGCAGGGACATGCCATGCTCGGCAATAGTTACTGGCGTGCGCAGGGTGTGAAGATCGTCGCCCAGGAGGAGGCCGCGCAAGAGTTCGGGGCGACCGGTTACGACAGTCTCGCAGCGGCGGAGCGGATCCAGAAGGAGAAGGCGGATGGCACGGAGGTCGTGCTCCCCGACGAGACTTTCGAGGAGAGTTATAGGGTCGCATTCGGAAGTTTCCCGATCGAGGTGCTCAATCTCGGTCCGGCTCATTCTCCCGGGGACGCCGTGGTGTGGCTGCCGGAACAGAGCCTCGTCATTTCCGGCGACATGGCCTTCCACGAGCGGATGCTGCCGATCTTCGAGGAGACCGATACGGCGGCCTGGCTGGTAAGCTGGGACGAGGGCTTCGAGGCGCTGAACGCAACCTACGTTATCCCCGGACACGGCCATCCGACCAACATGGATCAGGTCCGGCGTTACACGAAGGATTACCTCGTCTATCTTCGCGGCAAGATCCGCGCACATCTCGATGCCGGCGGGTCCCTCGCCGACGCCTATTACGTCGATCAGTCGCCCTACCGGCATCTCGATACGTTCGAGGAACTGGCGACGCGTAATGCGGGCCGTGTCTACGAGCAGATGGAATTCGAATAGCTCCCGTTCCGCTCCGGGCTTCGACAGGGCCGGTCTCCTCGCCTATAGGTGAGGGGATATCCCGTTCCGGAGAGGCTTCATGTCCAAACACATCATTGTCGGCGGCGGCGTCTATGGCGCGGCCGTCGCCTGGCATCTTGCCTCGCGGGGCGAGGCGGTCGAGCTGATCGAGGCCGGCAGCATCGCTTCCGGGGCTTCGGGCGGTCCGGGGCGCCGAGGTGTCCGGGCGAACGGCCGGGACCAGCGGGAAATCCCGCTCATGGTCCGGGCGCGGGAGATCTGGCCGGCTCTCCATGAGACCTTGGACACCGACCCGCTCTTCGAGACGACGGGCCAGATCCAGCTCTTCGAGCGAGAGGTCGATCTGGCGCCGATGGAAGTACGCGCAGCCCTGCAGACCCGCCTCGGGATCGAGAGCCGGGTGCTCGGTCACGACGAGGTGCGGGAGTTCGAACCGGAGGTCGCGCCGATGGTGCGCGGCGGGCTCTATTGCCCCGGCGACGGCGTCGCCTTCCACAAGGCGACGACTCTGGCCTATGCAGCGAAGGCGCGGGCCGCCGGCGCCGTGCTGCGCGAGGGCGTGGCGGCGGCGCGACTGATCGAGAAAGACGGCCGCGTCAGCGCCGTCCAGACTGCCGACGGGGAGGAGATCCCGGTCGAAGGCAAGCTGCTGCTGTTCTGCAATGCCGGAGTGAAACCCCTTGTCGCGCCCTGGATCGACCTGCCGCTCTGGAGCCGCGCCTTCCTCGTCGCGGTCTCTGCGCCGCTCGCGCACAATCCGGTGCGTCACCTGGTCGGCCATGCGAGCCGGACCCTCTCGCTCAAGCGAGAACCGGACGGGCGGCTGATGATCTCGGGCGGGCGTCCCGGGCGCTGGGACTACGTGACCGGCCGCGGCACGCCTATTCAGGAAGAAGTCGATCTCAACGTTGCCGATGCGGTCGCGGTCTATCCGTCGCTCGACGGTCTCGAGGTCGAGACCGCCGACACCGATCACCTTGAGGCGGAATGTATCGACAAGATCCCGGTGATCGACAGTTTGCCGGGGAACGAGCACGTGCTCTACGCCGCCGGCTGGACCGGCCACGGCTGGGCGATCGCGCCGGCGGTGGCGGAACTGATGCGCGACTGGGTGCTGGACGGCACCAAGCCGCGCCTGCTGGAGCCTTTCGCTTTCGGGCGGTTCGGCTAGATCATGGCGGGCGGCGCGAGCGTTGCTGCGAGGGACCGAGTCGTCATCCTCCACGGGATCGCTCAGACGGCCTGGAATATGGGCGCCGTCGCCTGGTTCCTGCGCCGCGAAGGTTTCGAGCCGCTTTCGCTGACCTATCCCTCAACCGCGCTTGATCTCGACGCACTCGCCGACAGGCTGGCAGCGGAGCTTGACGAAAAAGGCGTCTGGGACGGCCCCGGCCGGGTCCATTTGGTCACCCATTCCATGGGCGGACTGGTGGCCGCGCGCTATCTCGCGAAATATCGCGATGCGTTCCCGGAGGAAAAGCTTGGCCGGGTCGTCATGCTGGCTCCGCCCCATGGTGGCAGCGAGGTCGCTGATTTCTTGCACGGAAACAGGCTCTATCGCTGGTTTTACGGTCCGGCGGGACAGGAACTGACCACGGCGGAACGTGCCGATGTCGAAACTCCGTACTACGAACTTGGGATCATCGCCGGAACAAGCGGCTGGCTCTACCCCGCGGCGCATTTCCTTTTCGGTGGCCGCCATGACGGGAGGGTCGCGGTGGAGCGTACCAAACTGCCGGGAATGGCGGCGCATATGACGGTCGCTGCGACCCATACCCTGATCCCCTGGAGGCCGGTCGTGCTAAGGCAGATTTCGGCGTTCCTGAAGACCGGCCAATTCGACCGGAAAAGCTGACTTTCTGTGGACTCCGGCGCCGTTCGGTCGAGATGACTGCGCGTGATCCAATAATTGAACCATTTAAGAATAGTTCAATCTTGAGGTAAAAAGGGAGTGTGGTTCATGCTGGCTTGATCGCGGTCGGGAAGGCTGGGCTCAGGTCACGCAGCCGGAAAGAAGTCGTGCGGGAATGAAATATCTGGACACGGTCGAGCGCCGGGAACTCCCGGGTACGGGAGGCGACATTCCTGAGTTTTTCTTCCCGCTTCTGCGGCACTGGCAATCGAGCGCCGCTTTGAGTCAGGACGACTTCCCGGCATATGCCTGCTTCGACGTTCTGGACATGCCGCCCGCCCTGATCAGTCATTTGATCCTCTGCAAACTGATCGGCACGCCTCGCCGTTTTTTCTACGAAGTCGTGGGGCAGGCAATCGAACGTCACAACGGCTTTCCGGCGGCGAAGCGCTACCTCGCGGATTTGCCGCTGAAAAACAAGCGCGTGATGGCGCGCGAATTCGGGCTCACCGTTCTGAGGCGCTGTCCGATCTATTCGCGCGGGCCGTATATCGGCGAATACGATTATGTGAAAGAGATCGAACGCCTCATCTGTCCGTACAGGATCGAGGCTGAGACGTTCGCATTCGTTGCGCTTGCCCGGTTCACGCTCGATCCTGTCGCGATGTCGCGGAAAAAATTTCTCCATGGCCGCGATACCGGGCTCGGCCTCCATCGGTCGACCTAGGCCCGGAAGCGGTAGCAGTTCCGGAGCGGGAGGGGGCGAGTGACGCAAGGAACGAAGCTCAGGACTTTGCCTCCAAAGCGGCCAGTCTCGCCCTGAGCTCCTCTTTCTCCGCATGCAGCTCGCTATAGGCCTTCTTGAAGAAGCTGACGCGGGCGAGATAGGCGGTCGGATGGATCGTTGAGACCTGGCGGAGGTCCGTCTGCTCATGAGCGAGCCGCAATGGTGCGCGTTCGGCAATGGCCGCGTCGCTTGCGAAGAGCAGCAGGTTCTGCCGGTACCACCAGCTCACCTCGGTATTGCTCCAGATGTCCGGGCGCAAGCTGTCTATCGCGCGATAGCCATGCGTGGCGAATTTCTCCACCCAGACATGCTGCCATTGCTCGTTTTGGTGACCGTCGCCGCCTTGCGCCGGAACAGCGGCCGAGAACAGCACCACAGGGGCCATGCGTATCAGGTCTTCAACAAAACTGTCCGCGCGGTCCGGAGGCAGATGCTCGACGACTTCCAGCGACATCGAGAGATCGAATTTGTCGTCGAACCGGATCGGTTGTGCGAGATCGGTCGGTCGGAAATCCTCGTCGTCCATCTCCATCATGTCCCGCTGCACGTAGTCGCCATCGAGTCCGAGCACACGGTTCGCCCCGTGTTCGCGAAAGACCGAGAGCCAGCCGCCGAGACCGCAGCCGAGATCGACGACGGAGCGGACCGGCCCGGTGAGTTCGAGCACCTTCGGAACGATGACCCGCGCCGATCGGACCGCGCTTGCCTTGATGGCCTCGTAGAATTCCCGGTTGTAGAGCGTCATCGGATGTCGTTCCGCTTGTGGGCAAATCGGACCGTTGGCCCTGTTACAATATTCTTGCCGCTATGTGAACGTGAGCCTCGCGCATTCTGTTTCAATTATTCTCATTTTACGGATTGATAAGGCTGCGGCGGCAAAATGCGGTATTTTCGGACGAGCGGTTCCGATCGCTCCGAGCGGGCGGCGAAAGTGCGGGATCTGATTTTGCGATTTCTCGGTGTCTTCAAACTTCTCCTCCCCGCTCTGTTCCCGTCATGGCGCTTTTTCGACGTCATCGGGCCGTCGCCCCGGGTCGAGTATTGCCTCTTGAAAACGCCGCATGACGAGACTGCGGACTGGCATGAATGCCGGCCGAGGCCAGCACGGCTTTCCTTTCGGGACCGGCTGATATCCTTCTTCTGGAACGCGGCCTGGAACGAGACCCTGTTCTACGCGAACTGTGCGGAGCGCCTGATTCAGGGCCAGACGGAGCATTGCACGCGGGAGCTCCGCCGTCGCCTGCGCGCCGACATTCTCTCCGGATCTGCCGGGGAGGCCGCTTCGCCGTTCTTCCGCTTCCGGCTGGTCTTCGTCAGCCGCTTCGAGGGCGCCGTGCGGCGTGACGTCGCCTTCGTTTCCCCTGCCGTCCAGACCGTCGATCCGGCCGACCGATGAGCCTCGAGGTCGCGATCCGTTCGACGGAGATCCTGCTCGCGATCGCGCTGATCCAGCAGAGCCTCGAGCATCTATTCGGATTGCCGGATGAGCGGCCGCATTATCTCCTGCGTCTCGTGCTCGCCGTGCTGCTGCTCGCCGGGGTGCAGACCGACTGGGTTTGCCTTGCGCTTTTCGTCAATGTGCTCTTCGTGCTGCACCGCTTTCAGGGACCCTATAACGGCGGCAGCGATCTCCTCGGCATGCTGCTGATCACCTGCCTCGCCGCGGTCCACTTCGTGCCCGTGCCGGACTGGCGGGAATATATCTTCGCCTATCTCGCCCTGCAGGTGACCTTTTCATACTTCAAGTCCGGCTGGGCAAAGGTGATTTACCGGGACTGGCGGACGGGCCAGGCGCTCCGCGATGTCTTCGCCTTCTCCGTCTATCCGGTGAGCAAGGCGACCCGGGGCTGGGCGGAATATCCGCGGCTGCTCTTCGTGATGTCCTGGGCGGTGATCCTGCTCGAGCTTCTTTTCCCGCTGGCGCTGCTGTCCGCACCGGCGCTCTATGCCGGCCTCGCGCTCGCGCTCTCCTTCCACGTCGCAAACTTCGTTCTGTTCGGTTTCAACCGCTTCGTCTGGGTCTGGGTCGCTTCCTATCCGTCGCTGATCTGGCTGCAGGCGCGTCTGGACCTGCTGGGGTCCTGACGCGCGTCCCTACTGGAAGACGATGTCGACGTCGGCGAGTGCGGTAACGCCTGTGAGGGTGACGGTGGTGTCGCCTGCGGTGAGGAGGAGGCCGGCGTCTGTACTGGCGGAGGTGACGCCGGTTCCGGCCTCGAAGCGGAGGACGTCGCCCTCGGTCCTGTCGTAATCGGCGACCGTGTCGTTGCCGTCGCCGAAGGAGAAGACGAAGCTGTCGGCTCCGTCGTTGCCCCGGAGCTCATCGTCGCCGGCGCCGCCGGAGAGCGTGTCGTTGCCCTGTCCGCCATAGAGTGTATCGCCGCCCAGGTTGCCGAGGAGCAGGTCGTCCTCCTGGTTGCCGTAGAGGATGTCGTCACCCTGTCCGCCATAGAGCGTGTCGCTGCCGCGGTTGCCGCAGAGCCGGTCCGCATCCCGGTTGCCGTAGAGGAGATCGTCGTCCTGCCCGGCATAGACCGTGTCGTTGCCGCCGCCGCCCCAGAGCGTATCGTTGTCGCGATTGCCGTAGAGCAGGTCGTTCCCGCCGTCGCCATAGATCAGATCGTCGCCGATCCGGCCGCTCAGTGTGTCGTCCCCGGAGAGTCCGGAGATCGTGTCCATGAAGCTGCCGCCCATGAGCCGCTCGTCCGCCTCCGTGCCGACGATCGGCTCGGTAATGGTGGCGGAAGCGGGCACTGCTCCCGTGTCCGTCAGGGTGAGGTCGTTACCGGTGTCCCCGACATAGCTGATCTTGTAGATGCGTCCGTTCGCATTGAAGGTCGCGCCCTCGGCGAGGCCGGAGAAGGTGCCGGTGATGGCGTCGGCGCCGTCATTGGCGATGAGGGTGAAGACATCGCCGGTGGCGGAGGTGAAGCCGAAGCTGGTGGAGAGCGTGGCGCCGGTGAGGTCGACCGAACCGGTGACGTCGATCTGGTCGTGGTTCGTCCCCGCCGTCGTGCCGTTGATCTCGAAGCTGCCTTTGGAGCCGGAGGAGAGGGTGAGGTTGCCGGTGGCGAGCGTGCCCGGGCTGTTGCCGGGGGCAAGCGTGCCGCCGGAGGAGATTGTGACCGCCCCGCTGATGCTGCCCGAGCCGCCGAGCGTGCCGCCGGAGGAGACGGTGACGGTACTGGCGGTCAGCGAGCCGTCGACGGCAAGGGTGCCGCCATCGACGGTGGTGGTGCCGCTGTAGGTATTGGTACCGGAGAGGGTCAGCGTCCCGGTGCCGGACTTGGTGAGATTGTTCGTGCCGGAAATGACGCCGGAGACGGTGGCGTTCGCACTGCTGCTGACCGTCGCGTTGGAGGAGAGCGCGATGCTGTTGTCGATGGTCGTGGCACCGGTGACGGTGAGGTTGCCGCCGTTGAGGGTGACGGCGCCGGTGCCGAGATTGCCGTCGGCGGAGACGGAGAGCGTGCCGCCGGTGACGGTGGTGGTGCCGCTGTAGGTGTTGGTGCCGGACAGGGTGAGGGTGCTGGCGCCGGCCTTGGTCAGGTTGTTGGCCCCGGAGACGACGCCGGAGAGCGTCACGTCGGCGCTGTTGGTGACCGTCGCGTTGGAGGAGAGCGCGACGGCGTTGTCGATGGTCGTGGCGCCGGTGACGGTGAGGTTGCCGCCATTGAGGGTGACGGCGCCGCTGCCAAGGTTGTTGTCGGCGGAGACCGAGAGCGTGCCGCTGGAGACCGTTGTGGTGCCGCTAAAGGTGTTGGTGCCGGAAAGGGTCAGCGTGCTGGCGCCGGTCTTGGTCAGGTTGCCGGTGCTGGAGAGGGTGCCGGAGAGCGTCACGTCGGCGGCGGTATTGATCGCGGAGTCGGCGTGGTTCAGCTGGACCGCGTTGTGGATGGTCGTCGCGCCGGTGACCGTCAGGGTTGCGCGGTCCAATCTGACAGTAGCGTCCCCGAGATTGGCGTCCGACGCGATCGACAGCGTGTCGCCCGCCGCGACTCTGATCGTCCCGGTGAGGGAATTGGTGCCGCCGAGGGTCACCGTCTGATCGTTGCCGGTGCCTGCAGAGCCGAAAGTCAGGTCACCGGCCCCCGACAGGTTGTTGTTGAAGGTGATATTAAGAATGCCATCATTGCCGTACATGCTGATGGCATTGGAATTGTTGAAGACAATGCCGTCGCCTTCGAACGTGATATCGACGCTGTTGAAATCCCACAGCGCAGAAGCCGAACTTGGAACGACGACCGGGCCTGAGTTGAGCGTGACGGTCTGCGTGCCGGTCAGGGTGACGTTCATGGAGTTGCTCGTCGTGGCCACGGAGCGGAACGAGCCGGCGCCGGAATCGTTGGTGTTCGAGACGTTGGCGAGCAGGCCGGGCCAGGTGTCGTGCGCGCGCGCGAAGGCGCTGGCGGCGGATGAACTTGTTCCGGACGAGGCGACATCGAAGCGCCAGTCGCCGCCGCGATCGGTGGCGCCGGTCGGCGTCGAGGAGGCGAGGACCCGCGCGCCGGTCGCCCGCGCGAGCTTGCGGACGAGGGTGCGTCCTGCATCTCCGCGCCCGGCGGAGCAGCCGTAAAGCACGATGGTCGCGCCCGGCGCCAGATGGCGGCGCCAGCGCCGGCCGCGCTCGGCCAGCGCCCTTGCATCGAGCGACCGGCCACCGAGCGTCAGCCGCCCCGGCGCGCCGTGGCTGACGAGGTGCAGGGTTTCGACGGGTGTGCCTGCATCCGCCAGCGCCGCGGCCACCGCGTCTCCCATGCCCACGCTCGGGCGGGCGATACCGATATCGGGCGCCGCGCCCTCGACCAGACGGTCCGCGTGGGGCACCGCCGGGTCGATCACCGCGAGGGCAGCCGGATCGGCGTCAAGGACGGGACGCCCCGTCATGAGCGGGAGAAACGGCAGATTGGGCAAGTCGGGATCTCCGGTCGAGAGGGAAGCGGCGCCGGCCTTTTCAGGTCCGGTTTCCGTGCAACGCCGAGCCGGTCCGTAGTCGCACCACGCGTGCAGGGCGGCCCAGGACGGCGCCGCCGGAAAGCTATGCGGACTCGATCCGGGACGCGTTTGGAAAAATCGGAAATTCCGAAGATGACGATTTCGGGGGTGTTTCCCGGCCGGCCAAAGTCCGCATTTATGTAGATTTTGCGATGAAATTATTGGGCGTTGAGAGGGGAAATATTCAATATTTACAGATAATTAATGGTTTCATGCGATTCGTGATGGCGGTTCACATTGGCTTCGCGATCCCGTATATTCGTAACGTGGCTCAGATGCGTGCAATTTCCAATTTTTCCAATCTTTACCCAGCCTCCAATGGGGGACGGAGATTGTCGCCATGACCAGGAGTTTTGCCGAGAAGCTCCGGTTGATCATGCGCGTCACCGGGTGCGATACGCAGAAGGCGCTCTATGCGCAGATCAAGGCCGTCAATCCGGAGACCTGCTACGATCCCGCGCGGGCCTATAAATGGATCAAGGGGCGCTCCAATCCACGGAATTCCAGCGTTTATGACGATCTGGTGCGGCTTCTCGGACTGGATATCAGCGGCGAGGAGCTTCGGACCTGCAGCTACGACCGGTTCTATCGCCGGCTCTCGCGGCACTACGGCGATCAGTTGCCCGCCGTGGCGGCCGCCGACGCCAATCCCAAGGTGGCCGGTGCCGCAGCCATCTCGGCTTATCCGCCTCCGGCCTATCTGGTCGGGCGCTACGTCTCGTTTTCCCGCGCCTGGTCGCCGCACCGGCCGGGCTGTCTGGTCTGTGGCGAGACAACCGTGACAGCGACCGAGGAGGGCGTTCTCGACATCGATTATGTCGAACGGCTGCCCTGGGGTGACCTGCAGGTCGTCGGAACGTTTCGCCGCATCGGCCGGAACCTGACGGCGATGATGTTCAGTCCGGATCAGGAATACATGCTGAACATGACCTACGCGCTGCCGCCGCCGCCGGGCACCGTGATGCTCGGGATCATCAGCGGCGTGACCCTGCAGGATGCCGAGATGCGCCCGATCGCGGCGCGCATCGCCAGTTTCCGGCTGCCGGATGATTGGGCGGCGCCGGAACGGAGTGGCGGCTATCTCAACCTGGTTCCGGACGAGCTGAGCAAGTGCCTCGTCGATTTCGGAATGGACGCGGACCGGGCGGCGGATCTTGCGCCGGACGTAATGAAGTTTCTCGCCGGCGACGGGGACCGTGGCCTGATCGAGGCGCCGGTTTCTGTGATGAACGCGATGGCGAGCAAGATCCTCGGCGCCCCGCCTGCCGTGCCGGACGCGTCTGCGGTTTCGGCTCTTGGGAACGCCCCCGAACGCTCTGCCGACTGACGGCGCGCGCAAGACGCGGAGCCGCGGCACACGTGACGGGCAGACGTTATCTTCCTATTCGCGTTGCAGGAAGTTTAAATGGTCGGGGAGAGAGGATTCGAACCTCCGGCCCCTGCCTCCCGAAGACAGTGCTCTACCAGGCTGAGCTACTCCCCGACCGATGGGAGGGCGCTATATAGCGTGGCCTCCAAGCCGCATCAAGCGGTGATTTCTGTTTTTTTGCAAAGGGCCCGCGCCGACCTCCAGCAGGCCGAATTTTTGATCTGCCGCAAGAATACTATCGTATTAACTGTTTGTTCAGCGGCCTTGCGATACTTCGTCGCATGCAGGAAACGGAAACGGTTCCTGGCCTGTCGAACGGAAGCTGAGGCAAGGGCCTCGGAAGCAGCGGGGATCGCGAGATGGACTTCAATAAGCTAGGGGTGCGGATTGCACTAATTGCGGTGATTCCACTGGCGGCCCTGGCCGCCGTCACCCTGTTCCTGCTGGTTATGCAGCTCGGTACCTACAACGGACTGAAGGCGCTGATTCCGCTTGGGGAACTCTCGAAGCGCGCCGGAGCTCTGGTGCACGAGCTTCAGATCGAGCGCGGGACATCCGTCGGCCTGCTCACCGGCGGTGAAGGCGCCGCGCAACGCGTCGCCAAGGCACGGGGCGCCAGCGATGGGGAACTGGCGCGTTTCGAGGCCTTCGCCGTGGAGTTCCGCAAGGACGACTCGCTGCACGGCAAACATCTCGACGATGTTCACAAGGCCCTCGACAGGGCGGAAAGCGCTCTCGCGAATATCGCCGCGCACCGCAAGGGGGTCGATGCGGCCTCGGTGAGCGTCGCGCAGAATGTCGGGTATTATTCCGGCGTGATCCGTGAGCTGATCGACATCATCGCGATTGCAGAAGAAGCCAGCCCCGATCCGGAAATCTCCCAGGAACTTTTAGCGCTACGTGCGTTGGTCTGGGCGAAGGAAAATGCGGGACTGGAGCGCGCCATCGGAGCCGGCGTGTTCAATACAAACTTCGGCAATCCGGCGCTTTACGCACGGTTCCTGAATTTCGTCCGGGGCCAGCAGATCTTCCTGCACGAGTTCGAGATCTTCGCGATTGCCGGTGAGAAAGAGATTTATGACCGCATCGTGACCGGGCCGGATGTAGAGCAGTACGAAGCTTGGAAGAAGGTTCTCGTGGATCTTCCGTCGAGCAACGATACACAGGGAATTGCAGGCGTCGACTGGTTTGCGACGGCGACCAAGCGGATCAATCTGATGAAGCAGGTCGAGGTGGAAATCTCGGACAAGCTCCTCGCCGACGCTCAGGGCCATATCGACGCGCAATTCGTGGAAATGATCCAGTTGCTCCTGGTGAACCTCGCTGCGCTCGTGCTGGCCTCGGTCGCCGCCTGGGTGATTATCCGCTCCACGACCGGCCCGCTCGGGCGTATCACGGATACCCTGCTCGCGATTGCAAATGGTAATGACAATATCGACATCGACTCCCAGAGTTCAGGGCCGACCGAAGTTCGCAGCCTGAACCGGGCCGCCGGAACTTTCCTGCAGGCGGCGCGCGAACGCGAACGGCTCGAGCGGGCGGCGATGGAGCAGCAGTCTCGGGCCGAGGAGCAGCGTGCCGAGTCGCTCCGCGCCATGGCCAACACGGTCGAAGGCGAGACGTCGACCGCCGCTGAGGAAATCGGGCAGCGCACAGGCGAGCTTCGCAGTGCTGCGAGCGAGATGGGCCAGTCGGCCGAGCAGGTGACGGGTCGGTCGGAGAGCGTCGCCGCGGCAGCCCACGAAGCTCTGGCCAACGCGGAAACCGTAGCGAGTGCGGCGGAAGAGCTGACCGCATCGATCAACGAGATCAGCAGCCAGATGGGCCACGCGACCGATATCATCCGGGACGCGGCCGATCTCGGTGCGGGGACCGAACAGACCATCAACGAGCTGCAATCCGCCGTCGTGCGGATCGGCGAGGTGGTGACCGTGATCCGCGACATCGCCGAGCAGACGAATCTGCTGGCGCTGAATGCGACTATCGAGGCGGCTCGCGCCGGCGAGGCCGGCAAAGGTTTCGCGGTGGTTGCCAGCGAGGTGAAGAACCTTGCGAACCAGACCGGTAGCTCAACCGAGGAGATTAACCAGCAGATCGCGGAGGTCCAGACCGTGACCGAGACAGCGGTCCGGTCGGTGAGCGACATCATCGCCAAGGTGCGGGAGATCGAGGAGGTGGCCGGGTCCGTCTCCCATGCCGTCGGCGAGCAGAAGAACGCCACCGACGAGATCGCGCACAATGTCGCCGAGACGGCTTCGGCATCGCGCGAGATGACGGAACAGATCACCGCCGTGACGGACGAGGCGGACGCAACTGGCCGGAGGGCCGCCGAAGTCGCCACGGTCGCGGAACAGGTGGCGAAACAGGTCCAGGATCTGCGCTCCACCGTAATCGCGTCGGTCCGCTCGGCCGATCCGAATGTGGACCGCCGGCGGGATGAGCGAAAAGGCGTCCGGATCGCGTGCGAGCTAAGGTTTGGCGGTGCGGCGGTCAAGGCGACGGTGGTGGATCTGTCGGCTGGGGGATGCCGGGTAGAAACCGATGCCGAGATCGCAGCAGGATCGGACGGGACCGTATCGATCGAAGGCGTCGCCAGCGGCATCAAATGTCGGATCGCGTCCGCGCGCGAAGGTCTGGTCAACCTCGCCTTCCACGATGGCGGCACCAATAAGGATGCTATTCTCAGGGCAACGGGTGCTGTCTGACCGACGGCGTCAGTAGGCCCGTTCGACGCAGAAATCGACCACGTCCACCAGCGCCTGCTTGGCATCGCCGTCATCGAACAGGCCGAGTGCGTCGCGGGCGATGGCGGCGTAGTGGCGGGCGCGGTCGAGGCTGTCGGCGAGCGTGTTGTGCTTTGCCATCAGAGCCTGCGCATGGGCGAGGTCGCCCTCCTGCTGGTCGAGATCCTGCAGGGTGCGGCGCCAGAATGCGCGCTCCTCGTCGTCGCCGCGGCGGAAGGCGAGGATGACGGGAAGGGTGATCTTGCCCTCCTGGAAATCGTCGCCGACATTCTTGCCGAGCTTTTCCTGCTGTGCCGAATAATCCAGCACGTCGTCGACGAGCTGGAAGGCGATGCCGAGATTCATGCCGTAGCTTTCGAGTGCCTGCTGTTCCGCCTTCGGGCGTTCGGCGACCACCGCGCCGACTTCGGCGGCGGCGGCGAAGAGTTTCGCGGTCTTGCCGCGGATCACCTCGAGATAGGCGCTCTCGTCGGTCTCGGTGTCGTTGGTGGTGATGAGCTGCTGCACCTCGCCCTCGGCAATCACGGCGGAGGCCTCGGAGAGGATGCGCATGACCTCTATGGACCCATCCGCCGTCATCAGCTGGAAGGAGCGGCTGAACAGGAAGTCGCCGACCAGCACGCTCGCCTGGTTGCCCCAGACGGCGTTGGCGCTTTCCTGGCCGCGGCGCAGCTCGCTCTCGTCGACCACGTCGTCATGCAGAAGGGTGGCGGTATGGATGAACTCGACGCAGGCCGCGAGCTTCACGTGCCGCTCGCCCTCGTAGCCGCAGAGCGCCGCCGCGCCGAGTGTCAGCATGGGACGCAGGCGCTTGCCGCCGGCGGCGATCAGATGGCCCGCGAGTTGCGGGATCAGCGCCACCGGGCTCTGCATGTTCTCGATGATGGTCTTGTTGACCCGGTCGAGATCGGCCTTCACCAGATTGGAGAGACCCTCGATGGAGGCTTTGCGCTTCCCGCTGTCCCCGAAATCCACAACCACGCCCAAGGCAAACTCCGTGTCGCTTGACGGCTTTCAATCGCGCAGCGAGCATAGGTCCGGTTTTCGGACGGTCAAGTCTCGCGCCCATTTCCGGCACCGTACCGGCCGATATGTCGCGCCGGGGAAACGCTTTAGGCATAAAAATTTCATGGATTTGCGATGAAGGAACTGCTGCGCTCGACGGATCTTGTCCGGCTCTCCTTTCTGAGCGCGCTGCTGCGCGATGCCGGGGTCGAGCCGCTGGTGCTGGACAATCACATGAGCGTGCTCGAAGGCAGCGCCAACGCGATCCCGCGCCGCCTCGCGGTCAGCGACGAGGATTACGCGGCGGCGAAACGCGTTCTGGAGGAAGCGGGTGAGCCTCTCGACGAAGACGACTGAGACCGCGCCGGCCGGGCCCGACGTGACCGAGGACAGCCTGCTCGGCGGCCGGGTCCGGTTTCTGCAGCCGGCGGAGGGCTATCGGGCGGCCGTCGACCCGGTGCTGCTCGCCGCGATGGCGCCGGCAGCGGCGGGAATGCGGGTGCTCGATCTCGGCTGCGGCGCCGGCGCGGTGCCGCTCTGCCTTCTCGCGCGGGTGCCGGAGCTTCAGGTGACCGGCGTAGAGGCGGAGGCGGAAATGTGGGATCTCGCCCGCCGCAATGCGGAATTGAACGGTCTGGCCAAGAGGTTTCTCGTTCGGCAGGGGCGGGTCGAGGCTCGGCCGCCGGTCTTCGAGGAAGGGACGTTCGACCTCGTTTTGGCGAACCCGCCCTATCAGGATCCGGCCACGGCCGATCCGTCGGCGAACCGCCTGAAGGCGGCGGCCCATGTCGAGGCCGGTACGGAGGCGGCGGACTGGATCGAGGCCGCTTTTCTCGCGCTCCGCCACAAGGGAAGGGTCGCGATGATCCAGCGGGCGGACCGGCTGGCCGACCTGCTGACAGCCTTCGACCGGAGGTTCGGGGGCATAGAGGTGCATCCGCTCTATCCGAAGCCCGGACGCCCGGCCAAACGCGTCGTTCTGGTGGCCCGCAAGGGCGTGCGCACGCCGCTCGCCCTTTCAAGCGGGGTGGTGCTGCACAATATGGATGGGAGTTACAGCCCGGCCGTGGCGTCTGCCCTCGAGAAAGGCAGCGCGCTCGCGGCGGGCGAGGTCCGATAAGAGGAGACAAAGATGCCCCGCCCCTGCTGGTCGCGCCTGAACCCCTTCGCCCCGCGCGATCCCGAAGTGGCGGTCGTCCGCCTCAAGGGCCCGATCGGCGATCTCGGCTCTTTCCGTCAAGGCCTCAATATCGAACGCTTCGACGGCGTCCTGAAGGCCGCCTTCGCGTCCCGCAGAACGACCGCGGTGGCGCTGGTGATCAACTCGCCGGGCGGATCGCCGGTGCAGTCCGACCTGATCAAGACAAGGATCGAGGCGCTCTCCCGCGAGCACGAGAAGCCGGTAACGGCCTTCACCGAGGATCTCTGCGCCTCCGGCGGCTACTGGATTGCCCAGGCCGCGGACGAGATCATCGCCCATCCTTCCTCGGTGGTCGGCTCGATCGGCGTGATCACCGCCGGTTTCGGTCTGCAGGAGGCGATCGGCAAGCTCGGGATCGAGCGCCGGGTCCACACCAAAGGCGCGGCGAAAGGCATGCTCGACCCGTTCCAGGCGGAAAAGCCGGAGGAAGTCGCGCGGCTGGAGGCGCTGCAGCAGGATCTCTACGAGGGATTCAAGGAGGTCGTGCGCCGCCGGCGTGGCACCAAGCTGAAGGGCGAGGAGGACGAACTCTTCAGCGGCGCCGTCTGGACCGGGACGAAGGCGCTCGAACTCGGCATTGTCGACGGACTCGGCGATCTGCGCACGGTGATGCGCGAACGCTACGGCGAGGATGTCCGCTTCCGGCGCTACGGCCCGCGCCTCTCTTTCTGGCAGAAGCTGCGGCGGGGCAATGTCGCGGCGGAGAATGCCGAAGGGGCGCCGTCCCTCATGCACGGCCTGATCGCCGCGGTGGAGGAACGGCTGCTCTGGAATCGCTTCGGGCTCTAGGCGGTCGCGGTCAGCGATCCCCTTGGGACGGAAAGACGAGGTTTTGTTCTCCCGCCCGACGTGGCTTGAGCGAGGGCCCAAATGTGGCCGAAAGGATCGAAAAGCGAAGCGGCAAGGCCTCCGGTTGAGTCTGTGTCAGGACCGAACCTCAAGGTGGCTCCAGCGTTGACGGCCCGCTGCACGACCTTGTCCAGATCAGAGACGTCTAGCGCAACGACCGAACTCACGGTTCCTTTGTCTTTGGGAGAGAAGGGACCTCCGATCGCTGGATTCTGTTCGCGTTTGGGATTTGATCCCACTACACAGATCCTCGTTTTTCTCAGAGCGAGATAAACCGCCCGCGTATTACCCTGATGATCGTGCCGCGATACTTCGACAGCGCCGAAAGCGGAAGAATAAAAGGCCGAGGCTTCGTCCACACGGCCATGCTCGACAAAAAGATGAATGCTGAGCCGTTCTTCGTCCGCGCTCCGGGCAGAGAGTTCGTTCCAGCTTTCGTATCCCATTTGATGGGCGACGATCTCCAGACACGCGCCATGGGATAGCTCCACGGCTTTCGCATTCAGAGACTTTCGGAGAATTTTCGCGGATCGTTTGGCTTGCTCAATAATATCCATCGGTTGGTCCTCGACTCGGGCGATCGTTCGTCAGTGCTCACGTTGCTGACCGTCGCCCATGGGGCTCAACCGGGGAAAATCAGGCGCATTCACCATTCCTCTTGGGATGTGAGCAGCAGGCTGCACCTTGGCCAAAAGCATTCTAGTAAACGATGCGAAGCTGTCTACCCGTTCGGGCGTAGCAGCACCTTCCCGCCACGGCCCTCCCGCTTGGCATGAGCCATTGCCTTCTGGATGTCGTCCAGCTCGTAGCGTGCCTCGACCGCGACCTTCAGGGTGCCGTCGAGGAAGTAGCCGGAGAGCTCCTCGTAGAGTTCCTGGATTTTCTTCTTCGACATGCCGCGCATCAGTTTCGCCAACCAGAATCCGGTCAGGGAGATGTCGCGGAAGACCACCTCATGGGGGGCGATCACGCAGGGATCGCCGCTCAGCAGGCCGTAATTCACGATGGTGCCTCCCGGTGCGAGGCTTTCCGCCATCGTCTGCACGGCATTGCCCGCGACCGCATCGAGGCCGAGCTTGATCTCCGCCCCGTTCGTCGCCGAGGCGATCCGCCCCGCGAGATCCGGGCCTTCCAGTACGACGACATTGGCGCCCATGTCATGCAGCGGTTTGATCAGCTCCTGGCGGCGGACGACATTGACCGTGTGCAGGTCGAGCCTGCGGGCGAGCTTGATGACGTCCGTGCCGACACCGGAATTGGCGGCGTTCTGCATGAGCCAGTCGCCGGGTTTCAGCTTCACGTATTTCTGCAGCATGAGGAGCGCCGTCGCGGCGTTCACCTTCATCATCGCCGCCTGTTCCGGGTCGATGTTCGCCGGCAGCTTTACGAGTTGCGCCTCGGGGAGTGTGAGGCTCTGGGCCCAGTTCGCGCGGTGGAGGCTCATCACCATATCGCCGGCGGCGAGATCCTTCACACCGTCGCCGACGGCCGTCACGCGTCCGGCGCCTTCGATGCCGAGCGGGGAAGGCGTCTCGGGGATGCTCGCATAGTTGCCTTCGATGCCGAGGATGTCCGCCGGATTGATCGAGCAGGCGATGAGCTCGATCGTCGCCTCGCCCTTCGCCGGAGCGGAGGGGCCGGGAACTTCCTTGCAGACAACAACCTCTTCGGCGGGACCGACCCGGGTCAGTTCGGCGGCTTTCATGCTTTCTCTCCCTCGATCTTTGACAACGCCCAGTTCAGAGATGAGCCAAATGGAGCGCGATTCAATAAGTTCCGTCAGTATTGCTGTGTCCGGTCGCCCGAGGCGTATAGGCTTTCCGCATGGAAGAAAAACTATCGAACCAGGATGCAGCGAAGGCGCCGGAGCGCATTGAAACCGTTCGCCTCGTGTTGCGGCGCTTCATCGAAGCCGACCGGGCGGAGATGGTGCGCTTCTATGGAGACCCGGAGGTCATGTCCATCCGCAAATACGGCGCCCGCGGCCCGGAAGCGGCGAGCGCGGCGTTCGACGTGCTGAAACGGCACTGGGATGAGCATGGTTTCGGGCTCTATGCCGTCGTCGAGAAGGAAAGCGGCGGTTTCTGCGGCGAATGCGGGCTTCGCTATGCTGACGACGGCGATGCCGGTGAAATCGAGCTCTCCTACGGACTGTTCCCGACTTTCCGCGGCAAGGGCTACGCGACGGAGGCGGCCAAGGCGGCGCGCGACGCGGCGATGACGGTGCTTGAGCTTCCGCTTCTCGTCGCCCGCTCGCGGGGCGACAATACGGGCTCGCACAAGGTGCTGGAAAAACTCGGCATGACGCTCGTGGACCGCTACGACGTGCCCGGTCAGTCTCACGGAGTGGTCAAGTACGAGCTGGTGCGCACGACTGGCTCTTGAACTCCGGCATTAATCGATTAAAACCAAGACATGTTCAGTCTTCAAAAGATCCTGGTTCTGTTCGCCGTCCTGGCGGCTGTCTGGTACGGTTTCAAGCTGGTTACGCGGCTTGACCAAGCGCGCAAGCAGAAGCTGAAGGAAGAGGCGAAGAGCGGCGGCGCGTCCGCGTCTCCCGGCAGCTCCAAGCCGGAAGACGGCGTGGTCGACCTCGTGCAGAACCCGGACGGGACCTACGGCGCGAAGAAAAAGGACCGCAGCGCCTGAGTCCGGCTCAGCCGAACCGTTTCTGCAGGTTCCCCCGGATTTTCTCGAGTTTCAGCGTCAGGAACGCCGCGAGTTGTGGATTTTGCTCGCCATTGAGCGATACCGCATTCAGGCATTGCAGCAAATCCGCGTTGACCTGACGCATGAATGGATCGGCGATCTCGCTCTCGATCCAGGTGATGGCGGCAACCCGTGTACCTTTGGTCACTGGATTGACCCGGTGGATTGAGTTCGTCGCGTAGAGCACGGCGCCGCCCGCCGGCATCTTGAAGCTGGGCGCGAAGGCCATGTCGCTGTCGATGACCAGTTCCCCGCCCTCGTAGCTCTCCGGGTCCGAAAGGAAGATCGTCATCGAGAGGTCGGAGCGCAGTTCCTCCGCCGTCCCCTTGCCCATGACATTGTTGTCCATATGGTCGCCGTAGCCGCCCCCGGCATCCGTACTCGAGACCAGGAACTTCCCGATCTTCGACGGTGCTGCGAGGAAGGTGAAGAGCAGCGACTCGCGGCGCTGATAGTCACGCAGGACCGTGGTGATCGCGTCGGAGACCTGCACGCGCAGGTCGCTGTCCACGGCCAGTTCGAGATTCTTTTTCTTGCCGCGTTCCCGCCCGGCCGTTTGCGCGCCGTCGACCCAGGCTTCCGGTTCGGACTCCAGTCGCTTGTTGATCTCTGAGACAAGTTCCGGCGGCAGCAGATTGGGAATTGGGTAGACGTAAGGCATGTGCGACTCACTTAGATACGATGCGCGCCACACTAGCCGACCGTCCGCGGGCGGACCAGTGGCAACTCTGTGTCATCTTGCGGATGGGGGCGGAGCCGGGGTTACACTATGGTGACCCCCGCGAGCGCCTCCCATGGCGCGAACCCGAAGAGGAATGGCGATGGCCAGAAAGAGACTGGCGAAAGACGGCAACAGTTCTCCTGCCGGTGAGCCCCGCGGGGAAACCGCCTATCTGAAGCTCAAAGAGGCGATCCGGTCGGGCGAGCTGAAGCCGGGAGAACGTGTGCGCGAGAGCGACATGGCGGCACGGCTCGATGTCAGCCGGACCCCGGTGCGGGAGGCGTTCCGGCGTCTTGAGGCGGATGGGCTGCTCAGCTTCGCGCCCTACCGGGGCATGGTGATCTCGGAACTCGATCACCAGGCGGTGATGGAGCTCTATTTCATGCGCGAGGTATTGGAAGGCACGGCGGCGGGACTGGCGGCGCGCCGGGCCTCGGATGCCGAGATCCAGATCCTGCAGGAACTGGTGTCGCTGGACCCTGGCAGCAAAGGGAAGGCGGCAGCGGTTGCGGGTCACAACCGGCGCTTCCACAGTTCGCTCTATCACGCCGCCCACAACCGCTATCTTCTGAAGACGCTGAACGTTTTGCAGGACGCGATGGTGCTTCTGGGGCCAACTACGATGGCGGTGCCGGGGCGATCCGAAGAGGCCAAGCGCGAACATGCGGCGGTCGTTCAGGCGATTGCCGATAAAGACGCCGAACTGGCAGAGCGGCTGATGCGCGAACATATCCGCGGCGCCCAGAAGGCGCGCCTACACCTCCTCGCCAGCAGCGAAGAGGGCTAACTCGCCCGGGGCGAAGTAAAGAGGCGGCCAGCCTTTCGCGTTTAGATCGGGCGTTGAAACTTGAGCAGACCGAACCGGTATCCTCGGCAATCGAAGGCACGCGCCGGAGATATAGATAGAACAGCTCACCGTGGTGGATTTCGGGGACTTGGCTTCTTTTGCGGAGGTCTGTTTTGTGTAACAGCCGCTTTCGTTCGTTTGGTCCATGTGCTAACGCTATGTCCGCGCGTCAGGGCGCTTCCGATCCGCGGGAAGGGCTTAGCCTCTCTGTCCAAAGTAATGCCAATACCACCCGACCTTCTTTCAGGTCCGTGGGCGCGGATACCGGACAGTTGAAAGGAGGCCGATATGGCAAACCTTCCCGCGCGCCCTTCCCTTGAGCATCTCAAAGGGCAGGCTAAGCAACTTCATAAACTCGTTCGGATTGAAGACCAGTCCGCCCTCGGGCGAGTAGGTCCGTACTTTGGAAATCCTGCGAAAATCACATTGCAGCAAGCCCAGCTGGTGATAGCGAGGGAATACGATTTCTCCAGTTGGACCCGGATGAAACGGCATATCGATGCCGGTCTCGGAGCACGGGAAACGACGGAACAGCGCGCAAACCGGTTTCTCGACCTCGTTTGCTTGCACTACGGCCCGGATAACACGCGTGGACCGGCGGCATTTGAAATGGCTGCCGCCATCCTGGAGGCACATCCGGAGATCGTGGCACATTCACCGCACGTTGCCGCTGCGGCCGGAGACGAGGCGGCTCTGGCTCGCTGGCTCGCCCGAGAATCGTTCTCTGTCGATGAGCCCGGCGGCCCATTTCAATGGACGCCGCTCATGTATGCGGCCTATGCGCGACTGCCCGGCGCCTCGTCATATATGACCGGGGTCATGTTGCTTGGAGCCGGAGCCGATCCGAATGCCCATTATCTCTGGGGAGGCACCTACCGTTTCTCCGTCCTTACGGGCATATTCGGCGATGGAGAAGGAGGGAAGGTGCGCCTTCCCGAACACCCGGAAATGGCCGAGTTCGCCCGCGCGGTACTTGAAGCCGGAGCAAACCCGAATGACAGCCAAGGTGCTTACAATCGCTGTTTCAATCCCGATAATACGCATCTGGAGCTGATGCTCGAATTCGGTCTGAAAGACAGCGATCCCAGCAATTGGTGGCCGGTGGAGGATGGCGGGTTGCCCGCCGCGCACCGCACAATGCATTGGAACCTGATCATCGCGCTCCGGTGGGGATTTGCCGATCGGGCTCGACTTCTGATCGAACATGGAGTCGATATCGATACACCCGACAACAATACCTATCCGACCTTCACCGAAGGGGTCACGCCCTATCAATCGGCTTTGATGCGCGGGCTCCCGGATATCGCGGAAATCATAAAAGCCCGGGGCGGCGATGCGGAGCCACTGACGGAGCGGCAACAGTTCTTTGCCGCCTGCATGTCTGGTGATCTGCAAACCGCCGAGAAACTCAAGCCCGGACACATGGGAAAAGATCCGGATACTGAAGCCGAGATTTTGCGCGAAGCGGCCGGCAACGGCAATCTTGCAGCCGTTGAAACTATGATCGCTCTCGGCTTCGAGCTTAGTCCGGTAGGCACGCAGACAGCTTTGCATGCGGCCGCCTGGCGTGGACAGGTAAACACTCTTAAGGTTCTTCTCGCGGCCGGCGCGGATGCCAAGTTGCGCGATCCGGAGCATCTCTCCCCACCTCTTGGCCACGCGTTCTATTCGCAAAAGAAGGAAGCGATCGCGCTGCTCCTGCAGGCTCCGATGGATATTTTTTTCGCCGCTGCGATGGGGCGGACCGATCAAATCGATGCCCGTCTCGCAGAAGATCCGGATTGGCTCGACGCGCCATTCTCCCGGGTCGTTCCCCAGTCCGCGAATTCCGGAGACGATCATTGGGCGCCTCCGCTCTGGAAAGCTGCGGTAAGCGGCCAGATCGGCTCTGTGGAGCATCTGTTGGAGAAGGGCGCCAATCCGGACATATGCGATCCGTCCGGAACGAGCATTGCGGAGTCTGCCGCAAGCGCCGGGCATTCAGATGTGGCGGAACTTCTGCGCGAATACCCTCGGTGATTATTGACATAATTTCAGTCTCTTAGGAGGAGATCGGTCGAATCCAGTCCGGCCGATGATAAGGGCTGCGAGATTCCGGATTGCGACGCGGTTTGCGAAGCAGGAAAAGCCAGGACGTTTTCCTGTTTTGCGTCGCGATCCGGAACGGTGCACGAAGATGCGTCCGTGCGGGATGTTTTACAGGTCGCCAAAATGTGGCGTGCGGACCGGCTTCGGGTAGAGCGAGAGGCAGTAGATCTCCGATCGACTTGCCGGTTGCTATCCATTCGGCGGATTAACCCGAAAAGTATGCATAGGGCTGTTTTTCTTTTCCGAATATGGAATAGTGTAGCCCTAGAGCGCTTTATTGTTTCCAATTGGCCAAGATGTCATTCGCCCCGCTGCGTGAACTCCAGACCCGTTTTTCCTCCATTTCGCCCAATCTTCAGGGCATGTTCTGGATCGCTCTCTCGGGGCTCGTCTTTTCCTGTTTCATGGCGATCGTGCGCTATGTCGGCGCCACGCTGGATCCGGTGCAGACCGGGTTCCTGCGCTACGCCTTCGCGCTCGTCTTCATGGCGCCGTTTTTCCTGAAGCTCCGCCCCTCCGACATCCGCAACGCCAAACTGCCGCTGCATGCCCTGCGCGGGTTCCTGCACGGGACGGGCGTCCTGCTCTGGTTCTACGCGATGTCGCGGATGCCGCTGGCGGAAGTGACCGCCATGGGGTTCACGGCGCCGGTCTATACGACGCTCCTGGCCGCTCTGTTCCTCGGCGAGGCGATCCGGTTCCGGCGCATCATGGCCATCATCATCGGCCTGATGGGCGCTCTGATCATCATCCGTCCCGGCTTCGCGGTGGTTGACCCGGGCGCCATCGCGATGCTCGTTGCGGCGCCGATCTTCGCCTGCGCGGATATCGTCGCGAAGAAACTGACGCTGACCGAAACGGGCCCGGCGGTGGTGGCTTATCTCTCCGTCTTCGTCACGCTGTTTACGTTCATTCCCGCTCTCTATGTCTGGCGCACGCCGACAATCGAGGAACTGCTGCTCGTATTGATCACGGCCGGGCTCGCGACCCTGGGCCATTTGCTCATGACCCAAGGCTTCAAGGTCGCCGAAATGTCCGCAATCCAGCCGATCAAGTTCGTCCAGCTGGTCTGGTCCGCCCTGATCGGCTTCGCGATCTTCGGGGAAGTTCCGGAGATCTTCACCTGGATCGGCGCCGCGATCATCGTCGGCAGCATCACCTATATCGCCCATCGCGAGGCGGTGGCGCGGCGGAGGCGCCGGGCGCTGGCCGAAACTTGATCGGCAATTCTCTCAGAGGTTGAATTCGACGAAGACCGGATAATGATCGGAGGCGGTGACCTCCGACGCAACCCGGCTGCTCTTCACCTTCGGGGCGAGATCGTCCGTCACCAGCACATGGTCGATCTTGTAGTCGCCGTCCCGGTTGTAGAGGGTCGAGACGCCTTCCTCATCGTGGCCTGCCGCAACCCACGTATCCACGAGCTGGTCGTAGAGCCGGGTTCGGCCGCGCTTTTGGTGCGGCTCGCCGCAGAGATGGGCGTATTCCTCGGAGGTCGGGCGGCAATTGAGGTCGCCGGCGAGGATCGCGCTCTTCGGCGCGGGCGCGAAAGGCAGGCCCTCCGTCCAGTCAAAGGCCGCTTCCGGCGGCAACGGGTGCGGGCCGTCGATTGGCGCGCCTTCGTGAGGCGCGCGGAAGACATATTCGCGCAGCGCCTCGACCTGCGGCATGCGGTGCGACGGTGCCTGATGGGCGAGATGGGTGCTGTAGACGCGGATCGGGCCGGACGGCAGTTCCACGATGGCCTCGACGGCGCAGCGCTGCAGATCGAAGACGCCCGGGGAGGGTTTCTTGCGGAGGTGCAGGGTCCGCGAGGCGGAAATCGGCCAGCGGCTCGCGACCATGTTGCCGAAAGTGCGGCGCCGGTTCACCACCTTGCCGTCCTCGTCGCGGAAGCTGCCGTCGACGTCGAAGGTCGAGCCGAAGACATAGAAATGGTTCAGCCGCCCGGCGATGGTCGCGGCCTGATCCTCGTAATCGTCGCGCGGCCAGCCCTGCACCACTTCCTGGAAACAGACGATATCGGCAGCTGCGACCGCGTCGGCGATCCGGCCGGTATCGAACTTGCCGTCCTGGCCGAGGCCGAACTGGATGTTGTAGGTGGCGAAGGTGAGCGTCATGGCGGTCCCGGAAGTTTGGCAGAGGAAGGACGCGCAGCCTAGCCGCCGACCATGACACCCGGATGACGCTTGGTCAGTCTAGCGGCGGAGGATCATGCCGTGCTTCTCGTCGCCGTTGAAGCCGAGTTTCTCGTAGAAGCCGCGGGCCTTGGCACGGCGTCCCGTGAGCAGCATGATCTTGTAGGCGCCGGCCGCCCAGGCGGTATCGATGAGCGACTGCATCACGCCGCGCCCGAGACCGCGCCCCTGGAACGCTTTCAGCGTCACGACGTTCTCGACAAGTGCATATGGGCGGCCACCATAGGTCATGTTCGGCATCACGTGGACGGTGGCCATCGAGACCATGCGCCCACCAACCTCGGCGCCATGGATCGCGCTTCCCGGCTGCGTGAGGATCGCCGCGAACCGCTCCTGCCCGAGCGCGCCCTCCGCGACCGGCCGTGCGCCGGAGAGTTCGCGATAGAGCGCGAGCGCGTCGTCGAAATCCGTCGGAACAAGCGTGCGGTAGGTGACTTCACCGCTTCCGGTCACGGGGCTTGCTCAGGCGTAGAGATGGCACTCGACATGGCCGTCCGCGTCGTTGATCTTCGGTGGCGCCTTAACGGAGCAGGGGCCGAAGGCCTTTGCGCAGCGCGGATGGAAGGTGCAGCCGCTCGGCGGGTTGATCGGGTTCGGGAAGGCGATACCGAGACCGCTATCCGGCACGCCGAGGCCGGGTTCCGGGGTCAGAACCGAACCGAGGAGCGCTTCGGTATAGGGATGCCGCGCCTTCTCGAAGAGGGTCGCGGTATCGGTTTCCTCGACGATCCGGCCGAGATACATCACCGCCACCTTGGTCGCGATATGCTCGACGACGGCGAGGTTATGGCTGATCAGCACGTAGGTGAGGCCGAGTTCCTCGCGGAGATCCATCAGCAGGTTCAGTATCTGCGACTGCACCGAGACGTCGAGCGCCGAGGTCGGCTCGTCGCAGATGACGATTTCCGGCTTCATGATCAGCGCGCGGGCGATGGCGACGCGCTGGCGCTGGCCGCCGGAAAGCTGGTTCGGATAGCTGTCATAGACCCGCCGCGGAAGGCCGACGATGTCGAGAATATCCTCGACCGATTTCCGCCAGCTCAGCGGATCGCCCACCTTGTGCACGCGGAGCGGCAGAGAGACGATGGAGCCGATGGTCTTCCGCGGGTTCAGCGACGAATAGGGGTCCTGGAAGATCGGCTGGATGCGGCGTGCGACCGCGGTCCGGCTGCCACCCTGGTAAGCGGGTTCGCCGTCGATGAAGATCTCGCCGGTGGTCGGCGGTTCCAACCCGAGCAGCATCTTGGCGAGCGTGGACTTGCCGCAGCCGGATTCGCCGACCAGGCCGAGCACGTCGCCTTTCTCGATCTTCAGAGAAATCCCGTTCACGGCGTGCAGAGGCTGCTTCGGGCTGAAGATGCCGCGCCGGATCATGAAGGTCTTGGTGACGTCCCGCATTTCGAGGACGGGAGGGACGGTCTCTCCGGTCATGCGGATACGAGCTCCTTCGCATTGGCTTCACAGGCGGCGACATCGAGAGTGCAGCGATAGCCGCGCCCCGGGCCGAGTGTGTGGTAGGGATCTTTGGTGTTGCATTCGTCATGCGCGAAGGCGCAGCGGTTGCGGAAACTGCAGCCCCGGATGTCGCCGACCAGTGTCGGGACGATGCCTGGGATCGAACCGAGGCGGGAGCCGCGCGCGGTCTTACCGGGCACCGGAATGCAATTGATCAAGCCCTGGGTGTAGGGATGCAGCGGCTTGTTGAAGATCTCGTCAACCGTCCCGGCCTCGACGATCTTACCGGCATACATCACCGCCACCTTGTCCGCGACACGGGCGACCACGCCGAGGTCGTGGGTGATCAGGATCAGGGCCGAGTTGAACTCGTTCCGGAGCTCCGCCAGCAGGTGCAGGATCTGCGCCTGGATGGTGACATCGAGGGCCGTGGTCGGCTCGTCCGCGATGATCAGCTCCGGGTCGCACATCAGCGCCATGGCGATCATCACGCGCTGGCGCAGACCGCCCGAGAGCTGGTGCGGATACTGCGATAGCCGGCTTGCCGCGGCGGTGATGCCGACCCGCTCCAGAAGGTAGATCGCCCGCTCGCGCGCTTCCTTCTCGCTCGCCTTCTTGTGCCGGATATAGGGCTCCATCAGCTGGTTGCCGATGGTGTAGGCGGGATTGAGCGAGGTCATCGGCTCCTGGAAGATCATCGCCATCCGGTTGCCTCGGATATGCGCCAGCTGCTTTTCCTTCAGGCTCAGCAACTCGTCTCCGGCGAACGTCATCTTCTCCGCCGAGATCTTCGCGCGCTTGGGCAACAGACCCATGATGGAAAGCGAGGTGAGCGACTTGCCGCAACCGGACTCGCCGACGATGCAGAGGGTCTCGCCCTTGTCGACGGAGAAGTCGATACCGCGCACGGCATGAAGGTCGCCGGCCGCGACCGGGATGTCGACCGTAAGGCCTTTGATCTCGAGAACGGCTGACACGTTACACTCCTGTTCCAGAATTCTTCCGCGCGGGCATCAGTTCCGGGCCTCCGGCGCGGTGACGTCGCGGATCCCGTCGCCGACCAGGTTGATCGCGAGAACGAGCAGGAAGAGGGCAACGCCGGGGATCGTGATCATCCAGGATTCGAAGAGGATGTAGTCCTTGCCCTCCGAAACCATCAGCCCCCAGGACGGGGTCGGCGGCTGCACGCCCATGCCGAGGAAGGACAGTGCCGCTTCGAGCAGGATGGCATGGGCCATCTCCAGCGTCGCGACGACGATCAGGCTGTTCACGATGTTCGGCATGATCTCGGTCAGCAGGATGCGCGTCGTCGAGCAGCCGACTGCCTTGGCGGCGGAGACATAGTCCATTTGACGGATCTGCATCGTGGCCGAGCGCATGACGACGGCGTAGCGGTCCCAGAGCAGCAATCCGAGCACGCTGATCACCACGATCAGCGAGCCGCCGACGAGCGCCACCACGGCGAGGGCCACGAGCACCACCGGCATGGAGAGACGGACGGTGATCAGGAACGTCACCACCATGTCGACGCGGCCGCCGAAATAGCCTGCCGCGACACCCATCGCGGTGCCGATGACGCCGGAGATGAAGGCCGCCGCGAAACCGATCAGAAGAGAAATCTGGGCGCCATACATCAGGCGGGAGAGATAATCCCGGCCGAGCTGGTCGGTGCCGAGCACGTGCCCCCAGTTGCCGGTGATCCAGACCGGCGGCTTAATGCGCGCGAGCAGGTCCTGGTAGTAGGGATCGTGCGGCGCGAGAAACGGGGCGCTCAGCGCCATCAGGAACATGATGGCGAGGATGACGCCGCCGATCATCAGGCCGCGATGGCCGAAGATCCGCCTGCGGAGCTGTTGTCCCGGAGTCGGGCCGACAATGTCCTCTGCTGCCGGAAGGCCGCGATTTGCGATGGTCGTCGTCATGGCGTCAGCCCACCCGGATCCGCGGATCGAGCCAGGCGTTCAGCAGATCCGAGAGAAAAGTCAGAATGATGTAGAAGAGCGAGAAGACCAGAACCACGGCCTGCACCACGGGCAAGTCGTTCCGTCCGATAGACTCCCATGCAAGATAGCCGGCGCCATGCAGGGCGAAGATACTCTCGATCACGATCGATCCGCCCAGCATGAAGCCGAACTGAACAGCGGCAAGTGACACCACCGGGATCACCGCGTTGCGCAATGCGTGCTTGAAGAGCACGACATGCTGCGGCAGCCCCTTGGCCCTCGCTGTGCGGATATAGTCCGATCCAAGAACCTCAAGCATGCCGGTTCGCGTCAGCCGCATGATGGCGGGGGTCGCGTAATAACCAAGCACGATGGTCGGAAGAATAAAATGCTGCCAGGTCTCTGATCCGGTCGTCGGCAGGATCGGGTACCAGACCGCGAACATCACGATCAGCATCAGGGCGAACCAGAAACTCGGCATGGCCTGGCCGACGACGGATATTCCGAGGGCCAGCCTATCGAGGATGCTGTTCGGCTGCATGGCGGCGAGGACGCCAAGCGGAATAGAAAGCAGAATGGCGAAGCTGATCGCACAGACACCGAGAGTCATGGAAATCGGCAGGCGCTCAAGCAGGAGATCCGCGACCGGAAGCTTGAAGTAGAAACTCATGCCGAAATCGCCCCGGAACGCCTTCCCGGCCCATTCCAGGTACTGCACGTAGATCGGGCGATCGAAGCCATAGAGCTCGCGGATATATTCGATATCAGCGTCGCTCGCGGTTTCGCCGGCAATGGCGGTGGCGGGGTCGCCGGCGAGGTACGTCAGGGAGAAAGTGATCCCCGACACCGTCAGGGCGACAAGAAATGCCAAGATCAGGCGCTTCAGAGTGTAGACCAGCATGCCTCTATATCCGGTGGGTGCCGGGTTATCAGGGAAGGGATCCCTGCCGGTTATTCTTGGTTATCCCGATCCCGGCCTCGACCGGGATCGGGATAGAAAGTTTAGACTACTTCCATTTCGCGGTGAAGAACCGCGGAATCTCGTCGGAGGTCGGGGTGAAGTCGACATCGTTCGAGAAGGCGTAGTTGGTGTTGTAGGACCAGAGCGGAATCCAGTAGGCCTCGTCGGCGATCCGCTTCAAAGCGGCGCTGTAGGCTGTCTTGCGGGCTGCGGAATCGACCGTGGTGTCGCCCGTGTGCAGCAGTTCCTTCACTTGCGGATCGAGCGCGAGGTCGTCCTTGCCATGAGTGAAGAAGTTGCTGGTGATCGCAGACACGTCGTTGACCGAGTAGGAGCCCCAGGTCATGAAAGCCATCGGGACTTCCTTGGCCCGGATCTTGTCACGCAAGGCGGCGTACTTCAGGTAACCGAAATTGGTCTTGATGCCGACCTGGTTGAGGAAGCCGATCATAGCCTCAGCATAGTCACGGTTACGGTAGGCGTAGAACGGAATTTCGAAGCCGTTAGGATAGCCGGCTTCAGCAAGCAATTCCTTGGCCTTGGCGGGGTCGTACGGATATTTCGTAACGCCCTGCTCGCAGCCGAACTGGGTCGGGAAGCAGGCGGAATGGACCACTGAGGATTTGCCGCGGACCAGCGCCTTGACGATGGCTTCGCGGTCGATCGCGTGTGCGATCGCCTTGCGGACCAGCGGGTTCTTCAGCGGCGTATCGCCCGTCGCGCCGGCGGCATCCATGGTGATGTAGCCGATACGGAAGGTCTGTTCGTTGACAACCTGAACCCGGCCGGACCCGCTGAGGCGGTCGGCTTGGTCGGCCGGAACCCGCCACATCCAGTCGGCGCGGCCAGCGAGCAGCTCGGCGATCTGGGTGTTACGTTCCGGAATGGTGCGCTGAATGACCTTGCCGATGGTCGGCGTGCCTTTCGGACTGCCCTTCATGTAGCCGTCGAACTTTTCCCAGACGATCTTCTTGCCGGGCTCAAGTTCCGTGACCTTGTACGGGCCGGAGCCAACCGGCTTCAAACCCATGCCGTCCGGACCGACCTTTTCGTAATAGTCCTTCGGGTAGATCGAGACCGAACCGGCCACGAATTCGAGGGCCGCCGGGAATGGGGCCTTCAGCATCACCTGGAGCTTGTACTTGTCGAGCTTCTTGGCGCCCTTGATCCAGTTGACGTTACGCTGGGTCTTCACGCCGTTGTCCGGATTGGACACCCAGTTGTAGGTGAAGACCACATCGTCCGCGTCGAGTTCTTCGCCGTTGTGGAAGGTGATGCCTTCGTTCAGCTCGAACTCGAGCGTGGTGTCGTCGACCCACTTGTAGGATTTCGCGATCAACGGCTCGTAAGCCATGGTCTGCGGGTTGCGATAAAGCAGCGCGTCCCAGGTCATACGTGAGAAGATGATGCCTTCACGTGCGGTGTTGAAGTAGCTATCGACGTTCTCGAGCTCGCGTTCCCACACGATGTTCAGGGTGTCGTCAGCCTTGCCGGCGAGGGCCGCCGGTACTGCCGAGACGAGCGCCAGCGAAGCCAATGCCGACGCAGCAAGAAATCTCTTCATGTCCACTCCTGTCGTATTCCGGTTTCTCAGGCAGCGGGCGCACCGGGCGATGCGGACCCACCATCGGACGAATGTCCAGACCGTTTGGAGCGCGAAGCATTGCAGGCCGAAAACGTGTTGGCAAGGCATTGGAGCCATTGTTTTCATGAAAAAATTTATGCCATTATTGCAATGCAATATGGCTAAAATTGATGTCGAATGCCGTGCTGTTCCGCCATCGCTTGCTGGTCTTAGGAAGCGGAGATCGGAACCGGCGGCACCAGCCCGTATTTCTCTGCCCAAGGCGCCAGCGCGTCGATGATCCCCGGATAAAGTGCGACGCCTCCCGAGGATGACGCAGCTCTTTTTGCGATCGCACTTTGACCCGGCAGGCGCACCGGCGGACCGCCCGCGACCGGTTTGTTCGCGCGGCATCGCTCGACGATATGGTCGATCTGCCGGGTAAAGGCAGCCTCGCCGGTGAAGGCTGTCGGGTCCATCACCTGAACGTAGACGCCGGCGCCCCATCCTTCGGCCGGGTCGGCGCGTCCGTGGCCGGGAAGTCCCTGTGTCAGGGCCTCGATCATCAATGCGAGGCCATAGCCCTTGTGACCGTACTCCTTTCCGCCGATCGGCAGGATCGTGCCGGGCGGGTCGGTGAACAGCACGGCGGGATCGTCGCTCGCGGCACCTTCCGCATTCTGCACCCATGCGCCCGGAAGCTTCTTGCCCTCGCCATGCAGGCGGCCTGTCAGGCCATTGGTCGTGATCGAGGCGCTGGTATCGATCAGGATCGGGTCGCCGCCTGTCGGTATGCCGACAGCGATCGGATCCGGTGTGAAGAGCGGTTCCGTTCCGCCATAGGGCGCCACACTGGAGACGGCGGGGTCTGAAGATGCGATCTGCACCATGCAACCCGCTCTGGTCGCGCGCTCGAGAAACACGGCGAGGCAGGCGATATGGTGGCTGCGCCGAATCGCAATGCTGGCGGTTCCGTAGAGCTTGGCCCGTTCAACCCCAAGATCGACGGCGCGGGCGGTGAGCCAGACGCCGGGAAGGCGGCGGCCGTCCCACGTAACGACGGCGCCCCGGTCGCTCAGGACTTGCGGGCCCCCCTCTTTTTCCATGGTGCCGTCATCGAGCGCTTTCAGATACGGCGCGCAGAGTTGGAGGCCGTGCGTCGTGTGCCCCATCAGATCGGCCTCGACGAGCAGCGGGCCGATGGTGCCTGCCTTGGCCTCGTCCAGCCCGGCGGCTTCGAACAGGCCTGTGGCGAAGGCGGCGAGGGCCTTCGCGTCGTATTTCTTGTCCATTGAGCAGTCCTCCCTTTGCAGGGAGAGTGCCGCGTCCGGTGCCCGGTGAAAAGGCGCGGCTTTATTCCGCCGCGTCGAGTGAGCGCCGCGCCATGCGATCCCGCCGCGCATCCTCGAGCACGCCGGCGAGAATTTCCGTGTGGAACCGGTCGCAGCCGATGCAGAGATTGCGGTAGGGACGGCCATCGACGGTAATCGTCTCGGACTTCTTCAGGAAGGTTTCAACGTCCCAGCCATGGGCGATGCCCATGCGCTCGGGATGGCCCATGGAGATCGCTTCGAAGGCGGGTCGCCCGACCAGGCTGTCGATAATGTCTTCGAGCCGCTCTTCCGTCAGGTTTCCGAGCGGGGCCTTAGTCTTGAGGCAGCAGGGAAAGACGTCGCCGTTGGGGTCGATGGAGACTTCGGATCCGGAATAGCGCCGGTTCAGGAAGTTCAGGCCGCCGGACCAGACATTGCAGAAATTGTCGTTGATCGTCGCGCGGGAGAGGCCGTTGGCCCAGGCCCGGCCGCGCGGCCAGATCTTGCCGATCCAGGCATCCTCGGTCGCGCCGAAGAAGGAGAAATTGGGGCCGTCATCGTCCCAGGCCCGGACTTTCGGATCATGCAGGAACGGGCGCATGCCTGCCGCTTCGAACCAGCCGGTCAGCTTTTCCTGCAGCGGCACCCGCTTCTCGCCCTCCATGCCGACATGGAAATCGTCCATGCCCGCGACGGAGATCATGTAGATGCCGCGCTCCAGCAGCTCTTCGATGATCCGTTCGGTCAACAGGTCCCCGGTGGTCTGCACTACCAGCTTCACGCCGCCCTGCGACCGGTACTTGTCGCGGATCTGTTCCAGTGCCGGATAGAGAATGGTCTCGCGCACCGGGTCGAGCAGCACCTCGCCGCCGGAGACGATGATGCGGCTGGTGCGTTCGACATAGCCGCCGGCTGCGCTGTCGTCCGGCTGCTCCAGGTCGAGATAGGTCAGCCGGTCGGGAAGGTTCGCGATGATCTTCGGGAAATTGGCTTCCGCCGCGCTGACGACCGCTTTGAGTTCGTCGCGGACATAGGGCCGGAAGCGCTCCTCGTAGCAATGCTTGCAGCGCCGGTGACAGGCCCAGGATAGGACGTAGTAGATACTTTCCATCGACGATTTCCCGTAAATTGCCTGCCGTCGCATATGCCTTATCCAGGGTTGACTGTGAAGTAACGCCTCCGTCAGGTGGGTTCGGCGCGCGAGCTTCGTCGGAGACCGCGCCGCTCGCGTTGAACAGTCTCCATGCTAACGTGACCGGGGCTGGATTGTTGCGGAGGAGAAGAGCGGGGTATGCGCGGGAGTACTTTGATCGGGGATCTCGGTGGCACCAATCTCAGGCTGGCCCTGACCGATGGAGAGAGCCTCCGGAGCGAGCGTGCGTTCAAGACGGCGGAACATCAGGGGTTTGAGGTGGCGCTCGAAGTATTCCTGGAGGGGATCCCGCAGCCCGAGTGGCCGCGCAACGCAATCGTTGCGGTGGCAGGACCGGTCTCCGGCGACCGGATCCGACTCACCAACTGCCCCTGGCAGTTTTCCCGCGATGCCGTGCGCGAGCGCTTCGGCTGGAACCGATTCGGTCTGATGAACGATTTCGCCGCGGTGGCGGCGGCACTGCCGCATTTCGGCGAGGACCATCTCGACGCTGTGCAGACCGGGATCGAGGTCGCACGCAGGCCGAAGCTGGTGCTCGGCCCGGGAACCGGTCTCGGGGTCGGCGCCGCCGTGCCGTCCGGCGAGGACTGGCATGTGCTCGACGGCGAGGGCGGCCACGCGACGCTGGCCGCGTCGAACGAAGCGGAGGCTGACCTGATCGCGCACCTTCGACAGCGTCTCGGCCACGTATCGGCTGAGGACGTGCTGTCCGGCCCGGGCCTCGTGAACCTCTTCGGCGCCATCGCGGAACGGGACGGGCTCGATCCCGAACCGGCGACGGGCGAGGAGGTCGTCGAGCGCCTCGACCGGGAAGGCTGCCCGGCGGCACGCGAGGCATTGGACCGGTTCGCCTCGTTTTTCGGGACCGTCGCGGGCAACGCTGCCCTGACCGCAGGCGCCCGCGGCGGGGTCTATCTCGCCGGGGGCGTGTTGCAGAACCTGGGAGAGCGCTTCCGCGCCGATCTGTTCCGGGCCGCGTTCAACGCCAAGGGCCGGATGCGCGCGTATCTGGAGACCGTCCCGGTCTACCGCATCACCCATCCGGAGCCCGGCCTTTTCGGACTGCAGGCGCTGGCCAGAGGGTAAGTGTACCAGTTCGGAGAGGCACTACCTAGCTCGGCTGTGTCTGTGCAAGCGGTTTCATGGGGTGTTGAAGTTCGTCCTCCTCGATGTTGGGTATCATTTATCGTAGAGAACGAGTTTCCGTTCCTTTATCGAAGCCGCGTCTATTCTGCTCGCAATGGAAGGGATCGAGTTGACGAAATCAAACGAATATCCGAGGAACCATTGGTCATTTCCTAATCTTTGATGTTTCGATGGTTCATGTTCCTTCAGGAACGCTGAAGACACTAGGAACACATCTCCAACATAGATAGTTTCTCCAGCCTCAACGCTGAAAATCGGTATGCCTTCCCGCATCCGTGAGTCTTCTTGTTTCAAGGAGTGGATAATCGTCGTTTGATTCGGAGAGCTTACAATTTGACGCTCGAGGAACCAGTCGCCGGGATTAACTTCGGCAATTGCGTATGTCGTTCTGCCAAACTGATCTAATGTGCGACCTGGACCGAATAACGAATTCGGTTCTCCCAGTCCTACCATGATCAGTTCCGGGTTCCCCTCGAAAGACAGCCCGATATTGCTCAGCTTTTTGCCATTGTTGACCTCAAACCGGCGAAAGTTAATCTGGGCGCTAAGGATTGCGGATGGGACTTTCAGAGGGCCTGCAACAATATGGATCGGAGCGATTGGCTTTGAAATCGGTACATTAGGGATCCGGAAGGCCCCACCGACAATAACGACGGCTTTTCCGGGGCTGGGTCCATCCTTGAAAGACGTGGTTGCACTTGAACATCCTACGATGATCCAACAAAGCGCAATTGCTGCTGCAAATCGCGCCGCACGTTGACAATGCGTCATTGCCTTCTACCCCAAGCCGCTTTCGGTCAATCCGATTATCCAACAGGAGTTTAACGGCTTGGAGCGATCTGAAAACAATCTGAATGCTTATGTCGCTAAGGTGATGGCCACACGCGTTGCAACAACGCTCAGTGCACGTTGGTCAGCACGTCGCTGAAGCGTTCCAGCGCCCAATCGACCTGATCGCGGGTAATGACCAGCGGCGGAGCGATGCGGATCGAATGTTCGTGCGTGTCCTTGGCAAGGATGCCGCGCTCTTTCAGGGCATCGCAGTATTTCCGGGCACCGCCTGCTTCCGGCTCCAGTTCGACCGCCAGCATCAGGCCGCGGCCGCGGACTTCCTTCACCGCGTTCGAGCGGATGCCTTCCAGCTCCGTCTTGAAATAGGCGCCCTGCTCGGCGGAATTCTCGATCATACCTTCGCTCACAAGCACATCGAGCGCGGCCCGTGCTACGGCGCAGCCGAGCGGGTTGCCGCCGAAGGTCGAGCCGTGCTGACCCGGCTGCAGCACGCCGAGGACTTCGCTGTTGGAGAGCACCGCCGAGACTGGGTAATAACCGCCCGAGAGCGCCTTGCCGACAAGCGTCACGTCGGCCTCGATTTCCTCGTGCTCTTCCGCCAGCATCTTGCCGGTACGGCCGAGGCCGGTCTGGATCTCGTCGAGGATGAGCGTGACGTTGTGCTCGGTGCAGAGCTCGCGCATCCGCTTGAAATAGCCGGCCGGCGGGATGATCACCCCAGCCTCGCCCTGGATCGGCTCGATCAGGGCGGCGACCGTGTTTTCGGTGATCGCCTTCTCGAAGGCTTCGATATCGCCGAACTTCACCACCCGGAATCCCGGTGCGAAAGGACCGAAATTACCGCGCGCCACCGGATCGGTGGAGAAACCGACGACGCCGATGGTGCGGCCGTGGAAGTTGTTGGAGAAGACGATGACCTCGGCCTGATTTTCCGCCACGCCTTTCTGCTCATAGCCCCATTTGCGCACCGCCTTGACCGCGGATTCCACCGCCTCGGCGCCGGAATTCATCGGCAGCACCTTGTGCGACCCGGTTAGCCGGGCGATGTCTTCGTAGAAGCCGGCGAGCTGGTCGTTATGGAAGGCGCGGGAGGTCAGGGTCAGCCTCTTGGCCTGGGTCACCAGCGCCTCGTAGATCTTCGGGTGGCAATGGCCCTGATTTACGGCGGAATAGGCCGAGAGGCAGTCGAGATACTGTTTCCCGTCCACATCCCAGACATGCACGCCCTCGCCCCGGGTCAGGACGACGTCGAGCGGCTTGTAATTGTGAGCGCCGAGCCGGTTTTCCGTAGCAATGAAATCTGCGGCATGGGACATGGGGGTTCTCCTTCGCTTTGCTCAGTAGGATCGGGTCGGCCGGTCCATGACTTTGCGGCCGAACAGGCTCGCGGTCAGGTCGACCATCAGTCGTGCGGTCTTGCCGCGCTCGTCGAGGAAGGGATTGAGCTCCACGAGATCGAGCGAGCCGACGCGGCCGCTGTCGCAGAGCTTCTCCATAATGAGATGGGCCTCGCGGAAGGTCGCGCCTCCCGGAACGGTGGTACCGACGGCGGGTGCGATCTCCGGGTCGAGGAAATCGACGTCGAGGCTCACGTGGATGACGCCGTCCGCATCCTCAACACGCTTCAGGAAGTCGGCCAGCAAGGCGCTGACACCCTTCTCGTCGATGGCGCGCATGTCGACGACTTCGATCGGCTGGTTCAGCAATTCGCGGTGCTCCGCCGGATCGACCGAGCGGATGCCCATCATCGTGATATTCTCCGGCTTCACCGGAACGTCGAGCTCGGGAAAGTATCCGTCGAAGCCTTTGCGGCCCGTGAAATAGGCGACGGGAACGCCATGCAGGTTGCCGCTCTCGGTGCTGTCGAGGTCGTGATAGTCGCTATGGGCGTCGAGCCAGAGCACGAAGAGTTCGCGCCCGTCCTCCTTCGCCGCTTTGGCAATGCCGGGCAGGGTACCCGCCGCCAGCGCATGGTCGCCACCGAGGAAGATCGGCGTCCGTCCGCCCTGCTTCGCCGCATAGGCGGCTTCGGTCAGCGACTGCACCCAGCCTGCGGTTTCGGTCAGGTTCTTGATCGCCTTGTTCGGGTGGCTGCGCTCCGGAAGGGGGGCGGGGGCGCAATTGCCGAGATCCTCGACGCCATGGCCGAGGCTCTCCAGCGCCCGGCCGAGCCCGGCGGTTCGGAAGGCATCCGGCCCCATCAGGCAGCCCGGCTGGCCGGCGCCGATCTGGACCGGCGCACCGACAAGAACGCAAGAACGGGATCCGGTCATCTATTGCTCCATTCGTTCGGCGGGACTGCGTCCCGGCGACAACCCTGACTGACTATGTGGGCAAGGCGATGGCGCAAAAAAGATAGCAAATAGCGCAAAAAGACGCATTATATGTGCAAATTGATAAGCAAAAATGGCGAAATGATAAATGGATGCGATTGACGAGAAGCTGATTGCCGCGCTCCGGCGCAATGGCCGCTCCGGGATCTCGGAACTTGCGGATCTGCTCGGGGTTTCCCGGGCGACGGTGCGGAGCCGCATTGAGCGTCTGGAGCGGGACGGGCAGATCCTCGGCTATACCGTGGTGCTGCGGGGCGATGCGCAGGAATTGCCGGTGCGCGGTATCATGCTGATCGAGATCGAGGGGCGGGGAACCGAGAATGTGGTGCGCCAGCTGACCGGCATCGGTGCGGTCGGCGCGATCCACTCGACGAACGGCCGGTGGGACCTGATCGCCGAAATCGGGGCCGAGACGTTGGCCGATTTCGACGACGTGCTCCGCCGCATCCGGCTGATCGACGGAATCGCGAATTCGGAGACCAATCTACTGCTCGCAACCCGGCGCAGCGCCCGCGCCGCCCGCCGGAACTGACTGACGGACGGCGCGGATAGGGCTTAGTGCGCGTTCGCCGCGGAGAGCGCATGCGCTCCGTGCGGATTGTCCAGCACCATGAGCCACTTGCCGTCGGGCTGCCGGCGCAGCACTGCAACTGTAAGGCCTCCCATCGCAACCGGATCGCCTGCGGGACTCTCGCCCTTCATCGACCAGGGGGCGAGATGGATGGCGATGTCGCCGGCAACATAGACCTCGTGCTCACCGTAGCTGACTGACGGGTTGGCTGCGGCCAGCTCGGAGAAGATCTGCCGCGACAATGCGGCGTCCGCGACGGGGGTATTCGGCTCGAAGAGAATGGCGGCGTCCGGCTCGTAGGCCGCCATAACTCCGTCGAGATCTCCTTTCTCGAGGTTCGCGGTCATCGTGAGGATGGTGTTCAGGACAGCGTTCTGGTTTTCCATTTCATTACTCCGTGATTGGGTAATGGGACGGGGGCGGGGTGTGAGCGCGCATTTGTGCCGTCGGCCCCGCCGGGCTTCGCATCCGCGCGTCCTTCAGTACGGGCGGACGGAATCGATCAGTGGGTGTGGGGGGCGTCGACCGCGGAGCGGACGATATCCGCCAGATCGTCCGGCGCGGTGAAGCGGGCGGGACTCTTCATCTGGCAGAGCGCCTTCAGGTTCCGCTCCATGCCGCGCGTCTGTTCGAGGATCGCGCCGAGACCTGCGTCCCCGGCACTTCGGGTGAGCGGGGCGGACGGGTGGATGCGACCGAGCCGAAGCGCCTCCGGGACGCGCCGGTCGCAGCTGCAACGGGCGCTCTCCGAGACATTGCCGCAGACCCGGCCCGAGAAGCCGATGACTGCGGAACGGGCACGGGAGAGGCGCTTGCGATAGGTTGCGGGTTCGATCGCGAGAATATTGGCGGCCTCCCGGTGATCCAGCTCGAGGATCTCTCCAAGCACGAAGGCCATCCGCTGCTCCACGTCGAGGCAGAGAAGCATCGCCATGGTGCATGCGATGCGAAGCTCGCCGATCATGGCGGTGTGGTCCGCGCCGGGGCCGGCCTGATCCGAAAGGCCGGTATGTAGGTCCTCCTCGAAGGCTGCGAAGCTCAGGCTTTGGCTCCGTGCTCGCACCTTGCGCGACCGTAGCAGGTGGTTGACCGCGATCCGGAAAGCCCAGGTCCGGAAGCTGCTCCGCCCCTCGAAATTGGAGAGCCGGGTGATCAGGAGGATGAGAATGTCCTGGGTAGCGTCCCGGGCGTCATCCTGGTTTGCGAGAAAGCGCAGGGCGAGGCCGTAGATCTGATCCTGGCTGCTGCGGATCAACGCCTCAAGCGCCTCCCGGTCCCCGGATTGCGCTTGGGTCGCGAGCGCTGTCCAGTCTGCGAACTCTCTTTCGTCTTGTCTCATAGCACCTCTCCGTTGTCGGTTCGGATGCTTAGAGACCGGAGAGGGGCAAGGTGTGACCGGGAGAAAACGTCATGCGTCCGTAGCCTCTTCGAAAAGGCCGAGCCCGCGGAGTGCGGTTTCGGCAGCAAGGCGAAGTTCCGTCTCGTCGCGGATCACTTTGCAAATGACGTTGAGCCCGACCAGTTGGGCCTTCAGTGCGAGGGCGGTGGCATGCGGTTCGAGCGATTCCGGGAGTTCGCCGGTTTCCTTTCCGAATTCCAGCAATCTCTCGATCCGGGCAACGTTTCCCAGAATGGCTTCTTCCAGCAGCGGTCCCAGTATGCGGTCCCGGCCGCAAAGCTCGTCGACGCTCTTCACCGCGAGGCAGCCCTTGCCATCCGGATCCGCCGCTCTCACCCGGCACGCCAAGCGAAAAGTGCGGGTGATGAGCGCTCTTACCTGTCCGTCGCTGACCAGATCGGCGAAGGCTCTGTCAGGAGACTGCCTGGCATAGCGCTCCAGAACCTCTGCGAAGAGATCTTCCCTGCTATTGAAGGCGTTGTAGAAGCTGGATCGGGTGATTCCGAGCCGTTCCGAGAGCGCCTTGACGGAACATGACTCGTACCCGTCGCGCCAGAAGGCCTCCATAGCCGTCTCAATGGCTTCGTCGCGGTCGAACTTGCTGGGCCGGGCCATGGTTCCTCACGCGGATGTGTTTTGTGCATGTATGGACAATACGGTTGTGCGCCATTTTGATCATATATGTACATAACGCGGGTTTCGCGGAATGTGAAGTCAGACGCAAATGGGGAAGAGAGCAAGATGACGGCGTTTTTCGTTGCGACGGTAACGGTCAAGAATCCTGCGAAGATGCAGGAATATGGAGCGAAGGCCGCGGAGACCTTTGCGCCTTTTGGAGGCGAGATGGTGATGCGCGGCAAGGCGATCGGTCTTCTGACTGCGGGAGAGATCGATCACCAGATGACAGGGATCGCGAAGTTCCCGTCCTTGGCGGATCTGAAGTCCTGGTACGCGTCGGAGGCCTATCAGGCGATCATTCCGCTGCGCGACGAGGCGGCTGACATCGCTATCGCCGCGTATGAGGTGCCGGAATAGGCAATTAGCCGGGAGGCACCGGCGACGGCGCCTCCCGAAGTCATTCAAGAGCCCTGGCCCGCAACTTCCTCGGGCATCTGGGTCGGCATGGCCTCGAAGACCGGCTTATTCCGGTCGATCGCTGCCCAGCTCGGTGCGCGGCCGGCATAGACCGTCATCTGCGGTTCCGCGATCTCGATGTCGTCCAGGCTCGAGGCGCGGAGGAAGAGCATGCCGGGCACCCCGGAATTGGTCGAATAGACGGCCGAACCGCAATCGGGGCAGAAGCCGCGGCTGACCACGTTTCCGCTGTCCGCCGGCTTGTCGAAGAACTTCAGCCGGCCGGTTACCGACACATCCGCCTCCGGCAGGCCGAGATGGGTGCAATGCGTCGTTCCGCTCGCCTTGCGGCAGTCGTCGCAATAGCAGTCACCGACGATTTTCGGCTCCGATTTCGCCTCGTATCTGACGGCGCCGCACAGGCATCCCCCGGTGAATCCCTCCGACATTCCCTGAACTCCTTGATATGTTGAAGAAGACGAACTGGATCATAACTTGTGAATTGCAAGTTGCAAGTCACTATTGAGCCTAGGATGGAAAAATTGGATTTCGACCCCCGCTCCGGATGCCCCATCGCGACGACGCTCGATATCGTCGGCGACCGATGGACCCTCGTCATTCTGCGCGACATGCTGACCGGCAAGAGCCGGTATTCCGAGTTCATGGCATCGCCCGAAGGCATCACGACCAACATCCTCGCGGACCGGCTGAACCGGATGGAGGCGAGCGGTCTTGTCGAACGCTCGCTCTACCAGGAGCGCCCCAAACGCTATGCCTATAATCTGACGGAGAAGGGCCGGGGGCTGCACCGGGTCCTTCAGGAGATGTGCCGCTGGGGGAACCGTTTCATGCCCGAAACATGGGTGCCCCCGGAGAGCTTCATGCAATGACCGTACGGCCGGACAAACCGGCCGACGCGAGGGGAGGGAACCGAGCTTGAAAATCACCGCGATCCGCAGCCATGTGCTGCAATACGACCTCGCCGAGGAGCTCGGATACTCCCAGCAATATTATCTGAAACGGACGACGCATCTCGTCGAGGTAACGACGGACGAGGGGGTGACCGGCTGGGGCGAAAGTTTCGGCGGCGGAGATGTCGCCTTCGCGAACAAGGCCATCGTGGAGCGGGTGATTCAGCCCATGGTGCTCGGCATGGATCCGCTGGCCCGCGAGGTGATCTGGCACAAGGTCTACAACCTGCTGCGCGACCACGGCCAGAAGGGCATGCCGATGCAGGCACTCTCCGGCGTCGATATTGCGCTCTGGGACATCGCGGGGAAACTCCATGGCGTGCCGCTCTACCGGCTGCTCGGCGGCGCTTTCCGCGACCGCATCCCGGTTTATGGCTACGGCATGATGCTGCAGCGGGTGCCGGATCTGGCGGAGCGCTTCGCGGTCGAAAGCGCGGCGATCAAAGAGGCGGGCTACGGCGCGATGAAGATGAAGATCGGTCTCGGTCCGCGGAAGGACCTGGAGCTGGTCGAGGCGGTCCGGAACGCCATCGGTGGCGAGACCGGTCAGATGGTCGATGCCAACCACGCTTATACTGCCCGCGAGGCGATCCCGCTCGGCCGCGAGCTGGAACGTCTCGGTGTCGCCTGGTTCGAGGAACCGGTGGCGCCGGAGGACCGTCAGGGCTATCGCGATCTGTGCAGCACACTCGACATGCCGATTGCCGGCGGCGAGGGCGAGTTCACCCGCTGGGGCTTCCGAGACCTGATCCGCGAGCGCTGCGTCGACGTGCTGCAGCCGGAAGTCTGCGGGCTCGGCGGAATCACCGAGTATCTGAAGGTCCGCGCGCTCGCCGAGGCGCATTTCCTGCCCATCGTGAACCATGTCTGGGGCTCCGCCGTGGCGGTGGCGGCCAACATGCATCTGCTGGCCGCGCTTCCGGACTTGCCCGGTGGCGCCCATCCGGTGCAGCCGATGCTGGAATTCGACACCACGCCCAACCGGTTCCGTGAGGAACTGCTGACCGAGCCGCTCCGGATCGGCGAGCAGGTCAGGGAAAGCGGCGGTACGGTCGCGCTGCCGGGCGGTCCGGGCCTCGGGGTCGAGCCGGACCCGGATTTTCTCAGACACTTTTCGGTGGACTGAGCCGCAGGATCAGTCCTCGGCTTCGAAATAGTCCGGATGGGCCGCCCTGATCGCCGGGATGGCGGCGAGCGTGCCGGAGAGGTGATCCCGGACTTGGCGCTCGACATCCTGGGGATCACCTCCGGCAATCGCCTCGAGGATTCGTTCATGGGCCGCCAGGACGTCGGCCATCTTGCCGGGATCCGGCAGGTTCAGCGTGCGCAGCCGGTCGATGTGACCCGAACAGCCCGAAACCAGCTGCCAGAGCGAGCCGACGCCGGCGGCCTGGAACAGCGACAGGTGAAACAGACGGTCGAGGGCGGTGAATTCCGAGATGTCGCAATCCTCTCCCGCCAGTTTCTGCATGCGGAGGATCCGTGTGGTGGGCTGCAGCAGCGCCGGGTCGCCGGCCCTGGCGAGGGCCTTCGCGACCTCAAGCTCGACACCGACGCGGAGAAATTGGGACTTCTGGGCGTGCTCGGTATCGATCTTCGTCACCAGCGTCTTCGACTGGGGATAGGAAACGACCAGCCCTTCCTGCTCCAGTTTCTGGATCGCTTCCCTAACCGGGGACTGGCTGACCTCGTACTCTTTCGCGATCTCGGCGCGCGACAGCACAGTGTCGGGCAGCAGCTCGAGCGAAATGATGCGTGCCCTCAGCCCCGCATAGACCCGGGCCGCAGCGGAGCCCTGCTGGCCCGGCCCGGACAGTTCGTCCGATGCCTTGATCAATGCCTCGGAAAGGAAACCGACACTCATCCAGTGAACCTCGAAACGCCCAAAACGAACCGATTACATAAGCTGCCCCGGCATGAAAAGCGACACGGCAGGGAAGGCGATCAGGATCACGAGAAAGGCCAGGATCGCAAGGAAATAGGGCGCGGAGGCTTTCGAGAAAGCACCGGTCTTCACGTCGAGGATCCCGCAGACGGTGAACATGATCACGCCGACCGGGGGCGTCAGGCCGCCGACATTGATCAGCGTGACCATCAGGATGCCGACATGCACCGGGTCGAAGCCCGCCTGAATCAGCACCGGCATGACGACCGGCGTCACCAGCAGGATGTTGGCGGCACCCTCAAGGAACATACCGCTGACGAGGAGCAGCAGGAGCACGAGGATCAGGATCGCGAGCGGCTCCGAGGTCAGGGTTGTGACCATGGCGGCGATCTGCTGCGGTCCTTGCTCGATGGTCACCGCGTAGCCGAGGACCGAGGCCATCATGATCAGCAGCATGACCATGCCGAGATCGGTCACCGTGCTGCGTATCGCCTCGTAGAGCTTGCCGGGTGAAAGCTCGCGATAGACGAACACGCCGACAAAGAGGGCATAGAAGACGAGGAAGGCCCCGGCCTCGGTGGCGGTGAAGAAGCCGAAGCGGAATCCGATGATCAGGATGATCGGGAAGGCCAGTGCCCAGACGCTTTCCCGGAAGCTCGCCAGGAGTTCGCGCGTCGACGGCGGTTTCGAGAGATCGGCCGCATAGCCGTGGCGCCGGGCGACGATCCAGGCGGTCAGCATCAGCAATGCCGTCAGCAGCATGCCCGGGATGACGCCGGCGAGGAACAGCCGTCCGATCGAGACCTCGTTGATGAAGCCGAACAGGATCAGCCCGATGCTGGGCGGAATGGTCGCGGTAACGATGGAGCCGAAGGCCAGGACCGCGGCGGTCGCGGCCTTGGAATAGCCGCCTTTCTCGATCATCCCGGGGCCGAGCAGGCGCGCTTCCATGGACGCGTCCGCGACCGCCGAGCCGGAAATGCCGCCCATCATCAGGCTCAGCATGATCGAGACCTGGCCGAGGCCGCCCGCCATCCAGCCGGTCAGCAGGCGAGCGAAGGTGATCAGCCGCTCGGTGATGCCGGTCGAGTTCATCAGGTTGCCGGCGAAGATGAAGAACGGCACCGCGAGCAGGGGAAAGCTCTGGGTCGCCGTCACCATTTTCTGGATCGCCACGGTGGGCGGCATCGTTCCGGTCAGGACGAAGACGGGAAAAGAGGCGAGCGCTAGGGCGAAAGCCACCGGCATGCCGCTCAGGAGGAAGAGAACGAACAGGATCGCGATGATCGAGAGCATGGGGGATCAGCTTTGCGCGCGGATGAGGCGGAAGAGTTGGACCGCCAGGGTGCGGATCATCAGCGCGAAGCCGACAATCATGCTGGCGTGGAAATAGGAGCCGGGGATCTGCAAGGCGCCGTCGAGCCTGGGATGCATCAGGATGGTGTTCTTCCAGGCGAACTGGATCAGGTAGCCGAGGAGGCAGATCAGCACGACCAGGTTGACGATCTCGACGATCCGCCGACGTGCCGGCGACACGTTGTCGAGCAGCAGGCTGATGCCGAAATGCCGGTCGTGCTGAAGCGAAAGGTCGATCGCGAAGATGCAGAGCCAGAGGAAGAGCAGCTGTGCGATCTCGATCGACCAGATGATGGGCGAACCGAGCGCCCGTGCCACCGAGGCGATGCCGACAAGCAGTACCACGGCGGCCAGCAGGAGCGCGGCGCAGCCAAATTCAAAGCGTTTCAGCATGGGGTCCGCCCTGTTTCCGGACTGCGCCGCGAGGGAGGAACGCGTTAGCGTCCGAGCACCCGGTTCACGATGGCGACCTCCTTGTTGAGGTCGAGCAGCTCATAGACGCCGGCCACGGCCTTCTTGAAGGGCGCGAGATCGACCTCCGAAATGGTGACGCCGCTGGCCGCGACATCGGCAAGGGCCTTCTCGCCGAGTTCGATGGTGAGCCCCGAGGCGTAACGCCCGTTCTCCACCGCGAGATCGCGCACGATCTTCTGGTTGTCGGCGGAGATCTGGTCCCAGGACTCGGCCGAGACGACCAGGGCCGTCACCAGCTGGATATGCCCGGTCTTGGTGACATGCTTGATCACCTCGTAGAGCTTGGCGCCCTTGATCGCGGTCGGCTGTGCCTCGGCGGCGTCGATCACACCCATCTGCAGGGCCGAATAGACCTCGCCCCAGGCGATCGGCGTCGGCTCGGCGCCCATGGCCCGGATGGTCTCGATCCAGACCGGCGCGCCGATGGTCCGCATGCGGATGCCGGAGAGATCCGCCGGTTTGGAAACCGGAACCTGTGTCAGCGCGTGCCGCGGTCCCTGATACCAGTTGGAGGCCAGCATCACGAGGCCCGACTTCTCCTTCAGCGTATCGCCCCAGGAGAGATAATCCTCCGACAGCGCGAACTTGTCCGCCTGCTCGAAAGTGTCGAACAGGAACGGTGCGGACATCACCGCGAGCGACGGGACGAAGCTCGAGAGACGGGCGACGTCGGTCACGGTGCCGACATTCGCGCCGGCGCGCGCCTGATCGATCATCTCCGTGGTGTCGCCGAGCTGCGAGCTGTGGAAGACCTGGATCCGGACCTCCCCCTTCGTCGCTTCTTCCACTTCGGCTTTGAATTTCTCGAGACCCCGGCCCATCGGATCGTCCGGCGCGAGCACCGTGCCGATGCGAAGGGTCGTGGCAGCGTAGGACGGCAGGCTCATGGCAAGCCCGGCCGCGAGGGCGACCCCCAGTCCGAGCACACGAATGGTGGTTTTCATCAGTTCCTCCCTTTTGTTGTTATATTAATATATTAGTTTTTTGATACAGTATCGGCGCGGCTCAAAGAGTCAACCCGATTCAGGGAGGGGGTGGAGTTTCGGCGTAAGGGCAATGCGCTTTCAGTCCTGTGCATGGCTGCCATTTTCCGCTTCGGGATGCGGTCGCGGCTTGGAAATGATAAAGAAGGCGCCGTGTTCCGCGATTTGCGCGGACCGTTTGACAATCGATGCACTGCCGTGAAGCCGATGCAGAAAGACACGATGCACCGCATATCCGTCGCACCGATGATGGACTGGACCGACCGGCACGACCGTTATTTCCTGCGGCTGATCAGCCGGCGGGCGGTGCTCTATACCGAGATGGTGACGACGGGTGCGCTGCTCCACGGCGAGGCGGCACGGTTCCTGCGCTACGACGACACGGAGCATCCGGTGGTCCTGCAGCTGGGCGGGAGCGAACCCGAGGCGATGGCGGAATGCGCCCGCATGGCCGAGGATTGGGGCTATGACGAGGTGAACATCAATGTCGGCTGCCCGAGCGACCGGGTGCAGTCCGGCAGCTTCGGCGCCTGCCTGATGCGGGAGCCGGACCTCGTCGCGCGCTGCGTCGAGGCCATGAGCGCGGCGGTTTCGATCCCAGTGACGGTGAAGTCCCGCATCGGCGTCGACGATCAGGTGCCCGAAGACGTGCTGCCCGGGTTCATCCGCCAGGTCAGCGATGCCGGTTGCCGCCACGTCATCGTGCATGCCCGCAAGGCCTGGCTGCAGGGTCTGAGCCCGAAGGAGAACCGGGACGTTCCGCCGCTCGACTATCCGCTGGTCCATGCGATGAAACAGGCGTGGCCGGACCTCACGATTTCGATCAATGGCGGTATTCAGTCCCTGGACGAGGCGGAGCGTCAGCTTGCCCATGTCGACGGAGTCATGATCGGGCGCGCGGCCTACCAGACGCCCTGGATCCTCGCCGATGTCGACCGCCGCTTCTATGGCGAGACTTCGGCGCCGGCGGATCCCTGGGAGATCGCAGAGGCGATGGTGGAGTATGCGGGTGCCCGGATGACGGAGGGCGTACCGCTGAAGAGCATCACCCGGCACATGCTCGGCCTCTTCCAGGGCCGGGCCGGCGCCCGGGCGTGGCGGCGGCATCTCTCGGAGAACGCCCATCTCGACGGTGCGCGTCCGGAGGTGATCCGCGAAGCGGCCGCGCTCGTCCTCCGGAGGGAAGCCGCCTAGCTGTCGCCTGCGTTTCGGTGTTTGATGCGTGTTCGGGCTAAAGACACGTGCAGGCAATTCAATGAATGTTTTCGAAGACCGCGCCTTCTTTCACGAGGGTATGCGCGAATGGCAGGACCGTTTCGACGGGCGGCCCACGGCGGAAGCGATCGAGAGGAACCGGAAACACTACGCGTTCTGGGACGACGAGATCGCTTTCATCGAACGTGCGCCGTTCTTCTTCATCGCCTCGACCTTCGAGGATTATGTCGACTGCAACATCAAGTCCGGCGATCCGGGGTTCATAAAAATCGTCGGCCCCAACATCCTCGAATATCCCGAATATGACGGGAACTCGATGTACCGCACGGTCGGGAACATTACGAAGAACCCGAATGTCGGGCTGCTCTTCGTTGCCTTCGACGGCAAGAGCCGGCGTATCCGTGTCAACGGCAAGGCGGAGGTTCTGACCGACCGGGAAGCGCTCGACCGGCATTACGGCGCCAAGATGGTCGTTCGCATCGAATGCGAGATCTATCCGAATTGCCCCCGTTACACGCCGAACTTGGCCGACCAGGAACCGTCGCCGCACGTGCCGAGGGAAGGCGATGGCACGCCGCCTCCGCCGGAATGGAAAACCCGCGACTATATCCGGTCGATCCTGCCGGCCGGGGATCCCCACGCCGGGATTGTGAACGAGGAAACATCGTCGAAGTGACGCGCGAAGAGCCGCCGGGTCAGGTTCCGGCCGGTTTCATCCGCGCCAGGACCAGCAGTCCCGGAAAGGCTAGCGCCGAGCAAAGCCCCATTGCGTTATAGGCCGCCGGTCCATGGCTCTCGTAGAGCGCGCCGGCGAGCGGCATCATCGCGCCCATCAGGACGCCGCCGGTCAGGGCATAGTAGAGGCTTTGGCCGGTGGCGCCGACATTGTCCGGGATGGTGCGGGTGAGATAGGCCATCGCACCGAGATGGGCGGCACCGAAGGTGAGTGCATGCAGGCACTGCAGCGGGACCAGCAGCAGCGGGTCGTAGGTCAGCGGCGTCAGCGGCCAGCGCAGCATGCCGCCGATTGCCGCGAAGGCGAGAAAGCCGAGCGGGCCGATCCGGCGGGCGAACCTTCCTGCCAACGCGAAGAGCAGAACCTCGGCCACGACCCCGACACCCCAGAGCATGCCGATTACGCTCTCGTCGAGTCCCGCGTCGCGCCAGGCGATGGAGCCGAAGGCGTAATAGACGGCGTGGCTTACCTGTAGCAGCCCGGCCGTCACGACAAAGAGCAGGAAGTCGGGTCGCGCCAGAAGGCTGAGCGGGTTCGCCCTCTCGGTCGACTGGCTGCGCGGCACCTCCGGCATCGCGAAGCAGGCGATCAGGATGAGTCCGACTGTGCCGCTGGCAATCCAGATCACCCAGTCCGGGTCTCGTCCGGTGAGGAAGGCACCCGTCGCCGTGGTGCCGAGAATGAAGCTGATCGAACCCCAGAGCCGCACCCTTCCATAATCGAGGCCGGCATCGCGGACAGTCCGGAGCGCAATGTTCTCCATCACCGGCAGGATCGGATTGTGCAGGGCGTAGAACAGACCGGCGAGCAGGGCGATGGGCCAGAACCCCTCGGCGCCGTTCATCGCGAGGCAGACGACAAGTGCGAGCGCGGCGAGCACGATGGATAGTTTGCGTCCGGCGCTCCGGCGGTCGGCGATCTGCGCCACCAGCGGATGCGCGATCATCTTGACCCAGAACACCGCCGCCATGATCGAAGCGATCTCGACGGGGCCAAGCCCGCGATGGTCGAGCCAGACCGGCCAGAACGGCATCAGCACGCCAAACAACAGAAAGAACGCGCCGTAGAAACCGGAAAGGCGGAGAAACAGGCTCTGACGGCCCGGGGCCGCTTCGCTCTCGACGGACATGTCGTTCTTTCGGGGCCGGCCTCAGGCGGGGCGGCGACATCCGGGCCGGGAAGCGGAGATCGCCCGGCTCAGGACTATCACCGGCAGGATGCCCGCGGCAACGATCAGCAGTGCCGGGAGTGCGGCTTCTTCCAGAAGCTCGTCCTTAGCGTATTGATAGACATAGGTCGCCAGGGTCTCGAAATTGAAGGGCCGAAGCAGCAGCGTCATCGGCAGTTCCTTCATCACATCGACGAATACGAGTACTGCGCCCGCGGCGACGGAGCTCCGGATCAGCGGCGTGACGATCTTCACGAGGCTGCCGCTCAGCGTCTGCCCCAACATCCGGCCCGCCTCGACCAGATGAGGCGGCACGCGTTCCAGCCCGGAGGCGACCGCACCACGGCCGACGGCCTGGAACCGGACGACACAGGCAAGCACCACGAGGCCGACCCCGCTGGTCAGCCAGCCGCTGTAGGAGATCCCGAAGAGACCGTCGCTGATCCGCGCGATGCCGCCATCGAGGTAACCGGCCGTCGTCACCACACCGACCGCGAGGATGGTGCCGGGGAAGGCATAGCCAATCGAGGCCACGGCCGTCAGCCGGCGCAGATGGCTGCCGCCGCCGTAGGCCGAGGCGAGGCCGAGGAATGTTGCGGCCGCCATCACGAGGAACGCGACAAGTAAGGCTACGCCGAGCGAGTTTATTGCCGCCGCTCCCGCGCCTCCCGTGAGATCGAGCGAATAGCCTTTCAGGACGAAGGAGAGCAGGACCGCCACCGGGATGACGAAGCCGATCGTGACAGGCAGCGCGCAGGCGAGGAAGCAGAACAGTGCCCTGCGTCCTTGGAGAGGGACTGGGCTCGCCGCGAGCTGGCGCCGCGAGGTATCGGCGAAGCGCCGGCGCGAGCGGGCGACGGTCTCGAGCGCCAGCAGGGCCAGGATCAGCACGAAGGCGACGCAGGCGATCTGGGCCGCCGCCGAGAGATTGTTCATGCCGAGCCAGACATTGAAGATACCGAGCGTCAGCGTCTGGATCGCGAAATATTCCACGGTCCCGAAGTCGGAAATCGTCTCCATCAGCACCAGCGCGAGACCGGCGATGATTGCGGGGCGCGCGAGCGGAAGGGCGATGCTCCAGAACAGATTGCGTCTCGCCAATTGTCCGGCCTCCATCATCGAGGCTGGCGTCTGCAGGAAGGCCGTGCGTGCCATCATGTAGACGTAAGGGTAGAGCACCGCGCCGAGGACGAGGGAGGCGCCATACATCGAGCGGATTTCCGGAAACCAGTAATCCCGCGCGCTGCTCCAGCCGAACAGGCTCCGCAGCGACGCCTGCACGGGACCGGCATATTCGAGGAAATCTGTATAGGTATAGGCGATCAGGTAGCCCGGAACCGCCGCCGGCAGCAGCAGCGCCCATTCGAGCACACGGCTGCCGGGAAAGGCATATCGTGCCACCAGCCAGGCCGAGCCGACGCCGAAGCCGAGGCTGACGACCGTCACCCCCGCCATCAGCAGGAGCGTGTTCCAGACATAGAGCGGCAGTACCGTCGAGGCGAGGTGCGCCCAGAGCCCCTCGCTGTCGCCCATTGCCGTCAGGAAGACGGCGAGGATGGGCAGCAGCAGGGCGGCGGCGAGCAGGCCGCTCGCCAGATGCAGGGCCGTGATCCGCGTTGCGTTTCCGCGGCCCGATGCGGGAATGGCTACCATCGCACCCTGTCGATGATGATCTGAGCTTGCGGCGCCAGATCGGCGATCGCGGCGATCGGCATCCGGTCCTCCTCGAAATTGCCCCAGGAGCGCAGCTCCGCCGGGGTCGCCACGGACGGGTTCACGGGATATTCGAAGTTGATCGCGCCGTAGAGTTCCTGGGCCTCGGGGGAGGTGAGGAATTCGAGGAAGCGGATCGCTTCCTCCTTGTGTTTGGAGTACTTGGCAACGCCGCCGCCAGAGATGTTCACATGCGTGCCCCGATCGTTCTGGTTTGGAAAGATCAGGGTTACCGCGGCGGCCCAGTCGCGCTGTTCCGGCTTGTCCGAATGCAGCAGCTTGCCGAAATAGTAATTGTTGATGATCGCGATGTCGCAGACGCCCTCGTAGATCGCCTTGATCTGGGCGCGGTCGTTGCCTTGCGGGCGGCGTGCGAGATTGTCGACGACACCCTGCGCCCATTCCTCGGCCTTCTCGGGCCCCGCGGCATGGATCATCGAGGCGATCAGGGCCCGGTTATAGACATGGCTGCCGGGCCGCGAGCAGATGCGGCCTCTCCATTTCGGATCCGCCAGATCCTCGTAGCGGGCGATCTTGAGTGCATCCGCAGCGGTTTTGGCGACGGCGATCACCCGGGCCCGCTTGGAAAAAGCGAACCAGCGGTCTTCCGGATCGCGGAGATGAGCCGGAATGTTCTGTTTCAGGATTTCGGAATCGACCGATGCCAGCAGGTCTTTATCGGCATAGACATGCAGCCGCGCGATATCGACGGTGAGGACCACGTCGGCGGGGCTGCGTTCGCCTTCCACCTGAAGACGGTGGGCGAGGCCGCGGGAGGCATAGACGATATTCACCTTTGTGCCTGTCCGCTCCGAATAGGCATCGATGAACGGCTGGATCAGGAAGGGCTGGCGGTGCGAGTAGATGTTCAGCTCTTGCTGGGAATAGGCGTAGCCGGCCGAGGCGACCAGCACCGCCAGCAGCAACAGGCTTCCGACCAGAACGCGGCGGAGAGAGGACGGGAGCAAGGTCGGCATGAAGTTCAGTCCTTTTTGCACCGAACGCCGCGCCATCCGCGCGGCCTGGAATACAGGAACGAGATAGAGCGATCTGAGACCGTGCGGCGCGGCGCTTTCCGCCGCGCAGACACCGAATGTGACCGGCTTCCGACGGTCGGCGAGATAGAGGCTGCCGCCGATCCAATCCCAGATCGCCAGCACCGCACCGAAATTCTTGTCGTAATGCTCCGACGCGACGGAGTGATGAATCTGATGCTGTGCGGGTGAAATGAGAATGCGCTCTATCCAACGACCGTAAGAAAGCCAGACATGGGAATGTCGTAGGTTGGATCCGGCCACGTTGAAAGCGAAAAGAAGCGCATTGGCACCGAGGATGGTGACGAGTTCGGCCCGGGCGCCGAAGAAATAGATGAAGGCGGCCACCGTCGCGCCCTGAACGAGGATCCCGCGCAGAGCGAAAATCACCCCTTCGACCGGATGGGTCCGGTAGACAGTAAGCGGCGTCAGGGTTTCGGCCGAGTGGTGGACCCGGTGGAAGCACCAGAGCAGCGGCCAGCGGTGCAAGGCGCGATGCACCAGGTATTTCGTTGCGTCGTCGAGCAGGAAGAGCGCGAGTGTGAAGAGTGCGCCGATGGCCCAGGCGGGGGCCTCCTGCCAGATCAGTGCGCGGCCGTCGAACCAGAGATGCAGGCCCTCGAAGATCAGCGTCGCGACTGCAAGCTTCGAGACCAGACGCGGCGTCACGCCCATGAAGAGCGCCTGATTGATCAGCAGGACTTTGTAGTCGGCTTTCGCCGAGCGCGACCACCAGACATGCCGTCCGAATGCCTCGCCGATCGCCTGCCGCCAGCGGTCGCGCTGGGTCAGAACGTAGAAAGCCGAGGCGAGAAGAATTGCCCCGGCCAGATAGCCGACAAAGACCCTCTTTTCCGGATTGAGGAACGGATCGAGGACCTGATCGATATAGCTGTAGACCAATTCGTACATGCGGGTGCCCGAGAGAGACCGACGGACACGCGGCGGTGCCCGTCGGTACTAACTGGATCAGTCGTTCTCGGCGCTCGCCGAGCCGCCAAGAGCCTTGGCCAGATCAGCCAGGTCGCCGGTGACGTCGTTGTTGCGGGCCGTCACGTCGAACTCGTCGATCATCAGCTTCTGGACCTTGCCCATATGCAGCATGTACTCACCCCAGGCGGCGCCCTGGTCGCGGACATAGTTGCCCTTGCTGTCGATATCGACGACCTGGCTGGAATTGGTCAGCAGCGGGCCGTAACCGATGAGTCGGTTGAGACGCGTGGCGGTCTCGCCGAGATTGTCCTTGCCGGTCTGCAGCGCGAGGCTGAAGCCCTTCAGTTCGCCCCAGTGCTTGACGTAGTTGCCGTAGACCTTCGTGGTGTCGCCGTTGGCTTCCATGATGGTCTGCAGCTTCACCATGTCCTTGTAAACCGAGCCGGCATACTTGAAGACCGCCTCGGCAAGGACGCGTTCCCAATTCTCGGAAATCACTGCGGCATGCTTGCGCAGCGAAGCGCGCTGGGCATCGGTCAGCTTCTCGCCGTTGGCATCGGTCAGCAGTTGGCGGCCATCGAGGAAGGCGCCGGTGATGGTGTGCAGGTAGCTCGTCGCATTGCCTTTGTCATAGACGGAGGCGTCGAAACCGGCGGCGTAATAGGCCGGGCCGAAGGTCATCTCGGTCTTCAGGTCGACTTTGCCGTCCTTGTTGAAGTCGGCAGCCGCGAGGGCTTCGGCGCCCTTGCGCTTGTTGATGTCATAGACCTGCTTGGCCGTCAGCCGCATGGTGTGGGCGGGCGTGCCGAAATAGCCGAATGCCTCATCCCAGGCATGCTCCTTGCCGGTATAGGCGGCGCCGTCGCTGTAGGGCTTGTCGTTCGGCTTCTTGTCGGCACCGAGATACTCGTCGAGATAGCCGTCGACCGCCTGGTTGTAGAAGGTCGCGCCCATGATGAATTTGGAGATCAGCTGTGCGTAGTCGTAGCCGTTGGCGAGATCGACCCCGCCTTTGGCCTCGCTCGCCTTGCCGATCCAGAACTCGACCAGCTCCGGGCCGGTCATGTTGTTCGGCATGCCGGTGATCGTTGCTTTGGTGGTTTTCCCGGCGAGGTTCTTTTTCTTGGAGATCTCGTCGATCGTGCTCTGCGCGATCACGAAATCGCCCTTGCTGGTCGGGGCCAGAATGCCGCGGCCGGCATCGCTCGCCGAGAAGTAGGCCAGCATGCGGGCCTTCAGGTCCTCCGGGCTGCTGCCATCGCCGGAACCGGCAAGCTTCTTCAGAGAATCGTGCAGCGCCTGACGGGCGATCTGACCGGAATAGGAAACCGAACTGGTCTTGCTCCCGGTATAGCCCTTCACCGTGACGGGGAAGTCGGCATAGACACGGTCGTCCGCCACGGCCGGGGCCGAGATCGAGAACGCGGCCAGGATCGTGGTTGCTAGCATTGGCAGTTTACGCATCGGGCTTCCTCCACATGATCGCCATGCTGTATTCAGCATTTGGCGAAATATAATAATGCGACTGTTTATCAATTGCGGTTAGCGCAGAAAACCGTAATCGGAGTGGGTGGATTATGGTGACAGGCCGCGTGAGACCCGCCGGCAGGTCCGCGGAGCGCATACTGAATTTCTCTCAAGGGCCGTAGCGGCACCGCAGGAAGACGTTGGCTGGAAGGCCCGTCCGGAAAATCGCGGACAGCTAAAAATCCTTCTGCGGCAAAGGTATCCGGGGTGCTTTCTTTCTGATCGATATCAAAAAATAATCATTCAACGGGGTACGCTCGATGCCATCCAGGGTGGCGTCCAATCCAGCGCTTTCCGGGCTGGAATTGTCTCTGAAAACCCGGACCGGCAGCGCAATAACATTTTTGTTATCTTGTTGGAATAATTCTAAATATCCGGGGTTCCAGGGCGTCCGGCGCGCCCCCCCGGGATCAGGCGCCGGTCGACTGCGCTGCTCTTGATCAGGGCATAGACATCCATACCCGGTTTCAGCTCGAGCTGGGAGACGCTCTCCCGGGTGATGCGGGCCCGGAGGCCAGTTCCGTCGACATCCATCAGGACCTCCGCAAAGGCGCCTTCTTCGACGAAAATCTCGGAGATCCGTGCCCTGAGCGCGTTCCGGATGCTGAGGCCGGCTGGCTCCCGAGTTGCAATAGAGACGTCGCGTGCCCGGATGCGGACCCGGACGACGGTGCCGGGGTCGGCCTCGATATTGGGCATGCGGAGGATTTGCTTGCCGATCGCAAGGTCGGTCATCGCGAAGTCCGGGTCCTGCGAAACCACAGGACCTTCGAGGATCACGCCGGCCTCGAAGCGGCCCATCATCGGGCCGAGATCCATGCGCTGCATGATTTCCGGGACCGGCCCTTGAGCGGCGACAGCGCCGTCGCGGATCAGCAGGACGTGATCGGCGAGCCGGCTGAGCTCGTCGATCGAATGGGTCACATAGAGCACCGGCAGATCCATCTCGTCCCTGAGGCGCTCGATATAGGGCAGGATCTCCATCTTTCGCCGGAGATCGAGTGCCGAGAGCGGTTCGTCCATCAGCAGCAACCGCGGGCGGGAGACGAGGGCGCGGCCGATGGCGACACGCTGGGTCTCGCCGCCCGAGAGGTCTTGCACCCGGCGGTGCAGAAGCGGGCCGAGATCAAGCATGTCGACGACATGCTCGCGGGTCGGAGCCAGGCGATCCGGACTTGCCCGGCGGGCGGCGTAGTCGAGATTGCCGCCGGCGGTCAGGTGCGGAAAGAGCCGGCTGTCCTGGAAGACGAAGCCGATCCGACGCTTGTGCGGCGGGACAAAGATCCCTTTGGCATCGTCCTGCCAGATCTCGCCATTGAGGTCGACATAGGTCTCCATTCCGCGTTCCAGCCCGGCTGCGAGGCGCAGCAGTGTGGTTTTGCCGTGACCGGAGGGGCCGAACAATCCGGTGATCCCCGAGAGCGGAGCGGTCACGTCCACCTCGGCGGAGAATTCCGGAAAACGGATCGCGCTGCGGAGGGTCAGCATCGGCGCCTCACCCGGCTCTGACCGGCGCGCGCCGATGCAGGATCGTGACCGCCATCAGCACCAGGAAGGAGAAGACGAGCAAGCCGAGCGAGAGCCGATGCGCCTCGCCGTAGGAGAGCGTTTCCACATGCTCGAAAATGGCGATGGAGATCACGCGGGTGCGCTCGGGGATATTGCCGCCGACCATCAGCACCACCCCGAACTCCCCGACCGTGTGCGCGAAGGTAAGCACGAAGGCCGTCAGGTAGCCGCGCAGCGCGATGGGAGAGGCGACCGTCAGAAATGCGTCGAGCGGCGAGGCACCGAGCGTTGCCGCCGCTTCCATGTGCTTGGTGCCGACCGCCTGGAACGCGGTCTGTAGCGGCTGCACGGCGAATGGCAGCGAGTAGACGAGCGAGGCAATCAGCAGCCCGGAAAAGGAAAAGGCGAGGCTGTCGCCTGTGAGCGCGACCCAGGCGCCGCCGAGCGCGCCTGCCGGGCCGAGCAGGATCAGCAGATAGAATCCCAGCACCGTCGGCGGCAGCACGAGCGGCAGCGCGACGACCGGTTCGACGACCCAGCGCAGGCGCGAGCCGGTATGGGCCAGCCACCAGGCGAGCGGTGTCGAGAGCAGCACGAGGATGATCGCGGTCGCGCCCGCGAGTTGCAGGGTCAGCAGGATGGCGGAGAGATCGCCGTCGCTCATCGGCAGCTGCCGCTGGGCGTGTAGCCGGCGGCACGGATCGTGCCGCAGCCGTCCGGCGCTGTCAGATAGGCAAGGAAAGCCTCGGCGGCGTCGTTTCCTGAGCCTCTCTTCAGGAGAACAGCGCTCTGGTGGATCGGTGCGTGCATCGCTGCAGGAACCGGCCAGTGACTCCCGCGAAGCTCCGCAGGCGCCGCGAGGATCTGGGAGAGCGCTACGAATCCGGCCGGCGCGGCGCCGGACGCGGTCATCTGGAAGGTCTGGGCGATGTTCTGCCCCATGGCGAGGCTGGCATTGTATCGCTCCCACAGCCCCATCGCGGTGAGAGTTTCTTTCGCTGCGAGCCCGTATGGTGCGAGCTTCGGGTTGGCGATGGCGAGGCGGCCCGCGACCCCGGCGGCGAGGAAGGTCTGACCGTCACCGGGGATCAGCGCTGGATCCGGGCTCCAGAGGGCGAGCCGGCCGGTCGCGTAAGTGAAAGGCGCCGCGCCGGCCATGCCGACCGCATGAAGTCGCTCCGGACGCGCCGTATCGGCGGCGAGCAGGGCGTCGAAAGGGGCGCCCTGGGTGATCTGGGCATAGAGCTGACCGGTCGAGCCGGTTGAGAGGATTACGCGGTGACCGGTCTTTTGTTCGAATGCGGCGGCGAGATCCTCCGCTGCCGAGGTGAAATTCGCGGCGACCGCGATATTTGCTTCGGCCGCGTTCGTACCGCGAGCCGGCCCCACCAGAAAGAAGGCAAGGAGCAGAGCGAGAGTATAAAGGCGGAAGGGGGCGGTCATGATCGGCCGGGACTCGTTCGGGCGCTGGAGACGATCGATATATACACCTGGATATATCGGAAGCGTCAAGCAAGGCACTCTAGCCGTCCTGCGGCAGGTCGTTCGCCAGCAGGTCGCGCAGTCGCTCGATTTCCGGCCTGAGGATATCGGAGGCGCGTGCCTCCATTTGCCGGTAACAGGCCACGACCTCCCGTCCGAGGGGCGTAAGCTGCGCGCCGCCGCCGCTATTGCCCCCCTTCGCGGTCTGCACGAGTGGCCCGGAGAAATGCCCGTTCATCTTCTGCACCAAGAGCCATGCCCGCCGGTAGCTCATTCCCATGCTGCGCCCGGCCTGACTGATCGAGCCGGTCTCGCCGATCGCTTCGAGAAGGTCCGCTTGCCCGGGGCCGATGGCGATATTCGTGTCGAGAACGACGCGCAGGCGTGGACCGAGGGTTTTGTTTCCTGCTTTCATGGGGCGACTTTGCCACGGAGTTCTTCGTGGCACATCGGCAAAATCTAAAGACCGGAACGGTCAGCGGGAGGCGTGATGACGGGCGCAACGGATGAACTTCTTTATGAGGTGAAGGACGGCATTGGCTGGATCACCTTCAACCGGCCGCAGGCCCGCAACGCGTTCACCTTCGCGATGTATGCGGGCGTGGCGAAAATCTGCCGGGAGGCGAGGGCAGGCGGCGAGGTCGCTGCCATTGTGATGTCGGGAGCCGGAGACAAGGCCTTCGCCGCAGGGACCGATATCGGCCAGTTCAAGGATTTCTCCGGCGCCGATGACGCGCTCGCCTACGAGGCGAACGGCAACAAGATGATGAACGATATCGAGCGCTGCGAAGTGCCGACGATTGCCGCGATCCACGGCGCCTGCACCGGCGGCGGCGCGGCGATCGCTGCCGCCTGCGACATCCGGATCGCTGCCGCCGATCTCAAATACGGTTTCCCGATCGCCCGGACGCTCGGCAATTGCCTCTCGAACGAGAACCTGCGGCGGCTGTCCTGGCTTGTCGGCCCGGCTCGCGTTTCCGAGATGTTGCTGACGGCGCGCCTGATCGGCGGAGAGGAGGCGAAGGCGATCGGCCTTGTCTCGGAAGTCCTCGCGGATAAGGACGCGGTGACGGAGCGCGCGTCGGCTCTCGCCGAAACGATGAAGGGCCACGCGCCGATCACCATGCGGGTGACAAAGGAGGCGCTCCGGCGTCTGAAGAGCGCCGGCGCAGTGCCGGACGATCACGATCTGATTGTCAGCGCCTATACCAGCGCCGATTTCCGCGAAGGCATGTCGGCCTTCCTCGAGAAGCGCAAACCGGACTGGCAAGGACGCTGAGGGCCGCTCTCAGGCCGCCAGCTCGCAGGTCATGAAGGTGCTGTAGGGGTCGAGGCTGTAACTGCCGAAAGGTGGGCATTCGGTAAAGCCGAAACGGGCATAAAGTGCGCGCGCCGGAGCGAAGGCCTCCATGGAGCCGGTCTCGAGGCTGATTCGACGGTAGCCGCGGGCGCGGGCCTCTTTCAGGATATGCTCGACCATCGCGCGGCCGACTCCCTTGCCACGATGGCGGGCCGCCGTATGCATGGACTTGAGTTCGCCATGCTCTGGACTCAGTTCCCGGATCGCACCGCAGCCGAGCAACTCCCCATCTTCCCAGACACTCCAGAAGGTGATGTCCGGCGCGCGCAGACCGTCGATATCGAGCGCATGCACGCTTTCCGGCGGCGAATGCGCGTTTCCGTGATCCATATGCGCGCTCAGCAGCGCCGCGATTTCGGTGCCGCTCAAATCGTCGATCCGGATGTCCAACAGGGCCTCCACTGAAAAGGGTTCCCGAAACCTACCAAGTAGGCTGCCCTTGTCTCAAGCTGCGATGATATGTCCACGAGAACGGCGTCGGTAAGGATGACAAATCCCGATAACTGACTTAGTTTTCAAGAAATTGTCGGTTCGATAGAAATTCAAGAACCGTTCACGACCGGCGGATTGACTGACATGGCGATCTCCCTGCAGACAGCGGTGCTCGGTGCGATGCTCGGGACGTTTCTGCTCGCCGCCGTCCTAACCTATCTCCGGATTGTTTCGAATGCCGCGCCTGGTATCGGGTACTGGGCCGCCGGATTCTGGATCCAGATTGTAACCTATGCCTGCATGATATTCGTGCGGTCGCCTCTGAATGCGGTTCTGGGGGATATCCTCCAGGCTGCGGCCGCCATGCTGATGCTGGCTGGCGCCTGGGTTTTCGCCGGCCTGAATATAAGGCCGCCGGTTGTCGTCGTTGGAACCTGTCTGGTTGCCTTCTGGGTGTTGTTTGCTGCAATCGTCGACCTTGGCTTTGTTGCGCGGACGCTGCCGGTCTATTTGCTTGCCGGCAGCGTGCTGCTGTTCGCCGGCGTCCTGCTTTGGCGGGTGGCTCCGCACGGTGCCGCGGGTTTCTGGCACAAGGTTGTGGCCGTCGCTTTCGCGCTCTGGGGCTTGCACCGGTTCGATTACCCGTTCCTGCGGCCGGTCGAATGGTTCGCGCCATACGGTTTCATCATCGCCGAGGTCCTGGCGATCGCGGTCGCGATCGGCCTGATCCTGGTGGCGCAACATCGCCTGATGGAGAGGGCCGAAGCCGAAGGCGCGGCGCGCAGTCACGCGGACGAGGCGCTCCGCAAGCAGCTCGCGATCCAGCAGAGTATCATCGATGCGATCTCGATCCCGATCGTCCTGGAAGACCTCGCTGGAAAGATCATCAGCGCGAACAGGGCCTTCGCCGAGTTGGTCAACCGAGCCGCCGACAATATCGTCGGGCATGAAATAGGGGACGTGTTGAGCGATCCGGCGGCAGCGAGGGTTTTCGCCGTCGACAAGGATTTCGTTCTGCGAGGGCGGCCGGAGATCCTCGATCTGCGGATGGCGGGTCCCGCAGGGGCGAAACGGGAATTCGTGGTCTCAAAGGTCCCTCTTCTAATCGAAGGTACCGATCGCCCGGGGGTTGTCGGCGTCATGCAGGATCTGACCGACCGCAAACGCGTAGAGCGGCAGCTGTTCGAAAGCGAGAAGCGATTTCGCGATTTCGCCGAGGCCTCTTCCGACTGGCTCTGGGAAACGGACACGGAGGGGCGCTTCACTTATTTCGCGCACGGTTCGCGCGATTACAGCGGCCTAGTACCGGAGAGCAACCTTGGCAAGAGCCGCTTCGAGGCGACAATCGAGGATCTGACATCTGAGAAGTGGCGCAAGCACATCGCCGATATCGAGGCCAGACGGCCGTTCAGCGGATTCCGCTACCTCCTGCGCGGCGATGGCGGGCATGAAGTCGCGGTGGTCATCAACGGTATTCCGGTATTCGACAATGACGGCGAATTCGTCGGCTATCGCGGCACGGGCAGCGACGTCACCCAGCAGCGCGAGGCGGAAATCTCCCGTGACCGCGCGCGCCTCGATGCCGAACGTGCGAACCGGGCGAAGTCCGAGTTCCTCGCCACGATGAGCCACGAATTCCGGACGCCGCTGAACGCGATCCTCGGCTTCAGCGAAATGCTCTCCAAGGAGGTGCTCGGATCGCTGGGGCAGGACACTTACCGCGAATATGCCGAAGCGATTAACGACAGCGGCGCCCACATGCTCGCGCTGGTGAACGATATTCTCGACATTGCCGCGATCGAGGCCGGGAAGCGGACGCTCAACAAGGAAGAGATCGACCTGCTGGAACTGATGAAGGATTGTACGGTCGAGGTTTCGCCTATCGCCGCGGACAAGTCGATCAATCTCGAGGTGGGGGTCCCTGGGGCCCAACTGACGGCATATGCTGACGAGCGTTCGTTGCACCAAATCATTCTGAACCTCCTGTCCAACTCGGTGAAATTCACGCCGGAAGGCGGCTGGATCCGGCTGGTCGCGCAACCGGACCGAGGCGATATGATCGCAATCTCGGTCGAGGACAGCGGTGAGGGGATTCCACCCGAGAAACTGCCGACCATCACCGACCCGTTCGCGCAGGCTAGCAGTCATCCTCATCACAGCCGGGAGGGCACAGGGCTCGGTCTCAGTATCGTCAAATCTCTTGTCGAAGCTCATGGTGGCGAGCTCAAGATCGAGAGCACGCTGGGCGTCGGGACCAAGGTGACGGTATGGCTGCAGGCTGCTCTCGGTGAGGGGCTGCCGCAGGATCCGCTTGAACTGGCAGGCCCTAAGGCGGTGCTCGAAGAAGACCTCGGCGGCAGCAGCTGATCCCAAAAATATCTCGGCAAAATGATGGCTGCGGTTGTTCCGCGCTCCATCCGCCTTTACATCCTCTCAATTGAACGGAACCGAGAACGGATAACCTGATGTTTCGATCCTTTTTCCTGACCCGCGAATGGGCGGTCTGGGCATGGGTTGGTATGGCGATCATCTTTGGCGGCACCTGGTATCAAGTGCAGCTGGACGTCCAGATCAACGAGTGGTTCGGCGGCTTTTACGACACGGTGCAAAAGGCGTTGGGCGAGCCTGGCAGCATCAGCATCGGCGAGTTCTACCGGTTCCTGATGACCTTCGGACAGATCGCCGGGATCTACATATTCGTCGCCGTCATGCTCAGCTTCTTCACCAAGCACTGGGTTTTCCGGTGGCGCCAGGCGATGAACAATTTCTACATGAGCCATTGGCAGCATCTGCGCCATATCGAGGGCGCGAGCCAGCGCGTCCAGGAAGACACGAGACGCTTTGCCGTGATCATGGAATCCCTCGGGAGCAATCTGCTTGACTCCCTGATGACCCTGATTGCTTTCCTGCCGATCCTCTGGGGGCTCTCGAAACAGATCAAGGTCGTCCCGTTTTTCGGCGAGGTCGATCATGCCCTGGTCTATGTCGCCATCATCTTTGCCCTCTTCGGAACGGCGGTTCTCGCGGCGGTGGGGATCAAGCTGCCGGGGCTCGAGTTCAACAACCAGAAGGTCGAGGCGGCCTATCGCAAGGAACTGGTTTATGGCGAGGATCACGAGGAGCGCGCCGATCCACCGACCGTGCGCGAGCTGTTCCTGAATGTCCGCCGGAACTATTTCCGCCTGTTCTTCCACTACATGTATTTCGATGTCGCGAAATGGAGCTACCTGCAGTTCGGCGTGCTGGTGCCCTATATCGCGTTGGCGCCGACCATCGTCGCGGCCGGCATTACGCTTGGCGTCATGCAGCAGATCGTCCGCGCCTTCGGGCGGGTCGAATCGTCTTTCCAGTTCCTGGTGCGGAGTTGGGGCACGATCGTCGAATTGATCTCCGTCTACAAGCGTCTGCGTGCCTTCGAGGCCCAGATCGGATCGATGCCACCCGTCCCGCAGCCGGAGGCGGCGGACTGAGCGGCGGTCCGGCCGGCGTCAGATGCTTTTGCGCCGGAAAAGCGAGAGCAGCAGCAGTCCGAAGAGATAGGCGCCGCCGATCAGCGATGCGACGGCGCCGGTCGGAAGCTGGTTCGGATAGGCGACGAAGCGGCCGGTGACTTCCGCCGCGACAAGCAGGATCGTGCCGAGCGCGGTGGCGACGACGAGTTGCTGACCCACCTGCCGGGCGCCCAGCATAGTGGCCGCGTGCGGCGCCAGCAGGCCGATGAAGGAAATCGGTCCGACCCAGGCGACGACGCTGCCGGCGCCGGCGGCGACGAGCACCAGCAAGGTGCGACGCGCGCGGATCACGCCGAGCCCTCGTGCCGAGGCCATGCCCTCGCCGAAGGTCAGCAGGGTCAGCCAGCGACGGAACGACAGGGCGAGCGCGAGGATGACAGCTGCGGTGACGAATAGTGTCACTGCCCCGGTCGGCGTCGCGAGGGAGGTTGCGCCGGTGCGCCAGACCAGGAGCTCATTCGCTTCCGAGCCGGCGCGCGCCATCGCGAACTGGATCAGTGCGTCGAGCAGGGCCGCCAGCGCGATACCGGCCAGGATCAGCATGGCAGGCGGCGTCTCGCTGCGGCGCCAGAGCAGGGAAAGCAGGATCAGAACGGCAAAGGCGCCGAAAGCGGCGCTGGGGATCGCGGTTTCGGCGGCCGGCAAGCCAAGAAAGACCACGCCGGCAACAGCGGTGAAGGTGGCGCCGGCGGTGACGCCGAGAACGTCCGGACTGGCGAGCGGGTTGCGCAGAAGACGTTGCAGGATCACCCCGACGGTCGCGAGTGCGGCTCCGGCACCCGCTGCCGCTATGACGCTCGGCCAGCGCAGAGAGATCAGCATCGGACGGAGGCGTTCCGCCTGATCGCCAATCCAGACCGCACCGTCGGGTGAGGCTCCGAAACCGATGGCGAGCGCGGTTGCCGCGATGGCGGCGATACTGAGAGCCGGCTGCGCGAATGGAGGAAGCTTTTCAAGTCCCCAGACCATCTGGAAGCCGCTTGAGGCATCCGGCCGCATTTGTTTCATCGCGACCAGGACCAGTACCGGGGCGCCGATTAGGGCCGCAGCCGACCCGCTTGGGATGAGCGTGCGGGACCAGTCGGTGAGCGCGACGGGAATGGCGTCGGTGAGGGTGAGGCTCGCTGCTCCGAGAAGAGCGCCGAGCAGCAGGCCGGGAACGACCGAGCGGACGCCCAGCAGGCGGACCGCGTTCGGTGCGATCAGGCCGATGAAGCCGATGGCGCCGACCACCGCGATGGAGGCCGCGGTCAGCCAGACGGAGAGCGAGAGCAGCACGATCACCAGCGGCAGGACCGCCAATCCGCGGGCTCTGGCTGCATCCTGGCCAAGCCGCAGGATGGTCAGCGGACGGGCAAGGGCGAGGATGAGGGCGGCGCCAACGGCGATCTGTGGCGCGAGCCATTGAGCGTCGGCCCAGCCGGTCTGTGTGAGATCCCCCGCGACCCAAACGAAAACGGCCTGCACGGTTTCGCCGTTCAGCAGTGCGAGCACCAGAACGACACCCCCGAGGAAGAGGTTGGTCGCCATTCCGACGACGATCACAACGATCCCGTCCATGCGCGAGAGCCCGGATACGGTGAGCACGACTGCGGTGACAGAGAGTCCTCCGAAGAGGCAGATCCAGACACCGTAGCGGCCTGCGAATTCCGGCCAGAAGACGGTCGCGACCATCAGCGCCAGCCAGGCGCCGACGATGGTGCCCAGCGTCGAAGGCGAGGCTAGCGGGTTTCGGGTTATTTCCTGCATGGTGCTGCCGGCGAGGCCGAGGCCGGCGCCCACCAGCAGCGCCATCGCGACGCGAGGCAGTTCCGAGCTCCAGAACAGAAGGCTTTGGAGGCCGGTGCCGTCGATCAGCTCGCGCAGCGTCAGTCCCGTGGGATAGCCGGCCGCCACATGCAGCACGACGCTGCCGAGAAGCAGGGCCAGCGCGATCGCGGCGGGGCGCATCAGTTCTTGTCGGCCATCAGGGTCTCGGCGATCTGTTCGCCAATCCGTCCTATCGAAAGCGCGCCGCCATAAGTCCAGAGCGTTGGCAAGGTGCGGAACCGGTCCGACTTCACGAACGGCATTTCGTGCCAGAGTTCCGTGTTGAAGAGCTGGTCTCCCTTCTCGAACGGCTCCATGTGTAAGACATACCCTTCCTTGATCGCAGCGAGCGCTGTGACCGGTTTAAAGGCGATACCCCAGCGAGAGTTTTCCGTCGGATAGCCGCTCTTGAGGCCGAGCGCGTTCATGGCGGCCTCCGGCATGCCGTTCTTGCCGGAAATCACCACCCGTTTGTCGTCGATGAAGCGCACTAAGGTCACTTTCGGGGCGCCGTCCGGATAGGCGGCGGCGATCTCGTCTCTCAGGCGGGCAAGGTTCCGGTCCATCTCCGCGAGCTTCTGCTCGGCGAGCGCGCGCCGGTCGAACAGGGTTCCGAGCGCGAGGAAGTTATCCCGGATCGCAGCCGCGTTGTCGTGGTCTTCGCTATAAAGTTGGAACTGCAGCGCCGGCGCGACGGCTTCCGCATGCTGAACATAGGCCGATTGCTGGCCGCCGAGCAGGAGCAGGTCGGGCTGCAGGCCGAGGATTCGCTCAAGGTTCGGAGCTTCGCGCTTGCCGATGTCGACCGACGCCTCGGGAATGGCGGGCACTGCGACCCAGTTCGAATAGCCTTCGGGATCGGCGACTCCGACCGGTGCGATCCCGAGCGAGATCAGCTGTTCGGTGAGGGCCCAGTTGAGCGAGATCACCCGCTCTGGTGCGGAGGCGAAGCTGTGCGGCCCGCGCGCGTCCGTGATGCTGCGCGCCTCGCCGGCGAAGAGCGGTACCGGTCCGATCCAGGCGGATGCCGCAAGGAGCAGGCCGGCGCAGAGAAGGCGTCTTGCGAGGGAGCGCATGGAGGGATCCTTGTGATATCTGGGCTCAGTCGCTCAGCGCAACGAGACGGTCGTCGCGGGGATGCCGCGCGATGGAAAAGGGATGGCCGAACAATTCCCGGAGCCGAGCACTGTCCAGCAAATCCTCGGAGGCGCCCTTGAAGGCCAACCGGCCTTGCTTCAGGGTCACGATTTCGTCGGCATAGCGGGCCGCGAGATTGATGTCGTGCAGGATGGCAACGACGCCGATCCCGGTCTCCTTGTTCTGTCGGGAGAGATGCTCGACGACTTCGATCTGATGCGCGACGTCGAGGGCGGAGACCGGCTCATCGAGAAGCACGCAGTCCGCCTTCTGCGCCAGCGCCATGGCGATCCAACCGCGTTGGCGCTCGCCGCCGGAGAGATGGTCGACCAGTTCGCCGGCATAGTGCTCGACATTCATCGCCTTCAGGCAGTCGGCGACGATCCTGTCGTCCTCCGGACGCCAGCGGGCGAAGGCGCCACGCCAGGGATAGCGGCCGAGCCGGCAGAGTGCCTTTGTGTCGAGGCCGGGCGCTTCTGGCAGGTTCTGCGGAAGATAGGCGACGGTCCGTGCGAACTCCGCCTGGCTGTATTCCCCGATCGGCCGGCCTTTGAGCAGGACACGGCCGCTTCCGGCGCTTTGCTGGCGCGCGAGGATTTTCATCAGGGTCGATTTGCCGGACCCGTTCTGGCCGAGAATGACGGTAAACCGGCCCGGGGCGATCGTCAGCTGCTCGAGATCGAGGACGGTCCGTCCTCCATAGGAGACCCTGAGGTCGCTTATCTCGTACATCGTGACAGCCCCGCGCCGGTGAGCGCCCCCTTAGATCAGAACTTCACGCTGTAAGCCAGCGACACCGTCCGGCCGGGGCCTTTGACGTAATAGTAATCGTCATAGGCGTAGGACTGCACAGAGTAGGACTGCTGCAGAACCGGCACGTAGCTTTCGTCGAACAGGTTCTCGACGCCGAAACTGAGGACGCCCGGTCCGACCTGGAAACGGCTCAGCAGGTCGACGATGAAATAGTCCTCGATGGTCTGCAGCCCGCTGAACTGGTTGCTGTCCGGATTGCGGTAGCCGGAGTAGAGCGACTGCAGTCGGAACGAGGCGATGTCCCAGGGGCGCGCTTCGATGAAGGTCGTGATCTTGTGCGGCGCGATCCGGTCGGAGCCGAGATCGGTATCGTAATCGCCGTCGCCGTTGGCATCGTAGCGGCCTTCGAGCCAGGTGAAGGTGCCGCCGATATCGACTTTCTCATGCAGGGCATAGGCGGCATTGACCTCGACGCCGTAGACCTTCTCCGGCGCGAGCTGGATGTTCAGGTTCTCGTCATAGGTCACGCCGTTGTTGGATTCGTTATAGAACACGGTCGGCTCAAGCAGCAGGCCGCCATGCTCGATCCGGAAGCCGAGCTCGTAGCTTTCGGTCTTCTGCCCCTCGGAGGAGAGCTGGGAGACATCGGTAAAGCCGGAATCATAGAGATAGCGGCCGAGATCGCCGAGCTGGAAGCCTTCGGAGTAGCCGCCGAAGACACCTAGGCCTTCGAGCAGCTGGTAGGAGGCGCTGATATTGAAGAGCGGTTCGCGATAGTCGACGGTTCCGCCATTCACCGTGGTTCCGAGCTCGTTCACATGGGTCGGGATATCGACATCGATGAACTCATAGCGAACCCCGCCGGTCACTTTGAGCTCCGGCGTCAGGTCCGCCTGGAGCTGCGCGAAGGGGGCGTAACCGTTCATCGTGTAATCGGGAACGGTGGAGGGGGCGTCGATGTCGTTCACCACGGTCTTGTCGTGGATGTAGTCCATGCCCCAGATCAGGTTGACCGGCAGGGCGTCGACCGGGAGCGGTGTGTCGATGGTCAGACGCGTTCCATATTTCTCGGACTCGGTTTCGTACTGGTTATAGACGAAATTCAGGAATTCGGTCCGGGTGAAGGTCGTCGTGTTGTTGTTGAAGTAACCCTGCAGGCTGACCGCGCTGCCCAGCACGTCGATGTTGCTGTAGGTCGCGTTGAGGGTCAGGTTTTCGATGCCGGGCTTCTTGGTATTGAGATTGCCCCTGGAGGGCGTCGCGCTGGTGTTGTTCGCGATGCTGCCGCCGCCAACCACACCGGCCCAGTCGCTATCCTGGGTGTAGTCGTAATAGTTGGCGCTGAGCTGCAGGCGGTGGTCCTCGCGTTCGAAGCCGACCTTACCGAGGAAATTGTAGGAATCGACATCGTCGGTGCCGCCCTGGGTGCCGTAGCTGTCTGGCGGGCGACGCTCTCCGTCCGCGGTGAAGCTGCTGCCGGCACGATCGAAATTGCCGTTCACCAGATAGTCGATATGCCCGGTCCGGCCTGACGCGCCGACATTGGCATTGTAGCTGGCCGAGTCCCCGACATCTTCCGGCTGGAAACGGAAGCCGGCGGAAGCGTCGTAATTGATTTCGCCGTCCTCTGGCCGCTTGGTGATGATGTTCACGAGGCCGCCCGGCGCGCCAAAGCCATAGGCGGCGGTCGCGCCGCGCACGACTTCGATCTGCTCGACCGCGCTGGAGCTGATGCTGTTGAGCGCCCGGTAATTGTTGTTGAGCGTGTTGGTCTGCGGCACGCCGTCGATCAGGGTGAGGAAGTTCCGGCCGCGCAAGGTCTGGCCGTATTCCGTCAGGTTCTGCGTGGGCTGTCCGAAACCGGGAACGGTCTTGCCGAGGATCTCGCCGACCGGTGTGTTGACCGTGCTCTGCTGTTCGATTTCCTCGCGCGTCACGACGGTGACCGAGACCGTGCTCTCCTCGACTGGCGTTTCCGTGCGGGTGACGGATGTGACGGTGATCTGGTCCAGGGCGACCGGATCGGTTGAATCCTGCGCCTGGGCCGCGACAGCGGTGAGAGCGGTGGAGGCGGTCAGCGCCGTTAGAAACAGTCTCTTCATTTGGGTACTCGCTTCGGACTTGTGAATTCAGTGGGAATGAGCGGACTCGTCCCGGCGCCAGTAAACGGCGCTGTAGCGCCGCTCCGTGGGCAGTTCGAGGACGGTCTGGAAATGTTTGCGTATCTCGCGCGCCTGTTCGGCTTCGCCTGCGAACCAGCCGAACTGATCGGCGCCGTGCGCCGCAGCGGCTTCCTTCATCGCAGCCGGCAATTCTTTGACCGGAACCCAGTCGAGGGCGAAGCCATCGGGCAGGGTGACTTTCAACGGCGCCTGATTTTGGCGCAGGCCGATGACGGCATGGCCCCCGGCATCGCCGGTGCGGTTTTCCAGGATCCGCAGGATCGCTGGAACGGCCGTGTCGTCGCCGCCGATCGTCAGACGGCCTTCCGGCGGAAAATAGCCGCCGCCGGGGCCGATCATGCCGACCATGTCACCGGGCCGCGCCATTTCAGACCAATCCGAGAACGCGCCGCCCCGGTGGCGAACGATATCGACGTCGAGCTTTCCGTTCTCCGCGTCGATCGACCGGATCGTATAGACTCGGACCGTCAGTTCGTCTTCACCGCTTGGATAACGGACTGTTCCGTTGGCTTCGATGGTCGGCCATATGATCTCGCGGTCGTCTCTCTGCGCCGGCGCCATCAGGCGGACATGAAGCCCGCGCTCGCTGAAAGGGGAAAGGTCGTCTCCTTCGAGCGTCATGCGGAGCAGCCAGTCGCAGACGGGCCGGACCTCGGTTACTGTCATCGTCCGGAAATTCTTCGGGCGGCCGGTTTTCGGCGCCTCTCCGCTCCAGGTGATTCGTTTCGAAAGCGCGGGATCTGCCGCGACTAAGGCTTCGGAGATTGAGCCCTGAAGCACCGTGAGGTCGTTCGCATCGCTGGAATCGACCCGGACATCCAAGCCTTTGCCGCTTGCCGCGAGCCGGACCGTGCCGAAATCGGTTTCGAACACGGCCCGGCCCTCGCGCCGCTCGACAGGGTGGATGTCGTGCGTCGCAAGATGCCGGATATGCTCGTCAAGCCAAACCCCGGCATTCCCGAGTTCTACGGATAATTCTGACTGCATGGCCCCGCGCCGGTAGCGGCATTCGACGGCCGCAATTGCAAATGATAGTTGTTCGCAGAATCAGTCGCAATTTCGCCGCATTGTCAAGCGCCGAAGCGAGTGGGCTTGGCGCTTGTATCTGAAATCAGGCGTATTTTCGCGATGCGGGACGGCGGTGTCAGGTGCCGGGCTGAAATGATCCGGGACTCATGACCCGTTTTTGCGCCGCGATTCTGAACTGCGCGTTCGCTGCGCAATATCCGGCAAATGCGTTCCGGCGCTCGGCGATCTCGAAGAAGAAGCCTTCAGCATAGTTCGGGCTGTATATCTGGAAATACTCGCACCTATCGTCCCCGTCATAGAGAATGTTCACGGCCTTTGGCCGGTCCGGGAACTCAATTGTGGTTTGGCCGAAGGACTGGTGGAAGAGCTCAACCGGCGGCCCAAAGACCACGCCCCGCTGGCATGGCGCTGTTTCAGGCCGTCCGCACGATTGGGTTGTTTACCGGCGTTACGCCGGACGCAGACCGGATGAAGGCGTTGTTCGACTCGTTCGACTCACCGTCCCGCGCAGAACAGGAAATTCGAAAAAGAAAGGGAACAACACGAAACAAGAGCGTCTAATCCATTCCGAGGGGCGCGGCCGCCGCCGTCGCTCTCGTAACGGCAGGTTTGCCGGCGGCCAATGCCGTGGAGATCATCTATTCCGTCACGGTGTAGGAAACAGATCGCCGCAGCGGCACTCGCAAAGAGTATTTCGCGGGATGTCTCGGCGACGGCTTCGATTTCAAGTCCAATTTTAGCGCCTTTTTGTGCGGAATTTTAACCTTTTGGTCATTTCTGAAATGTCAGCTTTGCTGACGTACTAGGCGTGGGCACGAAAGGATTGTGAGAATTCAAACAGATCGAGCACGCCTAGATGCCGAAAATCACGTATTGCCTCGACTCCCGAGAGGCTGGCGGGCTTACTTCCTGTAAGCTCTTCGAGATCGATAAGTGGGGCAGAAGGTCTATGGGTGAGGCTTCTCCGGATCCGATCGAAGACTCCGTCGTTCGCGACGCAGCCGGGGATCTTCTTTATCAGCGGATCGAGCCGCTGTTCCGGTCGAGTTATCCGGCGCTCGCGAACGTCATGATCGCAAGCCTCGTCGCGGTCGCCGCAAGAAATTACGTTCCGCTGAGCTATTTGCTCGTCTGGATCGCTCTGATGGGCGCATTTTCCTTTCTGCGCATCCGCCTCGGTTCCGGTTTCCTCCAGTCCGGAGCTGAGGCCCCGGAGCTGCTCGTGTGGGAGCGCCGGTTGCTCGGTTGCGTCGCCGGTCAGGGGCTGCTCTGGGCCGCGACCGGTCTCGCGATCGCAAGGTTCCCGATGCCGCCCGAAGTTCTTGCAATCGTGGCGATGGCGGTGTGCGGCATGCTGGCGGGCGCGACTTTCAGTCTGACCGGCAGTCAACGGGTCTTTCGAGCTTACGTGATACCTGCCGGGATCGGGACGATCGCCGGTATTGCTTTGATGGGGCATGAAGGCAGCGTCGTCATTGCGCTTATGGGGCTCGTCTATGTCGCCGTCGTGCTTGTCTGGGGGCGTGCCATCGCGAAATCCATGGAAGAGCGGCTGTCCCTTGCAGCAGAAAAGGAAACCCTTTTGGCCAATCTCGAGCTTGCCCAGCGCGAGGCCGAGCTGGAGAGGGAGTTCAAACAGGAGACTTTCAACAAGCTCGGCCATGAGCTTCGAACGCCGCTCAACAGCATCATCGGCTTTGCCGAGATCATCGGTGGCGAGGCGGTCGGCCCGATCGGTTCAACGAAATACAAAGAGTATGGTTGTCTGGTTGCCGAGAGCGGCAAGCATCTCGCAAGCCTGATCGACGAAATGCTGACCCTTGCACGGGGGGACAACGTCCTACCGCCAGTGGATGGCGAGCCGGTCAATGTCAGTGATGTTATGGTCTTTTGCAGGGATCTGCTTGCGCCTTTTGCTAAGACGCGGGGTATCGATCTCCGACTGTTGCGCAACAGGGAGCCTCTCCCGCAAGTCCTGATGGATCCCTTGAAGCTGCGGCAGGTCCTGATCAACCTTCTGAACAATGCCATCCACTACACTCTGCAGGGGGGGAGGATTGAACTGTCCGCGAAGCTGCGTGACGGCGGGTTCCTTGAGATCAGGGTCTCGGACACGGGCATTGGGATGACAGAAGCGGAGATCCCCCGCGCGTTGGAGCCGTTCAACCAGCTGGAAAGCGGCAAGACCTACAACCCCCATGGCAAAGGCATCGGCCTCGCGCTGTCGAAGAAATTCGTCGAAATGTATGGGGGGCGAATGGAAATCGAAAGCGAACCGGGCGTCGGCACGGCAATCAGCGTTGTCTTGCCCGCGGTGCCGCCACAGAGCTGACGCGGACAATATCGGGTTCGGTTTGCTCGACCGGGTGCGTGATCCCGCCTTGTTGCGAAAAACGACATAACCATAAAGTTGATCTGGTTACTGCTTCGCATTCTGCGGGTCCCGGCCCATGGCGGGCCGCGTGTTTCGGATTTATCCGAATTTATGTGATAAATCCAAAACGATAATATTTGAATACGACCGCATTCTGCTTCTATTGGGTTTGCAACATAGAGGCGAAACTCGTGGCGGAAGGTCGGGCGCGCGATGACTGCAGGGGAGCACAGTTCGGCACCGGGTGATAGCGGTCTTATGGCGCTTGCGGTTGCGCTCGCTGTTCTGGAGTACCCATCAGATCTCGGGCAATTGCAGCATGAGGCGGGGCTCGGTTCGGACCTGGCCGGGGCGGCCGACCTTGTCCGCCTGGCCCGGGCCCGCGGGCTGAAGGCGGCAGAGAAGCGGGTCCGCTCGAAAGATCTCGAAGACGTTCCCTGTCCGGCGCTCGTTCCGATGCTGGACGGCCGCTGGGTGGTGCTTGGCCGCGTTATGTCCGACAGGGTGCTGCTGCAGGACCCTCAAGTGGGGAGACCGCAGGAAATTGCGCGCGCGGAGTTCGAGGCGAATTGGAGCGGCTCCCTCCTGCTGCTTGCCCGCTCGGAGGAAATCGCCGGCGAGGAGCGGGCATTCGATTTCACCTGGTTCATCCCGCCGCTGATCAAGCACCGGCAGATCCTTTTCCAGGTCACGCTCGCCTCGCTGATCGTGCAGACCTTCGGCCTCGCCACTCCGCTCTTCGTCATGCTTGTGATGGACAAGGTGCTGGTCTCGGGCGGGGTCTCGACGCTCGACGTGCTGGTGCTCGGCCTGATCAGCGTCGGTCTTTTCGAACTGGCGCTGAGCGCGCTCCGCCAATTCCTTTTCTCGCACACCACCAATCGCATCGATGTCGAGCTGAAGGCGCGGCTGTTCCGCCATCTGGCACGGCTGCCGGTCAGCTATTTCGAGACCCGGGCGGTCGGTGCGACGGCGCAACGCGTGGCGGAGCTGGAGCAGATCCGCTCGTTTCTCACGGGCCCCGCGCTGACCTCGGCGATCGACCTGCTCTTCACCGTGGTCTTCCTCGCGGTGATGTATCACTACGCGCCTTCGCTCACCTGGATCGTCGTCGCCTTCGTCGCGGTCTTCATCCTGATCTATGCCGTGGTCACGCCGGTGTTGCGGGCGCGGCTCTCGAAGAAATCCTCCGGTTCGGTCGACAACCACGCCTTTCTGGTCGAGAACGTGGCCGGGATCGAGACCCTGAAGAGCCTCGCGGTCGAGCCGCAGATGCAGCGCCGCTGGGAAGACCAGATCGCGAGCCACTCCTCCGAGGCCTTCAAGGCCGAGCGGCTCTCGACCATGACCCAGCAGACGGTCACCTTTCTCAACCGGCTGATGACCGCGATGATCCTCTGGATCGGTGCCAAGGGAGTGATCAGCGGCGACCTGACGGCCGGTCAGCTCATGGCGATGAACATGCTCGCCGGCCGGGTGACGGCGCCGGCCCAGCGTCTCGCCCAGCTCTGGCAGCAGGTACAGCAGACCGGCCTCGCCGTGAAACGGCTCGGAGAGATCCTGAACCAGCGCCCGGAGCCGGCTCGGACCCAGGCCTCTTCTCTGCCGGATCTGAAGGGGGCGGTACTCTTCCGCGACGTTTCCTTCCGCTACCGCCCGGACGGCCCGCAGATCCTCTCCCATATCTCATTCGACGTCGCCGCCGGGGCGCGCATCGGCATCGTCGGCGCTTCCGGCTCCGGCAAGTCGACCCTGGTCAAGCTGATGCAGCGCCTTCATGTGCCCGAAAGCGGCAAGATCCTGATCGACGGTGTCGACATCGCGCTGATCGATCCAGCATGGCTCAGGCGCAAAGTCGGGCTGGTGCTGCAGGAGAACTTCCTCTTCAACCGCTCGGTCCGGGAGAACATTGCGCTGGCCGACCCGTCGCTGCCGATGGACCGCATCCAGGAGGCGGCTGAGCTGGCGGGCGCGCACGAGTTCATCCTCACCCTGCCGGAGGCCTACGACACGCCGGTCGGCGAGCGGGGCGCGGCGCTTTCGGGCGGTCAGCGCCAGCGTATCGCGCTTGCCCGCGCGCTGGTCACCGATCCGCGTATTCTGATCCTCGACGAGGCGACCTCGGCCCTAGATTACGAGAGCGAGCGTATCATCCATCGCAACATGCAGAAGATCGCCGCCGGGCGCACCGTTTTCGTCATCGCCCATCGGCTCGCGGCGGTGCGCGACTGCGACCGCATCCTGGTGATCGAGCACGGTCGGGTCGTCGAGGAAGGTAGCCACGGCGAGCTGATGGGCCGCGAGGGCGGGCGCTACCGCCACCTCTACGAGATCCAGCAGGGCGAGCGCGACGTCGCGCCGCGGGAGGAGGCGGCGGAATGATCGGCGGTCTGAAACGCGCTTTCGGCGTCGCGTGGGGCGCGTGGCGCGACGAGAAGAAGGCCCCGGCACAGGCCGCGCCCGCCGCCGCGCACGGCTTTCTGCCCGGGCTGGTCGAGATCCAGGACACGCCCCCGACGCGCTTTCTCGTGCTGCTGCCGGGCCTGATTTTCCTTTTCATCCTTGCGCTGCTCGCCTGGTCTTGGATCGGGCGGCAGGACATCGTCTCGGTGGCCCAGGGCACGCTGGTGCCGTCGCGCCCGACCGTGGTGGTGCAGGCGGCGAGCTCGGGCGTGGTGCGCCGGATCGATGTCGCCGACGGGAAGAAGGTGTCTGAGGGCGATGCGCTGATCTCGCTCGACCCGACGGAAACCACGGTCGATCTGGCGCAGCTGGAGAGCGACCGCAACGCGTCCGCCCTGGAAGCGGCGCGCCTTTCCGCGCTCGTCGCCGCGGCGCGGGCGGAGGACGGAACCCATCCAACGGCGCATTTCCTCCCGCCGGAGGGGATAGGCAGCGAACTTGCCGCCGCGGCCTGGGAGCGCCTGGAGAGCGAATGGGAAAGCCTCGGCCGGGAGGAGGCGGTGGCGCGGCGCGAGGTGGTCCGCCTCGAGGCCCAGCACGCGACGACTGCGGCGCAGATCGAGAAGCTCGAGGCGACCCTGCCGATCAGCCGCGACCTGGTCGAGGTGCAGCAGCAGCTCCGGGAAAAGGAACTGGTCGCGCGCTCGACCCTGCTGCAACTGCAGCGCGGCCTGATCGAGAGCGAGGGCGAACTGGCGGTGCTGCGCCGGACGCTGAAGCAGAATGAGGCCGAGATCGCGGTGGCACGGGAGACGCTGGCCAAGGTGCGCACCGATTTCCTGACCGCCCGCCTCGCCGAGCTGGAAGGGGCGGAGCGCGAGGTTGCACGCACCGCGCTGGAACTCGACAAGGCGCGGCAGCGCCAGTCCCGCAAGACCCTGCGCGCGCCGGCTTCCGGCACGATCCAGGAACTGACCGTGCACAGCATCGGCGCCGTGGTGCGCGAGGGCGACCCGCTGCTGAAGATCGTCCCGACCGACGCCCCGCTCCGCGCCGAGGCGCGGGTGCTGAACAAGGATGTCGGCTGGGTCAGCCCCGGCCAGAGGGTCGAGGTCAAGGTCGAGGGCTATCCTTTCGTCAGCCATGGCACCATCAGCGGCATCGTCGTCTCGATCTCCGCCGAGGCGGAGAAGGGTTACGGCGAAGGCACCTCCGCGGCCGCGAGCTCCGCCGGCCAGGCGGGCGCCGGCCAGGCCCCCCAGCCCTACGAGGCCCGCATCGATCTCGACCCCGACAGCGTCGCCGCCTTCGAGGCCGCCGGCCGCCGCACCCTGGCCCCCGGAATGGCTGTAACGGTGGACATCATCACCGGCGAACGGCGGCTGATCGAATACCTGCTCGCGCCGGTCCTGCGCTATCGCAAGGAGAGTCTCCGGGAGCGGTGAGTTTCCTGCGCGTATGGCGGGAAAATTAGATCAAATGCAAGGCGATGTTTGTTGGCGAGGGGGTCGTATCTAAGTACATTTTACAACGCAATGTCGTTGGATATCGGCGCTCCTTGTTTGAAATCGCTTTTTAATGAGACAAAAATGTTAAATAAAATTAGCGAAGATAATAGGGTGAAGCGCTCTGTCTTCCTGCGTATATTGCCTCCATTTGTTTTTATTGCGATTGCATTCGGTTTTTCTCGAATAGAGAATTTAGCGTTTGCTGGGTATAATAAAATTTACGAAGTTACTACAAATGAAATTTATTTTATGGGAGTAGATCGAAAGAAATATGTAGATCATATAAATAAATATTCAATCAAGGACGTTGAAGTATATTTTAAAGAAATAATTTTGAGAAAAGAATCTGAATTTGAATCTGAGCCAGATGGCGCGTGGAAGCGTTTTGATCAAGTGAATTATGTAATTTTAAACAATTCGAAAGCTAATATCGATAGAGTGAATTATATAAGGTCAATAATGAAGGGGTTGTCAGAAATCACAAACTTAAGAATATTGGAGGTGAAAAGAAAACCATACAGCTCCTGGGAGGGTGTCGATATAGCGATATATATTAATAACGTGTCTCAAAATATAACTCTCATACAACATTATGATAAAACAAGACATAAAATATATGACAGTACATTAAGATCTGGGGAGTATTGTTTCGCGGTGATTGGTGTTGATGATGGTGCAAGGGGGTTGTCTGTTTCTACTATCGGCTTGGTCGATAAGGTGCGGGATCAATCATTCAAATCGTGTGCGTTAGAGGAGATAATACAGGTATTTGGTTTAACAAATGATATGAATGGATTGGATGGCAGTGTCTTGAATTTTGAAGATAATATAGAAAAATACGGGGCAATAGATTTGTTGTTGTTGAGATTGTTGTATAATAAAAAAATTCAAAGTGGATCAAGTTGGATTGATATAAAGGAGAACATTGAGATAATTTTCGATGAGGAATTAAATTGGTTCGAAATGTGTTTTTATAAACGAATCTGTGATTGATATCGGGAATTAATATTATGTCAAATCCAAATATTGTTGAGAGTGAGCAAAATGATATTATAAATGATGTGATAAATAAAGCATTGGATGATGCGGGTATTGATGTTTCAATAAGTCTTCCGCCAGCAATATCGAAAGTTATTTCATCTGATAATAAATTGGTGGAATTAAAGCAGTATTATAATGATGATGGCGAGCCGGTCGTTCAATTTCGAATTGGTCCAAAAATTGGAATAGGCGGTAGTGCCGGTAATAGTGGTGCAGAAATTTCTGTTAGACCCGGCGCAACATTTCGACTCACTGCTGAGGATAGCGGAAATATTTCTTTAGAAATTCATGGGGGTGCTAATTTTAGCGGAAAAGCGGGATTTTTTACTCTTGCGCCCGGTCTTAATATCGTTGTCCGTAACGAAAATCTTCAAAATGCCGGTGACCTTGACGAGTACAAGGTGACGGCTCGTGCGTCATACTCGCTTCGAATAAACCCTGTTCTGGATGCGGATGGGAAACCGCGTCAGGATAAGAATGGAAAACCGCACCCTCAGGGCGCAGAAGTCGAGCTTGATGGAGACGCTTGGGAAACTGAGCTCGGTACGCTCGGCGATTTAGTTGATTTGTTTGGTCTTGACGCTCCCCCTGAGTCGCCTGGATCAGGCCGCGTAGTCGGTGAAACGCCGCCGACAGATATTGACAATGACGCGAATGATCCAAGCACAGGTGGTGGCTATCCGAACCACGATCCCGAGGCCGACAATCCGATTAATCCGGACATCTCGCCGAAGCCGGGCGCCGACAATTACTATGACGATATGTGGCCGGAGCCGGCTGTTCCGCCGGCACACCCAGTCATTGAGCCGCCGCTTGCGGGAGACGGTCCCGAGGTAAACCCGGGCCTCGGCGATCAGAATCACTTCGATGACGTTTGGCCGGATGCGCCCTCTGGGGGCGGGCAAGGCGCAGGAACCGGCGAAGATCCCTCCAGCGGCGCCGGGGATCCCAACCATTTTGACGATATATGGCCCGATGCAGCTCCAGGTAGTGGTCAGTCTAACGGGAATGGAGAATCCGTGCCAGACGATGGTCTGCTAAATGACTACGACCGGCACCCGGACTATGATCCACAAGAGCCTGACCCGGATGCACCTCCGCCGCTCGTTGCGGGTACTGGCAGTGATACTCTCGTCGGGAGCACCGGCGGTGATACTCTCGATGGGCAAGTTCAGGTTGCCGACTCTGGTCAAGTAATGACCGACGCCTCCTATGAAGAGGAGGCCCCCTACACCGAGAACCAGGCCAATGCCGTCTCCAATTTCGGCAGCACGCTGATTGGGCTTGGGATCGACAACACGGCGCTCGAGATCGGCCTGCAGTCCACTTGGAGGTCTGTGTTCGACGCCATGGAAGGCGTCGAGACGCTAGGCGATCTGGTGGAGAATTTTGACGGCGGGGCCTATGTCAGCTCCGTCGCAACGGCGGCGCTGGCGGCGGCGGGCTCTCATGTCGTCAGCGAGTTGACCGAGGATCTCGACGGACCGGCCGCCGCGATCGCGAATTTTACCGGGAATGCGGTCGTCGGCTGGGCCGCGAACGGTGCCGTGCACGCGATCACGAACGGCGGCAGTCTCGCCGGCTTCCAGGCGAATATATTCAATCCGGCGTCGGTCGCCTCGTTCGCAGGGAATTTCCTCGGCGAGCAATTTGGCGGCGGGGGGATCGGTGGCACCCTGTTCGGAGGGGCCGCGACGGCAGCCTTCACAGCGGCATCGGCGACAGGCGTCACCATCACCGCGGCGGGCACAGCGTCCATGTCGTTCGCGAGCTACGCCGCTGCCGGCGCGGCGCTCGGCCCGGCGGCCATCGCCGGAATCGCCGTCGCCGCCTTTGCCGGCTCGGTCGCCGGCATCGGCAAGCCGAAGCCGACTGCGACAGCGATCCTCGATGCGAACGGCGACGAAGTCGATCTGGTGCGCACCCATGCCAAGGATGGCGGACCGGAGGAACTTGCGGCGGCCATGGGGCAGAGCGCCGAGGAGCTGATGGACGGGATCCTGAAGCATATCGGCGCCAATGTGGTGAACGAGGACGACTTCGCCGATTTCCGGATTGGCTGGCGCGAAGGCGATTTCGTCGGCTCCATCGGCATGTACGACAAGGATGTCGAGAGCCTGATCGAGGTTCCGCCGGGACCGGATGCGGACGACGGCGCGGTTTCCACCTACAAGCGGGAGTCGGGCGGCGAGGAAGGTTTCGAGGGCGGCTATCATATCGTCGCGGAGGAAAACCGCGAGGGTGTGGTCGAGCAGCGGGTCTACAAAGAGGTCTGGGACGACCACAACATGACCCTCGAGCGGCCGGTGGTGCGCCAAGGCGTGACCGCGGACTCCGCCGATGGCCTCGTCAACAAAGTCGCCTTCCAGACGTTGAAGCAGATGGATCTCGAAGGCGGCAATCCGTTTGCCCGCGAGGCTTTCGAGAATTCCGATTCCGAGGACATCTACGGCCTGCTCAGCGACCTTCAGGCCGCCGCCGATTATGAGCACGCGCTGATGGATACCGGCTGGGCCGCCGCGGTGATTGCCGCGGGCGGGGCCGAGGCGGAGATGCTGAAGGACGCCATCGCCCGGGCCGAGGAACTCGGGCTCGACGAGGTGACCATCGGCGAGGCGACCCAGTGGTGGAGCGAGGGCGCGAACGATGCCGAGTACCTGCAGGAGGAGCAGGGCGAGGTGCTCTCCGGCACCGACGAGGCCGATCTGCTGGAGGCGGGCGAGCTGGCCGACACGCTCTATGGCGGCGGCGGTGACGACACGCTTTCGGGCGGTGCCGGGAACGATGTCGCCTATGGCGGCGAGGGCGACGACGTCGTCTACGGCAACCAGGGCGAGGATGCGCTGTACGGCGGTGCCGGGGCCGATGCGCTTTATGGCGGGCAGGACGGCGACGCGCTCTACGGCAATCAGGACGACGATACGCTGCACGGGAACATGGGCAGCGACGAGGCTTTCGGCGGCCAGGGCGGGGACGTTCTCTACGGCAACCAGGATTACGACACCCTGCATGGCAACCAGGGCGCGGACGTCGCCTATGGAGGCCAGGGCGAGGATGTCGTCTACGGGAACCAGGACGCGGACACGCTCTACGGCAACAAGGGCGACGACACGGTCTTCGGCGGCCAGGGCGACGATGCTGTCTACGGCAACCAGGGCGAGGACGAGCTCCACGGCAACAAGGGCGACGATGACCTCTATGGCGGCCAGGGCGACGACGCTGTCTACGGTAACCAAGGCGATGACGAGCTCTACGGTAACAAGGGCGACGACGCGCTCTATGGCGGCCAGGGCGACGACACGCTCGACGGCGGCGAAGGCGACGACAATCTGGAAGGCGGTGCCGGGGCGGACCTGATCGCCGGCGGCGACGGATCGGACACGGCCGCCTACGATCATTCGGACGCCGGCGTTTCGGTCGATCTCGAAAGCGGTGCGCTCTCGGGCGGTCATGCCGAGGGCGACACGCTGGAAGGGATCGAGAATGTCCGCGGTTCGACCCATGCCGACAGTCTCGCAGGCGATGCCGACGGCAACCGGCTGGAAGGCTCCTACGCCGACGACACCCTGGACGGGCGCGCCGGCGACGACGTCGTCTACGGCAACCAGGGCGAGGACGAGGTCTCCGGCGGCGCCGGTGCCGACAGCCTCTATGGCGGCCAGGACGACGACACCGCCCTCGGCGGCTTCGGCGACGACGAACTGCACGGCAACAAGGGCGAGGACATCGTTCACGGCGGGGCCGGCGACGATGTCGCCTACGGCAACCAGGGCGAGGACGAGCTGGTCGGCGGCGAGGGCGACGATACGCTCTATGGCGGCCAGGGAGACGATTCCGTGCATGGCGGCGTCGGCGATGACGAACTGCACGGCAACAAGGGCAACGACGCGCTCTATGGCGGCGAAGGGGCCGATACCTACGTCTATAGCCGCGGCGGCGGCGAGGACGTCATCGTCGACAAGAGCGGCTCCGACGCGCTCCGCATGGAGGGCTACAACCGCGCCGACGTCACCATCGAAGAAGGCGGCGGGCAGACGATCATCACCACCAATGACGGCGGAAAGGTAACCGCGCGCGGGGTCGAGAGGGTCGCGTTCGACGATGGCGAGACCGTCTCCCTGAGCGAGGAAGGCGGCGCGGGCGCCTATGGCGAGGACGGCGTGCTTTCGGAGACCGCCGCCGAAATCGACGCGGCGGAGACGAAGGCGGCCGAGGAAGCGCGCCTCGAGGCGCTGCTCGAGGAAGACGCCGCACGCCGGGAGGTAGAGGCCGCGGAAGCGGAGGAGTCCCGTCTCGAGACCGAGGCCGAGGTCGAGGCCGCTCTGGAACGTGCGGCGTCCGGTACGGATACCCAGCGCGACCGCACTCAGAGCAGTACTGGTCGCGGCGAGAGCGCGGCGGACCGGATGGCCGCCGCCCGGGCGGCGGTGACCGGTGCCGCGGGACAGGCGGCACAGCTTCGCAACGCCGCCGCCATGGCAGGCGGTGGGGGAGCCGGATCGGGTTCCGGTAACCCGGCGGCGGCCGGCGGGGCCGGAGCGGGTGGCGGCGCGAGTTCCGCAGCTGCGCTTGCGGCCCGCCAGGCGGCGATACAGGCCAATGCGCAGGCTGCGGCGACGAATGCCAATCTTGGCGAGGTCATGTTGGCCGCCGCCGTTGGCGCGAGCGCGGCCCTGGTGGCCGGGGTGCCTGAGGAAGCGCAGGCTGCGGCCCAGGCGGAAATGCTTGCGGCCGAGACCGGGGCGACGGCTTCGGAGGCGGCTGCAGCGATTGCGGCTCTCGCCGCGGCGGAACAGGCGGCAGCGGACGAAAGCCTGGACAACGTGCAGTATGTCGCGGCACCCGAGACCGCCGAGACCGAGACGGATGCGGCGAGTGCCGATCCCGAAGGCTCCGGCGATGGCGGGCAAACCGGCGGCGCGGAGGAAAGTGCGGAAACCGCCGCCGCAGGGAACCCGGCGACAACCACGGAAAGCACAGGCGGAAGCGGCCAAGCCGCGTCCGGCGCCGCAACGCCGGGAGGCGCCGGGGCGCAGCCCCAGAGCGGAAGCGGTGAAGGCGGCGAAAACGCGGACGAGGACACGGTCGCGGATTCGGATGATGGAGCGGAAGACGATACCCTTCTCGGGGAAACCTCCGGTCCGGAGACCTCGACCAGCGGGAATGCGGCTGAAGATACGATTTCCGGCGCGGACATTGTCGCCGCCGGCGAGAGCGGCGTGTTCGATGACGACGACGATGACGATCTTCTCGACTCGCTGATAGCCGCGACGGACGGTTCGGAGGCCGATTCCGGTCCGGACAATACGGTCGAACAGGCCACAACAGATACGGACACGGCGGACACCGGCAGCGGTGCGACCGAAACCGGCACGACGTCCGATACGATCATTGCGGAGGAAGCGGCGGTTTCCGCGCCGCCGCCCCTGCCGGTGGACTTTGTCGGAACGGACGGAGCCGACTCGATAGCGGCGAATGCATTGAGCAACCGTCTGTCCGGCGGCGACGGGGATGATTCCCTCTGGGGCCTTGGCGGTTCAGATACGCTGATGGGCGGTGCCGGCGCGGACATGCTCGACGGCGGCGACGGCAACGATCTTGCCGACTATTCCGCCTCTTCTGCCGCGATTTCGATCGACATGACCGGAGGGACCGGCGCCGGGACCGGCGGTGACGCGGAAGGCGATACGCTGGAAGGCGTCGAGCAGGTCGCGGGATCCGATTACGACGATACGCTTATCGGCGGGAGCGCAGCGGACACCCTCAGCGGCGGAGCGGGTGCCGACAGGATCACCGGCAACGCCGGAGAAGACAGCCTGGAGGGCGGCACCGGCGGCGACCTCATGGATGGCGGCGCCGATAACGACATTCTGATCGGCGATGAAGGTGCCGATACGCTTTCCGGCGGTGATGGACTGGATACCCTGTCGGGCGGCAGCGGCAACGATACGCTTGTCGGCGGCGCCGGTGCGGATTTGCTTTCCGGCGGGACGGGGAGCGACGCGGCGGACTACGCGGCTTCGGCGACTGCCGTCGCCGTCAATCTCGCTGCCGGACAGGGCACCGCCGGCGATGCGGAGGACGATACGCTTGACGGTATCGAACAGGTCGTCGGTTCCGCCTTTGACGACACGCTGGTTGGCGGAACGTCGGAGGACTCGCTGAGCGGTGGCGCCGGAGCGGACGAACTCACCGGCGCGGACGGCGCCGACAGTCTGAACGGCGGCGCGGGGGACGATCTGCTTTCCGGCGGCGATGGCGACGACGTGCTTGCAGGGGAGGCCGGACAGGACAGCTTGTCCGGTGGCGCCGGAAACGATTCTCTCTCCGGAGGCGACGATGCGGACACGCTTTGGGGCGGCGCCGGCGCGGATTCCCTCGATGGCGGCGACGGCACCGATCTCGCCGATTACGCGGCCTCCTCGTCGGCGATATCCGTCGACCTTGCGGCCGGTACCGGGAGCGGCGGCGATGCCGAAGGCGACAGCCTCACCGGTATTGAACAGGTCGTCGGCACGGCCGCCGGCGATACGATTTCGGGCGCGGCAGCCGCGGAGACCCTCAGCGGTGGCGGTGGCGGCGACAGCCTTTATGGCAATGCCGGTGCGGACAGCCTGGTCGGCGGGGCGGACGATGACAATCTGCTCGGCGGGGATGGAGCGGACACCCTCGCGGGAGAGGACGGCAACGACACGCTCTCGGGCGGTGCCGGCGCGGACAGCCTGATTGGCGGTGCCGGTACCGATGTGGCCGATTACTCTGCTGCCGCGGCCGGTGTCGCGGTGGATCTGAGTACCGGAAGCGGCACGTCCGGCGAGGCGGCGGGCGATACCCTGAGCGGAATCGAGGTCGTCGCCGGTTCGGGCCACGCGGATACCCTGAGCGGCGGCGGCGCAGCCGATCTGCTTTCGGGCGCGGCCGGGGACGACATTCTGGCCGGAGGCGGAAACAACGATACCCTTTCCGGCGGAGCAGGTGCCGACACGCTTTCCGGGGGAGATGGCAACGATCAGCTCTACGGCGGCACCGACGCGGATTCCCTCGCAGGCGGAGACGGTTCGGACACGCTCGCGGGAGAGGATGGCGACGACGTGCTCGGCGGCGGTGCGGGGAACGACCTGCTGAACGGCGGTTCCGGAGCGGATACGGCAGATGGCGGAGCCGGCGCGGACCTGCTTTCCGGCGGCAGCGGCGCGGACCTTCTAAGCGGGGGCGCCGATGCCGATACCCTGCTTGGCGGTGACGACGCGGACACTCTTGTCGGCGGCGATGGCGTGGACTTGCTGAATGGAGGAAATGGCGACGACAAGCTGAGCGGCGGCGCCGGAAATGACAGCCTGCAGGGGGCAGCCGGGGCCGACAGTTTCATTCATGGTGGAACCGGCGATGGCGCCGATCTGATCCTCGATTTCGACACCGGCGCGGACAAGGTGGATCTGAGCGGGACGCAGATCTACGACATGGTAGAGCTGCGCCAGAAACTGGCCAATGACAGCAACGGCCATGCGCGGATTTCCTGGAACTCGAACGACCAGCTGACCTTCTACGGTGTGGCCTCAAGTGCACTTGCCGAGGGCCATTTCATCTTTGCCGACCGGCCGGACGGCGACACGCTGACCGGCACCGCGGGCGACGATACGATGAGCGGCGGCGCCGGGCACGACCAGCTTTCGGGGGCCGGCGGGGCGGATGTCCTTCGCGGAGCGGCCGGAAACGACCTGCTGGATGGCGGAGATGGCAACGACACGCTGTCCGGCGAGCGCGGTGCCGACACGCTTTCGGGCGGTGCTGGTAACGATCTTCTCTCCGGCGGCGATGACGGCGACCTGCTCGACGGCGGGGCCGGAATCGATACAGCCGACTATGGCCAGGCCGGGGCCGGAGTGACGGTCAATCTCGGTTCCGGCACAGGCGACGGCGGCGATACGCTCACCGGAGTCGAGAACGTCAACGGCTCTGCCTATGGCGACGGCCTTACCGGGGACGCCAACGCGAACAGTTTCTTCGGCGGCGACGGCGATGACACGCTGTCCGGTGGAGCAGGTAACGATATTCTCGCCGGCGATGCGGGCGCGGACAGTCTCCTGGGCGGAGACGGTAACGATCTCCTCGAAGGCGGGCTCGGCGCCGACTATCTCGACGGCGGCGCGGGGATCGACACCATCTCCTTCGCCAACTCCAACGCGGCGGTCTATGTCAATCTCGGAACCGGCGTGGTCTCGGGCGGCCATGCCGACGGGGATACGATCAGCGGCTTCGAATATGTCGTCGGCTCGGCCTACGCGGACACCATCATCGGCAGCGCCGGGGACGAGGCGCTGGCCTTCAGCGGCGGCTCCGACAGTCTCGACGGCGGCGGCGGTAACGACACCATTTCTTTCGCCGGTGCGACCAGCGCCGTCACCTTCGACATCGCCGCCGGTAGCATCACCGGCGCCGGTTCGAGCGGTGCGACCGCAACCAATTTCGAAGCTGTCGTCGGGACCGGCTACGGCGACAACATCACCTTGTCCACGGGCAACGAGACGGTTTCGGGCGGCGGCGGCCAGGATGTGCTCTCGGGCGGCGCCGGAAACGACGTGCTCTCAGGCGGCGCCGATGCGGACACGATCGACGGCGGGGACGGCAACGACATCGTTGCCGGCGGAGCCGGCGCTGACGTGCTGGCGGGTGGAGCCGGTGAGGACACGCTCGATTACTCGGGGTCCTCAGAGGCGGTCACCATTGACCTGCGGAGCAATTCCGCTTCTGGTGGAGACGCTGCCGGAGATTCATATTCCGGTTTCGAGCATGTCAGAGGGTCCGCCTACTACGACAATATTTACGGCAATTCCAGCGCCAATTTTCTCGATGTAGGTGTTGCATCCCAGGTGCGAGGAAAGTCGGGCGACGACACGATACGAGGGCACTCGGTCTGGAACGGATTCGCCGGACACGGAAACGACACCTACATTTGGGATACTGACGGCGCGAGCGGAAGCACCCAGTTCCGGATCAGCGAATCCGACCATCAGTATCCGAACAATTCCAGCGTCGTCTACGTATCGACGGGGAACGACAAATTCGTTGTCGAAGGAAGCGGAACGATCACCGGGGCGAGCACTATATGGTGGGAGGGAGCGGCCCATCTGATGTTGCAGACATCCGCCGGTGCGCTGGCCTTCGTCAATCCTCGTATCGAATCTTTCGAATACAAAGGCTCAACTTACAGCTTTGACAATTTCGCCAAGACGATTTTCCAGGATAACGGATCGACCGCTGCCGAGGCGCAGACCAAGCTCGATGCGTTCCTGAACGATTATGCTACGGAGATCGCCAAATACACCAACGTCACGGCCGAGGATCCTGTCGTTCTTGATCTCGATGGCGACGGAGTGGAACTGGTCGACATGTTCGACAGTACGGCGCGTTTCGACATGGCGGGCGACGGCACGCGGCAGCAGACCGGCTGGGTTGCGGCGGACGATGCCATGCTGGTCATGGATCTCAATCAAAACGGGTTGATCGATGACCGCACCGAATTGCTCTCCGAGCATTTCAATGGCGAGAGCTTTGCGGACGGCGAGGCCGCGCTCGCCAGCCTTGACGAGAACGAGGATGGCCGCGTCGACGCGCTGGACGCGGGCTATGCGCAGCTGCTGCTGTGGCAGGACCTGAACCAGGACGGCATCTCGGACGCGGACGAACTTTCGAGCGTCGCGGAAAGAGGTGTCGAGGCGATTGATCTCGGCTGGACACGGATCGACGATACGGATGGCACCACCGAACTGGTCGCCGAAGGGAGCTTCCATTGGGCGGACGGCTCCGTCGGCGAGCTGTTGGATGTCGGCTTTGCTTATGTGACCAGCTATGGCGAGAACGCCAATTTCGACCAGGATGGCTTCCTGCGTCTGGGCGAGGATATCGTCCCGGAGGATCTGGAAGACGGTCAGGACGAACCGGTCTTTGACCGTGAGGTTCTGCAATCTGGAGAAGATGCCGGCGCTGACGAGGAAGGCGGCGACGAGGCGATCGCGGAAAACGGTTCGCCGGAGCCTGAGGACAGCTCCGTCTCCGGTGACGAGGCAGGAACGGCCGAGGTCTCGGATGCCGATGCGGAGAGCGTGGCCGGGAACCCGGTCGCAGGTGGACCGGATGCGGAAGATGGCCCGTCTTCGCAAGAGGTTTCCGTCGATGCGCCGTCTCCGGCGGATCAGGCGATGATGCTCGCGAGTGCGATGGCGATGGATCCGGGCGATAACGAAGACGGTGGAACGGACGACAGTGGCGCTGTACTGCCGGAAGAGATTTTCCCGGACGAGGACGAGGATCAGGTCGGGATCGCAGCCTGATCGGCTCCAGTCGGGAGGCGCCTACCGGAGGGTTCCGAACAACAGTGCGAGGCAGGTCAGGCACCCCGCTGCGGGTAGCCAGATCCTGCGCAATGCGCCGTCCCGCAGGTGCAGGCGAAGCAGCGATGCGTTCACCAGTGTGAAGGTGGTGAGCACGATCCGGGAGGTCATTTCCGCCAGAGGCTCAAGCGGAAACGCGAGCGCGAGGACCAGAATAATTGCAATAACCAGGCTTGTGGCGAGCAGCGGCGTCTGCGTTACCCGGTTCACCCTTCCGAGGACAGCGGGGATCGATCCCTGTCGAGCCAGACCGTAGAGCACGCGGGACGCCATGACGATCTGTACAACCACCCCATTCAGCGTGGCGACGATGGCGATCAGCGTGATCGTCCAGGGCGAAAGTCCGCTCACCCGCTCGAAGACCAGGCTCATCGGCGCCGGCGAGGCGGCAAGCTCGTCCAGCGGGACCGAGAGCACGGCAATCGCGGTTACCGAGAAATAGAGCAGGGCGGCGAGCGCAAGCGTAATGAAGATTGCGCGGGGAAGCGTCCTGTCCGGCTGCTTCACCTCTTCGGCGAGATTGACGATGTCCTCGAAGCCGATGAATGCGAAGAAGCAGAGCAAGGTCGCCGAGAGAATACCGGTGAGGGCAGCGGCGTCGCCGGGGGCCGGCAGGACCTTCGGGATCTCGGTCACGATCCCAGGGTCGGTCCAGAGCCCGGCGACGATAACGGCGAGAAGCGCGCCGATCTCGACGATCGTGAACAGTCCCGCGACGAGCACCGATTCTGTAATTCCCCAGGCGGCTATGGCGCCCAGTAGCAGGATGACGGCCAGCAGGATGGTCGAGGCGGGGAGATCCAGGAACTCCCTGATATAGCCGGTGCTGCCGAGGGCGATGGTGGCGCAGGAGATCGTCCCCGCGGCAACCACGAGCAGGCCGACGAGCGTCGACAGCCATCCGAGGCCGAACCCGGCCTGGACATAGGCGGCTTCGCCGGCGCTGACCGGATAGCGGCGTGCCATCTCGGCGAAGCTGATCGCGCTGAACAGCACGGCGGTGGCGGCCAGAAGAAAGGCGACCGGCGCATGGATGCCGGCCCGACCCGCAGAGGCGCCGAGCAGAACGTAGATCCCGGCCCCGATCGTCACGCCGAGACCGTAGAGGACGACGAGCGGGAGCGAGAGTGACCGTTTCAGTGTCGGTTCCGGCATGGGGTCCCGGGAAGAGGCTTCGGCTCAGGATTGGGGCAGCGCTGAAGAAGCATAGACGAAGCGTTGCGCCGCAATATAGCGAATTGCCGCCATATGCCGAAGGCGCTGCGAATCCGGAAACACGATGGAAAGAAAAAATGCCGGGAACCGTTGGGTTCCCGGCAAGTTGAACAGGGAGGCTTCACGTCTGGGAGACGTAGGACCCCGAAGGGCCCTCTACTTCAGGCGGGGGCCTGAAGGGAAGATGCTGCAGAGCAGCACCGTTACTATGTCTTAGATATGTCTATAAGACGTTAACGACCATGCATTTTTGTTCAGTTCGGATATGCAAAAAATGCATGACCGATTCGCCTTGAATGTCACAATTTGGCAACTCTATTAGATTCCGAATCGAAAGCAAACTGGTCTTCTGGCTTTAAGAACGTTATCCGGAAATAGCAGAAATTTCGACCTTTTCTAAAAATCAAAACTGCGTTTTCGCCACTTCCTGGATCAGAAAATCCCTGAGGACTGTGATCCGCTTCGAATGGCGGAGTTCTTCCGGATAGACGAAATAGGCGGGAACTTGCGGGCCTTCGACGTCCGGCATGACGCGGACGAGGCTGCTGTCTTCCTGGGCGAGATAGTCCGGGATCGCTGCGATCCCGACGCCGCCCTGAACGGCGCGCAAGATGGCGTAGTAGTTGTTCACCGAGAAGGTGTTCATGTGGACGCGACGGTTCCCGCCGGTGGCAAGCTCGCGCAGCCAGTTGACGTTCGGGAAGGGCGGGTGCGGCGTGTCGCCGAAAAGCACCAGCCTGTGATCCTGCAGCTCTTCGGCTGTCTGTGGCACGCCGGCATTCTTCAGATAGGAGGGCGCGGCATAGAGGTGCAGCTTGATGTTCTTGATATGGCGCTGGATCAAGTCCGGTTGCCGTGGCGGGCTGAGCCGTATCGCGACATCCGCCTGGCGCATGCCGAGATCGAGCTCCCCGTCGTCGATGATCAGGTTGACCGTGATTTCAGGATAGAGCTCGAGGAACCGGCCGATGCGGGAGGCCAGCCAGGTCGAGCCGAAGGCGACCGGCGTGGTGATCTTCAGCGGTCCGCGCGGCAGTTCCTTGCCTTCGGAAAGGCTGGCTTCCGCGGCTGCGAGCTTGGCGAAGACTTCGCGTGCAGTGCGGTAAAGCGTTTCGCCCTGCTCTGTGAGGATCAGGCCGCGCGCGTGGCGATGAAAGAGTGCAACCTTTAGCGAGTCTTCGAGCTGGCTGATCTGCCGGCTGACCGCGGATTGGCTGAGATTGAGGGTCTCGCCCGCATGCGTGAAGCTGCCCGCCTCCGCAACGGCGTGAAAGACCCGGAGTTTGTCCCAGTCCATGGCCATGGTGAACCGACTCGCCTTCCTAGCTCAACGTCCCGGCGGTCAGTCTAGGCCAGCAAATCGGCATGGGCCAGAAGAACACGGGGCAAAAAGCACTTTACCGCAAGAGGGTTATCGGTTCGTTACCCGAAAGCCGCCTTATTCGGCGGCCACGGCCGCGGCGTCTTCCAGCGCGGCAAGGAACTTTTCCGCCTCAAGAGCCGCCATACAGCCCATGCCAGCCGCCGTCACCGCCTGACGGTAGACCTTGTCAACACAGTCGCCCGCCGCATACACGCCCGGAACGGACGTGCGGGGGCTGCCGGGCTCTGTCAGCAGGTAGCCTTCCTCATCCGCCTGGAGCGCTTCCACGAACGGCTTTGTCGCCGGGTCGTGACCGATCGCGACAAAGAAGCCCGTTGCCTTGATTTCGCTTGTCTCGCCGGTCTTCACGTTCTTGATCCGGGCGCCCTCGACTCCGGCCATCGGGCCTTCTCCGCCAAGAATCTCCTCGACTACGCTGTCCCAGACGACCTCGATCTTGTCGTGCCGGAACAGCCGTTCCTGCATGATCTTCTCTGCCCTGAGCGAGTCGCGGCGGTGTATCAGCGTCACCTTGGAGGCGATATTGGCGAGATAGAGCGCTTCCTCGACCGCGGTATTGCCGCCGCCGACAACGATCACCTCCTGTTCGCGGAAGAAGAACCCGTCGCAGGTAGCGCAGGCGGAGACGCCACGGCCGCTGAAGGTCTGCTCGCTCTCCAACCCGAGCCAGCGCGCCTGCGCGCCGGTCGCGATGATCACCGCATCGGCGACGAAGGTATCGCCGCTATCCATGGAGAGGGTATATGGGCGCTTCGAAAAATCGACCGAGGTGACGAGATCGTAGACGATCCGGGCGCCGACATGTTCGGCCTGCTTCTGCATCTGTTCCATCAGCCAGGGGCCCTGGATCACGTCCGCGAAGCCCGGATAATTCTCGACTTCGGAGGTGATCGTCATCTGGCCGCCCGGCTGCAGGCCCGCGAGCACCGCCGGTTTGAGATTGGCGCGGGCGGTGTAGATGGCCGAGGTCAGTCCGGCGGCGCCGGATCCGATGATAACGATCTTCTCGCGATGTTCGGTCATGGGGCTGGGCGGTCCTGATTTTCTGGAGGCAAGGAGTGCGCTTCCGCGCGTCTTTCGAACATAAGCAACCGGGCGGCGGGCCACAAGCGGTGCTGCGCCTATTCGGCGCTTCCACGCTCGTGTTTCGGCAATCCGTCCTCACATTGGATCCACCGGATATGTTCGCCCCAATGCACGTGGCATTCGGGGGCGACCGATTCCGGTTCCTCCAGCGTCGCCGCGTAGAGATGGATCTCGCCGGGAAACGCCTCCGAAATGAAGGCGGTTGGACATCCGCAGGTCCGGCAGAAGAGACGCCGGACGCCGGGCGACGAGCGGTAGACGTCGGGTTCCGCGCCGACGAATCGGACGGCATCGCTTGGAAGCCCGAGGAAAGTCGTGAAAGGTGAGGCGGTCTGCCGGCGGCAGCTTTCGCAGTGGCAATGCGCTACCCATTTGGGTTGTCCGGCGAAGACCACGCGCGTTTCACCGCAGAGGCAATGGCCTCGTTGCTCGATATCCTGCTCCGTCATGATGTGCTCCCCCGAGGATCGCGGCTCGGCCGAAGGCGGCAGCTTGACACTATTGTCCCGGGCCTGCATGTGTCACGACCATCCGAACGAACCTCAGGGACGGACCCGATGCCCGATTGGCCCGCTTGGCTGACCATCCTGCTGATCGCGACCAATCTGCTGTCGCTGGTTGCGCTCTTTTTCGTCGCGAGGCGCATGCTGAAGCTGCGGCGGCAGAAAAAGCGGGCCTTCGCCTTCTCCGGCTATCCGATCCGCAAGGCTAAACTGGAAGAGGTCGCGCCCTGTTTCGAGATGACGCGCTATGGCCCAAGTCCGGCGTCGGAGGTGCGCTTCATCGGAGGGGAAGGTGTCGTGGCCTCGCTCTCGGACCGGGAGTCCTGGGTCATGGCGGTGCTCGCCAAGGGCGCGAAGCGGATCTTCGAGTTCGGCACCTGTACCGGCAAGACGGCGCATGTCTTCGCGCTGAACGCGGCGCCGGACGCCGAGATCCATACCCTGACGCTGCATCCCGAAGATCTGGCCGCTCTGGAGTTCGGGCTCGGCGACGACAAGCATCATCGCGACGTCGCGGTCGAGGAATCCGCGTTCGAGACGTTTTTCTACAACGGTCAGCCGACGGAAAAGAACATTCGCCAGATCTTCTCGGACAGCAAAGCCTACGACGAGAGCGCGCTGCGAGGCAAAGTCGACCTGGTGTTCGTCGACGGGGCGCATACACGGACCTATGTCGAGAGCGATACGCGCAAGGCGCTGAATATGCTCGCCGATGAGGGCGTGATCCTCTGGCACGACTACAAGCCGGATGCGCCGGACGTGTTCGCCTTCCTGAACGAGCTTTCGAAGCAGTTGCCGCTGGTGCACATCGCCGAGACGGACCTCGTCATGTATCGGCGGACGGCCGGCGGGAACTAGCGGAACTCCTCGCAGGGAATCTGCAGGATATATTCGGAGACGCTCGCGTTCCCCTCCGAGATGACATGGTCGAGATTGTAGAGGCTGATGCCGAGGATCACGTCGACCGTACCGTCGTCCGAGGCCATCGGCAGGATCAGGCGTTCCGCGTGCCAGGCATCGAGCGCCGAGAGTTTTTCCTCGACAGCGCCGTACTGCACGGCCGGTTCGCCGATGATGCGGTCCCACCGTTTCTTGCAGACCGGGTAATCCTTCTCGCCGACGACCTCCCGGATCGTGCGGCCCTTGATGCCCTGCCCCCAAGCCTCGTTCACGCTTTCGCCCGCGAGCTGGCAGACATAGTCCCCGGCCTCGGGATCGAAGCGGTAGATCCAGATAAACCGCAACAAGGTCGGCACTTCGAAAGGGCTGAAATCGCGGCGGCGCGGCACCAGCGCGTCTTCGCGTGCGTCGAGCCAGCAGGCGAAAAATTTGAAAAGCCTCGGATCCGCCTGAGGAATGCGGTTCCTCAATTGCTCGATCGCGTTGTCGGTGTGGGTCATGTCCTGTGTCTGAGAGCGTTCTTCATGCCGTGACGGTTCCGAAGGTACCGCCTGGATGGTTTAGCAACCGTTAGCCGGCTGTCATTCCTGAATATCTTGAGGTGCGGCAGGCCGGCGTTCAGATTTTGTCGCCGGACATGACCGCGAAGCACCATTGCTTGTAGTCGCAGCGGACATTCTCGAAGCCGTCGTCCGAGAGATTCTGCATGCTTGCCTGCAGCGTCGGCGGACGGCTCTCGCTGTGCAGCTCGATCGCTTCTTCGATTTCACCCTCCGGCGCGCCGAGCGCCAGGGAATCGCGCTTCCAGGCCTCAAGATGCGCGCTTTCCACCGCTTCGGTTTCGCCCCTGACCTGATCGGCATTGATGAAAACGCCGCCCCTTTTCAACCCCGCGTAGCTTGCGGAGAACAATGTCCTGATGGATTTCGGATTGAGGTGGTGGACCGAAAGTTCGGCGATGATGGCGTCGTAGGGGCCGTCATAGGTCATATGCACATAGTCGCCTGCCGTAACCGTCACGCGCGGGCCGAAGCCTTCGAGCCGTTCGCGGACATCGGCGATAACGGCATCGGACATGTCGATCAGGGTAAGCTCGGCGGTGTCGTCGGCGGCGAGAATCCGTTCGGCCAGCAGTCCCGTTCCGGGGCCGAGATCCAGGATGCGCAGCGGCTCAACACCGTCCGCGGGCGGAAGCCGGTCGATGATGGTCCGGTGAATGGAGTCGCGATAGGGGACGAGAAGACGCCGGGCGGCATCGGCGTCTTTGACGACGTCGAGAAAGGGATCGTCGGTCGGTCCGCTCATGGCAGGGCCCTTGAAGCCGGTTTGGATCGGACCTCCGGACCTACATGAAGAGACGCTCTCCCTCCAGTCCTTTGTAGAGATCCGCCACCTGCTCGGCATAGCCGTTATAGAGCAGGGTCGGGATTTTGGTGCCGCCGCCGAGGGGCTTTTCGGAGGCCTGGCTCCAGCGTGGATGCGGCACTTCCGGGTTCACATTGGCCCAGAAGCCGTACTCGCTGGACTGCAGTTCTTCCCAGAAGGAGACCGGGCGCTCGGAGGTGAAGGTGAAGCGGACGATCGATTTGGTGGATTTGAAGCCGTATTTCCACGGCACGGCGAGGCGCAGCGGAGCGCCGTTCTGCCGCGGCATCGGCTTGCCGTAGATCCCGGTCGCGATGAAGGCGAGATCGTTCATCGCCTCCTCGATGGTTAGGCCCTCGACATAGGGCCACGGATACCAGTGCTGCTTCTGGCCCGGCGCCATCTCCGGATCCTTGAAGGTCTCCATGCGGACATATTTCGCCGAGGAGAGGGGCTCGGCGAGTTTGACCAGGGCGGAGAGCGGGAAACCGCTCCAGGGCACGACCATGGACCAGGTCTCGACGCAGCGGTGGCGGTAGACCCGTTCTTCCAGCGGCATCTGCTCCAGCAGGTCGTCGATATCGATGGTCTTCTCTTTCGTCACCTCGCCGTCGAGGACGACGGTCCAGGGCCGTATCTTCAGATCCTGCGCGGCGCGGACGATGTTCTTGTGGGAGCCGAATTCGTAGAAATTGTTGTAGCTGGTGGCGAGGTCCTCGTCCGTGAGCGGATAGTTCTTGCCGGCATCGGCATAGGCCGGGTTGCGTTTCACGGGGTAGAGATGCGCCGAGGGATCGGGCGGCAGGGAGGCCAGCATGCTCGCCGGGTCGCCTTCCGCCGTCGCCTCCTCGCCGCAGCCGGCGAGCGCGGCCGCCGAGAGCATCATGGGCCCGGCGGCGATGCCTTTCAGCAGGGCGCGGCGGTTGCGGAACAGGGACTCGTCGGTCACGGCCCGTTCCGGCAGCTCCCAGCCTTTCCAGCATTTGATCAGCATGGTTCGTCCTCCGCGGCAGAAAATCGTGCGAGAAGACATAAGCCAGGCGGCCGGACACGGCCAGTCACGTCAGGGTGAGAGGGCCGTGTCCGGCATCGCGCAGGCTCCGCCTCAGGCGGCGAGGCGGCTGTCGAGGTCGAGGATTTGCAGGCAGCTTTCGGCCGCTTCCCGTCCCTTGCCGGTCATGTGCTCGCGGAAGAACCGGACATGGTCCTCGCTCTCGTGGAAATGGTGCGGGGTCAGCACCACGGAAAGCACCGGAACGCCGCCGTCGAGCTGCACCCGCATCAGCCCGTCGATCACCGCGGAGGCGACGAAATCGTGCCGGTAGATGCCGCCGTCGACGACGAAGCCGATAGCCACGATCGCGGCATAGCGTCCCGTCGCGGCGAGCCGCTGTGCGGTCAACGGAATCTCGAAGGCGCCGGGAACCTCGTAGAGGTCGGTCCTTGCCGGATCGGCACCGTGTTCGGCCATGGTTGCGGTAAAGCCGTCGCGCGCCCGGTCGGTCATGTCCTTGTGCCACCCGGCCTGGATGACGGCGATGCGGCCGCCGGGCCCGGCGGATGCGCTCTGTCCTGAAGTCATTTGGGTCATCGGTTCCAACTCCTTGTCAAACCTAAAGGAATCGGGGCCGAGTTCGAACATGGGGACATGCGCCGGGCCAAAGGCGCGGCGTTCCCATGCCGTTCTCTCTCATCCGGACTGTGACCGTCGGCTTCGGAATCGCACCGAATCTGCTGACCCCGGCAGAGCCGGGCGCTCGCGGGCTTCAAGGGCGAGCCGGGAGGCTCCCCATGTCACCGCCGGTGGGGAATTCCACCCCGCCCCGAGAACATGCCGCCGGTCGCCCGGCGGCACCCGGAATGTAGGCGCGGAGCGGGCGGGAGACAATTGCCAAATCCGCGTCGATTGCCTCTGGCATCGGGGCGGGAGCGTCCTATCTTCACCGGCATGACGGACAGGGAACGCAATACGCTGGGCGGCCGCGTGAAACGCTACGCCCGGGTCACGGGCGCGGTCGGCGGCCTTGCGGCGCGCATGGCGGGCGAGCGCTATCTCGGCTTCAGCCTTGACAAGGGCGCGCATGCGGCGGAGCTGCGCGAGGCGCTCGGCGGCCTCAAGGGCCCGCTGATGAAGGTGGCGCAGATCCTTGCCACCATCCCAGACGCCCTGCCGAAGGAATATACCAACGAGCTTGTGCAGCTGCAGGCCGACGCGCCGAGCATGGGCTGGCTCTTCGTGAAGCGCCGGATGAGCCGGGAGCTCGGCGCCGGCTGGCAGAAAAGGTTCGGAACCTTCGAGCACGAGGCCGCGGCCGCCGCCTCGCTTGGCCAGGTGCATAAGGCAACGGACCATGACGGCAACGCGCTCGCGGTGAAGCTGCAATATCCGGACATGGCCTCGGCGGTGGAGGCGGATCTTCGCCAGCTCCGGCTGATTTTCTCGATCTATGCCCGCTACGACAAGGCGATCCATACCGACGAGATCTACAAGGAACTCTCCGCCCGTCTGCGCGAGGAACTCGACTACGAGCGCGAGGCGAAACACATGGCGCTCTACGGCCTGATGCTGAAGGACGAGGCGAACGTCCATGTCCCGGAGGCGGTCGAGGGGCTGACGACGCCGCGGCTGCTCACGATGAACTGGCTCGACGGCGCCAAGCTGCTCGACTTCATCCGGGAGCATGAGGACCAGGAGATGCGGAACCGCGTCGCGCTCAACATGTTCCGCGCCTGGTATGTGCCGTTCTACGAGTACGGCGTGATCCACGGCGACCCGCATCTCGGGAACTATTCGGTGCGGCCGGACGGGAGCATCAACCTGCTTGATTTCGGCTGTATCCGCGTCTTCCCGCCGAGCTTCGTGAAGGGCGTGATCGATCTCTATAACGCGCTCTCGACGGAAGACGAGGCGCTAGCGGTCCATGCCTACGAGAGCTGGGGCTTCGAGGGGCTCGACAAGGAGACGATCGATGTTCTCAACATGTGGGCCCGCTTCATCTACGCCCCGCTGATGGAGGACAAGGCCCGCCGCATTCAGGAGACCAACACGGGCATGTACGGCCGCGAGGTGGCGGAAAAGGTCCATGTCGAACTCCGCCGCCTGCAGGGTGTGAAACCGCCGCGCGAATTCGTCCTGATGGACCGCGCCGCGATCGGCCTCGGCTCGGTCTTCCTGCATCTGAAGGCGGAGGTGAACTGGTACCGGCTGTTCCACGAGCTGATCGCGGATTTCGAAGTGGACGCGCTGGCAAAGCGGCAGGCAAAGGCGCTCCAAGAGGCGCGGGTGCCGGCGGCGGAGTGATGGCGCGGGCATTTCGGCGCGACAGGGCCCTCGTTGCTAATAGTATTTGGTGCCGTGCGGACGGGACCGATTTTCATCATTCAAATCGCTTCAGTCGAACATTGATTTTGGGAGGGTAGCTGAAAGTATTGCATTTTATTGGGTGTGTTATGAATAATTATGTATTTTCTAAGGCTAATCACTGCGCGTCATCATATCTTTCTTTATTTTCGTCCAATATTTCACTTCGCCAATATCGTCTAATTCTGGTGGAGCGCTCGTATTATGAATTACGAACGGAATATGATAATTCCCCTGCATCAATTTCCCAATGCAATCCAAATATTGGTCTATCAGTTCGCTATCTGGGTGCCTCCAAAGTCGCCCCCAGACAGACGCGAACCACTCTTGCGCTTCTTTTTCCTCCGTCCAATCCGAAGATGGGACTTCTGGGAGCGCACGCGTCTCATCAAGGTCCCTCTTAACAAAAATTTTCAGCCAGTTTCTTGAGCTATCAACTAGAATATCTCTAGGATTGATCTGAAAATCCACAACATCCCACCCAGTATCAAGAGTCGGCGCCAGGAAATTAAATTCTCTCGGCTCATACTGAATGAGCTCTTTGCGGCTTCCGGCCGCGTTGAACGCGTAGTTCACGCTGAAGAAGTATCTGCATGAAATATCTTGTTCGATGAATCGCATTATTTCTTCAGCTGTACTGCGCGGCATTTCCTGAAGGCTGCCGGTATTTATGACGATATCTACACCTCTAGAGAGAATGGCGCTCCGCAACTCGAACGGTACTAGCAGGATATCGTATTCTTCATTATCAATGTTACTTGCATCAGAAAGCATGGAAACTTTAAGATCTGGAAAATTCAAACGTAAAAAAGTATAGGAAAAAACCAATGACTCTGGGAGATCTACAATTACATAGGAATTTGCTATTCCAGCCCCAAGTAGAATTCGGGCTAGATTGCCGTATCCACCGCCAAATTCAACAATACTTAAGTTGTTTGGAGATTCGGAAGCTTTTTGAAGCCCTTTGAGGATGCTAAAGTAAAAATGTCCATGCCAAAACGATGTTGTGCTGTATTTTCGGCCCTTCCAAAATTTTTGACCGAAAGGAAGACAGAATTCGGTATCAGATATTATTTCATGTAGTTCTGGTTGTATTTGAAAATCGGAAGAAAAAAACCGTACTTTGAAATCGAATTTTTCTTTGCGTCCTCATCGGAAATGGATCTGTGGTCAAATCCAGACGCATTGGATTGAGCATAGTAGACTAAATGATTAGGGTTTTGAAAGTGTCGTATTATATATTCGGAAATTTCCTTCTTTCTCGTCCAATGGACTGTTGAGCCTTTGGATTTGTCCTGATCAAATATGGTGTTTTTTGCAAACGCAACGATCTCTTTCTTGATTTCGTCGGAAAGTGTAGTAGGCAAAGACGGTGACTCGGGCATCAATTTGAATATTGATGAAAAATAATGCTTCCGTAATTTCTCATCTTCTACGTCAAACGCGAATTCGATAAGGCCACGAAGATTTCTAAATGCTTCATACTTCAGCGCATACGAGGTGACACCCTTTTCTGCAAGCGCGAGGATTGCAGGGTACCGTTCTTGCGAATAGAGTGGCATCTTTGCCAAGTCAGCCAATTGTTGAGCAGACTCTTTCTCAATCGCAAACTTCCACTTTACTGTCACGTATCTATCCAACCCAAATTGACATCGAAACAAAATTTGCAGCCAATAGTTTAATCTTGGTTCTATTGGCAAGCAAAATACCGTGATCGCGGCTTCCGATTAGCGCACCAGACATAAAATTCTACTCAACCGAAAATCCCGAAAAGAGCGGGTCAACCGCTTACGGTTCAAGGCAGATCAACTCTCTTCCGGATTTAACGAAAAACGCAGCGCATGTCGATGTTCATCAATTCATCAGGTACGCTATCCCGACCTCTATGACTAGCTCTGACAGCTGAGTCACTTCCCATTTTTTGAGTATGCGAAAATTAAGGGGAAATAAGAGGAATTAGGGGGGATTAAGGGGACAGGATTAAGGGGGCACACGACTTAATTCGACAGGATTAAGGGGACACACGCAGGATTAAGGGGACGGATTAAGGGGACACACGACTTAATTCGCGAGGCAAACGTCGGTCCGGGCCTGGTCCCGCAAACCCGTTCGCCGATTTCCCCGCCGACCTCATTTCTCACCCCGCCGCACATGCTTCGCGAGCACCGCGTAGAGCTTTTCGGACGAAACAGGCTTCGCGATATGCTCGACCATGCCGGCGGCCTTACTGTTGTCGCGGTCCTCGTCGAAGGCGTTGGCGGTCATGGCGATGATCGGAAGATCCGCGAAGGCCGGGTCCGCCCGGATCTCCCGGGCGGCGGAGAGTCCGTCCAGCTCGGGCATCTGAAGATCCATCAGGATGGCGGCGAATTTGTCCGGCGCGGCGCGGCGGACCTCCTCGACAGCGCGTCGGCCGTTTTCCGCGATCGTCACCTCGACCCCGACGAGTTCGAGCTGCTCGCGGGCGACGCGCTGGTTGGTGACATTGTCCTCGGCCAGCAGCACATGCAGCCCCGAGAGAATGGAGAGCAGGGTGGGTTCGACCGGAGCGGCCGCGGGGGCTTTTCCGGCCGTCTTTCCGCGCAGGGTCGATAGCACGCCTTCGATCTGTGCCGGTGTGGCCGCTTTGGGCAGCGATCCGTCCGCCGCGGCAATCGCGGTCTCGGCCGTCTCCTGATGCCCGCTGACGGCAATCAGGAGAAAGCGGTTTCGAGATCCGGCGTTTCCCGATGGCGGGGTATTGAGCGCGGCGGAAAGACTGCCTACCGCATCCGGGCTTGCGAGGCCCTGGTCGAGCAGGACAAGGTCGACCGGATCCTCCCGGGTGCGAAGCTGCGCCTCGGCTGTTGCGCGGTCCGCAGCGGTCGAGACGGTCACGCCGGCGGCTTTCCAAGCGCGTCCGATATGCTCCCGCGCCTCCGCGCAATCGTCGATGACGAGCACGCCAATCCCGCCGCGCGCCTCGCCGGCCGGAACCTCCGCGCCGATCGCTTCGCCGGGAAGATTGAAACGGACCGAAATATGGAAGCGGCTGCCGGTGCCGATCTCGCTGGTGACCCCGATCGTCCCGCCCATCAGTTCGGTCAGGGCCTTGGCGATCGCCAGCCCGAGGCCGCTGCCGCCATAACGCCGGGTCGTCGTGCTGTCGCCCTGACTGAACGCCTGGAACAGCCGCTCGAACTGTTCCGTTTCCATCCCGATCCCGGTATCCGTCACTTCGAACCGGAGGGTGGCGCTCGTCTCGTCCCGCGCCTCGAGACCGACGCCGAGAACGATGGTGCCGCTGCTGGTGAATTTCGCCGCGTTGTTGGTCAGATTGAGGAGGATCTGCGCCAGGCGGAGCGGGTCGCCGACCAGCACTTCCGGAACGCCTTCGCCGACAGACAGCAGCAGATCGACATCCGGCGCATTGAGGTTGTTCGCGGTCAGCGTGATCACATTGGCCAGCACGTCGTCGCGTTTGAACAGCACGTCCTCGAGCTGCAGCATGCCGGCATCGATCCGGGAGAAGTCCAGAATGTCGTCCAGAATGCGGAGCAGGAGCTGACCCGAGCCCTCCACCTGGGTGAGCTGGTCACGCTGCTTGGCGGTCAGGTCGCCGCGCAGGACCAGCTGGGTGAAGCCGATGATGGCGTTCAGCGGAGTCCGGATCTCGTGGCTCATATTCGCCAGGAACGCGGCCTTGGCGCGGGCGGCCGCTTCCGCCTCTTCTTTCGCCTGGCGGATCTTTTCCTGATCGTCGATCCATTCGGTGATGTCGACCAGCACCGATACCCACCCGCCGGACGCCGTGCGGCTGGTCCGCCGGTCGATATGTTTCTGCCGCATCGGCCAGTACTGATAGGAGTGGTTGAAGTCCTCGAACTTGTAATAGTCGCGATATTGCTGCCAGACCTCCTCGTAGGTCTGGCCGGGGAAGGAATTCAGTTCCTCGACCTCGTATCGGATGAGGCCGGCCATGCCGCCCATCTCGCGCATCAGTTCATGGCTGTAGCCCTGGATTTCGACGAAGGCGTCGTTCCAGGCGCGGAAGTTGAACTCCTTGTCGTAGATGATCACCGGATGGGGGATGGCGTGGAGCGCCGCGTCCAGCTCGGCATGCAGCTGGCGGGACTGGTCCCGGGCGGCGGCGAGAACGCGCCCGTTGTCGAGGAAAGCGAGCAGCACGAGGGCGGCGGTCGCCGAGACGGCGCTGAGGATCTCACGGTCGGTGTCGGAAAAGGCATCCGCCTGAGTGGAGCTGGCGGCGATCGCGCCGATCGTTCCGGAGGCGGTGACGAGCGGTGCCGCGAGGTGCGAGCCCTGAGCCGCGGGCGTGCTCGGTGAAAGGTCCATTGCGGAGATCGGCGCGCGGCTGCGAATGCAGCGTGCGAACAGCGAGTCGGGATCCGTGAGCGGAATGGCCCCGACGGTCTGTCCCGGTTCCGAGACCAGGGTCTGATGTTCGTTATCTACGAGAAGAAGCTGCGCGCGATCGCACGGCAGGATTTCCGGAAGGCCGTCGTGCAGGATCCGGCGGAGAGCGTTTATGTCCGCGGCGGCCGCAATCCCGCTCAGGAGGCCGGCCAGGCTCCGGAAACGCGGCTCGGATCCGTCCGGGCCGCGGCGTAACGGGAAATCGCTCATATGCTGCATCTCTCGCGCATAGACGGAACTGGGCCCTTCGGGCCGGAATGCATACGTCTTGCCGGGGACACGCAGCGGAACATCCGGCTGTCGGCGGGCCCCGACGGGCCCGCCTTTGCCGCAGACGGAAAAGCGCGCCCGGTCAGCTGCGCTTGCCGAAGACGACGGTCTCGTCGGAAAGGTTGATCACGCGATGCTCGAACGGCCCCGAGCGTTTGATCGTCGACCCGGCCGCGAGATCGTATTCTTCCACCTCGACCGTTCCGTCTTCCCGGCGTACCTCGCGGCGGAACGGGAATCGGGTCATTGCCGTAACGACATAGGTCTCGCCCGCACCGTATTTGTGCCAGTCGGTCGCATCGCCTTTTTCCGGAAGGACGACGATATGGCCTTTGATGTTCGGAGAGCTGATCGCCACGCCGTGGCCTTGCTCGGAATCGTAATTGAAGACAGTCATTGCGGTCCCCACCCCAATCATGTGAATGGGGAATTCGTAATGCCGACAATCATATTGCGTCAATCAATTCTCAACAATTTTCTGGTGTGAATTTTCGGAAAATTTTCGAATAGGACGTGGCGCTTGGCTGGATACCGCCGCTTGGCACACCTGGCGCGGGTCCGGTGCTGGCGGGAACCTCGAAGGGACCCCGCCAGACCGTCGGCCGAAAGTATCAGGATGTGCATCGTTCCAGTGTGAGGGCGCTCGCGACGGAGCCGGCGAGGGCGTTGTCCACGAAATCGTTCAGCAGCACGACCAACTGATCGTCGCCCAGATTCGGAACGTTCGTGAGTGCCCAGGGGTAGGTATTGGAGTCCATGTCGGCCTTCGTGGACATCAGCGGTTCGTAAGCGTTGCTCAGCGAGTCCGCCAGCGCGAGGACGTTGTTGACGACATTCTGGTTGGTTGCCGTCGCCTGGAACTGCAGCACCGTGTAATCGTGACCCGCCTGGCCGCTCTTTGTCATGCCGTTCAGAGCCCTGATGATCGTGGCGGGATCGGTGGTGGCGTAATCATCGTCATTGTAGGAGTCGTACTTTTCGGCCGGATACCAGTTCAGGCTCGGCTGGTTCAGGAAGAACAGCCGTTTGTTGGCTGCGATCAGATCCTTGTAGGCAGTCTGCAGATCCGAGGCGGCGCCGATCTGGATCGAGGTCGCGCCCGCCGCCTGCTGGGCAGCGATGAACTGGCTTTGCAGGGTCTCGGTCGAGGGATCCATCGTGCTGTGATCGTTGAATCCGGCGGTCCCCAGGCTGACGGCGACGATTTCCGTCGGGTTGGCGACGAGCCAGGTCAGTACGTCCTGCATGAAGCCCTGATAGGTCGCGCCGGGCACGACATTGTGGATGTGGTAGACGCCCGGAGAGATAGACCTGACCGCGCTCGGGGCGTATCCGGGACGGAAGTCGAAATAGCGGCAACCGAGGTCCAGCATTGTGGTGGTGTTGTCTTTCTGGGTGACCGCCTCGCCGACAACCACCCCTTTGAGCTGTGCCGCGGCAAGCCCCAGAATGATGGTGGCACCGGGAATCCAGCTCAGGATCGCCGCTGCCAGTGCCGCGACGCCCGCTGCCGAGCCGCACAGTTTGTTGACCTGGGTCAGGTCGAAGGTGCCGGCATCATGCGCACCGGGAAGCACGAAGCTGGCGAGCGGGGCCGCATTCACCGAAGCATTGGACGCCGCCAGGTTGCCCATCCAGTTCTTCTGCGACGGAGTCAGGTAGGCATAGATCTGATCCTGGTTGGTCAGTCCCGTCCCGGAGCCGGTTCCCGCATCGAACATGCCGTAGGAAAGCGCGAAGTCGCTGCCGATCAGGGACGGGGTGTCCATCATGTCCGCGAGCGGTCCGCTGGTATTCCCGGTGACGGTGTTGATGCTCTCGTTGACCGCCTTTGATGGGGTGGTCGTGGTGCTGAACTGGAAGCTTCCATACGGGTCCAGATACGGGAATTCCAGCGAGACCTGACAGTTCCCCGTGGTTATCAGGGGGCTGGAGGTGACCGATATCGGAGACAGCGCGTAGCTGCCGTCGGTGTTCTTCGCTTCCGCGTTCAACGCGTAGGACGACGTGTTTACGAAGTAATAGTCGACGCCTTTGCTGGTCATGGTCGGCTCCTATTCGGTCACGATGGTGATCGCGCCGAGCGCGACGAGGGATTGGGAATGTTCCGCGCCGGTATGGTCGGCAAAGGACACGGTCTTGGTCATTTGCACGTCCAGCTCGATGCTGGCGTCGGGGACCTGGTAGTAATTGAAGTGGACGCTCAGGCCGGATGGGATCGGGGTCTCCGTGCCGGGGACGATTTCGACCGTCAGCGCCCCGGTGAAGTTCGCCGGCATGTCCTGTTCCGGGATGAAGGTCATATATTGCGTGCCGGAAGTCGGGACGCTGGCCACGGTCTGCGACATAGAGATCGGGAACTTCGCGTCCGTGCAGGAGATATTGACCGTCGTTCCGATCGGAAGGTAAGGGCCGTCGCAGCTCAAGATGAACTCGAAAGTCTCCTTCGAGGCGTTCAAGTTGCCGAACTGGTAGGTACCCGAAAAAGCGTTGGTCGTGTTCGTGTAGTAGCTGATGTTGCGCCAGCCGACTGCGGGGTTCTGCGCGACCCAGTTGGCGAAGGCCGAGTTTGAAGCCCAGGACGAGGGGATGGTGATCTCGAAACCCGGATCGTAGACGATCGCCATAAGGCAGAAATGATCGCCGGTGGGAGGTGCGGCGAGATCGTTGAGGGCGAAAGCCTGCTCGGTGGCGGCGATTCCCTGCGGCGGAATGGTGGTGGACGGCGTGGGCGTGGCGGGAACCGCAAAATTGATCTTCTGGTTGCCGGTGCCGCTCAGAATGCTTTGCCAGGTTCCGCCGATCGTCGGCGCGTTCAGCAGTGAGGCGCGGGCATAGTAGAGTTCCACCGTGGCGGACTGGTTTGCGGAATTGAGGTTCTTCGACCGCACGTAGATGTTGTTTACCGAGTGTGCGCCGGTGGACAGGCCCTTCCCGATGTCGCTGCCGTAGCTGGAAATGGCATCTTGCAGCGAAAGCAAATCGTCTCCATATGGTATGATGTCGGGAGAGCGATACACGCAATCCATGGAGGCTTCAGTGCCGTTATCGGCGAACGAGTCCCGGACGAGTACGCCTTGGTAGGGAAAAGTCGGGTTCGACATGGTTAATTCCTTTGATTGCTAAACTCATTCTGAGCGAATGCGAATCGACCATAGCGTGTATAAATGCATTGAAAGTAACGGAAAATTTTCTAAGAAAAATCAATAAAAATCGATATTGATGCTGTGGTCGCAGGTAGGGTTAGTCGTGCTTGGTTGCCCGCGTCAGGTGCAACAATTGGACGCAACCGCTTTCCGAGAGTCCGTTCGCGCGGTGCCAGGTGGATCTAAGAATCTGGGTCCTGATCCCGCTTCCGGGACCGAGACGCGAGCTTATAATTTCAGCAGGAAGATCCGTGTCACGGCGATCGTGGCGAACTCGAGATAGAGGATCATCGCGATCAGGATTCCGTAGCGCTGGATATCGCTCATCAGCTTGGATTTTCTTTTACGCGCGGCAGTGCTGAAGCTGCTCCATTTCGAGGTCACGTAGGTGATCTTGGCGTTTTCGGCGGCCTGCCACCATTGCAGGCTGACGATGAGCGCGGCGCTGGCGACGCTGAACACCCAGACCATGAAAAGCAGAAGGCGGGAAAGTTCCTTGTCCTGCCAGTGGGTCCATTCCCCATACCCGGTGACCAGGGCCGCACCGACCGAGAAATAGAGGACAGACCGCCATTGCTGCGTCTTGGCATAGCGCAGGTTGGCCGAGGCGTCGGTGTAGATCGCGAGAAATTCGGCGTGGGTGGTCTCGGCAAGTTCGCTTGGCGTGTCCTCCGCCGGATTGAGCGGATCGGCGCGGTCTTCTTCCTCGGTGTCGATCGGGTTCAGCTCTTTTGCCATAGGGCGAGTCCTCCTCGCGCGGTCTTTGCCGGCCGCCGGGCTCTCCCATCCGCGGTCAGTTTGCCCGATTTCCGAAGAAATTGGAAATATCTAATGAATTCGGAGGTTTGACTGACTCTCTCGTCAACTTCCAAGTAGGATTAACCCGCTTGCGAAACTCGCGGCGCCGGCGGCTGCGCCCAGCAACAGGTTCCGTTTGGCAAGGAAGAACACCGCGAAGCCGATCGCGACGGCGCCGAGGCGGAGCGCCAGCGGAGTTTCCGCGATCTCGCCCGTCGGCAGGACGGTCATGCGGGAGATGAGTCCCGCCACGGTGGCGTAGGAGACGCAAGCGATCCAGCGGAAAAGCGTACCCTCGGTATCGATCCGCGAGGCGAGTGCCGCGCCCAGCCCGCGCCAGAGAAATGTCACCGCCGCGGAGAGCAGGACCAGGACGAGGGGGGTGACCGCCAAGCTGCTCATCTCCGCCTCCCGAGGATCGCGTAGGCGAAGGTGCCGCCGATGAGCCCGGTCAGAACAACGCCGTAATTTGGCTCCAGTGCGTGCAGGGGCGGGCCGAGCACTGCGCCCGCCGCCACAGCGAGAATCACCAGACGATCGCGGTTGAGGGCGAAGAGCAGGGCAAGAAAGACGACATTCAGGAAGACCAGGGTAAGGCGGACGATCTCCGGCATGTCGGCGGAAAGCCAGTAGCCGGCGACGGTCCCGATACAGCCTGCCGTAATGCAGAGCGTGCCGACCGGCCAGTAATAGACCAGCGCCGAGGCGGCCGGCATGCGCTGCGCCGCCGCCATGCCCATCGGCCAGGTCGAGGCGGACATCAAATGCGCGAGCAGCAAGCGTGCCGCCGGGTGGCGCGCCTCGGTCCGGAAGGTTCCGACCAGGATGGTTGCCATCGGGAAGAAGCGCACACTGGCCATTGAGACGGCGAGCAGAATGACGAAGAGATCGGCGCCGGAGGCTTTCAGGTCCGCCATCGCCACCTGGCCGGGCATGGCCCAGATCAGCGCCGTCGCAAGCAGGGCCTCAAGGGCTGAGAAACCGTTGGCGTGGGCGAGGGACCCGAAGCCGAGCATGGTCGCGAAGACGACGATGGAGGGGACCGCGAGGCCATGCCGGACACCTTCGAAAAATGCGACGCGCCTGACCGGTCCCTGCGCCTCTATCGTCCCCCGTTCCCTCACACCTGTCCCAATTCATCGCGGTCGTTTCCGATGCCGCAATCTGACAGATCGGATCTCGTCTTGGCCAGAGCGGGCGGGTAAGCCTCCGGAAATTCTTGTCTTGGCCGCGCGGCTATTCGTAGGTTAATCCCTCCGCTGCGGGAGACGAACCGGCGCCCTTCGCCAACGATACCGGTTACGTCCGGCTGCCCGACATTCCTTGCGACGTTGCAGGGCCGGCCTTTCCGGCGGACCTGCGGGCGCATCACGTGGCACAGGCCGACCGGATTTTCCCGACGTGACGATCTCGAAGAGCCAAATCCTGAAAGTTTACTGGCTGCACAAGGACTTCCTTGTCTCCTATGCCAGCGGGATCGTCGGCGACCGGGCGAGCGCGGAAGATATTTTGCAGGAGGCCTACCTGAAATTCTCCAGCGCGGCGGCGGTGCAGGACCTGGACGAGCCGATTGCGTATCTGCACAGGATCGTCCGCAATCTCTCGCTCGACGCGAAACGCAAGCACGTCCGGGAGGCGAGCCAGATATCCACTGCCGGCGACATCGCGTTTGCGCATGTCGCCGACAGTAGCCCGAGCCCGGAGCGCCAAGCCAGCTCGCGCGAGGAAATGGCCCGTCTCGAACTGGCGCTGGAGGAACTCCCCGACCGCACCCGGCGCGTGCTGGAGATGTACTGGTACGAAGGCTTCACCCTGCGGGACATCGCCGGAACCCTCGGCATCTCGCTCGGGCTAACCCATTCGCTCGTCGCGGACGGGCTCGATCATTGCCGGCTGAAGCTGCGCGGCGGCAAGGTCTAGGCCGTGCATTTTGAACATTTCCCGGTCCGGAACGTCGATAAGGCAAGGCGGCGGTTACTGAACCGCCGAGACGACAAGTGAGAGATGCGTTGCAAGAGATTTCAAATCCGCGGACGGCCTCCGAATGGTTGATCGCCTTGCGCGAATGCCCGGATGACGACGTTCTTATCGAAAGGTTCAATGTCTGGCTCGCTGCTTCGGACGAGAACGTGCGGGAGTGGGACGAGCTCCTGCATCTGCGCGACCTGCTCGACGCCAGGGGGGCGGCGCGCGCGGAGCTGGAGAGCCCGATGCCGCAGCCGGTGCTCCGGGGGCGCAAAGGTTTGGTCTGGGGAGCGGCAGCCGCCGCGCTCTGCCTGCTCGTCTTTGTCGGCCAGGGCCTCTTCCCCGGATTGACGGCGGACTACGCGGCGCCGGGCTCGGAGCTCCGGCGCATAGGTCTGGAGGACGGCAGCGAGATTGTGCTCGCGCCCGGCGCGGCAATCGATGTCGCCTTCTCCGGCGCGCGCCGCGAGGTCACTCTGTTGGCGGGCCGTGCTTTCTTCGAGGTCGCGCCCGACAAACAGCGGCCCTTCACCGTTCGGTCCGAGGGAATGGAAGCCGTGGTCGTCGGCACCGCGTTCGAAATACGCGGCGATGGAGGCCGGAATTCGGTCGCCGTGCAGCACGGCGTGGTGCGTGCCGGGCGGGACGCCGTCTCGGAAACGCTGCGTGCCGGGGACATGCTGGCCTTCTCCGCCGATGGAAAGGCGCTCCGCAGCAAACGCATGCCGGAGCGGATCGCGCTCTGGCGGAACCACCGGCTCCTCGCCGCGCAGGACCGGTTCTCCGATGTCGTCGAGGAGATCGATGCCTTCCTGCCTGGCCTTGTCATCGTGACCGACGAGAGGCTCGGTCGGCAGACCGTGACCGGAGCCTTCCGTCTCGACGACCCCGAGGCGGCTCTCGATGCCCTCTCCCTCTCGCACGGTGCGCGGATCCGCCGGTTTTCTCCCTGGATCACCCTCATCTCCGGAGAGTGACGCGCCGCTCCATCCGGGACGGTGAAAGTTTTTTCTGAACATTCCGCACCGACGGTCGTCAGTGAAAATATGAAAATGCAAATCAGACTGGTTTGCATTTTGATTTCATCGGGGACCAAGGGGTAGGGGAATGGAATTCGCGAGGCTGGAACGGGGAATGCGGCCGTCCATCGGGACAACCGCGTTGCTGGCGCTGATATCCGCTTTTGCACCGATGGCGGCGCCCGGATCCGCCGCGGCCGAAGAAACCGTCATCGCCCAGAGCGGCGCGGCATATTCCTTCGACATTCCGGCGCAGGATCTCGCCGGTGCGTTGCAGGCTCTCGCCAGCCAGTCCGGTCATCAGATCTCGGCGCGCGGCGACCTTGTGGAGGGCCATCAAAGCCCCGCTATTTCCGGCTCGATGTCGGTCGAGGAGGCCCTGCGGCAGCTCCTCGCCGGGACCGACCTCGATTACCGCTTGAACGGCACGACGGTTGCCGTCATTGCCGCGGAGCAGCGCTCGAACGCCGCGGAACTGAAGCCGCTGGTGGTTTATGGCGAAAAGGTCCAGCGCAGCTATCAGGAGACCTATAGCAGCGTCGGCGTGGCCACCGGCGCGGATATCGAGACCTACAAGCTCGACGAGCTCAGCGACGTTTTCAACACGATGGCCAATGTCCGCTATTTCTCGAGTAATGGCGGCAACAACGCGATGCAGATCCGCGGCGTGAATGCCGACGGCATTACCGCACCGGAAAACTCCGCGCCGCAGATCACGGTGGTGATCGACGGTGTCGTGCAGTCCTCCGAGGCACTGCGGCGCGGCTCCCGCGGGACCTGGGACCTGAAGCAGGTCGAGGTGCTGCGCGGGCCGCAATCGACGCTGCAGGGCCGCAATGCGATGGCCGGCGCGATCGTCGTCGAATCCAACGATCCGACGTTCGATTATGAAGGCAGCGCCCGGGGCACGCTTGGAAATCAAGAGCGCCGGGACGGGGCCTTCATGCTGTCTGGCCCGATCATGGAGGATCAGGTCGCCTTCCGCCTCGCCGGTGAGTTCCGGCAGGAGGAGAAGGACATCGATTTTGTGAACAGCGCAGACGAAGATCTGAACGACGACAAATACCGCAATGTACGCGGCAAGCTGCTGATCGTTCCGAAGGCGGTGGACGGCCTCAGCATCAAACTGACTGCCAATGACGTGTTCGACCAGCCGGCCTCGAATACCGTCACCGGCCCCGACTATTTCGACCGGCGGTTCGACTCAAGTGCCAGCGGCTACTCGACGGCCGAACTGCGCAAGAACGAGGTGAACAATTACGGCGTCGACGTCACCTACGAGTTCGACGGTGGCCTGTCCCTGCGCTCGATCACGGCGCTGCACGATGCGGATCTCACGATCGGAACCGCGCCGGGGAACCCGGTCTATTCCCGCACCGGGGGACGTGAGAACGACGATTTCACCCAGGATCTCCGGCTCGAACTCGATGGCGGCGGGGATCTGACCGGGACGGTCGGATTGTTCTACGGCAAGTTCGACTACGAGACGGATTCCAGATTCTTCCTGGATTCCTCGATCCTGTTCGGTGCCGGCGACCACACGATCGACTCCCGGACGCAGAACGAAACGGAAAGTGCGGCGGTCTACACGGACCTGCGCTACCGGCTGACCGAGAATTTCTCGTTGCTCGGCGCCCTGCGGTTTCAGCGGGACGAGGTCCGCAATTTCATCGTGACGGATGTGACTGGGTTTCTGGAGAATTCCATCGCCGATATCCTCTACGACAAGTCGATGGATGCGACGCAGGAATACGATGTCCTGCTGCCGAAGGCCGGTATCGCCTACGATTTGACGCCGGACCGCACTGTCGCGCTGACCGTGGCGCGGGGCTATCGTCAGGGTTTCAGCCAGGTGGCCGACTCCACGATCGATCAGGTGGCGGAAGTCGACCCCGAATTCGTCTGGACGACGGAGCTGGCCTACCGTGATCAGTCCATCGAGGGCCTGACGCTCGGCGGCAATATTTTTTACAATTCCTACAAGGATCAACAGATCACGATCCGGGATGTCGGGCTCGACGGTGCTGTCCTCACGGACAATGCCGGGAGTTCTGAATCCTACGGTGCGGAGGTCGAGGGCCGTTACAGTTTCGGCAACGGCTGGCAGGCCTTCGGCGCGCTCGGGGTGCTCAAGACCGAGATCAAGGATCTGACGAGCATTCTCTGCTCGAATACGAACAATATCTGCGACGGGAACAAGTTCCCCGAGGCTCCGGAAGTCACCGCCTCAATCGGCGCGTCCTACCGGCATGAGTCCGGCTTCTTTGCCGCCGCCGATGCGAGTTACACAAGCGACTTCTACTCCAACTCGGCGATCGATAACGACGATGCCCGTCTGGTCGACGAGTACTACCTGGCCAATGCCCGGATCGGCTACGCGCTCGGGCATTTCAGTGCCAGTCTCTATGTCGACAACATCTTCGACGAGGAGTACCTGACCGGCATCTCATCGAACACGATCGAGGCCAGCGTTGGGGACGGCCGGACGTTCGGTGTCCAGGTCTTCGCGCGGTTCTGAGCGTTGCCCGGACGTGATCTGCGGGAGCGGGGACCCGACTGCGGATTCCCGCTCCGTTTCCGAAACCGGATATCGATGAGCGTGCCATGCCGGAATGGCTGAAGAGGCTTCTCCGCCCGGTCTACTTTCTCGTTTTCCGGCTGAGGGGATATCCGGGGCTCCGGGTCCATACCCTTCCGATTGCCCGGATGGTGAACGAGTATGACGATGTCTGGACCTACTATTTCCTGAAGCCGGCCGACCTGACCTACGAGGCGGGCCAGTATGTTCATGTCATCGCGCCGAACGCCTATCTGACGAACCATACCGTCCGGCACATGTCCTTCGCCTCGGCGCCGGCCGAGCCGGAAATCGCAATTTCCATGGATCTTGCCTCGGGATCGCGCTTCAAGCGCCGGTTCCGGCGGGCGAGGGTCGGTCACACGGTCGGCTTCCACACCGTTCGCGGCGGTTTCGTCCGCGACCGGACGACCGAGGACCGGCCGCTTCTCTTCATTGCCGGCGGGATTGGGATCGCGCCGATCCGCGCGCATATCGCGGAGCTCGGGGAGAGCGAGGCTGACTGGTCGCTGATCTATGCGGGCCGCGATTACCTCTACCGCGACGAATGGGGGGCATGGCCGGGGCGGGTGGCGTTCGTCGGCCGCGCCAGTCTTTTTGCGGCCATAGAGCGGCGGATCGGCGTTCCGGATCAGATCTGTTTCGTCTGCGGTTCGGCGGGGTTCGTGACCGACGTGAAGGACTTCCTCGCGGCGTCAGGCGTCGAGCCGGACCGCATTCGCACCGAGAAATTCGATTACTGACCCTGGATCGGGCGCCCGATGGCACAGAAATTCAAACGCAAGAACTTGTTCCAGATAACCTTTCCGCTGTTTTTCTACGGTGCGATGACCATCGGCGTGTCCTTTGCCGACACCATGTTGCTGTCCAATTACCAGGAGAATCTGGCCGCCTCGGTCAGCATGGCGAACCAGATTCTCGGCGTCGCCTACGACCTCTCCGGACTGATCTCGATCGGCGCGCTCGTGCTCATTTCCCAGTATCTCGGGCGTGACGAGGTGGCGAAGGCGCGCGGCGTGGCGGTGACCGGCATCATCGCCAGTTTCGGTCTCGGGGCTTTGATCGCGAGCGTGTTGGTGATCGGCGCACGGTTCTTCGCGGAATGGGTAAATACCCCGGCGGAGATCTACGAAGACGTCGTGATCTATGTCTACATCATTGCCGCCGCCATGATGTTCAACGGATTCATCATGGCGGCCAAGGCGGTCCTGACCGGGTTCGGCCATACGCTCGAGATCCTCGTGCTCGGGCTGATCGGCAACGTGACCTATATCGGCATCGAATACATGATGGTCTACGGTGTCTGGATCTTTCCGGAGATGGGGATTTACGGCGCCGGACTGTCGACAGTGGTGGTCCGGCTTTCCAGCATCGCGCTGCTGCTCTTCATCCTCTACTGGCGCCTCGGGATCACTCTCGCGGATCTCGAAGCCGGTTTCTGGCAGACGGTCCGCAAGATCCTCAAGATTTCCACGCCAAGCGTTGGTGAGAATCTCAGCTACAACCTCTATCAGCTGGCCATCGTATCGATGGTCGCGGCGTTGGGAGTGAGCGGCGTTCTGACCCGGTCGTACTCGCTGACGGTCGCTTCCCTGTTGCTCATCATCACGATGGTGATTTCGCACGGAAACCAGGTGCTCGTCGGTTACGACAAGGGGGGCGACGACGACGAGACGGCCTTCCGGCGTGCGCGAAAGACAGCACTGGCCACAGCCGGGGTCGGGATGATCGCTTCGTTGCTGCTCTATATCTTCTCGGATTTCTTCGCCGGGCTCCTGACCTCGGATCCTGAAATCCTCGCGAGCGTGAAGCAGATCCTTCTGGTCCAGATCTTTGTGACGCCCTGCAGCGCGGTCAATCTGATCCTGTTCAACTCTCTCAAGGCATGCGGATACGTCAACCGGCCGGTCCTGACGAACCTCACCATCACCTTTGCTCTGGCGCTGCCTCTAGCCTATCTAGCGATGGAGGTGCTGGACGTCGGGGTCGAAGGGCTTTGGTACGCTTATCTGACGGAGGAGGCGCTGAAAGGAACGGCGATGTATTTGCTCTGGCGCCGCCGGACCTGGCAAAGCGTGAGGCTGATCCCGGACGCCGCCGCTGGCTGACGGAGCGCAACTTATCCGGGGCTTTTCCGCGCGGTTCGCGCTCTGGCTCTTCCGGCAAGCGAAAATTGCCAGATTGCGTCTGGATTCGACGGTTAAAAGCGGACACACTCTGCGGCTGAATTCGGTGCAAAAACAAAAACAATTCAATGCGCCGAGCCCTACCGAGCGAGCCAGGGAGGCCGTATAAATGGATGAGAACCGACTGATCGAAGTTGACGATCTTCGGGTTTATTTCCCGCTTGACGATCAGACCGTCAAGGCGGTGGACGGAGTTTCCTGGCATATCGACCGGGGCGAAACGCTGGCCGTTGTGGGCGAGTCCGGTTCCGGCAAGTCCGTGACCGCGATGACGCTGATGCGTCTGACCGACTACGCCGGCGGCGAGATCAATTCCGGGGACATCAACTTCCGGCGCAAGAACGGCGAGGTGATCGACATCGCCAAGTCGCCGCAGAGCGTGATGCGGGATATTCGTGGCAACGATATCTCGATGATCTTCCAGGAGCCGATGACCTCTCTGAACCCGGTTTTCACCATCGGGTTCCAGATCGCCGAAACCATCATGCTGCACCAGGGCAAGAGCGAGCAGGAAGCGCTCGATCTCGCGCTTGAGATGCTGAAGCTTGTGCGCATTCCGGAGCCGGAAAAGCAGCTCACTCAATATCCGCACCAGCTTTCCGGCGGCATGCGTCAGCGCGTGATGATTGCCATGGCCCTGGCCTGCCGGCCGAGCCTGCTGATCGCGGACGAACCGACCACCGCGCTCGACGTGACGATCCAGGCGCAGATTCTCGACCTGATCAAGATGCTGCAGCAGGAAATTGGCATGTCGGTCATGTTCATCACCCACGACATGGGCGTCGTGGCCGAGGTGGCTGACCGGGTTGTCGTCATGCTGAAGGGTGAGAAGGTCGAGGAAGGCCCGGCCGAGCAGATCTTCCATCACCCGGAGCATCCCTATACCAAGGCGCTGCTCGCGGCGGTGCCGAAGCTCGGCTCCATGCAGGGCAAGAAGTTTCCGGCCAAGTTCGCCAATGTGGACGTGAGCCGGGCCGAGGGCGAAGTAGTCAAGGAAGGCGCCAGCGCCGAGGCGACGCTCGAGGAGATGCAGGACACCGTCCGGCACGAGGCGGAGCCGCTTCTGAAGGTCGAGGGACTGACCACGCGTTTCGACATCCGTAAAGGTATGTTCGGTTCGGCGACGGCGCGCGTGCATGCGGTCGAGGGCGTCTCCTTCGGCCTGCAGCCGGGCGAGACGCTGGCTCTGGTCGGCGAGTCCGGCTGCGGAAAGTCGACCACGGGCCGCTCGATCATCAAGCTGGTGGAGCCGAACAGCGGCAGCATCAAGTTCGAGGGGACCGAGCTGATGGGGCTCGACCCGAAAGACATGCGTCCGCTCCGGCGCGACATGCAGATGATCTTCCAGGACCCGTTCGCGTCTCTCAATCCGCGCATGACGGCGGGCTCGGCGATCGCGGAGCCGATGATCGTGCACGGCATCGCCAAGGGCAAGGAAGCGGACGAACGGGTCGTCTCCCTGCTGCGCCGCGTCGGTCTCGACTCCGAGCATGCCGAGCGGTATCCGCACGAATTCTCCGGCGGTCAGCGTCAGCGTCTCTGCATCGCCCGCGCTCTCGGGCTGGGGCCGAAGCTGATCATCGCGGACGAGGCGGTCTCCGCGCTCGACGTGTCGATCCAGGCCCAGGTCGTGAACCTGATGATGGATCTGCAGGAGGAATTCGGCCTCGCTTATCTCTTCATCAGCCATGACATGGCGGTCGTCGAACGCGTCAGCCATCGGGTGGCGGTGATGTATCTCGGCGAAATCGTCGAGATCGGTCCGCGCGAGGCGGTGTTCGAGAACGCGCAGCATTCTTATACGAAGAAGCTGATGTCGGCGGTCCCCGTCGCGGATCCGTCGCGCCGCAAGCGGGACCTTAACCTGATGACGGACGAGATCCCGAGCCCGCTGAAACCGATCGGCTACGAGCCGCCGAAGCGGGAATACCGCCAGGTCGGCGAGGGGCATTTCGTCCTGGAGGGGTGACCTGACCTTAACGGTCCCACAATTTCAAAACGGCGCCTTCGGGCGCCGTTTTTCGTTTCACGTACTCTTAAGAGAGCGCCGGCCGAAGTGGATTCATGTGCCGCGAAAGTAAGGTTCCTTCACTGAAATGGGCGCAAAGCCATCTTTGATCGGTTCACGTAACTCATTCCGCAACGTCTTCATCTGGGTCGGAACATGCATGACGCACGGAATGGAGGGATAGCCGGATGGAACTCCAGTTGCTTGATCAGTTCATCAGCACGCTCAAACAAAATTGCGGGAACGTGACGATCGTCAATGCCGCCGGTACGGACTACAGGCTCGGCGTTCTCGTAAGGACGGACGATTACCTGAAAGGTTATAGCGGTGCGCAGGCAGGCCATCTTCCCTTCGGCTGGGCCAATCAGCTTCACAACGAGGCCCGGCACGACAACAGCCCGGGTGTGAAAATAAGCCAAAACTTGCCAGACGACGTGCCCGATTGTGACCTTTGGCTGAACTATGTCCCCACCGACTTTGATATTGGAATGGCTTGGCGAGCAAAGATCCGGAGCATCGTTTATCCGGTGCTGTCCGGGGCTGATCAAGCCACATCTCGTGACATACAAGGCGATCTGCAGGCAAATCTGGCGGTCGTGAGGCTGGATCCAGGCGAAAGTCTTGTCGGCGAGTTCCCGCGCATCGGCTTCGACGGGACCGGAGCCCTATATACGGGGCGTTTCACGACCGATCTTGCAAAGCCGGATAACTTGCCGGCCAAGGAGAGAGTGAGCCTGCAAGAGGCGGCAACGGACAAGGGTGTGAAGGCGCCGGACCTTTCAATGCCGGTTCTCACAAAGTCGGCCCCTGTTTATGCAAGCACGAATTACAATGACGGCTATGACGATCCGTTAACCGGCGTGGCTACCGAAATCTCGGAGAAATGTTACGACTCGTTGTTCATGCTGTCCGCATACGCATTGGTCGGGGGCGCTTGGCAAGCTCCGGTCTCGAAAGATGCGCGCTCAGTCGAGCCCCCGCGCCCTTATGGGAACAACATAGGGGGATTGCTGGTTCAGCCGGTGGCCAACCTGAACAATGGCTCCGACATGAAGATCGTTGCCTGGGGGCTCAACTTCAAAGGGCTCAACCCGACTTTTCACGGCGAAACCCTAATGATTCAGCAGTATCTGGAAAGCCAGAATCTGAACGAACTTCCGCAATACGCGCATCTCTATACGACACTGGAGCCCTGTTACATGTGCTCCGGATACATCACGACCGTCGGTCGGAATATCAAAGTTGTATCTGGCCAGGACGATCCGAACATCTCGGCCTCCGGCAAGCGTAAGAGCGCACTCAGGTTGGGGCATAACAATTGCGGGTTGTACAACTGGCAATCCGGATCGAACTATCCCGTCGCTTCGTTCCTAGAAAGCATGATGGAACAGGCTGTGGCGCAGGCCGAGAAGAACCCGGACGACAAAACCGCCCAGCGGAATATCATCGACTTTCTGTTCGGTGAGGGCGCGGAGACCGCCTATACCGATGAACTGTCGGTCCTGCCACTCTTTATCCAAAAGAAAATGGAGCTGTTTCCCGACGCTGCGACGGAACATTACGCCACCTCATTGGCCAATGCTCTGCCGGTATCGAAGCGGATGGAAGTGCCGCATCGCGAGTTGATCGGGACGCTATGGCCGCGTGCGAACGGCATTGCGCAGGGAGTCTACGCGGGACTCCAATACTGCAATGAGTTTCTGGATGCGCTGGCTAAACGAGGAGTTCTCAATCCGCTCGGAGCAACGCAGGCAAAACTATCGTCGGCAAAAAAAGACGACCCGATCTGGAACCAAATCCCGTTCGTCTGATGCTCTGCATGTCACCCAATATAAAAAGCCCCGCCGGGTTTGGCGGGGCTTTTCGAATTTTGGTTTTGAGCGCTTACCGCGTCCGCAGCTTCGGATCCAGGATGTCGCGGACCGCGTCGCCGAACAGGTTGAAGCCGAACACCGCGATGGTAATCGCGAGCCCCGGCCAGACCGGAACCCAGGGCGCGCTTTCGGCATATTCCTCGGCTCCGCCCTGCAGCATCAGCCCCCAGGCTGGCGTCGGTTCCTGCACCCCGAGCCCGAGATAGGAGAGCGAGGCCTCGAGCAGGATCGCCTCGCCGAGGAAGGCCGTCAGCATGATCAGGAACGGCGCGACCACGTTCGGGGCGATATGCTTCATGATGATCCGGAAATGGCCGTAACCGATCGACCGTGCCGCATCGATATAGGGCATTTCACGAACCGCCAGTGCGCTCGACCGGACGACCCGGGCGCAGCGCGGGATGAACGGGATGGTGATGGCGATGATCACCTTGTCCGTGCCGGTCCCGAAGATCGCGACGATGGCCAGCGCCATGATGATGAGCGGAAACGCCATGAAGACGTCGATGATCCGCTGCATGATCAGGTCGAACCAGCCGCCGAAATACGCGCTCGCCACGCCAAGTATCAAGCCGCCGAAGGCCCCAATGATGGCACAGGCGAAACCGACGAAGAGGGCGGTCCGGGCACCGTAGACGATACGCGAGAACAGATCCCGTCCGAATTGGTCGGTGCCGAGCAGAAAGTCCAGGCTCGGCGGGACCAGCATATGTTCGAAGCTGTTCGCTTCGGGATCGTATGGCGCGATGAAATCGGCGAAGAGGGCCATCACGACCATGACGATGATCACGACGGCTCCGCCGGTGCCGAGCGGCTGGCGCCGGATCAGGCGACCGACATGGTCCATGATCGAGGTGCGCTTGAAGCCGGTATTGGTTTCGGGACTTGCTTCCATGGTGCTCATGTTATGCATCTCCCCCCTAGCTGTAGCGGATGCGCGGATCGAGCCACGCGTAGAGGACGTCGACGACGAAGTTCATGACGACAAAGATCATCACGACCAGCATCACGAGAGCCTGGGTGAGGGTGTAGTCGGACTGGGTCACGGATTCGACGAACAGCTTGCCGAGACCGTTCAGGTTGAACACCTGCTCGGTGACGACGAGACCGCCCATAAGAAAGGCAAATTCGATCCCGACGATGGTCACCACCGGAAGCATCGCGTTCTTGAGCGCGTGCTTGTTCACGATGACCTTCTCGATCAGTCCCTTGGCCCGCGCGGTGCGGACATAGTCTTCGCGCAGCACCTCGAGCATGGCGGAGCGGGTCATGCGGGTGGCGACCGCGGAATAGCGGTACCCGGTGGCAAGAGCCGGCCAGATCAGCTGCGAGAGATTGTGCGCCGGATCGACCCAGATCGGTTCGTAGTTGATCGGTGGCATCCAGGGACGCCCGAACATTTCCTGACTGCCGATCAGAAGCCCGAGAATAATGAGAATGCCGAGCCAGAAAGACGGCATTGCAATGCCGGCGATGCTGAAACCGCGCACCACGTAATCGACCATGGTGTTCTGCTTCGCGGCCGAGATCACGCCGAGCGGAATGGCGATGATGACGGATGTCAGTGTGGCCATGATCGCAACCTGGAGCGATAGCTGGAAGCGGACGCCGATTTCATATGTCACGTCCTTGCCCGTCCACATCGAAGTACCGAGATCGAGGACGAAGAAGCCCTTCATGTAATCCCAGAACTGCACATAGATCGGGTTTTCCAGACCGAGCTGGATCTGACACTGCTTGATTTGCTCAGGGTCCGCGTATGCTCCCTCGCCGCCGAACTTGATCAGGCAGATGTCGCCCGGAACAAGTCTGAGGAGAAGAAAGACGAGGATGGCCGCTCCGACAAGTGTCGGGAGCAGCATGAGCATGCGTTTGACGATGTATCCGTACATGCCTTGCCGTCGATTACCTTTGTGTGAAAAGGACGGCCGCCCCACCGGAGCGGGACGGCCGACATCAATTTTTGCCGATTAGCCGCCGAGCTGGCGCTTCTTCTCGGCCTGATCGATCCAGATGTTATCCAACGCCTGGTTCAGATAGTGGCTCGGCGCGATCTTCCAGCCCTTCACATAGGAACGGTGCGGGTTGATCTTGTACCACCACAGCGTGATGAACTGGGACGACAGCTCGTCGAGCACCCGCTTTTCGTACTTGCGGATAATCTCGCGCTGTTTGGCCTGGTCACCTTCCGCCAGCAGTTCGTCATACCACTTGATCAGCTGCTCGTCCTGGAACTCGGCGTAGTTGTTGCCGGCGCCGGGCAGGAACTTCGAAATGTCGGCGATCGGGTTGACGATCGACTGACAGTTGAAGTCGAGCGAGATGGTGAAGTCCTTTTTCTTACGCAACGTGGCGTAGAAAGGAGTGGTCGGCTGGACCCACTGATCCGCCTGCACGCCGATCTTCTTCCACTGGTCGATCAGCCAGGTGCCGACAACCTTGTAAGGCTGGTCGACGCCGCGATTGTGCAGGGTCACCTTGAGGTTTTCGTGACCGGCCTCTTTCAGAAGCCGCTTGGCCTCCGCGCGGTTGGCCTCGATGTCGTCGCCGTAGCCGGCAAGCTGCTTAAGCTCGTCCTCGGTCGCCGCGAGCGGGTGGCCGGGGAAGACGACGCCGCCGACCGTCTTCACGATCGCGATCTTGGACAGATACTGGGAGCCGCCCTTGCGGTCGATGGCGAGCGACAGGGCCTTGCGGACCTTCGGGTCGTCCATCGGCTTCACCTTGTGGTTCGGCGTCACGATAAGAACGCAGTTCCAGTCGCTTTCCTGCACGGTGATGTCATCGCCCAGGGCTTTGACAAGATCGTCACGCGCTTTCGGCGGGAAACCGCGGAACTCGATATCGGCCTGACCGCCACGGATCGCCTGCAGGCGAACCGACATTTTCGGTGCCGAGATCGCGGTGTAGCCGTCGAGATAGGGCTGGCCCTTGTGATGGTAACCTTCGTACTTGGTGCCCTTCACGTGGCTGCCCGGAACATGTTCGACGAACTTGAACGCGCCGGAGCCGTTGATGTTCTTCTGGTGCCAAGTGTAGCCGTGCGCGTCCAGGTCCTTCTTCGCGTAGATGAAGTTGTACGGCATGGCAACCGAAGGCAGGAAAGTCCCGGTCGGGTTCTTCAGCTTGAAGACGACCGTCCGGTCGTCCGGTGCCGAAATTGACTCGACGGTTTTGAAGTAAGCCTGCCGGTTGGAAGCGATGCCTTCCGGCGGGAACGCGATCTTGTCGAAAGTCGCCTTGACGTCATGCGCCGTCAGCGGCGTGCCGTCGTGGAACTTAACGTCGTCGCGGATCTTGAAGGTGTATTTGGTGCCGCCGTCGGTTGCCGCCGGGACGTCGCCTTCACAGACGTCGCAAACGAAATCGGTCGGCGAGGACGGATTGTCCGGATTGACCCGGATCAGCAGGCTGTAGAACGGCCGGATCGGATGGATCATGCCGAACGTGGACTCGATGTGTCCGTCATAAGACGGTATCTTCGAGCCGACCACGATACGCAGTTCGTCGCCGTATTGCGGTGTTTCGGCCTGCGCGGCGGCAGGACCGAAGAGGGCCGCGATACCGACGGTCAGCGCAGTGGTGGCTGTCGACCGCCAAAAATTCTTCATGGACGTAACTCCTTCCCTAATAACGGAATTTATTGAGAAGGCGCGGTTGTCACGCGCAACAACGCTTCCTCGCACAGCGAAGAAGACACTCTTTGCCATTTGGAGCGTTGTCTGACGTTCCTCCGTTCGCCTACCCTTTCGTCGGTCTGCTAACCGTTGTTTTCCGGTCTTTCAGCCATACGAACTGTATACCATTGTCCCGGCTTTCGATTTTTGGTCAAGAAAACTGTGCATTAGAGGCGCCGCTTTTCCGGAGTACGGGAACGCAACAAAATTAAGCAGTGGGGAAACGGCTGGTGATTAAAGCGCTTTTCTTTGATGTCTTCGGAACAGTTGTCGACTGGCGCAACAGCATTGCTGTCGAATTTGACCGTTTGGCAAAAGAAAAGGGTCTCGATCTTGACGGACAGGCTTTTGCCCTTGCCTGGAGACGGCGTTATGTCCCGGCCATGAAAGTGGTGCGAAGCGGAGAGCGCGGTTTCGTGGCACTTGATACCTTGCACCGGGAAAATCTTATCGAGGTGCTTGAGGAATTCGGCATCGATGGCCTTTCCGAGACGGAAATTGACGAGCTGAACCGGGCCTGGCACCGTCTCGCGCCGTGGCCGGACAGCGTCCCGGGCCTGACCCGGCTGAAGAAGAAATTCATCCTCGCGACCATGTCGAACGGCAATGTCGCGCTCATGATCAATATGGCGAAACACGGCGGCCTGCCGTGGGACATGATTCTCGGCGCCGAACTCGCCGGGACCTACAAGCCCGAACCCGAGACCTATCTTACCGGCTGCCGCCTGCTGCATCTGGCGCCGGAGGATTGCATGATGGTGGCGGCTCATAACGGCGATCTCGTCGCGGCCCGCGATCTCGGGCTGAAGACCGCATTTATCGCCCGGCCGACAGAATACGGCCCGGAGCAGAAAGTCGATTTCGAGGCCGAGCATGACTACGACGTGATTGCTGATTCGATGGAGGGCGTCGCCGATCAGCTTGGCTGCTGACAGAAGGAGGAAACGGAATGGCCATAAAGAGCCCGACAGAGACTTTTGGGGAATTCATTTCGGGAATGCGCACCGCCGCATTGCCGGAAAACGCACGGCATCACGCGCGGCGGTGCGTGCTGGACTGGTTCGCCGCCGCCATTCCGGGCGGCGTCCTGCCGCCGGCGACACTGCTTGAGACCGCACTCGCCGAGGATCTTGACCGGGGGCGTTCACGGCTTGTGCCGTCTGGCCGTTTTGCCACGGCGCGCACGGCGGCCCTGATCAACGGTACGGCGTCCCACACGGTCGAATTCGACGACATTTTCAGGGACGGCCTGTTTCATCCGGGCGTGGTGGTCATTCCGGCGGCGTTGGCGCTTGCGGAGGATACCGGTGCACCGGGCGAGCTGTTCCTGCGCGCGGTCATTGCCGGATACGAGGTGTCCAACCGGATCGCTGCGGCGGTCAATCCCGCGCATTACGATTACTGGCATACCACGGCGACAATCGGGTTCTTCGGCGGCACGGCGGCGTCCGCCGTCATTCTCGGCCTCAATCCGCCGCAGGCGGCCCATGCTCTGGCGAGCGCGGGCACGATGGCTGCGGGCCTGCAGCAGGCGTTCCGTGCGGAGGCGATGAGCAAGCCAATTCATGCCGGCCGTGCCGCGGAGGGCGGCGTGCTCGCGGCGCGGATGGCGGAGGCGGGCGTCACCGGCGTGCTCGATATTCTGGAGGGCGCGGCAGGGTTCGGTGCCGCGATGAGCCGCGACGTCGATTGGCAAAAGGCGGTCGCCGGCCTCGGTGAAGACTGGACCATCGAGCGCACGACGCAGAAGAACCATGCCGCCTGCGGACACGTACATGCCGCGGTCGATGCGGCGCGTCAGATCGTGACGGAGAACGGGCTGGCGGCGGAGGATATCGCCGGGATTGAGGTTGGATCCTATGGCAAGTCGCTTGAGATTTGCGGCAATGCCGATCCGAAGACAGCGTTCGAGGCGAAATTCTCTCTGCCGTATTGTGTAGGCGCGGTGATTGCCACCGGCGCGGTGCGCATCGCGGCGTTTTCGCCGGAGGCGCTCGGGGACGAAAGGATCCGGACGCTCGCATCGAAGGTCGCGCACAAGGTCGATCCGGAATGCGATGCCGCGTTCCCCGGCAGGCGCTCTGCGCGGGTGACGATCGAGACCGCGGACGGGCGCCGCTTCAGCCATTATGCGCCGACCCGCAAGGGCGATCCGGACGCGCCGCTGAGCGATGCAGAGCTCGATGAGAAATTCGTGGAGCTTGTGTCGGATCAGCTCGGGGCTGGTACGGCGGCGTTGGGCGACAAGCTCTGGAAGATCGACAGGCTGGCGTCCCTTGCCGAGCTCCCGCTCGGCCGGGCGGCCACTCAATCCGCGGCGGAATAGCCGCACCAACGGGAGGATATCTTGGATTTCAGTTTGAGTGAGGAGCAGCGTCTCTTTCAGGATGCTGTGCGCGGCTTTGCGGAACGTCATCTGAAGGAAGGCGCGCTCGCACGGGCACACGAGGATGGTTTTCCCTTCGAGGTGGCGAAGCTCATGTCCGAACAGGGGCTGATGGGCATCACCATGGACGAGGCGGATGGCGGGCAGGGCGGGACCGTGATGGATGCGGTGCTCGCGATCCAGGCGGTGGCGGAGGTCTGTCCCCGGAGCGCGGATGTGATCCAGGCTGGGAATTTCGGACCTATCCGTACTTTCGCCGAATATGCGACGCCTCTGCAGAAGGAGAAATGGCTCGGCCGGCTGCTGGCCGGCGAGATCTGTATCTGCCTCGGGATGAGCGAACCGGAAGCGGGCTCCGCGGCGACGGATCTGGTCACCAGTGCGACGCCGGACGGCGACGGCTTCCGGGTCAATGGCTCGAAAGTCTTTTCCACCCATAGTCCGGATGCCGAGTTGTTCCTGATTTATGTTCGCTATGGGCCGGGTATCGACGGTATCGGATCGGTTATTCTGGAGCGTGATCAGGAGGGCTTCACCCGCGGAGAGCCGGTTCGCTATGTCGGCGGCGAGCATTGGTGCCAGCTCTATTTCGACAATGTCTACGTTCCGGCTGAAAACGTGCTGCTGGGCGAGGGCGGATTCCGCAAGCAGATTTCGGCCTTCAATGTCGAGCGGATCGGCAACTCCTCGCGCGCACTCGCCTTCGGGCGCCATGCCTTCGAGATCGCGAAGGAGCATGCCCTGACCCGCAAGCAGTTCGGCCGCGAGCTCGCCGACTTCCAGGGCATCCAATGGAAGTTCGCGGAATGCGCCGCCGAAATCGAGGCAGCGCAGCTCATGCTCTACAAGGTCGCCAGCGAGGCGGCGGACCGCCTGCCCTCCGCGTACGACACGGCGATCGCCAAATATCTCTGCAACCAGGCCGGCTTCCACGCCGCCAACGAGGCGATGCAGGTGCTCGGAGCGCTCGGCTATACCGAGGAGAGCCTGGTCGAGTATTGCTGGCGCCGTACCCGTGGCTGGCAGATCGCTGGCGGAAGCCTGGAGATGATGAAGAACCGGATCGCCGAAGGCGTGTTCGGCAAACGTTTCTCGCAGCGCGCGCCCAAAGCAAAATAATTGCTGTTAGCACCTAATTGATTGCCGAAAGCAATTATCTGATCCACCATGTAGCCCTCAAGGGAGGTGTGCATGGTGGACCCGGAACATGACCCGGTCGATGCGGTCAGACATTTCACTCGCTTTTTCACCGGCAAGGTCGGCGTCCTGAAAGAGCGCCTGCTGGACAGCGCCTTCACCCCGCCCGAGGCGCGGGTGATCTTCGAGCTCGGTCATCAGGACGGCCTTACGGCGCGCGATCTGGCGGACATGCTGGCGCTCGATCCGGGCTATCTCAGCCGGCTGCTCGGCGGATTGAAGCGCCGGGGATTCGTGTCGCAGGCGGTCTCCGAAAGAGACCGGCGCCGTCAGATCCTGACCCTGACCGGTAGCGGCAGAGAGGCGGTCGAGACGCTTATCGTCCGCTCTCGGTCGGAAATCGGCGAGGTCTTGGCGCCGCTCGATGCGGAAAAGCAGCGCGAACTGGTCGACAATCTGAAGGCCGCGGAGCGCCTCCTAGCATGCGAGACCGCATCCGTCGTGCCGGTGATCCGGCCGCACAGGGCTGGAGATCTCTCCTGGATCCTGGCGCGGCAGGCTGCACTTTACGAAGGGGAGTATGGCTGGGACGGCGAATTCGAGCGTCTCCTTCTGAAGATCGGGAGCGATTTCGTCGAGCGCTACAATCCCGACGACGATTGTCTCTGGATCGCCGAGCATGACGGTCGGATCGCGGGGTCGGCCGCCGTCGTGCGGGACGGGCCGGAAACAGCACGGCTCCGGATCGTTTATGTCGAGCCTGCGGCGCGCGGATTCGGTCTTGGCCACAAGCTGGTCGGTGCCAGCATCGATTTCGCCCGCCGACAGGGGTACCGCGAGATGGTGCTCTCGACCTACAGCGTGCTTTCGACCGCACGACGGGTCTATCAGGCGGCCGGTTTCGAGCTGTGCCGCGAAGAGCCGGACGAGGTCTTCGGCCAATCGCTTGTCGAGCAGCACTGGCGGCGCGATCTGGCATAGCATTCGTGCCGCGATCGGCGCTTCCACGCTTCGGAAAACTGCTGGAAAATCAGACAGTCGGGGCGCCTTGTCGGTCCGTCATGTGATTTCTGCCGACGGGGCGACCGATGATCGAGTATGCACCACCCTTGCTGGCTCTCTTCGCGGCCTTCCTTTTCGCCGTCGGCGGGCAGTTCCAGAATCTCGGCGTGCAAACTCTCGACTCGCGCACCGGTGCGGCGGTCTCCATCACATTCTCCGCCTTGATGTACTGGGTAGCTGCGCCGGTTTTCATGGACTGGTCGGCCTGGCTGCATCCGGCCGTACTGATCTTCGCCGCGGTCGGGCTGTTCCGCCCGGCGCTGTCGGCCAATCTGTCTGTGATCGGTATCCGTTATCTCGGGCCGACGCTCGCTTCGACACTCGCCTCGACGTCGCCGCTCTGGGGGCTGGCGCTTGGCATCCTGCTGCTCGGCGAATTCCTGACATTGCAGACCGGCCTCGGCACGGTCGGGATTATCGCAGGCGTGCTGCTGCTGTCTCGGCGCGGCGCGACGGCCACGCACACCTGGCCCGTCTGGGCGCTGCTCTTCCCGCTCGGCGCGGCGATGCTCCGGGCGGCGGCGCATGTGCTCTCGAAGGTCGGCATGGAGTTCGTGCCGGACGCCTATTTCGCGACCCTGGTCGGCTTTTCCGTCTCGGCGGTGCTGGCGACCGGTGCGCGCTTCGTGAAGAAGTCGGACACGCCGTTCGTCTGGAATGCGCCCGGTCCGAGATGGTTCGCCTTCGCGGGCCTGACCTTCGGCTTCGCCGTCGTCTGTCTCAATCAGGCGCTGCTGATCGGCAAAGTCGTCACAGTGGTCCCGATCATCGCCGCCGCGCCGATTTTCAGCATGATCCTCAGTCTCGTCATCTTCCGTCGTGAGGTGCTGACCATGCGGATCGCGCTGGCGGTGCTTATCGTCTGCGGGTCGGTGGCGCTGATCGCGCTGAACCGCTAGACCGCGACCTCACCGCTCATCAGCAGACGTGATGTCCGGATCACGGTGGTGGAACGCACCGTGGGTGCGCCGTCGAGACTGACATCCGCGCCCACCGGCAGAATTCCGGATGGATTGGCGAGCCGGACATCGCCGTCCGGAGATTTCGTAAGTTCCGCCGGAACGGTGCCGGGAATGCTGCAAGCGACAGCTGCGCACATGGCGCCGGTCAGCGGCAGGACCCGATGCACGTTTTCCATCGAAAGCATGCGGACCGCGAGATCGGCAGATGCCGGATCGATCGGGTTTCCGGCCAGGTCTTCTGTCGGGCGAGGGGCGCCGACGATGGCTATCTTCGGCACGGCGGCCGGCGCCGTGTGCTCGTCCTCCGCCAAGCCCATCAGCACCGCGGCCTTGCGGCGAAGGTCTTCGAGGAGCGCCATCAGGGCGGTATCGCTTTCGAGGTCCTTGATGCTCTCGTTCCCGGTGCGGCCGACGGCGCCCGCATCGATGAAGATGCAGGGATTGCCGACATCGAGCAGGCTGGCTTCGAAAGTGCGGCCGACATCGGCTGCGATCTGATCCCTGAGGTTACCGGTCGGGAACAGCCGTCCTGTGCCTGCGCCTGCGGGATCGAGAAATTCGAGCCGGATCGGCGCGCCGGTTCCGGCGACGCCCGGAATGGCGAAGGAGCCCGTTTCGACGGCGCGGCCCTCCGCGACCTCAAGATGTGCGATCAGAACCTTGTTCGTATTCGTGTTGAAGATCCGGACCGAGCGGGTGCCGTCCTCAAGCCGGATCAGGCCGCGTTCGAGCGCGAAGGGAGCCACGGCGGAGGAAAGATTGCCGCAATTGGAGCTGTAGTCGACCAGCGCCTCGCCGACCGCGACCTGGGCGAAAGTGAAATCGAGATCCGCTTCCTCGCGCAGGCTGGCGGTGATCACGGCTGCTTTGGAAACTGAGGAGACGCCGCCACCTATTCCATTGAGTTGCCGGCCGTAGGGGTCGGGGCTTCCGATGACGGAGAGAAAGAGCGGATCCCATTCCGCACGCGCCGCCGGAAGATCGGTCTCGGTGAAGAAAACACCCTTGCTGGAGCCGCCGCGGAAGAAACAGGCTGGGATCCGGGCGCTTGTCATCTGCGTCTATCTCTCATTGGCGGGTAAAGCTGTCGTGGGCGGAAAGGATAGCGTCACCGTGGTGCCGTGGCCAAGTTCGCTTTCCACGCCGATGGTTCCGCCCATGGCTTCGGTCAGCCGCTTGGAGACGTGGAGGCCAATGCCGAGGCCGCCGGCGCTGACATTGCGCTTGGCTTCCGAGCGCACATAGAGCTCGAAGATGTTGGCGAGTACCGCCGGCGCGATGCCGGTGCCAGTGTCGACGACCTGCACCCGAACGCCGGTCGCATCCTTCCAGAGCGCGAGCGTGATGGTGCCGCCCGCATCGGTGAATTTCACTGCGTTGCTCAGCAGGTTCAGCAGCACCTGGCGCAGGCGCTGCTGGTCGACCGGATGGTGCACCTTCTCCTTGGGCAACAACAGGCGGATTTTGAGCTTCTCGGCGGCGGCCCGTGGTTCGATCACCGAGCGGCACTCGCGGAGAATTTCCTTCAGATCGCATCGCTCAAGCTTCAGGCGCAGGCTGTTGTCCTCGATGAGCGACAGGTCGATCAACTCGTTGATCAGGTCGAGCAGGTGGCGAGCGGAGACCCCGATGGTCTTCACGTAATCCGCATATTTCGCATGCGGCATCGGACCGAGCGTCTCGTGCTGGATCATCTCGGAAAAGCCGATGATGGCATTCAGCGGAGTGCGCAGCTCGTGGCTCATGGTGCCGAGGAACCGGCTTTTCGCGACATTGGCGGCGTCGGCCTCGTCGACCGCTTCGGTCAATGCCTTCTCGATCTCGACATGGCGCGAGCTGTCTCGCATCGAGGCGGTGAACATGGTGCCGACCTCTGTCGGCACGCGCATCATGGAGAGCTCAATCGGGATCAGCGTGCCCTGGCGCAGACGCGCAAAGACCTCACGGTGCAGGGTTGGCGAAGCCTCGGGCGGGCGTTTCAGGAGACTCTGGCGGATCGAGCTGTGGGCTGCCCGGTCGGCATCGGGGAACAGCATTTCGACCTGCTGGCCGATCAGATCAGAGGATTTGTATCCGAGAAGCTGGCCGAGCAGACGGTTGGCGCCGCGGATGATGCCCTCGGAATCGAAAACGACAAGCGCATCCGGCACCGCGTCGATCGGAATCGGCAGGTCATTATGGTTCAACCCTCCCGCGGTTGAACCGAACGGCGGCTCTGAGTCGTTCCCCAAGTTACCTTGGCCCCGGAGGCGCGAATAAGGCAATGTGGTCGTTCCCGGCTGATTTCTCTGAACAGATTCGGCCACGCTCATCCCCCCCTCCGGACAAGCGGCCGACGGCCATTCTTTGCCGCCACATCACAAGACTAAGTGCAAAACGGATCTCGATCCACTTTATTTAGTGGTGCCTTTAGCGAAATTGTACTCAATTTGGAGTGGTGGTTCCGGCAATAATCTCGCCTCAGAATGGCCGATCTCCCGCCAAGGTTACGCGGTTCATGGCCCGTCTGTATCCATGGTAGTCGTTGATCGGGTAATGCATCGCCGCTCGATTATCCCAGAAGGCGAGCGCACCCGGACTCCAGCGGAACCGGCAGGTGAATTCCGGTTGAATCTGATGCTGGAACAAGAAGTTCAGAAGCGGCGCGCTTTCCTCTTCGGTCATTCCGTCGAACCGGGTGGTGTGGGCGATATTGACGTAGAGCGATTTGCGCCCGGTTTCGGGATGGGTGCGGACAACCGGGTGGCACGCACTCAGTTCGTCCGGCGTTTGCCCGACCGGCGCGCGCTGTATCATGCCGCTTCGGGTCTGCTGGACCCGGTCCTTGCCGGAGACGTTGATCGCTTTGAGGTCCGAGAGTAATGCCTTCATGCCGTCCGACAGCGCTTCGAAGGCCAGATACTGGTTCGCGAACATGGTGTCCCCGCCGAAAGGGGGCAGTTCGACGGCGTACAGCATCGTGCCCATTGGAGGATGGTCCTTGTAGGAGGTGTCGGAATGCCAGACACCGCCGAAATTGACCTGATCCGTCTCGGTCTTGAGGATCTGCATGACCTCCGGGCAATCCTCCAGTCCCTTCACGAATGGATATTTCACGGGCTCGCCGAAATGTTGGGCGAAAGCGAGCTGGCGCTGCGGCGTCAGTTCCTGGGCCGGCAGGAATATCACCAGATGATCGAGCAAGGCCTGCCGAAGCGCGGCCACGCTTGCGCCGTCAAGATTCTGCGAGATGTCGAGTCCGTGAATTTCCGCGCCGAGCGCACCCGCCAGAGGGCGTATGTCGAGTTTCGACTCTGCTTTCCTCGATTGAGCCATCTTGTCCTCCCAGCCGCAATTGACATGCGTTACTGCAATTTAATCCCGTGCAGGCGTAAGCGCGCAAGTCAGTGGAGATGGCTATTCCACGGTAAGGTCCGGATCGGCCATCCGGCGGACGTCTTCCGCGCTGTGACCGTCTGCGCGCAGATCGCGGAGCGCCGCCGACTGGTAGCGCTTGGCGAGACGCTTTCCGGCATCGTCCCGGAGCAGGCCGTGATGGTGGTAGTCCGGCACCGGCAGTCCGAGCAGGGCCTGCAGTAGCCGGTGGATATGGGTCGAGTCGAACAGATCCTCGCCGCGCGTGACCAGCGTGACACCTTGCAGGGCATCGTCCACCGTGACCGAGAGGTGATAGCTGGTCGGAATGTCCCGGCGGGCGAGGACGACATCGCCGAATATCTGCGGCCGGGCGTCCTGTTTCCCTCTGGCGCGGTCGTGCCAGGTCAGCGCTCCGGCACGCTCCATGGCGCGGGCCATGCGCAGGCGGAGCGCGAAGGGCGCGCCTTCCTCCTCTCGCTTTAGCCGTTCCTTTTCCGGGAGCAGGAGATCGGTATCCTTCGGGGCCACTTCGGGTGCGCCATGGGGCGCGGACAGAGCTTCGTTGAGCTCGCGTCGGGAGAGGAAACAGCGGTAAAGCAGTCCCATCTCCTTCAGCCTGTCGAGCGCGGCTTGATAGTCGTCCAGATGCTCGGACTGGCGGCGCACCGGTTCGGGCCAGGTCAGACCCAGCCAGCGCAGAACCTCAAGATTGCGTGCCTCGAATTCGGGTCTGCACCGGGTGACGTCGATATCCTCGACCCGCAGCAGCATGGTGCCGCCCGCCCGCGCCGCCTCGGCCGCCGCAAACAGTGCGGAATAGGCGTGCCCCAGATGCAGGTCGCCGGTCGGCGAGGGAGCGAAGCGGGTGACGGTCCCGTGACCGGAGGTGGGGCGCGGCGGGAAAGGCAGGACGGGGCTCCAAACTTGGCGGGACGCTGTTCCTGCTATAGGTAGCGTAGTCTTTGCGGGAGCAAAACCTGTCTCCCGGCCGGTGTAAGGGAGACCGACATGACCGAACTCGATGGCCCGCGCATGGAAGCGGCTGGCGGCGGGCAGGCGACCGCACTCGTGGTGCTGCTGCATGGCCTCGGAGCCGACGGCAACGATCTGATCGGCCTTGCGCCGGTCTGGGCGCCGCATCTGCCGCATGTCGCCTTCTCCTCGCCCCATGCGCCGTTCCCCTGCGATATGGCGCCGTTCGGACGGCAATGGTTCAGCCTGCAGGTCCGGACCGAAGAGGTGATCCTGAAGGGCGTGCGGGAGGCGGCACCGATCCTTGAGACCTTCCTCGCGCAGGAACTGGAGCGTCACGGCCTCGGCTGGGACCGTCTCGCGCTGGTCGGCTTCTCCCAGGGCACGATGATGTCCCTTCATGTCGCGCCGCGCCTGAAGGAGCAGGTGGCCGGGGTCGTCGGATATTCGGGGGCTCTCGTCGGCGACGATCTGCTCGACGGCGAGCTCGCAAGCAAGCCGCCCGTCTCGCTGGTCCATGGCGAGGCGGACGAGGTCGTGCCGTTCGGCGCGATGCCCGCGGCGGAAGCCGCCCTCGCCGGTGCCGGTATCGAGGTCGAATCACTTGCGAGGCCCGGTCTCGGGCATGGGATCGACGAAGAGGGGCTACGCCGCGGACTTGCTTTTCTGCAGCGCGTCCTACCTCAATAACGGCGGAAACCAAGGCTGTTCGGCAGATGGCGCGGAGACCGGGAAATTCTCCGGTGACAAGTTATAAAAACCGTAACAATATATTGATATCTAGCCATTGCCGCTTGGGCGCAACACGTTGGAAACAGAGGTCGGCGAACCAATGGACATCGTAGTACCCCACAATATGTTGTGGCCGGTCGCGGTACTCCCACGCCGGCGCCCTAGTCGGTAAACGGTAGGCCTCGGGGAGAGACACGCGTGAACGCATTATCAGCCGCTCATCCCTCTCCGGCCCTCGTCCTGAACGCAGACTTCAGGCCTCTCAGCTACTTCCCGCTCTCCCTCTGGGCCTGGCAGGACGCCGTAAAGGCGGTGTTTCTCGAGCGGGTGAACATTCTCTCCGAATATGATCATGTGGTGCGCTCTCCGAGCTTCGAGATGAAGCTGCCGAGCGTGATCGCGCTGAAGGAGTTCGTGCCGCAGTCGCGGCGCCCGGCTTTCACGCGCTTCAACGTGTTCCTGCGCGACCGTTTCTGCTGCCAGTATTGCGGGGCGCGCTTCCCGACTCACGACTTGACCTTCGACCATGTCGTGCCGCGGTCGCGCGGTGGCCGGACGAGTTGGGAAAATGTCGTGACGGCCTGCGGCCATTGCAATCTCCGCAAAGGCGACAGGATGCCGACCCCGAAAGGTTTCATGCCCATCGTGAAGCCGGTTCAGCCTTCGACCTATCTATTGCAGGAAAACGGCCGGGCCTTCCCGCCGAACTATCTGCACGAAAGCTGGCGCGATTATCTCTACTGGGACAGCGAGCTGGAACAGGACGAGTTCGAGATCGCACCGGCGTTCTGAGAAAGATCGGATGCTTTATTCTTAAAGTATCTTGCGTCTCTTCTATTTTCCTAAAATCCGCTTGATCATTTTTCACGGTAGACGTTCCTTAAAGACCGCTTTTTTATTGTTATAATTATTGGTAAGGCACGGGCACTAAACGAATAATCCGCTCGATTTCGACGGGCGGACTCATCCAGACAGCTCCCTTTCCGCTGATTTCAGAGAGTGTACCGGCATGCGCTTCAATTATCTGATCGCCATCCTTGTTGGCGCGATACTCCTTGCCATCGTGGGCATCATAACGGTGAACTTCCGATCCCAGAGTGAAGCGCTGACACAAGCCAGAATCGATCAGGCCGCGAACATTACGGAAGGGGCTCTAACGATTCTCACGAAGGAGATGGAGGCCGGGAAGAGCTTCGACGAAGCGAAGGAAGTGATCCGGAATTTCCGCTTCAACGACGGAAACTACGCGTATCTGGTCGACGACAAGTTCTGCCTCGTCCTGTACCCGGTCAAGCCAAAGGACGAAGGCACCTGTTCGCCAAAATCCGACAGCCGCAACGGTCTCTGGAAGGCCGCAAAGCAAGGCGGGGGAGCCTACAAGTATTCGACACGATCCGGCAGGCCGAAGATTTCCTATGCGCGGCCGGTTCCGGGGCAGAATGTCTTCCTCGCCAGCGGAATCTATCTCGACGATCTCGATGAGCGTTTGAACGCCGAGCTGATCAAGCAGGTTCTTCTGGCCATTGCGATCTGCGCGGTCATCGGTGCGCTTCTATTTTACTTCATCTTACGTCTGCGCAGGGACATCGACGGAATCAATGGCGGCCTGAAGGCCGTAGCATCGGGTAACACCAAGTTCAAAGACCTGGCTGCGTCGTCGGTTCGCGAGATCGAGCAAATGCGCCAAGCGTTAATGGTCCTGCGGGAAAAGGTGGCCGAGGCAGACGCTTTGCGGGCTCAGCAGGAGGAGACCGAACGACGTAGCCGGGACGAGCAGCAGCGCGCCCGTGAAGCCATGGCGGATGAGTTCGAGCGCGACTTCGGCGGGGCAACCGAAACGGTGTCCGCGACGGCGCGGGACATGTCCAGCAACGCCCGTGACATGCAGGAGGTAGCCACGCGCACGACCGAGCAGGCCCAGAACGCCGCGCGTTTGACGAACAAGGCCTCCGAGTACGTCAATTCCGTTGCGACGGCGGCGGAGCAATTGACGTCCTCAATCGCCGAGATCAGCCGTCAGACGAATGAGGCGACAACGATTTCAGGCGATGCTGTCGGACGCGCGGAAGCGACCAACAAGATTGTCGGATCCCTTGAGGTATCCGCGAACGAAATCGGAGAAGTGGTCGCGCTGATCAGCGATATTGCGGAGCAGACCAATCTTCTCGCGCTCAACGCAACCATCGAAGCGGCCCGCGCGGGCGAGGCGGGCAAGGGGTTCGCCGTCGTCGCATCGGAAGTCAAAAATCTCGCGAGCCAGACCGCGAAGGCAACGGATGACATTCGCGAAAAGATCGGCAGCGTACAGTCCGAGACATCAAGCGCCGTGGAGGCGATCGCTCAGATCAAGCAGGTCATTTCGCAGATCAACGAAGTGGGAAGTTCGCTGGCCTCCGCCGTCGAGGAGCAAAGTGCCGCGACCCAGGAGATCGTGAAGAATGTTCAAGCTGCGGCCGATGGCGCCGCCAGCGTGGCGAGCGAGGTCGACAATCTCAATCAGTCGGCTTCGCAAACCGAAGGATATGCCGAGAAAGTCAACGAGCTCGCCGGCAAGCTCGGGGGCGTTGTGACAGAGATGCGGGACAAGGCGACTTCGTTCCTTGCCGGCATTCGTTCCTGACCGCCGATTGCCGGTGCGTGCACTTCAGGCGGGGCGGTCTTGGGCCGTCCCGTCTGCATTTCGGGTTAGACGCCGGAGAAATGAAGAAGCCAGCCGGCGATGGCGCCGAGCAACACAACGAACCACGGAGGCAATTTCCAGATCGCGAGGGCCAGATAGGCCAGTGCCACCAATGCGAAATCGACCGGCGCGGCGACTGCGCCCGTGAAGACGGGATCGTAGAGCGCTGCCAGGATAAGCCCGACAACCGCCGCATTGACGCCGCCGAGAGCGGACTGCGCCCGTCTGTTGGCGCGGAGCTTGGCCCAGAATGGCAAGGCCGCCGGAACCAGCAGGAAAGTCGAGCCGAATATAGCGACCAGCGCCGTTGCGGCGACGGCGATCTCACTACCCTCCGGCGCGGCGGCAGCGCCGAGGTAGGCGGCGAAGGTGAAGAGCGGTCCCGGGATCGCCTGCGCCATACCGTAGCCGGCGAGGAAAGTGTCCCTGTCTACCAGGCCTTGCGGCACGATTTCGGCTTCCAGCAGCGGCAGCACCACATGCCCGCCGCCGAAGACCAGCGCACCGACCCGGTAAAAGGTGTCGGCGATCCGAATGCCGAGATTGTCCGTGCCCGCCACGATCAGAGGCAGACCGACGAGCAGGAGGACGAAGAGTACGAGCAGGACCAGTGCGGTCCGGGGGCCGACGCGTGTCTCGTAGGCGGCGGGTGTTTCGCCCGCTTCGTCCTGTTTCAGTGCGAGGAGGCCGAAGATGCCTCCGGCGAGGATCACGAGGAGTTGGCCATAAGCCGGCGCTGCGACCAGCATGAACGCGGCGGCGAGGACGGCAAGCGTTGCACGCGGCGCATCCGGGCAAAGCGAGCGTCCCATCTGCAGTGCGGCCTGGGCGACGACGGCGACCGCGACCAGTTTCAGCCCGTGCAGCCAGCCGGCGCCTTCGGCGCCGCCGGCAATGTCGACCCCATAGGCGAATGCGGCCAGCAGAATCGCCGAGGGCAGAGTGAAGCCGGCCCAGGCCGCGAGAGCACCGAGCGGACCGCCCTGGGTCAGACCGATGGAGAAACCGACCTGGCTGCTGGCCGGGCCGGGCAGGAACTGGCAGAGCGCCACCAAGTCCGCATAGGCCCGGTCGTCGAGCCATTTGCGGCGGTTGACGAACTCCTCGCGGAAATAGCCGATATGCGCGACCGGCCCGCCGAAACTCGTGCAGCCGAGACGGAGGAAGACGAGCAGGATCTCGACCCAGGATCGGCGCTCCGTCGTCTCGCCCGCGCTCATCGTCGGCCCGGCAGGCTAAGCGCGATGGCGGTGAGGCCTGCACCTGCGGAGAGCAGGAAATTGTAACCGGCCATGGAGATGCCGAACATTTCCCAAGCGATATCGGTACAGCGGACGACAGGCTGCGCCATGAGCTGCTGTTTGAGTGCGTCCAGACTGTCCGGCGTGCCGGTCGCGCCGCATTCGGCGGTGCCCTCCCACCAGAGCTGTTCGACGCCGACATGGAAAAGGCCGATGCCGGCGCTGGTCAGCAGGGCGAGCCCGCCGAGGATCGTCAGCCAGCGGCTGGCGGCAGGATTTCTTGCGGACAGGATCAGCGCGAGGAGGCCGAGCAGGATCGCCGCAGCATGCGGCCATCTCTGGTAGAGACAGAGCACGCAGGGCGCCAGTCCGCCGAGATATTGGAAAGCGAAGGCGCCGCCAAGCATGGCGCTGGCAAAGGCCGAAACGGCTGCCGGTACCAGCCACGCCGGGCGCTTTTCGAGCAAGCTTGTCACGGACCCGATCGCCATGGCGGCATCCCCAGCGGTTGGACGAAGCGTCGGAACGGTTCTATCGGTCCGGTGGCGGAGGTCAAGTCCTCTAACTCGTCCTGCGGGCGCGCATCGCGGCTCGGAGGTAGCAGAGCAGCCCGGCGACGCTGGTGGCAACGACCGTCTGCAGCGCGAAATTGTAGCCGCCGACCTCCCAGAGCAGGGAGCCGAGGAATGGGGCGCCGGCGAAACAGGCGAGATAGGGCAGCGCCATGGCGCCGGAAATGGCGCCGAAATTCTCCTGCCCCATGATGTCCCGGGTGACGACAGGCCGCATGATGCTGGTAAGCCCGTACCCGCTGCCCTGCAGGAAGACGAAGGCGCCGAGCAGCCACAGCGAGGACCCGGCTGCGAGCAGAGCGCAGGCGACGGAGACCGCGAGGAAGCAATAGATCATGGCGCCGAAATTGGAGACATAGCGTTCCACCGACATCATCACCACGCGGCCGAGCACCTGCATCGGCCCGATCATCGAGGCGGCAGCGACCGCGACCCCGGCCTCGACACCGCGCTCCTTCAGGAGCGGAAGCAGGTGGTTGATGACGACACCGTGCGAGATCGCCATCAGGGCAAAGCCGGTCGCAAGGAGCCAGAAGGAGGAATTGGAGAGGAAGTGGGCGGGCTTTGCCGGGGCATCATTGTGCGAGTCCGGTTTTTTCTCGTCTGGCACATGTGTCAGACGCGCCGCCTCCAGCGCCCTTGCACCGTAGAGCATGAGCGGCAGACCGACGAGGCAGACCGTGAGACCGGAGACCTGTACTGCAAGCCGCCATCCGGAAAGCTCTACAAGAGCGTGGGCTGTCGGAAACGAGACCGTGCCGGCGAACCCGGCGACCAAAGTGATCAGGGTGATCCCGCGCTTGGCGGACACGCCGCGTGTCCGGGTCACCAGCATGAAGCAGGGCTCGTAGAGGCAAGCTGACATGGCGGCGCCGAGGCCGCACCAGACGAGAAAGAAGACCGGCAGGCTGTCAACCAGCGACAGGAGCGAGATCAGGATGCCGCCCGCCAGAACGCCCCCGGACAGAACCAGCACGCCGTGTCCCCGATCGATCAACCTGCCGATATAGGGCGAGCAGAGCGCGGAGACAGCGATCGAAGCCGAGAAGGCGCCGGTCAGCTCGGTCTTCGACCAGCCGAGATCCGCCTCCCAGTGCACAAGCAGGGCCGGAAAGATGTAATAGAGCCCGGCCCAGACGATTGTTTCGGCAATGGCGAGTGTGGCGATGGCCGGATCGACGCGCATCGGAGGGGTCTCAGGCCGCTCTGTCGAGTCCGCCGCGCAGGACCGGTTTCCGGTCCGGCCCATGATAGATGCCCCATTCCATACCGTCGGAGCCGAAGCTGCAGGCGAAGGTCGCCAGCGTATAGCTGTCGCTCGCCTCGCGTTCCGCGCGGCAGAGGATCGGATTGTCCTGAACCGTCCGGTCGAAGAGGATGGTCAGCGGGTCGCGCTCCCCCGCCGCAAGCATTGCATCCGCCCGTTCCTGGCGTTGGCGCGAGGATTCCGAGATCGTCTGCTCGACATGCGCGAGGCCGCCGCGAATCAAGTGATTGGCGTGGGCATGCGGCGCGGAGACTTCCTCGGCGACGAAACCGCTTGCCGGGGCCTCGACCGAGACCATTCGGCCGCTTCCGTCGGCCAGGTTGTGATGGAAACCGGAGGCCCGGTCCGTGCGCTTCAGCAGTTCCAGCGCCTCGTCAATCGTTTCGGCCGCGAGCACAGCGCGCGTGATCACGTGGCGCGGAACGCCGACCGTGAGGTCGTGCGGACGGATATTGTTGATGGTCTGCACAATGCCGGCCGCGTTCCAGCCGAACGCATGTCCGGGCAGCATGCCGGGATAGCAATAGGCATCGAATGCCGGGCTGATGTCCGGCTCGAAATGCGCGATGAAGCCCTGGCCCGCCAGTTCCGGCGCCCCGTCCTCGTTATGGGCGAGCCGGGCCGGGCGTCCGTCCGCTGCCGGCAGCATCAGGCTGGTGCAGGCATCCTCGTCGCTACGGACCAGATCGCGCAGGTCGCCACGGCAATTCCAGAGGAAAATCTTCTCGAACGGCTGTTCTGCTCCGTCGGCGATGCCTTCGATCTCGCGGACGAATTCGGGAAAACTGGTCCGGGCCGATACTTCAAGGCCTTTGAGCCTTTCGGAGCCGAGCCACTGCTCCAGCGCGCGGAACTGCGGCGTGGCGAAGGAAGCTTCCGCGATGGCCTGCCTGCCTTTTCGGCCAAGGGCCTGGCCGAGATCGTAGGGTGTGCCGCTGGCGATAATCTGGTCCATGGTGCGTATGTCTTCGTTGCCGTTTCTTCTTCAGGAAGCGGGCACAGGTGGCCCGCAAACGGCAACGTGAAGGCGGGTGAGAGCATGGAGCGTTGCCGCGAGCTTCTACCATACGCACATTCAAGGGCGAATCCAGCGCCGCCGCCGCGGCATCGGAAACGGAGCCATCGCCATGTCCCTCGGCTGTCGGATCGCTGCCTCGCTGATCGCCGTCACCGCTTTCGCCACGTCCGCCTTCGCCGCGCCGAAGGCCGAACTCTGGGGGCGCTGGGAGGCGCACGCCCCCGGGGGGGCGGTGACATTGACGCATTCTGCCTGGGACATGTTCCTGACGCGCTACGTGCGGGGCGGTACGGACGGAATCGCACGGGTGGACTATGGCGCCGTCACCGAGACAGATCGAGCCGCGCTGTATGATTATGTCACCTCCTTGGAGGCGATTCCGGTAACCAGTCTCTCCCGGAGCGAGCAGCTTCCCTACTGGGTCAATCTCTACAATGCGCTCACCGTGCGAGTGGTGCTTGAGCATTATCCGGTCGACTCGATCCGCGACATCGATATCTCTCCCGGCCTGTTCGCCGACGGGCCCTGGGGGAAGAAGCTGGCAACGGTGGAGGGCGAGGAGATCTCGCTCGACGATATCGAGCACCGGATCCTGCGCCCCGTCTGGCGCGATCCGCGCATCCATTATGCCGTCAACTGCGCCTCGCTTGGCTGCCCCAACCTGCAGCCGCGCGCGATGACGGCGGCAAATGCGGAGCGCTATCTGGAGCACGGGGCCAGTGCCTATATCAATCACCCGCGGGGCGCGCGGGTCGAGAGCGGCAAACTGATTGTTTCAAGCATCTACGACTGGTTCGACGAGGATTTCGGCGGTGATGACGCGGGCGTAATCGCGCATCTGAAACGCTATGCCACTGGCACGCTTGCGGACGCTCTGCGGAGCGTCGGCCGGATATCCGACGACGAATACGACTGGCGGCTGAACGACGTGGCGAAATAGAATCAGGTCCGCCAGCGCAGGAGCAGGCGTTCCGTCCGGCCGATGATCCAGGAAACCGTCAGCCCGATGGCGGAGAGGATGGCGACGCCGGCGATGAGCTGATCCATTGCCATCAGGCTGCCGGCGAGCAGGATATAGGCGCCGACGCCGAATTCCGCCCCGATCATCTCTGCGGCAACCAGCAGCACGATGGCGATGGCCGCCGAGATGCGGAAGCCTGGAAGGATCGCCGGGAGAGCGCCCGGCAGGATGATTTTGCGCACGATGGAGAACCAGGAGAGCCCGAAGGACTGGCCCATGCGGATCAGGCCGCGGTCCACGTTGTCCACCCCGCCATAGGTCGCGACCACGGTCGGGAAGAAGGTGCCGAATAGGATCGTCGCGACCTTCGAGCCTTCGCCAATACCGAACCAGATGATGAAGAGCGGCAGCAGCGCGATCTTCGGGATCGGGAAGATTGCGGCGACCATGGGCACAAGCCCCGCACGGGCGAGGGAGAAGAGTCCTATGGCGAACCCGACGGCGATGCCGAGAAGGGTGCCGGCCGTCCAGCCTATGACCAGGCGGGAAAGCGAGGCGCCGAGATGTTTCCAGAGCTGGCCGCTATTGTAGAGATCGAGGAAAGCCTGCGCGGCTTCGCTAGGTGCAGGCAGCACGAGCGGATGGATGATACCGGTCCGGCAGCCGGTCTCCCAGACGGCGATCACGACGACGAGGACGACAAACCCGACCCAGACGCGCGGCTTCGGGCTAAAGCCACCGCCGCGAAACGGAACGGGCTTGGGAGCGTTCGCCTCAGGCATCGACCAGCTCCATGTCGGCGGCCGCCGCTTCGTCGCGGATCAGCGACCAGAGCCGCTCGCGTGCTTCCGACAGTGCCGCGGCACGGCCCGGCCGCTCGGCGAGCGGCATGTCGATCTCGACCACGTCGCGGATCTTGCCGGGGCGCCGGGAGAGCACGACGATGCGGTGGCCGAGCCGGACGGCCTCCTCGAGATTGTGGGTGACATAGACCGCCGTAAAGGGCGTCTTCGACCAGAGGCCGACTAAATCGTCCATCAAGAGCTCACGGGTCTGGCTGTCGAGGGCGGAGAGCGGCTCGTCCATCAGCAGCACCGCCGGGCGGACGGCGAGGGCGCGGGCGATAGCGACGCGCTGCTTCATGCCTCCGGAGAGCTGGCGCGGCAGCGCTGTCTTGAAGTCGGAGAGTTTGGTGCGCGCCAGAACGTCGTCGATGATCGCATCGCGATCTGTCTTTCCAAGACCGTGATCCTCGAGCACCAGCGAGATATTGCCGGCGACGGTGCGCCAGGGAAGCAGGGCGAAATCCTGGAAGATGTAGGTCAGCGGATTGAGACTGTCCGCTGGCGCTCCCCCATGTTCCAGCACCGCTCCCTCGTCCGGGCGCTCGAGACCGCCGATCAGTCGGAGCAGGGTCGATTTCCCGCAGCCGGAGGGGCCGACGATACAGACGATTTCGCCTGCCGGGATCGAGAGTTCGATCCCGCTCAGCACGGGCATGCCGCCGTAATGGTGACTGATGCCGTCGAGGGTGAGGTGCATGGAAGTCCTGTTGGGTGCGTGGGGGCCCGGCAAGGCCGGGCCCGGACGCTCAGTATGTTTCGACGAACTGCGTGTCGACCAGGACGTCGATCGCGATGTCCTTGCCGACGAGGCCCTCCGCTTGGAACCAGGCGAGCTGCTTCTTCACGTTGGTGAGGTTCAGCTTCAGGTTCGGCTGCAGGCGCATCGCACCGTTCTTGATCGACGGGGCGGCCTTTTCGTAGGGGCGGCTGGTATAGACGTACTTGTGGATCAGCTTGGTCATCTCCTCGATGGCGGCGTTACCCTTCGTCTTGTCCACCATCACCGCGTTGAAGTCCTCTGCCCCCTTGGCGTAGGCGGCGACGAAGCGCTTCACCAGCTCCGGCCGCTCGGCGGCGTTCTTCGCCGAGGTGAAAGCGGTGGTTACCTGATAGTCGTCATAGTCGTTGATCCAGCCGATGATCTTTGCCGCGCCGCCTTTCGAAAGCGGCTTTGCGATGTGCGGCACGATGATCATGGCGTCGACCTGACCGGATTTCAGCGCGCCGATGATGGCACCGACTTTCTGCAGCGGCTTCATTGAGATTTCCGAAGCGGCAAAGCCTTCCTTCGCCGCGACTTGCGAGGCCATGTAGTGGAAGGAGGAACCGGTCTGGGTGATGCCGAGGCTGTGGCCCGCAAGCTTTGCCGGACTGGTCAGGCCAGCCTCGTAGGCCGCGGTTCCGGCGAGGATTGCGGAACCGTCGATGCCCTTCTCCTCCTGCAGCACGCCGCCGATCACCTTGACCGCGCCTTTGTCGGCGAGGTTGACGAGGCCGGCAGTGATCGAGGTCACGCCGAAATCGACGTCGCCGGAGGCGATCGCCACGGCCATCGGCTGGGCCGCCTGGAAGAACTTGAACTCGACCTCAAGGCCCTGCTCGGTGAAATAGCCTTTCTCGAAAGCGACGAAGCCGCCGGAATGGGAGGTAAAGCGGAGTGCGCCGACGGTGATCTTGTCCGCGGCGAGCGCCGGAGCGAAGGTGGCGGCGGTCAGTCCGATGGCGGCGAGGCCCGCCAAAATGGCGCGGCGCGTGAAGAGCTGCTTCATCCTTGTTCCTCCCGAAACTGTTCTGAGTGGCGGGTCCGTTGCCGCCGAAAGACAGAGGCTTTCTTAGTCGCTTCGCCCAGCCGAGGAAACCAATTTGCGCAATGCGGCCTCCCTGCGCAAAGATAGCTTCCAATAAACCAACCTCTGGAAACGCCTCCAAATGGACAGCTTCGATTATGTCATCGTCGGCGCCGGCTCGGCCGGTTGCGTGCTCGCGAACCGTCTGAGTGCCGACCCTTCCGTCACTGTCTGTCTGCTGGAGGCCGGGCCGCCGGATTATCATCCGATGATCCATATCCCCGCCGGCTTCATGAAAACCCTGGTCGATCCCTCGGTGAACTGGCTCTACCAGAGCGAGCCGAGCTATTGGACCGGCGGCCGCTCGATCGCAGCGCCGCGCGGCAAGACCTTGGGCGGGTCCAGCTCGATCAACGGGCATATCTACAATCGTGGTCAGAGGCTCGATTTCGACGGTTGGGCACAGCGCGGCAATCGCGGCTGGGGATATGCCGACGTGCTGCCGTATTTCAAGCGCACCGAGCGCCGGATCGGGGAGGGGGACGAGACCTTCCGCGGCCGAGACGGCAACATGGCGGTCACCGATATCGACTGGCAGCACCCGCTCTGCGACGCCTTCATCCGCGGCGCGGTCAGCCTCGGGATCCCGCACAACAAGGACTATAACGGACAGTCCCAGGAAGGCGTTTCCTACGCCCAGCGGACGATCCACGGCCGGCGCCGGATGAGTACGGCACGGGGGTATCTCCGTCCCGCGATGAAACGCAAAAATCTCACGGTGCGAACCAATGCGCATGCGACGCGGATTCTGCTCGACGGGAAGACCGCGACCGGCGTCCGCTATAGCGATGGTGGACGTCACGGCATTCCGACCGAGATACGTGCCCGCCGGGAAGTGATCCTCTCGGGCGGGGCGGTGAATTCGCCGCAGCTCCTCCAGCTCTCCGGCATCGGCGATCCGGAGCTGCTGCGCGGGCTGGGGATCGAAGTGCGCCATGCGTTGCCCGGGGTCGGGGAAAACCTCCGCGATCACTACGCGCCGCGCTTTACCGCCCGGGTGAAGAATTCGAGCAGCATCAACGAACTCGCGCGAGGGCCGCGGCTCTGGGGCGAGGTCTTCAAATACTTCACCGGGCAGAAGAGCATCCTCGGGCTGAGCCCGACGCTGGTCTACTGCTTCTGGCATTCGAACGAGGCGGCCCGGAACAGCGACCTCCAGTTCACCTTTACGCCGGCAAGCTATAAGGAAGGAGTGCAGTCGAAGCTCGACGACGAACCGGGCATGACCATCGCCTCCTGGCAGCAGCGTCCGGAGAGCGTCGGTTATATCCGGGCGCGCAGCGCCGACCCGTTCGAGGCGCCCGCGATCCAGCCAAACTATCTTGCCGACGAGACGGACCGCCAGGTCCTGCTCTCCGGCATGAAGCTCGCGCGCCGGCTGTTGCAGACCGAGCCGCTGCAGCCCTTCTTTGCCGGAGAAATCTATCCGGGCCCGGGCGTGCAGACGGACGACGAGTTGCTGGCCGCTGCCCGAGAGCGCGCGACGACGACGTTCCACCTGATGGGGACCTGCCGCATGGGACCCGACAGCGATACGACCGCCGTTGTCGACGACCAGTTGCGCGTGCGCGGGATCGAAAAGCTCCGGGTCGCGGATGCCTCCATCATGCCGACGATGCCGTCGGCAAACCTCAATGCTTCGACAATGATGATCGGCGAGAAGGCATCGGATCTGGTTCTTGGTCGTCCGGCCGCTGCCGCGGTCACGCTACATGATTGAGCGAATAGCGTTTGACGCAAGAACCGGGGGGCGATTTTCTCGGAATTCGGTCAAAATTTGTTAAACAAGAATTAATGTTTTTCTGTCTTGAATGTGTTTCGAGCGTTCCACGTTGTTGATCTGATACAACTTGTTTTAGTATTTGCAGGAATTAACCATGGTTCTGGATATTCACAGGGGCAACATGGGCTCGTCGAAATCGCGCAAGAACGTCTATGCCGGTCACCGGACGTCCATCATTCTGGAAGAAGATTTCTGGGATGCCCTCGAAGAATGCGCCCATGACCGCGAACTCTGCATCGACACGATCGTGACCGATGCGGAAAAGGCTTTCCCGGAAATGAGCCGTACTGCGGCGGTCCGTATGTTCCTGTTGGAGCACTTCCGCGCCAAGGCGGACGATCCGAACTCCGTTCACTGAACGGACCTTCCACAGACAGTTTCAGATGCCTGCCGGTCGAGTAGGCCTTAAGTAGTGGCGAGGCTTCTTTTCGGCTCGTTCGAATCACGCCTTACGAATTCGCTAGCTCCCGTCGTAATCCGTCAGGTCCGCTTTCTCTCCGGGCGCGAAATCGACATGGATATGGTTGCCGTCATAGTCATGGATATTGACTTGCTGGATGCCCATTTCCGGTAGCACGCCGCATCGATAGGCGACCTTTTCCTTTCTTAGATGGACGAGGAAATCACTGAGGCCTTCGGCCTGAATGGCGAAATGCTCAAGCTGCGCGTCAGGCCGGTAGGGCGCGGGATCCGAGGTCACGCCGACCAGATGCACCATCGCGGCGCCGTTGGCGTAGAGCCAGGCGCCCGGGAAGGGGAAGGGCGGGCGCTCGCCCGGATGCATGTCGAGCACGCGGCCGTACCAAGCGACCATCGCGTCGAGATTTTTCGTGCGGATATTCACGTGATCGAGGGTTTTGAGCGCCATGGGCTTTTCTTTCTGTTCACGTTATGTTTCGGTTTCTTCCCGTCTCCATTAAGCATAGTCCATGGTCGATCAACTTCCCAACCGCGACGCGCGCCGCCTCTTCCTTCACCTTCACGCCCTCGGCGACTCTCCCGGCCGGGCGTTCCGGCGCAAGGACGTGCCGGAGCTGATCCGGCGCATCGGCTTCGTGCAGGTCGACAGCATCCGCACGGTCGAGCGCGCGCATCACCACATCCTCTTTTCCAGAGCCAATGCCTACAAGCCGGACTGGCTGCACCATCACCTGGAGCGCGAACGCACCCTGTTCGAGAACTGGACCCATGACGCCTCGGTGATCCCGGTCGAGTTCTTTCCCTACTGGAAACCGAAATTCCGGCGGACCCGCGACCGGCTCCTGCGGTTCGACTGGTGGCGCGAGCGGCTGGGCGAGGATTACGAGGAGACCTGTGCCCGGATCCGCGCACATATCGAGGCGAACGGTCCCGTTCGCTCCCGCGATCTGACGGCGGATGAAAGCCATCACGACGGCAGCGACGAGAACAAGGCCTGGTGGGGCTGGAAACCGTCGAAATCGGCGCTGGAACATCTCTGGCGGACAGGCCAGCTCGCAATCTGTGCCCGCGAGGGTTTCCAGAAGGTCTACGATCTGGTCGAGAAGGTCGTGCCGCCGGAGCATTTCGAGGCGGAGGTGCATGACGAGGAATTCATCGACTGGGCCTGCCGCTCAGCGCTGGAGCGGCTCGGCTTCGCGACGCCGGGCGAGCTGGCGGCCTACTGGGACGCGATCACGCCCGGCGAGGCGAAGCAATGGGCGGAGCGGCAGGATCACGCGACCGCGATCCCGGTCGATATCGAGAACGCGGACGGCACCGCGCGCCGGCATCTGGCCCGACCCGACGCGCTCGACCTCGCAGCGAAGGTCCCGCCGCCGCCCGGACGCATCCGCTTCCTCAGTCCGTTCGACCCGGCGCTGCGCGACCGCAAGCGGCTGCAGCGGCTCTTCGGCTTCGATTACCGGATCGAGGTCTTCGTGCCCGAGGAAAAGCGGCAATATGGCTACTATGTCTTCCCGCTGCTTGAGGGCGACCGGGTTTCCGGCCGGATCGACATGAAGGCGGACCGGGCGGCAGGCGTGCTCCGGATCCGCAAGCTCTGGCTGGAGCCGCGGCTGTCGCTGACGCCTCAACGCAAGGCGCGGATCGAGGCGGAGCTGGTGCGCTGGCTCAAATATCTCGGTCTGGAGCGGGCCGAGGGCGACGGGTTTGAGGTGGCGCTCTAGAGTATCCCCTTCAATGGCCACACGAATGACCGTCTCACGATGATTTATCTTTCGCGCCACGGAGAAACCGTCTGGAATCGCGCCGGGCGACTCCAGGGTACTCTCGATTCACCGCTGACACTGAAAGGTATGCGGCAAGCCGAACGTATCGGGAAGTGTATCCTGAAGGAGCTCGACGGCCGGAAGGTCGCCCGCTTCGTGTCGAGCCCGCTCGGCCGCGCCCGGCAGACCGCGGCGATCATCGCGGATGTGCTTGATCTCGACGCACACGGGATCGACACGGATGAGAGACTTCGGGAGGCGAGTTTCGGGAGCTGGGGTGGGCTGCTTATGGACGAGGTGGTCCGGGCCCACGCCTCCTGCTGGGAGGCTCGTCTTGCTGATCGATGGACGGTTGCGCCGCCGGGAGGGGAAAGCTATCGCGATGTTGCGCAGCGGCTGCAGGATTTCATCGATGAGCACTCGGGCTTGGAAGGTGGAGGAGAGGTGACAATCCTGGTCGCGCATGGCCTTGCGAACCGGGTGCTTAGGGGGTTGATCCTTGGCGCGCCGCCCGAGGAATTCATGAGTTATGACGAGCCGCAAGACGGATTCTATGAGCTTGCGGAAGGCCGAGAGCGGTTTATCGAGGCCTGAGGGTCCGGGGCTCCGGTGGCGCTCCGCCGGCGGAGAACCGATCTCGCCGTGTCGATGAAGGCGCGCAGCTTCGGATTGTTCGCGGTGCGCTCGGGGTAATAGAGGAAGAGCCCGGTCTCCTCGACGGAGGCTTCCGGAAGCACCTCGACGAGACTGCCGCCGGCCAGCTCGTCCGCCAGCATGGGCTCGAACATGTAAATGATGCCGAGCCCTTCCAGCGCGAATTCCAGCGCGATCGACCAGTCGTTGACGATGATGCTGCCCGAACTCGGAACCCGGACTTCGCCGGTGCCGGATTCCAGCTCCCAGTCATAGATCCCGCCAGACGGCATCCGGTAGGACATGCAATCGTGGTTCGCCAGATCCTCAAGCGAGTTCGGAAGTCCGCGGCGTTCGATATAGGAAGGCGCTGCCGCCATGATGGTTCGGAAGGGCGGGGTCAGGCGGAAGGTTTTCATATCCTGGTCGATACTGCCGCCGAGCCGCACGCCGGCATCGAAGCCCCCGGCCACGATATCGACGAAGCGCTTGTCGGAATCGAGCTCGATCTTCAGATCGGGATAGCGCCGGAGCATTTCCTTCACCACGGGAGTGATCGCCATTGAGGTGAAGGGCTGGGCAACGGTGAGGCGCAGCAGGCCGGAGACGCTGCCCTGCGCCGATTTCAATCGTTCCAGCGCGTCATCCAGCCCGGAAATGGACGGCCCGGCTGTGTCGACCAGCAACTGGCCCCAGTCGGTCAGCGAGACGCTCCGCGTGGTGCGGGCGAAGAGCGGCAGGCCGAGCCGGTCCTCCACCATGCGGACGGAATGGCTGACCGCGGAGGCGCTCATTCCAAGCTCCTTAGCGGCGGCGGCGAACCCGCCGCGCCGCGCGACGGCGAGGATCACGGGGAGGTGGGGGAGAAGGTCTCGGCTCATTGCTGAGAAATATTGAATAATCCTTGCGGTTCAAGGGCGGGTGTCATTTCCGCGTGAGTCCCCATCTTTTTTCGCAACGGCGATGAGAGCGGCGCGGGGAAGCGCCGGACGGTCTCACGCACGTGTGGGAGAGCAGAAGATGATCACACTCAATCTGAACGGCACCGAGCATCAGCTCGACGCCGACGGCGATACGCCGTTGCTTTGGGCGATCCGCGACCATGCCGGTCTGACGGGCACCAAGTTCGGCTGCGGCATGGCGATGTGCGGCGCCTGCACGGTCCATGTCGACGGGGTTCCTGTCCGCTCCTGCCAGACGTACCTGGAGGATGTCGCCGGCGCCAAGGTGACCACCATCGAGGGCATCGACGGCAAGGTGGCTGAGACGGTGCAGACGGTCTGGGCCGATCTCGACGTGCCGCAATGCGGCTACTGCCAGTCCGGGCAGATCATGTCCGCGGCGGCGTTGCTCGCCGAGACGCCGAAGCCGACGGACGAGGATATCGACGCGGCGATGAGCGGCAATCTCTGCCGCTGCGCCACCTACCAACGCATCCGCGCCGCGATCCACGAAGCGGCCGACCGTCTGGAGGCCTGATCGATGCTGGTACAGAAACTCAATGCCATGGCCGCACGGGCGAAGACCGATCCGGTTTCCCGCCGCGGCTTCCTGCTCGGCGCTGCCGCTACGTCGGCGGGTGTCGCCATTGGCTTCCGGCCTCTGGCCGGGCTTGCGGCGACCGAACCCGCCAAGACGGGCGGCGACCTTGCGGCCTATATCGCGATCTCGGAAGACGACACCGTCACGATTTACTCCTCCCAGTTCGATATGGGGCAGGGCTCCTATCACGGGATCGCCACGCTCGTGCTGGAAGAGCTTGGCGCCGACTGGAGGCAGGTTCGCGTCGAGGGCGCGTCCGGCAATCTCGCCCACTATGGGAACATGGCCTGGGGCGGCGGTTTCCAGGGGTCCGGCGGGTCGACCTCCATGACCTCGTCCTGGGACCGCTACCGCAAGGCCGGTGCAGCGGGACGCATGATGCTGGCGGAAGCGGCGGCTCGGGAATGGGGCGTTCCCGCTTCGGAGATCGCGGTAGAGAAAGGCGTCGTCGCCCATGCCGGCTCCGGAAAGTCCTCCGGCTTCGGGGCCTTCGCCAAGGCGGCAGCCGGGGTCTCGATCCCGGACGACATCAAGCTGAAGGACCGCTCGGAATGGACCGAGATCGGCAATGAGGGAACCAAGCGCTACGACCGGGTCGGCAAGACCAGGGGTGCGCAGGATTTCACCATCGACGTGAAACTGCCCGGCATGCTGACGGCGGTGATGATCCATCCGCCGAAATTCGGTGCCAAGGTCGCGTCCTTCGACGCGGCCGATGCCAAGGCGGTGAAGGGGGTCAGCGATGTCGTCGCCATTCATCGCGGCGTCGCCGTTGTTGCCAAGGACATGTGGACCGCGCTGAAGGCGCGAGATCTCGTCACCGTCGAATGGGACGAGAGCGAAGCCGAGACGCGGGGCTCCGCCGAGATCATGGCGGCCTATAACGATCTCGCGGTCAAGGCGCCGATGGCCGTCGCCCGCAAGGACGGCGATCCCGAAGGTGCTATGGCTTCGGCCGCCAAGGTGATCGAGGCGAGCTACGAGTTCCCCTATCTCGCCCATGCCGCCATGGAACCCCTGAACGCGGTGGCCGCCATGAATGCGGACGGCGTGCTGGAGATCTGGGGCGGGCACCAGATGCCGGACTATTACCAGCAGATGGCCTCCAAGACCGCCGACATCCCGCCGGAAAATATCCGCATGCACGTCATGAAGACGGGCGGCGGGTTCGGCCGGCGGGCCACGCCGGACGCCGACGTGATCACCGAAGTGACGGCGATCGGCAAGGCGATCGGCTGGAAGGCGCCGGTGAAGCTGCAATGGACCCGCGAAAACGACATGCGGGGCGGCCGTTACCGCCCGGCCTATGTCCACAGGATGCGGGCAGGGCTCGATGCCGACGGCAAGCTGGTGGCGTGGGACAATCACATCGTCGGCCAGTCCATCGTCGCCAACACGCTCTTCTCCGGCCTGATCAAGGACGGTGTGGATGCGACGTCGGTGGAAGGCTCATCGACCTTGCCCTACGCCATTCCCAATCTCGGCGTCGGGCTTACAACGACGGAGTCCAAAGTGCCGGTGCTCTGGTGGCGCTCGGTCGGCTCCACCCACACGGCCTACGCGACCGAGGTTTTTCTCGACGAGGTGATCGCCGAGATCGGCGCCGATCAGGTGCAGTTCCGTCTCGACCTTCTGAAGGACCATCCACGCCACGCGGGGGTTCTGAAACTCGCGGCGGAGGAGGCCGGATGGGGCACGCCGCTCCCGGACGGGCACCACTGGGGCGTGGCCGTGCATGAGAGTTTCCACTCCTATGTCGCGGAGATTGCCGAAGTCTCGGTCGAAGACGGAGAGGTGATCGTGCACCGGGTGGTCGCGGCCGTGGATGTCGGCACGCCGATCAATCCGGACGTGATCAGGGCCCAGGTCGAGGGCGGCATCGGCTTCGGTCTGGGCTCCGTCCTGCAGGAGGAACTCACGCTGACCGACGGGGAGGTCGACCAGGGGAACTATGACGGCTATCTGCCGCTCCGTATCGACCGTATGCCGAAGGTCGAGGTGCATATCGTGCCGAGCACCGAACCGCCGACCGGGATCGGCGAGCCCGGTGTCCCGCCGATCGGCCCGGCCGTCGCCAACGCGGTGTTCCGCGCCAGCGGCAAGCGGGTTCGGACCCTGCCGTTCGAGAAGGGGTTCAAGTCGGCCTGATCGCCCGCGTCTGCCCACTCCGAACGCCGCCGCCTCTCTTTGGGGCGGCGGCTTTTTTTTCATTGTCATCCCCACGCAAGTGGGGACCCAGGGGGCATGGAACGCGCTTTGGTTCCCTGGGTTCCCGCGTTCGCGGGAATGACGAAGTGTGGTGGGGAAGAAGCAAAGGGCATGCTACCGTTCTTCAAACATCCGGGGAGCGTCGCATGCAGTGGACAGGCCGTCTCGATCACATCCATATCTGCGCCAAGGGATCAGAGGATATGATCGAACTCGACGAGGCCATACTCGTCGCCGGCAAGGGGATCGAGGGCGACCGGTATTTCCTCGGGACCGGAACCTATTCGGACAAGCCGGCGGCCGACCGCCAGGTCACCCTGATCGAGAGCGAGACGCTGGAAGCGCTTGCCCGCGATCACGAGATGGAGCTGACGCCGGTCGAAAGCCGGCGGAACCTGACCGTCACCGGCGTGCCGCTGAACCATCTGGTCGGGAAGAAATTCCGCGTCGGCGAAACCGTCCTCTATGGCGGCCGGCTGAACACGCCCTGCCAGTATCTCGACGATCTTCTCGGCAAGAAGCTCTTCAAGCTGCTGCTGAACCGTTCCGGCCTCAATTGCGAGATCGTCGACGGCGGGGTAATCCGGCCCGGAGACACGGTCCGGTCCATGGAGTGAGGGAGGCGCCGGCCATGACCGTGAAACGCATCGTCGCGAACATCGCCGCCCCGGACGTGGAGAAGACCGCGCGGTTCTACAAGGAATTATTCGGGCTCGAGCTCAAGATGGACCTCGGCTGGATCGCGACCCTCGGCTCGGACGAGAGCATGCGCGTCCAGTTCAGCCTGATGCGCGAAGGCGGCTCGGGCGCGCCGGTGCCGGATATCTCGATTGAGGTGGACGACCTCGACGCTATGGTCGAGAAGGTCCGGGGTGCCGGCTACGAGACCGAATACGGCCCCGCGGACGAGCCATGGGGCGTCCGCCGGTTCTATCTCCGCGATCCGGAAGGCCGCCTCGTCAACGTGCTGACCCACCTTTGATGCCAGATCAAGAAAGCCGAACGGACTATGCCGGTCCGGAAACAAGCGAGAGCGGGCAACTGCCTCAATCCTGCGATAGCCTTCCTCTTGAGAGCATTTTGGGTGCGCGCGTCGTTGAGCATGTCGATCCGGAAGCACTGCGGTCATTGGATAGCGAGCGAACGAATTCGAACAATAAAGAGCTTGTGTGGCTGGGCGGTTTCGCACTCGCGCTGCCCGTTGTTTTGGCAATCATCTATTGGGGGCCGGCCCTCTGGGCGGAACTACTGCTTCTCGTCGGCGCTATTGGGGCATTTGCGAAATTCGCGAAGGTGACCGCACTGTTGAAAGCGGGATTATCGAAATTCGGCCTAAGCTTTGTCTCGGCCCGATGGCTCGGGAAACTGACGGGGCTAGGATTGATTTTCGCCTCAGGAATGGCGATCCGGAAGTACCGGCGCCGAATACGGGAGCGGTTGGTCATGCCAATACTCCGGCGCGCGGAACATGTTTCTGAATGTGACAAGCGAGTCCTGAGCGAGTGGACCGGTGGAAACCTCGGCAAATTTCTGAGAGAGATTGGCTGCGCAGGCCGGAACGAAATGGTGGCCGCGGTACCGAAAGACGGGTTCTGCTACGCGCAAGACGGGGCAAAATTCCATTGCATTCCCCTCCAGATCGGACGCAAACCATGGTACCGCAAAAAAATGGCTGTCAGGTTCACCGGATACGCCACGATCTTGAAGCTTCCTTCGGATACAGAGGCGATTGAAGTTCCGACGTCGTCTGACCACCAAATGACGGGCCATGAGATCGAGTTCTATGCTGGGAAAGGGTGTCTGGTTTCCCTTCATGCCCACGAGAGCTTCTTTTTGCGCCGTTTGTTGAAGTCAGGAGGTATTAGGGCCAAAGCGCTTCTGACGGTAATCTTCACCGACTTAGAGGCCGCTGTTCGGGCGTGCAAAGAAATGAAAGCGCAATTCGAAAGGGCGGCTAGACCGCAAGCTTTACCTGCCGCGGCCGGACTAGAGCCGTCGCTCAGAAATGAAAGTCCGGTAGCGCGTTGAAGGCGCTCTTCAGGGCGTCGCCCCAGCCTTGCGAGACAGACATGTAATAGGGATCGTCCGCCGTCACCCGGCGCTGATGGCCGATTTCGAAACTGTCCGACTCGTAGGTTTGGAGATCCAGCGGCAGGCCGACGGAAAGATTGGCCTTTATTGTGGAGTCGAAGGAGACGAAGAGCAGCTTAACCGCCTCCTCGAAGCTCATCGTCGGCTCGTAGGCGCGCAGGATGATCGGCCGGCCGTATTTCGTCTCGCCGATCTGGAAGAAGGGGGTGTCCTCGGACGCTTCCAGAAAATTGCCTTCAGGGTAGATCATGAAGAGCCGCGGGGCGCCGCCGCGGATCTGGCCGCCGAGAATGATCGTCGCGTCGAATTTCGAATCCGCGCGCTCTCCCGTCGGCGAGGCGGTCCGGATCACGTCTCGGAGCATCGCGCCGACCTGACGCGCGACGTCGAACATGGACGGCGCCTCAAGGATCGAGGGATTGCGGTCTTCGGGGGCCTTGGTCCGCTCGTCGATCAGGCTGACCACGGTCTGAGTCGTCGCGAGATTGCCGGCGGTCAGCATGGTGATCACGCGCTCGCCCGGCTGCGCCCAGGTGAACAGCTTCTTGAACTGGGAAATATTGTCGACACCCGAGTTGGTGCGGGTGTCGGACATGAAAACGAGACCTTTCTCCAGCCTGAGGCCGACACAGTAGGTCATGGTTTCCGAAGACTCCGAAGGATGCGGTTACTGTTGTTCCACCTGCAGGTTGACGGAGAGGGATTCGGCGCTGTCGCCGAACCGCACCCCGGAAACAGGCGCCGCTTCTTTATAATCCAAACCACAGGCGACACGAACATATCGTTCGTCGGGCGAATACCCGTTAGAGACGTCGAAGCCGACCCAGCCGATATCGGCGACGTGAATTTCCGCCCACGCGTGTGCCGCGTCCTGGTGCACGCGGTCGTTCATCATAAGGTAACCGCTGACATAGCGGGACGCGTAGCCGAGCGTCCGGGCGGCGGCGATCATGATATGCGTGTGATCCTGACATACGCCGTGACCCGCCTTCAGGGCGTCTTCCGAGGTCGTGGTGACCTCGGTCATTCCGGTTTCGTAGGCTACGTTATCGCGAATCAGTGCGCTTAACGCGTGCAGCTGGCTGATATCGCCATCCGGTTCCGGATCAAGACCTTTCAGCAGCTTCCGCACTTCCGGGCCAGGAGCCGTCGAGGGGGTCTCCCGGAGGTAGTACCAGAACGGGGGCTGAAAGCCTTCCTCGCCGAGGACGCCATGGGTGTTGTGGGTCTCGACGTCGCCTTCGACGAGGATGGTGATTTCCTCGCTGCCGCTCTCGATGCTGCTGAGAATGACGTGATTGCCGTGCTGATCGGTGAAGCTCAGCTCTTCCTTCGCGCCTTCCAGCGTGATCTGCCAGTCCAAGACGGACTGCATGGCAAATGAGCGCGGCGTCTTGCGCAATTGCTGAAGCGCGAAGGGGACCGGAGCGTCGTAGTGATAGCTCGTCCTGTGTGAAATCCTGAGGCGCATGGCTAGCTGTAGAACCTGTAGTCCTGTTCGATCTGGCTGCTGAGCTCACTCATACCTTGGATGAAATTCTTTAAGAATTCGTGCAAGCCAGACGCGAGAATGGAATCGATCGATCGCTTGTCGAGTTTCTCGAAGATTTTCTCGGCGCATTCATGGCATGGCTTGCGCTCGTCATAGGCGACGGCGAGCTGATTCAAGTTGACGAGAATCTCCTGGACGCAATGGGCCAGCGAGCGCGGCATGCTGCGGTCGAGAATGAGAAAGTCGGCGATGCTGCTCGGATTGATGTCCTCGCCGTTCAGCCAGCGATAGGACCGGTTGGCGGAGACCGAGCGCAAGATGGTTTCCCACTGTACGTTGTCGAGGGACGAGCCGACATGGGAGAGCGACGGCAGCAGGACGTAGTATTTGACGTCCAGTATCCGGGCCGTGTTGTCCGCCCGCTCGATGAAGGTGCCGAGCCGGGAGAAATTGTAGATGTCGTTCCTCAGCATCGTGCCGAACATGGTTCCACGCACCAGCGTGCTCTGCTGCTTGATAACGCTAAGAATCTCGGGGAGATCGCGTTCGCGTATCGGTCGCTGCAGGATCTGGTTCAACACCATCCAGCACTCGTTTGTGGCCTCCCAAACCTCTCTGGTGAGAGCGGTACGGACCATGCGGGCGTTGGTGCGGGCCTGATCGGTTACCGCGCGGACACTCGACGAATTGTCCCGGTCCCGCAGCAGGAAATCGACGACGTTGGCGCCGGTGTATTCGTCGTGCTTGGCTTCGAATCCGGCCGTGACCCCTGCCGTCGCAACGACGGACTGCCATTCGCTGGTTGCGGCCGAAGACCGGGTCAGCGCGATCCGGAAACCGGCTTCCAGAAGCCGTGCGAGATTCTCGCTCCGCTCCAGGTAGCGGAACATCCAGTAAAGGCCGCCTGCGGATTTTCCCAGCATCAGTCGTCCAGTACCCAGGTGTCTTTGGTGCCGCCGCCCTGGCTGGAATTCACCACGAGCGAGCCCTTCTTGAGAGCGACCCGGGTGAGCCCCCCGGGGGTGATGTCGATGCTCTCCGGCGAGACCAGGACGAAGGGACGAAGGTCGACGTGGCGCGGGGCCAGGCCCGCCTTCGTCAGGATCGGCACGGTCGAGAGCGCGAGCGTCGGCTGGGCAATATAGTTGCCGGGCTTTGCCTTCAGGAGTTTGCGGAACCGGGCGATTTCCTTCTTGCTCGCGGTCGGGCCGATCAGCATGCCGTAGCCGCCCGATCCGTGCACTTCCTTCACCACCAGCTCTTCCAGGTGCTCGAGCACATAGGCCAGTGAGTCCGGTTCGCTGCAGCGCCAGGTATCGACATTCTTCAGGATCGGCGCTTCGCCCGTATAGAACTGAACGATCTCGGGCATGTAGGAATAGACCGCCTTGTCGTCGGCGATCCCGGTTCCGGGCGCGTTGGCGAGCGTGATGCCGCCTGACCGGTAGACGTCCAGAATACCCGGCACGCCGAGCATGGAGTCCGGATTGAAGTTCAGAGGATCGAGGAATTCGTCGTCGACGCGGCGGTAGATCACGTCGATCGGCGTGTAGCCTTTGGTCGTCCGCATGGCGACGCGGCCGTCGATCACGCGCAGGTCGTGCCCCTCGACCAGTTCGGCCCCCATCTGGTCGGCGAGGAAGGAATGCTCGAAATAGGCGGAATTGTGAATGCCCGGGGTCAGAACCGCGATGACCGGCCGCCCGCCGCAGGCGCGCGGCGCCGATCTTGCCAGAGCCCGCCGAAGGTTCTTCGGATAATCGCTGACGCTCTGTACCGGAATCTTGGAGAAGAGTTCCGGGAACATCTGCAGCATCGTCTCCCGGTTTTCCAGCATGTAGGAGACGCCGGACGGCGTGCGCGCATTGTCTTCGAGAACGAAGAACTCATTGTCGCCGGTCCGGACAAGATCGATGCCGACAATATGAGTGTAGACGCCGCCGGGAGGGGACACGCCGATCATCTTTGGCTCGAAAGCGCTGTTCTCGGCGATCAGCCTCTCCGGAACGCGGCCGGCACGGATGATTTCCTGGCGGTGATAGATATCGTGCAGAAAGGCGTTGATGGCGCGGACGCGCTGCTCGATCCCGCGGGCGAGACGCGACCATTCCCTGGCAGACACGACCCGGGGCACCACATCGAACGGGATCAGCCGCTCGGTGTTCTGGGCATCGCCATAGACGTTGAAGGTGATCCCGGTGCGCCTGAAAAAGGTTTCCGCCTCGGCGGACTTTTTCAGAAGTTGAGCCGGATCTTCTTGGTCGATCCAGTTGTGATAGTCGCGGTAAGGCTCGCGAACCTTGCCGTCGACGCCAAACATTTCATCGTAATCGTTCGAGCCTGCTCCCATGGATACAAATTAGAGCAATTTCTCCGATGTTTTCGCAAGTGCGAAGATTTCAGGCATGTGACGCCGGGTCTGGAACCCGTTCCGACGGTACCGGTATGCAGAGTGCCCGGGAAGAAATTTTCGAATAATAATAACTATTATTGCGTGTGAGTCATCTTCTGTTGCGCCAAATGTGCGTGCGCTCACATCCCGAATAAATTCCTAAAAAATAAAGTATTGATGATCTTGTTCGTTGCGGAGCTCGGTGTTTTGTGAATTTCAGATCCAAAAAATAATCAATCAATAAGTGTTTCTCGTGCCTGTTGGCACATGCATGACGCATTGCGTGGGAGAGCTGGCGGGAATGACGGGGGGGCGGCACCGCGCCGCCTCGCCATGGACAAATTGAAGGAGGCCATCATGACCAGCAACCGAAGAGAAGAAGCATTCCGCGTACGGGTGAGTGCCGCCGAGAAGGCGAAGGGTAGGGTTCACCCCGCGCAAAAGGCGAATGGTGACGAGCAGCGTTACGCGTCGGCAAATTATGCGATGAGCTTCACAAAGGGGCTCGAACATTCGTCCGGCACCGGATTGATCGAGCGCGGCGAGGATTTCGTCGGGTTTCGCAGAGCCGTCGACAACGGATTTATCGTGCCGTTCACCACCGAAGTCCGTGCGGCTCGCAAGAAAGAGCGCGCCTGGGAGGCGCCGACCGCGGGTGTGGTCTACAGCCTCGAAGGCCCCGATGCGCAAGCAGTCACGATGCCGCCGGCGCCTGCGCTGGGCTCGGACGAACTGGCATACGAGATGGCGGAGGTCTACGAGCTCGCGGTCCTGCGGGACGTGCCGCTGACGGCATTCAGAGACGGCAGCGGAAATGCGGAGCTGCTGGCATCGCTCGACCGGTTGAACCATCTTGCCTATGCAAAGGCCGGCTATCCGGACCGGCCGCGATTGAATGTCGATGGCGACGTGACGCCGCAAACGGCGTTCCGGGGATCTTCCCCGGGGGTCGGGGTCGGCCCGTATCTTTCGCAATTCATGCTGATCGGCAACACCCGGCAAGACGGCGGCGGCCCGGCAGACGGCATTATCCAATACGGCGCGCTGCAGATCGATCAGAAGGTTCCGATCGCGGCAGACCGGAACTGGATGACCACCTGGAATGACTGGTTATGCGTACAGAATGGAGAGGACGTGCGGAACAACAGCACGCTGTTCGCGGGAGGGCGCCGATTCATCTGCGTTCCGCGCGATCTCGCAACCTATGTGCATGACGACGCGCTCTACGAGGCCTATCTGAATGCTTGCCTCATTCTCCTGGGGATGAAAAGTGACGGAGGTGCGCCGTTCGACCCGTCTTTCGAAAGTCTGTCGGGCGAAGGTAATCTCTTCATGAACAGCCTGGCCTCCTACAATTACGACTCGCTCGAAAGTCATCCATGGGCGGCGGGCGGCTTCGCTCTCTTCGGGGGCCCGCACATTCTTACCTTGGTGACGGAAGTCGCGACCCGGGCGCTGAAGGCGGTGCGGTTCCAGAAGTTCAATACCCATATGCGGCTTCGACCGGAAGCGCTCGCAGCTCGGATCGAGAAGGCCGCTGCCATCGACAGCGCTTTTCCGGTGACCGAAGGCAGGTTCGGCACGCTCGTAACCGCGATCGAGAAGACCGTCGATGCCGTGCGTGCGATCAATCCCAGCAACGAAGCACTCCTGCCGATGGCCTTTCAGGAAGGTTCTCCGATGCATCCCTCTTACGGTGCCGGCCATGCCGCGGTCGCCGGGGCATGTGTGACCATGCTTAAGGCATTCTTCGACACGGACGCGGTGCTCCTTCGGCGCGGCGACAAGGTGATGTTCGCCCGTTATCAGGCCGGCGACCAGCCGGTACACTATGTGCCGAATGCCAACGGGAGCGCGCTCGAAGAGATTTGCGACGGTCCGTTCCTCTCGCTTGAGGCGGAACTGAACAAGCTCGCGGCGAACATCTCGATCGGGCGGAACATGGGCGGCGTGCACTACTTCGCCGACTACTACGACAGCGTGCGCCTTGGGGAGAAAGTGGCCCTCGGAATTCTTGAGGAGCAGGCGCTTTGCTACCGGACAGATCCGTTCGTGCTCAGCGTTCCGACATTCGACGGAGACGTCGTACGTGTCGGGGCACGGTAACTACCATCGGAAGGGAAGCGGCCTGTCGAACGATCGGCGGGCCGCTATGCTTTTAGGGATCAGTTCGTTTGGTCGCTGAACTGGCGGATTTCCGAACTCACGACGTCGAGCAGGACCGGTTGCGTCAGTTCGGATTTGAGCACATAGCGGTTGATGTCCGTCGTCGCTCTCGCATCCTTCTCGGAGACCAGTCCCGGCTGTCCCGTACGGACAACAATCCGGATCTCATTGTTCTTAAGTTCTTCGCGGATGCGCCGCGCGAGTTCGAACCCGGCATCCGGCGTCTCCATCACGATATCGAGCAGGACAAGTGCAAAACCGTCGCAGCTGAGGAGCACGTCGAACGCGTCCACTCCGGAATAGGCCTGATGAAAATGCAGGGGCCGGCCGAGCACCGTTTCCCCGCCCAAGGCAAAGATGGTCGATTGGTGGACGGCCTCGTCATCGTCGACGATCAGAACGCGCCAGGGGAGTTGAGCCGCGACACTCTCGTCTTCGTCGACGCCAGGAAGGTCGTCCACGAAGACGAGCGCATCGGTGTCGGATTCGGTCTCTCCTGAAGCCGGCGCGCCTGGGGCGCCCGATGTCCACAGTCCTTGCTGCGACGCCATCATGCTCCTCCGAAGGCCGTACTCGGCCGATATGCTCCATCTTGTGCGACGCTTGGCCCGAGCGGGCAAGCTGACTCCATGGACGCTCATTTCCTTACCCGCCGTCCTGACACCGAAACGTATGCGTCAGCTTAGCGGGTATTTGAGGAAAATACAGGAGGATTCTTAATGCCGGCTTAACCGGCGCCGATTGCTGCGCGTGAATTCACCCGACGAAAGCGCGCTCGACGACAAATTCGGCGGGATTGTTGTTCGCGCCCTCGTTCAGACCGGCTTTCTCGCAGAGTTCCTTGACGTCTTTCAGCATCGCCATGGAACCGCAGATCATCACCCGGTCGGTGTCGGGATTGAGCGGCGGAACGCCGAGATCCTGGTAGAGCTTCCCGCTCTCCATGAGATCGGTGATACGTCCCATTTGCTCGCTCTCTTCGCGCGTCGTGGTCGAATAGAGGGTAAGTTGCGGGCCGGCCAGTTCGCCGAACACCGCGTCCTGCTTCAGAGACGCGACGAGTTCCTTGCCGTAGGTCAGTTCGTCGACCTGGCGGCAGGTATGGGTAAGGATCAGCTCCTCAAATTTCTCGTAGGTCTCGGGATCGCGGATCACGGAGGCGAAAGGCGCGATGCCGGTGCCGGTGGAGAACATGTAGAGGCGCTTGCCGGGAAGCAGGGCATCGTTGACCAGCGTGCCTGTCGGCTTCTTGCGCATCAATATGGTGTCGCCAGGTTGAACCTTCTGCAGGTGCTCGGTCAGCGGGCCGTCCGGCACTTTGATGGAGAAGAATTCGAGCTCCTCGTCCCAGGACGGGCTGGCGATGGAATAGGCGCGGTAGACCGGCTTCTCGGCGTTCGGCAGGCCGATCATCACGAACTCGCCGGAGCGGAAGCGGAAGCTCTGAGGGCGCGTCATGCGGAAGCGGAACAAGCGGTCCGTATAATGCTGCACTTCTGTCACGGTCTCGGCGAACACGCCGTCCGGAACCGGGAACCCACCAGTGCCTCGTTCTTGCGCGCTTTCTGCGGTCTTGGCGTGACTATCCATCATGTTCACTTACCTGCTCTCCTGTTGAGAGGGCCGGACGGGGCCGGCACCGCCCGCTCGGGGGCGGTTGTTGATGTCGATGGCCTCGCCGGGCCATTGACCGCCGTTTTCTAGCCCCGGCGGCCTTCTGGTTCAATCTTTCCCTGCCGGGCGCGGCGATCGGTCCCGCCCGTGCAAGGCTCTGTGGGTGGGTTGCGGCTAGGCCGCTGCCTGATCGCGGCGGACCGTGCCGTTCTTGTCGAAATGGATGCCACACTCGGTCTTAGCGCGGTTCGACCAGCGGCCCGATCGTTGGGACGCGCCGGCGGAAACCGGATCCGTGCAGGGCGCGCAGCCGATGGAGCGGTAGCCCGAGGCCTGGAGCGGATGGCGCGGAAGATCGCGCACGGTGAATTCCGCGTCGATCCGCGCCTCGTCCCAATCCGCGAGCGGATTGACCCGGATGCGTCCTCCGAACAGCTCGATCGGATCGATTTCCGCTCGCAGCCCGCCGTGGGCGCGTTTGCGGCCGGTAATGATGAGTCCGAAAGGAGTGATCGCCTGCTGCAGGGGGATAACCTTGCGCAGATGGCAGCAGGCATCGGGATCGCTCTGCCAGAGCGTGCCGTCCCGGTCCTGCCGTTTGATCAGCGCGGTCGACGGCGTTGCGTTGCGTACATCGGTCAGGCCGAGGCGGGAAACCAGCTCGTCGCGATAGGCGAGGGTTTCGGCGAAATGTTTGCCGGTATCGATGAAGATCACGGGCGTCGACCGGTCCACCGAGGCGACCAGATCCAGAAGGACGGCCGATTCCGTGCCGAAGGAGGCAATAACGGCGCTGCGCCCCGGAAACTCCTCCCGGGTGAGGGCGCGCAGCAAGGCGACCTCGTCCAGATCCGCGTATTCTTCGACGAGACGGCGATGCAGCGCCTCCGTCTCGATCTCCTGCACGGAGCGGGATGTATAAGCACGGTCCCGCCCGCTGGAATGTGCCTGCTCGATTGCTTGCGTCATGCTCGGTTCACCCTCTTCGCATTAGGCGGCGGTCCCCGGCGACCGGGCAGGCTCGCCCGTTGACGGACTTTCGTCCGCCTCGTCCATCGTCGAGGTGATGCAAGACCGCGCCTCGCGCGGCATGCCCGCCAGTCGGTTCGGGCCCACGGGAACGCACCCGTGGCGCTTTAGCAGTTGGTGACGCGGATGCAAGCTGCCCTGTCAAATCCCGCGGGAAAGGTCATCCCTTCCGATGCTGAAGGTAGGGATCGGGATTTGCAGGGTCAACGTGTTGAAATGGCTGGAAAGTCAAATAAACCGAACCGTTCCCGGATCGGCGTCCGGCGGATCAATTCCGTCTCCGGCCCCGGCGCTGCCGAGTGGATTCTTTGCCCTCTCCGCCGCCGAGAAGCTCCGCTGTCGAGCCGGTGAGCGTCCCGCAGGCGGCGATGATGCCGGGCATGTCCGGCGCATCGCCCTTGGTATGGGCGTCGAGGGCGTCCCGCATGGCGCGGATATGCGCCGGCGTGGTGCCGCAGCAGCCACCGATGATCCGGGCTCCGAGATTGACCGCGAGACGGGCACAGGCCTGCATCAGCTCCGGCGTGCCGGTATAGCGGACCTCGCCCTCTTCGAAGACGGGGATGCCGCAATTGGCCTTGGCGATCAGAACGTCGCCGTTCTCAAGCTTCTCCGCGATGCTGAGCAGTCCGACCAGCAGGTCGGAGGCGCCGGTACCGCAATTGCCGCCGAAAGCGACCGGACGGACCGGGCGGGCATGCACCAGCTCGACCAGCCGCTGCGGCGTCAGGCCCATCATGGTGCGGCCGTTGGTGTCGAAGGAGAGCGTACAGACCGCCGGCAGACCGACCTCGTCCGCCGCGTCCAGCGCCGCCGTCAGTTCCTCTTCCGAGGAGATGGTCTCGATCCAGGCAACATCGGCGCCGCCATCCTTGAGCCCGCGCATCTGCGCCGCGAACGCATTCTTCCCGTCCTCGACGGTGAGCGGGCCGAGCGGCACGTAGAGGTCGCCGGTCGGGCCGACGCTGCCGGCATTGACGATCTTCCGCCCGCTCTCCGCGATCTCGGCGGCCAGCAGTTCGGCAGCGGCCTTGTTGATCTCGTAGACCTTGTCCTCTGCCTTGTGCAGCTTCAGCCTGTTCGCCGTTCCGCCGAATGTATTGGTCAGCACGATGTCGCTGCCCGCTTCGATGAAATCCCGGTAATGGGCGCGGATCTTTTCCGGCTCTTCGAGGTTCCAGAGTTCCGGAGCATCGCCATGCTGGAGGCCGCGCGCAAAGAGATTGGTACCGGTGGCGCCGTCGGTCAGCAGCCAGGGTTTTTCGGCGAGAAGTTCGGTGAGCAGGTTGGTCATCTGAGAAACCGCATTTGGCAATGTCACGTCAGCGCAGCAATATGAGGCTAAGTAGCGCAATGCAATCATGTTGATTGCCTGCCGGGCGACACCAAGTGTCCTTAACCGCGACATTACCTCAGCAACGGGAGTTCCCATGGCCGCCGACGTCATCGACTACAAGATCGAGGGGGATCATGCCCCGCTGCTGACCGTGACGCTGGATCCGGGCGAGGCCGTGCAGGCCGAGGCCGGCGCCATGGTCCTGATGGATCAGGGTATCAGAATGACCACCGAACTCTCCGGCGGTCTGCTCGGCGGGCTGTTCCGCAAGTTCTCCGGTGAGAGCCTGTTCCTGACCTATTTCATCAACGAGGGGGACGAGCGGCAGGATGCCTGCTTCGCGGGATCGATGCCGGGGCAGATCCGGGCCATCGATCTCAGCCAGAGCGACGGTCTCTTCTACTGCCAGCGCGATGCCTATCTCTGCAGTGCCCGCGGCGTCGATGTCTCGATCGCCCTGACGAAACGGCTCGGGGCGGGTTTCTTCGGCGGCGAGGGGCTCATCCTTCAGAAGCTGGAGGGGGACGGGCTGGCTTTCCTGAATGCGGGCGGCACGCTGATCGAGCGGGAGCTGGCGGAGGGACAGCGGATCACCGTCGATACCGGGTGTCTTGTCGGCTTCTCCGGAAGCTGCGACTACGACATCGCCTTCCAGAAGGGGATCAGGAATTTGGTGTTCGGCGGCGAGGGGATCTTCGTCACCCACGTGACCGGTCCGGGCCGGGTCATCGTGCAGACCCAGCCGATCGCCGAGCTCGCCATGTCGCTGGCGCGGCTGATGCCGAAAGAGGGCGACTGACGCGACAAACACAAAAACCGCCGCTCGGCATACGAGGGCGGTTCCGTGTTTTGGACGGGTAGACTGCTGCCGAAGCGGCAAAAGCCCGAAGGGCTCTAGAAGCCTTCGCGCTCCATGCGCTTGCGCATGAGCTTGCGATAGCGGCGCACCGCTTCGGCTTTCTCGCGCGCCCGCTTTTCCGACGGCTTCTCGAAATTGCGGCGCAGCTTCATTTCCCGAAAGACACCCTCGCGCTGCATCTTCTTCTTCAGCGCGCGCAGGGCCTGATCGATGTTGTTATCGCGGACCGTTACATGCACGAAACCCGACCTCCAAAACAATGTGCGAATTAGAACGCAATATACCCATCGGGAATCCGCTCCCCGTGGGCAGGAGGCGGGTATGTATCACAACCCTCCGCCGCATGCAAAGCCTGGCTTGCATAAATTTACCGCCGATTTGCAGAGCGGCCCTGCATGCCGACCGGATACCCGGGACCGGCCGGGAACCGTCGCTCTGCCGGTTTACCGAACAATAAGAGCGCTCTATATCCAAGGCATGACAGCACAGCAGATCGTACGGATGGGTGACCCGGTGCTCCGGCAGCGGGCAGGCGAAATCGAGGATCCCTCGTCAGAGGAGGTCGCGGCGCTTGCCGCGGACATGGCCGACTCGATGGCGGCGGCCGGTGGGGTCGGGCTCGCCGCGCCGCAAATCGGGATTTCGCGGCGGATCATCGTCTTCAAGGTACCCGCGGACCGGGCTACTGCGGAGACTAATGACGGGCCCCTCGACTTGCAGGTCCTGGTCAATCCGGTGATCGAGCCTCTCTCGGGCGAGATGGAACTCGGCTGGGAGGGCTGCCTCTCCATTCCGGGACTGAAGGGCGAGGTCCCGCGCTACCGGAAGATTCTCTATAGAGGCTACGACCTCAACGGCGAGAAGGTCCTGCGCCATGCGGAAGGCTTTCACGCACGGGTGATTCAGCACGAGGTCGATCATCTCGACGGGATTCTCTATCCTGAGCGCATGACCGACATGCGGCGCTTCGGCTATGGCGAGGAGCTGCTGCGGGCGGCGGCGGAGGTCCCGCCGGTGAACGAACGGGGAGACGGGAAATGAGCAAGGAAACCGTTCTCGAGAAGCGCGAGGCGGAGCGCGACCGGGTGCTGGACTGTATCCTGCCGCACGTCATGTTCGACGGCTGGAGCCGTAAGGCGCTGAAGCACGGTGCCGAGGACGCGGGGATCTCCGCATCCGATCTGGACAGGCTCTTTCCGGCCGGGGTGCCGGATTGCATCGGGCATTTCCTCGACCGGGCCGACCGCGAGATGGTGCTCGAATTCCAGCGCCGGAATCCGGCGCAGATGAAGGTGCGCGAGAAGATCGCGGCGGCGGTACGTATCCGTCTCGAACAGGCTGCGCCGCATAAGGAAGCGGTGCGCCGGACGCTTGCCTATATGGCGGTTCCGGGCCAGGGCGGCCTCGGAACCCGCGGTCTCTACCGGACTGTCGACGCGATCTGGAAAGCGGCGGGCGACACCTCGACCGACTATAATTTCTATACCAAGCGCGGGCTGCTCGCGGCGGTCTACAGTTCGACCCTGCTGTTCTGGCTGAACGACACGTCCGAGGACCATGTCGAGACCTGGGACTTCCTCGACCGGCGGATCCAGAACGTCATGGAGATCCCGAAACTGACCGGGCGTCTGAAGGACGCCGCAGCGAAATTTACCAATCCGTTCGAGGCGCTGAAATCCTGCGCCCCGAAGCGCCGTCCCTTCGCAGGGGCTCGCTAGGCGATCTCAGCCCGCTAGCGCGGCCTCGATCCCTGCGGCGACTGCGAGGGTCTTGGCATCGCCCATGGTTTCGCCGACGACCATCAGGCCGACCGGGCCCGTTCCCGCTTCATGGCATGGCAGGGAGACGGCGGAGCGGTCGAGGAAGTTGCCGAGCGACGGGTTGCGCAGCATGAGCAGGTTGGTCGTGTGATAGAGATGCTCGTCGGCCTCAAGACTGGCAATGCTCGGTGCCACGACCGGCACGCTCGGCATCAGCACCGCGTCATAGTCCCGCGTCGCCGCGTTGGCGACAGCCTGGATCTCCGTCCGGCGCCTTTCCAGAATGACGTAATCCGCCGCCAGCATCTTGGCGCCGCCCTGAATCCGGGTCGCGACGCGCGGATCGTATTCCGCTTCCTTGCGCGACAGCAGCTCCCGGTGGATCGCATAGGCCTCGGTCGGGGCGAACCCGCCGGCTTTGTTCGATGCCGGGATCTCCAACAGCCACTCGAAGCTCTTTTCTTCCAGGATCGCGCCCGCCTTCGAGAGCCTGTCCAGGGCCGCCTCGAACGTCTTCGCGACATGCTCGTCCATGTCGTCGAGAACGATGGTGCCGGGCACGACGAGGCGCATGCCCTTGACCGGCAGCGGAGCGACCGGTTTCGGCGTCTCTCCGGCCATCACCGCGTCGAGCAGGGCGCAGCAGGAAGCCGTCCGGGCGAGCGGGCCGATGGAATCGAGGCTCCAGGAGAGCGGGAAGGCGCCGTCGGTCGGCACCCGCCGCGCGGTCGGCTTGAAGCCGGTGAGGCCGTTCAGGGCCGAGGGGATGCGCACCGAGCCGCCGGTATCGGAGCCGATGCCGGCCGCGGCCATGCCGTCGGTCACGGAAACTGCGGCACCGGAGGAGGACCCGCCGGGGATGCGCCCGGTCGCCCGGTCGTAGGGGTTCTTCGGCGTACCGTAATGCGGATTGAGGCCCAGACCCGAGAAAGCGAACTCGGTCATGTTGGTGCGTCCGAGGATGATCGCTCCGGCGGCCCGGAGGCGGGCGACGGCCGGTGCGTCCGCCCCAGCGGCGGGTTCGTCCTTGCGGGCGACAGAGCCGGCCATGGTGACCTTGCCCCGGATATCGAAGAGATCCTTCACCGAGATCGGAATGCCCGCCAGCGGCGAGGGGACGATTCCGGCGGCGCGCAGCGCATCGCTCGCCTTCGCTTCCGCTCGCGCGGCCTCGGCGAAGACTTCCGTATAGATGCGTTTGCCTTCTCCTGCCGGATCGGCGATCCGCTCAAGCGCCTCTTCTGTCAGTTTCTCGGAGGTCGTCTTCCCGGCGGCGAGGTCGGCAGCAAGGTCTTTCAGCGGGGCGAACATGGTCTCAACTCACATGTGGCAGGGTGTGGATGTCGTAGGCGTGGGCGATGGTGGCGCCGCGAACCGGGTCCTCGATCTCCATCGCGAAGCGGTCGGCCGGGCGGATCCCGCCGATGGCGGCGAACGTGCCGAGCAGCATCACCGTGCCGGGCGCGAGCGTTCCATCCGCATATTTCTCCATCATGGTCTCGGGCCGGTGGATCGCGGCGAGGGTGCCGTCCTGGTAGAGCACTTCCTCGCCATCGATGGTGGCATGGGCGCGCAGCCGGATCTGGTCCCAATGTTCCAGCAGGTCCTCTAGCGGCCAGGCCTCGCGGGCGAGAACCTTTGGGCACATCTGTTTCGAGGCGGCGACGGAATAGGTTTCGGCGGCGCGGTCCGTATGGTCAGACCCGACGGTGACCCAGAGCCCCTCGTCGCTGGCGATCAGCACCGCCTCCACTTCACCGGAAGTATCCGGGCCGACGACCTGGATCGCGTCCTCCTGCATCAGCACGTTGACGGCATTGCGATAAAACAGCGGGGTCTGGCTCGGCGGCTCGACGCCGATTGCCTTCAGCTCGTCGATATGGTGCTGCAGCGCCGCGCTGTCGCGGCCGCTCCAGCCGCCGACGACAAGGTTTGAGACGCTGACGGCAAGCATGCCGCCGTCGGGCTTTTCGAAGCGGAGCGTTACCGTGGCGCCATCGCGCATGAGCCGTATCCCTGATTACGTTATTCGGATGCCGGATCGGCAAGAGTGGAAACGATATCCACTTCCATCGCATCGGGGAAGGCGGCGCAAAGCAGTTTCAAAAGACTTTCTTGAATCTCGGCGTGTCTGCCGGGTTTGGTGAGGGATGCATAAAGACGGAGGTTGGCGGCGGCAGCTATCGCCGGTTCGGTCTTGCCAGGGGCCAACGCGCGGGTCTCGGCGAAAAGCTGGGCTTGCTGGATCTGTTCTGCGGCGAGTTCGAGCGCTGCGACCTGCTTGCGGAAGGCGGCGATCTGCTCATCCTCGGCAAGCGGCTTCAGGTGCCGTCGGACGGCACGGATGGGGCCGATCACCGGCAGCGACCAATCGCCAGCAGCCGTGATCGCCCGCCGTATGTCCTCCGCCGACATCTCCGTACCCCGGGACCCGAGCCAGCAGCAGAGCAGCAGCAGGTTCACGTCGAGACCTTCCCGATCCTGGAGTGAGAGGCATTCAGCGGCGACGTTCTCCCTTGCATAGGTCGAGAGGGAGTAGCTCCAGAACGGGTTCTCAAGGGTGCGCATCGCTCATGTCTAGCATGCAAAAGCGCCCTACCAAACGGGAACGCTTTGCGATATGACAATCCCTCTCAAGACCATAACGGCTACGGATTGACGCGTTGGAAGCAGACCGCGAAGAACTGTCGCGCAGGCTCGAAGAGCTCAAGGTTGAACACCGCGATCTCGACGACGTCATTGCGCGCTTGGCGGAAGACGGGCCGTTCAATCAGCTCCAGATCCAGCGTCTGAAGAAGCGCAAACTGCTTCTCAAGGATCAGATGATCCGGCTCGAAAGCGAGCTGCTTCCCGACATTATCGCCTGAGCCCGGTTCAGCCGGAGGCTGTGGCGGCCCGAGCGAGGATGCCGGCGGCCTCCGACAGTTCCGCTTCGCTGGTGGTCAGCGGCGGGGACAGTGTTAGAAATCGGCCGTCTGCGGCGCCGGTATTCAGGCCGAGACGGTAGCAGGTCTCTTTCATTTCCATCAGGCTTTCCGGGTTGCCGACGGCAACTGCGATGGCGAGGCCGATCCCTCTCGCTTCGTCGTAGGCCGCACCGTTCCGGACCATCTCGGAGAGTATGTCGAGGGCGTCTCGACCCTTGCGTTGTGCGGCGGCGACAAGACCTTCGTCCTCGATGATCCGTAGCGTCTCGATCCCGGCGCGGGCCAGCATCGGATTCTTCTGGTGCGTGTAATGGCCGATCCCGAGATGCGGGGCGACATCCAGCTCGGCTCGCGCGATCACCGCCGAAAGCGGCAGGATGCCTCCGCCAAGAGACTTGCCGAGTACGGTGATGTCGGGCGCTGCGTCGAAATGCTGGCTGGCGAAAAAGCGGCCGGTCTTACCTAGTCCGGTCGGAATTTCATCAAAGATCAGCAACGTCCCGGTATTGTCGCAGAGCGCGCGCACTTCCGGCCAGAACCAAGCCGGCGGCAAATGCGGCGTTGCACGGATCGGCTCGGAGAGCACGGCCGCGATATCGCGGCCCTTCAGATAGTATTCGAGCGCCTCGAACGCGGCCTGGGCCGCCGCTTCCGCCGTTTCGCCTTTCCCGTCCGGCCAGTACGCGTGGACGTGATGACAGCCTTCGAGTGCGGGAAACTCTTCACGTTCCAATGCGGTTCCGCCGACAGAGAGCGCACCGAGCGCGGCGCCGTGCCAGCTTCCGTTGAAAGCGATCGTCTGTGTGCGCCCTGTCGCCACAAAAGCGATCTTCAGCGCCATTTCGATGGCGTCCGCGCCCGAGGTCCCCAAGAGGACGCGGGCGTCTCCATAGGGCCAGCGGGCGGCCAGCATCTCGGCGAGTGTGACGGCGGGTTCGGATGTGAAAAGACGCGGTGCAAAACTCAGAGCGTCGAGCTGCTCTTTCAGCGCCGCTATCATGCGCGGATGCGCGTAGCCGATATTGTGGCAGGTGTTGCCGTGGAAATCGAGAAAGCGGTGTCCGCTCTCGTCAACCGCCCAGGCACCCTCGCAGGCGGTGAAAGCATGCGTTACCGGCGTCGAGCCGGCCTGCCGGAGGAAGGCGGCGGCATCCCGTTCGCAGATGGAGTCTTTCACGGCCGGGTCCCCTCGCTTAGTTCCTTGCGACTCAAGCACGAATGGCGGCCCGGCAAAAGCCGTCAGTCCGCGCTTGTAACTGCAAGCGCCGCTCCTATAATGCCGCGCTTCTTTGACCCGCCCCGCCGCAATCGAGGGGCCGATGGAAGCAGGATGGCGCATATGGCCGAGGCCGCGACACCACTTGTCGGTATCATCATGGGAAGCCAGTCGGACTGGGAGACCATGAAGGAAGCCGCTCTCATTCTCGAAGCTCTGGACGTCCCGCACGAGACCCGCATCGTCTCCGCGCACCGCACGCCGGCCCGGATGACCGAATACGCGGCCGCAGCCAAGGGGCGCGGCCTCCAGGTGATCATCGCAGGTGCCGGCGGCGCGGCGCATCTTCCAGGCATGGTCGCGGCGCAGACGACACTGCCGGTACTCGGTGTGCCGGTCGAGAGCAAGGCTCTGAAAGGCATGGATAGTTTGCTCTCCATCGTCCAGATGCCCGGCGGGGTCCCGGTCGGCACGCTTGCCATCGGCAAGGCCGGGGCGAAGAATGCGGGCCTGATGGCTGCCGCCATTCTGGCGAACGGGGACGATGCCCTGCATTCCCGCCTCGCGGCCTGGCGCGAGACCCAGACCGGTTCCGTCGGCGACGTTCCGGTGGATTCCTGATGGCGGAGACCCTGGCGCCCGGCGCGGTGATCGGGATTATCGGCGGCGGCCAGCTCGGCCGGATGACGGCGCTCGCCGCTGCCCCTCTCGGTTTCCGCTGCCATATCTACACGCCTGAGGAGAACAGTCCGGCCGCGCAGGTCGCAGAGCGCACCACGGTCGCGCCTTACGACGACGAGACGGCTCTTGCCGAATTCGCCGCCAGCGTCGACGTGATTACCTACGAGTTCGAAAATATTCCGGTGGATACGGTGCAGAGGCTTTCGAAGCTTGCACCCGTGCGTCCCCGTCCCAGCGTGCTGGCAGTGTCACAGCACAGGGTCGCGGAGAAGGACTTCGCCCGGGATTCCGGGGCGGGAACCGCGCCATATCGACACGTGACGACTCTCGATCAACTGCGCGACGCCGTTGCGGAGATCGGGCGCCCGTCGGTGCTCAAGACCTGCCGGTTCGGCTATGACGGCAAGGGCCAGGTCAAGATCACGGACAGAACCGAGCTGGAAGAAGCCTGGAACTCGCTCGACACCGACGACGCGGTGCTTGAGGGTTTCGTTTCCTTCGAGATGGAAATCTCGGTGATCGTCGCGCGCGGTCTCGACGGCACGTCGCGCGCCTTCCCGGTGGCCGAAAATCATCATGTGGATCACATTCTGAGCACCAGTACGGTTCCGGCGGCGATCCCGGCGGAGACGGAAGCCGCCGCCCGAACAGTCGCCGAGGCGCTGGCCGAACGGCTCGACCTCGTCGGGTTGCTCGCGGTCGAGATGTTCGTCACGCCGGACGGCAAGGTGCTGGTCAACGAGGTCGCGCCGCGCCCGCACAATTCCGGTCACTGGAGCCAGGACGGCTGCGCCACCAGCCAGTTCGAGCAGTTCGTGCGCGCGGTGACCGGCTTGCCGCTCGGCCCGGTGGACGTGTTGTTCCCGACGGTCATGCATAACCTGATCGGCGATGAGGTCGAGCAATGGGAGGAAATCGTCGCCGAGCCGGACGCCAAGCTGCATCTCTACGGCAAGGCCGAGGCGCGTCCCGGGCGCAAGATGGGGCACGTCAACATGATGAAGCGCGCCTGAGCCCGGCCGGTCAGCTCCGGCCGTAGAGCGCGTCGAGACGCTCCCAGTAAGCCTCGCGGATCTTGTGCCGCCGGATCTTGAGAGTCGGCGTCATCATCGCGTTCTCGGTGGTGAAGGGCTCGTCCGCCAGAACGAAGCGACGGACTTTCTCGATTTGGGACAGACGTCCGTTTGCCCGTTCCATCGCACCGGCGATCGCTTTGGCGAAGTCTTCGTTGGCGGCAAGTGCGAGGAGATCGGTATTTGTCCCGTTGTCCTTCGCCCATTCTTCGACGAAAGAAGCGTCAGGGACCAGGACCGCGACCAGATAGGGCCGCTTGTCGCCGTAGGTCATGGCCTGGCCGATCTCCGGTTCGACCGTGAGCTGGCCTTCGACGCGGGCGGGGGAGATGTTGTCGCCGCCGGAATTGACGATGATGTCCTTCTTGCGGTCGGTGATGACGATATAGCCATCCTCGTCGATCTTCCCGATGTCCCCGGTATAGAGCCAGCCGTCGACGATGGTCTTGGCGGTGGTCTCGGGATCGAGCCAATAACCCTTCATCAGCAATTCGCCGCGCACCAGAATCTCGCCGTCGTCGGCGATCTTCACCTCGACATCCTTCAGCGGCGGCCCGACGGTGTGGATCTTCACCTTCTTGCAGCGATTGCAGCTCACCACCGGCGAGGCCTCGGTCTGGCCGTAGCCCTGCAGGATGCGCACGCCGAGGGAGAGGAAGAAGGTCCCGATGTCGGGATTAAGCGCGCCGCCGCCGGAGACGAAGGCCTTCAGGCGGCCGCCGAAGCGGGTCGAGACCTTGCGGCGCACCAGGGCGTCGAGAAGCGCGTTTTCGGCGCGTTCCTTCAGGGAAAGGCTGGAGGGATCGCGATAGGCCTTGGTGCCGAGGACGACGGCGCGGTGGAACAGCTTTGCGCTGAGCCCGCCTTTGGCGTCCACGCCGCGTCGGATCCGGTCGTGCAGCACTTCGTAGAGCCGCGGGACTGCCGTCATGATCGTCGGCTTCGCCTCGCCGAGATTCTGCGCGACCTTCTCGGGACCTTCCGCATAGTAGATCTCGGCCCCGATGGAGATCGGGAAATGCAGCCCGCAGGCATGTTCGTAGGAGTGGGAGAGGGGCAGCAGCGAAAGGAACACCTCGTGCTCGAGGCCGAGCTCGTCCAGCAGGTCGTGCGCCCCCTCGCAATTCGCGAGCAGCGAGCCGTGGGTCAGCATGACACCTTTCGGCCGGCCGCCGGTCCCGGAGGTATAGATCAGGCTGCAGACCTCGCCGCGCTCCAGTTCGGCGGCCCAGGCGGCGGGATCGCCCTCGACCGCTTCGCCGCGGGAAATGAGATCGTTCCAGCCGACAACGGTAACGCCGGCCTGGGTGGCCTCGCCCGGGGCCTCGATCGAGATCACCGTCTCGCAGGCATCGGCACTGCGTGCCGCCGGCATGAGTTTCTTTGCAAGGCGCTCGGTCGAGACGATGGCGGCTTTCGAGCCGCTATGGTCGAGAACGAAGAGGATGTCGTCGGTAGTCGCCGTCGTATAAGCCGGGACCGCGATGGCGCCGACCGCCATGATCGCGAGATCGGCGATCACCCATTCGGGCCTGTTTTCGGACAGCAGCAGGACCCGGTCGCCTTTCGCGATCCCAATGGCGCGCAGACCACGTGCGCAGCGTTGGACCGCGGTCCTCGTCTCGCCATATGTCAGGCACTGGTAGGCACCGTCCTGTTTCGCCCAGAGAAACGGGCGGTCCGCCAGCCTTTCGGACTGGTCGAAGAACGAAGTTGCGAGATTGCGTATCGCCTTGTAGTCCATATTGACTGGTCTCCTCCCTCAGTCCCGGTTTCCCCCCCGCGGGACTGGACACGACATGCCGGCGACCGACATGGGTGAGCTGTGTGCTCTACTCTTTCTTGAATGGATACCGATATGGCCGAAGCCACACAATCCGAACTTGGCGCTCTCCCCGAATGGGATCTCTCCGATCTCTATCCCGGACCCGACTCCGATGCCCTGAAAGCGGACTTGGTGAAACTGGCGGCGGATGCCAAGGCGTTCAAGGACCGCTATGCCGGAAAGATCGACAGCTTGGGTGGAACCGAGCTGGGCCAGGCCGTCCAGGCTTACGAGCGCATGGACGAGGTGATGAGCCGCGTCATGTCCTATGCTTACCTCGTCTATGCGGGCGACATGGGGAGTGCCGAGAACGGCCGCTTTTTCCAGTCGATGCAGGAGAAGATCAACGCCGCCGGCACCGACCTGCTGTTCTTCACGCTGGAGATCAACCGGATCGAGGAAGCGGATATCGAGGAGCGCCTGAAGGCGCCGGAACTGGCTTTCTACAAGCCCTGGCTGCGCGACGTGCGCGCTTTCCGTGCGCATCAGCTTTCCGACGAGATCGAGGAGAAGCTGCACGAGAAGGCGGTGACGGGTAAGTCCGCCTGGGTCCGGCTTTTCGACGAGACCTTTGCGCGGCTGCGTTTCCCGTTCGACGGTAAGGAACTGACCTCGGCCGAGGTGCTCGACAAGCTGAGCCACAAGGACGGCGCGGTCCGGGAGAAGGCGGCGAAGAGCTTCGCCGGCGTGCTGAAGCAGAATGTCGGGCTCTTCGCGCTGATCACCAACACGCTCGCCAAGGACAAGGCGATCGACGACAAGTGGCGCGGCTATGCGCAGCCGATTTCCGCCCGCAACCTTGCCAATCAGGTCGAGGACGAGGTGGTGCAGGCCCTCTCCGACGCGGTGACCGGCAGCTATGACCGGCTGTCGCACCGGTATTACGCGCTGAAGGCGAAGTGGTTCGGCGTCGAGGCGCTGAATTACTGGGACCGTAACGCGCCGCTGCCGGACGACGACGACACGACCATCACCTGGGACCAGGCCACGAAAACGGTGCTGGACGCCTATGGCGCCTTCTCGCCGGAGCTCGCCGAGGTCGGCAAGCGCTTCTTCGACAATGCCTGGATCGACGCGCCGGTGCGGCCCGGCAAGGCCTCCGGCGCCTTCGCCCATCCGACAGTGCCGAGCGCGCATCCCTATCTGCTGCTGAACTACCAGGGCAAGACGCGGGACGTGATGACGCTGGCGCACGAACTCGGCCACGGGGTGCACCAGGTGCTGGCCGGCAAGCAGGGCCAGCTTCTGTCCGACACGCCGCTGACCCTCGCCGAGACGGCCTCCGTCTTCGGCGAGATGCTGACCTTCCGTGCCGTGCTGGCCTCGAAGACGGATCCGAAGCAGCGCCGCACCATGCTGGCCAGCAAGGTCGAGGACATGCTGAACACGGTGGTCCGGCAGATCGCCTTCCATCAGTTCGAGACCAGGGTCCACGCCGCCCGCCAGGACGGCGAACTGATGCCGGACGACCTCGGCGATATCTGGATCGAGACCCAGAAGGCGAGTCTCGGCCCGGCGATCAAATTCGACGACGATTACCGGACCTTCTGGTCCTACATCCCGCATTTCATCCACTCGCCGTTCTACGTCTATGCCTACGCCTTCGGCGACTGTCTGGTGAACTCGCTCTATGCGGTCTACCAGGACGCCGAGCAGGGCTTTGCCGAGAAGTATCTTGAGATGCTTTCGGCCGGCGGCACGCTCCGGCACAAGGAACTGCTGGCGCCCTTCGGGCTCGATGCCAGCGACCCGGCCTTCTGGTCCAAGGGGCTCGGCGTCATCGAGGGCTTCATCACCGAGCTTGAGGGGATGGAGTGATGCGGACGCCCGAGGCGTTGCAGCACCGGCTGAACGGCTTTCCGCGCGTCCGCCTCGGGCATTTTCCGACACCGCTGGAGAAGATGGAGCGGCTCGGCGCGCATCTCTCGGAGGAGCTGGGCAAGGCGCTTCCGGCGCTCTGGGTCAAGCGGGACGACTGCACCGGCGTCGCCACCGGCGGCAACAAGGCGCGCCAGCTCGAATATTCCTTCGGCGCGGCCAAGGCGGCCGGGGCCGACACTGCCGTCATCACCGGGGCGGTCCAGTCCAACTACATGCGCACCGCCGCGGCCTTCGCCGCCAAGCTCGGCATGGAATGCCATGTCCAGCTCGAGAACCGGGTCGAAGGCATGGGCGAGGAGTATCACAAGTCCGGCAATGTTCTGCTCGACCGTATTTTCGGCGCGCGGATGCATCATTTCCCGCTCGGCGAGGACGAAAAGGCGGCCGACACCAATCTCTCCCGCATCGCCGCCCGTCTGAAGGGGGAGGGAAAAAACCCGTATCTCTTCACTCTCTCGCCGGAGACCAAGCCGACGGGAGCGCTCGGCTACATGCAATGCGCCATCGAGGTGCTGGAGCAGGCGTCGGCAGAAGGGGTTTCCTTCGATGCGGTCGTCGTACCGACCGGCAGCGCGGCGACCCATGTCGGGACCCTGCTCGGCCTCCGGCTTGCCGGCTATGATGGGCCGGTCCACGGCATTTGCGTGCGCCGCGATGCGGAGAGCCAGACCGAGCGCGTGCGCTCGATCGTCCGGCTGGCCGAGGAGATGCTGGCCAGCGGCTCGGTCATCGAGGACGACGAGGTGATCTGCCGCGACGACTGGCTCGGTCCGGGCTACGGCAAGATGGTCGAGAGCACGCACGAGGCGATCGACCTGGCCGGCCGCCTCGAGGCGCTGATTGTGGATCCGACCTACACGGCCAAGAGTTTCGCGGGCCTGATCGGCCTGACCCGCGCCGGTGCGTTCGACGGCATGGGCAACGTGCTCTACATCCATACCGGCGGCCTGCCGGGGCTCTTCGCCTATCGCTCCGTGATCCACCCGGACTGAGGACGGATCAAAGCGCGTAAGGCCACTCCGCCGGAACGAAGCGGTAGGAATCCCCCTCGTTGGCCACGTGTCCAAAACCGGGAAACGGCAAATGCATGCCGGTGACCGCGATCCGGTCGCTGGCCGCCTCATCCAGCAGGCGGAGCCGTGTCTGCCGCGCTTCGTCGGGGTCGATATCGAAGGCGATCCCCCAGTCCGGTCGGGCGAACTGGTAGGTGGCGACATGGATCGCATCGCCCCAAATCAACAGGCTCTCCGTGCCGGATTCGATGAGATAGCCCGTATGTCCGGGCGTATGCCCCGGTAGCGCGCGCGCCGTGACCCCCGGTGCGACCTCGGCACCGCCCGAAACCAGCCGCAGCCTGTCGGCATAAGCCGACGTCGCCGCCCGCGCGCCGAGGAAGAAACCGCGCACGGCCTCCGGCGCCTGGTTCATGCGGCCGTCATCCTGCCAGAAACGGTGGTCCGTCTCCGAGACCACGAATTCCGCGTTCGCGAAGAGCGGGCGTCCGTCCTTGCCGACCGCGCCACTGACATGGTCCGGGTGCAGATGGGTGATCGCGAGGATATCGATATCGTCCGGCGCATAACCTGCGAGAGCCAAAGAGGCGTCGAGCCGTCCGAGCGTCGGGCCGAGCGCATCCCCGGTTCCGGCGTCGATCAGGATGCGCTTGCCTTGCGTCTCAAGGAGGAAGGCGTTGACCGGGATACGTTGCGGCCCCGGCGCCTGGAACGCCGCTTTGGCCAGATTTTCCGCAATTTGCGGATCGTGGCCGAGGATCAGATCCGCGCTGACATCAAGATAGCCGTCGAGCAGGGCGGTGACTGAGACCGCTCCGATTTTTTGCCGCAGCGCTCCGGCGCCGGCTAGTTGCTCCGACCGCGTTTCGGTCGCGCTGGCGGTGGGAGCGGCCGGGAGAATACCGGCCGAAGCGGCAAGCGCCGTTCCCGCAAGAAGGGTCCGTCGATTGAGGTGCATGAACTGTCTCCTGTCTAAACCGGCCGTGCGTGGCCGGGTCATGAGACAGGAAATTAGTTATCCGTATTTGCTTTGAAATCGGGGCTGAAGTTATATCTATCATTAGCGAATTTTATTAATTGATCTTCTTCCATCGGGAGCTGATATGGACAGGCTATCAGCGCTGAACAGCTTCGTACGGGCCTGCGAGAACGGGAGTTTCTCGGCGGCGGCGCGCGAACTCGGGCTAACGCAGCCGGCTGTCAGCCAGCAGATCCGGGCTCTCGAACAGCATCTCGGCGTCCGGCTGTTTGACCGTACGACCCGCAAGGTGCTTCCGACCGAAGAGGGGCTGCGCTACCTCGACCGGGCCCGCGATATCCTCGAGCGCCTCGACGCGGCAGACCGGTCCGTTTCCGGTATCGATGTTGCGATGACCGGAAGGCTGGCCGTCGGCGCACCGGTCGGGTTCGGCTCGGATATCCTCGCGCCGTATTTCGCCGCCTTCAAACGGGATTACCCGGAACTCCTGCTCGAAGTCTCTCTCACCGATCGCTTCGTGGACGTGATCGAGGAGCGTCTCGACGTGGTGATCCGTATGGGACATCTGGAAGACGATCGCCTGATCGTGCGCCGGCTCGGAGAGATCGGCAGGTCGCTCGCGGCGAGCGCGCACTATCTCAACCGGCGGGGAAGACCGAAGCATCCGAGCGAGTTGCCGATGCACGACTATCTTCTCTATACGCACATCCGCTCCGGAGAGATGGTCACGCTGGAAGGACCCGACGGCCAGCTCTTCGAAACGCGGGTCCGGCCGGTTCTGAGTGCCGACCACAAGAGCGTGCTTCATCACGCCTTGCTGTCAGGGCTCGGCATCTGTTTGGTTCACACGCCGTTCCTGAGGCAGATGATCGCCAACGGGGGGATCGAACATGTCCTGCCGGAATGGCGCTATCCAAGGCAGAACGTGCATGTCGTCTATCCGTCGAACCGCTTCGTTCCCCAAAAGGTCCGGCGCTTCGTCGACGGGCTTACCCGGTTTCTGAAAGAGCAGAATATCCTTGAGAATGCATCGCCTGAGCTCAGTGCGGCGGAGTAGCGTCAAGCTGTCCGGTTGCTCTCCTTTTCAAAGAATTTATACGCTTTTTCAGACTCTTGCATTGAGCAAGTCTATCGCTACAATATGGGTAACGCCTCACGGCGTCCTGTCCGCGGAAAGGGCTGCGCCCAAATCCGAGTAATCGTCATCTGATCGATTTCCTCGCCTGTTTGGCGGACACAGGCGGTAGATGACGAGGGAATCGTATGTCTCAGTCAAACGAACCGGCCTCCGCCGGTCCGCGCGAGTTTTTCGGCGGACGGCTCAATCTCGAACAACAACGCAAGCGCGCGAAAGAGCTGTTGGAGCTCGTGCGCGATGATGATCCGCAGGCCCGTGGACGGGTTGAAGCGCATCACTCCAACGCCGACCCCGATGCTTTCCAACTGGCCGACGCCCAACTGGTTGTCGCGCGGGAAAACGGGTTTCTCAGCTGGCCGCGCATGAAGGCGCATATCGAGCGTTTGCGCTTCGACCGGCTGCGCATCGAAGCCGGTAAGCCAGACATCCCGGACACGCCGGCGACCACGCATATCCGCTGCGGCGAGGATATCCGCCACAGCCTCGAGGTCGGCGGGTTCAAGGGCCGGTTTCTGGAGTTTTCCGACCCTTACTGCCAGGGACCGGTGCCGCGGGTGCCGAAGGCGGAGTTCATCTCCCGCCGCGCGGCTTTCATCGCCAGCGGCTATGGCCGGGATCAGGCCGAGGCCGAGAAGGGGCTGCAGGAGCAATACAAGGCGGTCGACAGCCTCGGCGAGGGCGCGCCGGTCGTGCTCTGGTTCGAGCATGACAGCTACGACCAGTTGATCCTGGCCTATCTGCTCTCGGTCTTTCACCGCATGGAAAAACGGCCGGATTTGCAGATGATCTGCGTCGGCCAGGTGCCCGGCGTGCGGGATTTCGTCGGTCTCGGCCAGCTCCATCCGGAAGTGCTGCTCTGGCTCTGGGAGTACGAGCGGCACGAGGTTACCGAGGCGCAGCTTGCGCTCGGCGCGCGGGTCTGGGACGCCATCACAGACGCTGATCCGAACGCTCTGGCGGCGATCGCCGCGAACGGGACGCCCGAGCTGCCGCTTATGGCTGCAGCGCTACGGCGTCACCTGCGCGAGCTGCCGCATCCGAAGACCGGTCTCGGCCTCACACAGCATCTCTCGCTGACCATCCTCGACGATATGGGTGACATGTCGGCGGGGCAGATTTTCCAGATCCTGATGAGCCGCCGCGAGCCGCTGCCTTATCTCGGCGATCTGATGTTCTGGCACGTGCTGACCGATCTTGCGAAGAGTACCGATCCGGTGATCCTGATGGACCCGGAGACCGCGGGGCAGCCCTGGCCCAAACGGGTCTTCTCGCTCCGGGATTCGGGAAGGCGGGTGCTTGCCGGTGAAGAAGACTATGTCGCGATCCAGCGCGGATCGCGCTGGGTAGGCGGTGTCGAGATTCGGCCCGGCCGTTCCGCCTGGCGCTGGGACGAGGACGCGGGCGAGGTCCGGCGCGCTTGAGCCTCGCGGACTTGGTGCGCCGGACATGCCGCATTAGCATCGCTCCATGATCCGCGAATGGCTCACCTATCTCACCACCCCATGCCCGGCACCGTACCGGCGCATGGGGTTTTTGCGCGAATGCGTCGGGATCGAGAGCCGCTACCGCCGCAATAGGTCCAACTGGGCGCCGCACCTGGAGCGAAGCCGGAAGCTGATCCTCGGCGCGGCGGAGCGTTGCGAAAGCCGGGACACGGTGCTGATTTTCGGGGCGGGGCTGCTCTATGACGTGCCGCTTTCCGGTTTGCTCGGCCGGTTCGACAAGGTGATACTGGCCGATCTGCTCTTTATGGGGCCGGCCCGGCGCGCCGCGCGGGAGAATCCCCGCCTGGAGCTCGTCACGCTCGATGTGACCGCGTCATTGGCGGCGCTGGCGGAAGGCCGAACGGAGGTGGGGTCGCCGCCGGCCTATCTCGACGATCCGACGATCTCCCTCGTCGTCTCCGCGAATGTGCTCTCCCAGCTTCCGATCGTGCCGAACGAGTATCTGGAAGAGCGGTTCGGGCAAAGCGACGCCGCGGCCGAGGAGCTCGGGCGCAAGCTGATCCGCGCGCATCTCGATTACCTGGCCGCGTTCTCCTGTCCGGTGGCGCTCATCACCGATGAGGCGCGGATCGTGCGCGACAGCACCGGAAGCGAGACCGCGACGGTCTCGGCGCTCCATGACGTGGCACTGCCGGATGGCGGCGAAAGCTGGAACTGGGAGATTTGCCCGCTCGGCGAAATCGACCGGCATCATTCGGTGACGCACCGGGTGAAAGGGTATGAGGCCTTTCCAAAAAGGTGACCGTGGCGATCAGCGTCCGCGGTGCTTCTGCACATAGGCCTCCCGCTCCGCATCGTCGACGATCCCGGCGAAATCCTGGATGTTCCCCATCGTCTGCATGTAGGCCCTGCGCGTGTCGGCATAGATCGTGAACAGCCGGCGCAGTTCGGCGACCGGTTCCGGGTGGTCGTCGACGCGGATGTCGGCTTCCCGGTAGGGCTCGGCGCCCTGGACGATCAGCGCGGCGGATTGCCTGCCCCGCTTGTCGCCGCCGGCCGCTTCGCCGGCTTCGAGGGCGGTCAGCAGGCGGTCGCCGAATTCGAGACCGGCCGAGGCCTCGTAGCGTGCCAGGGTATCGGCGACGACCGCGGGGCCGGCCAGCATGTTGCCGGCGACGGTGACGTTCTCGCCGGAAGCATGGCCGCACCAATCGACGCAGGAGCTCCCCGTATGGGTGAAGGTTTTGCCCTTGCCGTCGACCCCGTGCACCTGGCGGATGTCGCGGCCCGCATCGTGCCCGAGCGTCATGGAGAGGGCCTCGCCGACGCTGAGCCCCTTCGCCATCAGCTCGATCCCGAGCGCGCCATGCATCGGGTTGGTATGCGCCTGGGTGGAGAGAGCGCCGATTCCGGCCCGCGCCCAGGGGCAGATCGCACCGACGGCGAAGGCGCAGGTGGAGACGGCGATGCCGAAACGCCCCGTCTCGGGCTCGCGTGCGACGATAGACCACGTCATGACCGGTTCCCGTATTGACTGTTTCGCGCGAGAGTGCGCCGGTAACTGACTTTGGTCAAATCCGCACGGGCTCTCCGCGATGCGCAATGTCATCCTTCTCGCTGTTTCCCTTTTCGCGCTGCTCGGCGCCGCGCTCTGGGGCGTCTGGGAACTCTGGTTCGCGGTCGAGGACGTGGAGATGAGCATCCACGGCTTCATCGCGCTCGCCGCCGGCTCGATCTTCACCCTGCTGCTCGGCGGCGGGCTGATGTGGCTCGCCTTCTACAGCTCGAAACACGGATACGACGAGCGCGAGATCGACCCGGAAGACGATCGCTAAGCAGGCGTCTTGAAGGGCATGGTCTCGACCGGCTCATGTGCGTCGGCGCAGCATTTCTCATGGTCGGAGAGCACGTTGATCACCCGACAGTCGGCGACCGAGCCGTGCGAGCAGCTTTCGACCATTCGCTCCAGCTCGCCTTCGAGGGCCTGCAGCCGACCGATCCGGCGGCGCACTTCGGTCAGGTGGTGGCGGCAGATGGCGTCGGCTTCGGCGCAGGAGGCGGCGGGACGGTCGGTCATCCCCAGGAGCTCTCGGATCGCGTCCAGCGGGAAACCGAAATCGCGGGCATGCTTGATGAAGGCGAGCCGGTCGAGCTGGTCCTGGCCGTAGATGCGCTGGTTGCCCGCCGTGCGCGCCGGTTCCGGCAGCAGGCCGATGGACTCGTAATAGCGGATGGTCTGCACCTTCGTTCCGGTGCGTTTCGCCAGATCGCCGATCGGATAGTTCGGGGTGCCGTGCTCCATGGCCGAGAAATTCCTTCTTGAACCTACAGTCGCTGTAGCTCCCATATTGGCCTCATCGAAGCAAATGTCGAGGAGCGGACGCATGTCCGGCTGTTGCGGTTGCGGAAGTGACGACGTCGTCTTCGAGGGCATGTCGAAGGCCTACCGGCGGGCTCTCTGGGCGGTGATCCTGATCAATGGGGCGATGTTCTTCATCGAGATGGCAGCCGGGTTCGGCGCCGGATCCATGGCGCTGAAGGCGGACGCGCTCGACTTCCTCGCCGATACCGCGACATACGCCCTCAGCTTCTACGTCATCGGCAAGGCGGCGAGGGTGCGCGCGAGCGCGGCGTTGCTGAAGGGGATTTCGCTCGCCCTCATGGGCTTCTGGGTTTTTGGCTCTACCGCTTATCAGGTGCTGGTGATCGGCGTCCCGGAGGCTTCGATCATGAGTACGGTCGGGGTTTTGGCCTTCGTCGCGAACATGGCGAGCGTCGGGCTGCTTTACCGGTTCCGGGACGGGGATGCGAACGTGCGTTCCGTTTGGCTCTGCTCGCGCAACGATGCGATCGGAAACATTGCGGTGGTGATCGCCGCGGCCGGCGTCTGGCAGACTGGGACCGGCTGGCCGGATCTCATCGTCGCCGCGATCATGGCGGGCCTGTTCTGCTGGTCCTCCTTCCAGATCGTGCGCCAGGGCGTCGGCGAGATTCGCGCTGCGGCGGCCTGACCTGCTGGCCATGGTGCCGGCGCGCGATCAGATTATTTCCTTTCGGGTACCATCCATAAGCGCCTGTGTTCGTTGACTCGTTGATGGTGCGATGCAAAAATTTGCGCCTTCAAGACGGTAAAGACGGGATCAATCCCGCGCTCACCAAAATAACCGAACAGGGGTTTCAAACATGATTCGTTGGACACGACGCAGCCTTCTGGCGCTCGTCGCCATGGCTCTGCCGTTGGCGGGCGCGCCGACCGAGGCAAGCGCAGAGAAGGTGCTGCGGGTTATCCCGCACGCGGACCTGAAGAACCTCGATCCAATCTGGACGACGGCCTACATCACCCGGAACCACGCCTATCTCATCTATGACACGCTGTTTGCGATGGATGAGAGCTTCACGCCGAAGCCGCAGATGGTCGACACCTGGGAGACCTCTTCCGACGGCAAGGTCTGGACCTTCAAGCTTCGCGACGGGCTCAAGTTCCACGACGGTGCCGACGTCACCTCAGAGGACGTGATCGCCTCGCTGAAGCGCTGGGGCGCGCGCGACGGCATGGGCCAGAAGCTCATGGAGCAGATGGACGAGATGGTCGCGGTGGACGCCAAGACCTTCCAGTTCAAGCTGAAGACGGCTTACGGCCTGGTCCTGGAATCGATCGGTAAGATCTCCTCCAACGTCCCCTTCATCATGCCGAAGCGGATCGCCGAGACCGATCCTTTCGAGCAGATCTCCGAATATGTCGGCTCCGGCCCGTTCAAGTTCGAGGCCGACCAGTGGGTGCCCGGCTCGACCGTGGTCTACACCAAGTTCGAAGACTACGTGCCGCGCTCCGAGGCACCGTCGGCGGCGTCCGGCGGCAAGGTCGCCAAGGTCGACAAGGTAGTCTGGACCTACTTCCCGGACCAGACGACCGCGATGAACGCGCTGATCGCGGGCGAGATCGACTATTTCGAGCAGCCCTCGACCGATCTGATGCCGCTGCTTTCCGCGGCGGAAGGCGTGACCGTTGAGGTCAATGACCCGCTCGGCAATATCGGCTTCGCGCGCTTCAACCACCTGCTGCCGCCGTTCGACAAGGTCGAGATCCGGCAGGCCGCGATCATGGCCATGAAGCAGGACGATTATCTGGCCGGAGCCATCGGCGATCCGCAGTTCTGGAAGACCTGCTACTCGGTCTATCCGTGCGGCACGCCGCTCGCCTCGGAAATCGCCGCCGAGAACATGATGACCGGCGATACCGCCAAGGCCGCGGCCGCCCTCAAGGCCGCCGGCTATGACGGCACTCCGGTCGTGATCATGCACCCGACCGATATTCCGGTGCTCTCCGCCTTCACCCTGATCACCGCCGAGAAGCTCCGCAAGGCCGGCTTCGAGGTCGACCTTCAGGCGATGGACTGGTCCACCTTGACCTCCCGCCGGGCGAAGCGCGATCCGGTCTCCGAGGGCGGATGGAACATCTTCCATACCTGGTGGATCGGTGCCGACGTGATCGACCCGATGGCGATCGCCTTCTCCGGCGATCCGGCCAAGGGCTGGTTCGGCTGGCCGACGGACGAGGAGCTGGAAAAGGCGCGCGCCGCCTTCGCCAACGCCTCGAGCCAGGAAGAGAAGCTCGCCGCCGGCCACAAGGTGCAGGAGCGCCTCTGGAAGATCGGCGCGTCCGGCCAGCTCGGTCAGTTCTTCGTGCCGGTCGCCTACCGGAACAACGTGAAGGGCCTGATCAAGTCGCCGGTCCAGTTCTTCTGGAACCTGTCGGTCGACTGACCTTCCTTTCGAAAAGAGCCGCCCGGGGTTGGCCCCGGGCGGTGCCTCTGCAATGCTCCCGTTCAGGCGGCCAATCGGGCAGTCCGTGCGCGGGTGCTTTGAGGAGCTGATTTCTCCATGCTGACTTATGTGCTGAAGCGCATTCTCTCGACCGTTCCGGTGATGGCCATCGTCGCCGTCCTCGTCTTCATGCTGTTGCGGCTTGCCCCGGGCGACCCTGCCGCCGTGATCGCCGGCGATTACGCGACCGCGGAGGACGTGGAACGGATCCGTACCCAGCTCGGCCTCAACGATCCGATCCCCGTGCAGCTCTGGCACTGGCTGGTGCAGCTCGCCTCGGGCGATCTCGGGACCGCCATCTTCTCCAAGAAGTCGGTCGTCGAACTGATCGGCCAGCGTATCGAGCCGACGCTTCTGCTGTCGCTGTGCACCATCGTCTTCGCCGTCGCCGTCGCGGTTCCGCTCGGCACCATAGCCGCCTGGAAGTCCGGCTCGATCATCGACCGCATCGTCATGCTGTTCTCGGTCGGCGGCTTCTCTGTTCCCGTCTTCGTCCTCGCATACTGTCTGATCTACGTGCTGGCGATGTGGCTGAAGATATTGCCCGTGCAAGGCTACAAGTCGCCTTTCGATCACGGATTGCTGACCTTCCTCAGGCACATGGTGCTGCCGGTCCTGGCGCTCTCCGTCATTTTCATCGCCCTGATCGCGCGCATGACCCGGGCCTCCGTCATGGAGGTGCTGGAGGAGGATTACGTCCGGACTGCCCGTGCCAAGGGGCAGTCGGAATGGAAGATCCTGATCCATCACGCGCTGCGCAACGCGGCGGTGCCGATCGTCACGGTGATCGGCGTCGGCATCGCGCTGCTGATCGGCGGTGTGGTGGTGACCGAGTCCGTCTTCAACATTCCCGGGCTCGGTAGGCTGGTGCTCGATGCGGTGCTGGCCCGCGACTATCCGGTGATCCAGGGGCTGATCCTGTTCTTCAGCTTCATCTACATCCTGATCAATCTGATCATCGATCTCTCCTACACGCTCTTTGACCCGAGGATCCGGTACTGATGGCCGCCGCAGAGACACCGGAACTCTCCGCCGACGCGGAGCTGCCGGAGAAGACCCAGCCCTCCACCCTGTCGCTGGTGCTGCGCAACAAGGCCGTCTTCTGGGGCGGGCTGCTGCTGCTGGCGATGGTCGCGGTCGCGATTATCGGGCCGTTCTTCACCGTGGCCCCGACCGAGCAGAACGTGATCAGCCGCCTGAAGCCGCCGTCCGCGGCCTTCTGGTTCGGAACGGACTTCCTTGGCCGGGACATATTCTCCCGCGTGATCCATGGCGGGCGGGTCTCGCTTGTCGTCGGGATCTCGGTCGCCGTGATCGCCACCGTCATCGGTCTCGTGACCGGCATGCTCGCGGGCTATATCCGCTGGCTCGACGCGCCGATCATGCGGGTGATGGACGGGCTGATGGCGATCCCGGCAATCCTGCTGGCCATCGCCATGATCGCGATTTCGGGCGCCACGCTGACCACGGTCATTATCGCGATCACCATCCCGGAGGTGCCGCGGGTTGTCCGCCTGGTTCGTTCCGTCGTGCTGACCGTGCGTGAGGAGCCCTATGTCGAGGCCGCCATCGCCGCGGGAACGCGGCTGCCGGCGATCCTGATCCGCCATATCCTGCCGAACACCATCGCGCCGATGATCGTGCAGGCGACCTATATCTGCGGTGCGGCGATGCTGACGGAATCCATTCTCGGGTTTCTCGGTGCTGGCATCCCGCCGGAGATCCCGAGCTGGGGCAACATCATGTCCGAGGGCCGGACCTACTTCCAGCTCACGCCCTGGATCATCTTCTATCCCGGTGTCGCGCTGGCGCTGACCGTGCTCTCGGTCAATATCGTCGGCGACGGTCTGCGCGACACGCTCGACCCCCGTATTGCGAGAAAGATGCGCGCATGACCGGCTCCGCTCCCGTTCTCGAAATCCGCAATCTCTCGGTGGCGCTGCCGAAAGGCGCCGATCGGCCTTTCGCCGTTGAGGATATCAGCTTCACCGTGGGCGCGAAGGAGATCGTCTGCGTGGTCGGCGAGTCCGGCTCCGGCAAGTCGGTCACCGCCTTCACCACCATGGGCCTCAACCCGAAGGAGGTGAAGGCCGTCAAAGGCGAGATCGTGCTTCAGGGTGAGGACCTGCTGAAGAAATCTGTCGCCGAGATGCGGCGCCTGCGCGGCGAGAAGATGGCGATGATCTTCCAGGAGCCGATGACCGCGCTCAATCCGGTGATCAAGGTCGGCGAGCAGATCCGCGAGATGCTGGAGATCCATACCGATCTCTCGCTGGCCGATCAGAAGGCCCGCGTGCTCGAGGTGATGGAGGACGTCTCTCTTCCCGACCATGTGAAGATGTACGACAGCTATCCGCACCAGCTCTCCGGCGGGCAGCGCCAGCGCATCATGATCGCGATGGCGCTCGCGCTTGAGCCGGGCCTGCTGATCGCCGACGAGCCGACCACGGCGCTCGACGTCACCACCCAGGCGCAGATCCTCGAACTCATCAAGGATATCCAGCACCGCCACGGTACCGGCGTCCTCTTCATCACCCACGATTTCGGCGTGGTGGCGGAAATCGCCGACCGCATCGTGGTGATGCAGAAGGGCAAGGTGGTTGAGCAGGGCACCCGCGACGAGATCCTGCTCCGCCCGCAGCATCCCTATACCAGGATGCTGATCGGCTCGGTGCCTTCCATGGAGCCGAGCCACCGGGCCGAGATCGACAAGGCGTCGCCGGCGCTGATCGCCCAGGGCGTGAACAAGACTTACGGCGGGCTGGGACTCTTCAAGAAGACGCGCGAGGTTCACGCGAACAAGGATGTGAACCTCGTCGTACACCGGCGCGAGACTCTCGGCGTGGTTGGAGAGTCGGGCTCAGGCAAGTCGACGCTGGCGCGCTGCATCGTCCGCCTGCAGGACCCGACCTCGGGCCATATCGAGGTCGAGGGCGCGGATATCGCGCGGATTTCCGAGAGCGCGATGCGGCCGCATCGCCGTGACATCCAGATCGTCTTCCAGGACCCGTACCGCTCGCTCAATCCGCGCCGCACGGTCGGCCAGTCGATCGTCGAGGGGCCAATGAATTTCGGTGTCCCGGAGGCAGAGGCCGAAGCGCGGGCGAAGGAGCTGATGGAGATCGTGGGCTTGAGCGCCGAGGCGCTCGACCGTTTTCCACACCAGTTCTCCGGCGGCCAGCGCCAGCGCATCTGCATCGCCCGCGCGCTCGCCATGCAGCCCAAGGTGCTGATCGCAGACGAGGCGGTCTCGGCGCTCGACGTCTCGGTCCAGGCGCAGGTGCTCGACCTGCTCGACGATGTCCGTGAGCGCTACGATCTCGCCATGCTCTTCATCACCCACGACCTTCGTGTCGCGGCGCAGATCTGCGACCGCATCATGGTGATGCAGAACGGCGTCGTGGTTGAGGAGGGCGAAACCGCAAAGGTGTACGCCGATCCGCAGCACGAATACACGCGCTCGCTTCTGGCGGCCGCTCCTGGCCGGGATGTCGCCTTCGCGAAGTAAGCGCTATTGGTTGCTCGGATGAAAGCCGGCCGTGGAGACACGGCCGGCTTTTCTGTTTCCGGACCTTAAGTCGGAGCGAGCCCGCCGGCGACGCACGGGCTTAGCTTTGGCTATTTCCCGAGGAGCGCGTCGAAATTCAGAAAACGACTCAATTATGAGAAATATGAAGCTCTGAAAATTAATAGTAAAAGTAGAGATAATTTCTGATGGGAGAGGACGCATGGCAGACAAGAAAATCGAAGCCGAGAATAACAGGCGAAAGTCGGCGAACGACGTTGCCTGTTGGGATTGCAGCCAAAACGCGACCGAGCGTCTGGAAGAGATGTTCGTCAATCTGATCCAGCGAGAACGGATCGCCAAGGGGCAGACGCCGGCACGGAGGACCGTTTTTCTCAAGCAGCATGGCGTTGCCTATGGATTCTTCAAACCGCTCCCGAAACTGCCGGCGGAGTGGAAAATCGGAACCTTCAGTCATGGGGAACTGCCCTGCTGGGTCCGTTTTTCAAGCGATACGCAGCCGACCTCGCCGGATCTTCATTCCACGCTCGGGATTGGGATCAAGCTTTTCGACGTGCCGGGGCCGAAGCTGCTCGGGGTGAGCGATACGGCCGACTTCATCATGCAGAACCACGATGTTTTCTTCGTCGACAACGCAACGGAGTTCTGCGAGTTCACAACCGCCGGCGTCGTCGACGGCAATTATCCGCGCTACCTTCGGGACCATCCCAAGACCGCCCATATTCTGAACGAAATGGAGAAGGCGGAGGCGAGTTGCCTGACCGCGAACTATTGGGCGATCTTGCCTTTCGGATTCGGAACCGACGGCAACGGCGAACAGCGTTACGTCAAATACAGGCTCGAGCCCGTCGGGCAGGAGGTCGGCGAGCCGTTCGACGAGAACGACTATCTGGCGGTCGATCTGGCCAGCCGCCTGCGCCGCGACCAGGCCGTCTTCAAATTCATGATCCAGCCGCGCGGCAAGCCCAAGGACGACCCGCTGGACGAGGCGACGGTGCGCTGGAGCGGCGACTGGATCCACATCGCGGACCTTGTTCTGCCAAAGCAGGATATCGAGCGGCGGGGCCAGTCGTCTTACGGAGAGAACCTTGCCTTCAACATCTGGCGCACCCCACCGGAACAGGAGCCGCAGGGCTCGATCGCGGCCGCGCGAAAGGTCGTCTATCAGGGAAGTGCCGACCAGCGGCGGCTTGCCAATGGCGTGACCCTGACGGAACCGGAAACGCCGGCCCCGGCGGAGGCGCCGGGCCCCGTTCCGGATGATTGTATCGTCACTGCGGCGATCTATCCCCCGATCGGGGTCTGCCGGGTCGGGAACAGTCCCAACGAGTTTTACATTGGACCGGAAGTGCCCGATCCCGCCCCTCTGAAGCCCGGTGACTACCGGGACTCCAAAGGCCGCCTGAAACGGGAGGCGGCGCGGTTCCGGATCTATGGTCTGAACGCACTGGGCGAGCCGGTGAGGGAATTGCTGCCGGACGGCGATACCGAGATCAAGTGGAAGGTCACGCTCGAGAACCAGAAATCGGCTTGGTACCAGTTCCAACTGGCACTCGACATTCCCGAGGCGGCGGATGCCGATCCGTCCCTGCTGCGGAACTCGACGGTTTCGGACCGGTCCGCGCTGCGGATAACCCCGGGTGAACGGCGCATTTCCGGAAAGAACAGATCCGGGAAAAGATACCATTTCGCGGATGGCCGGTTCATGGGCGAGAGGGTTTATCTCGGCGAACTGCGCACGGACAAGGAGGGGCGTCTGATCGTGCTTGGCGGACATGGAAAATCCTCCTCCTACGATGGCGGCCGCGCTGTGACCTTCGCGAACAACGAAGGCTGGCACGATGACACCTCGGACGGCCCCGTGATCGCGAAGGTCAGCTACAAGGGTGTGCCCTTGAAGGTGGCGCCGGCCTGGGTGGTTTGCGCTCCGCCGAACTACGGTCCGCAACAGAAATCCGTGCGGACGATGTGGGACCTGATGAGGGACGTCGCGGTGGAGGCCGGCACGCTGCCCCATCCGAAGCGGCCGTCATTCCAGAGAGATATCCGGCCGATCTTCGAACGGATGAGCGCGCTGCAATGGGTCAACCAGGGCTTCGCAGGCGGCTTCGGTTTCGGCAGCCCGTTCGATTTCTCCTCCAGGGCGTGGCTCGAGCGTTTGGGCGATCCGAGCCCCGCCAACCTCGAAATGCGCCGTGTCCTGAAGAACAACTTTCGGCATTTCGACACTGACGGAAATTCTCCGGTTCCCTGGCCATGGCTCTATGGCGACGCGATGAACGTCCCGCCGGCGGATACCCCGCGCCAGAATGCGGAACTCTCGAAGCTGCAGCTTTGGGCGCTGGAACAGTGGGCGATCGGAAACTTCGATGCCGATTACGATCCGGACGAGGTACCTCCCTGTTCGATCGACGATGTGCCGGTCGCCGATCAGCCGGACATATTGACCCGCGCGGCGATGGACTTCTGTCTCGCCGACGCCTTTCATCCCGGCTGCGAGATGACCTGGCCCATGCGCCATTCCGGTATGTATATGGCGCCGTTCCGGCTCAAACACCGCAAGCGCGACAATCCTGAGGTTTCCTATGGAGCGGAACTGACGCCGGACACGTTGAGCTTGCCGGACGGTCCGCTTGACGGTGGGCAGAGCCCCGGCTCGATCACCCGCTGGATGGCGGTGCCCTGGCAAACTGACACCTCGTCCTGCCGTGCCGGCTACGTGCCGTCCTACGATCCGTATCTGCCGACCTTCTGGCCGGCGCGCGTTCCGAACCAGGTGATGGGGGAGGAAGCCTACAAGATCGTGATGAACGAAAGCCTGCCCCGGAGCGAACGCCTGCAGGCCTTCGCGAACAGGGCAAACTGGCTCGAGCCGCTGGGACTTGAGAAAGGTTATACCCATCAGATCAACCACATGATTCACCATTTCGATCAGATGGGTGTCGTGGAGGTGCGGTCCGGATTGCCGGACGATCCGGACTTCCCGGCGGTCATGCAGGTGTCCGACCAGCCGCAACCCGAGGTCTGGAAACGGGCCAATGTGGAGACGGAAGCTGAAGACTGGCGGGCGGAAGAGCGGCTCGGCGCGCGCATTACGGCCAGCAGGCCGGACGCGGAGGCGGGACCGGACGGCGTTTCCGCGCCGACCGATCTCTCGAGCATCGAAAAGGTGAACCGGTTCCCGCATGGCCTGCTTCGAAGCCGGTCCCGCTAGGCCGGGCGAGACGAAGTGATCGAAGCGGATATCGCCGTTGTCGGGGCCGGGCCGGCGGGAGCGGCGCTGGCACTGACGCTGGCGCCGCGCCATTCCGTGCTGCTGATCGACAGAGACGCCACGCCGCGTCAACGGATCGGGGAGTCGCTCATACCGGCGGCACGGCGCCTGTTGCACGATATGCGCATCCTCGACGCATTCGAGGCCGGGGGCTTTCCGGGATATTTCGGAAACCTGTCCTGGTGGGGCGGGGGCGATGCGCACATTACAGACTTCCTGAAGGATCCCGACGGGCCGGGCTGGCATCTCGACCGCGCCGGGTTCGAGACAATGCTGCGTGCTGCGGCATGCAGCAGGGGCGCGCGGCTTGTCGCGCCCGGTCGGCTCGCCTCGATTGAACGTCTTGGCGGTGGGTGGAGACTGACCCTGAAGACGGGAGAAGGCGGCCCAGGGGAGCAAGTGCGGTCCCGGCTTGTGGTCGATGCGAGCGGACGCTCCGCTATTGTGGCCAAACGGCTTGGTGTGGCGCGGCGGCATGGAGATCGCCTGACGGCGTGCTGGATGCGCGGGACCGATGCGGAAGAGAGCGGCGTCACGGCAGGTTTCAGCATGGTGGAAAGCACGGCGGGGGGGTGGTGGTATTCGGCGCCGTTGCCCGGCAGGGCGCGGGTGCTGTCGTTCCATACCGACAGCGATCTTATGCCGCCCGATTGCCGTGCGCCCGGCTTTTTGCAGAACGCGGCAATGACGCTTCCGGGGGTCGGCCCGGCTCTGGCGGCAACAGACTTCCGGAGCGACGGCCCGGCGACCCTTACAGCAGCCAATTCGACGGTCCTGGAAACCGTGGCCGGAGACGGCTGGCTCGCCATCGGCGACGCGGCTCTCAGTTTCGATCCACTCGCTTCGCGCGGGCTGTTCAATGCGCTCTACACGGCCTGGAGTGCGGCCGCCGCCTGCCATGACCATCTCTGCGGAGACGCCGATACCTTTGCGGACTACCGGCAAGACCTCGATCGGATCGAGCAGTTCTACCGGCGGCATCTTGCCGTGGCTTACGGCGCGGAAAACAGATGGCCCGACGCGCCGTTCTGGAGCAGGCGGCGGACCCCTCAGGTCTTTGCGATGGAAAGCAGGCCGGCAGAGGCGATCAGTCCCATACCGGCGAAGGTCGGCATGTCGGGTGTTTCCGCGAACAGGTAATAGCCGAGCAGACTTGCGAATATCAGGTAGCTGTAATCGAAGCTCGCGACCACGGATGGTTCCGCGTGCTGATAGGCCGCTGCGAGGCCCATTCCGATACCGACCATGAGCACTGCCAGCATGGCGACCAGTTGCCAGTCAACGGCGGACATCTCCGTCCAGCCGGGGAGCGGGTTCATCTTCGGTCCGAGGGTCCCGGCCCCGAGCATCAGGGCGCCGGCTATGAGCAAATTCAGGTTCAGGGCAAGGGCCAGAGAGACCGGTGCGTCGGTGCGGCACCTGCTGCGGGCGAGGATGGCCGCGACCGCGTAGCAGAAGCCGGACAGTACCGGGACCAGGGCGGCCGCGGCGAAGGATCCGCTTCCCGGACGCAGCAGGACGAGAACGCCGGCAAACCCGATCCCGACGGCGGTCCACGAGCGGATACCGACCGGTTCCTTCAGGACGAGGGCGGCCAGCAGGGTGATGAAGAGCGGCCCGGTATAGAACCCGGCGGCCAGGGTCGCGAGCGGCAGGACCTGCAGGACGGAATAGAGCGAGAGATACATCAGCGTCAGGCAGAGTCCGCGCAGCATCGGAGCCGGTCTCAGCGCAGCGCGCAGGTCCTTGGCGTTCGCCCGGGCGACGAGGACGAGCAGCGGCAGTACGAGCATCGAGCGCAGCAGGAAGATCTGGCCGAGCGGGAGGGCCGTGCTCATGAGCTTGATCAGTGCGTCCTGCAGCGCCATCAGCGCGACGGAGCCGGAGAGCAGCGCCGCTCCCGAAAGGTTGCGGTTACGGCTTTCGATGGATACCGGAATCGATTTCAAGGCATGGCTCCCCATTGCTCACGCCTTGCTAGCAACATCGCTATTATTCGAGTAGTTTTGCAGAATTGATCATTTTCATGAAATTTATTGAAGAATGACGGACGTTACCGGCGGCATCGAGGTCTTTCTGGAGATTGTGCGCAGCGGATCGCTGAGCGCGGCGGCGCGCGCGCTTGGCGTCGGGGCGCCCGCGGTCAGTCACCGGCTGAAAGCGCTGGAACGGGAACTCGGCGTGGAGCTGATCGCACGGACCACGCGCTCGCTCGATCTGACGCCGGCCGGCCGCGTGCTGCTCGACGGAGCCGGTCCCGCGTTCGACGAAATCTCGGCAGCGGTCGAGCAGGCGCGCACGGCCGGCCGGGCGACGAGCGGGACCTTGCGCCTCACCGTGCCCTGGAGCGCCTACAAGATCGTCGTCGCGCCTGTCCTGGCGGAGTTCCAGGCGGCCTATCCGGAAATCAGGCTGGAAATGTCCTTCGACGAGGCGCTGGTCGATATCGTGAGGGAAGGTTTTCACGCGGGTTTCCGGCTCGGCGACCGGCTGGCCGACGGGATGATCGCGACCCGGCTCACGCCGCCCCTACGGGCGGCCTATTCGGCCTCGCCGGCTTATCTCGCGGCGCATGGCAGGCCGGAGCGGCCGGGCGATCTGCTGGCCCATAAATGCATCCGTTACCGTTTCGTCAGCACGCGGCGCGTGGCCGATTGGCTTTTCTCGGTGGATGGGCGGAGCGTGACAGTCGATCCGCCGGCGCATCTCATGTTCGACGATTTCCGCGCCGTGATCGAGGCGGCGCGGGACGGAAGGGGTATCGGCTGGTCGCTTCGCCGGGTTGTCGAGGAGGAACTTGGCGACGGCAGGCTGGAGACGGTGCTCGACACCTACACGATCGAGCATCCGCCCTTTTACATCTTTTATCCCGAGCAACACCGCCGCTTGGAGCTGCTGCGTCTCTTCGTCGATTTCCTGCGCACGCGTTCTTTCGGTGGTGTGGCTTAGTGGGCTGAGATGCCTTAAGACATAGGGATTAACCATTCTGATCGCATGTCAGCTTGATGCCGGATCGGCGCTCTGGCGTGCCGGTTTCAATGAATCTGTTCGTTTCCTCCAGAAGTTGGGCACCATCATGAGCATTCGTGTCGGCATTGTCGGGATCAGCGGTTTTGGCGGCGGCGAGGCGATGCGCCTCGTCGCGGGACACCCGTCTTTCGAGCTGGTTTACGCTGCGGGCGAGGGCAGTGCCGGCAGCCGGCTGGCGGACCGCTTCCCCGGTGTACCGGACAAGCTCGCAGGGCTGGTGATCGAGAAATGGGATCCGGCGAACCTGCCGAAGCTGGACGTGCTCTTTGCGTCGCTGCCGACGGGGGCGTCCGCCGAGGCGTTGGCGCGTGTCTCCAGCGACGTGAAGATCGTCGATATCGGCGGCGACCATCGCTATGCCGAGGGCTGGGCGTACGGCTTGGCCGACGTCTGGCCTGACCGGATCGAGGGGAGGACCCGCGTTGCCAATCCCGGCTGCTTTCCCGCGGCGACGCTGAACGCGCTGGCGCCGCTGCTGGTCGAGAAACTGATCGAACCCGGTAACATCGTGATCGACGCCAAGACCGGCATTTCCGGTGCCGGCCGGGGCGGCGCGGACAGCAAGTTCGGTTATGCCGAAAGCAACGAGAACCTGGTGCCTTACGGCCTGCTCAAGCATGTCCACATGCCCGAGATGGCGAAGACGATCGAACGGCTGAGCGCAGGCAGCGCGGACGGGCTGGTATTCACGCCGCATCTGGTGCCGATGACCCGCGGCGTGCTTGTCACCATATACTGCCGCGGCAGTGCCACGACGGATCAATGCATGGAGGCGGCGCGGAGCTTCTATGCCGGGCGGGCATTCTTGCGGGTGACCGACAAGCCGCCGCAGACCAAATGGGCGACCGGTTCGAACCTTTCCTTCGTCAGCTATGCGGCCGATCCGGAGCGCAATCTGGTGATCGCGATGGGCGTGGTCGACAATCTCGGCAAGGGAGCGGCCGGTCAGGCGGTGCAGAATGCGAATCTTATCTGCGGCCTGCCGGAAACCACGGGGCTGGACGGCGTACCCGTCTGGCCGTGAGGTCTCTGGGGAGGCGAGTAAACGCGATGCCTGAAGATGCTGCGGCTCTTCATCGCGTTCCTGCGTGCCCGTTCGGGCGGCTGGTAGCGGGACAATCTGTGATCGTCATTCCCGCGAAATCGGGGACCCAGGGAACACATGCACAATTCGACGCTCCCTAGGTCCCCACTTACGTAGGGATGACGACTGGGTGTAATTACCCGATCGGCTCAGCCGGCGGATGTCACCTTGCTGACGAGTGCCTTGTAGGTGCCCTCGCCCATTGCGATCAGCACGCCCTCGGGGCTGTAGACCTCGCAACTGGCGAAGAAGACGGAACGACCGCCGCCGCGGCGTTTGGCCGTCGCGTAGATCCGGCCTTCCTTGGTCGTGCCCATGAAGCTCGTCGTCAGGGAGAGGGTCAGGGCGCGTTTCTTCTCGGCGCCCTCGGGGACCCAGACACCGCAATAGCCGCCGACCGCATCGATCATGGTGGCGACCACGCCGCCATGCAGGATGCCGCTGCGATTGAGGTGTTTCTCCGTCAGGTCGAGTTCGAGTTTCGCGTAACCGTCGGCCCATTCGGTCAGGCGGAAACCGATATCGGCATTGAAGCCAAGCATGGTTTCGAGGGACGGGGCGGTCACGTCGTCCGATTGACTCATAAGCAGGGATACCTTAAGAACAAAAAGAGAACATTCAGGTGATTGGATGGGCGATCCTAAGCACAGGGACGAAACGGGGCAACGGGCCGATTTGGCATCTCTGCGTGCGGAGGTCCGGGCCATTGAGCGCGGCAGTGCGGGCGGGGCGCGGATCGCGCGGTTTTCACTCGGCCTGCCGGCGCTGGACACGCATCTGGGCGGCGGTCTTGCCCTCGGACGGGTCCACGAGCTGGTTGGCGAGGCGCGCGGCGAGCTTCGGGACGGCAGCGTTTTCGGATTTGCCGCAGCGCTGCTGACGCGCTTGCTGGCCGACGGACGCGGCGGGGAAATCCTCTGGTGTGCCCGGGAAGCCAATATGTTCGGCGGGATGCCCTATGGCTGGGGGCTGAAGGCCCTTGGTCTCGATCCGGAGCGGGTGCTTTTCGTCCGCGCCCGGGACGAGGCCGAAAGGCTCTGGGCGATGGAGGAGGGGCTGCGCTGCGGCGGCCTTGCCGGTGTCGTTGCGGAACTTGGTTCGGCCCGGCCGGGAGAGGCAGGGCGGGTCGCGGAACGGCGCTTGCAACTCGCTGCGGAGACGAGCGGAGTGACCGGGCTTCTGCTCAGGCCTCTTGCGACGTCCGTATCCTCGGGAGCGGCTGACAGCCGCTGGCGGATCGCCGCGGCACCGTCCGGCGGTACCCTGCAGCCGTCCTGGGCGATCTCTCTCGAACGTCTGCGCGGCGGCCAGCCCGCCGCCTGGCTGCTCCGGTGGGATGCGGTCCGGGGCCGATTCTCCGACCGCGAAGCATTTTCCGGTCAATCGGGCCGGTCTCCGAAAACGCAGCCCGGTGCGGAGCGGAACGCTGCCGCGTAACCCCATATGTACTTTTGCCTCTGTCTGCCGTAACTATTGATTCTTTACTGAAAACGGCGCCGCGGCTGTTTCCTTGCCCCGATGTGGTAAAGATCATCGCTTGCGGTTTTCTTGGCGGTAATGATGTAGACTGCCACCGTGACAGAGGAGGCTTGGGGATGAATGCTGTCGCAGAGGCAGCGATCGGACAGGAACGGCGCCGGCACGGACGCTGGTCCGTGAGCGGTGCCTATGCCGCCGTCCAGGGCCGCAAACTTCCGCTCATCGATATCTCCATCGGCGGCTTTCTCGCCCGACTGCCGGGCGAGGGCGGTGACGTTTCCTCTCCCCTGGAAGGTACAATCTACTGGCGTGGCAGCCGCGAGCTGATCGAGTTCCCCTTCAGTGCCGAGATCGTGCGCCGGCTGGACAGCGGGGAGAGTGTCGCCGCCCAGTTCCATGCGCTTGAGGGCGAGTCCATCGATACCCTGCTGCGCTTTCTCAGCGCCATCGAAGCCGAACGGCGCGAACGGATCGAAGGCGAGCAACGCGCGGCGATGCGCCGTATCCTGCTGCGCAAGCTGGCCCTCTGGGGAGTCGCCGGGGCAAGCATCCTCGCCGCGCTCTGGCTGGTCTGGCAATTCGGCCTGAACGGAAGCTGATTTTTTCCTATATTTCAACAGGTTGATCATTTGTATCAATGTCCTGTTGGCAATGAGAACAAAACAGGAACATCATGCATTCGCTCACAACGGGAGACGGATCATGGCACGGCGGTTCCTCTATCTCTACATTCCGGACTTTGCTTTCGAATGGCGCGGCCGGGAGGCGACCGGAGCGGCAGGCACTGCGGCGCCGGATGCGCCCGCAGTTCTGACGCGTCGTCTGGTTGGCACCGAAGTGATCGCCGCTGTGAACGGGGCGGCCGCGTTGCAGGGAATCGCCGTTGGACGGACGCTCGCCGATGCCCGGGCCATGATGCCGGGCCTCACGGTGCTGGAGGCCGATCCGGCGGCGGACCGCAAACGGCTGGAACGGCTCCGCGCCTGGTGCCACCGCTATACGCCGATGGTCGCGCTCGACGACAAGGCCGCGCCCTTCACCGGGGAGGGCGGCAGTGCCGGCCTCATTCTCGACATTACCGGCTGCGCCCATCTGTTCCGGCAGGACGGGGCCGAGGATTTCGCAACGGAGGAGCAGGCGCTCGGGCGCGATTGCCTTGCAGCCCTCGAACGGCTCGGCTTTGCCGCCCGGCTCGCGGTGGCGGACGCCCCTGATGCCGCCCGGGCCGTCGCCCGCTTCTCCGCCCCTATGCTGACCCTGGTGCCGGAGGGCAAGCTCCGCATGGCGCTCGAACCGCTGCCGGTGGCGGCTCTCGGCATTGCCGCGGCGACTGTCGAGGCGCTCGACCGGGTCGGGCTGCGCCGCATCGCGCAGCTGGCCGGTCAGCCGCGTGCTCCGCTCGCGAACCGCTTCGGTCTTGCGCTCGTGGAGGCGCTCGACCGCGCCCTCGGAGAACTCTCGGCGGCGCTCGACATGCGGCTGCCGGAGGCGCCGTTCCAGGAACGCATCGCCTTCGCCGAGCCGATCGCGCTCCGCGAAGACCTCGAAGCGTCGGCCCGCCGCACGCTCGGCGCGCTTTGCCGCCGCCTCGAGCGGGAGCAGGCGGGCGCACGCCGGGTGCGGCTCCGCTTCTTCCGGGTCGACGGCGAGGTGCTGCAGGTCAGCGCCGGCACCAGCCGGGCCTGCCGCGACGCGGACACTCTGTTCCGCCTTCTGGCGCAGCATTTCGACAAGATCGATCCCGGTTTCGGCATCGACATGGTGCTGGCGGAAATGCTGGAAGGCGACCGGGCGGCAGGCGTACAGGCCGCGCTCGGCAGCACGGAGATGCGGGACCGGGACGCGGTCACAGATCTCGGCGACCGTCTCGCCAATCGCCTCGGCGCCGATGCAGTGCATCGCTTGCAGCCGGTGGAAAGCCATCTGCCGGAGCGGGCCGAGAAGAGGGCCGCCGGGCGGCCGGGCCGCAAGGGGCTCACCTGGACCAATATCCGTCCTCCGGCGCCGGAGCGGGCTGCCCGCCCGGTGCGCCTGATGCGCCGTCCGGAGCCGGTCGAGGCGACGGCGCTCCTGCCGGATCATCCGCCGGCCCGCTTCCGCTGGCGCGGCGCCGAGTATCGCGTCGCCCATGCCGCGGGGCCGGAGCGGATCGCGCCGGAATGGTGGCGTGCGGGCAATGACGATGCGGAGATGTTGACCCGGGACTATTTCCGTCTCGAGGATGGCGAGGGCCGGCGTTTCTGGCTCTACCGGGACGGGCTCGCCGAACGCGGAGAGGCGCCGAAATGGTTCCTGCACGGGTTGTTTTCCTGAGCCCGGCTGATTGAAACCCGCGATGGCGTCATGGCGGATTATGCCGAGCTTCAGGTCACCAGCAATTTCTCCTTCCTCCGGGGCGCTTCGCATCCGGAGGAGCTGGTGGAGAGCGCGGCCCGTCTCGGCCATGCCGCCGTGGCCATCGCCGACCGCAACAGCCTCGCCGGTGCGGTCCGGGCCCATATCGCCGCGAAGAGCCATGGCATAAAGCTTCTGGTCGGCACCCGCCTGGTGCTGGAGGACGGCGAGGAGCTGCTTGCCTTCCCCCATGACCGCCCCGCCTATGCGCGGCTCTCCCGCCTGCTCAGCATCGGTAAAAGACGGGCGGAGAAGGGCGCGTGCCTGCTTCGCCGCGCCGATGTCGCGGACCATGCCGCCGGCCATGATCTGGTGTTTCTGCCGCCTCCCGACCTCACTGGACTTTCCGCCTCAAACCTCGCTCTCTGGACCAGGAGCTTTTCCGGCCGGGTCTCGCTTGCCGCTTCCATGCTCTACCATGGCGACGATGCGGGACGGCTCCGGCAGCTCGCCGTGCTTTCCGCGGAGGCCGGTCTGCCGCTCGTCGCGACCAACGACGTGCATTACCACGTGCCGGAGCGCCGCCCGCTGCAGGACGTGCTGACCTGTATCCGGGAGCATTGCAGCGTGGACGAGGCGGGCTGGCGCCTCGATGCCAATGCCGAGCGTTACCTGAAGCCGCCGGAAGAGATGGCGCGGCTCTTCCGCGATTGGCCGGAGGCCGTCGCCTGCACAATCGAGATCGCGGCCCGCTGCCGCTTCTCGCTCGACGAGCTGGCCTACGAATATCCCGACGAGATCTCGCCGGACGGTTTGCCCGTGCAGGAGGAACTGGAGTTCCGGACCTTCGAGGGGGCGGCGGAGCGCTACCCGGACGGGGTGCCGCCGAAGGTCGAGGCCCAGCTCCGCCATGAGCTCTCCCTGATCGCGCGGCTCTCCTACGCGCCTTATTTCCTTACCGTCTACGACATGGTCCGCTTCGCCCGCAGCCAGGACATTCTCTGTCAGGGGCGCGGCTCGGCGGCGAATTCGGCGGTCTGCTACTGCCTCGGCATCACCGCCGTCGATCCTTCCCGCGCCGACCTGCTTTTCGAGCGCTTCGTCAGCGAGGAACGGGGAGAGCCGCCGGATATCGATGTCGATTTCGAACATGAGCGGCGCGAGGAGGTGATCCAGTACATTTATGAGAAGTACGGACGTGAAAGGGCCGGGCTGGCGGCGACCGTGATCAGCTACCGCTCGCGCAGCGCGCTCCGGGACGTCGGTAAGGCGATGGGGTTGTCGGAAGACGTGGTCGGCCTGCTCTCTTCCCAGGTCTGGGGCCGGCACGGCGATGCAGTGGCCGACGAGCGGATCCGCGAGGTCGGGCTCGACCCCGCCGACCGGCGGCTCGCCATGGCCATGAACCTTACCCGGCAGCTCATGGGCTTCCCGCGCCATCTTTCCCAGCATGTCGGCGGCTTCGTCATCACCCGCGGCCGGCTCGACGAGCTGGTGCCGATCGAGAACGCGGCAATGCAGGACCGCACCGTCATCGAATGGGACAAGGACGATCTAGACGCCCTTGGCATGCTGAAAGTCGACGTGCTGGCGCTCGGCATGCTGACCTGCGTGAAGAAGGCGTTCGACCTGCTGGAGCGGCATTACGGCGTCGCCCACGATCTTGCGACCGTCCCGCCGGAGGATCCCGGCGTCTACGACATGCTCTGCCGGGGCGACAGTCTCGGCGTCTTCCAGGTCGAGAGCCGGGCGCAGATGGCGATGCTCCCGCGCCTCCGCCCCCGCTGTTTCTACGACCTCGTCATCGAGGTCGCGATCGTGCGCCCGGGACCAATTCAGGGCGACATGGTGCATCCCTATCTCCGCCGCCGGGACGGCATCGAGCCGGTCGAGTTCCCGTCCGATGAATTGCGCGGCGTGCTCGGCAAGACTCTCGGCGTGCCGCTCTTCCAGGAGCAGGCGATGAAGATCGCCATCGTCGCCGCTGGCTTCACGCCATCGGAGGCGGACCGGCTGCGCCGCGCCATGGCGACCTTCAAGAAGACTGGCCAGATCGGCCAGTTCCGCGACAAGATGATCGAGGGCATGGTTGCGCGGAATTACGAGCGCGAGTTCGCCGAACGCTGCTTCCGGCAGATCGAGGGCTTCGGCAATTACGGTTTCCCGGAGAGCCATGCCGCGAGTTTCGCGCTCCTCGTCTATGTCTCGAGCTGGTTCAAGCGGCGCTATCCCGCGGTTTTTGCCGCGGCCCTGTTGAATTCACAGCCGATGGGCTTCTACGCGCCGGCGCAGATCGTGCGCGATGCCCGTGAGCATGGCGTCACCGTGCTGCCGCCGGATGTGAACAAGAGCGGCTGGGACTGCGATCTCGAGCCGGACGGCCGGGGCGGGCAGGCGCTCCGTCTCGGGCTCCGGCAGATCAAGGGTATGCGGAAGGAGGAGGCGGAACTGATCGCCGCCTGCCGGGGGCGGGGGTACGGCGATCCGGGGGAGCTCTGGCGCCGCGCCGGGATCACGCCGGCGGTGCTGGAGGTGCTGGCGCGCGGCGATGCCTTCTCCTCCATGGGCCTCGCCCGGCGCGAGGTGTTCTGGGCGGTGCGGGGGCTCGCCCGCGCCGTGACCGGTCCGGTGCGCGCGGAGCGGTACCGCGACGGCCTGCCGCTCTTCCTCGCCGCTGAGGCGCGCGAGCAAAAGCTTTTCACGCAAAGGGAGGCGGCAATATTGTTGCCCGAGGCGCCGCTCGGCGAGCAGGTGGTGGACGATTACGCCGCGCTCCATCTCTCTTTGAAAGCTCACCCCGTGGCCTTGCTGCGCCCCAGCCTCGACGGCGATGGCTGCATCCGCTGCGAGGATCTCGATCGCAGCCGAGATGGGCGCCGGATCCGGCTCGGCGGCCTCGTGCTGGTGCGTCAGCGGCCGGGCACGGCGAAGGGCGTCATCTTCATCACGCTTGAAGACGAGAGCGGCGTTGCCAACCTGATCGTCTGGCCGGACAAGTTCGAAACTTTCCGGCGCATCGTGCTCGGCGCCAAGTTTCTTGGCGTTACCGGTCTGGTGCAACGCGAGGGGCGGGTGGTGCATGTCGTGGTGGAAAAGCTGGAGGATCTGACCTACCGCCTCGGCTGGCTGACCGACGGGACGGTCGACGAGGCCGGCTTCGGCAAGGCGATCGCCAATGCGGACGAGGTCGCACGCGGGCAGGAAGATTACCGTCAGAAACCGCCTCGCCCGAAACTGCCGCCCGCACCGAAGCCCAATCCTGAGCAGATCAAGCCATCCCGGCCGCTCCATACCCACCCGCGCAACATGAAACCGGACCTGCGCGTCGTCAGCCGGGATTTCCATTAGAAGACGCGTTTTCCCCGGTCCCGAAGAGGCCCTCCAAAAGGATTCCCATGGCCGCTTCGTATTCCGTCCGCGACTCACCGAAAGCTATGGCGAGCGCGGCCCGATCGAATGCGGCGGAGAGCATGTCCGCGAGAGCACGCGTCTCCTGATCGCTTGCGTTGCCGCGCAATGCCGCCAGGCCCTCAAGCAACGAGCCGCCGCCGGTCTCCCGGTCGATGCGGGACATCTCCTCCGGTCCGAGTACGGCGGGGCCGTCCAGCAGCAGCAGACGCGCCCGGCCGGGGATGGCCATCGCATTGAAATAGGCCGCCGAGCCGTCTTTCAGAGCCTCCAGAGGCGCGATCGTCTCTGTCACGCTCGCCTCGATCTCCTCGCCGACCGCACGGGCTTCTTGCCGGACGACCGCACGGAACAGATCCTCCTTGTCCCGGAAGTGATGATAGAGCGCGCCCCTCGTGACGTTGGCCGCCTTCACGATCTCCGGCGTGCCGGTTTCAGCATACCCCTTCTCGATGAACAGCGTCCGTCCGGCGGCCAAAAGCGCCGAGCGGGTTTCCTCGGTGCGCTCGCGGTTCGAACGGCGTGCGGGTTTTTGTTGCATGCATACAGCCTGTATGTTTATTCATTTGCATTCATAGTGTATGTAAATTGCAGCGGGAGAGAAAGCCATGAGGTGCACGCAGTTCTATCCGGTGATCCTGACCGGCGAGGTCGCGGAGACGGCGCATTTCTACCGGGAGCATTTCCGGTTCGGGACGGCATTCGAAAGCGACTGGTATGTCCATCTGCAGTCCGCGGAGGATGAGAGCGTGAACATCGCGATCCTGAGCGGCGAACATGAAACCGTCCCGGAAAGCGGAAGAGGCCGCACGGCCGGGCTGATCCTGAATTTCGAGGTGGAGGACGTGGATGCGGAATATGCGCGGGCCGAAGCGGCGGGGTTGCCGATCCTCCTGCCGCTCCGCGACGAGCCGTTCGGGCAGCGTCACTTCATCACGCGCGATCCGAACGGTGTGCTCATCGATGTCATCACGCCGATCCCGCCGAGCCCGGAGTTCCTTGCGCAATACGCGCCGGATGCCGTTCCGGCCTAGAGTGCCGGGAGCAGCAGTCCGATGCCCGAGGCGCCGAGCATCCAGAGCAGGATCTTCTTGAACTGGGCGTCATTGATCCGGCGATAGAGCGCGAAGCCGATACCGGTGCCGACGATCATCGCCGGCGCCGACGCGCCGAGCAACGGCAGGATGTTCTCCGGCAGACGGTCCTGCGCGATGTACAGCGTAAGACTGGCGGAGTGCATCACGCCGTTGAAGAGCTGGAAGGTCCCGCGCTGGCGGTCCTTCGGCCATTTCATCAAGCTGCACCAGATCGTCGGCAGAACGCCGGAAAGACCAGAGAACCCGCCCATCACACCGCCGCCGAAGCCGACCGCCGCGTCGATCGCCCGGTACCTGCCGGTGATCGCCGGCATGCGTCCGGCGATAATGAACGCGCCGCAATAGAGGATCAGCGTCGCGCCGACGAAGATCCGGAACGGTCCGGGATCGGCATAGGGCAGGAGGGCGACGCCTCCCGGCACGCCGATCAGGCCGCCCACCAGGAAAATCCAGACCGAGCGGAAATCGATCGCCCGCCAGATCGCGCCGATGGTCCCGAGCACGATCAGTAGTGAGCAGATGATCACCATGGGCGCCGCTTCGGCCGGGCTCAGCACATGCGCCCAGATTCCAAGCGAGGTGATCCCGAAGGCGAAACCGGCAAGCCCGGTCGCCAGGGCACCCGCGAGGGCGCCAAGGGCGACGATGCCGTAATAGGCAAGTTCATGTTCCACGATCGGGCGCTCCCAGGGCATGCCGGAACGGAATGGGAGGCCACTTGTAGGACGCGCCCGGCGCTTCCGCCACCGCCGCGTCGGCCGTCAGGTGAAAAGCCGAACGCCGCCATAGGATATTCGCGTCGCCCTTCACGCCGGACGGGATCTTTCTCCCCGCGGCTTAGAAGTCCCTGAAATCAGGATGCTTTTCCACATTCGCATCTACGGAATGCAAAGTCCTATATAGGACTTGACGGCATATTCATGCGGTTTTAGCGTTTCAGATGAAATTCCTAGATAGGATTATCAGGCAATGTCCGTCACCCGGCTCCGGCCCGTCAGCAGTTCCGCAAAGGCGAAGCACCGGCAGATCTCAGAAGAGATTCTGACCGCGATCGAGGCCGGACGCTGGCTGCCGGGCGAGCGATTGCCGTCGGAGGACCAGCTCGCGACGGAGACGGGCGCCAGTCTCGGCACTGTGCGGCGGTCCCTCCGGAGCCTCGTGCAGATGGGCGTGGTCGAGCGCCGGCACGGCAGTGGGACCTACGTCTCCGGGGCCCGTGCCCAGGAAGAGCAGCTGCGCCATTTCCGCTTCATGGCGGAAGGCGGGGAACAGCTCCTGCCGGTCTATTTCAAGATCCTTTCGATCGAGACCACGCGCGAGGCCGGGCCCTGGAGCCAGTTCTTTGGCCCCGAGGCGGAAAGTTACATCCACATCCAGCGGCTGGTGTCGGTCAACGAGGAGTTCGACGTCTTCAGCGAGGTCTACCTCCCGGAGGAACGGTTCGCCGAACTTGCCCGGATGAGCGAGACGACGCTGAACGGCGTTTCCTTCCGCGACATGCTTGCGGAAAGGTTCAACGCGCCGACCCTGAATACCCGCGAGACAATGGTTTGCCAGACCCTGCCGCCGCGCGTCACCCGCTGCCTCGATGTGCCGCCGGGACAGTTCGGCATGGTCTGGACCGTCTGCGGCATGAGCTATCGCGACGTGCCGATCACCTGGCAGCGGATCTTCGTGCCGCCGAGCGACCGCGTTTTGGAGATCGTTCCGGCGGCGACACGCGACCGTCCGGTCGTGCGCGAGATTACCTGATACGGCGGCGGCAGTCCTGCCGCAGCCGCCAAACAGAGTGGGCACTCAAGCCCATCGTTTCGGAATCCGCTTGGGAGGGCGGAAAACCATAAACGAACAGGAGTGCTTCACTATGACGTCACGTCTCAGTCTTCAACCGACCTTCACCCGCCGTGCGCTCCGGGGCCTGCGCTCCGCCGCGGCTGCCCTGATCGTCGGTGCCGTGGCCGCCGGATCCGCCGCGGCCGCCATGCCGGAAATGTCCCTGAAGTTCGGCCATCCTTATAACGAGAATCATCCGCTCGCCAAAGGCGCGCAGAAATTCGCCGACATCGTCGCCGAGAAGAGCGGCGGCAACATCAAGATCCAGGTTTTCCCGAACAGCACCATCGGCTCCTCGCGCGAGCTGGTGGAGTCGATCCAGATCGGCGTCGTGCAGTTCGCCCTTGTGCCGACCACGAACGTCGCGAGCTTCTATCCGCCGCTCGATATCTTCTATCTGCCGTTCCTTTTCCGCGACAGCGCGCATGCCTATGCGGTCTCCGACGGCGAGGTCGGCCAGAAGCTCTATGACGGACTGCTCGCCAAGACCGGTATCCGTACCATCGCCATGTATGAGAGCGGCTTCCGCACCATCACCACCGCCAAGACCAAGGTCGCGATGCCGGACGACATGAAGGGGATCAAGTTCCGCGTCGTGAACAACCCCCTGAACGTCGCCACCTTCAAGGCACTCGACGCCAATCCGACGCCGATGGCGCTTTCCGAGGTCTTCACCGGCCTGCAGCAGGGCACCGTCGACGGCCAGGACAATCCGGTCGGCAATGTGAAGGCCTTCGGCTTCGACAAGGTGCAGAAATTCATCACCCTGTCGCATCACCAGTGGGCCGGCATCATGTTCCTCGCCGACGACAAGATGTGGAAGGACCTGCCGGAGGAGGTGAAGACCCTCTTCAAGGAGGTCGCGATCGAGACCCAGAACTGGGAGCGCGCGGAGCTGAACGCGGTCGAGGGTCAGTACCTGAAGGAGATGGAAGCGGGCGGCATGACCGTCACCCGTCTCTCGCCCGAGCAGGCGGCGGCTTTCCAGAAGGCGATGGAGCCGGTCTGGACGGAATATCGCGGCAAGATCGGCGCCGAGCTGATCGACGCGGCGGTGAGCGCGAAATAAGCGCTCCCGATCTCGGCACCCACCGCCAGGGACACGGAAAATGTCTTTTCTCAGCAAGGTTCTCGATCTCTCGGAAACCGTCCTGGCGGTGGCGTGCAGCGCCGCCTTCGCCGCGATGTTCGTGCTCGGCATCGCGACGGTGGTCTTCCGCTTCGTCATCGAAAGCTCGCTCGCCTTCCCGGACGAGCTCATCCGCTACCTTTTCGTCTGGATGATCTTTCTCGGCTCGGCGGTCGCCTTCCGGCGCAACATGCATGCGGCGATCGGACTGGTGGTCTCGAGCCTGCCCACAGTCCTGCGGCGCGGGGCCCTAATCCTCTCCTCGCTGCTCAGCGGCGTGTTCTTCGCGATGCTCTTCTATTACGGCGTCGGACTGACGGTCCGGGTTCAGGAACAGATCTCGCCCGCGCTGGAGATCTCGATGTCCTGGGTCTACGGCGCCATCCCGGCCGGAATGGCCTTCCTCATCGTCTATGCCGCGGAGCTGATCCTGCGCCTGGCCACCGCGCCGGCGGACGAACTGCTCGCGGAAGGGCTCTAGGGCTCGCCGACCGGATGACATGACATGATCACCGCCGCCATCTTCGGATCCCTCTTTCTCTTCATGTTGCTGCGCGTGCCGATCGCGGTCGCGCTCGGCCTTTCCAGCGCCGTCGGGCTGCTGCTGAGCGACATCAATCTGGAGATCGCGGCGCAGCGCATGCTCTCCACCAACAATTCCTTCCCTTTGCTCGCCATTCCCTTCTTCATCCTCGCCGGCGAGATCATGTCGACCGGCGGCATGTCGCGGCGGCTGGTCACTTTCGCGGGATCCCTCGTCGGGCATCTGACGGGCGGGCTCGGCGCGGTCGCGATCCTCGGCTCGAGTTTCTTCGCCGCGCTGTCCGGCTCCAACGCGGCCACGGTCGCGGCCATCGGCGGCGTGATGAACGCCCCGATGGAGGAGAAGGGGTACCGGCCGCAATATACAGCTGCCACCATCGCCGCCGCGGGCGTCACCGGCATGATTATCCCGCCGAGCATCCTGCTGATCCTCTATGGGGTGGTGACTGGCGTTTCGATCGCCGACCTTTTTCTCGCGGGTTTGCTTCCCGGCATCGTCATCTGCATCAGCATGCTGGTGCTCAACTGGGCGCTGGTCCGCCGCGAGGGGATTCCGCGGACCGAGTTCCAGGGTGTTTCGGAAATCTGGCGCAGCTTCCGGGAGGCTTTCTGGCCCCTGCTGATGCCAGTCATCATCCTGTCCGGGATCTATGGCGGCGTCTTCACGCCGACCGAGGCGGCCATCGTCGCGGTGCTTTACGGCCTCATCGTCGGCATGGCCTACCGGGAGCTGACCTTCGCCGATCTGCTCCGGGCTTTCAGGCGCGCGGTGATCTCCTCCGCGGTTGTCATGTTCATCATGAACTGCGCCGGTGTCTTCGCCTGGCTGATCACCATCAACCAGATCCCGCAGAGCATCTCGGCATACCTCGCCGAGACGGCCGGCAACCCCGTTTTCTATCTGCTGCTGGTGAACATCTTCCTGCTGTTCGTCGGCTGTATCATGAACGCGGCTGCGGCGATCGTGATCTTCACCTCGATCCTTTATCCCGCCGCGATGAGTTTCGGCATCGATCCGGTGCTGTTCGGCATCGTGATGGCGGTTAATCTCAGCATCGGCACGGTGACCCCGCCGCTCGGCGTCGACCTTTTCATCGCCTCCGCGGTGACCAAGGTCTCGATCGAGCGCATCGTGGTGATGATCTGGCCCTACATTCTGGTGCTGATCGCCGACCTGCTGCTGATCACCTACGTGCCGCCGATCTCTACCTTCCTCGTCCAGATTTTCCGCTAGGCTTCGAGCCGAACCGCTCCGCCCCCGAGAGGGCCCAGAAACAAGAAGGCGTCCAATGACTGAGCAGACAAAAAACACCGGAACCCAGGACCGCCCGTGGGAGGACATGAACAGCGGCGTGATCCTCGCGCCGATCGCCGACAGCGATCTCGGCAGTGCCGCGATCACGCCGCGCGGAAACTTCGAGGCCGGTTCCTACGCCTCCTTCACGCTCGTCTATACCGCAGGCACCTTCGGCATCGACGATTCCGGCAGCTTGCGCGTCTGCTTCCGTTTCGCCTCCGACCAGGGCAATCCGCAATTCGACGATCCGAAAGGCGCGAATTACTGCACAGTCGAGGCTTCCAACGGCGCGGTGCTGCAGGTGCGCTGGGATCCGAAGGCGAATGTCCGGCCCTGGGACCGCACGCTCTGGATCAAGGTGGTGAAGGGGTTCCTGGAGAAAGGCGACACCATCACCATCCGCTTCGGCGTCACCGACCATGGCGGGCCGGGAATGCGGCTGCAGACCTTCTGCGAGAAAAGTTTCGAGTTCCGTGTGCTGGTGGACCCGATCGCGACCTTCAATTTCCAGACCCTTCCGGTGCAGCCGGAGATCGCGATCGTGCCCGGCAAGCCGGAAAGCTACTCCGCCGCCCTGCCGACCCTGCGCCGCCCGGGCGAGCGCTTCGATCTGAAGATCAAAGGCAACGACAAATGGGGCAATCCGTCGGACAAATGTTCCGGGACGTTCCATCTTGAAGCCGAGGGCGCCATAGAAGGGCTGCCGGCAACGGTCGAGATGACTGAAGGCTGCTTCACCACCACGGTCGCGGATCTTTGCGCGACCGCGCCCGGCCGGGTCTCCGTCGCTGTGAAAAACGCGGAAGGCGAGGTGGTCGCCCGCACGAATCCGCTGATCGTCGAGCAGACCGAGCTCGTGCATTACTGGGCCGACATGCATGGCCAGTCGGAGGAGACCATCGGCACCGGCAGCGCGCGGGACTATTTCGCCTTTGCGCGCGACAAGGCCTGGGTCGATGCCTGTGGCCATCAGGGCAACGATTTCCAGATCACCGACGAGTTCTGGGGGGAGCTGAACCGCATCACGGCCGAGTTCGACGAGCCGGGCCGCTTCGTCGCCATGCCGGGCTATGAATGGTCCGGCAACACCGCGCTCGGCGGCGACCGTAACGTCTTCTTTCCGAGCGAGGGACGGACCATCCGCCGGTCGTCACATGCGCTGATAGAGGATCGCAGCACCGCCCATACAGACTGTACGACGGCCGGAAAACTGTTCGAGGCGTTCCACGAACACGGGGAGCATGACGTCGTCTGCTACGCCCATTGCGGCGGCCGCTATGCCGACATCGCGGTTGCCCATGACGGCCGGTTCGAGAAGTCGGTCGAGGTGCATTCCTCCTGGGGCACCTTCGAGTGGCTGCTGGAGGATGCCTTTAGGCTCGGCTACCGGGTAGGCGTGGTCTGCAATTCCGACGGCCACAAGGGGCGGCCGGGGGCGAGTTATCCCGGCGCGGGCAAGTTCGGCGCGATCGGCGGGCTCACCTGCTTCAACACGGAAGAACTCAGCCGCGCGGCACTGCTCGACTGTATGCGCAAGCGCCGGCATTACGGGACCACGGGTGGCGACGGCGGACGCATGGTGATCCGGCTCGGCGCGCGTTTTGAAGGGGAGGGCGCACTATATCACGACGACCCGCTCATTATGGACAGTACGCCAAACCTCACCCACGAGGCGTCGATGGGCGATATCGTTCATCTGCCCCAGGGCGGAATGGAGCTCTCCGTCTCGGTCGACACAAACTCGCCGATCCTCCGGGTCGATATCTTCAACGGGCTCGATCTGGTCGAGACGGTGCGGCCCTACGCCGAGAACGATCTCGGATCCCGCATTCGGTTGCATTGGGAGGGCGCGGAATATCGCGGCCGTTTCCGCGAGGTGATCTGGGACGGGACGGCGCGGCTCACCGGAAATGCGGTTGAGCGCGCGGTGCCGGTCAATTTCCTCAACCGGGACAAGACACTCGATCATGTAAGCGGAACCGAACTGGCCTGGAAGGCTCTGACCACGGGCAATTTCGGAGGTGCGGATATTCACCTCGCGGAACGGGACGCAGGCAGTCTCGCCGTGGAGACGCCGCTCGTTTCAACCGAGGTGGAGATCGCGCGGATCGGCTGCGAGGACATGGTCTTCGACGCGTCCGGCGAGCTGCCGCGTTTCCTGAAACTTACGCGGCTTCCGGACACGAACCCGCACACGTCCTTCTCCTTCAGCCGGAAAATCGGGCTGAAACCGGAAGGCGACAACCCGATCTTCATCCGGGTCGAGCAGGAGGACGGCACGCGCGCCTGGACCAGCCCGATCTATGTATACCGCTGACTAGAACTTTTCCTCGCCGCGCTTGCGCTCCGGGTCGGGGAAGTCGCGGTAGAGCGTGAAGCGCACGTTCTGGACCTTCGAGTTCACGGCGTGATGGAAGCTCTCGACCGGCTCGCTGCGGCTCGAGACGTGGTTGAAGGCAGCGTCGAGCTGGGCCAGGTCGCGGGTCTCCAGCCACATATGGAACTCGGTGCCGTCATCGGGACCGAGTCCGAGCTTGCGGCGGGTGATGCGGGAGCCCTCGATCAGGCTCTGATCCTTCAGATAAGAGAAATAGCGCTGAACGGACTCGGCGAAGTCCATGTCCTTCACACCCGGCTTCAGGTCGCAATAGATGTGGTAGAAATCCATATTCTCATTCTCTCCTGTCGGCGCCGGTTTGCCCGGCTTTCATAAGGCTATCCGAAACGAAAACGGGCCGCCCGAAGGCGGCCCGCTCTGCATCCACAGTCAAACCGTGGCTCAGCTCATCGCCTTCTGCAGGTTCTCGTCCAGCTTGGACAGGAACTGCTGGGTGGTGAGCCAAGGCTGGTCCGGGCTGATCAGCAGCGCCAGATCCTTGGTCATGTCGCCGTCCTCGACGGTGTCGACGCAGACCTTTTCCAGGGTCTCGGCGAACTTCAGCACTTCCGGCGTCTCGTCGAACTTGGCGCGGTAGGAAAGGCCGCGGGTCCAGGCGAAGATCGAGGCGATCGGGTTGGTCGAGGTTTCCTTGCCCTGCTGGTGCTGGCGGTAGTGACGGGTGACGGTGCCGTGGGCGGCTTCCGCCTCGACCGTCTTCCCGTCCGGGGTCATCAGCACGGAGGTCATCAGGCCGAGCGAGCCGAAGCCCTGCGCCACGGTGTCGGACTGCACGTCGCCGTCATAGTTCTTACAGGCCCAGACGAAACCGCCGGACCACTTCATCGCGGCCGCGACCATGTCGTCGATCAGGCGGTGCTCGTAGATGATGCCTTTGGCTTCGAACTTGGACTTGAACTCATCGTCGAAGACTTCCTGGAACAGGTCCTTGAAGCGGCCGTCGTAGGCCTTGAGGATGGTGTTCTTGGTCGAGAGATAGACCGGCCAGCCGAGGTCGAGACCGTAGTTCATGCAGGCCCGGGCGAAACCGCGGATGGAATCGTCGAGGTTGTACATGGACATCGCCACGCCGCCGCCCGGGAAATCGAACACCTCGTGGGTGATCGGCTCGCCGCCGTCGGCCGGCTGGAAGGTCATGGTCAGCTTGCCCGGGCCCTTCACCACCATGTCGGTGGCGCGGTACTGGTCGCCGAAGGCGTGACGGCCGATGACGATCGGCTGGGTCCAGCCCGGCACCAGGCGCGGGACGTTGTTGCAGATGATCGGCTGGCGGAACACGGTGCCGCCGAGGATGTTGCGGATCGTGCCGTTCGGCGAGCGCCACATCTTCTTCAGGCCGAATTCCTCGACGCGGGCCTCGTCCGGCGTGATGGTCGCGCATTTGACGCCGACGCCGTATTCCTTGATCGCGTTCGCGGAGTCGATGGTGATCTGGTCATCCGTCTCATCGCGCTTCTGCATGCCGAGGTCGTAGTATTTGAGATCGACATCGAGGTACGGGAGGATGAGCTTGTCCTTGATCATCTCCCAGATGATCCGCGTCATCTCGTCACCGTCGAGCTCGACGATAGGATTCTTGACCTTGATCTTGGCCATCTTCCTGGCTCCTTTGTGGGTGGGATCTTGTGAGCAGCGGCGGCAAAATATCAGGTGGGCGCTGCAATGCAAGACGCGCGCGCGCCCAAGGTACCGGGCGCCGCCGGATGGTTAACCGATTTCAGGCGGTCAGACCCACTTGGATTCGACCTTGCCGTGGGTCACGGCGACGCCGGTCAGCAGCGGGAAGACGTCCTCGACACTCTCGGCGACCTGCAGGATGGTGCGGTTCTCGGGCCGCGCGAAACCGGTCGCGACCATGTGGTCGAACAGCGCGACCAGAGGGTCCCAAAAGCCGTTCACATTCACCACGACCACGGGCTTGCGCGACAGGCCGAGCTGGGTCCAGGTCACCACCTCGAAGGTCTCGTCCATGGTGCCGAGGCCGCCGGGCAGGATCACGAAGGCGTCCGACTTCTCGTACATGAGCCTTTTACGGTCATGCATGTTGTCCGTAATGATCAGCTCGTTCAGGCCCTGGTGACCGACCTCGTAGTCCTCCAGGAATTTCGGGATCACGCCCACGACGTCGGCCCCGGCGGCCAGTGCGGCGTCCGCCGTCAGTCCCATGAGGCCGACGCGTCCCCCGCCATAGACGAGGTTGTAGCCGCGCTCCCCGATCAGGGTTCCGAAACGCGTTGCGGCGGTGCGGTAGGTCTCGTCGACCTTGCCGGAGGAACCGCAGAAGACACAGATGGATTTTTTCTCGCTCATGGATCGTCTATCCCACCCCGTTTGAGTCCGGTCAAGCGGCTTAAAACGGCGGTGCGGCTCGCATTGCACCCGCGTTTGTAAGGGTTTATTGTCAGCCGAATGCGTGTAGGAGCCCCCAGATCATGTTGACGAAGCCGTACCTCATTGGCGCCGCCGGAGCCCTGGTGCTCGCAGTGGCGGGCGGGTTGCTCTACGTGACGTCCGAGGAGGACGTGCTGCCGGTCCCCGCCGAAACCGCGACGGTACCTGCGGAAACTCCTGCGCCCGCGCCGTCGAAGACCGTCGAGGCGCCGGCACCCGCGGCGGCGAGCACCGCGCCGGAGCCGAAAGCGGCGTCGGAAGGCGGCAGTGACAAGCCGGACCTCTCGCAGCCGAGCTTCGATGTGGTCCGTGTCGACCCCGAGGGCAACACGGTGATCGCCGGAAAGGCTCTGCCGAACGCAACCGTCCGGATCATGGACGGCGATCGGCAGATCGGAGAGGTGCAGGCGGATGACAAGGGCGACTGGGTCTTCCTGCCGGAAGAGAAACTTCCGTCCGGGAGCAGCGTTCTGACGCTGGAGACGCCGTCCGAGAGCGGCGAGGCGCCGAAGAAGTCCGGCAACGCGGTCGTCGTGGTCATTCCTGAGAAGGGCAAGGACATCGCAGGGCAACAGAGCCAGGCGCCGCAGAAGCCACTGGCCATGGTTGTGCCGCGCGAGGAAGCGCCGAGCGCACCGACAAAAGTCCTTCAGGTGCCGAAGGTTGCCAGCGCCGCACCGCCGTCGGAAGCTCCGAAGGCGCAGTCCTTTCCGGAGACACCGGCAGTGGACGCGTCCACTGCCGAAAGCGGTGTCTCGCTGGACGTGATCGACTATGACGACAAGGGCGAAGTCGTTTTCAGCGGCAAGACCGAGCCAGACACAGAAGTTCAAGTCTATGTCGACAACAAACTGGTCGCGCGGGCGACGTCGGACGCTGCGGGCAACTGGTCGGCCAAGCCGGAAACTAGGATCGAAGCGGGGACGCACCAGGTGCGGGTGGACAAGATCTCCAATGGCGGCAAGGTGCTGGCCCGGATCGAGCTGCCTTTCGTGCGCGCCGTCCCCTTCACGGGATTGCCGGAAGACTCGGTTGTCATTATACAGCCCGGCAACAATCTCTGGCGGATTGCCAGCCGGGTCTACGGTTCCGGCTTCCGCTATACGGAGATCTACCAGGCGAACAGCGATCAGATCCGCGATCCGGATCTGATCTATCCGGGGCAGGTCTTCGGGCTTCCGGCCGTCAATTGAGCCGCCTCTAAACCCATACGGACGGACATGACATGTTGAATCAGCAGGACGACGGCGTTCTGAAGGGCGTTCTGGTCCCGGTCGCGCGCGAGGGATATCCCTTCATCGCCGCCTTCGCGGTCCTGACGCTGCTGCTCTATGCGGTCTGGGAGCCGCTCGGCTTCGTTGGTATCGTGCTGACGCTTTGGTGCGTTTATTTCTTCCGCAACCCGGACCGGGTGACGCCGAGCCGCGAAGGACTCGTGATCACCCCGGCGGATGGGGTGGTGCAGATGATCGTCGACGCGCCGCCGCCGAAGCAGCTTGAGATGGGCGACGAGCCGATGTGCCGCGTTTCCATCTTCATGAACGTGTTCGACTGTCACGTGAACCGGATTCCGGTGGACGGCCAGGTCGCCAAGCTCGCCTACGTGCCGGGCAAGTTCGTCAATGCCGCCTTCGACAAGGCGAGCGAGGAGAACGAGCGCCAGCTGGTCTCCGTCGAGATGAAGGACGGCCGCAAAGTCGCCTTCGTGCAGATCGCCGGTTTGGTGGCGCGCCGTATCATCTGTTACCTTCAGGAAGGTCAGGCGGTGCAGGCTGGCGAGCGGTTCGGCCTGATCCGCTTCGGCAGCCGGGTCGACGTCTATCTGCCGCAGGGCGTCAATCCGCTGGTCGCGGTCGGTCAGCTCGCGGTGGCGGGCGAGACAGTGATCGCCGACCTGAATGCGAGCGAAGCGGCACGCAAGGGCGAGATCCGCTGAGGGCTTTCTGGTCCGGCAACGGGAAACGGATATCAGGATGATCAAGGGCAGACGGCGCCGGCTACCGGTGATCTCGATCAGCAAGCTGATCCCGAACATGATCACGGTCATGGCGCTCTGCGCCGGCCTATCGGGCGTGCGCTTCGCACTGAACGAGCAGTGGACGCTGGCGGTCGGTGCCATCGCGGTCGCCGCCATTCTCGACACCCTGGACGGCAGCATGGCGCGTCTGCTGAAAGGGCAGAGCAAGTTCGGCGCCGAGCTCGACTCGCTCGGCGATTTCATCAGCTTCGGCGTCTCTCCGGCGCTGATCCTCTTTCTCTGGTCGACCCAGGACCTGAAGAGCTTCGGTTGGATGGCCGCGCTCTTCTTCTCCACCTGCATGGCTCTGCGTCTCGCCCGGTTCAACACAAAGACCGACGATCCGACCCTGCCGCCCTTCACCTACCGTTTCTTTACCGGCGTGCCCGCGCCGGCCGCTGCCGGGCTCGGCCTGCTGCCGCTGATCCTCAGCTTCGAGGTCGATCTCGGCTTCCTGCACCAGCCGCATTTCCTCGCCGGCTGGCAGGTCGTGGTCGGCCTGCTGATGGTCTCGCAGATCCCGACCTACAGCTTCAAGGGCGCCCGGGTGCCGCAGAAGCTCGCCCTGCCGCTTCTGATCGTCATGGGCCTCTGCGTCGCCTGGCTGGTCAGCGCGCCCTGGCAGTTCTTCTCGGCGCTGCTGTTCTCCTATCTGGTGTCGCTGCCCTTCAGCTACCGGTCCTACCTGCGGCTGCAGCGGACGGTGGAAGTGGAAGAAGAGGGTGATGGCGAGCCGGAAGACGGCACGTCCGATGCTGACGGTAATGTCACGCCGTTCGGCAAGGCCAAGGGCGAAAACTGAGGTTCCCTAGTTCGCAGGTTTTCAGGCAGTCGTCGTGCGCGCCAAATAGACAGTCTGCGTAAAAGGCCGGTCCTGCAGCGGGTTGTGGAAGGTCACCGGCTCGGCCCAGGCTTTTGCGAACACACCTGAAAGCCGCTCTGTGAAGGCCTCGTCCGGCTCGTAGTCAGACCAGAGGCCGAAGATACCGCCGGGTTTCAGGTGCCTTGCCAGCTTCGCCAGGCCCTCGGCCCCGTAAAAGCTTTCGCTGCGCGCGTCGAGCAGGGCGTCGGGAGAATGGTCGATATCGACCAGGATGGCATCGAAGGTGCGGCCGGGAGCCTCGGGATCGAAGCCGCTCTCGCTGGCCGCGGCCGCAAAGAAATCTTCCTGCACCAAGCGGCAGCGCGGATCGTCCGCGAGTGCCGTGCCCATCGGCACGAGGCCGGTGCGGTGCCAGTCGATGACCGGCTGCAGATAGTCCACGACGAGAAGTGAGCCGACTTTGTCTTGCTCCAGTACGGCCTCCGCGGTGTAGCCAAGCCCGAGGCCGCCGACGAGAACCTCAAGCCCGTCACCATCCAGCGCCGCGAGACCGAGGCGGGCGAGGGCGACCTCGGAGGCGGTGAACAGGCTCGACATGAGGTGCTCGTCGCCGAGCATGATCTCGAACACGTCGACATCCAGCCGGAGCTCGCGGCGGCGCCGGAGGCTGACGGGGCCGATCGGGGTCGGCTGGTAGTCCAGTTCCTCGAAGAATGCGCTCATGGGATGATCCGCATCTTTATTGCCCCAAAAAGGTCGTCATTCCCGCGAAAGCGGGGACCCAGGGTCCCGGTCGCCGCCCTGCGTTCACTGGGTCCCCACTTGCGTGGGGATGACGGCGGGTATGCGAGGTTAAATGCAGGCGCCGGCGCCCGCTTACCCCGCAGCCGCGTCCTGTTCCCCGTCGCCCAGCTTCTGGGCCAGAGAGGCTTCCAGGAACTGGTCGATATCGCCGTCCAGAACCGCCTGGGTCGCGGAGGTCTCCACGTTGGTCCGCAGGTCTTTCACCATCTGATAGGGCTGCAGGACGTAGGAGCGGATCTGGTGGCCCCAGCCGATATCCGACTTGGTCGCCTCGACCGCGTTCGCCTCTTCCTCGCGGCGCTGCAGTTCCGCCTCGTAGAGACGCGCCTTCAGCATGTCCATCGCGGTGGCACGGTTGCGGTGCTGGGAGCGGTCGTTCTGGCACTGCACCACGATCCCGGTCGGGATATGGGTGATGCGCACCGCGCTGTCCGTCCGGTTGACGTGCTGACCACCGGCGCCGGAGGCGCGGTAGGTATCGACGCGCAGGTCCTTTTCCTCGATGACGATGTCGATGCTGTCGTCGATCACCGGATAGACCCAGATGCTGGAAAAGCTCGTATGGCGGCGTGCGGCGCTGTCATAGGGCGAGATCCGCACCAAACGGTGCACGCCGCTCTCGGTCTTCAGCCAGCCATAGGCGTTGTGGCCGTTGACCTTGATGGTCGCGGATTTGAGCCCGGCCTCTTCGCCGGCGCTCTCTTCCAGCCAGTCGACCTTGTAGCCGTGCGCGTCGCACCAGCGGGTATACATACGCAGCAGCATGGAGGCCCAGTCCTGCGCCTCTGTGCCGCCGGCGCCGGCATGCACTTCGAGATAGCAGTCGAAACCGTCGGCCTCTCCCGAGAGCAGGCTCTCGATCTGCCGCTTCTCGCAGATCTCCTTCAGGGAAAAGAGGGTCTGCTCGGCCTCGGCAACGACGTCGGCATCCTCTTCCATCTCGCCGAGTTCGATCAGTTCCAGCGCATCGGCCAGATCCTGTTCGAGCTGCTTGACGTCGTTAAGGCTCTTTTCGAGCTGGGTGCGCTCGCGCATCAGTTTCTGCGCGCGGTCGGCATCCTCCCAGAGGCTCTGGTCCTCGACGAGGGCGTTCAGTTCGGACAGGCGGACATGGGACGCATCCCAGTCAAAGATGCCTCCTCAGCAGCTCGATCGACTGCTTGATCTCTTCGGCGGTTGCGGTGATCTCGGCGCGCATGGCCGACGCACTCCTTGAACGGATTGGAAAATTCGTGGGCGCTCTTAATAAAGCCCGGAGCCGCGTCCCGCAACAGGCGCGGTATTGCCGGGACCCTGCGCATCCCAGCCTGCGGCATCGCCGCCGAAGACGATCTCGCTCTCGCCCGTCGGCTCGGTCCCTGCCTTGAAGGCCTCGACCATCACCTCCTTCTCGCCGGGTTGGGCCAGCGCGCCGGTGGCGATATTGATGCGAACATTGCGGACTCCCGGCGGAATCCGGAACGGGATCGAGGGCTCGTCGACCAGCGCCTGTTCCATGAACTTCTTGAAGATCGGCGCCGCGACGTTGGAGCCGGTATCGCGCGGCCCGAGCGTCTTCGGCTGGTCGAAGCCTACAAAGGCACCGACCGCGAGATCGGGTGTGAAGCCGACGAACCAGGTATCGACATTGTCGTTGGTGGTACCGGTCTTGCCGGCGAGCGGCTTGCCGATGGTCGAGATCCGCCGGCCGGTGCCGCGCTTCACCACGCCTTCAAGCATGCTGACCATCTGATAGGCCGAGGCCGGATCGGCGACGCGCTCGCGGGTGTCCGGCACCGACGGCACCGGCTCGCCGCGCCAGCGATGGGCGACGCAACCCGCGCAGTCTCGGGTATCGTGCTCGTAGATCGTATGGCCGTTGCGGTCCTGAACCCGGTCGATCAGGCTCGGTTCCACCCGCTTTCCGCCATTGACCAGCATGGAATAGGCGGTGGTCATCTTGAGCAGGGTGGTCTCGCCGGCGCCGAGCGACATGGAGAGATGTTTCGGCATGTCGTCATCGATGCCGAAGCGCCGGGCATAGTCGGTGACCAGATCCATGCCAATGGTCTGAGCGAGGCGCACCGTCATCAGGTTGCGCGACTTCTCGATGCCGAGCCGCATCGGGCTCGGGCCGTAGAATTTCTTCGTGTAGTTCGCCGGCTTCCACTTGCCGAGCCCCGGGCCCTGGTCGATCACGAAAGGTGCGTCGAGGATCCGCGTCGCCGGTGTGAAGCCGTTGTCGAGCGCTGCGAGATAGACGAAGGGCTTGAAGGAGGAGCCGGGCTGGCGCTCGGCCTGGGTTGCCCGGTTGAACTGGCTTTCCTTGAAGCTCCAGCCGCCGGATAGGGCCAGCACGCGGCCGGTATGCGGGTCCATCGCGACGATACCGCCGTCGACATCGGGGATCTGCCGGAGCGTATAGGTGTTTGCCGGGTAGGTCTTGCCGTCGTCGTCCTTCTCGACCGGTTCGACGAAGATCACGTCGCCGGGAGAAAGCACGTCGGAGGCTTTCTTGACGCTGGGGCCAAGCCGCTGTTTCTCGCGCCATTCCCGGGCCCATTTCAGTTCGGCCCGCGGGATCTCCCCGAAGGAGCCGTCCTCGAAGCCGATCTGGATGCGCTTGTCCTCGGCGATAAGGGCGAGAGCCTTGCGCCATTCCTTCGGAGCCGTGGTCGGAATCTTGAAGTCTGCGAGCGCGTCGCCCCAGCCGGCAACGATCTCGATCCGTCCGAGCGGGCCGCGCCAGCCGTGCCGGCGGTCATAGTAGATCAGGCCCCATTGCAGGGAGGCGTCGGCTATGCGCTGCAGCTTCGGATCGAGCGTGGTGCGAACCGAGAGGCCGCCCTCGTAGAGGCCGTCCTCGCCGAACCGGTCGACGAGCCAGCGCCGGACCTCCTCGGCGAAATAGTCCGCCTCCGCGACTTCGGTAACCGAGCGTTGGTGCACCACCAGCGGTTCGGCCTGCGCTTTCTCCACCTCTTCGGCGGTGATGAAGCCGTTTTCCTGCATCTGGGCGATTACCCAATTGCGGCGGGTGACGGCGGCGTCGTGCCTGCGCACCGGGTGGTAGTTGTTCGGTGCTTTCGGAAGGGCGGCCAGATAGGCCGCCTCCGCGATGGTGAGCTCGTCGAGGCTCTTGTCGAAATAGTTCAGCGCAGCGGCGGCCACGCCGTAGGAGCGCAGGCCGAGATAGATCTCATTCAAATAAAGCTCGAGGATCCGGTCCTTGCTGATCGCCCGTTCGATGCGGAGCGCGAGGATCGCTTCCTTTGCCTTGCGTTCGATCGAGACCTCGTTGGTCAGTAGGAAATTCTTCGCCACCTGTTGCGTGATCGTCGAGGCGCCGCGCGGACGGCGGTTCTGGGCGTAGTTCCTCACATTGTCGAGCATCGCCTTGGCGAGACCGAGGAAATCGATGCCCGGATGGCTGTAGAAATTCTTGTCCTCGGCGGAAAGGAAGGCCTTGATCACCCGGCGGGGCATTGCCTCGATCGGCACGAAGACACGGCGCTGACGGGCATATTCGCTGAGCAGGCGGCCGTCGCCGGCATGCACGCGGGTCATCACCGGCGGCTCGTAATCGGCGAGCTGCTTATAGTCCGGCAGACCGCGGCCGTAATGGTGCAGCCCCCATAGGACGCCACCGACGGCGATGAGGCCCACTAGCAGGACGGTCGAGAAGAGGATCAATACCCAGCGCATTGGCCGATGCGAAACTCCGGTTGCGCGGCGTGAGGGCCGCGGGACGCGCATACAGTATCATCAGCAGTGTGACATGATTGTGCGCAATGTCATGTGGTTCTTGGCGGGATAACGCCTGAACACGGGATGTTGTTCAGTTCGCGCGGGCCGCCGACTGCACGAGGTCGAAATAGCCGTCGATGGCCCGCCTGAGCGAGACGGAAACCTTGCGCAGATGCGCGGGGGAGCGCAGCAGCTTCTCGTCGTGATTGTTCGAGAGAAAGCCGAGCTCGATCAGCACCGAGGGAATGTCCGGCGCCTTGAGGACCGCGAATCCCGCGAAACGGTGTGCGGTCTTGAGCAGTTTGACCTCGCCGCGCATCTCCCGCACCAGCATGCCGGCGAAACGGGCGGAGTGGTTCATCGTCTCGCGTTGCGCAAGGTCGATCAGGATGCTGGTGACTTCCGGTGTCTCGGTGCCGAAATCCATGCCGGCGATAATGTCCGACTTGTTTTCGTTCTCGGCCAACAGGTTGGCTTCCTTATCGGACGCGGTCTCGGAGAGCGTATAGATCGAGGCACCCCGAAGCTTCCGGTTCGGGATCGAATCCGCATGCAGCGAGAGAAACAGGTCGGCCCCGGCACGGCGGGCGATGGCAATGCGTTCCCGTAGCCGCAGGAAGACGTCCCGGTCGCGGGTCAGGAGTACCTCGTAGCGTCCGGTGCTCTCGAGTTCCGCCTTCAGGATACGGGCGGCGTTCAGCACGATGTTCTTTTCGTAAATCCCGGAAACGCCGATAGCGCCCGGATCGACGCCGCCATGTCCCGCATCGATGGCGACCAGGATTTTCTCGTGCGCCTTGCGGGGCGGACGCGTCAACAGCGGGGGCGCAGCAGGTTTCGGTGCGGTAAGGCGGGGCTGGCGTTTTGCCTGGAAGGCGGCGACCGAACGCTGGGATTCCTCGATGAAAGCGGCACGGCTTGTCGGCTTCAGGTCGAGCACGATCCGAGGCCCGTAGCCCGCTTTTGCCGGCAGCCTGAAGGCGGAGGCGACGGAATAGGGAGACGCGGTGTCGATTACGACACGCGAGGTGCCCGGGCGGAACAGGCCAAAACGGAACCCCTTGATTGCTTTCGGATGTTTTGCGTCGAGACGTGCCCCGGGCGCGAAGCTGAGCTCCGGAAGGTCGATGACCACGCGATACGGATCGGCGAGGCTGAACACCGTGAAATCGACTGGCTGGGAAAGATCCATCACGAAGCGGATCTTGTCGGGGTGTTGGCCGATTCGGATGTCTTCGACGATACCGTCGATAGCGCTCGCCGGTGTCGTTGCGGAAAGCGCACCGATAAGGAGTGTCAGAAGGAGTGCAATCCGTTGAATCACGATCTGTCCCGGGTTGGCGGTCCGCCGCCGCTTCGCGGTCATGCCCCAATTCCCACTATTTTTACCGGCGGTTTGCGGTCAATGCAATAAAATCCCTCGAAATCAGCCAATTGCAGGAGGGTTTTTGAGCGTCACATGAATTTACTCGCAGGTGCAGGAAAACATTGTTCCGGGATTCCAAAGTGACTATGTTACGCGAGTGCTGGACCGTTGCGGTCCGCGCGAAATTTTTGCCTCACACATCTCGGAAACGCGAGTATGGGGCTTCCCTGACGGCGCGGGAATGCGCCTCTATTCTACACAACGGGACCTGTTCCGACCGTGAGACACACTCGTTCTAATCCGATCCATTCAGCGCGGCGCCGCCTCACGGCCCCGGCGGGGGATATCGGATACGGGGATTGTGGACTGGGCCGAACGGACACGGTTTCGATTACCGAACGGAAGCGCGATGTCGGAGTGAACGAAGCTCCGCAATGCGTTTCACCCCAACAGAACATGCCCGCGAACGCGGCGCCGAAACCGATCGGGAGTTTGAGTCCCGCGGTGCGGCGCGCGACCCGCGCGGCCCAGGAGCCAGCTTTTAATGTCCAAACGTATGCTGATAGATGCCACTCAGGAGGAAGAGACCCGGGTCGTCCTTCTGAGCGGCAATCGTGTCGAAGATTTCGACTTCGAGACAGAGTCGCGCAAGCAGCTTAAGGGAAACATCTACCTCGCCCGGGTGACCCGGGTAGAACCCTCGCTGCAGGCGGCCTTCGTTGAATATGGCGGGAACCGGCACGGTTTCCTCGCCTTCAGCGAAATCCATCCCGATTATTACCGGATCCCGGTTGAAGACCGCGAGGCGTTGCTCGCCGAAGAGCGGTCCGGCGACGCGGTTTCCGAAGACGCGCCGGAAGAGCCCGGCGAAGAGTCCGTTGCGGAACAGCCGGACGATGTCGAGGCGCCGGAAGCCGTCTCAGACGATGCCGACAGCGACGATGAGGAAGACGGCCCTCCGGCCCCGCCTCCCGAGAGCGTCGGCGGCGACGATACCGACGACAGCGACGACGACCGCCCGCGGAAGAACCTGCATCGCCGCTATAAGATCCAGGAGGTCATCACCCGGCGCCAGATCATGCTGGTGCAGGTCGTCAAGGAAGAGCGCGGCAACAAGGGCGCGGCGCTCACCACCTATCTTTCTCTCGCCGGCCGCTACTGCGTGCTGATGCCGAACACCGCGCGCGGCGGCGGTGTGTCCCGCAAGATCACCAACGTGGCCGACCGCAAGCGCCTGAAGCAGGTTGTGGAGGGGCTCGACGTGCCGGAAGGCATGGCGGTCATCGTCCGCACCGCGGGCAGCCAGCGCACCAAGACCGAGATCAAGCGCGACTATGAATATCTGCTCCGGCTCTGGAGCCAGATCCGCGAGAAGACGCTGACCTCGTCGGCGCCGTGCCTGATTTACGAGGAAGCCAATCTGATCAAGCGCTCGATCCGCGACCTCTATACGAGCGATATCGGCGAGGTGCTGGTCGAGGGCGAGGACGGTTACCGGGTCGCCAAGGACTTCATGCGCACGCTGGTGCCGAGCCATGCCAAGCGCGTGCAGCCTTACAAGGAGCAGACCGTTCCGCTGTTCCACCGCTACCAGATCGAGGGCCAGCTCGACGCGATCCACAATCCGGTCGTGCAGCTGAAATCCGGCGGCTATCTGGTGATGAACCAGACCGAGGCGCTGGTCGCGATCGACGTCAACTCCGGCCGCGCGACGCGCGAGCGTAATATCGAGGAGACGGCGCTCAAGACCAACCTCGAGGCGGCCGACGAGGTCGCGCGCCAGCTCCGGCTGCGCGACATGGCCGGTCTCGTGGTCATCGACTTCATCGACATGGACGAGCCACGCAACCAGCATGCCGTCGAACGTCGCATGAAAGAGGCGATGAAGAACGACCGGGCGCGGATCCAGCTTGGGCGGATCAGCCATTTCGGGCTGATGGAACTGTCGCGTCAGCGCCTGCGTCCGAGCGTCTTCGAGGCTTCGACCCAAGTCTGCTCCCAGTGTAGCGGCAGCGGCCGGGTGCGCTCGACCGACTCGACGGCATTGCACGTGCTGCGCGCCGTCGAGGAAGAGGGCATTAAGCAGAAGGCAAAGGAAATCGCCGTTTTCGTGCCGTCCGATGTCGGGTTCTACATCCTGAACAAGAAACGCGACGCGCTCGCGGCGATCGAGGAGCGTTATGGCTTCAAGGTCTTCCTCGAAGCCGACGAGAGCCTCATTCCGCCGGACATGCGGATCGAGCGCATGATACCGAAACCGGCCAGCGAACGGCTCGACCTCGCGGCCCCGATCGTCTCGGCGCCGCGCGTCGAGGAAGACGAGGACGAGGCCGGCGAGGAACGCGATGACGAGCGCCGCTCCCGCCGTTCCCGCCGCCGCCGTCGCCGTGGCGGCGACAAGCGTGCGGCCGAGCAGCAGGATCAGGGCGAGAGCGTCTCCGAGGAAGCGGAAGCCGAAGAAGGTTCGGCTGCGGCCGATGGCGCGTCCTCCGGTGGAGACGACGATGAAGGTGGCCGCAAGCGCCGCCGCCGTGGCAAGCGTGGCGGCCGGCGGCGGTCCCGGCGCGGCGGCGAGGAGACCGTGGCGCAGGAAGGCGCCGAAGGTGCCGAGCAGCCCGCCGAGGATGCCGTAGCGAGCGAAACGGTGCCGGACGAGCAGCCCGCAGCCGAGATAGCTCCGGAAGCGGAGGCCGCTCCGGCCGACGGGCAGCCCGAAGAGACCGCAGAGGAAGCGCCGAAGCCGAAGCGCAAGCCGCGGAGCCGCCGCAAGAAGACCGCCGAAGCCGAAGGCGAGGCGCCGGCCGTGGCGGATGCCGAGGTTAAGGAGGCCGACGCAACTGGCGAGGAGGCTCCGGCCGCCGAAGAGGCGCCGGCGCCGAAACCGCGCCGCCGCAGCCGGGCGAAGAAGGCCGCGGAGCCTGAAGTGGCAGTCGAAGAGGCCGCACCTGCACCCGCTCAGGAAGCGCCCGAGGAGGTTTCCTCCGAGAGCGGCGCCGACAAGGTCGAGGAAAAGGCCGCGACCGAGAGCAAGCCGCAACCGGATGACGGCAGCACGGTGGTCAATGTCGGCGACGATGGCGGCGAAAGTAAGCCGCGGCGCGGTGGCTGGTGGAACCGGCTGATCCCGTCCTGATCGGTAACGAAAACGACATAGTGAGCGGGGCGGCATTAGCCGCCCCGTTTTGTTTTGACGAAATGTTTCTAGCGCCGGGCGTCGAGGGCGCGCGCGAGGGCGCAGAATTGCTCGATACTGAGCGTTTCGGGGCGCGCGGTCGGATCGATCCCGGCCGTTTCCAGGAACTCCGCACCGCCGAAGCTCTTGAGCGAGGCGCGCAGCATTTTCCGTCGCTGGGAAAAGGCTGCGGCGGTGACCTTCTCAAGCAGTTCCGGGTCGGCTTCCGCGAGCGGCTCGGCGCGCGGCCGGAGCTGGATCACCTGGGAGGTGACTTTCGGCGGCGGTGTGAAGGCGCGCGGCGGGATGTCGAAGAGCGGGAAGATTTCCGCGCGCCAGCGCGCCGCGATGCTGAGCCGCCCGTAATGTTCCGTTCCGGGTGAGGCGGCGATGCGTTCCGCCACCTCCTTCTGGAACATCAGGGTGAAACTTTCGAACGCCTCGGCCTGTTTAAGCCAGGCCAGCAGCATCGGCGTGCCGACATTATAGGGCAGGTTGGCCACCACCCGCCTTGGACCCTCGCCGAGGCTCGCCAGATCTATGTTGAGTGCGTCCGCCTCTATGATCTCAAGCCGCCCGTCCGCCGCTTCCACGAGGTCCTGGATGGCCTCGATGGCGCGCCGGTCGCGCTCTATCGCGATCACCTTGCGGGCGCCTTCGAGCAGAAGGGCGCGGGTCAGGCCGCCGGGGCCGGGCCCGACCTCGATGCAGGTTCCCGAAGAGAGGTTGCCGGCCGCCCGGGCGATGCGCCGGGTCAGGTTGAGATCGAAGAGGAAGTTCTGGCCAAGCGATTTGCGGGCGGAGAGCTGGTAGCGGCCGATCACGTCGCGCAACGGCGGCAGGGCCTCGATCGCCGCGATCACCGGGTCGGTCATGACGATCCAGCCCGTGCCGCAGCCATATCGCCGGCCATCCTGAGCGCGGCGATCAGGCTGCTCGCATGGGCCTTGCCCGTACCTGCAAGTTCGAGCGCGGTGCCATGATCCGGCGACGTGCGGATGAAGGGGAGGCCCAGGGTCACGTTCACGCCGCCCCAGAAATTCACGGTCTTGATCGGGATCAGCGCCTGGTCGTGATACATGCAGATCGCAGCGTCGTAGGTTGCGCGGGCCTCCGCGTGGAACATGGTGTCGGCGGAGAGCGGGCCGACCGCGTCAATCCCCTCCGCGCGCAGGGCGGCGACCGCCGGGGCCACGACGTCGCGGTCCTCGGTGCCGATCGTCGCGTTCTCTCCGGCGTGCGGATTGAGACCGGCAAGCGCCAGCCGCGGCCGGGGGCAGCCAAAGTCCCGGCGCAGCGCCTCTGCGGTGATCCTCGACTTTTCCACGATCATCTCGGTCGTGAGCAGCTCGGGGACCTGCTTCAGCGGAATGTGGATGGTGATCGGCACGACGCGAAGCTCGGGCGCCGCCAGCATCATGACCGGGGTGACGTCCGGTCCTGCAAGCGCGGCAAGAAACTCCGTATGACCGGGGTGCCTGAAACCGGCTTCGTAGAGGACGCTCTTATGGATCGGCAGGGTCACGACGCCCGAGGCGTCGCCCGCCCGGATCAGTTCCACGGCCCGTTCTATCGCCCCGATCACGGCCGGTCCGTTGGCGGGATCCAGCCTGCCCGGCTCGGGTGGTGCCGCGAAGGCCATGGGCAGGACCGGAAGTCCCTCATGGAAGGCTTCGCGCGCGGCGTTTGGCGTCTCGATCTCGATCACCGGTGTCCCGATGCCGAGACTTTCCGCGAGACGGCTCATGCGCTCCGGTTCTTCAAGCAGGAAGAATGGGGGCAGGGTCGAGCGGGCGTCCGCCCATGCTTTCAGGGCAATCTCGGCGCCGGTTCCCGCCGGTTCGCCCGGGGTTAAGGCAAGCGGGGCGTTGGCGGCGTCGAGAGGCATGACGGCATTGCCTTAGATGCGGGTGTCGATGAACGCGTCGCGGCGTATGTCGCGCAAATAGCGCTGAGCGAAAGTTTCGAACTTGATTGCCCTGAGGCGGTTGGCAATCTCGTCCCGCCCGGGGAGATCGCTTTCCGGTTCCTCGCGCTGGCAGATCATGATGGTACTGAAGCCGGACGGAAGACGGATCGGCTTGGTCAGTTCGCCTTCCTTCAGCCCCGCGACCGCTTCGCGAAGCGTTGGAGAAAGCTCGCCGACCTGGACGGTGCCGAGATCGGTGCCGGCCGGAGAATCCAGTTCCGTGGCCAGCACATCCATGTCATCGCAGCTCTGTGCCGTCTCGGAAACGGCGAGCGCTATGCTCCGCTGGCTCGCCTCCGCATCCGCACCGGAATTCGGCGGAATGGGGAGAAAGACCTGCTTCAGGGTCACTTTCGCTTTCAGCGGGTCGGGACCGCTCAGAATACGCCGGTCCGTCAGCTGGATGACTTGATATCCGAAGATCGTCCTGATCGGTTCGCTGATATCGCCCGGCTCCATCTCGTCGACTCTTGCGGCAACCTCGTCTCCGAGCTGTTCTCTCGTTGTCCAGCCGATATCGCCTCCGGTCGCCGCCGTGGCACCGGTCGAAAACTCCCGTGCGATGGCATCGAACTGTGCGCCCGAGCGCAGCTGCTGTACCAGGCGCTTGGCCAGTTCCTCTTCGTCCACAGCCGGATCGTCGATATTGAGGACGATCTCGCGGATGCGGTACTGGGGCGCGCCCTTGTTGCGTTCCAGGCGGTCAAGCGCATCGTCGATCTCGTCGATGGTGACTTCGACCGTACTCTGGAAGCGGCGCCGGACCAGCTTGGCCCAGGCGATATCCGCCCGCATCTGCTCGATAACCGTGTCCGGCGAGATGCCGTCGTTACGGAGCGACCGGTCGAAAGAGCCAGGCGCGAGCTTGTTGCGCTGTTCCATCGTGCGCTTGGCCTGTTCGATATCGGCTTCGGTGACCACGATCGAAAGGCGCTCGGCTTCCTGCAATTTCAGCCGCTCGTCGATCAGGCTTCGGAGAACCTGCGGCCAGACCCGCTGGTAGGTCTGTGCGGTGCGCGGCAGGTTCGAAGCCACGATCACCATGCGGACGCGCTCGTCGAGGTCGCGCACCGTGATGATGTCATCGTTTACGATCGCGGCGATGCGGAGCGCGTTCTGGGCCAACGCCGGAGCGTTCGTGCCGAGGATCGACAGGGCGAGGATGCCTGCCACCAGGAGGTACCGCATCATCACCGGAACCGGGCGCTTCATGAAACTCAATCGGGATCTCGCCATAAACTTAGACATATGCCTTGAAAACCGGGTCCGCTAGTTGCTGGCAAATCCGCCGAGATGTTTGAAAGCGATCTGCAGCATGACGCGTTGCTCCGGTTCGATATCATCGTCTTCGAGCTCGCTTCTTTCATAGACGAGGCCGAAAGTGAAGCATTCATCGGCATAGACGAGGCCGGTCGAGGCGATCAGTGTGCGGTTCGCGTCGTCCGAGAAGTCTTGCACGATACGTCCGTTGACGCTCCAGAACGGGTTCAGATTGAGGCTTCCGGAAAGATCCAGCTGTTCGCGTTCGAGGAAGGACGTCTCGCCTGCGATGTCATCGGAATCGGTTTGGTCGTCAAGCAAGACATAGTCTGCCACAAGCGAGAAGCGCGGGTTCGAGTAGCGCATGCCGATCTCTCCGCGTCGTGGATCGAGATCGTCCTTGTCGAGGCGGAAGCGGAAGAGAAAATCGAGATTGTCCGTCGGATCGACATGAATTCGGCCGACGAAATCGGAAAGATCGTCTTCCAGCCCCGAGCCTTCGGCGAACGGTCCGTCGCCCATGAAGCGGTAACTCTGTCCGAACAGCATGCTGGTCGAGCCGCCGCCATCGCCGTAGACGCCGGCCTTGAAGCCATAATCCACTCGGCTTCCGCTGGTCACCAGATCGCTGCCGGTGAAACGGTTCATCCGGAAGAGGTTGGTGTCGTCGAACAGGAAGGACTGGCTGTCCTCGTTGGAGATCTCGTCCGGATTGTGGCCGTTCGGCGACAGCACGACATTGACGATCGGCTCGACGGTCTGGTGGTAGGTCTCGCCGGACCTGGCGAAGGGATAACGCCAATTCAGGCCGAGCTGCGGGAAGATCCGCCCGGTATCCCCATCATCGCCACTCTCCAGGCCATCGCTGTGGAAGTAGTCGGTGTCGAGGGTTGCCGTCAGCGTATAGATATCGCCCGCCGGGGCTATGTAAGGCAGAGACCAGCCGCTGCGGATCGCGATCTTCTTGCTGTCGGCACCGGTCTGGCGGGTCAACGACATTACAGTCGTGTCGAGCTGGAAGCGGCCGCCGGCCCGGTCCGGTTCGCCGATGTAATTGTAGTCGATCAAGGGCGCGACCACCGGTGACTTGTCCCGTGAGTCGCCTGCGTTCAGCCCCTGGAACTTCAGTGCCTGCACGGAGGCGTAGTTTCGGCCGCGGAAGCCCTCGGTATATGCGCGTGTCGTCAGGACCTCGCGGCTGTCGAGCCGGTAGCGGCGCAGATAGGTCCGGGCGCTGGACTGCTCGAAATCGAAACCGCCGCGCCAGGTCCGGTCGAAATCGAAGCGGCCTTCGAGATCGACGCTGCCCTCGAAGTCCTTGTCGCCGGTCTCTACATTGTTCTCGCGCTGGTCGAGGAGGCCACCGGTGCCCTGGAAGTCGATCATGCCGTTGGTGAACCGCTGCCGGTAGCGGCCTTTCACGACACCGCCCTCTTCGGAGAACAGGATCGGTGTTACCTCGAGGTCTCGGGACTGGTCGATCACATGGTAATAAGGTTGGCCATAGATGAAACCGAGTTCGTCGGACAGGCCGAGTGTCGGGGGCAGCAGGCCGCTACGGCGCTCGACCGTCGGATCGGGGTGCCGGAGATAGGGCGTATAAAGCACCGGCACACCGAACATCTCCAGTGTCGCATCGTTATAGATCACGTCCTTCGCCTGCTCGTCATGCACGACCTTGCGCGCTTTGATCTGCCAGAGTGGCGGGCGATCCGGGTCTTCCTTGCAGCTGTCGCAGGGAGTGAAGACGGCGCGCGACAAAATTTTCCGATTGTCCGCCGTCCGGAGCCCCCGGTTGGCGGCGAGACGGGAGCCATCCGTCATGCGGAGCCGGATATTGTCGACGAAACCCGTCTTCAGTTCGTTATGCAGCTCCACATAATCGCTGAACAGAACCTCGCCGGTGGGCTCCAGGAGGGTGATGTTCCCGGTTGCAATGACGGTGTCTTCACGCTGGTTGTAGGTCACGCTGTCGGCAAGCAGGACGCGTTCGCCCTGGGAGAGTTCAACCGATCCCCGCGCCGTGACGGTGCCGAGAGTCTCGTCATGAACCAGTTCGTCCGCCTGCATCAGAACGGGAGCGTCGCTGACATCACGCTCCTGGGCCTGGACGGTCGCCGCGGCGACTGCGCAGCAGAGAAAAAGCGCTCCCAGCAAGGTCCGGGCGGCCTTTTCCTGCAGGAGCAACACTCGGCCCAATGAAGTCCGGTCCAATCCCATGCGGTCAGCCATCCTCAAGATGCAGCAGGCTGGCACATCCGAGAAGTGCCGTGACGGTGGCCGGAGTCCAGGCGGCAAGAACCTCCGGAATACGGGCCGATAGTCCGAGGGCGAAGACCAGATCGGACGCGAAATAGAGAAAGAAACCGGAGAAGAGTCCGGCGCTGACCCAGACCAGCGTACCGCCCCGCCGGGTCAGCCGGAGAGAAAAGGTGGCTGCGATCAGGACCATGGCGCACAGCAGCAGCGGCGAAGCCAGCAGAGCGTGCCAGTAGAGCCTATGGCGGACCGCTGAAAAGCCCGCGCTCTCCAGGATTGAGATAAAGCGCGGGAGTTCCCAGAAGGACATGGTTTCTGGCGGGGAAAAGCTGTCCTGAATGTTTTCCAAGGTGAGGGCGGTCGGAAGGCGGTAGACCTCGCGCGCTTCCGGGATCGCGCTCTTGGTCGTCAGCACCGCGTTGTACATTTCCCAGAAACCGGTTCTGAGCGTCGCTTCCGCAGCATCGACACGGGCCTCGAACCTGTCCTCTCCCTGAAAGAACAGGATGGTGAGGCCGGAGAGGCTTGCGCCGTCCGCCGCGACACCCGTTGCGTGCAGGACGAAATGCCCGGTGCTGGTGCGCTCCCGCAGCCAGAGGCCACCATCGGTGAGGGCCATGAAGTTGCCCTTGTCGCGCAGGACCTTGTTCTCCAGCGCCTCGTATTTTGCCGTCATCACTGACGAGACCGGGTTGAAGACGGCGATTTTGAAGACGCCGATCAGGAACGCGATGGTCAGCGCCGGCAGCAGGAACTGCCAGACGGAGACGCCCGCCGCCCGGGCGACAACCAGCTCATTGGTCCGTGTCATCCGCGTGAAAGCGAGCATCGCGCCGAAGAGGGTCGCGAAAGGCAGGATTGTCTGGCCCATCTGCGGGGCTTTCAGGGCCGCCATCTGCAGCATCAGGGTCAGGGTGGCCGCCTCCCGGTCCGCCCCGCGGCGCAGCAGTTCGATGGAATCGAGCAGATAGACGATGGCCATGATCGCCAGAAAGGTCCCGAGCACCCATAACAGGAACTGCTTGCCGAAATAGAGCGAGAGAGTCCCCGAGAGCTTCATGCCGGCGTTCCTTCCGTGGGGATGGTGCCGGAGCGCGGGCGGCGCATACGCTGACGTGCGAGCAGGATCAGGCAAACGAGGATGGGAACGATAGCGGCGCTATACATCAAAGGCAGCAGACTCAGCTCTTTTGCGGCCGAGTATTTCGAGCCCAGTACCGCGGCCTGCACGAGGCCGACAAGAAGGACCGCCGCGACGAGCCGGGAGTTTCGTCCGCGCCGGCTGAACTCGCCGCGCAGAACCACCACAAGTCCGATCAAGGGGAGTGCAAGCCCGAGAAGCGGGGTCACCAGCCGGCTATGTCCCTCTGCGATATATTTGCCGAAATTTCGCTCTTGCGTGATCCGTTCCGTCGGATTGAGCAACTCGTCGACGAATAGTTCGTTCTGGTCGCGGGCGGTGCGCTGGACCGCTTCCTGCAGACCTCCGAGATCGACCGTGTAGCGGTCGAAATAGAGGATGTTGATGCGGCCGGTCTGGTTGTTTTTTGCCTGACGGTTACCGTTGACCATCAGCACGCGCGGGCTGCCCCGGTCGAGGATCAGGGCGCCGCTTTCTGCCAGCAGCGTCACGGACTCATCGGCTTCCCGGTCGTCCTGCACGATGATGCCCGAAAGGTCGCCGTTCGGCTGGCGGGCACGGACGAAGACGGTGACATCGTCCCCCATCGAATTGAAGACGCCCTCGCGCAGGAGCACGTTCGTGTAATTGTGCCGGATCTGGAACTGCAGCTCCTTGAAGCCGCGATAGGAGATCGGCACGAGATAGAGGCTGAGCAGGTAGCCGAGGGCCGTCACGACAAGCGCGACGACGATCGCCGGGCGGGCGAGACCGAGCGGACCGAGACCTGACGCGGTCAGCACGACGAGCTCACGATCGCCGGACATCCGGCTGTAGACGAACATGGTCGCTGCGAAGCAGGCGATCGGCAGCACCAGCGACAGCCAGGTCGGCATGAGCAGTACTGTGAAATAGATGAAGGTTGCCAGCGGCAGGCCGCGGTTGACGATCATGTCGATGAAGCGCAGGGACTGGCTCAGCCAGATTACGCAGGTCAGCGAGACCACCACGATAATCATCGCGGCCAAGATCTGGCGAATGACGTAGCGGTCGATCCTCATGGTCCCGTTTGGCTGGCCCGTCTGGCTGGATTGTTCCGTTCGGCCGGAGCCGCTCCGGCGGGTCCTTGCGCTACCCGCGTTTAAAGGCGCATGATAGCGATGTTTCAAGTGTTTCCAATCACGAACTTAATCAGGATGTGAAGCATCACAGGCTTGTTCCCCGAGCACGTTACGGTACGCGGTGGCGCAGCGTCTGCCGCGCATTTCCGCGCCGGTCCCGGACCGGCGGCCGTCGTGCGGAATGCTGACCTGGACGGGAGAGAATCGGAATGAAGATCGGGTTTCAGAAGCCGGCCTTGCCGAAAAAGGGTGCGGTCGTTGTCGGAGTGATGGACGGCGGCAAGCTGCTGCCGCTCGGGGCGGAACTGGACGAACAGCTCGGCGGGCTGCTTTCCCGGGCGATGAAGGCCAACAAATTCACCGGCAAGGCGAAGCAGACCCTTTCGGTCTTCGGCGAGACCGGCACGGTGCTTCTCTATGGCCTCGGCGACGGCGGCGATATCGACGAGCTCTGGTGCGAGAATGCGGGCGGCTCGATCGTGGCGGCGATTCTGGGCGCCGGCGACAAGGAAGTCTCCGTCCTGTTAGAGCCGCACAGCGAGAGCGGCCTCGACGATGAAGGCACCGCGGCGCGCGCGGCGCGGCTGGCATTCGGCGGCCTGCTGCGGACCTACCGGTTCGACAAATACAGGACCACGCTGAAAAAGGACGACAAGCCGGCGCTGCAGAAATTGACGGTCATGACCGGCGAGAGTACGGCGGCGAAAAAGGCTTTCGTCGCCCTGGAAGCGATTGCCGAGGGCGTCTTCCTCGCCCGCGATCTCGTCAGCGAACCGCCGAACGTTCTCTATCCGGTTTCCTACGCAAAACGCTGCGAGGAGCTGAAAGATCTCGGTCTCAAGGTCGAGGTGCTGGACGAGAAGCAGATGGCCAAGCTCGGCATGGGCGCGCTGCTCGGCGTCGGTCAGGGCTCCGAGCGGGAAAGCCGTCTCGTGATCATGCGCTGGGAGGGCGGGCCGAAGAGGCAGCAGCCGATCGCTTTCGTCGGCAAGGGCGTCTGCTTCGATACCGGTGGCATTTCCCTGAAGCCGGCCGGCGGTATGGAAGACATGAAATGGGACATGGGCGGCTCGGCGACGGTCGTCGGCCTGATGAAGGCGCTCGCCGGCCGCAAGGCGAAAGCGAACGTCATCGGCGTCGTCGGTCTGGTCGAGAACATGCCCGACGGCAATGCCCAGCGGCCGGGCGACGTGGTGACATCCATGTCCGGCCAGACCATCGAGATCATCAATACGGACGCCGAGGGCCGGCTCGTGCTGGCCGATGCGCTCTGGTACACGCAGGAGCGCTTCAAGCCCCAGTTCATGCTCGATCTGGCGACCCTTACCGGGGCCATGATGGTGGCGCTCGGGCAGGTCAATTGCGGCTATTTCTCGAACAGCGACGAGCTGGTCGAAAAGCTCGAAGCCGCCTCTAAGGCGTCCGGCGAGAAGATCTGGCGGATGCCGCTTGGCGAGGAGTACAACAAGATGATGGACAGCGACATCGCCGACGTGAAGAACGCCGGCGCCCGCTGGGGCGGCAGCATCACGGCCGCCTGTTTCCTCGAGCGCTTCGTCAACAAGCTGCCCTGGGTCCATATGGACATTGCCGGGATGGCCTGGTCTTCCAAGCCTTCGGCGACCGTTCCGAAAGGCGGCACCGGCTGGGGCGTCCGTCTGCTCGACGAGATGGTCCGGGCGAACTACGAGGCCTGATGGGCCTGCCGATTCCCGCGATGACCGACATCAACTTCTACCACTTGACCGCGCGTCCCCTGGAATGGGCTCTGCCGAAGCTGCTTGAAAAGTCGCTTCAGGCGGAGGCGCGCGTGGTCGTGATGGCGTCGAGCGAGGAGCGGGTTGCGAACCTGAACGGGCATCTCTGGTCTTACGACCCGGACAGCTGGCTGCCGCATGGCAGCGAGAAGGACGGGCATCCGGAGGAGCAGCCGATCTGGCTGACGACGGAAGACGAAAACCCGAACGGCGCGCGCTTTCTGTTCCTGACGGACGGTGCCGTTTCGGAGAAGGTCGGGGAATTCGAACGGGTGTTCGAGCTGTTCGACGGCCGCAACGACGATGCGGTGGCGGCGGCGCGGGGCCGCTGGAAGGAATACAAGGACGCCGGACATACGCTTGCCTATTGGCGGCAGACGGATGCCGGCGGATGGGAAAAGGCCGGCTGAGCGCCGGCGAAACCGACAACCTGAAACCCTGGAGCAACAGGTGAAATACGACTTCGATCAGGAAATCCGGCGCACCGGTACCCACTCCGTTAAATGGCAGATCTACTGGCGGGGCGACAAGCGCGAGCTTTGGGAGGGAACCGACCCGGATCTCGGTGAGGATCGCACCCTGCCGATGTGGGTCGCCGATATGGATTTTCCGGTCGCGCAGCCGATCCTGGATGCGATGCGCAAGCGGATCGACCATCCGATCTTCGGCTATGTCGTGCGCACGCCCGATTACAACGAGGCGGTCACCTCATGGATGGAGCGCCGTCACGGTTGGAAGGTCGATCCCGACTGGATCGTCAATACGCCCGGCGTCGTTCCGGCCCTGAACCTGCTGGTCCGGGCGCTCAGCGAGCCCGGCGACAAGGTGCTGATCCAGCGCCCCGTCTATTACCCGTTTACCTACGCGATCGAGAATAACGGCCGCGAGGTCGTCTCCAATTCGCTGGTGATGGAGAACGGTGTCTACCGGATGGATTTCGACGACCTGGAGGCGAAGGCGGCGGATCCGAAGACCAAGCTGTTGATCCTCTGCAGCCCGCACAATCCGGTCGGCCGGGTCTGGACCGAGGGGGAACTGCGCCGCCTCGGCGAGATCTGCAACAAGCACGGCGTTGTCGTCATCGCGGACGAGATCCATGGCGACCTGATGCTTAACGGCTCCACCTTCGTGCCTTACGGCAAGCTCGGACGGGAGTTCATGGACAATTCCGTGGTCTGCACGGCGCCGTCCAAGACCTTCAATCTCGCCGGCCTGCACACCTCGAACATGATCGTCTCCAACGAGGCGCATCGCAAAGCGCTGGTGAAGGAGATCGGCGCCTCCGGGATCGGCGGGATGAACACCTTCGGGCTCGAGGCGACCAAGGCAGCCTACAACGAGGGCGAGGAGTGGCTTTCCCAGGTGCTCGATTACCTGAGCGAAAACGCGAACTTTCTTGAGAGCTTCGTCGCCGAGCGTATTCCGGAGATCAAGGTGATCCATCCGGAAGGCACCTATCTCGTCTGGCTCGATTGCCGTGGCCTCGGCCTCGACAAACTTGAGCTTGAAGCAATGATGCACGAGGAAGTTAAGGTCCTCTTCGACGAAGGCTATGTCTTCGGTTCCGAAGGCGATGGCTTTGAGCGCATCAACATCGCCTGTCCCCGTTCGATCCTGACGGAGGCTCTGGAGCGGATTGAGCGCGCCGTCGCCAAACGCCGCGGCTGACCGTGGCAGACCGGGCGGCTTGCCCCGCCCGGTTCCCCCCGCTATAAGGCGCGCGCCGGGCGCATTTGCGCCCGTCCAGTTTCAATCGCATCTCGCGGGCGGCTCCGGCTGTTCTGCGGAACCAGAAGAGAGACACGATGGCCATTCAGCGCACTTTCTCCATCATCAAGCCGGACGCCACCGAGCGGAACCTGACCGGCGGCGTGAACAAAATGATCGAAGAAGCCGGCCTGCGCATCGTTGCGCAGAAGCGGATCCGGATGACCCAGGCCCAGGCCGAGACCTTCTATGCCGTGCATAGCGAGCGTCCGTTCTTCGGCGAGCTGGTCGAGTTCATGACGTCGGGCCCGGTCGTCGTGCAGGTTCTCGAAGGCGAAGACGCCATCGTGAAGTATCGCGACGTCATGGGCGCCACCAACCCGGCGGAAGCCGCCGAAGGCACCATCCGCAAGGCCTATGCGAAGTCGATCGGCGAAAATTCCGTGCACGGTTCCGACGCGCCGGAAACCGCTGCTATCGAGATCGCCCAGTTCTTCAGCGGCAACGAAATCGTCGGCTGATCCTGATCTCAGGCAAACGAAAAGGGCCGGTCAGTGCGACCGGCCCTTTTTGATTCTGAAGCAGAGGTCCGTCAGACGAGGAAGATCGCCATCAGGATCAGCAGGATGATGACACTGACGGTCGACCATTTCAGAAGGGTGATGAAACCCTCGTAATTCTGCTTGTGCTCAAGGACTTCGCCTTCGGACGATGCGTTGTTCGCAGCCATATCACCTCCGCTAATTTTGCCCCGCCAGGCCCGCAGCCCGGGTCGTTTGTTCAGGAAAACGTATAAATCACCGCGCCCGGAGCGCCAAGACCCTATCGCTCGGCGTCGGGTGCCGGGTTGAGCAGGGAGGCGGATGGCGCCGTGGCGCCGTCGAGCAGCACGCGCTCGCCCTCGATCTTCACGCGGCCTTCGGCGATCCAGCGCAGGCTGCCCGGATAGATGCGGTGCTCCTGTTCGAGGATGCGCGCCGCGAGACTCTCGGCGCTGTCGCCCTGGAGAATCGGTACCGCGGCCTGTTGGATGATCGGGCCGACATCCATCTCCGGGGTTACGAAATGCACGGTGCATCCGGAGAAGCGGGCACCGGCATCGATCGCCCGCTGCTGTACGTTGAGCCCCTTGAAGGCGGGCAGCAGCGAGGGATGGATGTTGATCATCCGTCCGGACCAATGCTCGACGAATTCGGTTGTCAGCAGCCGCATGAAGCCGGCGAGGCAGACGAACTCGACGCCGGCCGCATCGAGTGCCCGCTGCATTTCCGCATCGAAACCGGTCCGGTCGGCGAAGGTCTTGTGATCGATCGTCACAGCCTCGATCCCGGCATTACGGGCGCGTTCGAGAGCCTTCACCCCCGGCCGGTTGGAGATCACGGTAACGATCTCCGCCGGATGATCCGGAGCGGCGCAGGAATCGATCAGCGCCTGCAGATTGCTGCCGCTGCCCGAAACGAGCACGCCGACCTTGAGCTTGCTGGTCACGCGGGCCAGGTCCCGAGCCCTTCCAGCGTCACGGACGGCGCACCGTCGACGCGCTCGACCAGCCGGCCGATATGGTAGACGGTTTCGCCACCGGCGCTCAGCGCCTCGGTGACGGCGTCGACCTTGTCGGGGGACACGGTCACGGTCATGCCGATACCGCAATTGAAGGTCCGTGCGAGCTCCGAGGCCGGAACGCCCCCAGTCTCGGCCAGCCAGCGGAAGACAGGGGGCAGATCCCAGGTGGTCACATCGATCTCGGCCGCGATCGTGTCGGCGTAGGAGCGCGGCGGATTGTCGAGCAGGCCGCCGCCGGTGATATGGGCGAAGCCGGTGACGCCGCCGGTCGCGAGCGCCGCGAGGCAGGATTTGACGTAGATCCGGGTCGGCGCCAGCAGCGCGTCGCCGAGGGACTGGCTCTTGTCGAACGGCGCCGGGTCGGACCAGCCGAGGCCCGAGCGGTCGACGATCCGCCGAACCAGGGAGAAACCGTTGGAATGCACGCCGGAGGAGGCGAGACCGAGCATGATGTCGCCGGCCGACGCGCGCGGCTCAAGGATAAGGTTCTCGCGCTCGGCCGCGCCGACCGCGAATCCGGCGAGATCGAAATCCCCGTCCTCGTACATGCCCGGCATCTCGGCGGTTTCCCCGCCGATCAGCGCGCATCCGGACTGGCGGCAGCCTTCGGCGATCCCGGCGACGACCGTCCGCGCGGCTTCGACATCGAGCTTGCCGGTGGCGTAATAGTCGAGGAAGAAGAGCGGCTCTGCGCCCTGGACGACCAGATCGTTCACGCACATCGCGACGAGATCGGTGCCGACGCCGGAATAGTTCCCGGTATCGATGGCGAGGCGGAGCTTGGTGCCGACCCCGTCCGTCGCGGCGACGAAGACAGGATCATTGAAACCGGCCGCCTTCGGATCGAACACGCCGCCGAAGCCGCCGATGGAACCGTCCGCGCCCGGACGCATTGTGGATTTGGTGAGCGGCTTGATGAAGTCGATCAGCCGGTCCGCCGCATCGATATCGACGCCCGCTTCCTTGTAGGTGAGGGGGCGGTTGGGTCTGTCGAGGCCTGTTATGGTCTCCTCCTCAGCCATCCGGTATAAGGGTCGGGCAGTGCCGGGTGCCTTCATTCTGCCCGGTTGAGGGTTTATGACGGGGGCGCTTGGACCGCAAGCGGATTTGGCCGCGGGCCGGAGAGTTCAGGGATGTTCGAACGGATAGCGAAAACGGCTGCAGGACGGCAGCCGGCGGGAAGAATCGGCGTCGTCTGTGTCCGGTTGCTTGCGGCATGCGCAATGCTGCTCTGCGTGACGCCGGAAGGAGTTCGGGCGCAATCGGACGTCGACCGGGTTTTCGAGATCCGAGGCGTGGCCGTCGACGTGCAGGCCGCGACCGCTGCGGAAGCGCAGGCCCAGGCGATCATGGAGGGCCGCCGGACGGCATGGGACCGTCTGGTCGACCGTCTCGTGCCTGCCGGGCAGCAAACGCTGTTGCCGCCGATCTCGAGCGACGAGCTGGTGGGGCTTACGGTCGGTTACGAAGTCGCGCGTGAGCGGACCTCGGACGTCCGCTATCTCGGCTCGCTGAATTTCCGCTTCAATCCGGCGGCGGTGCGTCAGCATTTCGGGGCCTACGGTGTGGGCTATGCCGAAGTTGCCTCGCGCCCGGTGCTGATTCTCCCGGTCTATAACGACGGCCAAAAGCCGCTGCTCTGGGAAGAGGAGAGTCCGTGGCTCGCCGCCTGGCTGGACCGGAGTTTCGGTGACGGGCTGGTGCCGATCACGGTGCCATACGGCGATCTCGCGGACATCAGGGACATTACCGCTGTGCAGGCAGTGCTGATCGACCGCGACGCGATTGAGGCGATCGCGGCGCGCTACGGCGCGGCACAGGCGGTGGTGGCGAATGCCCGAACCGTTGGCGCGGAGGGCGGCACTCAGGCCGTCGAATTGAACCTGACCTATGTCGGAGGGATAGCCGACGGCCAGTCGCTGATCCGCACGGTGGTACCGGATCCCGGCGACCCGCAAGGCGATCTGCTTTCCGCGGCCGCGAGGGCCGCGAGCACCGAGATTCAGGAGTCTTGGAAATCTGAAAATCTGATCAGCCCCGGCTTTGAGACGCGGGTTACGGTCCTGGTGCCGGTTTCCTCGTTCGAATACTGGCTCGACGTGCGCGACGGGCTTGAGCAGATCTCGTCAATCTCGCGCCGGGAATTGCTGCGGATATCCCGTAACGAGGCATTGCTGGACGTCTGGGTAAACGGCGATGCGGATCAACTCGCGCTGGCGCTCAAGCAGCGGAACTTCGTTCTGACGCAGTGGCAGGATAGCTGGCTGCTCTACAAGGACGGTACCGAGCTGCCCGAGCGGTACCGACCGGCGCCATTGCCGGAGGAGACCTTGCCGGTTGAACCGGTGCCGCAAGCATTTCCTGCGCCGGCCCAGCCTCTCGTTCTGCCGCCGCTGGTGCAATGACTGATGCGAGGAACGGCTCATGACGCAGCGTGAACGGCTCGCCTTCTGGGTCGGTCTTCTGGCCGCCTTCCTGCTCGCGGTCTATGTACTGAAGAGCGTGCTGGTGCCGTTCGCGGCCGGCATGGCGATCGCCTATTTCCTCGACCCCATCGTGGACCGCTGCGAGCGTATCGGCATGTCGCGGACGCTCGGAACCGCTGTCGTTCTGCTTGGCTTTTTTCTTGCCGGGACCGGTGTGCTGCTGCTTCTGATTCCGCTTATTCAGGCGCAGGTCGTGCTGCTGGCCGAAACCTTGCCCAAATATATCGAGCGTCTCTCGATCATGGCTGAGCCGCTCCTCGACATGGCGCGCGCCTGGCTCGGCGATGGTGGGGCTGACAAGCTGAACCTGCCGGCCATCGCGACCCAGGCAGGCAAATGGATCCTCTCTTTTGCCGGCGAACTGCTGAGCGGTGGCGCGGCGCTCGCGAACCTGGTCTCGTTGCTGGTGATTACGCCGATTGTCGCTTTCTATCTGCTGCGGGACTGGGACCACATCGTGGCCGCAATCGACGGCTGGCTGCCGCGCGCGCAAGCGAACACGATCCGCGAGCAGGCCGGGATCATCGACAGCACGCTGGCGTCTTTCGTCCGGGGGCAGGGAACGGTCTGCCTGATCCTCGGCGGCTTCTATGCGGTTGGGCTTTCGCTCGCCGGACTCGATTTCGGTGTCATCATCGGACTTTTCGCCGGGCTGATATCCTTCGTGCCGTTCGTCGGCTCGATCTTCGGTGGAGCGCTCAGCATTGGCCTTGCCGCCTTGCAGTTCGATTCCCTGACTCCGATCGCTATCATCGCGGCGATCTTCGTCGCGGGGCAGGCGATCGAGGGTAACTTCCTGACTCCGAACCTTGTCGGCGACGCAGTCGGCCTGCACCCGGTCTGGGTTATGTTCGCGCTCCTGGCAGGTGGCGCTCTGTTCGGATTCCTCGGTGTGCTGATCGCGGTGCCGGTCGCCGCGGTCATAGGCGTGCTCGTGCGCTTCGCGCTCTCTCGATATCTGGCGAGCCCGCTCCATCTACATGGGATACCGCCGGCGGACGACGAGACCGACGGCAACTGACCGGAATTACGAAACGAATGACGGAACAGAACAAAGCAGGACGCCCCGCTGGCGGCGCCGGCCGGCAACTCCCTCTCGTGCTGGAGCATCGCCCGGCCTTCGATCGCGGCGAATACCTCGTCTCCAGCTGCAACGAGGGGGCAACGGCCTGGATCGATTCCTGGCCGGCCTGGCCGGAGGCGACCTGGGGCCTCAATGTCCATGGCCCGGAAGCCTCGGGAAAATCGCATCTGGCGGAAGTCTGGGCGCGCAAAGCCGATGCCGTGCTGCTGCTGCCGTCCGATCTCGACGTTGCGGGCCTGCCTGTCTTACTTGGCGAGAAGCGTCATGTCGTGCTGGAGGATGTCGATGAGAGCCTGCCCGGCGTGCCGGCCTTCCACCTTTACAACATGATCGTCGAACGGCGCGGAGCGCTCCTTGTGCTGTCCCGCACGCCGGTCTCCCGGATGAACCTGACACCGGCCGATGCCAAATCGCGTTTCGCCGCGCTGCCGGCGGTGGCGATCAGCGATCCGGACGATGCGCTGATCGCCGGCGTGATGGACAAACTCTTTCGCGACAGGCAATTGTTCGTTGCTGAAGAGGTTCTGGCCTTCCTGGTCGGGCGCATGGAACGATCATTCTCCGAGGCGCGGGCGCTGGTGGAAGCCATCGATGCCCTGTCGCTGGCCGAAGGGCGCCGGATCACCCTGCCGCTCGCCCGCCGGGTTCTGGAGGATCGGGGCGCCGGTTAGCATCGGCCGCTGGGGACCGAAAACAATCAACAAACGGAGCACTATCGATGGATCTGGGAATCAAAGGGAAGAAGGCGCTCGTCTGCGCTTCGAGCAAGGGGCTCGGCAAGGCCTCTGCATTGGCGCTCGCGCAGAACGGTGTCGACCTCACCATCTGCTCGCGGACGCCAGAGGCGATCGAGGCGGCGGCCGACGAGATCCGGTCAGCCACCGGTGTGACCGTGCATGCGGTGGCCTGCGACATCACCACGCCGGAAGGCCGCGAGAAGGCGCTGGCGCCGTTCGACGCAAAGATCGACATACTTGTGAACAATGCCGGTGGCCCGCCGCCGGGCAATTTCCGCGACTGGACCCGGGACGACTGGATCAAGGCGGTCGACGGCAACATGCTGACCGCGATCGATCTCATCAAGGCGACGATCGACGGCATGATCGAGCGTAAGTGGGGCCGCATCGTCAACATCACCTCCGGCGCCGTGAAGTCGCCAATTGCGATCCTCGGTCTCTCCAACGGCGCCCGCGCGGGCCTGACCGGCTTTTGCGCCGGCATCGCCCGTGAGGTCGCCAAAGACGGGGTTACCATCAACGGCCTGCTGCCGGGCCCGTTCGATACCGACCGGCTGCGCGGCAACATGAAGATCCAGGCGGAGAAGGCGGGCGTCGATTTCGAGACCTTCTTCGCGCAGCACGGCGCCGAGCACACCGCCGGCCGCTTCGGCACGCCGGACGAGTTCGGCCAGACCTGCGCCTTCCTCTGCAGCGCGCATGCGGGTTACATCAACGGTCAGAACCTACTGATGGACGGCGGCGCGTTCCGGAGCACGCTCTAGGACCGGCAGGTTTCCCCGAGATCTCGGGAAAATCGTCATCGAACTGAAACGCGACAGGACTAGTTTCCGGCCCGGGATATTCCATATCCCGGGCCGACCTGTGTTAAGACAGCAGAAGCGCTGTTTGCGCTGCAAGGTCCAGCAAGTCTGTCGCGACATCAAGGAGGCGGTCCCGTGAGCGAGAGCCAGCCGGAAAACATTACGCGGGTCGATCCCGCGTCGCCCGAGCGCTTTTTCAACAGGGAACTGTCCTGGCTCGGCTTCAATCACCGCGTTCTTGAAGAGGCCGACAACCCGGCCAATCCGTTGCTGGAGCGCCTGCGCTTCGTTTCGATTTCCGCCTCCAACCTGGACGAGTTCTACACAGTGCGTGTGGCCGGCCTGAAAGGCATGGTGAATGCCGGGGTGACCACCGCCAGCGCGGACGGGCTTTCGCCGAGCAACCAGCTGCGCGCTATCGCCGAAAAGGCCGCCGAGCTGATCGCGGTGCAGCAGCGATATCTGACCAAGCTTCTGACCGAGTTGCGCAGGACCGGCTTCCATCTTGTCAATGGTGAGGACCTGACGGCGGCCGACAGGAAGTGGCTCGATGCGCATTTCATCGACCAGATCTTCCCGCTCTTGACGCCGCTCGCCATCGATCCGGCGCATCCCTTTCCGTTTCTGCCGAATGGCGGTGTCTGCCTGGCTCTGCAGCTGAACGAGGCCGCGTCCGGTGCGGAGATGGAGGCGTTGCTGCCTCTGCCGGCGCAGATCAGCCGCTTCGTGCGCCTGCCGGGCAAGGATATCCGGTTCATCGCCATCGAGCAGGTGATCATCAAATATGCCGATGAGCTGTTTCCGAATTTCACCGTTGCTGGACACGGTATCTTCCGCGTGCTGCGCGACAGCGAGATGGAAATCGACGAAGAGGCCGAAGATTTGGTGCTCTCGTTCGAATCCGCGCTGAAGCGGCGCCGGCGGGGCAACGTCATTCGCCTGTCGATGAACCGCGACATGCCCGAATCTCTGGGCGCTTTCGTTGTCGAGGAGATGAAGGTCGCGCCGGAGGACGTGTTCACGCTGGACGAAATGGTCGGGTTGGCCGATCTCTCGCAGCTCATTGTCAGCGAGCGTCCCGACTTGCTCTGGAAGCCGTTCAATCCTCGCTTCCCCGAACGGATCCGCGATTTCGGCGGCGACTGTCTGGCGGCGATCCGGGCCAAGGATATCGTGGTCCATCACCCCTACGAGAGCTTCGACGTCGTCGTGCAGTTCCTGCGCCAGGCGGCGGCCGACCCGGCGGTGGTCTCGATCAAGCAGACTCTTTACCGGACGTCGAAAGGCAGCCCGATCGTCAGCGCGCTGATCGAGGCGGCGGAGTCCGGCAAGTCGGTAACGGCGATGGTCGAGCTCAAGGCCCGCTTCGACGAGGAAGCGAATATCCGGCTTGCCCGGGATCTAGAGCGTGCCGGTGTGCAGGTCGTCTACGGTTTCGTCGACCTGAAGACCCACGCGAAGATATCTCTGGTGGTCCGCCGGGAAGGCAACGGTCTCAGGAACTATGTGCATTTCGGCACCGGCAACTACCACCCGATCACGGCGAAGATCTATACCGACCTTTCCTTCTTCACCTGCGATCCGGTGCTCTGTCGCGACGCGGCGCGCATGTTCAATTACATGACCGGATACGCGACGCCGCAGGAGATGGACAAACTCTCGCTCTCGCCGCTGACCATGCGCCAGACCCTGCAGGATCTCGTCGAGGCGGAAATCGCGTTCGCCAAGCAAGGCAAGCCGGCCGCGATCTGGGCCAAGATGAACTCGCTTGTCGACCCCGACCTGATCGACCTGCTCTACAGGGCCTCCGGTGCGGGGGTGAAGATCGATCTCGTAATCCGGGGGATCTGCTGTCTGCGTCCCGGACTGGCAGGGCTATCGGAGAATATTCAGGTTCGCAGCATCATTGGACGCTTTCTCGAGCATTCGCGAATTTTCTGCTTCGGCAACGGGCGGAAGCTTCCCTCCGATCAGGCGAAAGTGTACATCTCCTCCGCCGACTGGATGACGCGGAACCTGGACCGGCGGGTGGAGCATTTCGTGCCGATCGAGAACCGCACGGTTCACCGGCAGGTGCTGGACCAGATCATGGTCGCCAACCTGAAGGACGAGACCAACTCCTGGATCGGTCAGCCAGATGGCCACTATGTCCGGGTGAAGGCGGACAGCGGGGCGTTTTCGGCGCATAATTATTTTATGACCAACCCGAGCCTGTCAGGCCGCGGCAGTGCTCTGAAACGGTCGAACGAGATGCCCAAGAAGCTGAGCGGCGCGGAATAAGGCTTGTCTGTATCCATCTCGCATGATGCCTGGAAATCCGGCACTCATCTCGATCATCACGGCCTCGTCGGCGTTCTCGATATAGGATCGAATTCGGTCCGTCTCGTTGTCTTCGAAGGCGACGGGCGGATGCCGATCCCGCTCTTCAACGAAAAGGCACTTTGCGGCCTCGGCACAGGTCTGCAGGAAACCGGCCATCTCTCCGAGCAGGGTGTCCGATCCGCGCTGGAGAACCTGGAGCGCTATTTCACCATCGCCAAAGGCATGGGCGTGCAGGAAGTCAGCGTGCTCGCGACTGCCGCGGTCCGCGATGCACGCAACGGAGACGAGTTCGTCTCGGCGATCGAGGAGCGGTTCGGGCATCGTGTGATGGTGCTGTCCGGCGACGAGGAGGCCCGTCTCTCAGCCCTTGGCGTGATCAGCGCGTTCCCGCAGGCCGACGGCGTCGTTGGCGATCTCGGTGGCGGGAGTCTCGAGCTGGTGGATGTCCAGAACGGGCAGGCGCGACGGTTCGAAACCACGCCTCTCGGGCCGCTCCGGCTGGGCGAACTGACCCGTCAGAACCGGGATGAGCTGACTGCGCGGATCGATACCATTTTGCGGAAAGTTTCCTGGCTGGACGCGCTGGAGGGACGCGATCTCTTCGCCGTCGGGGGCGCTTGGCGAAGCCTTGCCAGGGCCCATATGGAGCTGACCGACTATCCGCTGGAAGTAATTCATCACTATGCGATCGGCGCGGACGAGACGGTGCGGTTTCTCGAGGAAATCGCACGCATGGGCCGCAAGGAGTTGCGGGCGCTCGACGCGGTTTCAAAGCGTCGTGTCGACAAGCTTCCGGTGACGGCCCTGGTTTTGAAGCGGACCATTGAGCTCGGCAAGGCACGCCAGGTGGTGTTCTCGTCCTTCGGATTGCGTGAGGGCTGTCTCTACGACCGTCTTCCGCAGGGCGAACAGGCACGCGATCCGCTGGTCGATAGCTGCATGGATATCGCCTACAAGAGCAGCCGGTTCAGCCCGCACCCGGAAGTTCTGGAGCGCTGGATCGCGCCATTCTTCGAGGATGTGCCGGCGAGCGAACAGCGTCTCATCCGGGCGGCCTGCGCCCTCAGCGACTTCGCCTGGAACGAGCATCCGAGCTATCGCGGCGAGCACGCGTTTCAGCGCGTGCTGCGGCTGCCGGTCGTTGGTCTCAATCATGCCGACCGGGTCTTTCTCGCCTATGCCATCCTTGCCCGCTATACCGGCGGTATCGACGAGGAGGGAACGCAAAGGGTTCGTAAACTCCTGTCGCTGCGCCGGCGCGACCTCGCGCTCAATGTCGGACTGGCGTTGAGACTGGCGCTCACCCTGTCGGGTGGCGCGACAGAGCTGCTTGAAAGCGCATTGTTGGAGCGGGAGCGCGATATGGTCGGCGAACGGGGCTTCGTGATCAGCATGCACGGCCATCAGGGGGGGCTTGCCGGCGATGTCGTCACGCGGCGGATTGCCGCTCTATCGGAAGCGCTGGGCCAGGATATCCGTATCGAGCGCTGAGCGACCGGCGCGAAGGCCGGCTCAAAGCCGCATCAGCTTGATTTTGCCGTCGTCGGCGGTGAGGCCGATGCGCCCATGCTTCAGATTGATCGCGTCGCCACCGAAGATTTCCCGGCGCCAGCCTTTCAGCGCGGGCACGTCGGCGTCGTCGTCCAGCGCGATCGCTTCGATCTCCGAGGCGTTGGCGATCAGGCGGGCGGCGACCTTTTCCTCGTCCGAGCGGATCTTGAGTAGCACCTTCAGTAACTCGACGATCGGTCCGGGCGCCTCACGCTTGTCTTCCTTCACGGGGAGGATCGGGCACTCTTCCGGTGGGATCGCGAGGCCTTTCTCGACCACCTTGATGATTTCCTTGCCGAGCCGTCCGTTCGCGCTCTGTGCATTGAAGGTCCGGGTGCGGGCGAGGTCTTCCGGCGTGGTCGGCGCATGCGCGGCGAGATCCATCAGGACATCGTCGCGCAGGATACGATTGCGCGGGACATCGCGCTGGCGCGCTTCCCGCTCGCGAAACGCCGCGACCTGTTGCAGCACAGCAAGGAACTTGGGCTTGCCGCTTCGCACTTTCAGGCGCTGCCAGGAGGTATCCGGATCCGGGTCATAGAGCGCCGGGTCGGCCATTTTGGCGACCTCGTCCTCGATCCAGTCCTGACGGCCGGTCTTCTCGATTCTTTCGACCAGCTTGCGATAAACCTTGCGCAGGTGGGTCACGTCGGCGAGCGCATAGCCAAGCTGCCTCTCGCCGAGCGGCCGATGTGACCAGTCGGCGAACCGGGAGCTCTTGTCCAGCCGGGTGCCGGTCAGGCTCTGAACCAGCTTGTCGTAGGAAACCTGGTCGCCGAAGCCGCAAACCATTGCAGCGATCTGGGTGTCGAAGACCGGTGCCGGCAGTTCGCCGCAGAGGTGATAGAATATTTCAAGATCTTGACGCGCAGCGTGGAAGACCTTGAGGACATCGCGATTCTTAAGAAGCTCGACGAGAGGCGCCAGGTCGATCCCGTCGGCCAGAGTGTCGATTGCAACCGCTTTCTCGTCATTGCCGATCTGAACCAGACAGAGCTGCGGGTAATAGGTTTTCTCGCGCATGAACTCCGTGTCGATGGTCACGAAGTCCTCGGTGGCGAACTCGGCGCAGACAGCGGCAAGTGCTTCGGTATCGGTGATGATTGTCATGCCGGTTCTCATACACGGAAAAGAAGGCGAGCGGAATGCCACCCGTCTCGCAAAACCATGCACTTAAATCAACGCACTATGTCTTCCTACCCGGTTGTGCTAATATTTTATTAACCGCTTGTCTTGCCAAGAGTTGTGAAACTGGTACAATAAACGCAAATAAACCGTTGATTCTTGCGGGGGAATCACGATGAAAAAAGGACTGCTCATCGCAGCCCTTCCCCTCATGCTCGGGGGATGTCTGCCAATCTTGCCACCGGCGATTCAGTTGGCGTCGACCGGTTTGTCGGGACTGGCTTTCTTGGCCACAGGCAAGAGCACGACGGACCATTTGATATCCGCGGCGGTCGACGAAGACTGTTCTCTGATGCGAGTCGCGTTCGGCGACGATCCCTGCCAGGAATACGAAAACGCCGATGACAAGCCTCTGACGGAAATCGTCGCTTACTATCCGGGCGACGGAGACGACTGGCTGGACGGCACGTCCATTCCGGAAGGCGCGATTTCCGGCAGAACCATCCTGACGATCAACACAGATGCGGACCCTGATGTCACCGCGCCCGATTTCTGGCCGGGTGAGCAGGAGGCGGAAACGCTATTGGTCGAGAAGCCGGCTACGGGTGACGGCTCCGGAGAGGCTGCTGACGCACTCAGTGCGGGGCTGGCGGCAGTGAAGGAGCTTGGTGTCGCGGGTTTCGCGCCGGTTGAGGCGTCTTTCGAGTTGGCGCCGCTTAAGCTGAAGAGCGCTCCCGTCGCGGCGGAGGAGTTTACTCTGCCGGTATCGGCCGAGGGAAGTTGGAGCAAGGAGCCGTCGCCGGTCCGGCCGATTACGTCCGTTGCGCCTGTTTCCGGAGACGATGCGGAAATGCCGGTTCTTCCGGTTTTACGCCCGAGCCGTAAAGCGGCCGTAGAGCATACCGCCGAAGTGGCGGCCGACCGCGCGGGTTCGGATCATTTCGTGATGATTGGTTCGTTCCGTGAGGAAAGCCGGGCGATGCTGCTGCAGGACAGTTTTGCGTCCGAGCAGAGTGTCCCTGTACCGTCGCCGGTCATTATGTCGGTCCGCCTTAAAGGTAGTCTCTGGCACCGTGTCGCAGTGGGGCCCTTCTCCGGCAATGAGGCCGCTAAAATGGTTTCGATCCTTGAGCCGATGTTCGGACAACGGCCCTGGGCTTCGAAGGTGTCGAACTAGGCCCCGGCCGGACGCCCTCTTTTCTCAATGTCCGCCGGCCTTCGAGAAAAGGTGAATCACCGCAACACCTGACACGATGAGTGTGAGGCCGACGACGGCCGCGGCGTCGGGTATCTGCTTGAAAATGAAGATCCCTGCGACCGACACAAGCACGACGCCAAGACCAGACCAGATCCCGTAGGCGATCCCGACGGGAATCTCCCTGAGGCTGAAACTCAGCAATACGAAAGCCGCCGAATAACCGATCAGCACCACGAGCGATGGGACTAGCACGGTGAACCCGTTGGTGGCCTTCAGCGCGATCGTGCCGATCACCTCCGCGACGATCGCCAGCCCGAGATAGAGGTAAGCCATCGGGCTCACTCCCGAAGAGAATTGAGAAGTGCGGGAGGTAGTGCCGCTCCCGGAAATTAGGCTTTTCGCAGATCCCGGGCAAGGCGCCTTGCGGACCCGAATCGCAAGGAAAAAGAGGGAGCTGATTGCTCAGCTCCCTCAAGGTTTGCTCTGGGTGCTTGCCGACAGAGGAGGCAAATGCCCGTATCGACAAGTAGGTTGCGCGTCAGGATCGATTACAGGTCGGCGAAAACGCTTTCCTGTTTCCGCGCGTACATTGCGCGGTCGACCCTGTCGAGCAATTCGGGTTCCGTGTCGTCCGGCCCATAGGCGTCATGTCCGACACTGGCGTGAAGATGGATGGCGGATCCGTTCCACTGCAGGATCCTTGTGTTCAGTTCGTGGTCGAGCGCATTGATCCTTGCCTGCGCATCGTCCTCGTCGGCGCCGGACATGATGACGGCGAACTCGTCCCCGCCGAGACGGGCGACGCTGTCGGTTTCGCGGGTCCGGGACTGAAGAATGCGCGCGACGGTTATGAGCAGTGCGTCGCCAGCGGCATGACCGTAGGTGTCGTTCACCGCTTTGAACTTGTCGAGGTCGATCATCAGAAGCGTGCCCGTGATCCCCTGACGCTTGCATGCCGCCAACGCGCTCTGTAGCCGCTCGGCAAAACCGCGACGGTTCAGCAGGCCGGTAAGCTCATCGGTGACCGAAAGGCTTTCGAGATGGGCAATGCGCTTTTCCTGACGGGCGATCCGGTTCTCGGCTTCGGTCATCGCGATCATCGCAAGACGGAGAGCGATTTCCGTGTCGTCCAGTTCCGCGTCCTTGACGATCTCAGAAGCACGAGTGGCGATCTCGGCCGGCATGCGGGAGAGAAGATTGCCGACATCGAGATTTGCAAAAGCGCTCGTCAATTGCGTGTCTTCCAGTTTCAGGTCTTGCGGGTGCATGAAGCCAGACATGTCACACCACCGGGTTGTTGTTTCTCGCCCCGAAGGAATGCACGGCCCGTGCCAGCCATGAGATGGGTTGGAACTGATTGAAATTTATGCAGTATTTCTTTCAATAGCCGGTTTCATTTCCGTCCTGCCGGGCCATATTGGTGGAGGCCGGGCAGGATTTGCCGGGAAGTAGGAAAGCTCTGCCGGGTGTTCCGGCGTTCCATGACCCGATGGAGGACGATGTGAAGGCTATCTCGAAGGCTGCAATTGCGATCGCCGCGGCGCTGATCGCCGGCTTTGCCCCGACCGGGCAGGCCGAAGCCGGAGCGGCCGAGCGGATCGTGCCGCACAAGGCGCTCTACAAGCTTTCCCTCAAACGCAGTGCCGGAAATTCCGATATCGTCGGGGTGGGGGGACAGATGTCATTCGAGTGGCGGGACAGCTGTGACGGATGGACCGTCAACCAGCGCAACCTGATGATCTTGCAAAGTGTCGAAGGTAGTTTCCGCAGCGTCGACTCCGTGATGAGCACCTGGGAGGCCAAGGACGGGTCTTCCTACCGGTTCCTGGTGAACAAGGATTTCGGAGAGGGGGGTAAGGAGACGATCGAAGGCAAGGCCGTCCGGACATCGTCAGGCACGGTCGCCGTCGCGTTTTCCAAACCCGAGAGTGTCAGCATGGAGCTTCCGGCCGACATTATTTTCCCGAGCGCGCATACCTTGCGGTTGCTGGACAGCGTCCTGACGGGTGAGAAGCTCTATTCCGCCTCTCTCTTCGACGGATCCGAATTCGAGGCGGAGAGTTTCGTTTCGGCGGCCATAGGCCGGAAGAAAATCGCCGAACTGGGCGACGATCCGTTGCTGTCCGGTTCCTATTGGCCGCTGCGACTGGCCTTCTTCGGACCCGGCAACAGCAGCGAAGCCCCGGACTACGAATTGACCGTCCAGCTGCATGCGAATGGCATCGCGCGTGGTCTGGAGATCCATTTCGATGACTTTACCGTCGATGTGACGCTGCAACGTCTCGAAAAGTTACCGGACGGAGGCTGCTAGGATCACGCCGGGTCGCTGTCCTCTTCCGGCAGCCGCGCGCTGACGCACTGCTTCTCCATGCGGTCACCGAAACCGCGGCCTTTTGTGATCGCTTTCTTGCCGAGCTTCGCACGGACGGCATCCATCGCACTCTCGACTTTGCGCCGACGGTCCAGGCCGGGGTCGGCGAGATCCGGCAAGTCGGCCCCGTCGGGATCGGCCAGGTCGGAGACGCCGATGCCGATAAGCCGGAATGCCCGCCCGTCGAGCTCGCGCTCAAGCAGCCGCCGGCCTGCGCGATAGAGCGTATCCGCCATCTGTGTCGGTCCGGGCTGGTGGACCTGCCGGCTGATCTGTTTGAAGTCCGCGGTTTTCAGTTTGAGAACGATGGTCCGGCCGCTGAGAGCCTTGGTTTTCAGGCGCCCGGACAGTTCCTCCGCAAGACGCCATAGGATCGGGTCGAGGGCTTCCATCGTGGTCAGGTCTTCGGAAAAGGTCGTCTCGCAGGACACGCTCTTGGTTTCCGAATGCGGCTCGATCTTGCGGTCGTCGCGCCCGAGGGCGAAGCGGGCGAGGCGGGTTCCTATGCTGCCGTAGCGGCGGACGAGAGCGTCTTCTTCCATCCCCTGGAGATGACCGACCGTCTCGATCCCATCGTGCCGTAATTTCTCGTGCAGCGACTTTCCAACGCCCCAGATCGTGGTGACGGGGCGTTCCTTCAGAAAGGCGATAGCGTCGGATCTCCCGATGGCGGCGAAGCCGCGCGGCTTGTCGAGATCGGAGGCGACCTTGGCGAGAAACTTGTTGTAACTGAGGCCGATCGAGGCGGTGACACCGATCTCGGTTTCGATGCGCGCGACGAGGCGGCAGAGGGTTTCGGCGGGCGGCGCATGGTGCAGCCGCTCCGTGCCGCTGAGGTCGAGGAAAGCCTCGTCGATGGATATCGGTTCGACGAGCGGCGTGACGGACTGCATCAGAGAGCGGATCTCCTTGCCGATCCGGCTGTATTTCTGCATGTCGGGTTTGATGACGACAGCGTGCGGACAGGCTTTCAGGGCCTTGAACATCGGCATCGCCGAACGGACGCCGTAGGTGCGCGCGACATAGCAGGCGGCCGAGACGACCCCGCGTTTTCCACCGCCGACGATAACCGGCTTGCTCAACAATTCAGGATTGTCACGTTTTTCGACCGTCGCGTAAAAGGCGTCGCAATCGATATGCGCTATGGAGAGCGTGCGAATCTCTGCGTGTGCCGAAAGGCGGGGCGAGCTGCAATGCTGGCAGCGCGGGGTTTCCGCGACCGGCATGTCCTCCAGCCAGGAATAACAGTCCCGGCAGAGTGCCGGATGTCGCGTCGGAGCATTGCGCTCGGTCATCTTACCCGTCGCTGTCAGGGCGTTTCTGTATTGCTTCAGGTCTCATGCGGCCAGAGCCAGGCCGCGCCGCGGACGCCGCTCGAATCTCCATGGACCGGCGGCCGAAGCTTTGTGCTCACGATATCCGAAAAGACGTGCGGCTCCCAGAGGCGCGGCACCGACTCATAGAACCGACGCACGTTCGACAAGCCGCCGCCAAGTACGATCACGTCCGGATCGAGGATGTTGATGACGTGGGCGAGGGCGCGGGCAAGCCGCTCCTCGTAGCGTTGCAGAACGGTCTCCGCCACCTTCTCCCCGGCCTCCGCGCGTGCGGCGATTTCCCGTGCATCAGCGAATTGGCCCGCTGCTGCGCGATATTGCCGTTCCAGCGCCGGGCCGCAAAGAAAGGTCTCGATACAGCCGTGCCGACCGCAATAGCATTTGACGCCGGGCCGTTCGTCATCGCGCGGGGCCGGCAAGGGATTGTGTCCCCATTCGCCGGCAATCCCGTTGCGCCCTTCCAGAGCTTCGCGGCGTATCGCGATGCCGGCGCCGACGCCGGTTCCGAGAATGACGCCGAAGACGATTTCAGCCCCTTTTCCGGCGCCGTCCACGGCCTCCGAGACGGCGAAGCAGTTCGCGTCGTTCTGCAGGCGGACCGGGCGCTCGAGCGCCGCTTCCAGGTCGCGGTGCAGGGGGTGTCCGATCAGCCATGTGGAGTTTGCGTTCTTGACCAGTCCGGTATCGCGGGAGACGGTTCCGGGAATGCCGATGCCGACTGAGCAGCGTTGCCCGACCTTTGCCTCGGCGCCGGAAACCAGGGCGCGGATCGTTTCGATCGTCGCCTCGTAACTCCCCTTGAGAGTGGGGACGCGTTCCTGCACCAGGACCTCTCCCACGGACGAAAGCACGATGGCCTCGGTTTTCGTGCCGCCGAGATCGATGCCGATCCGGAATGGGGGGCGCCCAGTTCCGTCCATTTCCGTCCCCCGTTTAGATCAATGGTCACTTGCGCTTGGAGTGTTTAAACTGTTTATTCATTTGTAAGTTATTATTTTTCCCCGGTCATATTGGCTGCGGGTCGGTTGCAGAGATGCAGGCCCGCGACAGGGGTCTGATGGAGGACGGAGTGGCGGCAGAAACGTCGGTCGAAAAAACAGTGCTCATCGTTGAGGACAACGAGCTCAACATGAAGCTGTTCCACGATCTTCTCGAAGCGCACGGCTACAACATCCTCGGCACCCGGGACGGCATGGAAGCGCTGAAGATCGCGCGCGAGAAGCGTCCGGACCTGATTCTGATGGATATTCAGCTTCCCGAGGTTTCGGGGCTCGAAGTCACGAAATGGATCAAGGAAGACGACGATCTCAGCTCGATTCCCGTGATCGCCGTCACCGCGTTCGCCATGAAAGGCGACGAGGAGAAAATCAGGGAAGGTGGCTGCGAGGCCTATATCGCCAAGCCGATATCGGTCAGCCATTTTCTGGAGACGGTACAGAAATTCCTCGGGTAGAGCACGATGCCTGGACGCGTACTCGTCGTTGACGACGTCCTGCCGAATATCAAGCTGCTCGAAGCCAAGCTGATCAGCGAGTATTTCGACGTCCGGACAGCGTCCAGCGGTCCGGAAGCGCTGGAAATCATTCAGTCCGAAACGCCGGATATCGTGCTTTTGGATGTGATGATGCCCGGGATTGACGGCTTCGAAGTCTGCAAGCGTATCCGCAGCAATCCGGCAACGGTGCATCTGCCTGTCGTCATGGTGACCGCTCTCAGCGATCCGTCGGACCGGGTACGCGGGCTCGAGGCGGGCGCGGACGATTTCTTGACCAAGCCGGTCGACGATACGGCGCTGTTCGCACGGGTGCGGTCACTCCTCCGCCTCAAGGTGATGATGGACGAGTGGCTCTTGCGCGAGCAGACCTCAGCCCATTTCGGGGTCCTGGATCCCGGTGCGCAGGATGCCGTTGGCTATACCGCCGGCCGCATTCTGCTCATCGAGGACAATCCGATCGATGCGGCCAATACGCAGAATATCCTGAACCGCGACGACAATCGGGTGCGGGTCGCGGCAGACGTGGACCAGGCAAGGCGGATCGCGTCGGAGATCGACATCGAGCTCATTGTCTGCAGCCTGAATCTGGAGACGGACGATGCGCTGCGTCTCGTGTCCCAGTTCCGCGCGTCGGAACGGACCCGGCAGGTGCCGATCCTGATGACCGGCGAAATGGACCAGCTCGACAAGCTCGCCAAATCGCTCGACCTTGGTGCCAACGATTACATCATGAAGCCGCTCGACAAGAACGAGCTTACGGCGCGGACGCGCACCCAGATCCGGCGGCGGCGTTTTCAGGACCGCTTGCGCGACAATTACGAGCGCTCACTGTCCATGGCCCTGATCGACAGCCTGACGGGCCTCTACAACCGCCGCTACCTTGAGACCTATCTCAAGGGCCTGATGGAGAGCGCCGGGGAGCATCGCAAGCCTCTCGGGATCCTGATGCTGGACATCGATCACTTCAAGGAAGTCAACGACACGCATGGCCATCCGGTTGGCGACAAGGTGCTGAAATCCGTTGCGGATGCATTGACCAACAGTCTGCGGTCCGTAGACATGGTCGCGCGTATCGGTGGCGAGGAGTTCGTTGTCGTTATGCCGGACACGTCGGAGGAATTCGCCGGCATGGTGGCGGAGCGCCTGCGCGTGCGCGTTGCCGAAACCAATGTGGTCGTCGATGGTATCGACGAGGCGATCACGGTGAATATCAGCATCGGATTGACGATGCGCCGCGAGGAGGACCTCACGGTTGAGGATTTGATCCGGCGCGCTGACAAGGCGCTCTACAGCGCCAAGGCGGCAGGCCGGAACCGCGTCGTTGCGGATACGTCCGCTGCCGGCTGACCGGCAGCTCCCGTTTCAGGAAATCGAGAATCAAAAAGGGCCGCAAAAGCGGCCCCTTAAGCTAGTCGTTCGGCGAAAATCGCTTACTTGATCTTTGCTTCCTTGAAGAGCACGTGCTTACGGGCGACCGGGTCGTACTTCTTGAGCTGAAGCTTCTCGGTCTGGGTGCGCGGATTCTTCTTGGTGACGTAGAAGTATCCGGTATCAGCGGTGCTGACGAGCTTGATAAGCACTGTCGCGGGCTTGGCCATGGCCGGTCCCCATCGTTCAGAGTGAATTCGAAGGCCGCAAACATATCCATATCCCGGCGGCTGTCAAGCGCCGATCCCCGATTGTTTGCGTAGCCGGTTTATTGCGCCGGAGAGGGCCACTTCGAGGCGATCAGGGAGGCTTCGAAGGCGCGGTCGAACTGGCCGGGTTCCCGGAGCAGTTTCAGCGCGATGGCGAGGTCCATATCCTTGCTCGATCTCGTCGTTTTCCGCGTTCCGCATCGCTCCATGAGCGCGGACTGGATACTGTCGTCGAGATCATGGGCAATTCGGCGCAGGCGAAGCAGCTCGCGGGCACGGACGGCGGCGACACGGGCTTCCGAGCCGACGAACTGTAGTTCAGGGTCGCCGATTTCCGCCGAGCAGATCGTCGGATAGACCCCGAACGGCGCGATCGGATAGCCGGAAGGGGTATACATGCGGGCCCAGGTGATGATCAGCTCGCCGTCGTTCGGCAGTCTCACGATCATCTGCACGGTGCCTTTGCCGTAGGTCCGCGACCCGATCAGCACCGCCCGCCCGCTGTCCTGGAGCGCGCCGGCCACGACTTCCGAGGCGGAGGCGGAATCGCCGTCGATCAGCACGATCAGAGGGATGCCGACGGCGATATCCGGCAGGTCGGCCTTGAATTCTTTCTCCGAACGCGGATGGCGCCCTTTGGTCAGGAGGATCCGTCCGTCCTCGATAAAGAGATCGGCGATGGAAACAGCGTCGCGCAAGACACCGCCTCGATTATGCCGGAGGTCCACGATGATCCCGTTCAGAGACGGGCCGATTTCCGCCGCGGCCTCGGCGACCTTGCGGCGGAGGCTGGACGCGGTGGCCTCGTTGAAACTGCGAACCGCGAGATAGGCGCTGTCGCCGTAGCGCTTGAGATAGACCGTCTGCTCGATCACCGGCGCGCGGGTTACGGATACGGTGCGCTCGCGTTCCCCGTCCTCGGTCGTGACGCGGACTTTGGTGCCGTCATGTCCGCGGAGCAGGTCGGACACTGCCTGCATATCAATCCCGGCGACGCTCCTGTCGTCGATTGCCAGAATGACGTCCCCCGGCGCGATCCCGCTTTCGGCGGCGGGACCGTCTTCGAACACCTCCCGCACGAATACACGTCCGCTCTCTTCGGCAAGCACGACGCCGATGCCGGAATAGCCGCGGCGGTGCGCCCTGTTGCGGTTGGCGTTCGCTGCGGTGGTGTAGCGGGAAAACCTGTCGAGATCGGCAAGCGCGCTTCTGAAGACGAGGTTGTAGAGGGTCTCGGGCGGCGCATCGCGTATGGTCGGCGAAAATCGGCGGCCGGTATCGAGGGCTGCGGCGGTCAGCATGCTCCAGCGCGCCACGTCGTCGGAATCCGGCACGGTGAAGGCGGCCACGTCCCGTCCGTTATGACCGATCACGACCTTGTCGCCGCGATCGGCAACGGTAACGGAGGCGTCGAGATTCTGCATTCCATGCAGGCCGGCGACAGCGAGAGAGGGGAGGTCGGTCTCCTCGATATAGAAACTGGTGATGCCTTCGAACCCGGCGGAGAAGACTTCGGCGGCGGCATCGCGGTCATAGACCATGGGGTCGACGGGAACGACCGGGGCTGCGCAGGCCGTCAGTAGGCCCAGCAGCAGCGCACAGGCAAGCAACCGCCCTCTGCCGCTTCGCAGAACGCCCAAGTTCGCTCTCTCGGCGTCTTTGCGCCGGTTCAACAACTTATGGTCCATTCGCGCACTATAGGCGGAAAAACCGCACGCGTCAGCGGGACTTCTTCGGGCGCCCCCGAGCGCTCCCCGACTGGCCGTGCTTGTGCCGGCCGCGATGCTTGCGATATCCACCGGCCCGGCGGCCCCGGCGCTGACCGCCAGGTTGCCCCTCGGTGCCGCCCGAAATGTAATCGAGCAATACGCCGCCGGTCAGAGGATCGGCATCGACAAGGCGGACGGTGACCGGGTCGCCGATCTTGAAGGTCAGACCCGTTGCCCGTCCGCTGAGGGAATGGCGGTGATCGTCGAGGTCGTAGAAATCGCCGGGTAGCCGCTTCATCGGCAGCAAGCCGTCGGCGCCGATCCCAGCGAGAGCCACGAAAAGTCCGGCGGAGCCGACGCCGGACACCCGGGCCTCGAATGTGTTGCCGACCTGATCCGTAAGGTAGGCCGCGACATAGCGCGAGATGGCGGAACGTTCCGCCGCCGCCGCCCGGCGCTCGGTCATGGAGATATGTTCTGCGGTCTCGTTGAAGTCCTGCAGATCGATCTCGCCAAGCCCGTCCTTGCCGAAGCCGTGCGCGTCGATAAGCGCGCGGTGTACCAGCAGGTCCGAGTATCGCCGGATCGGCGACGTGAAGTGGGCGTAGCGCCGGAGGCCGAGGCCGAAATGACCGAGATTGTCGGGGCTGTAGACGGCCTGACTCTGGCTGCGCAGCACCAGTTCGTTGACGATCGTCTCGTGCGGTCCGCCGCGGACCTTGGCGAGCAGCTCGTTGAAGCTTTTCGGCCGGATCACGCCGGATGTGCCGAAGGCGAGCTCCAGGCCCTCGAGATACTCCTTCAGAGCGTCGATCTTTTCCGGATCCGGCGTCTCGTGCACCCGGTACATGCACGGCCGGCGCTTGGCTTCCAGCGTCTCGGCGGCGGCGACGTTCGCCAGCACCATGAACTCCTCGATCAGCCGATGGCTGTCTAGGCGCTGGCGCGGTTCGATCGAGGCCACCTTGCCGTCGTCGCCCAGCACGACTTTGCGCTCCGGCAGATCGAGGTCGAGCGCGCCGCGCTCCTCGCGGGCGGAGAGCAGCAGACGGAAGGCGCCATAGAGCGGTTCGATCACCCCGTCCGGGACGATATCCGTGTCGGGGGCGCCGTCGGCGGCGGCCTGAACCTGTTCGTAGGTCAAACGCGCCTCGGAGCGCATCAGGCCGCGCATGAACTTGTGCCGCACCTTCTGGCCGCGGGCATTGATAACCATCTCGACCGCGAGACAGGCCCGGTCCTCGTTCGGACGGAGCGAGCAGAGCCCGTTCGACAGTGCCTCCGGCAGCATCGGCACCACGCGGTCGGGGAAATAAACCGAGTTGCCGCGCCTGTGCGCCTCGATGTCGAGGGTGTCGCCGGGCCGGACGTAATGCGCGACATCGGCGATCGCGACCAGGATGCGGAAGCCGCCGGGGTTCTTCGGGTCCTCGTCTGCGACGGCGTGGACGGCGTCGTCGAAATCGCGCGCATCGCTGCCGTCGATCGTCACCAGCGGGATTTTCCGGAGATCTGTCCGTTTCCCGAGCGTGACCGGTTTCGCCGCCTCCGCTTGGCCGATGCAGGCCTCCGGGAAGACCGAGGGGATCTCGTGCTCCGCGATGGCGATCAGGCTGACCGCCCGGGGGGCTCCGGCATCGCCCAGCACCTCGACCACGCGGGCATGCCGCAGTCCCATGCGGCCGCGCGGCAAGACGTCGGCGATGACCAGTTCGCCCGGTTTGGCATCCGCTGTCTCGCCGGGCTCGACCACATAGTCGCCGCGCGCCCGCCGGTCCGCCGGGAGGATCCGGAATCCCTTGCCCTCGCGTTTCAGTTGCCCGACGACCCGTTCGCCGCGGCTGTCGAGCTTGCGCATGATGCGGCCGCGATATTTGCCCTGATCAATCCGCTCGAGTTTCACCAGCGCACGGTCGCCCGCGCCGACGGACGGCGCGCGGGTGGAGGGCGGGATGGAAATGGCGGGCGGCTCGCCCTCCTCGCGCCAGGAGAGCGGGCGGGCGCTCGCATGCCCGTCCTCGTCGATGCCGGTGATGGCCACAACGGTGATTTCGGGCAGACTGCCCGGCGCGGCGGCCCGCCGCCCCCGCCCGAGATCGATCGCGCCCTCGGCGGCGAGATCCTTCAGCATCGCCTTCAGCGGAATCCGGTCGGCGCCCTTGATGTTGAAGGCGCGCGCGATCTCCCGGCGTCCGACCGGGGTCGGGCTGTCATTGATGAATTCGAGGACAGCCTCCCGGCTTGGCAGGCCGTGGGGCTTCTTGTGGGCGGCCACGCGCTCCGCCGGCCTAGTCGTCCCCGGCCGCCTGGGCCGAGTCCTTGTCGGAGGCGGATTTCTTCGCGGCGGTCTTCTTGGCCGCGGGTTTCTTCTTCGCCGCGCTCTTCTTGGCCGTGGCCTTCTTTGCGGGCGTTTTCTTCGCCGGGGCCTTCTTGGCGCCGGTCTTTTCGGCCTTCGCCTTGATCAGCTCAATCGCCTGTTCCAGCGTGACCTCTTCCGGGACCATGCTCTTCGGAATCGTCGCGTAGATCTTCTGATGCTTCACATAGGGCCCGAAGCGTCCTGCGCCGACGGTGATCGGCTTGCCTTCGTAGTCGCCGAGTGCCTTGGCCGGGTTCTTCTTCTTCGGATTGTTGGCGATCAGGTCGACGGCACGGTTGATGCCGATTGTCAGCACATCGTCACCGGCGGGGATGGAGATATAGGTGCTGCCGATCTTGAGATAGGGGCCGTAGCGCCCGATCCCGGCGAGGATGATTTCGCCGCTTTCCGGGTCCGGTCCGACTTCGCGCGGCAGGGCCAGCAGGCTGAGTGCGGTTTCCAGCGTAACCTCGGCGGGGTTCATGCCCTTGGTGAGCGAGGCCCGTTTCGGTTTCGGATTGTCGTCCGTTTTTTCGCCGAGCTGCACATAGGTACCGTAGGGCCCCTTGCGCAGGCTGACATCAAGCCCGGTCGCCGGATCCTGGCCGAGGATCTTCGGGCCGTTGGCGAGATCGGCGGTGCCGTCCTCGCTGCCGTCGCCGGCCTGGGTCATCTGCCGCGTGTATTTGCATTCCGGATAGTTCGAGCAGCCGATGAAGGCCCCGAACTTGCCGAGCTTGAGACCGAGCCGGCCGTTGCTGCAGGTCGGGCAGGCGCGCACGCTTTCGCCGTTCTCGTCGACCGGGAAGAAATGCGGACCGAGTTCCTCGTCCAGCGCATTCAGCACGTCGGAGATCTTCAGGTCCTTGGTGTTGTCCACGGCGGCGTGGAAGGCTTGCCAGAAGTCCTGCAGGACCTTCTTCCAGGCGATGGTGCCCTCGGCGATATTGTCGAGCGCGTCCTCCATCTCCGCCGTGAAGTTGTACTGCACATAGCGGGTGAAGAAGTTCGAGAGGAAGGTGGTGACCAGGCGGCCACGGTCCTCCGGAATGAAGCGGCGCTTGTCGAGCCGGACATAGTTCCGGTCCTGCAGCACCTGCAGGATGCTGGCATAGGTCGAGGGCCGGCCGATGCCGAGCTCTTCCAGCTTCTTCACCAGGCTCGCCTCGCTGTAGCGCGGCGGCGGCTGGGTGAAATGCTGCTCGGGCTCGGTCTTATCGTGCGCCAGCGCCTCGCCCTCGGCCATCGCGGGCAGCAGCTTGCCGTCCTCATCGCCATCCTGCGCCGGATCGTCACGGGTCTCCTGATAGAGCTTCAGGAAGCCGTCGAACGTAATGATGGAGCCCGTGGCCCGAAGTTCCGCCCTTTTGTCGGCGGCGCCGATGATCGCAGTGGTCTGGTCCAGTTCGGCGCTCGCCATCTGGCAGGCGACGGAGCGTTTCCAGATCAGCTCGTAGAGCCGGGCCATGTCCTTGTCGAGATGGGCCGCCATCTGCTTCGGGTGCCGGCGCACGTCTGTCGGGCGGATCGCCTCGTGGGCTTCCTGCGCGTTCTTCGCCTTGTTCTTGTACATCCGCGGGCTGTTCGGCAGGTACCGGTCGCCGAAATTCTTGCCGATATCGTCGCGGATCGCGAACACGGCCTCCTGGCTGAGCTGTACGCCGTCGGTCCGCATGTAGGTGATGAGACCGACCGTCTCGCCGCCGAGATCGATACCCTCATAGAGCTTCTGCGCCAGCTGCATGGTGCGCGAGGCGCCGAAGCCGAGCTTGCGGGAGGCTTCCTGTTGCAGGGTTGAGGTGGTGAAAGGCGGGTAGGGGTTGCGCTTGGTCTGCTTCTTCTCAAGCGAGCGCACCGTGTAGCTGCCGCCTTCGAGGCGCTCCACGGCCGCTTTCGCGGCCGCTTCGGTGCCGATGGAGAGTTTCTCCAGCTTCTCGCCGTCGAGATGGGTCAGGCGCGCGACGAAATTCTTTCGCTCTTTCGTGCGGAAGGTCGCGTCGATGGTCCAGTATTCGTCGGAGCGGAAGGCCTCGATCTCGGCTTCGCGCTCGCAGATCAGGCGCAGCGCGACGGATTGAACGCGGCCGGCCGAGCGCGAGCCCGGCAGCTTGCGCCAGAGCACCGGCGAGAGCGTGAAGCCGACCAGATAGTCGAGCGCCCGGCGGGCGAGATAGGCATCGACCAGGTCCTGGTCGAGATCGCGCGGGTTGTCGATCGCATCCAGCACGGCGCGCTTGGTGATCTCGTTAAAGACCACGCGCTTTACGTCGACGCCCTTCAGCGCTTTGCGGTCGGAAAGCACGTTCTGCACGTGCCAGGAAATCGCCTCGCCCTCGCGATCCGGGTCAGTCGCGAGATAGAGGCTTTCCGCGCCCTTCACGGCACTCGCGATTTCCTTGATCTGCTTCTCGGCCCGCGGCTGGGCTTCCCAGATCATGGCGAAATCGGCTTCGGGATCGACCGAGCCGTCTTTCGACGGCAGATCGCGGATATGGCCGTAACTGGCGAGGACCTTGTAGTCGCTGCCAAGATACTTGTTGATGGTTTTCGCTTTGGCCGGCGATTCGACGACGACAACTTTCATGCGGCTAACCGGACGTCCTTTCCTTAGCGGCGGTGGCCCGGCAGCGGCATCGAAAACCCTCGCAATTACGGAGGGTTATAGCGCCGCGCCACGCTGTTTCCGGGGTGGCGCTCGGCTTCGCCAGCGAGCTCCGCTTCCAGAAGGATGGTAAGGACCACCGGCGGTGACAATTGGCACCGGCGAATGATTTCGTCAACCGGTAGCGGCGTCGCATCCAGTAATGCGAGGACCGACGACCGGGTCGAGTCGTCGATTTCCTCAATGATTTGAGGTGGCGTGCCGGTGATCGAAAATTCTTCCGCCGGCGCCGTATCTTCCCGGATGCCGCCTGCGAGCAGGATCGTCAGAACGTCCTCCGCGCGCTCGATCAGGTGGGCGCCGTCCCGGAGCAACCCGTTGCTTCCGGCGCAACGGGGATCCATCGGCGATCCCGGCACGGCGCAGACCTCGCGGCCCTGGTCGGCGGCGAACCGTGCGGTAATCAGGGAGCCGGATTTCTTTGCCGCCTCGATCACCAGCGTCGCCCTTGTCAGGCCGGAGATGATCCGGTTGCGGGCGGGGAAGTGCCGGGCGAGCGGGCGGGTGCCGATCGGTGCTTCCGCCACCAGCGCCCCCTCAGCGACGATGCGGGCGCGCAGCGCCTCGTTCTCAGGCGGATAGACGATATCGGCCCCGCCTGCGACGACCGCTACGGTGCCGGTTTCCAGTGCGCCCTGATGCGCTGCCGTGTCGATGCCACGGGCAAGACCGGAGACGATCACGATCCCGTGCGCGCCCAGTTCCTTCGCAATGCGTTCGGTGAAGCGAATGGCGTTGCCGGAGGCATTGCGGGCGCCGACGATGGAGACCGAGGGTTCGAGAAAGAGATGGGGATGCCCCATCAAGGAGAGTGCGACCGGGGCGCCTTCGATCTGCGCCAGCATGGCGGGGTAGTCCGGCTCCCCGATAACCACGATCCGGGCGCCCTCCAGCTCATTCGCCGTAATTTCCTTTTCGATGTCCGAAGCGGCCGGAATCTTCAGCCGCGCCTTCCGCCCGCCGCGGCGGGCGAGGTCTGGCAGGTGTTCGACCGCTTCCGTTGCGGAGCCGAAGCGGGTCAGCAAATGCTGGAAGGTAACCGGCCCGACATTCTCCGTCCGGATCAGCCGAAGGCGCGCCATCCGTTCCGCCGCGTCGGGGGCGCCGGGCGCTCTGTATTCTCTGACCATCGCAGCTCTCCTCTCCACCTCGTCATGGACGGATCAGGAGGATTTCTGCGCGTCAAGGCGACGGTCAGGCGGCGGGTTTCTTCTTGGACAAGTTGATCTTGCTTTCCTCGCCTTTCAGAAGACGGCGAATATTGGCGTGGTGGCGGATGAAGATCAGCACCGCCATGAAGGCCGCCAGTTCCGCGTGCTGTCGGTCGACCAGCCACTCCATATAGGATGGCGCGGCGAGGCAGGCGGTGAGGGCAGAAAGAGAGGAATAGCGGAACAGCACCGCCATCGCGAGCCAGGTCAGGCCAGCGAGCGCCGCGACGGCGGGAGACAGTGCGATGAGGGTGCCGAACGCAGTTGCAACGCCTTTGCCCCCCTTGAATTTGAGCCAGACCGGAAAGCAGTGCCCGAGAAGCGAGCAGGCCGCTGCGATCACAGCCATGTCTGGGCCGTAGCGGGCGGCGATCAGCACGGCCGCCGCACCCTTGCCGGCATCGCAGATCAGCGTGGCGAGTGCGATCAGCTTGTTGCCGGTCCGGAGCACGTTCGTCGCCCCGATGCTGCCGGAGCCGATCTTGCGCACGTCGCCGAGCCCGGCGAGCCGGGTGAAGACGAGACCGAACGGGATCGAGCCGAGCAGATAAGCCGCGAGTGCGCAGGCGTAGAACGGCCACGTGTATTCGAACGAGCCCAAGAGGTCAGGCATCCGGGAATCTCCGCCGTTCCGGCGCCGGCGCGGTCTCGATATCGAACACGAGATTGCCGGCCCGGTAGGTTCGCTCGACCCGTCCCTGAACGGGCCGTTCGTCGAACGGCGTGTTGCGGGATTTGCCGCGCAGCTCGTCCCGGTCGATCCGGACGGCCCGGTCGGGGTCGAACAGAATGAAATCGGCGAGATGGCCCTTGCGCAGGCGGCCCGCCGGGAATTTCAGAAGCTCGGCCGGGGTTTCCGTCAATGCCTTCAACACGGTCAGCATCGGCACGTCGCCATTGTGGACCAGTTCAAGCGAGACGGAGAGCAGGGTTTCCAGCCCGACGCCGCCGAAATCGGCCTGCCCGAATGGCAGGCGCTTCTGGTCGCGGTCGCCCGGCGTATGGGCGCTGACGATGGCGTCGATGGTGCCGTCGGCGATGCCCTCGATCACTGCGCGGCGGTCGTCCTCGGTGCGGAGCGGCGGCGACAGCTTCGCGAAGGTGCGGTAGCCTACCACTTCGGATTCGGTCAGCGCGAAATAGGGCGGGGCGGTGTCCGCGGTGACGCTGAGACCGCGGGCCTTGGCCTGGCGCACGGCCTCGATCGCGTCCCGGGTGGAGAGGCAGGAGAAGTGCAGCCGCCCGCCGGTCAGATCCAGCAGGCGCAGGTCGCGCTCGACCATCATGACCTCGGCCACGGCCGGAATGCCGGGAAGGCCGAGCCGGGTCGCGGTCTCGCCTTCGTTCATCACGCCGCTGCCCACCAGCTCGGGGAGTTCCGGATGCTGGACGATCATGGTGTCGAAGAGCTTGGCGTAGGCCAGCAGGCGCCGCATCACACCGGCATGGGCAATCGCCTTTCCGCCGTCGGTGAAGCCGGCCGCCCCTGCCTCGTGCAGCAGGCCGAGTTCGGTCATCACCTTGCCCTGCAGCCCCTTGGTCGCGGCGGCGTAGGAATGGATGTTGACCAGTCCCACATCGCGGCCGAGCCGCTCGACGAATTCCAGCACCGCGACATCGTCGACGATCGGGTCCGTGTTGGGCAGGCAGGCGAACGTGGTGACGCCGCCCGCGACAGCGGCCTGGGCGGCTGTGGCCAGGGTCTCGATATGCTCGTTCCCCGGCTCGCCCGTGGAGACCCGCATGTCGACGATCCCCGGCGCGAGACACAGGCCCTTGCAGTCCACCACATGGACATCGTCCTGCACCGCGTCGACGAAAACGTTCGGGCCGATATCGGCGATCCGGGCGCCTTCGATCAGCATCGCGCCCGAAACATCGAGCCCCGCGGCGGGGTCGAGCAGGCGGGCGTTCTTGAAAATCGTGCGGTTCACTGGTTTTTCGCCCACGGTTCGAGCTGCGACTGGGCCAGTACCTCGAGGCAGGCCATGCGGACGGCGACGCCCATCTCGACCTGCTCGCGGATCAGGCTGCGTTCGATATCGTCCGCGACGTCCGAGTCGATCTCGACGCCCCGGTTCATCGGTCCCGGATGCATCACCAGCGCATCCGGCTTGGCCACCGCGAGCTTCTCGTGGTCGAGCCCGAAGAGCTTGTAGTATTCGCGGACCGAGGGGATGTAGCTCGCCTGCATGCGCTCGTTCTGCAGCCGCAGCATCATCACGATATCGCAGTCGGCGAGACCGGTGCGCATATCGTGGTGGATCTCGACGCCGAGCCGGTCGAGGCCGGCCGGGATCAGCGTCGGCGGGGCGACGATGCGGACCCGCGCCCCCATGATCGAAAGCAGGTGGATGTTGGAACGGGCAACGCGGCTGTGCGCGACGTCGCCGCAGATCGCGACGGTCAGCCCGGTGATGTCTCCCTTGCGCCGCCGGATCGTCAGTGCGTCGAGCAGGGCCTGGGTCGGATGTTCGTGGCTGCCGTCGCCGGCATTGATAACGCCGCAATTGACCTTTTGAGCCAGCAGGTGAACCGCGCCCGAATCTCCGTGCCGGATGGTCAGCACATCCGGATGCATCGCGTTCAGGGTGACCGCCGTGTCGATCAGCGTCTCACCCTTCTTCACCGAGCTGGTACCGACCGACATATTGAGCACGTCGGCGCCGAGCCGCTTTCCGGCGAGCTCGAAACTCGTCCGCGTGCGCGTCGAGTCCTCGAAGAAAAGGTTGATGATGGTCCGCCCGCGCAGGCTGGACATTTTCTTTTCCGCGCGGCGGTTCAGATCGACATAGCGGTCGGAAAGGTCCAGGAGCGCTTCGATGTCGGGGCGCGACAGTCCCTCGATTCCAAGCAGATGCTGGAGTCGGAGCGCGGGCGCGTCACTTTGGGGCGATGGCTGAGAGCTAGTCATTAAAGGGCTCTTATACGCACCGGCCCGGCAGGGCGGCAAGGCCGATCTGGTGAAGCCCGTAAACTGCCGCCGGAAGTGCGGAAGGTGGTGCCCGCGGTTGCGGTGTATCGACGGGAATCGGGCCGGTTCTGCGACCGCAGCCTATACAGCGGGCCATGCTTTAGGTACCTCTTCCCTAAGGAGCGCAACATCGGGGAACAGGCGGCGGGACGATGAGCGAGCATGTACCGCGGACAACAGTGCGTGTGGTGATCTCCGGGCGTGTTCAGGGTGTCTGGTACCGGGGCTGGACCGTTGGCGAGGCAAGCGCCACCGGTCTCGACGGCTGGGTCCGAAACCGGAGCGACGGGACGGTGGAAGCGGTTTTTTCGGGTCCGGCGGAGCGGGTGGATGCGATGATCGAGGCCTGCCGAGCCGGTCCTCCGGCAGCGCAGGTCAGCGGCATCGAGTGTTTCGACGATACCGACCCGCCGGGCCAGTCCGGTTTCCATCAACGTCCTACGCTCTGAGACGCCGCTCGCAGATGCCGGCCCGCGCACTCCCTTCCCAGGCTGAAATGCGCCAGCGGCTCGGCTGGATCGATCGGCTCGTCGATCAGGTAAGCGACGGGGAGGGGGTGACGCTGTCCCCGCAGGCCGCAGCGCTCTTCGACGAGATGCGGCACTGCTTTGCCGCCGGTTGCTGGCTCGCGGCTCTGGTGCTGGCGCAGGCCGCGCTCGATGCCGAGCTGCAGCAGGGCGAGATAGACGGGCTCGCCCAGAACGAGATCCGTTTCGGCGCCGACTATGTCTGGCTTCGGAACCGTCGGAACCACCTGCTCCATGTCGACGATCCGATGCCGGCGGTCACGCTCGAGGACCTGGAGAGGAACACGGCAACCCTGGAGCAGGACGCGCGCCGCGCTTTCGAATTGTTCTTAAAAGCAGTTACTTAAGCTGCCTATTGCTCTTTGGGCTCTCCGCGACGGCCTCTGTCCTCTGGCGACGCGAGGAACCAGGCGGCAGCCGGATCGACGGCAAGATGCGCGGCTGTTTTACCCTCGACCTTGCGGATAACGCCCTTGTTGATCATGCCCAGAAGGATCTCCGACAGCGGCGAGGTTATGCGAGAGAGAAAGATTTCGAGCTGCTGCCGGTCCGAGGGATCGTGTCCACGAAGAAGAAGGTCGAAGACCTCACATTCCTCGGCGGTCATGTTTTTGACGGTCTGGGCGAGATCATGACGGGGGAGAGACACGGCGGCACCAACAAGAGTAAAGCGGCACCAAATAGTACGATGAAAGTCGTCGTGATTAAGTTGTTTTTTCGCGAGGTTTTCCGAGAAAGGTGTGTAGCCCCGAACGCGAGACAAATTGGCGGTCATCGGTTTCGGGGCTGCGTTGTGGCGAGCTGCTGGCCTTCGCCCCGAAATCAGGCGGTCACGTAAGCCGGTCCGTCGTTGGTTCCGTGCCGCTCCGGATCGAAGTCCCGTACAACCGGGAAATCGTGGGCGGGATCGGCGACATGCCGGATATATTGAAGCGTGGTGTAGAAACCGATGACGCCGACCGTCTCCAGCAGGGCCTTGTCGGAGAATCCGGCGGAACGGACTTTCCGCATCGTGCCGTCAGAGACGAGGCCGCGGTTGCGGACGACCTCATTGGCATAGTCCATCAGGGCCTGAGCTTTCGCATCCGCCCCCTTTCCGGCCATTGCGCCGAGCATCTCCTGTTCTGAGAGGCCATTCATCTTGCCGACATGCATGTGGACGTTGACGCAGTAGTCGCAACGGTTGAGGGCCGAGACGAGCATCGCCACCTGCTCGGTGAGCTTGGCGTCGAGTTCGTTTCCGACATGCATCGCCTTTTTCATCTGCATCAGCCCCATCAGGACGTTCGGCGCATTGGCCGCCACCTTGAACAGATTGATGACGGCGCCGAATTGCGCCTTGGCTTCGTTCATCGCGGCGAGGGCGTCGGGGCCCGCATTGGCGGGATCGATTGGGGTCATTCCGGTCATTTCTGAACTCCGTGTCGGGTTAAGTGACACGGCGATCTGTATCTTAACTGACCGGTCGGTCAAATTCACTAAAGCGTGACTGAGGACGCCTTGGCATTTCGTTACTCAGTCGGATTGTAATGCTGTCAGAGCGCCGATAGCGGCGCCGGCGAGCCGGCTGATCTCCGAAGGGTCGTTGCGCGACTTCGCGAGAACGAGGCCACCCTGCATCAAGGCGATAACGGCAGCCGCCCCGCGTTGCGGGTCCAGCCCTTCCAGTTGGCCGTTCGCCTGCAATTCCTCGATCACCGGGGCGATTTCCCGTTCCCAACTCGTGAAGGCCGCCTCGGCATGCGCGCGCACCGCCTCTTCGCTGGCGCCGAGTTCCAGCACGGAGTTGCCGACAAGGCAGCCCTGCGCATGCCCGTTCCGCTCCTTCCAGTCCTGATTGGCGCGCGCTGTGACTCCGAACAGTGCCTTCAGTTTCTCCGGCGCCGGGCGACCCGAGACGGCAATTGCCCTGAAGTCGTCCCTGAACGCTTCGGCATACCGGTCTATCGCAGCGAGCAGCAGATCGAGCTTGGTCGGGTAGAAGTGGTAGAGCGTCCCCTTGTTCACGCCCGCTACGCGACAGATCTCGGCCGTTCCGACGGCCCCATATCCCCGGGCGAGGAAAAGGCCGCTGGCTTTTTCGAGGATCGTCTCGCGGCTTTCAGCCATGAGCGGTCATGCCGCCGCCCACCGGCATTGACGGCTCCCGGCGGGCGAAAGCCCCGGCATTTCCGAAAACGCCCTCGAACGCCTCCTGCAATGCCATATCGACCTCCGCCATGGCGGCGAGCTGACCCAGATCGTGCAGGCTCGTTACTCCATGCTCGGCGATGCCGCAGGGCACGATTCCCTCGAAATGGGACAACTCGGGATCGACATTGATCGAGATGCCGTGGAAGGTGACCCAGCGGCGCACGCGGACGCCGATGGCGGCGATCTTGTCCTCTTTCGAAGGCGCGCCCAGATCGCCGCGCGTGACCCAGATCCCGACCCGTCCGTCGCGGCGTTCGCCTTTCACGTTGAAGGCGGCGAGGGTCCGGATCACCCAATCCTCCAAAGCCTGCACGAATGCGCGGACATCCGGTTTCCGCGCTTTCAGGTCGAGCAGCACGTAGGCCACACGCTGGCCGGGACCATGATAGGTGTACTCGCCGCCGCGCCCGGCCTCGTAGACCGGGAAGCGGTCCGGTTGCAGCAAATCCGCCTGCTTCGCGCTGGTGCCGGCGGTGTAGAGCGGTGGATGTTCCAGCAGCCAGACGAGCTCCGGCGCGCTGCCGTCGCGAATGGCCGCGGCGCGCGTTTCCATCTCCGCGACCGCGTCGGGATAGGCAACCGGATCGTCCGAGACCCGCCATTCGACATTCATGCTGCTCACTCTCCTCAAGATGCGCGGTTTTTTCGCCCGCGCACTTTTTTCGGCATAATGCCACTTGATCCGCTTCGAGGGATTTGCTACTCCCCCGCATCCCGAGGGCGCAAGCCCTCAGATGCCACAATATATCGTGCGGTCGTGGCGGAATTGGTAGACGCGCAGCGTTGAGGTCGCTGTCCGGTAACACGGGTGGAAGTTCGAGTCTTCTCGACCGCACCATCTCTCTCTGTATCATAATGAAATAATTGCCTTACGGCGCCGCAATAGGCTGTGGCGTTCCGGACGGCGTCGGTCTATCCAAGAGACGGATGCAGATCTGATCGGGGAGAGCCATTGTGGCTGAAGGATTGAAGGACGCGGCACTGTATTTTCACAAGCATCCGCGGCCAGGGAAGCTGACGGTCGAAGCGACCAAGCCTCTCGCGACGCAGCGCGATCTGTCGCTCGCCTATTCCCCGGGGGTCGCCTATGCCTGCACCGCGATCGCCGAGGACCCGTCCGAAGTCCGCAACCTGACGGCCCGCGGCAACCTCGTCGGCGTGGTGACCAACGGTACTGCCGTGCTCGGTCTTGGAAATATCGGCCCGCTGGCTTCCAAGCCGGTGATGGAAGGCAAGGCGGTTCTATTCAAGAAATTCGCTTATATCGATGTTTTCGACCTTGAGGTCGATGAGACCGACGTCGACAAATTCTGCGACGTGGTCGCGGCGCTGGAGCCGACATTCGGCGGCATCAATCTCGAGGACATCAAGGCGCCGGAATGTTTCGAGATCGAGGAGAAACTGCGCGCGCGGATGAACATCCCGGTCTTCCATGACGATCAGCACGGCACGGCGATCATCGTCGCCGCGGCGATCCTGAGCGGTCTGCGCTGCGTCGAAAAGAAGCTGGAAGAGATCAAGCTTGTCACCTCCGGTGCCGGCGCCGCCGCGCTCGCGTGCCTGAAGCTGCTCGTCTCTATGGGCGTCAAATACGAGAATATCACCGTCACCGATATCGACGGTGTCGTCTACAAGGGCCGCGCCGCAATGAACGCGCATCTCGAGCCCTTCGCACAGGACACGGACGCCCGCACGCTTGGCGATGTGATCGACGGCGCCGACGTTTTTCTCGGGCTGTCCGCGCCCGGCGTGCTGAAGCGCGAGATGGTCGAGAAGATGGCGAAGGACCCGCTGGTTCTGGCGCTCGCCAATCCGGATCCCGAGATCCTGCCGGAAGATGTCCGTGAGGTGCGGCCCGACGCGCTGATCTGCACCGGCCGTTCTGACTATCCGAATCAGGTGAACAACGTCCTTTGCTTCCCCTACATCTTCCGCGGTGCGCTCGATGTCGGGGCGACGACGATCAACGAGGAAATGAAGATTGCGGCCGTCGAGGCGATTGCCGATCTGGCGCAGCAGGAAGTCACCGATGTGGTTGCGAGCGCCTATGGCGGCGAGGCGCCGACCTTCGGGCCGGACTATCTGATCCCGAAGCCGTTCGATCCGCGCCTGATCCTCGAGATCGCGCCGCGTGTCGCCAAGGCGGCGATGGAGAGCGGGGTCGCGACCATGCCGCTCGACGATTTCGGCTGGTATCACGAGAAGCTCAGCCAGTTCGTCTACCGTTCCGGCCAGGTGATGCGGCCGATCGTTCTCTCCGCCAAGCAGGATCCGAAGCGTGTCGCCTTCGCCGAGGGTGAGGAGGACCGCATCCTCCGCGCGGCGCAGACTGTGGTCGACGAGCAGATCGCCCGTCCGATTCTGGTCGGCCGGCGCAACGTGATCGCCGAGAAGATTGAGGAGCTGCATCTGCGTATGCGTCCGGATGTCGATATCGACATCGTCGATATGCAGGCGGACGAGCGGCTGGACAGTTTCGCCGAGACCTACCACGACATGATGGCCCGTCGCGGCGTTTCGCCTGACCGGGCGCGGCAAATCATGCGCAACCGGCCGACGGCGATCTCCTCCGTGATGGTCTGCCGCGGCGAGGCCGACGCCGGGATCTGCGGCGCCATCGGACGCTGGCGCGATCATCTGGTCGAGGTGATAGACGTCATCGGTCCGCGACAGGGCGTGCATCGCTGCGCCGCGCTCAGCCTTCTGATCATGCCGCAGGGGCCGGTCTTCATTCTCGATACCCATGTCAATCCGAAGCCCTCCGCCTCGGACCTGATCGAGATGGTTGGCCTCGCCCTTACCGAGGTTCGCAGCTTCGGCATCGAGCCCAAGGTGGCGCTGCTCTCGCACTCGAATTTCGGCTCTTCGAGCCTGGAATCGGCCGTGCGTATGCGCGAATCCGTGGCGGCGCTGAAGAAGCACTACCCGGATGTCGAGATCGAGGGCGAGATGCATGCGGACGCGGCACTCTCGGAGTCGATCCGCGAGCGGGCCTTTCCGAAGGCCGGGCTCACGGGAGCGGCAAACCTTCTCGTCATGCCGAGCATCGATGCGGCCAACATCTCCTTCAATCTGCTGAAGACCCTTGGGCGCGGCCTGTCCGTCGGCCCCATGCTGCTCGGCACCGCCTATCCGATGCATATCCTGCCGTCCTCGGTCACGGTGCGCGGCATCGTGAACATGGCGGCGGTCGCGGTGGTCGACGCGCAGGCGCATCATCAGGCCCGTTCCAAGAAGGAATGACGGGATGACCGACGAAACCCCGAACGGACCGGAATCGCCGAACGTGAAGGCGGCCGCGCCCGAATCGAAGGGGGCGTCGGAAAACGATCTCGCCGTTCAGCGTGCGCGCAGAGCGAAGCGCAAGCAAAAGAAGCTGAAGCGCCGGATCAAGGATCTGGAGCAGGAGCTCGCCGTCTATGACAGTGTGGCCGCCTCCAAGCTTTACGGCCTGACGCCGGAACTGGAGCGCGCCGTTGCCGAGGCGCTCGCGGAGGACAATCCGCGCCAGCTCTACCGCCTCGTTCGACCGCTTCACGCAGCCGATCATGCCGACCTTATCGAGCGCTATTCGGGCCGCGCGCGCGAGCGGCTGGTCACGGTGCTCGGGCGCTATTTCGACCCGGAGACCCTGACCTATCTCGATGACCGGGTGCGCGAGGAAGTGATCCCGCTGCTCGACGAGGAAGTGCTGAAGCTCGCATTCCAGAAGCTGGAGTCCGACGACGCCGTCGAGATCCTCGGCGAGCTGGACGAGGAAGAGCAGGCCCGGCTGCTCGAGGTTCTGCCCGAGAGCGAGCGCGCGATCGTCGAGGAAGGGCTCAATTACGAGGACGAAACCGCAGGCCGCCTGATGCAGCGCGAACTGGTGACCGTGCCGGAGCACTGGACCGTCGGCCAGACGATCGATTTCCTGCGGACCAATGCGGCGCTGCCGAACTCGTTCTACGATATCTTCGTCATTGACCCGGCGCGCCGCCCGCTCGGCAAGCTCTCTCTGAGCCGCCTGCTCCGGACCAAGCGTCCGGTGCTGGTCGAGGACATCATGCAGACGGACTTCCACAAGGTTCCTGTGGTGATGGACCAGGAAGACGTCGCCATGCTGTTCCGGCAATACGGTCTGGTCTCCGCGCCGGTCATCGACGCACATGACCGGCTGCTCGGCATGATCACGGTGGATGACGTGGTCGAGGTGATGAACGAAGAGGCCGAGGAAGACATCCTGCGCCTCGGCGGTGTTGCCAATGACGATCTCCATGGAGGGCTGCTGAACACCACACGCAGCCGGTTCTCCTGGCTCGCAGTCAACTTGGTGACGGCGATACTCGCCTCCGGCGTGATCGGCGCGTTCGAGACCACGATCGACAAGATTGTGGCACTCGCGATCCTGATGCCGATCGTTGCCTCGATGGGCGGTAACGCGGGAACCCAGACGCTGACGGTGGCGGTTCGCGCGATCTCGATGCGCGAGCTCAGTTCGACCAATGCGCTCAAGTTCGTCATCAAGGAGATGACCGTCGGCTCGCTGAACGGGATCATGTTCGCGATCATCGCCGCGGGTGTCTGCTGGCTCTGGTTCGGCGACTGGGAGATCGCGGCGGTGATGGCGCTGGCGATGGTCATCAATCTCTTCGTCGCCGGGTTGTCCGGAACGTTGATCCCGATCACGCTGGAACGCATGAAAGTCGATCCCGCCGTGGCTTCGACGGTTTTTCTCACAACGGTGACCGACGTGGTCGGGTTTTTTACCTTCCTCGGTCTGGCGGCGCTGTTCCTCATCTGACTTGCCTAATTGACGTGGACGTCAATCGGTGATCTCCTTGCTCCATGCTGAAGGAAATCACCACGGCGGATCTTGCGCGCGAGTTCGGGCTGACCACCCGGGCAATCCGGCACTACGAGTCCGTCGGGCTGATCGCGCCGGCGCGGCGTGGCCGTACGCGGCTTTTCAGCCAGCGCGACCGGGTGCGGTTGGGCCTCATTGCCCGGGGGCGTCGGCTCGGCCTGGCGCTTGAGGAAATCCGTGAAATCATCGATCTCTACGATGCCGAACGCGGCGAGGAGCGCCAGATCCTGCTGCTGCTCGGTAAGCTGAGGGCGCGCCGCGCGAAGTTGCAGGAGCAGGTGCGGGAATTGACCAGCATTCTCGAAGAGCTCGATTCCGTCGAAGCAAGCTGCATTCAGACATTGACGGATCTCTCGGGGCAGGCAAATGATTGACGTGAACGTCAACGAGAGTCCGATGGTCGCGCTCCGCACCCCCAATCCCGACTTCGCCGTCCGGGTGCGTGAGAGTTTCGCGCGTCAGGCTTTCATGACGCATATCGGGGCTGTGTTGACGGAAGTCGAAGCGGGGCGATGCGAGATCGTTCTGCCTTATCGCGAGGAACTGACCCAGCAGCACGGATTCTTTCATGGCGGCGTGATCGGCACGCTGGCGGACAATGCCTGCGGCTATGCCGCCTTTACGCTCGCCCCCGCCGATGCCAGCATCCTCACCGTCGAATACAAGATGAACATCGTCTCGCCCGGCGACGGGGACCGGCTGGTGGCGCGAGCGAAAGTTGTTCGCCCCGGGCGCTCGCTGGTGGTCTGCCAGGCCGATATCCATGCCGAGAAGAACGGGAGCGAGAAACTGGTCGCCACCGCGCTCGGCACTCTGATGCTGATGCATGGCCGCGACGACGGCCCAAATGTCTACTGATCGGAACAATATTTACGGAGCGGACAAAGATCCGCAGCGGAGGAAACAGAGGATGATCCCGAACGACATTCCGTCCCTGAATTACGATCTGGGCGAGACTGCCGACATGCTGCGCGACGCGGTGCGATCCTTCTCGGCGGACGAGATTGCGCCGCGGGCCGCCGATATCGACCGGACAAACGAGTTTCCGATGGATCTCTGGCCGAAGCTGGGCGATCTCGGTGTGCTCGGCGTTACGGTCGGCGAGGAATATGGCGGCGCCGGCATGGGCTATCTCGAGCATTCCGTCGCCATGGAGGAGATCAGTCGGGCCTCGGCCTCGGTCGGGCTCAGCTACGGCGCCCATTCCAATCTCTGCGTGAACCAGATCCGCATCAACGGCACCGAGGAGCAAAAGCGCAAATATCTGCCGAAGCTGATCTCGGGCGAGAATGTCGGCGCGCTGGCGATGAGTGAGCCGGGCGCCGGGTCGGACGTCGTCTCGATGAAGCTGCGCGCCGTGAAGAAGGGCGACCGCTACGTCCTCAACGGCAACAAGATGTGGATCACCAACGGTCCCGATGCCGACACGCTGGTGGTCTATGCCAAGACCGATCCCGACGCGCATCAGCACGGCATCACCGCATTCCTGATCGAAAAGGGCTTCAAAGGGTTCTCGACGGCGCAGAAGCTGGACAAGCTCGGCATGCGGGGATCGAACACCTGCGAGCTGGTGTTCGAGGATTGCGAGGTGCCGGAGGAGAACGTCCTCGGCAAGCTGAATGGCGGCGTGCGGGTGCTGATGAGCGGCCTTGATTTCGAGCGCGCGGTGCTCGCTGCCGGGTCCCTCGGCATCATGCAGGCCTGCATGGATATCGTCGTGCCGTACCTCCACGAGCGCAAACAGTTCGGCAAACCGATCGGCGAGTTCCAGCTCATGCAGGGCAAGATCGCCGACATGTATGTGACGATGAATTCGGCCAAGGCCTATGTCTACGCGGTCGCCAAGGCCTGCGACCGGGGCGAGGTCACCCGCAAGGACGCGGCCGGCGCGATCCTCTATGCCGCGGAGAAGGCGACCTGGATGGCGCTGGAGGCGATCCAGTGCCTTGGCGGCACCGGCTATATCAACGAGACCGCGACCGGCCGCCTGTTGCGCGACGCCAAGCTCTACGAGATCGGCGCCGGGACCAGCGAGATCCGCCGCATGCTGATCGGGCGCGAACTGTTCAAGGAAACCGCCTGACGGGGAGGGCCAATTGGCCATCGAACACGATAACGGCCTCGTCATCGAGGCGGACGGCAAACCGCGTTGCTGGTGGTGCGCTGGGGACGATCTCTATCGTCACTACCACGATACCGAGTGGGGCCAGCGGGTGCGCGACGACCGGACGCTGTTCGAGAAGATCTGTCTCGAAGGCTTCCAATCCGGTCTCTCCTGGCTGACGATCCTCCGCAAGCGGGAGAACTTTCGCGCCGCTTTCGCCAATTTCGAAATCGCAAAGGTGGCCTCGTTCGGGGAAGCCGATATCGAACGCTGCGTGAAGGATGCGGGGATTATCCGTCATCGCGGCAAGATCGTCTCCACCATCAACAATGCACGCCGGGCAATCGAGCTGATCGAGAAGGAGGGCTCGCTTTCCGACTATGTCTGGCAGTTCCGGGCAGAACACCGGGGGCCGGAGAGGCTCGACTATCCGACGCTCCGGCAGATGGCGGTGACACCGGAATCGACGGCACTTTCGAAAGATCTGAAGAAGCGCGGCTGGAGCTTTGTCGGGCCGACGACCTGCTATGCATTCATGCAGGCGATGGGCATGGTCGATGACCATGTCGAGGGTTGTCACGTAACGGTCGGAGAGAGACGGTAGCCTGTGCCGCACCGTCGGGGAGGACACATGATCGGCAAGCGCATCTATTCCGGTTCGCCATTCGAGGAGATGGCCGGCTATGCCCGCGCCGTCGTCGATGGCGACATGGTCTATGTCTCGGGGACGACCGGCTTCAATCCCGAAACCATGAGCTTCCCCGATAGTGTCGAGGAACAGGCCGAACTCTGCTTTCATAATATCCAGCGAGCGCTCGTCCAGGCGCACAGCAACCTCGAGAACATGCTCCGGGTTCGGATCTTCGTGGCAAGCCGAGAAGAGTTCGACCGGATCAAGCCGATCATCAAAAAGTATTGCGACGCCGCGCGGCCGGCCAACACCACGATCATCTGCGACCTCGCGGAGGAACAGATGCGGGTCGAGGTCGAAGTGACGGCAAAGACGGTCCATCGCCCGCAGGGCAACGAACGCTGAGGAGATTTCCATGCCGACAGTTCTCATCACCGGAGCCAATCGCGGGATCGGTCTCGAGCTCGCCCGCGCCTACGCCGCGGACGGCTGGAACGTCATCGGCACCTGCCGGAAACCGGAGAACGCGACGGATCTGAAAGCGGTCGGCGGTGTCGAGATTGTCGCTCTCGACGTCACCGATCCGGCGAGCGTTGCCGCTCTCGCGGAGCAGCTTGGGGACCGGCCAATTGATGTGGTGCTGAACAATGCAGGCATCAATCACCGGGGCTCCACTCTCTCCGAGATCGATTACGGCAACTGGGCGGAGACAATGGACGCCAATGTGTTCGGGCCCATGCGGGTTTCCGAGGCGCTGATGGCGAACGTGCTCGCGGGCGAGCGCAAGCAGATGGCCTATATCAGCTCGAAAATGGGTTCGGTCGCCGAATGTACCGGCGGGTCCTACATGTACCGGTCCTCCAAGACGGCCCTGAACATGGCGGTAAAGTGTCTCTCGCTTGAGTTCGCGCCGAAAGGAGTCACGGCGGTCATGTTCCATCCGGGACACGTCCGCACCGATATGGGCGGTCCTTCTGCCCCTGTCCTGGCGACGGAGAGCGCGGCCGGGATCAAATCGGTGATCGACAATCTCAAGCCCTCCGACAACGGGCGTTTCTTCAACTACGACGGAACCGGGCTGCCCTGGTAGGCGGCACGCATACAAGGGAGCGAAACCATGACCGGGAGTGACACGGGCGGCGATCCGATCCTCTTCTACTTCGACTTTTCCTCGCCCTTCGCCTATCTGGCCGCGCACAAGATCAACGACGTGGCCAAGCTCTACGGCCGCGAGGTCGATTGGCGGCCGACCCTGCTCGGTGCCGTCTTCAAGATGAACGGCAACAAGCCGTTGATGGATCAGCCGCTGAAAGGCGCTTATGCCCGCCGCGATCTCGATCGCTGCGCGCGGATGTTCGGGGTGCCGATGCAGTTTCCCGACAGCTTCCCCTTCCTTTCCGTCGCCGCGGCGCGTGCCGTCTGGTGGCTGAAATCAAAGGACGAGGCCCTGGCGCAGAAGGTCGCGCTGGCGCTGTTCAATGCGGCCTTTCAGGAGAAAAAGGCCATCAACAGCGCCGAGGCGGTGATCGAGATCGCCGCCGCAAACGGCGTCGATCCTGAGGAACTGAAGGCGGCGCTGAACGATCCGGCCGTGAAGGAGAAGCTGAAGACCGAGGTGGATGCCTCGATCGAGGCCGGCGTCTGCGGCGCGCCTTATTTCATCGTCGACGGTGAGCCGTTCTGGGGCGCCGATCGGATCGACCATATCGAGCGCTGGCTCAGCACCGGCGGCTGGTAAGAGGCGAATTTCAATGAGTGTTCTCACGACGGCGCTCAACAGCCGGGACGAGACTTTCCGGCGTAACGCCGAACACATGCGGGGGCTTGTTGCGGATCTTCAGGCCCAGGTCGCCGTCGCCAAGGAAGGCGGCGGTATGCGGAGCCGTGACCGTCACGTCGCGCGCGGCAAGCTGCTGCCGCGCGAACGTGTCCGGACCCTGCTCGACCCCGGCGCGCCTTGGCTCGAACTCTCCCAGCTCGCGGCGCATGGCATGTATTCCGGCGATATCGCATCGGCGGGGATCCTCACCGGCATCGGCCGGGTCATGGGGCAGGAGGTCATGATCGTCGCCAACGATGCGACGGTGAAGGGCGGCACTTATTTCCCGATGACGGTGAAGAAGCATCTCCGGGCCCAGGAGATCGCCTGGCAGAACCGATTGCCCTGTATCTATCTGGTCGATTCCGGCGGTGCCTTCCTGCCGGCGCAGGACGAGGTCTTTCCGGACCGCGACCATTTCGGCCGCATCTTCTACAACCAGGCCAACATGTCGGCGGACGGCATTCCGCAGATCGCGGTGGTGATGGGCTCCTGCACGGCGGGCGGTGCCTATGTCCCGGCCATGTCGGACGAAAGCATCATCGTGAAGGAGCAGGGCACGATCTTCCTCGGCGGCCCGCCGTTGGTTAAGGCGGCGACCGGCGAGGTGGTGAGCGCGGAGGATCTCGGCGGTGCGGACGTGCATTCCCGCGTCTCCGGCGTGACCGACCATATCGCCAATGACGATACCCATGCGCTCGGCATCGCCCGGCGGATCGTCGGAAATCTGAACCGGGTGAAGAATCCGAATGTCGCCATCCGCGAGCCGGTTGAGCCGCTCTACGATGCGGAAGAGATCTATGGCGTCGTCTCGGAGGACAGCCGCAAGCCGTTCGACGTGCGCGAGATCATCGCCCGGATCGTCGACGGCTCCGAGTTCGACGAGTTCAAACCGCTCTATGGCACCACGCTGGTAACCGGCTTCGCGCATCTTTGGGGCTATCCTGTCGGCATCGTCGCCAACAACGGGATCCTGTTCTCGGAATCCTCCCTGAAGGGGGCGCATTTCGTCGAACTCTGCTGCCAGCGTGGCATTCCGCTCGTCTTCCTGCAGAACATCACCGGCTTCATGGTCGGGCGGAAATACGAGGCCGGCGGCATCGCCAAGGACGGCGCCAAGCTGGTGACCGCGGTCGCCTCGGCAAAGGTGCCGAAATTTACAGTGATCATCGGAGGCTCCTTCGGAGCCGGGAACTACGGCATGTGCGGCCGGGCCTACAGTCCGCGCATGCTTTACATGTGGCCCAACGCCCGGATCTCCGTCATGGGCGGCGAGCAGGCGGCGAACGTTCTCGCCCAGGTGCGCCGGGACGGTCTTGAGGCCAAGGGTGAGGGCTGGCCGGAAGACGAGGAAGAGGCCTTCAAGGCTCCAATCCGCGAGCAGTATGAGAGCCAGGGGCATCCCTACTACGCGAGTGCCCGGCTCTGGGACGACGGCATCATCGACCCCGCCGATACCCGCACCGTGCTCGGCCTTTCCATTTCAGCCTCGCTGAACCGCGAGATCGAGCCGACGAAGTTCGGCATCTTCAGGATGTAGGTCCATGCAGACCCAGTACCGATTGGAACGGCCGGAAAGCCTCCTTGTGGAGGACGCGGCGGGCATCGTCACCGTCACGCTGAGCCGGCCCGAAATCCACAATGCCTTCGACGAGATCCTGATCAAAGACCTGCACGTGCTGTTCCGCGCCATGGCCGGGCGCGACGACGTCCGCGTGCTGATCCTGACCGGCAGCGGGACCAGCTTCTCGGCCGGCGGGGACCTCAACTGGATGAGGCGGGCGGCAGACCATAGCGAGCACGACAATTTCGAGGATGCGATGCGCTTCTCGAACATGATGGACGCGCTCTACAACCTGCCGATGACCACTGTCGCCAAGGTGAACGGAACCGCCATGGGCGGCGGCTTCGGACTTTGCACCTGTTGCGATATTGCTGTGGCTTCGGAAAGCGCGAGCTTCGCTCTTTCCGAAGTCCGGCTCGGGATCATTCCGGGTGTGATCAGTCCGTATGTGATCCAGGCGATCGGTGTGCGCGAGGCACATCGCTGGTTCCAGACCGGCGAGCGGATCGGGGCGGCCGAGGCGCAGCGTATCGGAATTGTTCACGCGGTCCATCCGCAGGAGGAACTGGACGGAGCGGTTGCGAAAATAGTCGGCGAGATCATGAAATCCGGCCCTGATGCTGTCCGCGCCTCGAAAGCGCTGCTCCGGGAGATTGCCGGACGCCAAGTGGATGATACCACGCGCCGTGAGGCGGCACAGCGAATCGCTCACCAGCGGGCATCGCCGGAAGGCCGCGAGGGCCTCGCCGCCTTTCTCGAGAAACGCAAGCCGAACTGGATTTCCCGATGAGCGGCATCCGGACCATCCGCACCCTCCTGATCGCCAACCGGGGCGAGATAGCCTGCCGTATCGCTCGGACGGCGAAAGCCATGGGGATCCGTACCGTCGCCGTCTATTCCGAGGCGGACGCGTCGGCGCAGCATGTTGCCGCAGTTGATGCCGCTTATCCGATTGGGCCGGCGGAAGCGGCGAAATCCTATCTCGACATTCCGCGCCTGATCGAAACCGCGAGGTTTGCGGGAGCCGACGCCATTCATCCGGGTTACGGCTTCCTCTCAGAGAATGCGGGCTTCGCGAAAGCCTGCGCCGAGGCGGGGATCGTTTTCGTCGGACCGGATGTTCCGGCGATCGAGGCGATGGGTTCGAAGGCGGCGGCGAAGGAGATCATGGCGAGGGCCGCCGTGCCTTTGGTGCCCGGCTATCATGGCGGCGAACAGGATATAGGCATCCTGAAAAAAGAAGCCCTCGCGATCGGCTTTCCCGTCTTGCTGAAGGCAAGTGCCGGCGGCGGCGGCAAAGGCATGCGCGTCGTCGAATCGGAGCCGGATCTGGAAGCGGAGATTGCCGCCGCGAAGCGCGAGGCCAAGGCGGCTTTCGGCGACGATCGCATGCTGATCGAAAAATACCTGACCCGCCCGCGTCATGTGGAAGTGCAGGTGTTCGCGGACCGGCACGGCAATGTCGTGCATCTTTTCGAGCGGGACTGCTCGGTGCAGCGCCGCCACCAGAAGGTCGTGGAGGAGGCGCCGGCGCCGGGACTCGCCGAGGAAATCAGGAGCGCCATGGCGGAGGCCGCCGTGAACGCGGCGAAAGCGATCGACTATGTCGGCGCCGGCACGGTCGAGTTCATCATGGACGAGGACGGCAGTTTCTATTTCATGGAGATGAACACCCGTCTCCAGGTCGAGCATCCTGTCACGGAAATGATCACTGGTCAGGATCTCGTCGCATGGCAGCTACGGGTGGCAGAGGGCCATGTCCTGCCGCTTTCGCAGGGAGAGATTCGTCCGAACGGCCATGCGGTCGAGGTGCGGATCTATGCCGAGGATCCGGCACGGGATTTCCTGCCCCAGACCGGGCACCTGACGCGGCTGGCCTTCCCGGCGGAAGAGGACGGCATTCGTGTCGATAGCGGCGTTGTGGAAGGCGATGCCGTGACCGTTCACTACGATCCGATGATCGCCAAGCTGATCGCCCACGGGCGGGACCGGACCGAGGCCCTGCGGAAGCTCTCGCGCGCCCTCGAAGAGACCCGGATCGCCGGGCTCGCGAACAATGTCGCCTACCTGAAGCGGATCGTCGACCATCCGGCTTTCGCCGCGGGTGAACTCGACACCCGATTCATCGAGCGCCACGGCGCGGATCTCGCCGCGCCGCCGCGCGACGAGGAGAGATTGCATCGGATCGCGGCCGCGGCCGCGATGGAGGCGCAGAGGGTGGCGGCCGCCGAAATGGCCCGCCATAGCCGTGATCCCTTCTCCCCCTGGGCGCTGGCGCACGGCTGGCGCCTCAACGATTCCCCGCTGCACCGGATCACACTCCTGCGGGACGGTGAGGAGATCGAGCGCGCCTACCGCATCGTGGCCGCCGGATACCTGTTCGAGAATGACGGCGATGCGGCGCTGGTGACGATTCTTCCCTCCGCACAAGGAGGCTACGCGGTCCGGATCGATGGGGTCACGTTCGAAGGCGAATTACGCGCGGGCGGTGATGGTGTGACACTCTTTTCGGGTGGGGCGGCGCATCGCTATCATCTGAAATCCGCACTGGCCTCCGGTGCGGATGCGGGCGAGGATTCCGGCCATGTCACGGCACCGATGCCAGGAAAGCTCATCGCGGTGCAGGTTGCTGCGGGCGCGGAAGTGTCCAAAGGCGATCCGCTGATGTTGCTGGAGGCGATGAAGATGGAGCATGTGATTCGCGCGCCGGAGGACGGTGTGGTGGCCGCGCTTCATTTTGCGGCCGGCGATCAGGTCGAGGAGGGGGCGGACCTGCTTCTCTTCGAGAAAGCCGGCGGGGGCTGAGCCGCCGGCACGGGGCCGGGCACCTGTCCGGTTCCGAATTGTCCCGTCCGAAAGAGTTGGATAGATCCCGAAGATGCAGAGTTTCGCGCCCCGTCACCTGATCCTGTTGCCGGTTTTGGCCATCGGCGCCTGGCTCGCCTTCCTGCCGCCGGAAGGCATGCCGCCCGGAGCGGCGCCGGCGGGCGCTCTGGTGGTGCTCTGCATCGGGCTCTGGGCGACCGGGGCGATCGCCGAGCATCTGGTGGCGATGCTGCTTTTCTTCCTCGCCATGGTCTTCGCCATCGCGCCGCCCGCGACGGTGTTTTCCGGATTCGCTTCGGGCGCCTTCTGGCTGGTCTTCGGCGGCCTGATCATCGGCGCCGCAGTCGACGTCACCGGACTCGGCAAGCGGCTCGCGCGGGCGATCACGGCGCGGATTTCGGGCGGCTACGGTGCGGTCATTGCCGGCATCGTCACGGTCTCTGTGGTCCTGATCTTCCTCATGCCCTCGACGCTGTCGCGCATCGTCCTGCTGATGCCGATCATTCTCGCCCTCGCGGACCGGCTGGGGTATGCCGACGGCAGCAAGGGGCGGCAGGGCATGGTCCTTGCGATGATCCTGAGCTCCTATCTCTGCTCCGTCGGCGTGCTTCCTTCCAATGTCCCGAACAATGTCCTGGTTGGCGCGGCCGAAACCTCGCACGGTGTGGTGATCCGTTATTTCGACTATCTGCTGCTGCATTTTCCCGTGCTCGGCGCCGTCAAGGCGGTGATGATCGCGCTGCTGCTCACCTGGATGTTCGGGGAAGCGGCCGAGCCGAAGGCGGACGAGGTGGAAGAGACGGGGCCGACCTGGGCTGGGATGACCCTCTCCGAGAAGAAGATGGCGCTCTATCTTGCCATTGCGCTGGTTCTCTGGGCGACCGATGCGGTGCACGGAATCTCGCCGGCATGGATTTCTCTCGGGATCGGCATTGTCTGTCTGTTGCCCGGCGCGGGTCTGGTTTCTCCCGATGTCTATCGACAGAAGATCTCGTTCAATCCGCTGATCTATATCGCGGGTATTCTCGCGGTCGGGGCGCTGGTCGCGCAGTCCGGTCTCGGTACCTGGGTCGGTGCCGAGCTCATCGCCGCCGAGGGACTTGAACCCGGAAACCCCGCCGAGGCCTTTGCCGTGATCGCCGGGTTAGGCACCTTCCTCGGCATGATCTCCACCATGCCGGCCGTGCCGGCGGTGCTGGCGCCGCTCGCGAGTGAACTCTCCGCTGCGAGCGGCTTTCCGCTCTTTCAGGTCATGAACCTGATCGTCGTTGGCTTCTCGACCGTGATCATGCCCTATCAGGTTCCGCCTTTCGTTATCGGGATGCAGCTCGGCAACGTGCCGCTCGCCTCCGGTGCGCGGGCCTGTCTTGCGCTCGCGCTGCTTTCGTTCCTCGTCATCCTGCCTCTGGATTTCATCTGGTGGTGGATGCTTGGCATGTTCGGCTAGAGAGGCGGCGGATCGCAGCATGCCACTCAATCTGGTTAAACTTTGCGTCGGCATCGAGTCGGTCGAGCAACTTGAGCAATATCGCGACGAGCAGAGACGGCGCTTCGATGCGGCAG